>CAVZDL010000015.1:0-962027 GCA_963774025.1 uncultured Conexibacteraceae bacterium
TGGTGAAGCGTTCACGAGCGGCGAGCTACAGACGATCGTCGCCGCTCGCAGCCTCACCGGTAAACGCTCGTGCTTCATCGGCGTCGGACGGCCGAGCACGGCCGCGCTGCTCGCGCGCATGGTCCACAACCCACGGCTGGTACTGGTCTACGAGTCGGGCACGATTGGAGCCAAGCCCTACCACGTGCCGCTCTCGATCGGTGACGGCGAGCTCGCCGAGACCGCGGATCTGGTGGTGTCGGTGCCGGAGATGTTCAACTACTGGATCGGCCCGGGGCGGGTGCAGGTCGCATTCCTCGGCGCCGCCCAGGTGGACCCGCACGCGAACCTCAACTCGACCGTGATCGGCGACTACGAGCACCCCCGAACGCGCCTGCCCGGCGCCGGCGGCGCCCGGAGATCGCGACCGGTTGCCAAGAGGTCGTGGTGATCGCCCCGCACAACCGCCGCACGTTCGTGGAGAAGCTCGATTTCAGGACGACCAGCGGCGAGCGCACGACACTCGTGATCACCGACCTGGGCGTGCTGGAACCGATCGACGGTGAACTGACGCTGACGACTCTGCATCCGGGCGTGACCGTCGAGCAGGTGCGCGAGGCCACGGGCTGGGAACTTCGAGTTCTTGACAAGCTGGGCGTGTCAGCGGCGCCGAGCGCCGAGGAGCTCGAAGCACTCAGGGAGCTGGTCGCGCGATGAGTACGGCAGGGAGAAGGATCGACGAGACCGGGCGACGACGGGAGGAGGTCGGCAGATCTATGACCCGGTGGCGGACACGCCGCAGCGGTACCGCCGCGAGCCCGCCGGGGCGCACCCGCCGCTGGACTATCCGCCGTACAAGTCGACGCAGCTCCGTCAACCGAAGCAGCCGCTGGTCTACCTCCCGCATACCGTCACCGAGATCACGGGCCCGCAGCTGGCGGCGACGATGCGCATGGCCGACACCGACCGCGACCTGACGGTGCAGCATCGCGGCGAGCCGATCGGCGAGCGGATCATCGTCTCAGGGCACGTCTACGACACCGAGGGCAAGCCGCTGCGCGACACGCTCGTCGAGGTTTGGCAGGCCAACTCGGCCGGGCGCTACGCGCACAAATGGGATCGCTGGGCGGCGCCGCTCGATCCCAACTTCACGGGCGCCGGCCGCTGTCTGACCGATGCCGACGGGCGCTATGAGTTCACGACGATCCGGCCCGGTCCGTACCCGTGGGGCAACCACTACAACGCCTGGCGTCCGGCGCACATCCATTTCTCACTGTTGGGGCGCGCGTTCGCGCAGCGGCTGGTGACGCAGATGTATTTCCCCGATGACCCGTTCTTCCCGTTTGACCCGATCTTCAACTCGGTGGCTGACGAGCAGGCGCGGCAGCGGATGATCTCGACCTTCAACATCCACGAGACACGGCCGAACTGGGCGCAGGCGTTCAACTGGGACATCTACCTGCGCGGCCCGGCCTCGACGCCGTTCGAGGAGGGCTTCGAATGATCTTCGAGGTCACACCCTCGCAGACGGTCGGCCCGTACTTCGCGATCGGGCCTGCCGTATGAGGGCGGCAACCTGATCGTCCCCGAGGACACGCCCGGCGCGATCACGATCACGGGCACGATCCACGACGGTCGCGGAGACATCGTTCCCGATCACCTGATCGAGTTCTGGCAGCCGGACGGCGAGGGCCGCTTCGCCGACATCTACGGCTACGGCGAGCAGTCGACGCTCGAGGGCTTCCGCGGCTTCGGCCGCTAGGGTGTCGAGGACGGCGACGGCACCTACGAGATGGTCACCGTCAAGCCCGGCCGGGTCCCCGGCCCGAACGGGCGGCTGCAGGCGCCGCACATCGACGTGACGTTGTTCGCGCGCGGGATGCTGCACCGCGTCGTGACGCGCATCTACTTCGCCGACGAGCCGGACGCCAACGCCTCCGACCCGGTGCTCGCGACGGTGCCGGCCGCCCGTCGCGAGACGCTGCTGGCGCAGCCGACCGACGACGGCTACCGCTTCGACATTCACCTCCAGGGCCCCGCCGAGACCGTCTTCTTCGATATCTGAGCTCGGCGGGATCTGACCTCTTTGCCGGGACCTACGCGCGTGGCGCCGCCGAGCCGTCGCCGCCGAGGCGTGGGTGCGGGCGATGGTCGACGTCGAGGTCGCGCTCGCGGCCGCCTGCGTGGACGAGGGCCTGATCCCGCCGCAGGCCGGCGAGGCGATCCTGCCGCGCCGCAGCAGGAGCCGTTCGACGTGAGTGCGATCGCCGCCGAGGCGGGCGAGAATGCGACTCCGGTGATCCCGCTGGTCGACGAGCTGCGCGGCGCGCGTCGGAGTCTCCGGAGTTCGTCGGACGCCGTTCACTTCGGCGCCACCAGCCAGGACATCGTCGACACGGCGGCGATGCTGGTCGCGCAGCGCGCGCTCGAACCGACTCTGACCGACGCGAGCGCCGCCGTCGACGGCGGCCGCGCGACTCGCCTCCACGCACCGCGGCACGCCGATGCTCGGACGCACGCTGCTGCAGCCGGCGCTGCCGACCTCGTTCGGGCTCGTCGCGGCCGGATGGCTGGTGGCGCTCGAGCGCGCCGCGGTCGAGCTCGAGCGGGTGCGCGATGAGGGCCTGGCCGTGCAGATGGGCGGGCCGGTCGGAAGCCGCGCGCCGCAGGTGGCGGCCCGTGTGGCCGCCACGCTCGGACTCGCCGAGCCGGTGATCCCGTGGCACACCGACCGCACACGCGTCGCGCAGCTGGCCGCCGCGCTCGGCGGGCTGACCGGGGTGGCGTCGAAGGTCGCGCGCGACGTCACGCTGCTGGCCCAGGCGGAGGTCGGCGAGGTCCGCGAGGGCGGCGAGGGTCGCGGCGGCTCATCGTCGATGGCTCACAAGCGCAACCCGGTCGCGGCGGTGTCGGTGCTCGCCTGCGCCAAGCGCGTGCCCGGGCTGGTCGCCACGATCTTTGCGGCGATGGAGCAGGAGCACCAGCGCGCGGCGGGCGCCTGGCAGGCAGAGTGGGGCACGCTCAGCGAGCTGCTGACGCTGACCGGTTCGGCGGCCGCGTGGCTGGCGGATCTGCTCGACCAACCTCGAGGTGGACACCGGACGGATGCGGGAGAACCTGGCCGCTGGCTCGGCTGGCGTCACGAGGCGTCGGGACGCTCGAAGCTCAGCTGGCCGGCGCCGCGGAGCTGGTCGATCGCGCGCTGGCGGAGGTCAAGCGGTGAAGGCGGTCGCGCTCCACCACGAGTCGCTCGGCCCGCTGGACGGGCCGCCGCTGCTGCTCGGCGGCTCGCTCGGGACGACGCTCTCGATGTGGGAGCCGCAGGTCAAGATGCTCTCCGGCCGCCTGCGGATGATCCCGTTCGACCACCGCGGCCACGGCGCCTCGCCGGTGCCGGCGGCGCCCTACACGATCGCGGATCTCGGCGACGACGTGATCGCGCTGATGGATCACCTCGGGCTCGAGCGCGCCTCGTACTGCGGGCTCTCGATCGGCGGCATGGTCGGCCAGTGGCTCGCCGGAAACCACCCCGAGCGCATCGACAGGCTGGTGCTGATTGCACCTCCGCCTACCTGGGCGAGTCCGAGCCGCTGGCTGGAGCGCGCGGCCACGGTGCGCGCGGCGGGCACGATCGAGGTGATCGCCGACGTGGTCGTCGCGCGCTGGTTCACGCCCGCGTTGGGCGCAGCGCACGGCCACACGGTGAGGGCGTACCGGGCGATGATCGCCGCCACCGCTGTCGAGGGCTACGCGGCTGCTGCGAGGCGATCGCCGAGCTGGACCTGCGCGACGAGCTCGAGCGGATCACCGCTCCGACGCTCGTGATCAGCGGCGCCGACGACCCGTCGATCCCGCCGCCGACATCAGCGGCGATCGCCGACGCGATCGCGGGCGCGCGCCTCGAGACGATCGCGGACGCCGCGCACCTCGCCAGCGCCCAGCACCCTGCGCCGTCAACCGCCTGATCTTCGACCACCTCGGACTCTGAGGACGCCATGACTGACGACGAGCACTACGAGCAGGGGATGCGGGTCCGCCGCGAGGTGCTGGGCGACGCCCATGTCGACCGCGCGCTCGCCAACGCGACCGACTTCACGGCGCCGTGGCAGGAGTTCATCACCCGCCACGCGTGGGGTGCCGTGTGGACGCGGGACGGGCTGGACCGCAGGACGCGCAGCGCGATCACGCTGTCGGTACTGACCGCGCTCGGGCGCGAGAACGAGATCGCGATGCACGTGCGCGCGGCGCTGCGCAACGGACTGACCCAGGAGGAGATCGCCGAGGTCCTGATCCACACCGCCGTCTACGCCGGCGTGCCGGCCGCGAACGCCGCCTTTGCGATCGCGCAGCGGGTCTTCGACGAGGACGGCCTGACGCCCATCCTCAGGTAGCAGTCGAGCTCCGACCTGAGGTCGCATCTTTAGGCTGCAAAAATCAGCCCAAGCGCTGTGCAGGTTGCCTGCGCATTCCTACCCTCGCTCAGGGATGCCGACTGAGACCACGGCTCCTCTGGCATGGCCCAGCGATCAGCGCCGTCGCGATCGCCTCAGCCGCTGTTCGGCCAGTCCTAACGAAACTCACAACAAGCACTCCTACGCTCAGAGACACATGACGACGCACCGCCACCGAAGCGCTACGCTGGCCACGAAGGTCCCTGAGATCACGGTCGTCTTCTGGGTGCTCAAGCTGCTGACCACCGGCATGGGCGAGGCGATGTCCGACGCGATGGGCCAGAAGAGCGTCCCGATCGCGGCGGCCGTCGGCATCTTCGGCATGTGGTTCGCGCTCTGGCTGCAGCTGCGCCAGCGCGAGTACAGGGCGCCGTACTACTGGTTCGCGGTGATGATGGTGGCGGTCTTCGGCACGATGGCCGCCGACGGCATCCACGACGGCGCCAACATCCCCTACACGGTCACGACGCCGGCGTTCGCGCTGATCACCGGTCTGATCTTCTGGCGCTGGTACCGGAGCGAGGGCACGCTCTCGATCCACAGCATCGACACCAGGCGCCGCGAGAAGTTCTACTGGGCCGCGGTGCTCGGCACGTTCGCGCTCGGCACAGCCGCCGGCGACCTCACGGCGTACCAGCTCAACCTGGGCTTCTGGCCCTCGGCGCTCCTGTTCGCGGGCATCTTCGCGGTTCCGGCGGTCGGCTGGTGGCGCTTCAACTGGAACCCGATCTTCTCGTTCTGGTTCGCCTACGTCGTCACGCGACCGCTCGGCGCCTCGTTCGCGGACGGCTTCAGCAAGCCGACCAACGGCGGCCTGAACCTCGGCGACCCGACCGTCAGCCTGATCGCGTTCGTGATCTTCGCCGCGCTCGTCGCCTGGGTCACGGTCACGAAGCTCGACGTGCAGCGTGGCGAGCAGCGTGCGGCGGAGACCCACCCGCACCTGTACCCGCACCGCACCCGCACGCCGCACCCGCGCATCCGCATCCGGTGCTCGCGCCCGAAGCCGAGTAGCGCTCGCCGGGCGCGGGGCGCGAAGATTCCGCGTATGCCGGACCATTCCGACGAGCTGCTGTTCACCTGGCTGAACCAGCGGGTCGAGCGCCTGGCGCGCTTCAGCGCGCGCCACGCTGCCTGACGGACGCGGTGCTGGCGGCCGCGGTCGCGGCCACGAGCGTGATCGGCCTCGCGATCCAGGACCGGATCACGCCGGCGATGCTCGCCTTCTGCGCGGCGCTGTGCGCTGCCGCTGCTGCTGCGCCACCGCAGCGTGCGCGCGTGCTTCGCCGGCGTCGGCCTGGCCGCGCTGCTGCAGTGGCTCGTCTCGGGGCCCCAGCTGGCCGACGTCGCGGTGCTGATCGCGCTCTACTGGGTCTGCCTGGAGAGCGACGTCAGGTCGATCGCTGCTGCGCGTCGCCGTGGCTGAGGCCGGCGCGATCATGCTGGCGCTGCAGCTGGGAGACGCAGGAGTTCAAGTACTGGGTCGGGGTCACCGGCCTGGCCGTCGCGGCCGCGGCGCTCGGGCTGATGATCCGCCAGCGCCGCGAGCTGCTCGCATCCCTGCGGGAGAAGGCGGCACGGCTCGAGCGCGAGCGCGACCAGCAGGCCGAGCTCGGCGCCGCCGCTGAGCGTGCTCGCATCGCCCGGGAGATGCACGACATCGTCTCCCACAACCTGACCGTGATGATCGCCCTGGCCGACGGCGCCCGCTACGCGCTCGACTCCTCCCCCGAGCAGGCCTCGGGCGCGATCGAGCGCGTCGTCGGCGACCGGGCGCCAGGCGCTCTCGAGATGCGCCGCCTGCTCGGCGTGCTGCGCGACGACTCGGCGCCCGAGCCGCTCGAGCCGCAGCCGACGCTCGAGCGGCTCGACGACCTGATCGCGCGCGTCGACGCCGCCGGCATCCCGGTGACGATCGATCTCGACGGCGACCTCGCAGGAGCTGCCGCCCGGCGTTCAGCTCGCGGTCTTCCGAGTCGCCCAGGAGGCGCTGACCAACACGCTCAAGCACGCCGCACGGCCGACGACGGCGCACCTGCAGCTCCGCTGCGCCGCGGCCAGGTCGAGCTGGACGTGACCAACACCGGCGGCACCGGTCCGGCTGAACCGCCGGCGATACCGGCGCGCGCGTCGGACGCCGATCTGGACGGCCGCAGCCTGGACGGCCGCGGCCTGCGCGGCATGCGCGAGCGCGCCAACGTCTATGACGGCGACGCTCGACGTCGGCCCGACCGAGGACGGCGGCTGGCGCGTGCACCTGCGCCTGCACACCGAGACGCAGCCCGTCGCCCGTCGGCTCGAGGCGGTCCGGTGAGCGCGTCGGTCCTGCTGGTCGACGACCAGGAGCTGATGCGGATGGCGTTCAGCATGGTGATCGAGAGTCAGCCCGACCTGCACGTCGCCGGCGAGGCCGCCAACGGGCTCGAGGCGGTCGCCCAAGCGCAGGCGCTGCGGCCGGACGTGGCGCTGATGGACGTGCGCATGCCCGAGCTCGACGGCGTCGAGGCCACGCGCCGGATCGTCGCCTCCGGCAGCGACACCCGGATCATCATCCTCACGACCTTCGACCTCGACGAGTACGTCTACTCGGCGCTGCGCGCCGGCGCCAGCGGCTTCCTGCTCAAGGACGCGCAGCCGGCCGACCTGCTGTCCGCGATCCGGGCGGTCGCCAGCGGCGACGCGGTGGTCGCCCCGAGCGTCACGCGCCGGCTGCTCGACGCCTACGCGCACCGGCTGACGGCGCCGGGCAACGAGTGCGGCGACGACCGCCTCGACCCGGCTCAGCGCGAACGGCTCGAGCAGCTGACCGCGCGCGAGCGCGAGGTGCTGCTGCTGGTCGCGCGCAGCCTCTCCAACGCCGAGATCGCGCAACGGCTGGTGCTGTCGGAGGCGACGGTCAAGTCGCATGTCGGCCGCGATCCTCTCGAAGCTCGACCTGCGCGACCGCGTGCAGATCGTCGTGTTCGCCTACGAGAGCGGACTCGTCACGCCCGCGCGGAGCTGACGCGCCGCGTCAGCGCGCGGCGGCGCGGTCGAGTCACGAACGATGAGCTGGGTCGCGAGCTCGACGTGCAGCGCCTCGAGGCGACGGTTCTCCAGCAGGCGCGTCAGCAAACTGACCCCCATGCGCCCCATCTCCGCCAGGGGCTGACGGACGGTGGTGAGTGCAGGCGTGACCAGTTCCGCCTCGGGGGTGTCGTCGAAACCGACGATCGAGAGGTCCTCAGGGACCCTGAGCCCGTGAGCGAGCGCGGCGTGAAGGACACCGATCGCGATCTGGTCGCTGAAGGCAAAGATCGCCGTCGGCGGCTCCGGGAGGTTGAGCAGCTGCTCCGCGGCCCGGCGGCCGCCGAGCACGTCAAACTGCGACTCGACGATCAGATGCGGAGACGGCATCACCCCTCCTGCAGCCAGTGCGGCGCTGTGGCCGCGCGCCCGCTCATCGGTCGCGAGCATTCCGCGCGGCCCCGTGATGGCGGCGATGTGCCGGTGTCCGAGTCCGAGCAGGTGGCTCGTCACGGCGTACGCACCCGAGAGGTTGGCGGCTGACACAGTGGGCACCTGGCCGTCCAGCCGCTGGCGAGGGTCCACCACGACAAACTGGAACCCGTGGCTCATCAGGGTCTGAAGCTCGCCGGGGGTCTCCTCGGGCAGGATCAGCAGCCCGCCGTCAGTCGTTCCGTGGACGAGGCGATTCAGCAGCGAGACCTCGCGATCGTGCTCGTGCAGCGTCGGACACAGGACGATTCGCATGTCGCGCTCGTAGAGGGCGTCTGTTGCTCCGGCCACGATCTCCGAGAAGTAAGCGGGGTGGATCCTGGGCACCGTGAGGCCGACCAGACCGGTGCGGCCACTCGAGAGCCCTCGCGCCGAGCGGTTGGCCGTGTAGCCGTGGTCACGCACGACGCGTTCGACGGCCACGCGCGTCGTGTCTGAGACGTAACCCGTCCCGTTGACGACACGCGACACGGTCGCGATCGAGACGCCGGCGATCTCGGCGATCTCGCGAATGGTGGCTCCGCGGCGTTCGCCGTCTTCGGACTCATGCCGTCCGCCCCCGTTCATCCATCGGCTCCGTTGCAGCTAATCACGTCTGTAACGTTACACAATAAACGTCTCATTTGCACGCGATTGATTTTGGACTATCTTCCGCTAAGCCCGTAAACACTGGGGAAATTGGGGCTTGACTATTCGGAAACAAGAGGTTAGCGTTTCCGCACTGCCCGTCTGGGCGGTTGGCGGTGCGCCGCCTGCAGGGAGCGAGGAGAGAAATTAAGTGCCGTTTTTAGTCCGACGACTCGGGTTTTACGTTGTTGCTGCCTGGGCGGCGGTGACGGTCAACTTCTTCATCCCGCGTGCCATGCCCGGCAACGCGGTGGACACGATGATGGCCAAGTTCCCGAACCTTCAGGCGCAGGCGAAGAGGGCGCTCGAGGCCGAGTTCGGCGTCGGCCACCAGGGCAGCCTGCTGCACCAGTACTGGGTGTACCTCGGCAACCTCGCGCATCTCAACCTGGGGACATCCGTCAGTCTGTATCCCGACAAGGTCACGAGCGTGCTCGCCAGCACCGTTCCCTGGACGCTGGCGCTCGTCGGCACCGCCACGATCATCAGCTTCGCGTTGGGCACGCTGCTCGGGATCCTCGCCGCGTGGCGGCGCGGTGGCTGGCTCGACCAGTCCCTGCCGGCGTTCACGTTCCTGCAGGCGACCCCGTACTTCTTCCTCGCGCTGGTCGTGATCCAGTTCTTCGCCGTTGACTTGCACGCCTTCCCGATCAGCGGGGGATACTCGCTCGGGCTTCAACCCGGCTGGAACTGGAGCTTTATCGGCAGCGCGATTGACCACGCGCTGCTGCCGGCGTTGACGATCGTCGCCACCTCGATGGCTGGGTGGATGTTGCAGATGCGCAACGTCACGATCACGACGATCGGCGAGGACTACGTGCTCGCCGCTCAGGCCAAGGGCCTGAGCTCGCGCCGCGTGATCTTCACGTATGCGGCGCAGGAACGCGATCCTGCCGAACATCGCCGGCTTTTCGCTGGCGATCGGATTTGTCGTCGCCGGGGCGTTGGTGATGGAGATCGTATTCTCCTACCCGGGCGTGGGCTTCACGCTCTACAACGCGGTGCAGGCCAACGACTATCCGCTCACGCAGGGGATCTTCCTGGTGATCTCATTCGCGGTGTTGTTCGCTTGCATGATCGCTGACCTTGTTTACGTACTTGCGGATCCGCGCACCCGGACGAGGCAGGCCTACTGATGTCGGTCGCGGTACCGCTCCAAGCCGACGCGCGCACTCAGCAGCGAGCCGCGCCTGTCTGGCGCCGACTGTCGCGGTCGATGCCGTTGAAGGCCAAGATCGGCGGCGCCATCTTCGGCCTGTTCATCTTGATCGCGATCATCGGACCGGCGATCGCCCCGTACGACCCGTCGGTCACCACGGGTCAGACGCAGGCGCTCGCGCCGAACGTCCATCACCTCCTCGGCACCACCTCGACCGGGCAGGACGTGCTCTCGCAGCTGCTCGTGGGGATGCGCTCAACGGTCGTGCTCGGCTTGATGACCGGCGTAATCGCCACCGTGCTGGCGGTGCTGGTCGGCGTCACGGCCGGCTTCCTCGGCGGCGCAGCCGACGAAGGCTTGTCACTGGTGGCAAACGTCTTCCTGGTGTTGCCCGCGCTTCCGCTCCTGATCGTGGTGCTCGGATACCTTCGCACGGGGAGCTTGCTACCGGTGGCGATCGTGCTCAGCGTGCTCGGGTGGGCTTGGGGTGCGCGCGTGATCCGCGCTCAAACGCTGACGCTACGCAACCGTGACTACGTTCTGGCCGCCCGTGAGACCGGAGAGCGGACCTGGCGGATCATCGTCTTCGAGATCCTGCCCAACGAGGTCAGCCTGATCGCGGCCAGTTTTGTCTCGACGGTCCTCTACGCGGTCCTGACCTCCGTGGCACTGGCTTTCATCGGTCTCGCAAGCTTCTCCGGGTGGAGCCTCGGCACGATGCTGTACTGGGCCACCGGTCAGGAGGCGGTCCAGCTCGGAGCCTGGTGGTGGTACGTGCCGCCCGGCCTCTCAGTCGCCCTGCTGGGGATGAGCCTCGTGCTGCTGAACTTCGGCCTCGACGAGATCGGCAACCCGCGTCTGCGTGACGGCGGGCGTCGCAAGATCAAGGGCGCTCGCTGGCGGGCGTCGGATCCCACGCCGGTGATCCGGGGGTTGCTGTGAGCACCCCCGAGCAGACCGCTGTCGGCATGGCGCCCGTGACTGAAGAGGCCGCCGCGACCGCGCTGCCCGTACTTGAGATTCGTGACTTCTCCATCTCGTTTGCCACCGAGTCGGGGAACGTCAAGGCCGTACGCAACGTCGACCTCAGCCTGGCGCCCGGAGAGATCGTCGGCCTCGCCGGTGAGAGCGGCTCGGGCAAGTCGACGCTGGCGCTCGGCGCATGCCGGCTGCTGCGTCCGCCCGCCATCATCACCGGCGGCAGCGTCGTCTACCGCGGGCGCCGCGTGCCGCCCGCGGGTCTGGAGATCCTCGACCTGACAGCACACGAGCTGCGGGCCCTGCGCTGGCGGGAGATCGCGATCGTCTTCCAGAGCGCGATGAACGCGCTGAATCCCGTGCTGCGGGTGGAGGCCCAACTCGGCGATGTGATCGACGCTCACCTCGACCTGCGGCGCGAGGAAAAGCGCGAGCGGCTCGACTCGCTGCTGGACATGGTCGGCATCCCGCGCGCACGGCTGCGCAGTTACCCGCACGAGCTCTCCGGCGGGATGCGTCAGCGGATCATGATCGCGATGGCGCTGGCCACCAATCCCGAGGTGGTGATCATGGACGAGCCGACGACCGCCCTTGACGTCGTGGTCCAGCGAGAGATCCTGGCGGAGATCGCAGAGCTGCAGAAGGAGCTGAAGTTCGCCGTCCTCTTCATCACGCACGATCTCTCGCTGCTGCTCGAGATCGCCGATCGCATCGCGATGCTCTACGGCGGCCGGATGGTGGAGACCGGCAGTGGCGAGCAGATCCATCACCGCACGGCGCACCCCTACACGCGCGGGCTGCTCAACTCGTTCCCGAGTGTCCGTGGCCCGCGCCGGCAGCTTGCGGGGATTCCCGGATCCCCGCCCGACCCGCGTGACATGCCTCCCGGTTGCCCATTCGAGCCTCGCTGCCGCTTCGCGCGGCCGGAATGCACAACCGTCGATATGCAGTTGCTGCCTGCCGAAGTCGACGAGCCGCAGCACCTCACCGCATGTCCATTCGTCAAGGTTGGAGACGCCGAGCCCGCTCTGGCGGCGGCTACCGCCAATCACGGAGAGGTTCTGTGATGGACGACCCCGCTACGACGGTCAATGATCCCGCCGTGAGGGATCTCGGCCCCGTCGTCTTGGAGGCCAAGAGCCTCTTCAAGGACTACAAGCTCGGCAGAGGTCCCAGGTCGACGGTGCTGTCGGCTGTGCGAGACGTCTCTCTGCAGCTGCGACGCAGTGCCGTTGTTGCGCTTGTCGGTGAGAGCGGGTCGGGCAAGTCGACCGTGGCCAAGCTCCTGGCCGGCCAGGAGCGGCCGACCAGCGGCGAGGTCCTACTCGACGGTGAGCCCGTGCACAACTCCCGGCGCCGCGGGTTCCGGGCGTACAAGAGTGAGGTGCAGATGGTCTTCCAGGACCCGTTCGCTTCGCTGAATCCGACCCACAAGGTTCGCTATCCGCTGGAGCGAGCAGTGCGGCTGCACCGTCCCGAGCTCGGACGCAAGGCGGTCGCCGATGAGCTCGTACGCCTTATGAACGAGGTCCGGCTCGGTCCCGCGCAGGAGTTCCTTGCCCGCTATCCGCACCAGCTGTCAGGGGGCCAGCGCCAGCGTGTCTCGATTGCGCGCGCATTGGCGGTCAAGCCGCGGGTCCTGCTCGCCGACGAGCCGGTCTCGATGCTCGACGTCTCGATCCGCCTTGAGGTCCTGGACGTCATCGACCAGCTGCGCGAGCGCTTCGAGCTCGCTGTCCTCTACATCACGCATGACATCGCGTCAGCGCGCTACTTCGCGGATGAAACGCTGGTGATGTACGCGGGTGAGATCGTTGAGAGGGGCCCGTCCGAGGACCTCAGCCAGAGCCCGGCGCACCCATACACACAGTTGCTGCTGGCCGCGGCACCGGATCCGGACCGCCTCGGGGCCCCGATCGATGAGCGCTTGGCCCGCGGCGCGAGACAGGCCGGGAGCGCTCCGACCAACACGGTGGGTTGCCGGTTCAGCCCCCGCTGTCCGTTCGCCGACGACCACTGCCGGGCTGAGTCACCGCCCCTGCGAGCGATCGGCGAGCATCGCGCCGCGGCCTGCTGGCGACTCGACCTTGCAGCACCAGATCTTGTCCAACGGCAACGGGAGGAGAGGAGCGTGGCACTGCCTCAATGACTCCGGTCTGATCGACCGCCGGCGCGACAGCACGCTGCCGCGCCGGTGGCCGCAAACGGCGGCGCGTGAGGCACACGTGACCGCCCCGTCTACTACATCACTGCAGCAAGAAAGGTACATCACCTAATGCAACCGAAAACCAAGAGGCCGTTGATGCTGGGGCGTCGCGCTTCAGCCACCTTGGCCGCCGCCGCTGCTTCAGCGGCGCTGGTCGCGGCGCTCGTCGCGCCGGGCGCGTCGAGCGCCTCCGTAAAGCACGCAACCGCGCATCCGGCGTCGAGCACTCCGCTGATCTTTGAGTCAAGTCCAGAGACCGGCTTCACTCCGGCGAACTACAACCCCTACGTCCAGTCAACCCCCGAGTACCAGGCGGGCGCCGACTCGTTGGTCTACGAGCCGCTGATGGACTTCAACCTCGCAAATCCCTCGGCGAAGCCTTACTACATGCTCGCCACCAAGTACGCGTGGGGCAAGGGCGGCAAGTCGATCACGTTCACGATTCGCCAGGGCGTGAAGTTCAGCGACGGCTCGGCGATGACGTCGGCAGACGTGGCGTTCAGCTTCAACCTGCTGAAGCAGAACGCGGATGTCAACGTGGCCGGACTGGCGATCACGGCGCGACCGCCTCGGGTAACACGGTGACGGTCAGCTTCAAGACGCCCGCAGTACACCAACCTGCAGTCGATCGGCAACACCTACATCGTGCCGCAGTCGGTTTGGAGCTCGGTCGGTGACCCGGCCAAGTACGTCGACTCCAATCCAATCGGTACCGGCCCCTACACCGTCACCTCGACCGGTGCGGCGGGCATCACGATGGCGGCGAACTCGAGGTACTGGGGCGGAACCCCGGCGGTCAGGGCGGTAGAGATCCCGGCGATCGCGTCCAACACGACCGTGCTCTCGCTCCTGACGAGCAACCAGCTCACCTGGGCCGGCAACTTCATCACGGGCCTGAAAAGTGCGTTCGAGAACCCGGCGCCGGCCACCCACCAGGTGTGGTTCGCTGCGGTTCAGACCAACTCACTGGAACCGAACCTGACCAAGTGGCCGACCAACCAGCTGGCTGTCCGTCAGGCGATCAGCCTGGCGATCGACCGCACCGCGATCAGCACGCAGGGCGAGGCCGGCCTCGAGCCCGTCGCGACCAACACCAGCGGCCTGGTGCTTCCCGGCTTCAAGACCCTGCTGGCACCGATTGTCAAGAAGGACACGCTGTCACCGGTCTCGCAGACCAAGAAGGCCATCGCTGTTCTGAAGGCCGCGGGCTACAAGCTCAAGCACGGCTTCTTCTACCTGGGTAAAAAGGAAGTCACGATCCCCGTGACCGACCCGTCCGTCCTACACGGACTACGCGGAAGACGATTCGCTGATCGCGGCTGAGCTGCGCAAGGCGCACATCAACTCCACGTTCTACGGGCCAAACGCGTCGGTCTGGGCTGCCAACATCACCAAGGGCAACTTCGTCCTGACGCAGCACTGGTCACAGACGACGATCTCTGCCTACCAGCTCTACAACTACTGGCTGAACAGCGACGAGATCGGGACCTCGGCCGGCAACTTCGAGCGGCTGAAGAACAAGACGATGAACGCTGACCTTGCGAAGCTCGCAGCGCCAGACGACGGTCAAGGGCCAGTTGAAGGACCTGGCGCCGGTCGAGAATTACGTGGCCACGGATCTGCCGGTCATCCCGACCGTGTACGGAGCCGCGTTCGACGAGTACAACTCGTCGGACTTCACCGGTTGGCCTTCGGCCAAGAACCCGTATGAGATCGGGCAGCCGGGCTCGCCGCAGAACGAGGTCGTCGTTCTGCGCCTGAAGCCGAAGTCGTAACACAACTCGGCGTGACCACCGTCCCGCTCCCTTCGGGGAGCGGGACGGACGCCGCCACCCATTTACCGACAGGACAGAGAGGAAGAAAATGACGGCCACCGACACCAACGGTTCGGGCAAGGCTGTGCGCACGTTTCCCGCGGGTTTCGTCTGGGGCGCCGCAACGGCCGCCTACCAGATCGAAGGAGCCGCGACGACCGATGGCCGAGGCCCATCGGTTTGGGATACGTTCAGCCACACCCCCGGCAAGGTCCGGGGCGGCGACACCGGGGACATCGCGTGCGACTTCTACAACCGCACCGAGGGCGACCTCGACCTCGTCAAGTCACTTGGCTTGGCGGCCTTCCGGTTTTCCATCTCATGGTCGCGCGTCCAGCCCACAGGCAGCGGCGCGGTTAATCAGGCCGGGCTCGACTTCTACCGGCGCCTGGTGGATGACCTGCATGCCCGTGAGATTGCTCCCGCCATCACCATTTTTCACTGGGATCTGCCACAGCCGCTTGAGGATGCCGGCGGCTGGGCCAACCGCGACACGGCTGAGCGCCTAGCCGACCTCGCCCAGATCGTGGCCGAGGCGATCGGTGACGAGTGTGCGAACTGGATGACCAGTGAACGAGCCTCAGGTCGTTGCGAACCAGGGCTATCGCCTCGGCATCCACGCGCCCGGTCATACCGACGACGTCCGCGCGGCGGCGGCAACCCATCACCTGCTTCTCGGCCACGGCCTCGTCGTCGACCGCCTCCGCAGCCTGCTTCCGGCGGCCAAGATCGGACTCGCCCTCAACACCAATGCCGTCAGGGCCTACGACTCATATTCAGAGGAGACCGCGAAGGTGCTGGACGCGGAGCAGAACCGCATCTTCATGGACCCGATTTTGCACGGGCGGTATCCGGAGGCGGCGCGCGCGCACATGCTTCCGCCGTCATCGCTGATTCAGGACGGCGATATGGAACTGATCAGCGCGCCCCTGGACTTTGTGGGCATCAACTACTACTCGCCGTTCTACGTCAAGCGCGCGGCGCCGACCGACGCCAACGTTCACGAGGTACCGGTCGCCGGTCGCGATGACGTGGTCATGTTCATGCCGCCCAGATATGCCGACCACACCCATGGGTTGGCTTGTCGAGCCCGAGGGTCTCTATGACATTCTGATGACGGTCACCTCTGAGTTGCGGCCCGGCTGCAGGCTCTACATCACTGAGAACGGTCGTGCCGCCGAGGATTACGTCGATCCCAATGGGGTGGTCAACGACTTCGAGCGCATCGAGTACCTGAGCGGGCACCTGGACGCCGTGTGGCGCGCGATTCGGGACGGCGCGCCGATCGACGGTTACTTCTACTGGTCGCTGATGGACAACTTCGAGTGGGCCTGGGGGTACCAGAAGCGCTTTGGCATCGTCTTCACCGATTACGGCACGCAACGACGAATCCCGAAGCAGAGCGCCCGCTTCTATCAGCAGGTCGCGACCACCAACGAGCTCCGTACGGGCGAGGACCATGGACTGGTGGCCAGCACGGCATGAGCACGACTGCGTCACAGCGGCGATGTCCCGCGCGCACGGAGGTTTCCAGAGGGATTTGTCTGGGGCGTGGGGACATCCTCGTACCAGATCGAGGGTGCCGTGGCGGCGGACGGTCGCGGCCGCTCCATCTGGGATGTCTTCGCGCATACCGACGGGAACGTGCACCGCGGTGACACCGGCGACATCGCGTGCGACTCGTACAACCGCATGGACGACGACGTGCGGCTACTGGGCGACCTCGGGGTCGGCGCCTACCGCTTCTCGATCTCGTGGCCGCGCGTGCTTCCGGACGGCGCGGGACTGATCAACCAGGCCGGACTCGACTACTACCGGCGGCTCGTCGAGCGCCTCAACCAAAGCGGGATCAAACCCGTCGCCACGGTTTACCACTGGGATCTACCGCAGGCACTCGAGGATCGCGGCGGCTGGGCGAGGCGCGACACCGCCGAGCGCATGGCCGAACTGACGCAGGTGCTCGCGCAGGCGCTCGGCGATCAGGTCGGCATGTGGGCGACGATCAACGAGCCGCTCCAGAGCGTGCATCAGGGCTACCGGGTCGGAACCCATGCTCCGGGCCGCTGTGACGACGCGCTGGCCGCCGCCGCGACCCATCACCTTCTTCTGGCCCACGGCTACGCGCTCCAGGCACTGCGCGCCACACTGCCGGCGGGGATCCCGATCGGGCTGACGATGGACCCGCAGCCCATTGTCGCGCTCGATGATGCGGCCGCGCCCGTGGCCGACGCGCTCGACGCCCTGCTCAATCGCGTCTACCTGGATCCGGTGCTGCGCGGAACATATCCGTCGGGGCTGCGCAGCGACATGCGTCCCCCAGATGAGCTGATCAGGGACGGGGACATGGAGCTGATCTCCGCGCCGATCGACTTCTTCGGCGTCAACTACTACCGACCGCATTACGTGCGCAGCGGCGACTGGTCAGACCTGCGCCAGGGTGAAACCCCGGTGCCTGAGCACCCGGGCTTTGTCTTTTATCTGGCGCCCGACCTCGATCGGACGGTCATGGGCTGGCCGATCGTGCCCGAGTCGCTGTGCGACCTGCTGGTGCGGTTGCACGCCGAGAGCGGCGGGCTGCCGCTGTACGTGACCGAGAACGGCTGCGCCGCCGACGACTACATCACGCCCGAGGGCACGATCGAGGACGACGAGCGGATCGCCTACATCCACAGCCACCTCGGGGCCGCGTTGGACGCAGTCGACGCCGGCGTCAACGTCGCGGGCTACTTCTGCTGGTCGCTGATGGACAACTTCGAGTGGGCCGAGGGTTACCGCCGTCGATTCGGGCTGCACTACGTCGAGTTCGACTCCGGTCGTCGCATCCCCAAGCGCAGCGCCCACTTCTACCGGCAGCTGGCGCGCAGCGGCGAGCTACCTCCGCTCGGGCAGGCGGAGGCCACCGACGGAGCGGTGCCCAGCCCGCAGGAGGCGCCGGCAGCGGTCTCGTAGGCACGATAATCAGGCGATGAGCGACGCCGCACTCGACGCCTACGCCGTCCTGGGCGTCGCTCCGGGCGCGTCCGACGCGGAGCTGCGGGTGGCCTACCGCGAGCTCGTCAAGCGCCATCACCCCGACCACAACGGCGGGTCGCCGGAGTCCGCCGCGCGCTTCGAACAGATCCAGGACGCCTACGCGGTGATCACGCGGCTGCGGCGACTTCCTGGGCACGGCGTGAACGAGTCCGACCACGGGACGGAGGAACGTATCGCCGCGATCGAGGCGGAGCTCGCGCGGCAGAAGGCGGCCCGTCAGGCCGCTGCTACCAGAGCTGAGGCGGCCGCCAGAGCCGAGGCGGCGCGTCAGACAGCGGCGGGCGCCACCTCCGCTCAGCCCTCGCAGCCTACGCCCGAGGAGCTCGGCCACTATACGACGGAGGACAGCTTCACGAAGATCCTCGACGATGCCGCCGAGGGAATCGCTGAGCGTTTCAAGCGCTGGCGGCGCGCCTGAGTTGTTCGTCGCGGCGTACGAGTTTGACGCGCGGCCGGCCGCTCGGCTCGCCAAGCGCGCGTTCATGCGCGTCGATCGCCTCCCAGCCGGAGTAGTCGATCACGTCAACCCCGTTGTCTTTCAAGCGCTGAAGCAGCTCCTCAGGTGACGCGCTCGGTTCGGGCAGGAGGCCTGAGGCGAAGTCCTCGAGCAGCAGCGCGGTCGTCTCCTGCGCGCATTTCTTGTTGGTGCCGATCACGCCGGAAGGGCCGCGCTTGATCCAGCCGGCGGCGTACAGGCCGGGGATCGGCTCTTGCGAGACGGGGTCGAGTACGCGCCCGCCCTGGTTCAACACGGTCTGGCGCCGGTCGTCGAACGGCACACCGGGTACCGGCGTGCCGATGTAGCCGACGGCGCGCAGAACCAGGCCAGTCTCGACACGTTCGGTGATCCCGGTCGGCCGGGCCTTGAGCGATCCGTCCTGCGCCGCGACCAGCTCGTTGCGCTCAAGCACCACTGCCTCCACCTTGCCATCGCCCTCGATCGCCACGGGGGAGCAGAGGAACCGCAGCACGATCCGGCGCGGCTTACCGGCAGGGGTGGTGCCCGCGTACACGCTGAGCGTCTCGACGTTGCGTTGGGTGGTCCCGTCAGCCTGCTCCAACGATGCGGCGCTCGCGGGGTCAAGCCGCATGTCCGCCTCATCGACGATCACATCAGCCAGCTCCAGGTCCGCGAGCTCGCGCAGCTCCGGGTTCGTGAACGCCGCCTGCACCGGGCCGCGCCGCCCGAGCACGACGATCTCCTCCACGTTCGAGTCGCGCAGCAGTTCGATCGCGTGATCGGCAATGTCAGTGACCTGAAGCTCCTCGACAGACAGCGCCAGCATTCGCGCGACATCCAAGGCGACGTTGCCGTTGCCGATCACCACCGCGCGCTTACAGGACAGGTCGAAGTCCAGGTCGGCGTAATCGGGGTGGCCGTTGTACCAGGCGACGAACTCCATCGCCGACTCGCTGCCGGCCAGATCCTCGCCAGCTATCCCCAAGCGCCGGTCGCCCGCAGTCCCGACCGCGTACAACACCGCGTGATAAGCCGCTGCCAATTGCTCATGGCTCACATCCAAACCGACCTCGACGTTGCCGTGGAAACGGAAACCCGGCCGGCGCGCGGTCTTCTCAAACACCCGCGTCACCGACTTGATCTTCGGATGATCCGGCGCCACACCGAAACGAACCAGGCCCCACGGCGTCATCAACCGGTCAAACACATCGACCGTGACAACCGGATCGGCGCCCGACAGCAACTGACCCGCGGCATAAAACCCGGCAGGGCCCGAACCGACGATCGCCACGCGCAAGGGATTCTCAACTGTACCTGGTACGACACTCATAGAACTGAGGGTACCGACGCCGCTTGAGGAGCTATCGAGCGGCTACAGGATGTTGACCGCGCGGGACACGACCAGGCCAATCGTGACGAGCGAGATCAGAGACTGCAGACCCATGATCATCTTTGCCTGCACGCTCAGCGGCATCGTGTCAGTCGGGCTGAACGCAGCGGCATTGGTCAGCGACACGTAGAGATAGTCGGGGAACTGGGGGCGCCAGCCGTGGCACAGCTTGGTCTCCGTCATCTGCGGGAACAGGAAGTCCGGCTCGCCGTCAAGCCCAGCGGCGCGGCGCCCCGGACCCTCGCGGTCGACTTCCCAGTACCAGAGCGCAAAGATCAGCACGTTCATGAGCCATATCTCCGAGCCGGCAATGATCAGCTCGTGGCCCTTGGTGACGTCGTGATTCAGTAGCAGGTGGGCCAGAATCACGAGCGAGATCCCGTTTGCGATGCTCGCAACCGCTGTCATCGTCAGGGCCAGCACACGCCGGACGGAGTGAGGCGCCTCGAGTCTCTGCGGCGCTGACAGGAACAGCACCACTAACATCGCGCCTTCGAGCGCGGGCCACAGCCACTTCGGCCCCTGGAACAGACGGTCCGGCAGTAGAACCTGCAACGTGATCGCCGCCAGGATCGTCAGTTGCGGCGGCCAATGCGGCTCGCCGCGGCCAGGCGGTGGATAGTCATGCTCGCCGGGCTCCGCCATGCGGACAGCCTACGGACGGTGCCGGGCGTCACAGGCCTGAGACATATACTTCCCCCCGACCCTAACGAGGAGCCCGACCGGTGCAGGAGATGGTCATCTACGGTGTGAGCTTCGACATGGTCGGAAAGCAGCCGATCGTGCTGCTGAAGGCCGTCGAGAGCAACAAGTTCCTGCCGATCTGGATCGGGCATCCGGAGGCCGCGGCGATCCTCATGAAGCTGCAGGGCGCTTCGACCCCGCGGCCGATGACCCATGACCTGCTCTCGGACGTGCTCGGCGAGCTGGACGTCGAATGCACCCGCGTCTCGGTCACCGAGCTGCGCGAGAACACGTTCTACGCGTCGATCAGCCTGCGCTCCAATGGACGCGAACTCGAGATCGACTCCCGCCCAAGCGACGCCCTCGCCCTCGCCGTTCGCTCCGGCGCCCCGATCTTCGCCGCGGACGAGGTGATCGCCGAATCCGCGATCGAGTTCGAGCACGAAGTCGAGGACCAGGAGGAGGTCGTCGAGAAGTTCAAGGACTTCCTCGACACGGTCAAGCCGGACGATTTCCTCGGCGAGTAGTCAGTCCGGCAGCACGTAGCGGACGGTTAGGCCCTCTGCGCCGATTTCGAGGGTGAATTCGATCCCGAGCCGCTCGTAGATCCGCACCAGTGTGTCCATGCTCGGGTTCACAAGGCCCGACTCGAGCCGAGCCACCTGCGGCTGCTTGACTCCGAGCACCTCCGCCAGCTGCTGCTGCGACATCCGACGGGCATCGCGGTAGAGCACGAGGGCGAGCTCCACCTGATGGGCAAGCGACCGCGTCCCAGCCAGTTCGATCGACCTCTGCATGCGCTTGGACGCCCGCGGCCCGATGTACTCCAGATCCTCGGAAGCTCGTGGAGCCTTTGAATTTCGCTGTGGCATCCCGAAAAGCCGTTTTGCAACAATAACGTCGCGGTTATTGTTGCAAAAGGCGTTTTATGGACGCCAAGTCATGGCGCTCCGGACGAACCGGTGCGACCCCGAAGCTCGCTAAACCGTCGCCGCCGCGAGGATGCGCGCGATCAGCTCGTCGAAGCCTATGCCCGCCGCGTCGGCGGCCTGCGGCAATAAAGAGGTCTCGGTCAGGCCGGGGATCGGGTTGACCTCCAGCACGTAGAGCTCGGAGGTCTCGGCGTCGAGCATCAGATCCACACGGGCGAAGACCGAGCAGCCGAGCAGGTTGAAGGCGTCGAGCGCGATCGTCTGGGCCTTCAGGGCCAGCGCGGCGTCCAGCTCGGCGGGGCAGACGAAGCGGGTACGGCCGATCTCGTAGCGTGACTCGAAGTCGTAAAAGGACTCCTGCTCGGGCACCGCCTCAACGATCGGAAGCGCCCACGGCCGGCCGCTGTCCTCGAGGATCGAGATGGCGAGCTCGCGGCCGGCGACATAGCGTTCGAGCAGGACCTTGCGGTCATACGAGAAAGCGGCCACGAGCGCGGTCGGTACGTCGGTGGCGCTACGGGCGAACTTGATCCCGAGCGCCGAGCCCTGGCTGGCGGGCTTGATCACGAGCGGAAAGCTCAGCCGTGAGCTGATGGCCGGTAGCGCCTGCGCCGCGCCGAGCCCCTTGAAGGCCGTCTCGCTGAAGGCGAAGAAGTCGGGCGTGGGGATGCCGGCGTCGCGCATTGCATGCTTGGCCAGGACCTTGTCGGATGCGCGGATGCAGGCCGACACGCGCGAGCCGGTGTAGGGGATTCCCAGCACCTCCAGTAGCTCCTGGACGGTGCCGTCCTCGCCGTCGCGCCCGTGCAACACCACGAACGCGACGTCGGGGCGATCGGCCGCGAGCCGGTTGACAAGCTCGCCGTTGACATCGAGTTCGGTCACCTGGTGACCGAGGCGTCGCAGCGACTCCTCGACGCGCCCGCCCGAGTTCAACGACACCTGACGCTCCAGGGAGCGCCCGCCCTTCAGGACTGCGACACGGCTCATCCGGCGCGCTTGCGCTGGAGATGCCGCACGTTGTCAAGGTTTTGCTCCGCGCTGGCCGGATCGGCTTGAGCGGGGGCGCTGCCCGTGCCGGCGACAACGCTCGGAGTCAGGCCGGTCAGAGTGCCATAAAGCGCCACCTGTTCGCGCACGACCTCGCCCAGGCGCCGCATGCCCTCGCGGATCTCGTCTTCGCTGACGCCGCTGAAGTTCAGCCGCATCGACGAGCCGCCGCGACCGTCGACGTAGGCGGCCCGGCCGGGGACGAACGCGACGCGCTCCTCGATAGAGCGCGCGAGCAGATCGGTGGTGTCGATGTAATCGGGCAGCGTGGCCCACACGAACAGGCCGCCCTGCGGGTGCGTCCAGGTGGCCTCGCGCGGGAAGTGCTCGGCCAGCGCGTCCAACATCACGTCGCGGCGGCGTCGGTAGAGCTCCGAAAGCGAGCGCACATAGTCGATCCACGGGCCCGCCTGGAAGTACTCGGCGATGAAGTACTGCGAGATCGATGACGAGCACAGGTCGGCCGAGCCCTTGCCGAGGACCAGCTGGCGCAGGACCGGCGCGGGCGCCACGAGCCAGCCGATGCGCACGCCGGGCGAAAGGATCTTCGAGAACGTGCCCGTGTACAGCACGAAGTCGCTGTCCAGCGAGTAGAGCGTCGGCAGCGGGTCGCCTTCGTAACGCAACAGTCCGTAGGGGTTGTCCTCGAGCACGAGTACCTCGCGCTCACCGGCGATCCGAAGCAGTTCATGGCGGCGCTCCAGTGACATCGTCACGCCGGCTGGGTTATGGAAGTTTGGGATCGTGTAGATGAACTTCGGGCGGCGGCCCTCAGTGTCAAGCAGTGCGAGCGCCTCGTGCAGCTTGTCGATCTGCATCCCGTCGCGGTCGAGCGGGATCTGGATCACGTCTGCCTGGTAGGAGCAGAACGTCGGGACCGCGCCCGGGTAGGTGGGGGCTTCGGCGATGATCACATCGCCCGGGTCGATCAGGATTTTGCAGACGAGGTCGAGTGCTTGCTGGCCGCCGCTGGTCGCGAGGATCGCGTCGGGGTCGACAGTCATGCCCTCGGCCGCCATCACCAGGGTGATCGCCTCGCGCACGTCGGCAAGACCCTCGGTTGGCCCGTATTGGAGGGCCTTGGCGACCGAGCCGGTCGCGACGCGGCCCATCAGCTCGGTGAAGAACCCGGGCGGGAACGTCGATGTGTCGGGCAGCCCACCCGAGAACGAGATCAGGTCGTCCCGCGCCGTCAGTGCCATCAGGTCGCGCATTGCGGAGGACTTCATGACGCGCGTGCGCGCCGCGAACAGCGCCGCGTATCGCTCGATCTCGTGCGCCGCCGAGCGCTGCTTGCGACCCTCGTCACTCACGGCCGGCCCCACGCCCCCGCCGGCGCCCTCTCGTCTATCGTCACGCTCGATCACGGTACAGCACGGTGCATCTCGCCTTCGACATATTCCAGGGCATCGGCATCGCCGCGGCGATTGGGATCAGGCCCTTCCTGCCAGGCCTGGCGGTCGGTGCGCTGGCGGCTGGGGACATCGAGATCCACTTCGACCACACCTCCTACAGTTTCCTGCAATCACCGCCATTCCTGCTTGTGATGGTGATCGGCGCGGTGCTGCTGGTCGTGCTCGATCGGGGCCTATGGGCGAGCCGCCTGCACAGCGGCCCGCTGGCGGCGATGCTCGGCGTCGTCGCGCTCGCGCTCGGCGCGCTGTTCTTCGCTGGCTCGCTCGTCCGCGACCACCATGCCGCATGGCCGGGATGGGTCGGCGGTGTGATCTGTGCGGCGGTGGGGATCGCCGCGGCGCGCCCGTTTCTCGCACGCTTGCGGTCGCGGCTCGACGAGGCAGCAGCAGCCGTCGGCTTGCCCGTGATCGCCGACGGCTCGGCGCTGCTGGTGGCAGTGCTGTCGGTGGTGGCGCCGCCAATCGGCCTGATCGCGTTGCTGGGGCTCCTGTGGCTGCTGTATCGGGGTCAGCAGCGTGGCGAGCAGAAGTACGCGGGCCTGCGGATATTGCGCTGATGGTCTCGATCGCACGGGTGGCGGCGCGACGGTGAAGAAGCTCGTCCTCATCGTGATCGACGCGATGAAGCCGGAGATGCTCGACCGTGCGATCGCCGCCGGGCGGGCGCCCGCGCTGGCCCGGATCGCGCAGGAGGGCGTCTACGTGAATGACGTCGTCGCCGCCTTCCCCTCCGTCACGCCCGTATGCGCGGCGACGATCGCGACCGGCGTCGGTCCCGAACAGCACCTGATTCCGAGCATGAACTGGTACCACCGGGTCGAGGAGCGTTATGTCGAATACGGCTCGAGCTTCTCGGCCACGCGTCAATTCGGCGTGGTGCGGTCGCTCACCGACACGGTCTATCGGATGAACGCCGAGCACCTCTCGGGCGATACCCCGACCGTGTTCGAGTCGCTGGACGACCTCGGCGTGCGCACCGCCGGCACCACCTATCTGATCTACCGCGGCCGCCACGAGCACGATGTGGCCCAGGAGTCCGCGCTCGCGCGCATGGTCACCTCGACACTCTTCCGCCGCACCATCCTCGGCCCGCAGGAGCTCTTCTACGCAGACCTCTATGCCAGCCGCAGGACCGGGTGCCGTGGTCAGTTGGGGATGCCGGGTGTTCGCGACCAGCACACGGGATGCGTGGGCTCGTACCTGGTCGAGCACGACCTGTTCGACTTCCTCTTGTTCTCGCTACCCGACAACGACGCCTGGTCACACCGGAATGGGCCGCACGCGCAGGTCACGTCGCTGGCTGCAGCCGACCGTCAGATTGAGCGGCTGATGCATGCCGGTGGCGGGCCCGACGCGTTCCTCGAGGACCACGCCGTCGTGGTCACCTCCGATCACTCGCAGGCACTGGTCGAGGAGCGGATCCGGCTCGACCTGGCGCTCGCCGACTTCCATGTCGCCACGCCGAGCGTGACGCGATCGGTCGGGGCGGAGCTGGCGCTGAGCCCGTCGCAGCGCGCGGCGATGATTTATGCGCTCGACCTCGACCGCCGCGAGGAGCTTGTTCGGCGGGCACTCGAGGCGGTCGGCGATCTCGAGGGCGTCGACCTGGTGATGTGGTTACACGGAGCTGACGGCGATGCCCCGGAGGCGGTGATCCGCGCACCTGGCGGCGGCGAGCTGCGCTTCACGCCCGGTGGCGAGCTCAGCGACCTGGGCGGGGAGCGCTGGAGCGTCGACGGCGACCTGACGGTGCTGGCGGCCACGGTGCACGACGGGCGCTTCGAAACCCCCGACTACCCCGATGCGCTCGCCCGTGTCTGGTCGGCGCTGCGCTGCCAGAACTCGGGCGACATCCTGCTCTCCGCGGCTCCCGGTTACGAGTTCGTCGACTGGGGTGGCGCCGACCACGTCGGCGGCGGCAGCCACGGATCGCTGCACCGGACTGATTCGTTTGGCGCGCTACTCTGGTGCGGCACCGGTCCCGACACACGCACGGTACGTGAGCAATGGTCGCTGCGCGACGTGACGCCGATGATTCGGTCGCACTTCGGGTAGCTGCGTTGCCTTTGAGCCCGTTGTTGCCGATAGGATTGTGAAGAGTGCAAGACGAAAATATCTCCATGCTCGAGCTTCCGCCCTCCGCTCGGGCGCTGAGTCGTATACGTAGCGCCTACCGGCGGTTTGCCTACGAAGTTCGCCATCCGGAGAACCACAAGCAGCTGGTTCGCTTTCTCTGTGTCGGAGCGTCCGGGTATGTCGTCAACCTGGTCTCGTTCCTCATCCTGGTGCACCCGCTGCAGGCGGCAGACAAGTTGGCGTTCGTAGTCGCCGCGGTGATCGCCGCGACGAACAACTTCTTCTGGAACCGTCACTGGACGTTTCGGGCCAAGGAGGACCACCCGGTACGCCAGGGCGTGCGATTCTTCCTCGTATCGTTACTCGTGCTCCTCTTCGCGGCGGGCGTCTACACGCTGCTCGTGCACTCCGTCGGGATCAAACAGCACACCCTGGCCGACGGCATCGCCTGGATCATCGCGACACCGCTCTCCTTCGTCGTGCAAAAGCTCTGGAGCTTCAAGGCCTGATCTTCGCTGGTGCCCGCCGGCCGCGGCGGCTGGTGGTGCTCTGCGCGTGCCTCTGCGCCGCGCTGAGCGTGGCGCTCGGACTCGCTCTCCCGAGTGTCGCGAGCGCGGCCGGCAACCCACCCGGCCAGCCGGCGCCGATCTCGGCCCCACCGGGGGTGCCGACGCTGGTGCCGTCGATGACGAAACCGCCGGCAGGCTTCCGTCTGACCGGCGAGCAGGTGCTCGCAACGGCCAAGAAGAACTCGGTCGTGATCGCCGAGCTCAAGAAGCACCCGCACCTGGTCGCCTACGTCTACACACGCGGGATCGGCGTTTGGCAGGTGAGCTGGTTCACGCCGCCGCCCAGGCCCAAAAACCAGATCGAGATGCTGCAGCTGTACGTCTCCGACGCGACCGGCGACGTCACTCAGGTCTGGACGGGGTACCAGGTCGCCTGGACGATGGCGCGCGGCTACCCAGGGGCCTTCGGAAAGAACATCAACTCGCTGTATGTGTGGCTGCCGTTGTGCGCGGTCTTCCTGCTGCCGTTCATCCCCTGGCGGCGACGCCCGACGCTGTGGCATCTGGACCTGCTGATGCTGCTCGGCTTCTCGGCTTCGCTTGCGTGGTTCAACAACGCCGACCTGGGTTTGTCGGTGCCGTCGGTGTACCCGTTCATGCTCTACCTGCTCGTGCGGATGGTGTTGCTGGCGTTCGGGCGCGGGCGCCCGCGTGAGCCGCTGCGGATCGTGGTTCCCGTGCCGGTGCTGGCGATCGCTCTGATCTTCCTGATCGGCTTCCGGGTTGGGTTGAACATCACCGACTCCAACGTGATCGACGTCGGCTACGCAGGTGTGATCGGGGCCGACAAGATCGTCCACGGCGTGCAGCTCTACGGGCACTGGCCCGCGAGTAACGCCTCCGGTGACACGTACGGCCCGGTGAACTACTTCGCGTACGTACCGTTCAGGCTGATCTGGGGCTGGAGCGGAACCTGGGACAGCCTGCCGGCCGCACACGCCGCGGCGATCACCTTCGACCTGCTGACGATGCTCGGCCTGTTCGTGCTGGGCTGGACCGTGCGCGGGCCGACGGTCGGCATCGTGCTGGCGTACCTATGGGCGGCCTTCCCGTTCACCTCGTTCGTGCTGATGTCGAACTCAAACGACGCGCTCGTGGCGCTGCTGGTCGTCGCCTCGCTGTTGGCGTTGCGCTTCGCGTCGGTGCGTGGCGTGGTGGGCGCTTTCGCGGGGTTGACCAAGTTCGCGCCGCTCGGGCTGGCGCCGCTGCTCTGGCGTGGCGTTGGTCGCATGCCCGGAAAGCGGAGCACACTCACTTTCTGGCTCGCCTACGCGCTCGCGATCCTGGTGGCGCTGCTGCCGGTCCTGCTCACGGGCGACTGGCACTGGTTCTGGCACGACTCGATCTCCTACCAGGCGAGCCGCCCGGCGCCGTTCTCGATCTGGGGGCTCTGGGGCGGCTTCAAGCAGTCGCTGCACCTGCCCGAGCACATCGTGCTCGGGGCGACCGTTGCGCTCGGCCTGGCTGCACCGTTCTGGCCACGGGGCGACCGCACCCTGGTCGAGGTCGCTGCGCTCGGTGCGGCGATCCTGATCGGCCTGCAGATGGGGATCACCTACTGGTTCTATCTCTACATCGTCTGGTTCTTCCCGCTGGTCGTGATCGCGCTGGTGTTGGCGCACCCGGTGATCGAGTCGACAAGTTGGCGCCGGCGCCCTCGCCGGGCGCCGGCTACAGCGGTTCCTGCACTCCGGTGATCGAAACCGCCCGCAGCGGTTCGGCCGCGCACTCGATCAGTGCGCCCTGAAGCCACGGGTCCTCGTCGGAGGACTCGAAACGCACCGGCATGCGCGTCGCCATCGCGTCGATGGCCTGCTGGCGCTTGACGCCGAGCACGCCCCCTCGCGCGCCGGTCATGCCGACGTCGGTGATGTAGGCGGTGCCGCCCGGAAGCACGCGCGCGTCCGCCGTCGGCACGTGCGTGTGCGTACCGATGACCGCGGTCACGCGGCCATCGAGATACCAGCCGAGGCCGACCTTCTCGCTCGTCGCCTCGGCGTGCATGTCGACGAGGATGTGGTCAGCCTTGTCGCGCAGCGTATAGAGCGCGGCATCGGCCTCGGAGAAGGCCGGCAGCGAGCTGTTCATGTACAGGTTGCCCGACAGCGACACGACCGCGAGCCGCACGTCACCGTCGGCGTTGGTCACGACGCAGCTGCCATGGCCGGGCTGGCTGCGGAGGAAGTTTGCGGGACGCAGGATCCGCTGCTCCTCATCGAGGTACGCGTAGACCTCGCTCTGGCGGTAGGTGTGGTTGCCCAGCGTGATCACGTCCACCCCTGCGGCGAACAGCTCGCGCGCGATCTTCGAGGTGATCCCATGGCCGCCGGCGGCGTTCTCACCGTTGACGACGACGAAGTCGATCGGCGTCCGTTCGCGCAGCCGCGGGAGCACGCTCAGAAGCGTGTGCCGACCGGTGGCGCCGACCACATCGCCCACAAACAGGATCCGGACTCCGTCGCGCATGTGCGCATACTCTTCCAGTTAGATGCACGAGACGGAGGTCCAAGCGGACCAGACCACCGAGGAGCAGGGCTCGCCAGAGACCGCTGAGCAGCCCTCGCAGCCCACTGTGGCAGAGCATTTGGTGGCACCGGTGATGGTTCCACGCTGGATGCAGATGGTGCTGCTTCCGCTCGCACTCCTGGGTCTCTGGGAGCTCGGGCGTGCGGTCGGGACGCTCCTGGTGATCGTCATCGCCGCGGGCGTGATCGCGCTGATCCTCAACCCGCTCACGAGGCAACTCCAGCGGGTGGTCCCGCGTGCGCTCGCGATCGTCCTCTCCTACTTGGCGGTCCTTCTCGTATTCGCCGCGATCGGCGCGCTGCTGTCGGCGCCGGTCAGCAATCAGCTGAGCCATTTCTCTGACAACCTTCCGCACTTCGTCAAGCGCGCCGACCAGGATCTGGTCAGCATCCAGAACTTCCTGAACCATCACGGGATCAAGGTGCACATCGCGCAGCAGGGTCACAGCGCGCTTCAGACGATCGAGAAGCACGTGCTGAAGAGCTCCGGCTCGATCCTCTCGTTCTCGCGTGACGTGCTGGGCAAGCTCGTGACGTTGTCAGTCGACCTGATCCTGACGTTTGTGCTGTCGGTTTACCTGCTGGTCTACGCGCGCGACATCGGCGACCTGGTCAGGCGTTGGATGCCCCCCGGCGACGGCAGCCTCGAGGACGACTACCCGCGTCTGATCCAGCAGGCGGTCTCCAATTACGTGCGCGGCCAGCTGTCGTTCAGTCTGATCATGGGCGGCAGCGCCGCGTTGCTGATGGAGATCATGGGGCTGGTCCACCTCTTCGACGACGGCTCGCGCTACGCGGTCTTCTTCGGGCTGTTCTACGGGCTGATGGAGCTGATCCCCTATATCGGCCCGATCATCGGTCCGATCCCACCGATCGTGGTCGCGCTTGCAACGCACCCGATCAGCGCGCTCTGGGTGCTGATCGTGTTCATCGCGCTGCAGCAGCTGGAGGGCCACCTGGTCGCGCCGCAGGTGTTCCGCATCTCGCTGCGGATCAACCCGATCCTGGTGATCCTCTCATTGCTGATCGGCTACAAGATCTACGGGGTCGCCGGAGCGCTGCTCGCGCTGCCGGTCGCGACGATCATCCGCCAGACCGCCGTCTATCTGCGCAGGCACCTCGTGCTCGAACCGTGGATGACGGGGCAGCCACGGCTATGACCGCCATTTAGAAGCTCGGGTTGATCCACAGCTCGACAGCCAGCCCGATCGCCAGCAGGAAGACCACCCAGCGCAGTGTCTCGGCCGGCACCCGGCGGGCCACCCCGGGGCCCAGGCGGGCGCCGGCGAGCACGCCGACCGCCAGTGCCGCTGCGTCCGCCCAGTGGACCGGGGCGAAGAATGCGAGCAGCACGGCCGCGGGCACGGTTGCCGCTCCGATCAGCATGTTCTTCAGCGCGTTGGCTGTCGGCATGTGCCGCTCGACCATGATCAGCATCAGCGCCAGTGTCATGACGCCGGAACCGGCGCCGAAGTAGCCGCTGTAGGCGGCCAGTACCGCGAGCCACACGCCCAGCACCACGGATCGGTGCGCCGGCACCGTCCAGCGCCGGCGCAACCACGGTTCTCCGATCAGCGCCAGCGCGCCGGCCGCCACCAGAAAGGGCACGACACGCTTGAACGCATCGGACGGCGTCATGATCAGCACCCCGGCACCCAGCGCGCCGCCGGCCAACATGACCGGCGTCCAGCGCCGCAGCCATCGCCCCCATCCGATGAGCTCGGGCTGTGAACCGCGGGCCACGGCCGGCCAGAAGGCCGTCAGTCCAACGATGTTGGTCGCGTTGGCGGCGAGCGGCGCCAGTCCGACGGCCAGCAGCGCGGGGAATGTGATCAGCGAGGTGATGCCGCCGGCGCTGCCGACGATCCCGCCGAGCACCCCGGCGGCGATCAGGGCGATGGCGTGGTACGGGCTCAGCGCCGCTGCTGGTCAGCGCTGGCCGGTGACCCGCATGAACCGCCAGACGCACCAGGCGCTGAGCAGCAGCAGGATGATCGGCGCGAAGAAGCTGGTGACGCCGGCGATCGCGAGCACGAAGGTGACAACCCCGACGAGGCCGGTGCCGGCACCACCCACAGCGAGCCGGTAGGCCTGCTTTTCCCGCTGGCTGCGAGGTGTGTAGTCACCTCGCTTCTGGAGGTTTGCCATTGCGGCACAGACTAGCGTTCCAGACATGTCAGAACCTGAAGAGACTCATCTGCTGCTGTACAAGTACGTCGAGGACATGGCCGAGCGGCGCGTCCCACACCGCGAGGCCCACCTCGCGCACATCAACGTGGCGCGGGACGCCGGGCACCTCGTGATCGCCGGAGGGCTCGGCGACCCGGTCGCAGGAGGGGCGCTGGGTTTCAAGGGCCTCACGAGAGCCGGCGTGGAGGCGTGGTCGGACGACGACCCCTACTGGAGGGCCGGGCTCGTGGTCGACCGCATCGTCGAGCCCTGGAAGCTGGTTTAAAGCGGAGGCGTATCCTCGGAGGCGTCATGGCCTTTCCACAGACCCGCATGCGCAGGCTGCGGGCCACGCGCGAGTTGCGCGGGCTCGTGCGCGAGACCCAGCTCTCCGCTTCCGATCTCGCATACCCGCTGTTCGTGGCCGAGGGGCTGGATCGGCGCGAGCCGATCCGGACGTTGCCGGGGATCGACCGGCTCTCCATCGCCGCCGCCGTGATTGAGGCGGGCAGCGCTGCCGAGCTCGGCATCCCCGCCGTGCTGCTGTTCGGGATCCCCGCAACCAAAGACGCTGAGGGCACGGGCGCGTACGACGATGACGGCATCGTGCAGTTGGCGACCCGCGCGATCAAGCAGGCTCACCCAGAGCTGCTCGTGATCACCGACCTGTGCCTGTGCGAGTACACCGATCACGGGCACTGCGGCGTCGTGCGCGAGGTCGCGGGTCCTGCAGGCAGGAGCGATTACGTCGTCGACAACGACGCGACGCTCGAGCTGCTTGCCCGTACCGCGGTCTCACAGGCGCAGGCGGGTGCCGACGTCATCGGCCCCAGCGACATGATGGACGGGCGCATCGGCGCGATCCGCGAGGCGCTCGACGATGCCGACCTCGCTGAGAAGCCAATCATGGCCTACTCCTCAAAGTTCGCGTCGGCCTTCTACGGCCCGTTCCGCGTGGCGGCCGGCTCGGCGCCGGCGTTCGGCGACCGCCGCAGCTACCAGCTCGATCCGGCAAACGGCACCGAGGCGGTGCGCGAATCGCTGCTCGACGTCGAAGAGGGGGCCGACCTGCTGATGGTCAAGCCGGCGCTGCCGTACCTCGACGTCATCCGGCGTGTCAAGGACGCCACAAGGCTGCCGCTCGTCGCCTACAACACCGGTGGCGAGTACTCGATGCTCAAGGCCGCGGCAGCCGCCGGCTACATGGACGAGCGCGAGTCGGTGCTGGAGGCGCTGACCGGCATACGGCGCGCGGGTGCCGACATGATCATCACCTACCACGCAAAGGACGCGGCCCAGTGGCTGAAGTGACGGACACGAACTTTGGCCCCAAGCTGCGTTCACGCAGTGAGGGGGCTGCGATCGCGCTCGACGACCTCGACAAGCGCCTGCTCAACCTGCTGCAGGGCAGCTTCCCGATCGCGCCGCGGCCATACCAGCACGTCGCCGCGCAGGCCGGGGTCACCGAGGCCGAGGTTCTCACGCGCGTCCAACACCTGCTGGACGAGCGCATCATCCGGCAGGTCACGCCGATTTACGACACGCGTGCGCTCGGCTACAGCTCAATGCTGGTCGCCGCCAAGGTTGATGCCGAGAATCCGTGGCGAGCCGCCAACGTGATCAACGAACATCCCGGCGTTTCCCACAACTACCTGCGCAACCACGAGTTCAACATCTGGTTCACGATCGCGACCGAGCCGGACTCGCAGCTCGGCCTCGAGGACACGCTGACGCGTCTGGGGGGCCTCGCCGGCGCTGAGTCGATCCGCCAGCTCCCCACGCTGAAGCTCTTCAAGATCCGCATGGATCTGGAGATGGAACAGGGCACGGAGACCCTCGCCCAACCCGCGGCACAGGCGGTTGCGCCGGTGGAGACGGCGCCACAACCCTACGACGAGTTCGACAAGAGCGTGATCCGCGCGACCCAGGGCGACATGCCCGTGATCTCCGAGCCCTACGCTCCCGCCGCCGCGCGGCTCGGTATCTCCCAGGAGCAGCTGCTCGCGCACCTCGAGGGCATGGCCGAACGCCGGCTGCTACGCCGTGTCGCCGCGATTCTCTTTCACCGCCGCGCCGGCTTCAGCGCCAACGGCATGGGCGTCTGGAAGGTCCCGGACGACCGGGTCATGGAACTGGGGATGCAGATGGCCCAGTTCCGCGGGATCTCGCACTGCTACGAGCGGCCGACATACGCGGACTGGCCCTATTCGCTGTTCACCATGGCCCATGGGCGCTCCAAGGACGAGTGCGACGCGATCCTCGATTCGATCGCCGAGCAGACCGGGATCAGCGACCGCTCGACGCTGTACTCCTCGACCGAGTTCAAGAAGATCCGACTCCTGTACTTCACGGATGACCACCGGAACTGGGAACGCCGGTACGGCGGCGTCTAGCGCGCTCTACGAGCGAGCGCAGCGTGTGATCCCGGGCGGTGTCAACTCGCCGGTGCGGGCGATGCGGCAGATCGGACGGGATCCGATCTTCATCGCCGCCGGCAGTGGCTCGCGGATCACGGATGTTGACGGCAACAGCTACATCGACTGGGTCTGCTCCTGGGGACCGCTGATCCTCGGACACGCCGACCCTCAGGTGCTCGAAGCGATCACGATTGCAGCGGCCGCCGGCAGCACCTACGGCGCGCCGACTAACGGCGAGGTGGCGCTCGCGGAGGAGATCGCAGCGCGGGTCCCGTCCGTCGAGATGGTGCGGATGACGTCCTCCGGGACCGAGGCCACCATGAGTGCTATCCGCCTGGCGCGGGCGGTCACCGGCCGCGAGAAGTTGCTCAAGTTCGCCGGCGCCTACCACGGCCATGTCGACGGCCTACTCGCCCAGGCCGGATCCGGCGTTGCGACTCAGGGGCTGCCGGGTAGCCCGGGCGTGCCCGCCGCCGTGACCGCGACCACGATCACGATCCCGTGGAACGACCCCGACGCTCTGAGCGCCGCCTTCACTCGGCACGACTTCGCCGCCGTGCTGTTCGAGACGGTGCCCGCGAACATGGGCGTCGTGCCCGCCTCCCCAGGGTTTCTGGAACGGGTTCAGGGCGCCGCCCGCGCAACCGGAACGGTGCTGATCGCCGACGAGGTGATCGCCGGGTTCCGCGTCGCCGCCGGAGGCGGACAGCAGCGGCTCGGCCTCGACCCCGATCTAACGATCATGGGCAAGATCATCGGCGGCGGCTTGCCGGCCGCCGCCTACGCGGGACGTCGCGAGCTGATGCAGCGGATCGCACCCGCCGGCGACGTCTACCAGGCCGGCACGCTGTCGGGCAATCCGCTCGCGGTCGCTGCGGGTCTCGCGACTCTGGCGCAGCTCGACGCGGCCGCCTATGCGACGCTCGAGGGGCTGACTGAGCGGCTTGTAGTAGGCCTGCGCGAAGCAGCGGCGAGCGCAGGTCGCCAACTCGTCGTGCAGAGCGTGACCGGGCTTGTGACTCCGTTCTTCACCGACGCTGCCGCGGTCACGGACTATGAGGGCGCGTCGGCCTGCGACCAGCAGGCGTACGGGGCGTTCTGCCGCGGCCTGCTCGCGCGTGGCGTCTATCCACCGGCGTCACAGTTCGAGGCGTGGTTTCCGTCGTTGGCTCACTCCGAGCGCGACATCGAGCTCACCGTCGAGGCGGCCGCAGAGGTGCTTGCGGTGCTGCCGTCGTGAGCACCGAGAACCCTTATATCGAGGTGATCGCGGACATCGCCCGCGGCGCCCGCCTGCACTATGAGAGCGATGGGTCGCCCGACCCCGATCTGGACCTGCTGCTGGGCGACCGCAGCTATGCGAGCGGGCTCGCCAAGCTCGCCCGGATCGGTGACGTCGAGGAGACGGGTCGGCTCGCCGATCTGATCGCGCGGGTGGCGCAGCTGCATGCTGACGGGCGCGGTGCCGCCGCGCGTCAGGTGCTGATCGACGCCGAGCAAAGGCTCGGCGCGGCCCGGGTCGGGGAGCAGCGCTCGTAACCGACTTTGACTGTAGGCTTACGCCCGCGCACCGAACAGCGAAAATGAGTCACCGCAAGTAGATGCCAGCAGACCGCCACAAGCAATCCTCGAAGTACACGGCCGACCGCGGGATGCCGGGGGCCTTCGAGGGTGAGACCGTCACTAGGCGCCGTTTCATGGAAGCCGTCACGCACGGCGCCGGCGGCATCGCCGCGGCCGCGTTCACGCTGCCCGCGTTGGGCTTCGCGCTGGGGCCGATCTTCAAGCGCGAGCCGTTCGAGTGGCAGATCATCGGCAAGCCCGACGACTTCACCGAGCTGACCTATTCCACCAAGGCGATCACGATCGTCCCGGGCATCGGCGAGGCCGGCAAGTCGATCGCGTACGTGCGCAAGCGCGACCCGGCGATCGACACCGAACCGCACGACCAGTTCAACAACTTCATCGCGTTGTCGTCTCGCTGCATGCACCTCGGCTGCCCTGTCCGCTACGTCGAGGCGGCCGAGGAGTTCATCTGCCCGTGCCACGGTGGCGTCTACAACTTCCGTGGTGAGGTCGCAGGCGGCCCGCCGGTGCGCCCACTGGACCGCTTCTACACGCTCGTGCGCAACGGGTACGTCTATCTGGGGCCGCGCTACTCGGTCAACTCGGAGCTGCAGCGGTTCGCGCCGCGCGACCCTGGTCAGCCGCTCGACGGCATCGGCCAGTACCTGTACCCGTCGCGCTTCGACACTTCGAAGCTGCCACCGACGAATCACCTGCCATTGCCTCCGACGGTGCCCGGGACCGGCTCCTGATGCCGCTGCCGAAGCTGCTCAAGCGTCCCGCCGCGCCCAGTCCCGGGCCGGAAGCGCCGCTACACCCGATCGACGCCGCGACCGAGGCCGGCCTGACGGTGGTCGACTGGATCGACGAGCGCACCCAACTCTCGCAGGGGCTGCGCTGGCTGATGTTCCGCAAGGTGCCGCGGGGTATCAACTGGGCCTACACACTCGGTTCGGCGACGCTCTTCGCTTTCCTCAACCAGGCCGTCACAGGCGTGTTCCTGGCGATGTACTACCGCCCCGACGTCAACGGCGGCGCTTACGAGTCGATCCGCAACATCAACGACAACGTCTTCCTCGGCCAGTTCGTGCACGGCATGCACAAGTGGGGCGCGTCGGTAATGATCGTCCTGATCTTCCTGCACATGGCGCGCGTGTTCTTCTTCGGCGCCTACAAGTACCCACGCGAGCTGACGTGGATCATCGGTGTGGTGCTGTTGATCCTTACGCTGGCGATGGGCTTCACCGGCTACCTGCTGCCATTCGATCAGCGCTCCTACTGGGCGACCATCGTCGGCGTGAACATCAACGGCACAGCGCCTCTCCTGGGCCCGTACATCAGCGACTTCCTGCGCGGCGGGCCCGAGTTCGGCGCCACCACGCTCTCGCGCTTCTACGCGATCCACATGCTGTTGATCCCCGGCCTGATGGCTGCCTTGATCGGCTTCCACCTGTATCTGGTCACCAAGCTCGGCATCTCCGCCCCGCCGTGGCTGAAGGCGCACGAGCCCGAGGCCGTGACCGAAGTGGTCGAGGTCTAGGGATGAACCAGGCTGAGAAGGAGGAATACCTCCGCGAGTACGCGATCCTGAAGAACGAGGGCAAGCCGTTCTTCCCTTACGCGGTCGCCAAGGACTCGGTCATGGCGGTCATCGTCATGATCGTGATCATGGCGCTCGCGCTGCTGTTCGGCGCGGAGCTCGGGCCCAAGGTGAACCCCGACTCGACGACGTATGTGCCGCGGCCCGACTGGTACTTCTTCTTCCTCTTCGAGGTTCTTCGCGTCATGAGGAACGTCCCGAAGTTCACGCCGATGGCAACGATCGGCGTCCCCACGCTCTGCATGATCGGGCTGTTCCTGCTGCCGCTGTACGACCGCAGCCCGGAGCGGCTGATCACGCGCCGGCCGATCGCGCTCGCCGCCGGGCTGGCGACGATCGCCTGTATCGCGTATCTCACCTACGCGGGCGCCGGCACCGGCTCGCCCAACAACGCGCCGAACCTGCCTCCGCCAGCGGGCCTGACCGCCGCGCAGAGGGCGACGTTCCAGGCCGGCGAGATCGTCGTCGGGGAGTCTGGCTGTGAGGGCTGTCACCTGATCGGCTCAAACGGCAACAACGGTCCGGGGCCGCCCTTGACCCACATCGGCTCACAGCGAGCGGCGGCCGCGATCGCTTCCACTTTGAAGAACCCGACCGAGCCGATGCCGTCGTTCTCAAACCTGGCGAAGACATCGCCGAAGAAGTTCGCGGATCTGGTCGGGTTCCTGTCGGACCTTCAGTAGCGAGGTCCTTCCCGGCAGGCGGGCCGTCCACCCGCCGCTTTCCTTTGCGGCACGGCCGGTACTCTCTGGCCAATGGCCGATACCTCCGCACCTCCAGCAGATCCCTCCGCACGCCCGCAGCCCCAGACGGGCACGCTCGCCGAACCGCAGGTGCAGGCGATGTTCGACCGTATCGCGGGCGTCTATGACCGCCTGAATTCGGTTATGACCGCCGGACTGCATCACACCTGGCGGGAGCGCGCCGTCGAGCTCGCGCAGGTCGGCCCCGGTAGTCGGGTGCTCGATGTCGCGACCGGCACCGGCGACCTGGCGTTCGCGCTCGCGCGAGCGATCGGTCCGGACGGGACTGTGATCGGCGCCGACTTCGCCGAGCAGATGCTCGAGATCGCGCGACGCAAGGCCGCCGCCGGCGCTGTCGGGCCGGATAGCGCTCGCGTCCGCTTCGAGCAGGCAAACGCGCTGCTGCTTCCGCATGCCACGAATGAATTCGACGCGGCGACGGTCGGCTTCGGAGTGCGTAACTTCTCCGACCTCGATCAGGGCCTACGCGAGCTCGCGCGCGTGGTGCGCCCCGGCGGTCACGTTGTGATCCTGGAGATGACGACACCCCAGCGGCCGCCGCTTTCGACCTTCTTCAAGCTCTGGTTCGACCGGGCCGTGCCCGTCCTCGGTCGCGCGGCCGGGGACCCCGAGGCCTACACGTACCTACCCAACTCGGTGCGCCGCTTCCCGGGGCCGCAGGAACTCGCGGCACGCATGGCGGCTATCGGCCTCGGGGACATCCGCTACGTGATCACGGCCGGTGGCATCATCGCGCTCCACGTCGGTACCGTGGTGGCGTGAGCTCGCCGGGGGCCGCTTCAGTTGACGCAGTGGTCGAGGCCGGGGGCGCGAACACCGCGCTCGTGATGGCGCGCGTCGAGGAGCGCATGGTCGAGTTGGTCTCCGATCACGGGGAGCCGCTCGCTCGGCACGGAGGCGAGACGATCTCCGCGGGCGGCAAGCGCCTGCGACCGTTGCTGGTCTGCATCGCTTGCGGTGTGCCCGTGGCGCAGAGCGACGAGCTCGTCAGGGCCGCGGTCGCCGTCGAACTCGTGCACGCGGCGACGCTCGTGCACGACGACGTGATCGATGGCGCCGACCTGCGCCGTGGGCATCCAACGGTCGTCGCCTCAGGTGGACGCCTGATGGCGCTGGCGACCGGTGATCTCTTGTTCTCGCGCGCCTTCGCCGAGCTCGCCGCGGGAGGCTCGATCGAGCCGATTCGGATCCTCTCTGCTGCCGCCTCCTCGCTCGCAACCGGCGAGCTGATGCAGCGCGACGACGCGTGGAACGTAGAAGTCGGACAGGACCGTTACCTCGAACGCTGCCGCTTGAAGACAGGTGTGCTGTTCCGGGCGGCCTGCGAACTCGGCGCGCTCGCGGGCGGCGTCCCGATCGGCCCGCTCGGACGCTTCGGCGAGCGGATCGGCGTCGCCTTCCAAGTGCTCGACGACATCCTCGACGTGACCGGCCCCGCGGAGCGCACCGGCAAACCGCGCGGAGCCGACCTGCTCGACGGCACGGTCACGCTGCCGCTGATCGAGGCTCGCAAGCGCGACTGCGAGCTGGCAGCCCTCGATCTGCGGGAAGTCGAGACAGCCGAGCGTGCGACGGCCGTATGCGACCGCATCGAGGCGAGTGGCGCGCTCGACTTTGCGCGCGAGCACGCGCTGGGCCTTGTCGCGGAAGCCAAGGCCGCTCTGCCGATGGCGCTACTCGACGCGCAGCGGTCGGCGCTCGAGCTGGTGGCCGACGGCGTGGTGGAGCGTTACTCGTAGTTGGCGAGAGGAGTCGACGGCGCGAGAGGAGCCGGCGCGCAGCGCCGGCGGCGGGACTAGAAGTCCTCGGGGAGGATGAGGCCGGCGTCCATGGCCGCGACGAAGCGGTCGATGTCGGCTGACATGTTCGCCTGCGTCAGGCGCTGCAGATCGGCGATCATCGCGGTCAGCCCCTCGTCCAGGTGGTCCTCGAGCCGCTCGACCTGAAGGCGGGTGAAGATCCCCGACTCGGACGCGCCGCAGTTCGGGCATTCGAGCATGAGATCCCAGCGTCCGTCGCCCGTGTCGTTCCAGCTCGTCGGCTGAACCAGGTCGGACTCGCAGCTCGAGCAGACGTGGAGCTCGCGCTCCTCGGTGTCCACATCGTTGAAGCGGATCACCTCGATCGTGCGCCCGCTCGGGAGCACGATTCGGCGCACTGCGCGGTTGTCTTGTGGGTTCTGGCTCATTACGACCTCTTTTGGACAGAACCCCTATCGGCGGGATAGCCGGAACGCTTGAGGACAAGACCTGGTCTCTGGACGCGGCGGCCGGTGGCCCGGCCGTGGTCGTCACGATGCGCCTCTAGGCAGGGTCGGGGGCGACCGCTAACCTTGCGTCACCTGCAATCGCGAAGGAAAGTCGGCATGTTCGCAAGCCCCTGGAAGGACGGACTGATCATCTTGGCGATCGTTCTCCTGTTCTTCGGCCCCAAGCGCCTTCCGGCGCTGAGCCGGTCGATCGGGGAGAGCATCAAGGAGTTCAGAGGAGGCATCGCGCAGAGCTCGGAGTCGGACGAGAAGTCGGAGATTTCGGCAACCGCCCCCGAGACTCAGGCCACCGACGCCGCTTCTGAGCACACCAACGCGTAGCGTTCAGACGCTGCGGGTCGGTATCAATCAGGCCCCATGAAGCTCCGGCCGATCGGCCAAGAAGAGCGGCTCAGCATCATCGATCACCTCGATGAGCTGCGCTCGCGGGTGATCATCTGCCTCGCTGCGTTGCTGGTGGTGTTCTGCGTGTGCTTCTGGCAGAACCATCCGCTGCTGAACGCGCTCAACCGACCGCTGCCGGCCGCCGCCAAGTCGGGGCTCGGGAACCAGCCGCATCTGGACGCCACGCTCGGCCAGTTCCTGAAGCAAGCGTCTGTCGACGCATCGCACCTGGCAGGCGACTTCGCCAAGAGCAAGGGCGTCTATCCCGGAGCAGTCTCGGACGCCAAGGCACTCGACCGCGACCTCCTCAAAGCCGCCAAGGCGTACCCGAAGACAGCCGACCAGCAGGAGAAGCCGATCGTGATCGGCGTGGGCGAGGGCTTCACCACGACGATGCTGATCGCCGCCTACTTCGCGTTGCTGTTCACGCTGCCGCTGATCCTCTATCAGGTGTATGCGTTCGTGTTGCCAGCGCTCAGCAAGCAGGAGCGGCGAGTTGCGACACCGACTGTGGTTGCCGCGCCTGTCCTGTTCGTCATGGGAGCCGTGTTCACCTACTTTGCGGTGCTGCCACCGGCGATCCACTTCCTTCAGGGCTACAACAACACGGAGTTCCAGGTTCTGATCTCCGCCGGGTCGTTCTACAAGTTCGAGATCATCCTGATGATGGGGATCGGGCTCGCCTTCCAGGTTCCGCTGCTGGCGCTGGGCCTGCAGAGGATGGGAATCATCAGCGCGAACACCCTGACGCTGAACTGGCGCTACGCTGCTGTGCTGATAGCGGTCATCGTCGCCGCGCTGCCGGGGGTGGATCCGGTCACGATGACGATGGAGACACTTCCGCTCGTAGCGCTGTATGTCGCAAGTATCGTGATGCTGAAATGGGTCGAATCTCGCAACTTCCGGCGCGCCCGCGCCGAGGCCGCTCGCGCTGCCAAGCCGGGCGACCCTGCCAAGCCCGGCGACGCTGCCGGGGACTCCGGCACGAGCTAGCCAAGCCCTTCCACGTACGCTGAACCCACATGCTCTTTGATCTCCGCAGCCGCGGCCGCCGCCACACCGTACGGGTCATCTACCTATTCCTGGCGCTCGTAATGGCCAGCGGCCTCGTACTCGTCGGCGTCGGCACCGGTTCCAGCGGTGGCCTGCTGAACGCCTTCACGAACGGCAGCGGCGGCGGCGGCGGTAGCCAGTTCGCCGACCAGCAGCTGCATGCCGCGATCAAGGCAACCGAGAAGAACCCCCAGTCGGCGTCCGACTGGGCCTCGCTCATAGCGGCTCGCTTGAGCGCCGCCGACAGCGGCAGCAATTACAACAGCACCACTGGCGTGTACTCGGCATCGGGCAAGAGACAGCTGCAGCAGGCCGCCGTAGCCTGGCAGCGCTACCTGAAGGTCAGGGGCAACAAGTCACCGCTCAACGACTCATCCCTGCTCGGCAACTCATCCCTCGCCGCAACCGTCTACGAGAAGCTCGGACAGTGGAGCGGTGCCGCCAGCGCCTGGGAGTACGCCGCCACGACGCAGCCGGCCGGCTCGTCCACGGCGCTCAAGCCCTTCCTGTGCCTAGCCCTCGCCTCCTACGCGGGCAAGAACACCAGCAAGGGCGACCTCGCAGCCGCGCAGGCCGTCAAGCTGTCCCCCAAAGCCCAGCGGCTGACGCTCAGGACCACGTTCAAGGACGCCAAGTCCTCTGCGTCCACCGCGCAAGAGGCCCTGATCCAAGAGTGCTGATCCGACGTCGTTCAGCGGCCGCTCCGGTCGCTGCAGGCGTCACCAGCTAAGCCGCCTTGGCCCCCGCAGCGTCGGGCCCCGGTCCCAGCGGCGACGCTAACATCTTGCCCCGCGGGCCGTTAGCTCAATTGGCAGAGCAGGGGACTCTTAATCCCAAGGTTGAAGGTTCGATTCCTTCACGGCCCACTCACAAAGCTCCGCAGATTGGGGGCTCGCGACGGAAGGGACCCTCGTCGTCCGACCGGCTCATTCGGCACACTCGCGTTCATTGCGTCCCGCGCGATACCCAAGAAGCGCCCTCCGGCTCAGCGTGTCGCCGGTGTGGGAGCGCGGATGACCCCCGCTTGATCACGAGCGGCGCGTGTCGAGAGAATCGCGTGTGCTCATCCTGCGGCTCGCCTTGCGCGCGATCCGCTGGCGGGCCGCCGCGTCGGCCACCGTATTTGTGGTCGCCGTCGTCGCGATCTTCGCCGCCACGGTGGGTCCGATCTATCTGCCTGCGGTCGATCAGGCGGTGCTCGCCAAGCATCTGAAGGCGGCGAGCCTGTTTCAGCGAGACGTCCTCATCTCGCGTCCTACCGTGCTCGGCTACCCGGGCGTCAACTGGGATGCACAGGTGCGGGGTCTCGCCGCGGAGTTTTCACGCGATCCGCTGTTCGCGCGGCCGCTGTCGGAGGAGCAGGTCGACGTCGACTACGGCGGACCCGAGCCACTCAGGAGCGAGATCGCGTCGGTCGAGGATCTGTGCGTCCACGTGCGCATAATCCACGGCCGCTGTGTGTCGGGCGACTCCACGGGCGAGACCGTGATCAGCTCCAATACCGCCACCGTGGAACACCTGAGAGTCGGTGGCACGCTGGCGACCACTTCGACCACCGGGGTTCCGATCCGGCTGCGTGTCGTCGGTGTGTACCGCCCGGTCGCGCCGGCCGGGTCGTTCTGGGAGCCGTGGGACCTCTTCCAGTTCGGCCAGCCCGGGTCGCCCACCCAGGACGCGCCGGGCGACGCGTCGTTCGTGACCTCGGCCGCACTGTCCTCTCGGGTGCAGCAAGTGTTGGAGACGCTGTCGGCGAACGTGGCACTGCGCCACGAAAGGGTTGGCTACGACGAAACCGGCGAACTGCGCGGAACGATCGCGCACGTGAACGCCACTGCCCGGCACCTCTCCCTGCGGGCGGGGCAAAGCACGCCCGTCGCCACCGTGACGACTGGCTTGTCGGCCATCCTCAATCAGACAGCCCGAGAGACATCGCTCGCTCGTACTCTGGTGACCGTGGCGACCGGTCAGCTTGCGCTGCTCGCGTTGTTCCTGCTCTACGCGGTGGTCGCGAACACGACGGCGGCCCAAGGGCCGGAGGTGGCGCTGGCGAAGCTGCGTGGACGTCGTGCTCGCAGCATCGTGTTGCAGAGCGTCGCCCAGCCTGTCGCGCTGGTGCTCGTGGCGGCGCCGGTGGCGGCGCTGCTCGCCTGGCTCGTCGTCCGGCTGCTCGCTCCGCAGCTGCTCCGGCATCCGGTGGACGTGGGATTCCCGTCGGCGGCGTACGGCGTTGTAGCGCTCGGCGTGCTGGGCGGTGTCCTGGCCGCGGTCGTGGCCGCCTATCGAATCGTCGTGACACCGGTCGGGGCGCTGATGCGTCTCGGCACTGCCACGCCCGGTTCGCCGATCGGGCTGCTGGTCGCCGACGCCGCGGCAGTCACGATCGCGGTTGCCGGGTTGATCGAGCTTGAGGTCGGTGGTGTTCTCGACGCTGGTAAGCCGAACCCCTTATCCGTGCTGGCCCCGACGCTGCTGACCGTCGCCGCGGCTGTCGTGGTGCTGCGGTGCTTGCCTTTTTTCGCCAGCCGATTGGCTCGGTGGACGCGCGACTCGCGACACCTCGTGCCGTTCCTCGCTGTGCGTCAAGTGCTGCGCCGTCCGGCCGAGGCCCGCGCGGTGCTGCTTGTCGCGGTGGCGGTGTCGATCGCTGTATTCGCGGTCACGATCTGGGCCGACTCGGGCCACAACCGTTCGCTGCGCGCTCTGAACTTGGCCGGTGCCGACACCGTGTTGATTGTCCGACCGGGGGCCGGCGTCTACGATCTTCGGACGGCGGTCGATCGGGCCGACCCCGGTGGGCACTCGATGGCGGTGGCGTACACGCGCTACAACAATCTGCCGCCGCTGATTGCCGTCGACACTGCGCGCTTCGCGTCGGTCGGGGCGTGGGTGCCGGGCAATTCGTCCGTCCCGCTGTCGTCGGTGTTACACCGTCTCCAGGACCGCGTGGTGCCAGTCATCGTGACCGGGAGGCGGCTGCGGTTGCATGTCGACCTGATCAGGCATCCCAGCCGGCCGGTGCACCTCGCGGTGACCGTCGCCCAGCCGAACCACAGCCAGGCGCTGCGTACCGTCGCGCCGATCGTGCCCGGCAAGGCGTCGTATGGAATATCGCTGCCATCCGCGTGCGCGAGCGGCTGCCGCGTCACTGCTCTCGGCCTGACGGCCAACACGCCGAGCCAGGTGGGTGAGATCGACGCGATCATCGGTGCATCGGTCCGCTCGGACGGCGGATGGCGCTCAGTCAAGTCGTTTGGAGACCGCACCCGGTGGCGGGGGAACGGCAACGGATCGGTGAACATCGGCACCGTCGGCGCATCACTGTCCCTCGGCGTCCGGCAGGTTTCGGGCTACGAGTGGCCGTCGGCCGTTTCGGCTGCGATCCCGGCCGCCCTTCCCGCGGTTGTCGGGTCGGCGCAGGCGGCGGTGGAGGAGGGAAACCAGATTCATAGTGTCGAAGCCGTCGGGCTGGACCGCCAGGGGCTGTTCGTCGACGGCGTGATCCGAGCGGTCACGCTGCCCGAGGTCGACCGCGGCGGCGTAATGGTCGACTTCGGCGCCGCCCTTGCGGTGATGAACCACCCATCCGCGTCGACGACGCAATACCAGGTGTGGCTGTCGCCGGACGCGCCGGCGGATCTGGCCGCACGGCTGGCGCGTCAGCACGTGTACGTGCTGCGCACGATCCACTCGGCCACCTACCGCTCGGCCCTGGACGACAGCGGGCCAGCGTTCGCCGACTCGCTGTTCCTGCTCGCCGCGCTGGCCGCGACTGTCCTCGCCATCGGCGCGACGGCCGTCGGTCGCGTGCTATCGGTCCGCCGACGGGGCTACGAGTTGGCCGCGCTTGAGGCGGTCGGGGTCTCGCCCCGCACGCTGCGGAGGGCGATGGCGGCCGAGCAGGGCAGCATCTTCGGGATCGGGCTACTCGTCGGGCTGGCTGCAGGGCTGGTCGGCTCACAGCTCGCATTGCCCAGCACGCCGGTCTTCGTCGACACGTCGACCGGGCCGCCGCTGGTGCTGGGGCTGCCGTGGGCGCTGCTGGCCGCGCTCACCGTGGGCATGATCGTCCTCTTCGCCGTCGTCACCGTCGCCATCACCAGGGTGGTGGAGCGGGCCGCCACACCGAGCCAGCTGAGAGGGGCGCAGCAGTGAGCGAGCATGGCGGCGTTCGCGTGCGATGTGAAGGAGTTGTGCACATTTACCCGGGATCGGGCGAGGGCCTCGATGACGTGGTCGCGTTGCGCGGCATCGATCTCGACGTTGATCCGGGCGAGTTCGTGTCGTTGCTCGGCCCGTCCGGATCGGGGAAATCGACGGTGCTCGGTCTACTCGCAGGGATGTTGCGCCCGTCAGCCGGACGGGTGCTGATCGGCCCGCACGATGTTGGCCGGATGGCGCCACGCTCGCTCGCCCGACTGCGGGGGTCGGTCGTGGCGCTCGTCCTGCAGAACCCGTCGCGCAACCTGCTGGCCTATGCAACCGTCCGTCAGAACTTGGCCTTCGCCGCCGGGCCGTCGGGTAAGTCATCAGATGCGCTGCTCGAGAGACTCGGGCTGGCCGGTCTCGCCGACCGGGTAACCGGACGGCTATCGGATGGCGAGCAGCAATGTGTCGCGATCGCGGCTGCGCTGTCTTCGGGGGCGCAATTGGTGCTCGCCGACGAGCCGACCAGCCAACTTGACGCCATCGGTCGCGAGCACGTGATGGAACTTCTCGCGCAGGTACATGTCGAATTCGGTTGCACAGTTGTGCTCGTCACGCACGACTCATCGGTGGCCGCCCGCTCGCCGCGGAACATCACGATCCGTGACGGACGCGTGGGGAGCGAGGGTGTGCACGGCCGGGAGTATGTCGTCGTGGGTCGGGACGGGTCGCTGCAGTTGCCGCCGGAGCTGCTCGCGGAGTTTCCGGCGGGGACGCTGCTCGAGGTCCGGCGCGATGGACCTCAGATCACACTCGTACCACGCTCCGAGGAGTCGTCGTGACCGTCGTTCTCACCTGCACTGATCTCCGCTACTCCGTTGGCGACCGAACGATCCTCGACGGCATCTCGGTGCAAGCGTCGTCCGGCCGAGTCCTCGTAGTGCGCGGCCCGTCCGGGTCGGGGAAGTCGTCGCTGGTGACGATACTCGGCGGGCTCATCGCGCCTTCCGGCGGTACGGTCACGCTCAACGGCGCACCGGTGACTCCCAGCAGCGACCTCGCTCTGCGCCGCCGGTTCGGGTTGGTCCTGCAGGGCTACGGCCTGGTGGCCGCGCTGACGGCGCGCGAGAACATCGCGGTCGTGCTGCAGGCGGCCGGAGTGCCGCGCGCTGAGGTGCGCTCGCGTGTTCAGGCCGTGCTCGAGCGCGTGAGGCTTGACCCCGTCGCCGACCACCTAGTGGAGGATCTCTCGGGCGGGCAACAGCAGCGGGTGGCCGTGGCGCGAGCGCTCGTCACCGCCGCCGACGTGCTGCTCGCCGACGAGCCGACAGCGGAACTGGACGCCGACAACCGCGGGTTGGTCATCTCGCTGCTGATCGAACGCGCTCGGACCGGGGGCGTCGTTGTGATCGCCTCGCACGATCCGGACGTTGTCGATGCCTGCGACGACGTCTTAGACCTGTGAGCCGGCCATGCCCGACCAGAGCTGGTTGCATCGTTGGGGCCGTCCTGGACCCCCGTCAGGATGAGGCTAGACTCAGTGTGCAGTTCCACTGCCGAGTGTCGTGCTCTCGCATTCTCCTGTGGCCCGTCCTTGTGGGGAGTAGAACAGGAGCGCGTGCGTTCTTATGGTTGATCCAAAGAGCCCCGGTGGCAAGCAGCCAACGCCGGGGGCCAGCTTCAGCGACGTAACGAAGGAAGTCGCGCGGCGCAACGACGAGGCACAGAAGCTCGCTCGCAAGAGACGCACCGCGCGCGAAAAGGAGCAGATCGCCGTCCGCCGCTCGTGGGAGCGGCTGCTCTGAGTTCTCGGCGCGGGACTACGCCTGCTCCAGCACCGAGAGGATGTTGCCTGCGGGATCCTTGAACCAGGCGATCAACGGCCCGCCGCCGCGTGCGATCCCGCGCGGGTCCTGGTCGATTCCGTCGTAGCGCTCGAAGCTGACGCCGCGTGCGACCAGCTCGTCCACGGCCTGCTCGATGTCCTCGACGGGAAAATTGAGGACGGTGAAGGTGGCAGGAACGTGCTGTGGGCCCTTCGGGTAGATCAGTGTGTCCCGGTCGCCTGCGAGGTGGAGCGTGAGCAGGCCGTGCTCCTCGGAGACGCCGACACCCAGTGTTTCAGCGTAGAACTGCTTCGCCGTAGCGACGTCATCTACGGAGTACCCGCTGAACGCCGGGCTGTTCTCAAGCATGTCGCTCCCTCTTTCGAATCGTGTTCTGTTAACCGTGCGATGCGTTCCCTCAAGGATATGCCTGGGATGCTCGGGCCCCAGGCGGTATCGTCGCGCGATGATGAGCACCAGCAGCTCACGCGTGCCCGCCGGATACGTGGCGAGCGCGAAAAGGTCCCGCGTCGGGCCGAGTCTCCGGGCCTACTTCTTCACTGACGGTACGCGCGCTGCACAGACCGTACTCGGCCTGATCTGGCTGCTCGACGGCGGCCTCCAGTTCCAGTCCTTCATGTACTCGAGGGGCTTCATCCAGATGCTGACCGCGATGGCCCCCGGCCAGCCGCACTGGCTGGCCTCGAGCATCGACTGGGGAGCCAACATCGCCGCCGGCAACCTCGGCTTCTACAACACCGCCTTCGCGCTGATCCAGGTGGTGATCGGGGTCGGGCTGCTGTACCGCCGGACGGTCAAGCAGGCGCTGTTGCTCTCGTTCGTGTGGGCGTTCTTCGTCTGGTGGTTCGGCGAGGCGTTCGGGATGCTGTTCATGAGCATGGCGCAGTCCGCTCACAGGCGCGCCCGGCGCGGTGATCATCTACGCGCTGGTGGGGCTCGCGATCTGGCCCGGCGGGAAGCCCGGAGGGCTGCTCGGGATCCGCGGTGCGCGCGTGATGTGGGCTGCGCTGTGGCTGCTGATGGCGTACCTGTGGCTTCTGCAGGCCTCCGCCGGCGCCAACGCGATCCACGACATGATCAACGCCGCGCCCTCGGGCATGAGCTGGCTGTCGAGCCTGCAGGACGGCTTTGCGAGCATCACCAACGGCAACGGCTTCGTATTCGCCGCGATCCTCTCCGCGCTGTCCGCAGCGATCGGCATCGGCGTCGGCGTCAACGGGCGGCTCGCCAAGGACCTACTCGCGCTCTCGGTGGTGCTGAATGTCCTCTACTGGCTCGTCGGCCAAGGTTTCGGCGGTATCTTCCAGGGCGGCGCGACCGATCCCAACTCAGCGCCGCTCTTCATCCTGCTTGCCTACGTGCTCTATCAGCTGACCCCCTACCGCGTGCAGACGATCGTCACACCGGACGCGTCCGTCCCATGAGCCCTCGAGCGCTATCGGTACTCGCTGCAGTGCTGAGCGCGGCCGCGCTCGCCGGCTGCGCCAGCGCCGACAAGCACAACACTCAGACCACAGCGACGCAGGGCACGACCGGCTCTTCCAATATGGCCGGTATGGACATGACCGGCGGCTCGGACGTCGCCACCGAGGTCCCGTCCGTCAATGGCATCAAGCCCGTCGCCTCACAGGTACTCGCGACCGCCGACTGGCAGGGCATGGAGATCCAGGCGCGGACGATGACACCTACGACCTTCGTAGTGTTCGACGGCGGCGGTCACGAGCAGATGTTCAAGGCAACCAAGAAGATGAGCTTCCATCTGATGATCATGCTCGACGACCAGCACACGAAGGTGCCGATTCCCTACGCGGGCGTCTGGGCGACGATCCTCAACAGCGCCGGTAAGATCGTCTTCAACGAGCGCCAGTGGCCGATGATCTCGGCCTACATGGGCCCGCACTACGGCAACAACGTGCACACTTCCGGGCGCGGGCCACTACACGCTGAAGCTGCTGATCAGCCCGCCGGTCGCCGCGCGTCACCTCGAGTACGCGCACGTCTGGCTGAAGCCGCACACGGTCGTCGAGCACTTCACCTGGAAGCCCACGACATGACAGCGCGCGGCGTGTTCACGCGCCGCCGCTTCCTCGCAGGCGCAGGCGGGCTGGTGGCGGCGGGGGTGGCGGCCGGGGTCGCGATCGATCAATCCGCCAGCGGCTCCGCTTTGCCGCTGGCGGACCTACCCGGCCCTGTCTCGGGCCTTCCCGCCCGTCAGCACGCCTGGGTCGCGACCCTGACCCCCGACAAGTACGGCAACCCGACGCCGCCCCGTTTTGATCGGCTGCTGCTGTTCGATGTGCGCGGCACCCCCGATCCGCGCTACGCGCGGCTGCTCGAGGCCGAACTGCGCAAGCTCGAGCACGCACACCCCTGGAGTCCGCAGGGACTGCTGTTCACCGCCGGCTGGGCGCCGAGCTACTTCGAGGACGTGCTTGCATCTCCCGAGTCCGATCCCGCGCGCCAAGGCGTTGTCGGAGTTCGAGCAGCCGACGATCGACGGCTATCACCTGTGCCTGCACCTTGCCTCCGACGATCCGGAGGTGCTGGGCGCGTGCGAGCGCGCGCTGCAGTACGCGCTCGCGCCCGCCCTTCGTCTGCGCCAGACCCGCACGGGCTTCGCCGGCGCAGGGTTGCCAGCCGCCCACCAGCGGGTGGGCGGCCACCCTGTCCAGGGCATCCCGCCGGGCAACCACGTCCCGCCGTCTGCCCCGCTGTTCATGGGCTTCAAGTCCGCGCTCAAGAAGAACCAGGCAACTGAGGACGCGGTCACGATCGCCAGCGGCGAGTTCGCGCAGGGCACGACGATGACGGTCAGCCACATGACGCTCAGCCTCGACAGCTGGTATCAGAACCTGACGTATGCCGAGCGCGTGGCGCGCATGTACTCGCCGCAGACGACCCCCGAGCAGGTGGCGCGCTTCACGACCGACGCCGAGTCCAACCCGGGTCTGCTGAACCAGGCGATCAAGCGCGGTGTGATCGGTCACTCGCAGGCCTCGGCCCGGGCGCGCCGGAACGGAAAGCCACTGATCCTGCGCCGCGACTTCGACACCGTCGACGGCGGCCAGGCCGGTCTGCACTTCGTCTCGCTGCAGCGCACGATCGAGGACTTCGTGACCACGCGCACGGCGATGAACCAGGCAAACGCGCAGCTCCAGAACCCCGCGATCACCGCCACCGTCAACAACGGCATCAACGAGTTCATCTTCGTGCTGCGGCGCGCCAACTACATCCTGCCGTCGCGCGCGCAGCGGTCGTTTCCGCTGCTGCCGGGCCGTGAGACGCTGCTCTAGTCCGGGGTGCAACGCTAAACAAGATCGTCTTTACAGCCGATCAGTCAGGGTATGGGCGCTACGAGGGCAGAAGCAGTCGCGGTTTCAGCGGCCGACCTGATCGCGCAGCTGCAGGACCCGGTGCTCGCGACCGACCTGGACGGGATCGTGACGGCGTTCAATGGCGCCGCCGAGAAGCTCTACGGCTACCCCGCTGAAGCGGTGATCGGCAGCCACGCCTCGACCCTCATCCCCGACGTGCGGCTCCCCGAGTTCACGGCCAATCTGGAGGCGGTGCTGGCCGGCGGCACGCGCCGCGTCGATGCCCAGACACGTACGAGCGATGGCGGGATGGTGGAGGTCGCCGTCACCTGTCAGCCGATGCGTGGGTGTGACGGGACGATCGTCGGCACGATCATGCTGCTACGCGATATGTCGGAGCGGATGCTGCGTGAGCGCCAGCTGCTGTTCATGTCGCGTCTGCTTGGCGAAACGGACTCGGTCGCGGTGATCTGCACAAACCGTGCTGGCATGGTCACGATCTTCAATCGCGGCGCCGAGGAGCTGCTCGGCTACACCGCCGCCGAGGTGGTCGGCCGCGTGGACGCGATTATCTTCCTCGACCAGGAGGAGCTCGCTGCCCGCGCCGCCGAACTCGGTGTCCCCGCCGACGGCGGAGTGTTCCATCGCGCGTTCGCCGGCGAGCTCGACGAGGGTATGTGGACCCATGTTCGCAAGGATGGCTCCAAGGTCGAGGTGCTGCTCACGATGCGCGCCGTTATCGATCCCTTCGGCGAGGTCGAGGGCTTCATCGGCGTCGCCCGAGACATCTCTGAGATTCGGCGCGCCGAGTTGGCGCGAATGCACGCGGAGGAGCGCTTCCAGATCGCATTCGAGCACGCTCCGATCGGACTCGCGATCGGAGCCCTTCAGGGCCCTGACGCCGGCCGCTGGACGCAGGCCAACCCGGCCCTGGCACGGATGCTCGGGCACGCAGCCCGGAGAGCTCGACGGCGTCATGGTCGACGACGTCACCCACCCGGAGGACCGCGAGCGCACGCTCGGCTACCTCGGCAACCTGCCGAGAGCAGCCGGTCGTCGCCGAGAAGCGCTACCTGCGCAAGGACGGCAGCACCGTCTGGGCATACATCAGCTCGACGCCGGTGCCGAGCGCCGACGGCGGCGCCGCCGACTACTACGTCACGCAGGTGCTCGACATCTCCGAGCGCCGCCACTTCGAGCAGCAGCTCCACTACCTCGCTGATCACGACCCGCTGACCGAGCCTCCACAACCGTCGACGCTTCGAAGCCGAGCTCGACCGCGTCATCGCGGAGTCGCACATCAGCGGCGAACACGGTGCGCTGTTGGTGCTCGACCTCGACGGCTTCAAGGTCGTCAACGACCGATTCGGGCATTCCGTCGGCGACGACCTCGTCGCCCACATCGGTGGGCTGCTGCGCCAGAGCGTGCGCAAGAGCGACTTCATCGCGCGGCTCGGCGGCGACGAGTTCGCGATCATCCTGCGCGACTGCGCCGAGCCCGAAGCGACCGAGGTTGCCGAGAAGGTTCTGGACACGATCCGCGCCCGCGGGCTCGTGGTCACGACCAAGGCCACAGCGCGCGTCACGACTTCCGTGGGCATCGCTCTGTACGGGCCAGGAGTCACCGCCACAGCCGATGAGCTGGCGGTGGAGGCAGACATCGCGATGTATGAGGCAAAGGCGGACGGGCGCAACGGCTACGCCGGTCTACGCCGCCGCCGGTGAGCGCCACGGCAACGCGAGCGATCGCGACTCATGGTTCTCACGCCTGCGCCGCGCGCTCGACGAGGACCGGTTCGTGCTCCACGCCCAGCCGATCGTGCCGATCTGCAGCGCCGGACTGCCGCGCTACGAGCTGCTGATCCGAATGCTCGACGACAACGATGAGCTCGTGCCCCCGGGCGCGTTTCTGCTGAACGCCGAGCGCTTCGACCTGATCGGTGAGATCGACCGCTGGGTGATCTCGCAGGCGGTCTCACTGCTGCACGAGCACGCCCGGGTCGGCAACGACTTCAGCCTGTCGGTGAACCTGTCGGGCAAGACGATGAACGATCTGGATCTGGCCGGCGACCTCGGCGAGATGCTGAAGAAGCGGCCGATCCCGCCCGGGCGTCTGGTGGTCGAGGTGACAGAGACGGCGGCGATCGTGAACATCGAGCGCGCGCGCGAGCTCGCGCAGCAGCTCCGCCAGCTCGGCTGCCTGTTCGCGCTCGACGACTTCGGCTCAGGGTTCTCCTCGTTCTACTACCTCAAGCACCTGCAGTTCGACTACCTCAAGATCGACGGCGAGTTCATCACGAAGCTCGTCAGCACCGAGACCGACCAGCTGCTCGTGCAGGCTGTGGTCGGGATCGCGCGCGGGCTCGGGACGCAGACGGTCGCCGAGTTCGTCGGCGACACGGAGACCGTGAAGCTGCTCGAGCAGCTCGGGGTCGACTACGGGCAGGGCTTTTATCTCGGCCGCCCGGCTCCGGTGGAGACGCTGCTTCCGCAACTGCCGCGGAAGCTCTGAGCGTCGCGACGGATCTCCTAGCGAGTTCTTATCGACTACCGCTACCGTCGAGGGGTCGTGACTACGGGTACTGGGCGCAAGATCGGACGTCTGCGGATCGCTCTGGTCATTTGCGCGGCATCGGCACTTGCCTCGGGCTCGGCAGCGGCGGCGGCGGACGCCCACGCAACAGTGCTTCAAACCCGGATCGGCCAGGCACCGACGCTCCCAGCCGGCACCACGCTCGTCGCCGGCACCGCGTCCGTAAGGATGATGTCGCTCACGGTCGCGCTCGCGCCTCGCAGCCCTGCGGCGTTGGCGAGTTACGCGCAGGGCGGTCGGCAACCCCGAGTCGCAGGACTACCGTCGCTACCTGAGCCCTGCCGAGTTTCGCTTGCGGTTCGGGCCGACCAACGCGACGATCGCAAAGGTCGACGCGGCCCTGCGCAGCCGCGGCCTGCGCCCAGGCTCTCTCACCGCCAATGGCCTTGCGATCCACCTGCGCGCGAGCGGCGCGGCCATCGAGCGCGCATTCTCGCTGAGCCTGGCGCGAGTGCGGCTGCCGGACGGGCGTGACGCCGTCTACAACGCGCAGGCGCCGGCGATGGATGCCGACGTGGCGTCCGCCGTGCAGGCGGTCGTCGGCCTGAGCAGCCTTGCGCAGATGCAACGGCTCGACCTGACCGGCGGGCACGCGACTGCAGCCGGATCGCGCAGCGCGCGAACCGGCGCCACGCATGTCGCCACCGGGGGGCCGCGGCCGTGCCTGAAGGCGCTCCAGGTCGCGCCGGGCCAGAACGCCTACACAGCCGACCAGATCGCCACCGCCTATGGCTTCTCGGGCGTGTATCAGTCCGGCGACCTCGGGCAGGGCGTGACGATCGGAGTGTACGAGCTCGAGCCGGACGCCCCCAGCGACATCGCCGCATACCAGAAGTGCTACGGCACCCACGTGAAGATCAGCTACGTAAAGGTCGACAGCGGCGTGGGAACGGGCGCCGGGCAGGGGGAGGCCGCGCTCGATATCGAGCAGCTGATCGGACTCGCGCCGAAGGCGAGCCTGATCGTCTACCAGGGGCCGAACAACAACGCCGACAGCCCCGGCACGGGCCCGTTCGACACGCTCGCCGCGATGGTCAGCCAGGACAAGGCCCAGGTCCTGTCGAACTCGTGGGGCGAGTGTGAGACGCTCGAGGGTTTCACGGACGCTCACGCCGAGAGTACGTTGCTCGAGGAGGCAGCCACGCAGGGGCAGACATTCGTGTCGGCTGCGGGCGACTCGGGCTCGGAGGACTGCTACAGCTCGCCGCCCGGCGGCAACGAGGACAACGCGCTGGCGGTCGACGATCCTGGCAGCCAACAGTTCGCGACAAGCGTCGGTGGCACATCGATGACTGCGATTGGGCCGCCGCCGCTCGAGACGGTGTGGAACGACGACAACCCCGAGATCGACTACGCCCGTTTCGGGATCCAGCAGGGCGCGGGCGGTGGCGGACTCTCGTCGCTGTGGACGATGCCGAGCTATCAGTCGACCGCCCCGCCGGCGCGTGGGACTGATCAGCTCCTACTCCTCAGGCGCGCCCTGCGGCCTGCCCGCCGGCAGCTACTGCCGTGAGGTGCCCGACGTCTCCGCCGACGCAGATCCAATGTGGCCCTACCTCGATTACTGGAACGGCAACGACCTCCTCGGGCGCGCGGAGTCCGGCTGGCAGGGCACCGGCGGCACCAGCGGTGCCGCGCCGGTATGGGCGGCGTTGTTCGCGCTTGCCGACGCAAGCCGCGACTGCCAGGGGACGCTGATCGGATTCGCCAACCCCGAGCTCTACGAGCTCGCCGGCCAGTCGCAGTCGACCTACTTCAACGACATCACCATGGGCAACAACGACTTCACCCCCGACGGCAACACGTCAGGGCTGTACCCAGCGGGTCCCGGCTATGACATGGCCAGCGGGCTCGGCACGCCGAAGGCCGCCGCGCTCGTGCCGGCGCTCTGTGAGCAGGCCGTGCACGTCGCCTACCCAGGGGCTGTCTATACCTTCTACCACCAGAACGTGAGCCTGCAGATGCACGCCACGCCTCCAGCGGGCCAGACCGGGCCGGTCACATTCCACGCGAACAGGCTGCCGATCGGCCTGCACCTGAACGCGGCGACGGGCGTGATCACCGGTCGCGTTACGCGCGTCGATGTCCGCACCGTCACGGTCAGCGCGTCGACAGGGGCCGGGACCTACGGCGCCGTGAGGTTCAACTGGGCGGTCGAGCGGCGGCCGCAGGTAGCAGCCGCGGTCGCGGGCCCGTCGCTGCAGCCGGCGTTGACGTTCACCGTGAAGTCCGGCGAGTTCGAGCCCGGCTTGCGAGACCTCACGATCACGCTGCCGCGGCGGCTCACGCTCGCGGGCGGCGCGCGTGCCGTCAGGGTGCAGAGCATCTCCGGCCGCACACTCGTGCATCAGGCCCACTTCCAGAACCACGTGCTGACGATCATGCTCGCCGTCGCCCATTCGCCGGTGCGCATCATCTTCGGCGCCGGCTCGCTCCGCGCACATGGCGACCTCGCTGGTGTCGTCAGCGTGGCCGTCCAGGCCGTCGATCGGGTCGGCGGCCGCACGACGCTGTCGCGCACGCTGTACGGCGCTTGAGCGCGCTGCCAGAGCCGCGGTAGAGCGCTGCCAGAGCCGCGGTAGAGCGCTGCCCTGACCGCGCCGCTCCGGATTTGCTTATATCGGCTGCGTGCCCGCCGCCTTCACCTCACCGCTCGCGGAAGCCGTGGCGCCCGATCTGCTCGCTCGCTTCACGCGCTACGTCCAGATCGATACGCAGTCCCGCGTCGACCGCGAGCGCTCGCCGAGCACACCGGGGCAGCTCGACCTCTCCCGTCTCCTGGTCGAGGAGCTGCACGCGGTCGGCGTTACTGACGCCGATCTCGACGAGCACGGTTACGTCTACGCGACGCTGCCTGCCACGGTGCCTGACTCGCTTGTGATCGGGCTGATCGCGCATGTCGACACCAGCCCCGACGCGCCCGGCGCTGGGGTTGCCCCGATCGTGTGGAGCGACTACGACGGCGGTGTTATAAAGCTGCCCAGGGCCGGCACACGACTGGACCCGGCGACGATGCCCGAGTTGGCCGTAAAGCAGGGGCACGACATCGTCACCGCCAGCGGCGACACGCTGCTGGGCGCCGACGACAAGGCGGGTGTCGCCGCGATCATGGCCGCCGTCGCGTACATGGCCGAACACCCCGAGCTGCCTCGCCCCACCCTGCGGATCGCCTTCACTCCGGACGAGGAGATCGGCCACGGCGCCACTTTGTTCGACATCCCGCGCTTCGGGGCCCGCTGCGCATATACCATCGACGGCTCGACGCTCGGGGAGCTGCAAGACGAGACGTTCAGCGCGATCGAGGTGCGGATCACCATCACGGGCGTCGGTGTTCACCCTGGTTGGGCGAAGGGCAAGCTCGTCAACCCCGTGCGCGTCGCTGCCCAGATCGTGGCGGCACTGCCGAGTGACCGCCTGACGCCGGAGACCACCGCTGGCCGCGAGGGCTACATCCACCCGGCGATGTTCCTCGGCACCACCGATCACGCCGAGGTGCGGTTTATCCTGCGCGACTTCGAGGAGGGGCTGCTCGAGTCGCACGTCGAGCTGGTGCGTACCGTTGCCGAGCAGGTCGTCGCAAGCACTCCGGGGGCAAAGCTCGACTTCGACGTGATCCGGCAGTACCCCAACATGCTCGAGTACCTCGAACGCGATCCGGAGGTCATGGCGGCCGCCGAGGAGGCGGTGCGAGCGGAGGGGATCGAGCCGCTGCGCGAACCGATCCGCGGCGGCACCGACGGCTCGCGGCTTTCCCAGATGGGCCTGCCGACCCCGAACATCTTCGACGGCGGTCACGAATACCACTCGGTTCGCGAGTGGGCTTCGCTGCAGGACATGGCTGCAGCAGCCGCGGTGATCGTGCGGCTCGCGGAGACGTGGTCGCGCCGCTGAAGATCCTGACGGTCGTCGGCAACCGCCCGCAGTTCATCAAGGCGGCGGCCGTCACGCCGGGGCTGCGCGCTCGGGGCGAGGAACTGCTTGTGCACACGGGGCAGCACTTCGATGATGAGCTGTCGGCCGTGTTCTTCGCCGAGCTCGGCCTGCCCGCACCAGACGTCCAGCTCGGCATCGCCGGTGGCAGCAACACCTCGCAGACCGCGCGCATGCTGGCGGCGCTCGAGCCCATCGTGGTCGACGCCGCGCCTGACTGGGTGCTCGTCTACGGTGACACCAACTCGACGCTTGCGGGCGCGCTTGCGGCCGCGCAGCAGGGCGTGCCGGTCGCGCACGTGGAGGCCGGAATGCGCTCGTTCGACCGCGCCATGCCGGAGGAGATCAACCGTGTGCTGACCGACCATCTCAGCGCGCTGCTGCTCTGCTCATCGGAGGTGGCGGCGGCGAACCTGGCGGCCGAGGGCATCGGTCGCACCGGGGTTGGGTGGGTGGGCGGGACCACGTCTGGCAGCCGCGCCTCAACGGTCGCGGTCGTCGGTGACGTGATGGTCGACGTCGCGCTCCGAGTACAGCCGCGCGCCCGTGGGCGTGTCGAGCTCGTACGCGCGCACGGCATCGAGCCCGGCGGATATGTACTCGCGACCGCACATCGCGCCGGTAACGTCGACGATCCGGCGCGCCTGTTGGCGCTCGTCGAGCTGCTGCTGGGCGTGGATGAGGAGGTGCTGCTGCCGCTGCACCCGCGCACGCGCTTGCGCCTCGAGTCGGCTGGTCTGCTCGAGCGGCTGGCGGGTGGCGTGCGGGTAACGCCGCCGCTGGGGTACGTGGAGCTGACCGCTCTGCTGTGCAACGCCAGGGCCGTGCTGACGGATTCCGGCGGGCTGCAGAAGGAGGCTTACCTGGCCGGGGTGCAGTGCGTGACGCTGCGACCGGTGACCGAGTGGGTCGAGACCGTCGAGGTGGGTTGGAACACGCTCGTCGACCTCGACTCGGAGGCTGCGCGCGTTGCACTCGCGACGCCACCTACGTCCTCACGGCCCGAGCTGTACGGAGACGGTCACGCCGGTGACCGGGTCGTGGCCGAACTCGTGGCTGCGGCCGTCAATTAGACTCGCCCGCGAATGGGTCAATCACCGATCCGGATCGGCGTAGTCGGCCTCGGCTACTGGGGACCGAACCTGGCGCGCAACTTCGCGAGCCTGCCCGGGTGCGAGCTGCGGTGGGTGTGCGACGGCTCTGAGGTCGCACGCGCAAAGGCCGCGACTCAGTTTCCCCGAGCGCGGGTGGCGGCCGAGCTCGAGGAGCTGCTCGAGGACCCCGAGCTCGACGCCGTCGTGCTCGCGACGCCGGTGCCCACCCATGCCGAGATGGCCGTGAGAGTGCTGGAGGCGGGCAAGCACTGCTTCGTCGAGAAGCCGCTTGCGCAGTCGGTCGCCGACGCCGAGCGGGCCGTCGCCGCGGCCGCCGCGGCGGGCCGGATCCTGATGGTCGGACACCTGCTCGAGTACCACCCCGGCGTGCTGAAACTGAAGGAGCTGAAGGACAGCGGCGAGTTGGGTGAGATCTACTACATCTACGGCAACCGCCTGAACCTCGGCAAGCTACGTGCTGATGAGAACGCGCTCTGGTCATTGGGCGCCCACGATGTCTCGGTCGTGCTCGCACTCGCGGGCGAAGAGCCGACCGAGGCGGTGGCGCATGGCGAATCCTACGTGCGCGCCGGAGTCGAGGACGTTGTCTTCTGCTACCTGCGCTTCCCGTCGGGCCTGGCCGCACACCTGCATCTGAGCTGGCTCGACCCGCACAAGGAGCGGCGCTTCACCATCGTCGGCGCGCACAAGATGGCGACCTTCGACGACATGGTGGTCGAGGGCAAGGTGACGATCTACGACAAGGGCTTCGATGAGACTCCTCGCGGCTACGGGGAGTGGGTCACGCGTAGTGGCGACACGTACTCGCCGCGCCTGCCAACCGCCGAGCCATTGCGGGTCGAGTGCCAGGAGTTCCTGGACAGCATCAATGAGGCGCGGCCGCCGCGTTCAGATGGTGCAAGCGGGCTGCGCGTCGTGCGCGTGCTGGCGCAGCTGCAGGCGTCGCTGAGGCTTCGGGCGTCGCTGAGGCCCTCCGAGGAGCGTCTCACCATGAGCGGACAAGGCGATGGCTGAGATCTCGTCCGCCGCCCATGTCGACGCGTCCGCGACGATCGGCGCGGAGGTCACGATTGCGGCCGGTGCGGTGATCGGTCCCGGGACGACGCTCGGCGACGGCGTCTCGATCGGTTGCAACAGCGTGGTGCATGCGGGCGTAAGGCTCGGTGCCGGGTGCGTGATCGAGGATCTCGTTGTGCTCGGCAAGCGGCCGCGTCTGCGTCGCGGCTCGAGCGCCGCCCATGTCGAGCTCGGCGACCTGGAGCTCGAGCCTGAGGTGACCGTCTGCAGCGGTGCTGTCGTGTACGCCGGCGCCAGGATCGGTGCGGGCTCGATCATCGGCGACCAGGCACAGGTGCGCGAGGGCTCGCGGATCGGGGAGCGTGCGGTCGTCGGCCGCGCCTCGTGCGTCGACTTCAACGCCGTGGTGGGTGACCGCGTCTCGATCCAGACCGGCGTCTACGTGACCAGCTGGGCGGTTGTCGAGGACGACGTCTTCCTCGGCCCAGGCGTGCTGATGACCAACGACGACACGATGGGCCGCCATCCAAAGGGCGGGCGGCTGGATGCCCCGGTGATCCGCCGCGCGGCTCGGGTCGGCGGCGCCGCCGTGCTGGTGCCCGGTATCGAGGTCGGCGAGGAGGCGTTCGTCGGAGCCGGGGCGGTCGTCACTCGCGACGTCGCCGCCCGCGCGGTCGTGATCGGTGTACCCGCCCGAGCGGTACGCCAGGTTGACGAAGCTGCGCTGATCGAAAGGTGGCGTTGATATATCTGATGGAGTGACTGCTGCGACGACCCTGTCCAAACGAGCGGCTACAGCGGGCTAACCCGTCGACGGTTCCTAGCATCGAATCAATGCCCAACCAAGAGCCAGTAACGAACATCACGGATCCGCGTTGGTTGCGCGCGATCTCGCATCCGATTCGCATCCGCCTGCTCGCGATGCTCGACGAGGAAGCCGCGAGCCCCGTGATCCTCGCCTCCAAGCTCAACCAGCCGCTTGGCACGATCGCCTACCACGTGCGCACGCTTTATGACCTTGGGCTGCTCAAGCTCGTGAGCACGCGCCAGCGGCGCGGCGCCACCGAGCACTACTACAAGACGACCGGGCGTCCGGACAACTCAGAGGAGGCCTGGGAGGGGCTGGACGCGATCTCCAAGCAGCGTCTCCTGACAGCCCTGATCGCCAGGGCGACGGACTACGCCACGCGCTCTGCGGCCGCCGGCGGCTTCGATGCCAAGGAGGCGCACATCTCCACCGACGCGCTCACGCTCGACCGCAAGGGATGGGAGGAGCTCGCCAAGGAGTCGCGGAAGTGGCTGGCGCGCGTCGAGCAGATCGAGCAGGGCGCCGCCGCGCGGCTCGCCGCCGATCCCGAGGCTGCGATCAAGGTCGGGCTCACCCTGATGCTGTTCGAGGCGCTGCCGTTCAGCGCCGACATCCCGGAGAGTAATAACGGCAAGGAAGCGGCCGCCCAGGCGCCCGGGTCCAAGCGTCGCGAGGCCGCCACGACCTAGTCTCGTGAGTCGGCGGCGGGACCGGTCGTCATTCCGCGACGCGTGCGCCGGAGCCGTACATGCCCTCGCCGCCCCGGGTCCAGATCACCTGATCGCGGCTGGGGCCGACGCCGACCAATGCGATCGGGACCTTGACGAAGTCCGAGATGAACTGCAGGTAGCTGCGAGCGTTCTCGGGTAGCTCGTCCTCGCCCCGGCATTCGGTGAGGTCCTCAGACCAGCCGGGCAGCTCGACGTAATGGCCCACCGAGTGGTGCAGGACAGTCTGGTGGTAGGGGAAGTGGTCGATCTCGAGCCCCCCGTCGCCCAGGTAACTCGTGCAGACCGGGAGTGTCTGCTGCCCGGACAAGACGTCGAGCTTCGTGATCGCAAGCGCCGTCAGCGAGTTGAGACGCGCCGCATAACGCAGCGCGACCAGATCAAGCCAGCCCACCCGGCGCGGGCGCCCGGTGGTGGTGCCGAACTCGCCGCCGCGCTCCCGCAGCTCATCGGCCATCGGGCCGTCGAGCTCGGTCGGAAACGGTCCCGCGCCGACGCGCGTGCTGTAGGCCTTGGTGATGCCCCAGACCTCGTCGATGTCCTTGGGCCCGACGCCGGCGCCGATCGTGGCTGAGCCGGCGATCGGGTTCGACGAGGTCACGAACGGATAGGTGCCGTGATCGATGTCGAGCAACGTGCCCTGTGCGCCCTCGAATACGACCAGCTCACCGGCATCAAGGCGCTCGAGCACCAGCCGGCTGGTGTCGGCGATGTACTGCTTGATCCGGTGGCCGTACGTGAGGTACTCCTCGGTCATCGCCTGAAGGTCCAGGCGCGGATCGCGGGCGAACTCGCGTAGAGACAGGCGCTTGGGCTCGAGTGCCGCCACGATCTTCTTCTTGAGGATCTTCTCGTCGAGCAGGTCCTGGACGCGGATCCCAAGCCGTGCCGCTTTGTCGGCATAGCAGGGACCGATGCCACGCCTGGTCGTGCCGATCTGCAGCTTGCCCAGCTTGATCTCCCCCGCGTGGTCCAAGAGCATGTGGTACGGCATGATCAGGTGAGCGTTTGCGGAGATCCGAAGCGCGCCGGTGTCGACGCCGCGCCGACGCAGGTCATCCAGCTCGTCGGTCAGGATCTTCGGGTCGATCACGACCCCGTTGCCAATCACACAGAGCTTGCCGGGGTGGAGGATGCCTGACGGCATCAGGTGCAGTTTCCAGGTCTCGCCGTCCCGGACGATCGTATGGCCCGCGTTGTTACCACCCTGGAAGCGCACGACAGCGTCCGCGCGCTCCGCGAGTAGGTCGGTGATCTTGCCCTTTCCTTCGTCGCCCCACTGGGCCCCAACGATCACGATTCCAGGCATTTCTGTTTCAGTGTATTGGGCGGGGCAGGGCGCACGCCGCCGCGCGCGCAGGCTCATAGCGACGCGCGGACGCTTTCAGGACATGTGGCCGACCGCTCTCTACGCGACTCGGACGTCCAAGCGGTGATCGTGACCCAGCAGCGGCAGCTCGTCGCACATCTCGGTCAGCCTCGAGACGGTGCGCTCGGTGATCTGCTGGCAGAGCGTCTCGCGGTCGAGGATGTTGGTGGTGATCACGATCGCGCGCTGCTCCTCATAGCGCGCGTTGATGATCGAGTAGAGCTCCTCGAGCACCCAGGGCGTTGTCTGCTCGGCGCCGATATCGTCGATGTGCAGGAGGTCCACTGCCGTCAGCCGCTCGAGCAGGTCGTTGTGTGAGCCGGTGTCGAAGGTCTTGCGAATCTGGCTCAGCAGGCCGGGTAGCGAGTAACGCGCGGCTGACCGGCCTGCCTCGAGCGCCGCCTTCGTGACGAGCATCGCGAGCGTCGTCTTGCCTGTGCCAACGGGGCCCATGAACCACAGGCCGCGTCCGGCGTCGAGGTTCGAGTCGATGCGATCGACGAAGCGTCTGGTGGCGGCGACGATCTTCGGGTCGATCTCGGTGATGGGGAAGCGGTCGAAGGCGACGTCCTTGTAGCGCTCTGGTATCACGGCGGACAGGCTGCGCGCCTTATTGCGGGCGATGATCTGCGGGCGGCAGCTGCAGTCGCGCGCGGTGTTGGTCTCCTCGTCATAGAGGAAGCCCGAGCCGTCACATACGCCGAGGATGCAGGTTGCCATCAAATGCGTCCGGTTCCGCTCAGCCGGCGAACTGCGGTGGCGCGTAGTTCATGAATTTCGGGAACTGGCTCTGGAACGTGAGCGTGATCTCTCCGACCGGTCCGTTGCGGTGCTTGGCGATGATGATGTCGGCCTCACCCGGGCGCGTGGACTCGCGGTTGTAGTACTCCTCGCGGTAGATGAACATCACGAGATCAGCGTCCTGCTCGATTTGACCAGATTCGCGTAAATCGGAGAGGATAGGCTTCTTGTCGCCGGCGCGCTGCTCGACATTTCGGCTGAGCTGTGACAGGGCGATCACCGGTACGCCCAGCTCGCGGGCGAGGCTCTTGAGTCCGCGGCTGACCTGCCCGACCTGTTCGACGCGGCTCTCGACCCGGCCCTCGTGGCGCATCAGCTGTAGGTAGTCGATGATGATCAGGCCGAGCCCGCCGCGTTCCTCGAGTTGGTGATGCAGCCGGCGTGACTTCGCGCGGACCTCGAGCACCCCGGTGTCGCTCGAATCGTCGACGTATAGGGGTGCTTCGGAGAGCTTGCCGGAGGCCTCGAGGATCTTCGGCCAGCGCGATTCCGCGACCTTGCCGCGCCGCAGGTCCTCGCCCGGGACCTTGGCCTGTGACGCCACGAAGCGCTGCGCGAGCTCAGACTCGGACATCTCCAGCGAGAACAGGGCGACCGGATACCCGGCGAGCGACGCATTCTCGGCGATGTTTGCCACGAGCGCCGACTTACCCATCGAGGGGCGGGCAGCCAGCACGATCAGATTGCCTGCCTGGAAGCCACCGGTCAGGTCGTCCAGGTCGCGGAAGCCGGCCGGTGTGCCGCTGAGCGGACTCTTCTGATTCGAGCGGTGGTGGAGACGGTCGGTCTCCTCGTGTAGAACCTCGGCGATCGAGCGGATCGCCTTCTGGCGCTCGTCGTGCGCGACCTCCAGCATCGCCCGTTCCGCCTGCTCGACGAGCTCGCGCGGCGTGCCGGTGCGGTTCATCACATCGGCCTGGATCTCCCGGGTCGCGTCGAGCAGCGCCCGCATCTGCGCCTGCTCGCGCACGATCCGGCCGTAGTCACGGGCATGGCCGGTGGCAGGCACCCAGGCGACCAGCTCCTCGACCACGTCGGAGCCGCCGATCTCATCAAGCCGGTTGTTCTGCCGCAGCTGCTCGGCAACGGTGAGGTGGTCGATCTTCTTGTCGCCCTCATAGAGCTCGAGCATCGCCTCGAACACCGCCACGTGCTCGCGCAGGTAGAAGTGCTCGGGCCGCAGCTGCTCATCCACCAGCAGCGCGTGCAGGTGCTGCTCGTCGAGCAGCACTGCGCCCAGCACCGACTTCTCGGCGACGAGGTTGTTGGGGGTGGCGGAGGCGGTGGCGCTCATGAGACGGACGTTGAAAGATAGGCTGCGCTCAGGCGGCACGTGCGGGCACATGCCGCAACACGGACGAAAAGATTTTTCGGTGCGCGATCGCGTGTGATAACTCCACGCGATGCGAGTATTAGCCTCATGGGCACACGTCGTTTCGCCCTTCCTGCCGTGATTGCACTGTCGCTTGTCGCCGCCGGCTGCGGCTCGAGTGGCGGTACTGCTCCTCCTGCCGACAGCGCCGCTCGCAACGCCAAGCCGACCATCAGCGGCTTCGTGCGGTCCGACACGGCGACGGTGCGCCGCGGCGCGAAGGTCCGCGCCGAGTTGGTGCTGCACAACAGCTCTGACCGCACGCGGGTGCTGGCCCGCGGCTGTCCACACGGGTTTATTCAGCTGGTGCTCAGCAGCCGAACGCTGACGGCCTCGCCGGCCTGGGCGCTGCCAGCGTGCGCCGACGCGACCTTCGTGGCGCGACCAGGCACGACCACGTACCGGCTCGAGGTGCCTGCGACTTACCTGGCCTGCACGATGCGCGGCCATCGGCCCCAGGCAGGCTCGATTCAATGTTTGCCAGGCAACCGCCTGCCGCCATTACCCGCCGGCACCTACGCGGTCAGTATCGTCGCCAGCAGCAGCCGGCTGCAGCACGAACTCGCACTCGTCCGCCCGGCGCACGTGCGCGTCGTGCGCTGAGCGCGCCCGCCTGAGTCGCTAGGCGGCGACCACCATGGTCTTGATGGTCGCCATCACGCCGTCTGAGACCTCGACCATGACCATGTGCGTGCCGACGCTCTTGATCGGCTCGTCGAGCTGGACCTTGCGCTTATCGATGCGAATGCCGCGGGCGTCGCGGATCGCGTCCACGATGTCCTGGGCCGTGACGGAGCCGAACAGGCGCCCATCGTCGCCCGCCTGCTGCGGGATCGTCAGCACCGTTTTGCCAAGCAACTCGGCGTTCTCGCGCGCACGGTCGACCGCGTCCCTTGCTGCCTTCTCAGCAGCCTCGCGACGCTTGGCAGCGGCCTCGATGGAGCCGTGGGTCGCGGCCTCGGCGAGCTTCCGGGGAACCAGGAAGTTCCGCAGATAGCCGGGTGAGACATCGACGACTGCGCCCTTCTCACCCAGCGACTCGACGTCCTCGAGCAGGATTGCCTGTGGCATGTCTACCTCCTGGGCTACCGGTCGCGGTCGCGGTCGCGATCACGACCGCCACGACCCTCGCGGTGGTCGCTGCCACCTTCGGCAACGTACGGCAGCAGCGCCAGCTCACGCGCGCGCTTCACGGCGCGCGCGACCTGGTTCTGGTGCCTACGGCACGCACCGGTGATCCGGCGCGAGCGGATCTTGCCGCGATCGGAGATGAATCGCCGCAAAGCGGAGACATCCTTGTAGTCAACCTGCTCCACCTTGTCGCGGCAGTATGGGCACGGCTTGCGCCGACCCGAGGACGGGCCGCCCTTCCTGTCGCGCCGGCGAACCGGCCGTCTACGTTGCTTCGCCACTTGGCATCACCTATCGAAGTCTCTGTTTTAGGTCCGTCGCCTCAGAACGGGATGTCGTCGTCGGCGACACCGGAGCCCACGGAGGCTGGGACGAAGTCAGCGGTATCTACCGGGACATCGCTCGCCGCAGCATTTGCGCTGCTGGAATAGCCATTCCCGTTACCGCTTGGCGCGTCACCGCCACCACCGAGGAACTGCACGGTCTCAGCGATGATATCGACAGCCTGGCGCTTTTGCCCGTCGGTCTCCCATTCACGCCAGCGCAGGCGCCCATCGATCGCTACACCACGACCCTTGGAAAGATAGCGCTTGCAGTTTTCGCCCTGCTGACCCCACACCGAAACGTTGAAGTAATTGGGGTCGTCCTCCCACTGCCCTTCGCCGTTCTTGCGGCGTCCGTTGCACGCCACACGCAGCTCGCAGACACTGGTGCCGCTGGGTAGCGACCGCAACTCAGGGTCGCGAGTCAGGTTGCCGGTGATGATCACCCGGTTGATGTTGCCCGCCATTTCGGGGCTCCTTTCGAAAGTTCGAATGCCTTGATCCGAGTCTAAGCACGGTCCGGACGAGCGGACCGCGGAAGCCGCAAACTGGCACACATTCGTCACGGCGTCGGCACAAAGTCGTAACCAATGCGCATCCCTTCGGATGGGGACGGCGTGTGGGTTGCCTGAGCGGGGACGGCGTATGCCGCCCCCGCTCACAATGCCTGCCGGACCCCTAGCCGCGGTGCTTGCGGCTGTGCTTCCTGCTCGGCTTGGCGGCCTTCTTGGCCTTCGGCTTCTTGCAGCCCTTGGACCTGGTCGTGAACTTCTTGTGCTCGCGCTTCTTCTTCTTCTTGCCGTGAACCTTGACCGTCACCGTCACCCACCGCCACTTCACCGTGATGGTGCAGGTCTTCGTGACCGTGCGGCCCGGGGTCGTGACCGTCTTCGTCGGCTCGGTCCCGGTCCCCGAGAGCGAGACCGAGAAGTCGGCTGTTTGCGAACCGCTCACAGACGCCGACTCGTTCCACGGAATGTCCAATGTTGCGCTGCGCGAGCCCAGCGCCGTCGGTGCGAACTGCACCTGGATTGTGCAGCTCCCGCCGGGGCTCACCGTCGCACCCGCACAGGTGTCGGTGCCGATATTGAAGTCGCCCGCATTGGCGCCGTCGATCGATGCCGCGTACTGCGTGCTGCCGACGGTCGGCTCCGGATACAGCGGCTGAGTCGCGGAAGCGGGGTTGCTGATCGTCACGTTCTGAGTGCTTGACGACGCGAGGTTGACCGATCCGAACGCCAATGCACTCGTCACGCTCGGGTTCGTCGCGTCGTAAGTGAAGTCGGTCGGGCTCGTTGCCGCACCGGCGCCGGTGACCTCACTCTCGACCGTCGTGAGTGTGATCGGCACGGACGCGCCGGCCGTGCCGGGAGGCGCCACCACGATCACCTGCGAGGACGAGCCGCAGTCCAGGAGTGCCTGCGCATTCGTGAACGCCTCAGCCTCGGTCGAGCCAAAGCTGACGTCGGTCACGCACCCCAGGTTCTCGCCGTTGATGGTCACGAGTGTGCCTCCGAGCGCGGGCCCGGACGCGTCCTGCACCGAGGTGATCACCGGATTGCCGGGCGGGTACAGCAGCAGCTCGTCGTTGCTGCTCTGCGCCGAGCAGCCGGAGTCGCTGCAGGCGTAGGTGTCCACGATCGCCGGGTTCTGCGACACCGTCTGAGTGTCGATCTCGGTGTCGGACGCGACCGTGTACTGGTACTGCGTAGCGGCCGAGAACGGAGGCTCGCCCGCGTACTCGATGTCATCGATGAATTGGAGCGGCCCGACGACATCGTCCAGGCCCTGGCCGCCGATCACGAGGTTTGTCCCGCCCGTGTTCGACGCCGCGTCGATCCCGCTCGGCTCGGCCGTCACAGAGTCGATCTCCGGGAGGCCGGCATAGGTCACGCAGTCGAGGCTCGCAACCGTGCACGGCGGGTCGTAGCTCGACTGGCCGCCCAGCGTGTCAGCTGTAACCACGGCGGCGTCCGGATCAGAGCCGGATGAGGGGCCGGCCGGATTATTGGGATCTGGCGGCGCCTCGATCGTGACGTTGGTGCCGTCCGCGTAGGAGGGATAGGAGATGTCCTGGTTGTTCGTGGTCGTCGGATTGCCGAAGGAGAACCAGTTCAGAGTCTGGTAGTTCAGACCCGGTGCCGCTTATGGCGAGTACCGAGGGCGCTCCGTACGAGCCTGGGTCTGCGTTCGCGTCCCCGTCCGGCGTGGTCGCCGCTCCGACACTTGTGACCGTCGGTGCCGGAACGTAGTCGAACTCGTCCGGAACCGGCGTGAGCTCGTAGCCGCTCGGCGCCTCCAGGATGCCGTCCTGGTTGGCCGACGGCAGCGCGCCCAAGTACGTCGGCAACGGTGCCGTCGTAGCCGAGTGATGGCTACTGCCGTCGGTAACGACAACCTCCGCCTGGCAGATGTTGCCAGCCGACTGATCGATGCTGGTGGAGATGCCGAGCTCGGTATCAAGCGCGGCATTTGTCACACATCCGGCACTGTCGTAGGCGGCGGTCGTTGCCCTGATCTCCGAGGAGCTCACCACGTCCACTCCGGTGGCTCCGACGCCACCGACGGTCACCGTGTCTCCGGCGGCGAATCCGGCGCCGTAGATCCTGATCGGCGTGCCGCCGGTATTGACGCCGGCGTACGGCGAGACAGAGGAGACCGACGGAACCGAAGCGCTGGATTGCTCGTCGACGTAGGTGTACTGGTCCTGGTCCGTGCCGTTGTTGGGGTAGACGACGCTTGAAGTGCCGTTGGACAGCGTCACGACGATGTTCGCCAACCCGGCTCCGTCTTGACCGGCGATGGAGCCCGGATTCGGAGCGAGGGTGGCTGTCGCGTCGGGCAGCGTGAACGCCAGCGACGTGCTGGTGACGCCGCTCAGATCACCAGCCGGGATGACGTCCGTCCCGATCGTCACGGATTGCACCCCGCCACCGGCCGTAAATCCGGTCCCGGTCACGGTCAACGAGGTGCCGCCCGATACGTCACCGGACAGCGAACTCAGCCCGGTGACGGTTGGCGTCGCCGTCATTCCGACGGCAAGATCGCACAGGTTCTCCGCCAGACCCGGCATCGGGTCGTTGCCACCGTTGGCGAGGATCGGCGAGCCGAGCCCGCTGGCGAGGTCGTAACCGGCCGTGGCCGGGAAGACCGTGCCGTTGTCGAAGCCATAGACATCGTTGTTGCCGACGGTGATGTCGTGGAACGAGTTCGCGTACTCGCTTGAGTTGGCGGCTACCGCATAGAGCAACGGGTTGGCGAAGCCGATGTCGACGCTGGCATTCGAGCAGGTGCTCGACGAATCGACCAGCGCCAGCATCGCAGCCCAGATCGGGGTGGCCGAAGACGTGCCGCCGATCGTGATCCAGCCGTTGGCGCCACTGCCGAACAACGCGCTGTAGATCGTCACCGCGCCGGTGAACTCGTCAGCCTGTGCGGAGACGTCTGGCAGTGTGCGGCAGGGTGGCGTGCCACTGATGCCGGGGTTGTTCGCGCAGAAGCCCGCCGACCAATTCTGGTCGGAGAGGTCGAGCGGCGGTTGGCCGGCGCCAGTCTCGACGTCGTTGGCGTTGCTCAGGTCGGTGCTGTAGTTGCTCGAGGAAGTGCGGTGCGCTCAGCTGCCAGCTCGGCGCCTCCCAAGACATCGAGATACCGCCGCCACCGCCGCCCCACTCGGCACCGTCATTCCAGACGGTCTCGTCGTAGTTCGACGGGTCCGCATCCTGGATCGTCGTGCCGCCGACGGCCAGCACGTACGGCTGGCTCGCCGGGTCCTCCACCGACAGCGGGTTCTGGTCGGTCGGGGGCGGAACCGCACGGATCTCGTTGCAGGTGTCGTCGCCGGTGTCGCCGGCGGCGCTCAGGACCGTCTGGCCCTGGGCCGCGGCCTGCTGGAAGATGTAGTCCTCGGCCTGCTGGGCGCCCGGATCGGCCAGCTGCAGGTCCTGCTCGCACAGGCCCCAGCTGGACGTGATGATCTGGTCGGTGTCGTCATCGACCATCTGGGCGTACTCGTCGAGGCTGCCGGCGCTCGTGTTGGGCGCTTCATAGACGTCGATGTGGGCGCCCGGCGCCATCGCCGAGACGTCCTCGATGTCGAGGATCGATTCGCCGGAGCCGCCGCCTGCGGGCTGACCACCGTCGACGTTCACAGTGCTCACGCTCGCCGCCATCGTATTGCCCTGCGTTGCGCCGAAGTAGCAGTCGTCAAAGGTCGCCAGATCGCTCTCGCTGAACGGCTCGAGTTCGTAGACGCCGACGTTGACTCCGGCACCCGTGTCGCCCGCCCCGTACAACGGGGTGGCGCCGTAGGCGTTGGCGATCTGGTCGTCGGTCAGGCCGCCGAACTCGGTCGCGTCGGCGCTCGCGGCGGAGCACGCGTCAGGACCTGCGGTGTAATGCGTGAAGCTCGGCGCCTTCGCCGCCTTGTGACCGCTGTACGCCGACTTGGGGGCGCGCACGAAGTCGGCCTCGGGGTGGACGAGGGTGTTGAGGCCGATGACCGCCGTAACGTCGGACGCAATGGTCGACGGGAGTGAGATCGCCTTGGTGGTCTGCTCGCCGGTGATGCCGGCGGCGCTCTTGTAGCGCTCGAGCGTCGTGCCGAAGGCGGACTCCACCTTGGTTGTCGTGCCGCTGAAGCCGATCAGCATGCCGTCGCGCGCGACGCTCGTGACCGTCAGGCCATCGGCGCTCAGCTGCGATTTGACGGCAGCGATGCTCGAGCTGGAGGGCCCGAACCTAGCGGCGAACTGGCCGGCTTTCAGGTATTGGTGGTATTGGCTGGAGTGGAGTTTGGTGACCGATGCGATGAAGCTCTTCAGCGACTGCTCGTCGCGCGGCTTGAGCACGACGTAGCCCGTCTGGCTCGCATCCGCAGCAGGCGCACCGAGTGCTTGAGCGCCGACCGGGGCGGCCGCCGCACGCTGGACTGACGCCAGCCGTGGCGTGGCGGTCCCTGCGTCCGCGCTGACCGCAAGCACCGCGAGCACGCCGGCCAGCACGAACGCGACGACTGCGCCGACGCCCAGGTGCCAACGACGCCCGCGCGCACCGAAACCCAAACGCTGCATTCTCCACCCCACTTTGTTGACTCCGAAGCATCATCCGTCGCCGGCCATCTGGCACGGCGAGCTCCCGCGCGTCAGCCTACACCGATCGCATATGCGATGCGAAATGTTGTTGGGACGGCAGGCTGCGGAAGATTCGGAACGGCAGGCGGGCCGCTACGCGGCTTCGCCGTCGACCGTGGCGACAGCGGTGGCGGCGGCGACGCCGGCGGCGCCGGCCAACACAGGCGGTGGGCCGTCGGGGGCCTCGGGCGTGCCCGGGCGGACCTTGATGATCCGGAAGCGGAGCACGGCGTCGGCGATGCGCAGGCTGTGGGAGAGCGACTCGAGCAATGAGGTCGAACCCGTGAACTGCAGCAGGTGATATTCGGCCTCTGTCTGGTGGTCGATGCGATAGGTCGTCGGGCGCTGTCCCCACGATTGCTTGAGAGTGATGGTGCCGCCGTCAGCCGCGATCATCGCCTCGACGTCCGCGACGATCCTGGCGCGCGCTTCCTCGTCGGCGCCCGTTGAGAGCAAGAGGACGAGGTCATAGAGAATGGGATCTTTGGACATGATGAAGCGCCCGACGTGGCGGTGAGATTTCACCGTAGGGCGGGCGACGAGCGAATATAGCAATCGTCATGGGACCTGGATCGCCTGCCACTGATCTACCGCTGGTCGAGTTCGCTGATCGCGCTGCGTGGGAGTCGTGGCTGAAGGACAACCACAACGACTCTCCTGGGCTTTGGCTGAAGCTCGCCAAGAAGGGAGCGCCTCGGGAGACGGTCAGCCAAGCCGAGGCGATCGAAGCGGCTCTTTGCTTCGGCTGGATCGACGGACAGGTCGGGACCGTCGACGCGCACTTCTATCGCCAGCGGTTCACGCACCGGCGTGCGCGCAGCAAGTGGTCACAGATCAATCGCGAGCGCGCGACCACGTTGATTGAGCGGGGCCTCATGCAGCCGCCCGGCCTGGAGGAAGTCGAGCGGGCCAGGTCGGATGGCCGGTGGGATGCCGCCTACGAGCCGCAGTCGACCGCGACCGTCCCGGACGACTTCGCAGCCGCGCTGGCGGCGCGACCCGAGTCCGAGGCGTTCTTCGCGACGCTCACGGGTGTCCGGCGCTACGCCTTCCTCTACCGGATCCAGGACGCCAAGCGGCCCGAGACCCGGGCGCGGCGGATCGCCACGTTCGTGGCTTTGCTCGCTGAGCGCAAGACGCTCAACTAGTACGCGCCCACTAACCCCCAAACCGAAAGTGCTCGCAGGTGATTTGGGGGTTTCTCGTTGTAGAGAGGGGGTTTTTCCCCAACGCTCCCGGTCGCGCGGAGCATTGGGGGCTAGCAGGGGCGGGCGCAGGGGCTAGCAGGGGCGGGCGCATGGAGACCAAGGAGGCCGCACTTATGCGGACCGCACAAGTTTTGACCCATGAGTGCATCCCAGATACACAAGAACCTACGCGCAATCGCTGCAACCCTGAACTCATGACCACGACCGCACGCGAAGTCAAGTCCGAGCGCCCCCCGAGCGCCGAGCGCCCCCCGACGCCCGAGCGCCCCCCGACGCCCGGGCGCTCACAGACCGGAATGACAGCCACCGAACGCAACGCCAACCTGGCCGGAGTGGTGGTGCCGTTCCTGGGCGTGCTCGCCGCGATCGTGCTGCTGTGGAACCACCTTGTGGACTGGACCGACCTCGCGATCATGGTCGCGATGTACCTGCTGACGGCGGGCGGCGTGACCCTGGGCTTCCACCGCATGCTCACTCACCGGGCGTTTCAGACGTACCCGTGGCTGGAGCGGACCTTCGCGATCCTCGGTTCGCTGTCGGTGCAGGGCTCGGTGCTCGACTGGGTCGCCGACCATCGCAAGCACCACGCGCACACCGATGTCGAGGGCGACCCGCATAGCCCGCACGTCGGACACGGCCATGGCTTCAGAGGTTTCTGGCACGCCCACGCCGGCTGGCTGATGGAGACGCAAGGACAGGCCGACTGGAAGAAGTACGCCGCCGACCTCTACGAGGACCCGGCGATGCGGCGGATCGGCCGCCTCTTTCCGTTCTGGGTGTTCCTCAGTCTGCTGATCCCGACGCTGGCCGGCTTCGTCCTGCATGGCTTCACCGCGAAGGGCGCACTCGAGGGCTACATCTGGGGCGGGCTCGTGCGCATCTTCTTCGTGCACCACGTGACCTGGTCGGTGAACTCGATCTGCCACATCTTCGGACGCCGCCGCTTCGACATCAAAGACCGCTCGACCAACGTCTGGTGGCTCGCGCCGTTCTCGCTCGGCGAATCCTGGCACCACAACCACCACGCGTTCCCGCGCTCGGCCTTCCACGGTCTCAAGTGGTGGGAGCTCGACCTCACGGGCATGACGATCCGCGTGATGGCCAAGCTGGGCCTGGCCTGGAACGTGATCGAGATCGCGCCGGAACGCCAGCAGGCGAAGCTCGCGCGCTGAGACGCCCACACGGCGGCGAAGCGAGGTGTGGGCCAGCGGGCCCACACCCGAGGGAGGCCGGAACCGACCAGGCGCGCTAGCGCCCGGCGGCCTCCTTGGCCCTGATGTCGCGCAGCTGCTCGTCGATCCAGTCGCCCGGGTTGCGCGCGGTGATCTCCTTGTGCAGTCCAGCCAGGCGCCTACGCCGCTCCTCGACGGGCATCGTCAGCGCGGCGTGAATCGAATCGGCGAGCTCCTGGATGTCAAACGGATTCACCGACAGCGCGTAATCGCCGAGCTCCTCGTGTGCGCCGGTGTTCTCACTGAGAATCGAGACACCGGCACGGCCATTGACCATCGGCCCCTCCTTGGCGACGAGGTTCATGCCGTCAAACATGGCGTTGACCATCAGCACGTCGTAGTGCTTGTAGGCCGCGACCGCCTCCTCGAGGTCGTCGCGCAGCTTCAGCTGGATCGGCATCCAGTCGGGCGAGCCATGGCGGTGGTTCACCAGCGCCACCACCGCCTCGATCCGCTCGAGGTACTCGGCGTACTCGGCGACGTCGGTACGTGACGGCATCAGCTGGGCGATGAAGGTGACGCGCTCGCGGAACTCGGGGTGCTGCTCGAGGAACAGGTCGAATGCGGAGAAGCCGCGCAGCACGTTCTTGGAGAGGTCGGCTCGGTCCACCCGCAGGATCAGATGGTCGCGTCGGCGGCGCAGTATCTCGTGCTCGAACTCACGTACTCCCTCGGTCTGCGCGACCGCCTTGATGGCGTCTGCGTCGATCGGCAGCGGATATGCCCGCACCCATACCTCACGCCCGTCGATCCGGACTATGCCGGCGCTCCGGTCCACGTCGAGTCCGAGCAGGTCCTCGCAGCACTGCAGGAAGTTGCGGCGGTACGAGGTGGTGTGGAAGCCGACGATGTCGTTGGCGAGGATCCCGCGATAGATCTCGTCACGGATCACCGACGGCAGTACCCGCCAGGAGTCCGATTGGCTCCACGGGATATGGACGAAGTGGGTCATGAATGCGTCCGGGCGCGCGCGGCGAATCAGCCCCGGCAACGTGTAGAGGTGATAGTCGTGAACCATCACCACCGGGCGCTCGATCCCTTCGATCTCCCCGAGCACCGCGCGCGCCAGATCCTCGTTGACGACGTTGTAGCCGAACTCGAACGCCTCCGTTTCGTTGCGGCGGATGTCCGGCGCGTTGGACAGGTCCCACAGGTAGTGCTGGATGAACCACAGCATCGGGTTGGCGATGATGCTGTAGAAGCGCTCATAGGCATCCGGGTCAGACGCGACCAGCTTCACGCGGTACTTGGTTCCGTCGGGGCCCTCGACCGGGAACGCGTGGCCGCCGTGGTGGCCGGCCATCGCGACGTCACCCTCGCTCATGGCCGAGGCGATCCATGTGACCTCGCGGTGCCGCGCCAAGCCCATCAGCGCGGTCACCAGGCCACCGGTGCCGCGCCGCACCTCCCCGTCCGGCTGGAAGGTCACCGGCCCGCGGTTGGACACGAGGATCAGGGGATCGGTCGTCGCCCTCACCCCGCAAGCACTTGCAGACGTTCGATGCCGGCGTTGACCTCGCGTAAGAGCTGCGCGTGGAGTTCGGCGTTAGCGGCCGAGATCGACGACATTTGGAAGTCGTGGCCGGAGCCGAGCAACGGCCGGTCGTCGAGCGGCTCCCCCCAACCGTCGGTCACGACGCCCCCGGCCTCGACCAGGCACAGCCATGGCGCCGCCAGGTCGTACGGGGAGTTGTTGAGGATCGCGCCGCGGCCGACGCGGCGGAACTCGTCCTCCATCCCAGGGACGTCGTCGATCATGCGCGAGCCCACCTCGATCACGGCATCGAGCTGCCCGGTCACGACGCGCGTCATCACGAACGCCTGCGAGCCAAGCTCAAAGGTCCCGCCGCCAACCGAGGAGGCGTCGATCAGGTTTGCGAGCAGCTCGGCGGTCTCACGCGCAGGGCGGCCGCGGAAGCCGTACCCCCAGAACATCGAGCCGATGTCGACAGTGGGACTGAGGCTGACGGGGCGGGTCGAGTCCACGCCCTCGCCACGGCGTGCGAGGAACCAGTCACCGCTCTTGATCTCCATCACGCAGCCGAGTTCGACGTCGGCCATCCGCGGGTCCCCGCCGTCGAGCGGTGCGAGCGCGATCGCCACGCATGCCGACTCCAGCCCCGCCATCGCCGGCCGCGTGCCGTCGATCGGGTCGACGACGAGCACGTGCGTTTCGTCCCCGCCCGGCGCGACCAGCCCGCGATCCTCCGAGTAGAACGCCATCCGCGGCGCATGCTCGGCGACGAAGCTCTCGAGCGTCGCCTCGGCGACTTCGTCGACGCTGAACGTGACGTCACCGCCGGCTCCGGCGGAGTGGGCGGGATCGATTGCCCGGCCCGCATGCGATCCGAGCTCGGGCAGCACGACCTCGCGCAGCTGGCGCGCCAGCGTGAGTGCCAGCTCCTGATGGGAAAGCTCGTTGCTCATCCGATTGGTCAGACGTCGGGGCGTCACGGAGCTTGTCAGGTTGGCGAGTCGAGCGTCGTCGGTGCGATGATCGCGACATGACACGACCAAACGCATTCGAAGCGGACTTCTCCGACAAGTACATCGACGACGACCCCGAGGGCTACCGCACGGCCGAGGCGCCCTTCGGCAAGGCGGTAGGGGGGAGCGAACTGGAGGTGCGGCTGTTCGAGCTTCCGCCCGGCCAGAATATCTGTCCCTACCACTACGAGTACGTCGAGGAGTGGCTGCTCGTGATGACCGGCGAGGTCCACGTGCGGACCCCGCAGGGCACGGCCCCTGCGCACGCGGGCGACGTTGTCTGCTTCCCGGCCGGGCCTGACGGTGCGCATAAGGTCTGGAACGAGACCGAGGTGCCCGCGCGCGTGGTGATGTTCTCCGCTGCGACGATGCCGGCCATCGCTGTCTACCCCGACAGCGACAAGGTCGGGGTCTGGACCGGCAACGAGCGTGACCAGTGGATGTTCCGCGGCGGCGAACCAAAGCTCGAGTACTTCGACGGCGAGTTGCCGGCCACGCACTAGCGACTCACGGCACCAGCTCAATCGTCTCTCGGGGGTTCGTGGCCCGCTGGCCACGAGCCCCGCTACAGGCTGCTCCACAGACCACCCCACCTCACGACACACCGGGGTACCCTGGGCACCATGGTGGACCCCCGCATCTACCGAGGATTCCTGGTGTTGGTCGCGTTCGCCGTGATCGTGTTCGGCTTCTCGTTACAGAACCAACCGGCCAGCCTCGGCGCCACGGTCGCCCCCGGTCAGTTCTTCTCGGGTGCCTACGCGACGATGAAGAAGCTCGCGAAGGATTACCCGCAGCGCGCCCCGGGCTCGTCCGGCGACCAGCGGCTCGCGAACTACGTGCAGCGGCAGCTCTCGGGCGGGAAGGGATCGCAGATCCACGGCTTCAGCGTCAAGACCGAGGACTCCACCCTCAGCACTGCCGCCGGCGACCGCACGCTCGAGACCGTGACCGCCACGCGTCCCGGCGTCAGGGGAGGCACGGTGGTGGTCGTCAGCCATCGCGACGCGACACGCCCGCACGCCGTCGCCGACATGTCGGGGACTTCAGTGATGCTGGATCTGGCACGCGTGCTCTCGGGCGAGACGCTAAACCGCTCGGTGACGCTGGTCTCCATCAGCGGTCAGATCGGTGCCGCCGGAGCGACGCAGTTGGCTGAATCGTTGGTCGGCCAGCAGGTCGATGCCGTGGTCGTGCTCGGCAATCTGGCCGGCGGCAGCGCGCGCAACCCGATCGTGGTCCCGTGGTCGACCAGCGACAGTCTGGCACCGCCGCTGCTGGTCAATACGCTCGTGAAGTTCGTCTCCGTGCAGGCTGGCCTCAAGAACCAGGGCAGCGGCATCGCCGGCCAATTCGTGCGCCTCGCCTTCCCGTTTGCGCTCACCGAGCAGGCCCCGTTCGACGCGCGCGGGATCCCGGCGGTGCTGCTGTCGCTCTCGGGTGACCGCCCGTCCCTCGGAAGCGTTCCGCTGGGCTCCGCGGGCCGGCTCGCCGGCCTTGGCGCGGCCGTGCTCGGGGCCGTGAACGCGCTTGACAACGGGCCGCCTGTCACGGCTCCGAGCTCCTATCTGGTGTTGAGCGGCAAGGTCGTCCCGTTGTGGGCGGTGCGCCTGCTGGTGCTCGCGCTGCTGCTGCCGGTGGTGGCGACGACGGTCGATGCAGCGGCTCGCGCCCAGCGTCGCGGCCACACGCTCGTGCGCTGGCTCGGCTGGGTGTTGAGTGGTGCGGTGCCGTTCGTCGTCGGGCTGGTGGCGCTGCTGATCGCCCGCGCCGGCGGTCTGCTGTCGGTGACGCCGCCGGGGGCGGTCGGCGCCGGCGTTCAGCTGACGGGCGGCGATGTGGCCGTGCTGCTGGTCGTGCTCGCGCTTGTGATCCTGAGCTTCGTGTTCCTGCGGCCCGTCTGCCTGAGGGCGCTCACGCGGCTGCCGGAGCTCGGGCGCAGGCCCGTGAGCCCGGCCGCCGACGCCGCGGCCGTGGCGCTGAGCGTGGTGACGTGCGTGCTCACGCTCGTCATATGGGTGCGCGATCCCTTCGCGGCGGTGCTCCTCGTGCCGGCACTCCACCTGTGGCTGTGGCTCGCTCAGCCCGGCGCGCGCAGCCACCGCTGGTCAGCTGCGCTACTGGTGCTGCTCGCGGCTGTACCCGCCGTGCTCGTCCTGGCCTACTACGCCAACTCCTACGGACTTTCGCCGGTCGGGCTGGCCTGGAGCCTGGCGCTGATGACGGGCGGGGCGTTGCCGGTCGTCACAGCGCTCTGCTGGAGCGTCGCGCTCGGCTGTTTGGCGAGTGCGGTCGTGATCGCCGCTCGCGCGACGCAGGCGACGGCGGCACCCGAGCCGACGGTCACCGTCCGCGGTCCCGCAGGCTATGCCGGACCGGGCTCGCTGGGCGGCACGCAATCGGCTCTACGGCGATAACCGGCACGACCGCTTAACGAATCCGCCGTGTTCGCGAAGCCCATGCGCACGCGGCCCCTGGACGGTTTCTGGACACGCGACTAGTCCGTTAGTTGATCCGCCCGCCGGGGTATAAAGCCGACCGATGGGTTTTGCCGATGGGAACCACAGGATGACCACGGATGCGGAGTCCAACGCCATGACGCTGAAGGAACAGCTGGAGCAGGGTGAATATGAAGTCGACACCAAGAAGGTGGCCGACGCGATCCTGCGCAACCCAATGTGGCTGGCCCTGTTCGCAGGCGATCGACCCTGCCCCTCGGGGTCGCGCCCGGCGCTCAGCTGAGCCACCGCCGCGCGCACAGCGGGCACTCCCGCGCGGTCTAGAAGCGGTGCTCGTACCCGGTCAGGGGGATATCGGCGCCGGATGCATCCCTGAAGTGCACGTCGGCGGTGCCGTCCGCCGCCGCTTGGTCGCGCACCTCACCGACCCAGGTGATCTCAAGTCCCGTGCCGAGGTCGGCAAGCGCGCGCTCGAGCACGGGACGCGTCGCCGGGCTCGCGCAGAAGCAGAGCTCGTAGTCCTCGCCCGCGCGCGTCGCGAACAGGGCCGGCTCCTCGTCGAGCGCCTGCGCGACCTCGGCCACGCCGGGTGCGAGCGGCACCGCGGCGAGGCTGAGCCAAACGCTGAAGCCGCTCGCGCGCGCGATATGGCCTGCATCGGTCGCCAGTCCGTCTGAGATATCCAGCATCGCGCTGGCGCCGGCGAGCGCCAGTGCGCGACCTTCGGCCAGCCGTGGCTGTGGGCGTGCATACCGTTCGCGCAGCTGCGCTGCGACCGCCGCCGGAAGCGTCTTGCACCGTCCCTCCAGCACCGCAAGGCCGGCGGCGGCACCCCCGAGCGTGCCGGTCACGCCGACGAGGTCTCCGGGGCGCCCGCCATCGCGCCCGACCAGCTCGCCCGGGTCCTCGACCCAGCCGACGACGGTGAACGACACGACCAACGCCGGTGCGGCGGTGACATCGCCGCCTGCGATCGTCATGCCAACTTGCTGGGCGAGATCGGCCGCGCCCGTTATCAGAGCCCGGGCTGAGTCCAGCTCGGTGCCTGGCGGCAGGCCGAGCGCCAGGTAAGCCTCGCCCGCCGGCGCGCCCATGGCCGCCAGGTCCGACAGCGCCCCGGCGAGCGCGCGGTGCCCGATCTCGCCGGGCGCCAGCTCGCCGCTGCGGAAGTGAACCCCGTCGACCATCGTGTCCACGGACGTGACGGCGTAGCCGCGTCCGCGAACCACGGCTGCATCATCTCCGGCGCCGCGCACCACACGCTGGCCGCCGGCACCGAGCAGTGACCGCAGCTCAGCGATCAGCTCGAGCTCCCTCACGGAGTGCTACCGGTGGCGGTAGACGATCCGGGCGCGATCGAGGTCGTACGGAGACAGCTCGACCCGTACGCGATCGCCCGGGAGGATGCGGATCCGGAACCGGCGCATCTTGCCGGCGACGTGACCGAGCACGACTCGGTCCATGTTGTCGAGCTTCACGCGGAACATCGCGTTGGGCAGCGCCTCAACGACCTCGCCCTCGAGCTCGACTTTCTCTTCCTTTGCCATCGGCTGCCGATTCTATGTCAGAAACCGCCAGCACCGCTCGCCGGCGGCGGTGGACCCGGCGTGGAGTTCACCGGTGTGGTGGTTGTGGTCGGTGTCGAGGTCGTGCCCGGCGAGGTGATCCCGTTGCCGCCCTGCGAGGTCGAGGTCGTCGTCGTGGTGGTCACGGGCGGCACATAGGCGGACACGGCGTGCGGACCGAAGTATTCGTCGCCCTGCCAGTACTCCGACGGCTGCGGGAAGGCTCCGCAATAGCCGTGGGACGCGGACTGCATGAAGTCACGCCAGATCGGTGCCGCCAGCGTTCCGCCGTATCCGGGCCCGAGGCCGTTCACATCGTTCATGTACACGTCGGAGTTGGGGTAGCCGACCCACACGGCCGTCGAGAGCCTGGGCGTGTAGCCGACGAACCACGCGTCTGTGTAATTGCTGGTGGTGCCCGTCTTGCCGGCTGCCGGGCAGCCATAGCTCGCGCCCGTGCCGGTGCCGTATTGCAGCACGGTCTCGAGTGTCTGCGTGCCGGCGTAGGCCTCACCGGAGGTGAAAACGGTCGTCTTTTCCGGGCTGTTCTGGTAGATCGTCTTGCCGTTGGGGCCGATCACCTTCGAGATGATCGTGGGATCGACATGGTCGCCGCCGTTGGCGAGCGTTGCGTAGGCGTCTGACATCTGCAGCGCCGAGACACCGTATTTGAGGCCGCCGATCGCCTCCGACGGGTTGTCGGTCAGCCGTGCGGTGATGCCCATCTCATGTGCGATCACGTTGACATTGTTGATACCGAGGTCGACGCCGAGCTGCGCGTAGACCGTGTTGTCCGACAGCGCAGTCGCGCGGGTCACACTGATGTCGCCCTGGTAGCTGTCCTCGGCCGTGTGCACCGAGTAGGTGGGGTAGCCCGGCAGCCAGCCGGGCGCGAGATAGTGCGAGTTGTAATAGGTGTCGTTGGGGTTGCCGTCCTGGTCGTGGATCAGCGTCATCAGCACGAAGGTCTTGAACGAGGAGCCGGTCTGACGCTGCGCCTGGGTCGCGTAGTCGAACACCGTCTGGCCCTTGCCGGTGCCGTACACGGTCGAGTTCTGCAGCGCGAGGATGTGGCCGTTGTCAGGGTTGATCGATACCAACGCGGAGGCTGGGTCGCCGGGGTGGCTCTCGTTCTCCTGTATCGCCTTGGCCGCCGCCTGCTGGTCTGCGAGGTTGATCGTCGTGTAGACCTTGAGCCCACCTTTGTCGACCACGCGCTCGCCCAGGTCCTTGACCAGCTGCTGCTTGACGTAGTCGAACACGTAGGGCTGGCGTACGTCCTGGTAGGTGTCGTTGGGCTCGACCTGGAGCGGCTGCGCCTGCGTGGCGGTGGCCGTGGCCTCGGTGATATAGCCCGATTTCGCCATCGCCTGCAGCACCTGCCCGCGGCGCCAGAGCGCAAGCTTCGTGTCGAGGAAAGGGTTGTAGTCCGACGGAGCCTGCGGAAGACCGGCGAGGAGCGCACATTGCGCGAGGTCGAGCTTGTCCGCCGGCTTGTCGAAGAACATCTCCGACGCGGCGCCCGACGCCGATCGCCGTCTGCCCGTAGGTCGTCCCGTACGGCACATCGTTCAGGTACTGCGTCAGGATCCATTCCTTGGAGTGCTTGGCTTCGAGCTCGTTGGCGAGCTTGACCTGGACGATCTTGTACTTGAGGTCGTGCTCCTTGCTGAGATCGGTCGGCAGGTAGACGTTCGTCACCAGCTGCATCGTCAGCGTCGATCCGCCCTGGATGCCGCCACCTTCGAACACGTCCCTGAGCGCTGCCCGCAGCAGCGCCTCGTAGTCGACGCCGCCGTGCTGGAAGAAACGCCGGTCCTCGATCGCGACGGTGGCCTGGCGCAGGTAGTCGGGCTGCTGCGCCTGAGTCAGGTAAGTGCGCAGCACGTCTGAGGACATGTACCCCAGCGGCTGGTCGTTGGCTGCGAACACCTGGCTTGTCTGCCCCGGCACGCGTGCGCGCAGCCCGCTGAGGTTCGGCGCGCTGTTGGCCGTCGTCACCACCCAGATCGCGAACACCCCGATCGCCGCCAGCACGCCCGCTGGTCAGCAGCCCGCCACCGAGCAACACCGCCCGGCGGACGGGGTGGGAGTGTTTGCGGCGTCGCCGCTGTCGTTCGCGTCGCGTCATCTAAAGGGAGCTTCGAGGCAGGCGACGATCGCGGGCGCGGGTGTGCTCGCCCGGGTGGCCTGAGTGTAGCTCCGGACCTGTTTCGGTCTCAGGCGCCACGGTCCTTCCGGCTCGTCGCCACGGTCCTTCCGGCTCGGTCGCCACGGTCCTTCCGGCGTGGAACACTGGCGCGGTGACGGCACGGCCGCAAGCGACCACGCAGATCGTATGGCGCGCGCTCTGGACCTCCCGCCTGGTGGTGCTGTTCTCCGGGGTCGCGGGCGTGATCCAGCTCGGTGTCGCGAACGGGGCCCTCGCCGTATACGACCCAGGCAGACTGACGGCTCCGTTCGGCTACCTGGCCAACGCCGTCGTCGCGCCGCTGGCCCGCTGGGACTCGGTCTGGTACCTGACGATCGCCAAATCCGGCTACGCGGACAACCTCAGACGGATGGCGTTCTTTCCGGTCTATCCGGGACTGATTCACATCGTCGGCTTCTTCACACGGTCGAACCTGGTTGCCGGCGTGGTGATCTCACTCGTCGCCTTCGCGGTCGCGCTGGCGTTGCTGCACCGGCTGGTGCTGCTGGACTTCGGCGAGGACGTCGCCGAGACGACGGTGATGCTGATCGCCTTCTGCCCGGTGGCGTTCTTCTTCTCCGCGGTCTACACGGAGTCTCTGTTCCTGGCGCTGTCGGTGGGTGCGATCTACGCAGCGCGCCGCGAACGCTGGCTCGCCGCGGGTCTGCTCGGCGGTATTGCAGCAGCCACCCGCAACGGCGGCGTCGCGCTGATCCTGCCGGTGGCGGTGATCTACCTCTACGGCCCGCGCACCACCGGCACCGCCCGGCGAACGCATTGGGCGGGCCAGGCGCTCTCCGGCATGCGTCTGCTGCTGCCCCGCTACCGCCTGCGCGCTGACGCGGTCTGGATACTGCTGATCCCGGCCGGCCTCGGTGCCTACCTCGCTTACCTCGGCATCAAATACGGGCAGGCGCTCGCGCCGTTCCATGCCGAGGCGGCCTGGTACCGCCACTCGACAGGGCCATGGACCACAATCTGGCGGGCGGCCAAGCAGGCCTGGGACGGCCTGCGCAAGCTGATTCACGGGCCGGCCCCGCCCAACTACGTGCCCGCGTACGCCCAGAGTGCCGTCAGCGCCGCGCTGCAGGACGTCTACCTGTTTCTGTTCCTCATACTCGGCGTGGGCGGATTGATTCTCGGCCTGCGACGCCTGCCCGTCGCGTACTCGCTGTACACGCTGGCGATGCTGGTGCTGGCGCTCGTCGACCCGGTCAACCTGCAGCCGCTCGCATCGCTTCCGCGCTACGAACTGGTTGTCTTCCCGCTCTTCATCTGGGGCGCGCAGCTGCTCACGCGTCATCGCCTGACATTGCCGGCGCTGGCGGCGCTGGCGGTGCTGCTCGGGCTCTTCACGGTCGAATTCGCGACCTGGCGATGGGTCGCCTGAGGGGTCGGCGCCGCCTGCGACGGAGACCGAGCCGTGTGCGGGCTGTGCTGTTGGACGCCTTCGGCACGCTGCTGACCCTGGACGCACCCGCGCCGCGGCTGCGGACGCTGCTGGGCGAACGCCTGGGCGTGGAGGTGACCGAGGAGCAGGCCGCACACGCGTTCGCGGTGGAGGTGAGTTACTACCGCGCGCACATGTACCAGGGTGTCGACCTCCAGCGCGTCCGCGCGCTGCGGGCGCGCTGTGCCGACGTGTTGCGCGCGGCACTGCCCTCGGAGCCGCGGCTCGTGGCCGCGGCACCGGACACGATCACGGCGCTGCTGCTCGACTCGCTGTGCTTCCGTGCCTTCCCTGAGGTAGCCGACGCGCTGGCGCGGCTCCGCGCCGGCGGTCTGCGGCTCGTCGTCGCCAGCAACTGGGACGCGTCACTGGGCGACGTGCTCGACGGCGTGGGCTTGCTCGACGCGGTCGACGGTGTCGTCGCCTCGGCCGCCCTCGGCGCTGCCAAGCCCGACCCGCGGCTGCTGGAGAGCGCGCTGGTGTTGGCGGGGGTCGCGCCGAGCGCCGCGCTGCACGTCGGCAACGACTTCCGGGAGGACGTCGGCGCGGCGCTCGGCGCCGGCGTGCGACCGGTGCTGCTCTCACGCGACGGTCGCGCTGGTGAGGTCGAGTACGGCGTCGATGTGCCGACGCTGCCTGAACTGCTGGTGATTCGCAGCCTCGCCGAGCTGCCGCTTCTACTCGGCGTCTAGCTCAGAAGTAACCTCGCCCGACGATGGCAACCAACGCAGCCGAGGACGAGCGCGAGCGGACGCCCTATTGGGTGGCGCTGGCGGCGTTGCTGTTCGGGTTCGCCGCCGCGATCTTCTTCCAGGTCATAGTGCAGCTGATCGGGACCGCGTCCGGTGCCTCGGTGGCACATCCGACCCCGGCGATGAACAACGCCGACAACTACCTGTTGGATCTGTCCTTCGTCGGCTCGGCGCTCTACTTCACGACCGTGCGCGGCGTGATGGGCCGAGCCGACTTCGGGTATCGACGGATTCCGTGGCGGACCGGCCTGTCGGCATTGCTCGCGGCCGGCTTTGCTTACTACGTCGTTACGGTCGCCTACGCGGCGGTCTTCAGCGTGCACGGCACCGACAAGCTTCCGAGCGGTCTCGGTCTGCACCACGCAGGCTGGGCGGTCGTGACAGCGGTATTCGTGTGCGCGGTGGCGCCGATGGCCGAGGAGTTCTTCTTCCGCGGCTTCCTGTTCGGGACGCTGCGCCGGATGCGCGTCACCGTCGCCGGCCGCGAAGCCGGACCGTGGATCGCCGCGGCGATCGTGGGCGTGGTCTTCGGCCTTGCGCACTTCGATTCGGCGCAGCCGGAGTTCCTGATCCCGCTCGGCTTTCTGGGCTTCGTGCTCTGCATCGTGCGCTGGAAGACGGGCTCGCTGTACCCCTGCATGGCGCTGCACTCGCTCAACAATTCGATCGCGTTGGCGGCCAACGAACACCTGGGCTGGGGCGCCGGCGGGATTGTCGCGCTGATCCTCGGCTCGCTGGCGTTGATCGCGGTGGTGACGTGGCCGTTATCGCGGCGTGTGACCGCGGCGTAACCGGTACCTGGTTTACTGTCGCTTCGTGAAGCGGAGCATCACCATGCGATTGGCACTTGCGCTCGGACTTCTGGCGCTGGGCGCTGCCAGTGCGCCAGCGGGCGCCCTGGCAGCGGGCACACCGGTCGCCGCAACTCCGGTGAAGCTGACGGTGACGGGTCTCTTCTCGGTGCATCGCGACATGGTCACCGTGCCCAAGCGCGCGGTCGTGGTCAGTGGGACCGTCGCGCATTTCGTTCCGGGGCAGCGGGTGCAGCTGGTCGCGAGCGTTGACGGGCACGTGTTCCTGCGCCGGGCATTGAGCGTCGCTCACCGCGCTGGCCGCGGCCATTTCCAGACGACTGTGCTCGCGCCGCGTGCCGGGCATGTCCGCCTAGCGCTCGCGCATGTGCGCAACAGCGAGATGCTCAGCTTCCTGCGGTCGACCTCCTACACGGTGCTCGACAACAAGGCCGGGCCCGGCTCGAGCGGTCGCTTCGTGCAGCTGGTGCAGCAGCAGCTGGCGGCGCTGCATATCTTCATCCCGCAGACGGGGGTCTATGACCAGGGCACCGAGCTCGCGCTCGACACCTACCACCGCCTGCTCGGCAAGGGCGAGGGCCACACGACGCTCGACCCGCCGACGTTGACGGATCTCCTGAACGGCGTCGGAGCCTTCCACGTCCGCTATCCCAGCCACGGGCCGCATGCCGAGGGGGATCTGTCCGACCAGGTGCTCGCTTTCACCAATGGCTCTCAGGTTCACTGGCTGTTCCCGATCAGCTCCGGCAAGCCCTCGACGCCGACGATCCTCGGCAACTACCAGATTTATTCCAGGGTGCCCGGCTACCTGCCCGACGGCATGTACTACTCGGACTTCTTCATCAGTGGCTACGCGATCCACGGGTACGATCCGGCCCCCGACTATCCGGCGAGCCACGGCTGCATGCGTCTGCCGATCGTCGACGCGATCCCGGCGTACGGCTGGCTCCGCATCGGGGACTGGGTCGACACGTACTACACGTGACGCCGGGGCCGCACGCCGCCGACAGCCACGCGCTGATCCGCGTACACGGCGCGCGCGTGAACAACCTCAAGGATGTCAGCGTCGAGATTCCGAAGCGGCGGCTGACGGTGTTCACCGGCGTCTCCGGCTCGGGTAAGAGTTCGCTCGTCTTCGGCACGATCGCGGCGGAGTCGCAGCGGCTGATCAACGAGACCTACAGCGCATTCGTGCAGGGGTTCATGGCGACGCTGGCCCGCCCCGAGGTAGACGTGCTCGAGGGGCTGACGACGGCGATCATCGTCGATCAGCAGCGGATCGGCACAGATCCGCGCTCGACGGTCGGCACCGCCACCGACGCAAACGCGATGCTGCGTATCCTCTTCAGCAGGCTCGGGCGGCCGCACGTCGGCTCGGCCAACGCGTTCTCGTTCAACGTCGCCTCGGTTCGCGGGAGTGGCGCATTGACGGTCAATCGCGGTGACGGCAAGACGGTCAAAAGGACCTTCGCGCGCGCAGGCGGCATGTGTCCGCGCTGTGAGGGCCGCGGCTCGGTCACCGACCTCGATTTGTCACAGCTCTACGACGAGGGCAAATCGTTGAACGAGGGGGCGCTGAAGATCCCCGGCTACAAGGCCGGTGGTTGGAACCACCGGCTCTACAGCCAGTCGGGCTTCTACGGCCCGGACACGCCGATTCGCGACTTCACGAAGACTGAGCTCCACGCACTGCTTCGCCAGGAGCCGGTGAGGATGAAGATCGCGGGCATCAACATGACCTATGAGGGGCTGATCCCGCGGGTCCAGAAGTCGATCCTGTCCAAGGACAAGGAGGCGATGCAGCCGCACATCCGGGCGTTCGTCGAGCTCGCCGTGACCTTCACAACGTGTCCCGATTGCGGTGGCACCAGGCTCGGCGAGGCGGCTCGGTCGTCAAAGATCGCCGGGATCAACATCGCCGACGCCTGCGCAATGGAGATCCGCGACCTCACCGTATGGGTGGGCGGGCTCGACGAACCGTCGGTCGCGCCGCTGCTCGAGACACTGGGCGAGACGCTCGAGTCGTTCGTCGAGATCGGTCTCGGGTATCTCAGCCTCGAACGCCCCACCGGCACCCTGTCGGGAGGGGAGGCGCAGCGCGTCAAGATGATCCGGCAGCTGGGGTCGGCGCTGACCGATGTCACGTATGTGTTCGACGAGCCGACCGTCGGCATGCACCCGCATGACATCCAGCGCATGAATGATCTGCTGCTGGCGCTGCGCGACAAGGGCAACACAGTGCTCGTCGTGGAGCACAAACCGGAGGCGATTGCGATCGCCGACCACGTCGTCGACCTCGGCCCCGGCGCCGGCGGCAGCGGCGGCGAGGTCGTATTCGAGGGCACCGTAGACGGATTGCGAGCCTGCGGCACGATCACCGGGCGGCACCTCGATGATCGAGCCGGACTGAAGCCGTCCGTGCGTTCGCCGTCTGGAAAGCTCGAGGTGCGCGACGCCGGCACCAACAACTTGCAGCACGTCGACGTCGACATCCCACTCGGCGTGCTGGTCGTCGTGACCGGTGTCGCGGGCTCGGGCAAGAGTTCGCTGATCCATGGCTCGGTGTCGGGTCGTGACGGGGTTGTCTCGGTCGACCAGAACCCGATCCGTGGTTCGCGGCGCAGCAATCCCGCGACCTACAGCGGGCTGCTCGAGCCGATTCGCAGGGCGTTCGCGAGGGCCAACGATGTGAAACCGGCGCTTTTCAGCTCCAACTCCGAGGGCGCCTGCCCCAACTGCAATGGCGTCGGCGTGATCTATACCGACCTGGCGATGATGGCCAGCGTCGCGACGACCTGCGAAGAGTGCGAGGGCAAGCGCTTCCAGGCATCGGTACTCGAGTATCGCCTCGGCGGCTGCGACATCAGTGAGGTGCTCGCGATGGCTGTCGACGAGGCCCGGGAGTTCTTCGGCGCCGGCGAGGCGCGCACGCCGTCCGCTCGCGCGATCCTCGACGGGCTCGCCGATGTCGGGCTGGGCTACCTCAGGCTCGGCCAGCCCCTCACGACGCTCTCGGGTGGCGAGCGCCAGCGGCTGAAGCTCGCCACTCAGATGACGGAGCGGAAGGGTGCCGTCTACGTGCTCGACGAGCCGACCACCGGCCTGCACCTCGCCGATGTGGAGCAGCTGCTCGGCCTGCTCGACCGGCTGGTCGAGTCAGGCAGGTCGGTGATCGTGATCGAGCACCATCAGGCGGTCATGGCGCACGCCGACTGGATCATCGACCTCGGTCCCGGCGCCGGGCACGACGGTGGGCGCATTGTCTTCGCCGGCACCCCAGCCGATCTCGTTGCGGACCGCTCGACGCTCACGGGCGAGCATCTCGCGGCTTACCTTGGTCGGTGACTCGGCGCCACAGCGAGGTCAGCGCGGCGCTGCTCGCGCCGCTTGGCCCGCTGAGGGTTAGGATCACGCCGCGATGTCTGTGCTCGAGACCCATGCCGCGGCGCGCGAGCGTCTGCTGCGCGCACTGCGCGAGGAGGGTGTGGTGATCGGTGAGGTCGTGCTAACGAGCGGCGCCACCGCGCAGTACCTGGTCGATGCCAAGCGCGCGATCCTTCTGCGCGAGGGTTTCACGGCACTCGCCGAGTTGGTCGCGGCGCAGGCGAGCGAATGGGGCGCGACGGCGGTCGGCGGCATGACGATGGGCGCCGACCCGATAGCGTGCGCGGCACTCGCCGGCGGCGCTGACGTGAAGGCGTTCTTCGTGCGCAAGGAGGCCAAGCAGCACGGTCTTTCACGCCGCATCGAAGGCCCGCAATTGACGTCCGGGGACCGCTGCATGCTGGTCGAGGATGTCGTCACGACGGGCGGCTCAACGATCCGTGCGCTCGAGGTGCTTCAGGCCGAGGACCTCGAGGTCGTCGGCGTCCTGGCGATCTGTGACCGTCTCGCCGGTGGCGCCGACGCGATCAGAGATGCGGCAGCGGCGCCATATCTCGCGCTCACGACGATCGACGAGGTCTATCCCGAGCGGCCGGACCGCGGTTGACTCTCGGCGATAGTCGTGGCTCCGTGTCGCCTATATTTGCTCGCCACGGCGACAACCGGTGATTCACCCTGACCAGCTTCGATCCTGACACGTCGCCACCGGCGCTTGCCTTAGACCAGCCCGCGGCCGCCTCACCCACCTCCCGGTCGTGGGCGCAGCGGGTTCTCTGGACGCTCGTCGGCGTCGTGATCCTGAATTGGTCGATCAGCCTGTACGGCGCGGCGTCCATTTTCTGGCCGCTCGACGTGCTGGTGGTGATCGCCGGGATGTGGGGGCTCGTCGTCGCGATCGTCAGCTGGCTCGACCTCGAGGACTATCCGGCGCTCGCGCGGTGGGGGAACGCATTCGCATGGTCGAACGCGCTGCTCGTCATGGTTCTGATCGGCGCCTGGACGTACGTCCAGTTCCATGGTGCGCCGGGATACACGACGGACGAGCTGTCGTTTGACCAGTACGCCGCGCAGCTCGTGGCCCACGGCTTCCACAACCCGTACGTCCACTCGATGAAGCCGGCTGGTGCCCTGTTCCGTCTGTCCCCTGACGGCTACACCTACACGATCACGGGCCAGCCCGTGGAGCAGCTGTCGTATCCATCGCTCTCCTTCCTTGTGTACGTGCCGTTCATCTTGCTGGGCTGGACGAGTGAGGTCGCCGCCGGGCTCAACGTGGCGGCGTGGGCATTGGCGGTTCTGCTGATGTTCGTGCTGCTGCCGCGCAGTATGCGCGCTGCAGCGCTTGTCTTCGCGAGTGTCGACGTCTACCTCTCGTTCGCCGCCGGCGGCGTGACCGACATGCTGTACATCCCGCTGCTGATCGTGGCCGCGTACAGATGGGACCGCTTCGGTAGGAGCCGGAGCACCTACATAGCCCCTGTCGCCGTCGGTCTTGCGATGGCGGTCAAGCAGACCCCCTGGCCCGTGCTCGCGTTCGTCCTGTGCGCCCTGGCCTGGGACGAGTACGACTCAAGCGGCGACGTGCGCAACGCCGCCCGTCGCGCCGGGCGGTACTTCGGTGTCGTGCTCGGCGTCTTCCTGGTCCCCAACCTGCCGTACTTGATTGCGTCGCCGTCGGCGTGGTTCAGTGGTGTGTTCGCGCCGTTTGTCAAGAATCTCGTGCCGACGGGGCAGGGCCTGATCTCGCTGACCCTGTTCGCACACCTTGGCGGCGGCTCGCTGGCGGTCTATACGGTCGTGATGATCCTGGCCGCGCTGCTGCTGTTGGCGATCTTTGTCGGCACCTACCCGCTGCTGCGGCCGGCGACCTTCATGTTGCCGTCGCTCGCGTATTTCTTCGCCGCTCGTTCGCAGACCAACTACCTGATCCCGCTGATCCCCGTGGCGCTGGTCGCCGCGGTCACGGCCGGGCCACCTGCTGCGCGCCGCGCCCCGGAGCTGGGCAGGCGTGTCGCCGGGGTGGTGCGCGGCCGCCGCTGGCGCGGCGCCATCGCCGCCCTGGGTGTCCTGGGTGTCGCAGCGGTCATCTACGCGTTCAGCTCGACTTCGCCGTTGACGGTCACGATCGTCGGCCAGCGCACGACCGGGTTCCTCGGTGGCATCAAGACGTTGATCGTCAAGGTGCACAACGGCACCAGCAAGCCTCAAACCCCTGCCTACACGGTCCAGACCTCCCATGGCGACACGACCTTTTGGAAGATCCAGAGTGGCCCGAAGACGATCGCGCCGGGACACACCGCGAAGGTCGAACTCGTGGCTCGCAACTATCAGGCGGAGCCAGGGCTGAGCGATGGCTTCTCGGTGCTGGCGTTCACCGAGCACCCCTCTGCCGTGAGCGTCAGCCACCGATTCCTGCTCAACCTCTGGCGCACGGCGACGTCGCCGCAGGCGTTCGACGACTCCGTACCTGTCGGCAGGCGGATCCTGCTCAAGGTCACCGTCCTCGACCATTTCAACAGCCCGGTTCAGAAGGCCGGGATTCCGGTCTACCTGACCCAGGCGCGCTATACGAGCACCGGGGTCAAACGTGCTTTCGCGAGGATCAACGGCCACCGCCGAAGGACGGTGGCCGCCATGACCAATCGCCATGGCGTCGCGACCTTCTACATCGTCGGCACAAAGCCGGACATCGTCCCGACGACGCTCTCATCCCACCTGAAGAACAAGCAGGCTAACTACGTCTACGGTGGGAGTGGGTACATAAACATCAGGTTCGAGAAGTAGCGCGGACGGTGGCTCGGCGGGAGGAGCGGTTGCAGGAACCACCGGCGATGCGAGTTTCCCGCTGCAGCGGGCGGTTCGGCAGTCCCGATCTGCTACGTGCCGTCCGAAGCTTCGGATGGGTGCTGATCGCATGCCAGCTCATCGGCATGCTGTGGTGGAGCACGGTTCTCACGACTCGGGCGAGCATGTCTTGGGACTATGGGATCTATTACCAGCCATGGTGGGAGATCGCCCACGGCCATCTCGACCCGCTCACCACGTCCTACCAATCCGTATTCCCGTTCTGGCGGTCAGATGGAGAGTTCATCGTCTGGCTGCTCGCCCCGTTCTACTGGGTCTTCCCGAGCCACAAGCTCGGGTTCTGGTGGCTACAGGACTTCGCCTACGTCGGGATCTCGATCGTCTGCTTCCGCTGGATCATGGAACTGCTCCCGGGGGTGCCAGCTGGCAGCGCGACCGCCCTAGGTCGACCGGTCGCTACGCCGAGTCAGGCGGCGTCACCACCACCTATCGTGATCGCCGCTGCCTGCGGCGATGCCAGGCGCCATAGGCTGATCGCGGCGACGGGCTGGCTGGTCACCGCCTGCCTGCTCGTGTTCAACCCGTGGGTCTACTGGGGGGCGACGTTCGCGTTCCAGATCGAGCCGTTCGGCGTGCTTTTGGCCCTGCTTGCGCTGCGTGCGCTGATGAGCAGTCGGCGCAGCTTGTGGGTCTGGGCCTTGCTGACCGCGCTCTGCGGACCGGCGTCGCTGATCTACCTGACCGGTGCCGGTTTGGCGGGGCTCGCCAGCCAGATCCGGCCCTGGTATCAGGCCAGGCGAGGGGACGCCACCTCGGTTGTTGACCGCAGGCGGCTGGTCCGGTCCGCAGCGATCCTGCTTGGTGCCGTGATGTGGCTGCTGGCGCTCGGCGCGATCGGTGCGGTGCGCACGGTCTCGGCGCAGAGCTCTGTCCATCGTGGGCTTGCTTATCTGCTCGGCTCCCACAGCTCCGGCGGGCTGGTGCTCGTGCACGTCGCCGTGAACGCCGTTTCACATCCGGGAAAGGTCGCGAGCGTCATCTGGTCGCACGCGCTGAACCTATGGGCGAACACCGCTCCCGCAGGCTTCGTGGGCCTGGCTTCGGTACCCGGGTTTTTCCTGTCGGCGCCGACGTTGCTGGAGAACAGCCTGCTCCAGAACCAGAACTTCAGCTATCCGGGGTTCGCGAACCTTATCGTGTTTTCCGCCCTGGCGGTCGGAACGGCGCTGGTCGTCGCCTCCTTGTTGCGGCGACACCGCACGGCCGGACTTGTGCTCGCGGGTGTGGTGATCGCCAACAGCATCGCCTGGTTTGCGATCTGGCTGCCCAAAGTGAGCAACCAGTACGTTCGCATCTCGCCCGCGGCGGCGCTGTCCCTCCGGCAGGCTGCCAAGCGCATCCCTGGGCCCGACGAGGTGATCGCCTCGCAGGGTTTCGTGGGTGCCTTTGCGGCCCATAAGCAGGTGTTTTCGTTCGGCAGCCCGCGGGACAAACTCGCCGGGCCAGAGGTATTTCCGGTGAACTCCCGGCGGGTCTGGTTCGTGCTGTCCGCGGATCAGGGGATCGAGGGTCCGAGCACGGCGGCCACCGACCAGGCGATCGGGAGCGTCGCGACGCTGCCGGGCGCGAGCCTCGTGAGTGACGCCGACGGGGTCTGGATCTTCAAGTGGCTGCCGCAGGCCGGCACGAGTCGGACTGCGATCGGCGGGCCACGGGCGACGATCCCCGCGTGGATCTCGGCCGGCAGCGCGGCGAACGTGCGGCTTAGCGGCAGCGTCGCCGATTGGACCACTACCTCCAAGCGCGGGACCGCGGGCTACGTGGTCTCCGGGGACATCTGGAGACTCGGCAAGGGCCGCTACGTGGCGGACGTCTCACTCTCGTCCAATTCCCGCGCGAACGTCGAGATCTGGAACGACTCGACCGACGGCTACACGCTGCTCGGGCGGGTCGAGCTCAGCTCGAAGCGGATGCGGACGGTGGCGGTGCCGTTCTCTGTGCCCACCGCGCAGCCCGCCGCCACCTCGGCCGGCACCGCGCCGTTCGCCTACGAGCCCCAGCCACCGCCGAGTCTTACCAATATTGAGATCAGGATTTGGACGCCGGGGACTGGCAAGACGACAGTGGGCAAGCTCGGGATCAGACGTGCTCTCGGGTAGGGCATGCGTGACGTAGACCTGACGGAGAGTAGTGAGGCAACAGTAACGCGGTTACGGGAAACACTGTCCCGTCATCACCATGGCTCGCGCCGTTTGCGAATGATCACCACCAGTTTCGGATCGGTGGAGGCGCAAAGTTGTCATCCGATCCGGTCGGCTTCGCCATCGTCATGGCTTACTGCACGACGACGACAGTGCCGCGACCCACCTGTTACCCGAGCTGCTGCGGTTCTGGTGTCGCGGGAGATAGTAATCCGCGACGGGCATGAACGGCCGACGAGCCTGTTAGGGCGTGAGTTGTACGCAAACAGGCATGTGGCGGAATGTCAGAACCCGAGCCAGTAAGGCGTGCTGTATGCCGAGCGACGTAAAAGCGCGCGGCCGCATACTGCCGTCGGTGTCAGGAGCTACCTCGGGATGTCGTGCGCCGAGCCGCTATGAGCAACGACCCGCCGACGGGAAGCGTAACGTGCCACTTGATCAACCGCCGCTCGATGGCCGCTAATCCGCTCAGTAGGCGGTCGAGCCAGGTGGGTATCCTGAACTCGTCCATGAAGTCGTAGTCTTGGACACGGCGCTGAAGAATGCGAGCTACAGCCATTGCCGGCATCGCAATCGTGACGAACGATGTCACTAGGACCGGCTCCAAGCCGGCCGTGCGCATCTTCTCGGTCAACTCGGAGCGCGTGTATCGCCGCTCGTGGCGGGCATGCTCGTCAGCCCTGCTCCACATCCATGGGTGCTGTGGGACGGTTACGATGATCCCGCCATCTGGCTTTGCCGCGCGTGCCATCTCGTTGAGCACAAACTGATCGTCAGGGATGTGCTCGAGTACGTCGAACGCCGCCACCACGTCGAATTCATCACGAAAAGGGAGGTTGCGGGCGTCGAACTGGAGGAATGTCGCGTCAGGCACACGCGCGCGAGCGTGAACTATCCCGCGTGGGAACAGCTCGCCGCCGGTAACCGCATAGCCGGCGCCCGCGAGTGCACGTAAGACATAACCGGTCCCGCAGCCGATCTCAAGTACGGAACCGGACCGTGGGAACACCCGTGCCATCACGTCGAGAATCAGTCTGTTTCTGGTCCGGAACCACCAGCTGCGGTCCTCAACCTGGACAAGGGCATCGAATATCTCGGAGTCAAAGCGTTCACCCTCGACAGCGAGCTGCGGGGCGAAAAGGCGCACCCCATCAGAATCTTCGGGAGAGTGGCCGCAAGCAGCACACTCCCAACCAGATCCCTGTATCGGCTGTGCACACCACGCGCATCGCTTCATGACAGCCTGCCGGCCTTGGAGGCTGCAGCATGCCTGACGATCGAGCAGCCTCGAACCACGTGCGGGTTACGATACAGCCAATGGCCGCACCTGCGCCGATTCCGTTCAACCGACCCCACACGACAGGAGATGAGGTCGGCTTCATCCAGCAAGCCGTGGCGGCTGGACATCTCTCTGGCAATGGAGCATTCAGTCGCCACTGCGCCCAGTGGCTGACCGATCACATAGGTGGGTCGGCGACTTTCATGACCCCCAGCTGCACCGCCGCGTTGGAGATGGCGGTCGTCCTTGCCGGCGTCGGCCCGGGAGACGAGGTCGTCATGCCGTCGTTTACGTTCGTCTCATGCGCGAACGCCGTCGCGCTCCGTGGCGGGGTGCCCGTCTTCGTCGACATTCGCGAGGACACGCTGAACATTGACACTGATGCGGCCGCTGCCGCGATCACGGATCGCACCAAGGCGCTCATCGCCGTGCATTACGCCGGTGTCGGTGCCGACTTGGCGGAACTCGCGCGGGTTTGTCGAGAGAGAGCGGTGGTCCTGATCGAGGACGCCGCGCACTGCGTCCACGCCTGGGAGGGCGGGAAGCCATTGGGATCGTTTGGGGAGTTGGCCACGTTCTCGTTCCACGAGACCAAGAACATCCAATGCGGCGAGGGCGGCGCGCTCGTAGTCAACGATCCTAGCCTGGTTGAGAGAGCAGAGATCATTCAGGAGAAGGGAACCAGCCGTAAGCGGTTCCTCCGCGGGCAGGTCGACAAATACACCTGGGTTGACCTCGGCTCGTCATTCTTGATGAGTGAGGTGACGGCGGCGTTTCTGTGGGCTCAGTTGTGCGCGTCAAGCGGCATCACTGAACGCCGGGTTGCGCTTTGGAACGCGTACGAGGATGCGTTCACGCCACTCCACGAGCGCGGGCTCATTCAGCTGCCGACGGTGCCAGATGATTGCCGCCACAACGCCCACATCTATGCGTTGAGACTGCGTGGAGGCGACCAGCGTGATGATTTCATCGCCGGGATGAAACGCCACGGCGTCCAGTCAGTGTTCCACTATGTACCGTTGCATGACTCGCCAGCGGGAAGACGCTTTGGCAGACTCGGCGGCTCGCTTGATGTGACCGAGCGCGAGGCGGTGCGGATTGCACGGCTGCCGGTCTTCATTGACCTCGGCGAAGACATACGGCGCGTGATGACAGCGGTGACGGACACCGTTGCCGTACTGCCGGTGGCGTAGTACTTCTGGCAGCCTGCGCGGCGAGCGAGCCTACGACCGCAGCCGCTTCATCGTCAGGCTGTACACCTTCACCGTTGACGTCGGCGCAGCGGTCCACACTCGAACCTCAAGAGTGTCGCCGGAGGACAGCACTGGCTCGATCTGCCACGGGCCCCAGCCGGTGACACCGGGTTGTTGGCTGGTCGCGCGAATGCGCACCGTCAGGGGGATGTCGATCCGCCCAGCCGTGTGGCGCACGACCACGCGGCGCAGAAGGGTGTTCCGGGTGTCGTCCCACACCTCGACATTGGCGGGATGGGTCGCTGACATGGAAACGATCGTGCGGTACACACCGGTCGTGACGCTGAGATACCCACCGTCAACCACGTACCCAGGGGTACCCGAGTTGCTGGCGTACCCAGGCTGGGGGCCAGCGCTGGGTATGGGGTTCGCTGACGTTCCCGCGAGATTGGCCCCGGAGATTGTGTACACCGTCGGTGGTGGGAAGCGCAGCGTGTGAGTCCCCTCCGGCGGCAGCCATCGGAATGCCCAGATTCCGTCCTTACGGACTTCAAGGTGAATCGATGGGTCTCTCTCCAGGACCGTGATCAGGTCCAGCGTGCTCGCTGCGTCACCCACCGCAATCCCCTGACTCGGCGAAAGGATTATCCAGACGGGGCGTCCGTGACGGACCTGGAATCCGTTGGTCACGGACGGGATGTGCCGGAAGTAGATCCACTTTCTGTCGGCGAAGCCGCCGACGAATGCATGATCGCTGATGACCTCATCATCTGGGCCGATCCGAGCCTTGAGCTGTCTGAGGACATTCGCGGCGGCCGGTGAGATGTTCAGCCATGACCCTGGGATACGTGGAACCCATACGGAGAACCAACCGATCGTGTAAAGGCTGAGGAGCACACCGCCTGCGGCGATCGTGCGCTGGAGTCGGGCGCCCGAGTTAGCGAGCAGATGGGCTCCGATAGCGACCGTGCCCACCGCGACAAGCGGTCCGACGGCGAGATTTTGGAAGCCTGGTTGGCCGAACTGGCGGGTGAAGCCTCCCTCGAACAGTACGAGCGCTGCTGGGAGGAATACCGGTATCCAGAAGAGACCCGCGAAGCCGGATGGCGAAATCGTGGCCCAGAAGTTGAGGTGGTTGGACCATAGGGCGCGGACCACATTGAGAGGATGCTGAACTGCTCCCTTCACGATATGGCCCCAGGTGATCTGCCGTCCAGTGTTGAAGAGGTATCCGGCATCGCCGATCGAGGTCTGTCGGCTGGTGTTACCAGTGAGAATTGATTCGAAGGTGGCGGGTCCACCGATGATCAAGAGCTTCAGCTCCGAAAGCAGCCCGAACCAGGCGATCCCGGCGAGCGCGATCAGCGCTCCCTGCTTCAAGCGCACCCGCCCACTGAGCATCGCGGACGCGCCGACCGCTGCCGTATAGGTTGCGCCGATGCCCGTGGAGAAGATCGCGACGGCCGCCCACAGCCAGGCACGCCCGCCGCGGCCGCGATGAAGATTACGTGCCAACGCCAGCGTGGGCGCCAGCGCGAAAGGCTCTCCATGAACGTCGACGGTGCTAGTCCAGATGAACCACGGATTGCCAATGAGCATCAACAAGCCAAACGCGGCCAGCAGAGGGCCCGAGCGGCGCGATGACCCGTTCTGTTCGTGATGCGCTGCGATATCGCAGATCCAGGAGAACGCAATTGCCTGTGTGGCGACCAGAGCCAGGTTCTGCATCCACTTGATCGTCTCCGCATGAGGCCAGATGCGATACGCAACTGCGACGGGAATGATGAAGCCCTCCATCGCATTGGCCCAGAAGTGCGTTGGATGACCCTGGAGGTGAATCGGGAAGATCGTGTCCAGCGGATTGACAACGCCGTTGGCAAGCAGATGCGCGGCCTGATAGTAATTCGCGAAGTCCGGTGTTAGCGCGAAGCGCCTGACCTGGATATACGACCACACGCACATCCCGACGAACTCGAGTATCAACAGCGCGAAGCCGACCGTGCGGACTCGCCGCAGCAGTGATGACCATTCGGCTCGCGGCGGTGCACTGAACAACTCGGCGTTGTTCCACGCCTCGGAGAGGCGCCTCAACGGTGTGCGCCGTGGCGTGAGTGTGATCTGCGCGTAGCCGTCGGCAGGATCGGGCTCGTTGGTATGGCCGGCTGCGCTCATCGGGTCGTACCTATCATGCGCTGGGGATGGCGCGCCGGCACTCCAGCTAGGTCTCTCGCCAGCGATGCAGCCATACGTCGGAATGCCGGATGCGGTACCCAGCGCTCTCGTACAACCTCAGCGCGGCGATGTTCCCCGCTTGGGTCACCACTGATGCTGAGGTCAGGCCCTCCGCCAGGAACCGCTCATGCGCGGCGCTTAGCAACCGCCGGCCGGTTCCTCGGGCGGCATCGGCGCTGCTCGCGATCAGTTCGATCACGCCCTCGTCCGCTGGGTGATCGTAGCGAGCGATTACAAAGCCGGTCTGTTCGCCCGATATCAGCAGTTGTCGTGGCCCGCCCTCCAAGCCGCTGTCGACCCAAGCCTCGAACAGGCTGGCAGCCGCGTCGTGTCCGAACCGCGGGTCTGCGAAAAACCGGGAGCTGGTGAAGCGCTCAGCGGCCAGCTCTTTCAGCCATCCAGCGTCGGCGGTCGAGTGTGCGGCACGGCAGCCGTGGGCCGGGTCCAGCGCGTTCATGGCTTCTGTCGCAAGTTCGATCCGCACGTCAACCACGACGAAGCCGGCGCGCTGGGCCGCCGAGAGCCTAGCGGGATCGTCCGCGGAGACGAGCAGGTAGGTGCAGGCAAAGCTGAGTGCATCGGCTTCCGCTGCGGCGGCTCTTAGGTCGTATGCGTCACGGGCGACGCGTCCGACGGTGACCCCGAAATGAGCCGAATCCCATCCCAGAGCCTCGACGAGACCGTGCTGCTGTCTCACATTTCGTGGTGGTCGAGGGGAGAGATCGGCGTCCCGGTCTCCGTGCTGCCCGGATCACTGGAACCACCCGCGGTCTCGCCGTTGCCCGGGATGCTGACGCAATCGCGAACCAAATAATACGGCCGGCCCTTGGCCTCGGTGTAGACACGTCCCACGTATTCCCCCGTGAGCGCAAGCACAATGAGCTGGACGGCCAGCAGGAAAAACACCAGGGCGAACGCAGAGGTCGTCGCGCTGACGCTCTGGCCCGCAGTCAGTCTGTAGATCGCGAAAGCGACCGTGGCAGCGAGGCCGATGATTGACCCGACGACGCCCAACGCGGTGACCACCCTCAGCGGAAAGACGCTGTAGCCGGTGATCAGGTCGAGCGTCAGTTCCACCAGCGCCGAGAGTCGGTAGCGAGAACCCTGTGCTGTTCTTGGCTGGTGCGAGATCGGGATCTCTTTGATCGGCACTCCGAGCCAGGCGACGACGGCGGGAACGTACCGGTGGCGCTCGGTTAGGGTGAGCATCAGTTCAACCGTCGCGCGATCATAGGCGCGGAACATCGAGCCGAAGTCTCGGAGCTTGGCGCCTGTGCGCCGATTCAGGTAGTTGGTCAGAACGCGCGTGATCAGCCGCCGCGCCAAAGGGTCTTGGCGGTCGGCTCGATAGCCGGACACCACCGGGTGCTCGTCGTCCATGGCCCCCAATAGCAGATGAATGTCCTCCGGCGGATACTGCAGGTCGCTATCGAGGACGACCACCACGTTTCCGTGCGAGGCGTCGAGTCCCGCGAACACGGCGGGGTGCTGGCCGAAGTTCCGGGCGAGGCGCAGGATCTGCACCGGGTGGCGGAATTGCCTGGCGAGCGCAACAGCGCGAGGGGTCGTCGCATCGAGGCCGCCGTCGTCGACAAGGACCAGCTCTGCGCCGCCTTCGATTCCGTCCATCACGGCTCCGCAGCGCTCGAAGATGGCTACGAGCGCGTCCTGATCCCTGTATAGCGGGATAACGATGCTGAGAGCCGGGGCCGCGGATCCGATGGTCACGAATCTAACTTGACTACAGTCGGTCTCGCGCGCATCACGTGAAGCATATTGCCCTGATGCCGCCCCGCGTCATCAGACATCTCGATGTTGCTCGCCGCGCTTACCGCGAGCCCCCACGCTGGCCGGTTAGTGGCCGGGCTGCAACGGGGAGTTTCCGCGAACGTGTGTATCCTCACCCCGACTTATGTGGAATGGAAAGACGGTGTCAGTCGTGCTCATGACCTATGCCGAGCGCGACTCGATCCGAGCTGTCATTGAGGGTTTCGTTGCCACAGGCCTCGTCGACGAGGTGCTCGTGGTCGACAACAACGCGCAAGCGGGCACGGAAGGGGAGGTTCGCAAGACCTCGGCGCGGTTGGTCAAGGAGCCCCGTCAGGGGTATGGGCACGCGAGCCGCCGCGGACTGCTCGAAGCCAGCGGCGATCTGATCGTCCTGGCTGAGCCGGACGGCACGTTCGTGCCGGACGATATCCGGAAGCTGCTCGTGTACAGCACGGAATGCGACGCGGTCTTCGGCACGCGGACGACCTGGGAACTGGTGTGGGAGGGCGCGAACATGGATTGGTTCTTGCGCTGGGGTAACTGGGCGGTCGCGAAGCTGATGGAGGTCCTGTTGAACACAAGCCATCTCAGCGACGTCGGTTGCACGTACCGGCTGTTGCGCAGAGACACCGCGAAGCACGTCGCGAGCAACATGAAGGTCGGCGGCAGCCACGCGGGCATGGAGATCATGCTGCTCACGATCGGCTCGGGCGCGCGGTTCGTCGAGGTGCCGGTCAACTATCTCCCGCGCGTCGGGCGGTCATCTGTCACCGGCAGCCGGCTGACCGCGGTATCCGTCGGGTTACGGATGATCGGGCTGGTGCTTCGCGCCGCGGGGTCATCCCCGCGGCCGCGCAGGCGGCCTAAGGCGTTCGCCGTGGAACCTACACCGAACGATGAGGCGGTCCGTGAGCAGCTCACACTTTGACTCGATCGCGTCCGTCTACGACGAGTCGCTGCCCGCACATGTCGTCGAGCATTACCTGCAGAAACGGACGCAGTTCGTGCTCGCGCACTGTCCCCGCGGGGACGGGCTCGACGTCGGTTGCGGGACCGGGGTGCTCGCCGAGCGACTCGCCGGCTGCCGGATACGGCATGGTCGGAGTCGATCCCTCACAGGGGATGCTTGATATCCTCGCGGCCAGGACGCAGCTGGTTCGCCCGGTGCACGCCTCCGGAACCTCACTGCCGTTCGACGCCGACAGCTTCGATCTCGTGATCACCGTGGCGGCCATGCACCACATCGCGGACCCCGACGACGTACGACAGACGCTCGCCGAGATGGTCAGGGTGTGTGAGGCCCTCCGGCCGGGTGGTGGTTTGGGACCACAATCCCCGCAACCCCTACTGGGGGCCGCTGATGGCGCGCGTTCCCCAGGACGACTGGCTGAAGAGCGACTGATCCCGGAAGCGGAGATCGTCGCCGGTCTGCGGGCTGCGGGCGGACAGATCGTGATCAGTAGACAACTCGGCGCCGTCCCGGACTTCACCCCGCCGAGGGCGATGCGACGTCGCCGCCGCGCTCGAGCGGTGTTCGAGAGCACTCCCGGGTTGCGGAGGTTCGCTGCGCATAACGCCATCGTCGCGACGAAGTGACCGCTCCTCCCCGCGACGTCCACCTACCCGCCGTCGCTCGAGCGAGCGGTGAAGCCTCTCGCCGGTCGGCAGCGGACGGTCGCGTCGCCGTGACTACGATTAGCGCGCAGATGACGACTCAGACGTCAACCGCGTACCGCTTCCCGCGGACGTTTGACACCGCTCGTGCCTGGCTCGCGTCGGGACGCCGCCAGGCGATGGCCGCGCTCGCACTGTACGTGGCCATCACGATCGGTTACTTCGGGTTGCACGTGCTGCCCCATCTCGGGAGCGCGAGCGTCGGATTGCAGGACTGGACCGATCCGACAGCGAACATGTGGAGCCTGGCCTGGTGGCCGTACGCGCTGCTTCACGGGTTGAACCCCTTCGTTACCCACGTCGCTGTTCGCCCCGGACCGGGTCGATCTCGCCGCGACCAGTCCGACGCTGGCCCCGCTCGCCGGGATCATCGCCATGCCGATCACGATCGCGTTCGGTCCGATCGTGTCCTACAACGTGCTGATGCTGGCCAGCCCGGTGCTGGCGGCGTTCTTCGCCTTTCTCCTGTGCCGGTACGTCACGGGCAAGTTTGTCGCGAGCCTCGTCGGCGGTTATGTGTTCGGCTTCTCGACCTACATGCTGGGGCACTTGGAAGGTCACGTCCAGCTCGTGCTGATCTTTCCGATTCCAGCCATGGTCCTACCTCGTAGTCCGTCGGATCGACGGGCGCATCGGCGAACGGCGATTCATGGTCTTGATGGCACTTCTCCTGGCCGCACTGTTCTTGACCGCGAGCGAAATCACGCTCACGTTCGTCGCGCTTGGAGCGGTTGCCCTGGCCGTGGCGTTCGTGCTCGCGCCGGCCAAACGAGAGCAGATCGAGGCACGGTCAAGCCGATCCTCGTCGCGGGAGTCGCGGCGCTGGTCGTAGTCAGTCCCGATCATCTACTACGCACTTCGCGGAATCGTGAGGTTCGGATCCGACATCGGTGATATCGATGGCAGCGATCTGCTCGGGTTTCTCGTGCCTCCGGACCTCGTCCGGCTCGACAAACACGACATCATTCGCCAGCTGACCGCCTGGCCGCAAGACCGGCTTCAGCGGAAGCGACGCTGAGACGGTCTCGTATGTGGGCTTGCCACTCGCGCTGATCGTCGCGCGCTACACGATCACGCGCTGGCGCCTGACGTTGACGAGAGTGCTGTTCGCGATCCTGGCGATCGTCGTCGTGCTGGTGCTCGGGTCGTACCTGCACATTGCGGGCTACCAGACGTCCGCGCTCCCCTGGAAGTTGCTGGATCGGGGGCTCTTAACCGACGTGATCCCGATGCGCTTGACCGTCTACATGTTCCTGATTCTTGCGGTCATCTTCGCCCTGTGGTTGGCGCAGCCGCGCACCGGAGTTTGGCGACTGGCCAAATGGGCGCTGGCGGCCGCGAGTATCGCGTGCCTGGTACCCAAACGTCGGCTCCGGCCTTTGGACCGGCTGGTCATATAACCCCCCGTTCTTCACTACGACTCAATACCGAACGCTATATCGCTCGCGGGGAAACTGTCCTGATCCTGCCCTTCGGGCAGATCGGGGAGGGGATGCTCTGGCAGGCCGACACGGAGCATGTGGTTCCGTATGGCGGGCGGATACATCAAGTCCGCAGTATCCGGCGGATTACTCGAGGGATCCACTTTGGTCCGCCTTGCTCAGCGTCACCGGCACGAAGGCCGGATCCACAAGAGCTGCACTCCTTTATCGAACGCCAACATGTGGGCGCGGTGGTCGTCGCTACCCGAAGTACGCCCAGCAGTGGCCGCAGGCTCTGGCCGCACTCGGTCTGAAGAAGGAGTCGCTTGGCGGCGTTTGGGTGTACCGCATCGACTGGCACAAGACGCCAAAGTGATGCCTGCGTTGACGTAGGCAGGGCACCAGAGGGGAGTGCCCCCGGCAGGAATCGAACCTGCATCCCGCGCTTAGGAGGCGCGTGCTCTATCCATTGAGCTACGAGGGCGGGCGCCCAGCGTAGCCGCCGCGGCTAGGCAGCGGACTCGTTGTCGCCGGACTCGGATGGGAGGTCCGAATCTTCATCGTCCTCCTCGTCGGAGGCGTACAGCGACTCGACCGCGAGTTGGTTGCCGCGCTTGCCCCAGAGCTTCAGGTCGAGGTAGTCGCCGCGGTAATTGTCGGGCGCGATCAGCGTGAACCGCTGCTCTGCCAGCGTGCACTGGTCGACGGCATGGTCCGCGAGCTCCGCGGTCACCAGTGCGCCTCCAGGCATCAGGGGCATGCCCCAGACGAGCGTCATCTCGGCGCTCTGGCCGGCCTCGCCGCGCCACGTGCTGAGCACCATCTCGTTCAGGTCCAGCTGCCAGTCAGGATTCGCCTCGGCGACGTCACCGGTGAAGTCGGCGCGCGCCTCGAAGTGGTCGGGCTCGGCGTCGTCGCCGGGGTCGGCGTACGAGACGTAGCCGAAAAGCTCATAGCCCGCCTCGGTTCGCGCCACGGCCGGTACGTAGGTGCGTCCCGAGAAGGTGCGGTCCGGGAACCAGCGGATATCACCGGGCTCGCCTATCTCCTGATCGTCGGCCTCGATGTCGGCGCAGGCGGCGACGAAGTGTTCGCGCAGCTCCTCAGCCCAGCGGCCGTAGGGCAGCGCCTGCTGTGGCGGCTCGGCCGCGAAGCTGATCACGAAGCGGTCTGTGGGTGGCATCGAGGCGGCAGACTAGCGTGCTGACCCGTCAGGTGGGCGTGTCGCCTCGGTAGGCGCAGCGCCTTTGGCCCACTCGCCCTCCTCCTGCTTCCAGATCGGGACTTCGGCCTTGAGCGTGTCGATGATCTCGCGGGCGCCCGCGAACGCCTCGGCGCGGTGCGGCGCCGACACCGCGATCACGACCGAGGGCTCCGACAGCGGCACGGTCCCGATCCGGTGCTCGACCGCGACTGCGCATAGTCCATGGCGAGTAGCGGCGGCCGCCGCGATCTCCCGGATCTTGGCCACGGCCATCTCGGCGTAGGCCTCGTACTCCAACGCCGGCACCTCGCGGGTCACGCCCAGGAAGGTCACGATCGCGCCTGCATGCGGGTCGCTCACAGCCGCGACCAGCGTTTCCTGTGACAGCGGCTCAGAGCTGATCCGCACATGCAGCGCGGAATTGACCGCCCCGCCCGACACCGGCGGGATCAAGGCAAGCTCGTCATCGGCCTGCAGCACTGTCTCCGCGGAGGCGTAGTCGCGGTTGACGGCGAGCACCGTGCGGAGGTCTCCCGTGAGCCAGCGCAGCTCGTCCAGCGCGTCACCGACGCGCGCCCCGTCGGGCAGGTCGAGCGTCAGGAGATCGGTGCCGGCACGCTCCCGCAATGCAGCAAACAGACGTATCCGCACGCGCATGCCGCAAGCGTAGTCATAGAGGTGGCTCGCAGAAGCGGTCTCTCGTATGCTCAACCCCGGCCCGCGCCGTCTGCCGGGCCCGTCTATTTGGGAGGAAGCTCTGATGGGAAGTCGCAACATGATTGGAAGGGCACTCGCCGTCGTGGGTGTCGGTCGCCGTCGCCGCCTTTGCGAGCGCGCCCGCGGTGGCGTCGTCGAGTGGGGGCGTGGCCTCGATCGAGAAGCTGGTGCCAGCCTCGATCAAATCTGGCGGGAAGCTGACGGTCGCCTCGGACGCGACCTATGCGCCCGACGAGTTCATGTCCTCGAACGGACACACCGTGATCGGCATGGACGCAGACCTCATGAACGCAATCGGCAAGGTGATGGGCCTGAAGGTCACTATTGCCAACGTCACCTTCGACGACATCATTCCGGGCATGGTCGCCGGGCGCTACATGATCGGCGCCTCGTCCTTCACCGACACCAAAGCGCGTGAGCACGAGGTCAACTTCGTTGACTACGCCAACGTCGGCGAGTCGTTCTACACGCTGAAGTCCGGTGGCACCAGCATCATGGGCATCAGCTCGATCTGCGGCCTGACTGTGTCTGTCGAAACCGGCACGACCGAGGAGGCCGATGCCAAGACGCAGAGCACGAAGTGCACCAAGGCGCACAAAAAGGCCGTGGCGGTGAAGAACTTCCCGACACAGAGCGAGGCGAACCTGGACGTGTCTGACGGGCACGCGCAGCTCGGCTTCGCTGACACGCCCGTGGCGGACTATCAGGTCAAGCAATCGGGCGGCAAGTTCAAGATCGTCGGAGCCGCCTACGCCCCTGCTCCGTACGGGCTCGCGATCGCCAAGAGCACGAAACTGACGAACGCTGTCAAGGCCGCGGTCCTGTACCTGGTCAAGGACGGCACCTACGGCAAGATCTTCAAGAAGTGGGGCCTTCAGGGCATCGAGATCCCCGCGTCCGGAGTGAAGGTCGACGGCGCCAGCTAGAGCCTGCCGAAGTTCGCCAGCACAGCGGTTCGGGATCGACAAGAGTTGTCGGAAGGTATGACCGACCCGCCCGAGCTGACTCAGATCGCGCCGGAGCGGCCTGACGACATCAAGGCCGTTCCGGTGCGGCGCCCCGGTCGCTGGATCGCGGCGTTCGTCGTGCTCGTGATCGCGGCGTCGTTGATTCGGTTCGCGGTCACGGACTCCGCGATCGAGTGGCACGTCGTCGGGCAATACCTGTTCGACCCTCGCGTCATCCACGGCGTCATCGCCTGTCTCTACCTGACTGTGCTGGCGATGCTGGGTGGCGTCATCCTTGGCGTGATCCTGGCGATCATGCGACTCTCGCCGAATCCGATCCTGAAGTCGGCCAGCTGGATTTACATCTACTTCTTCCGGGGGACGCCGCTCCTGGTGCAGATCGTGTTCTGGTACAACCTTTCGGCGCTGTTCCCGCACGGGGTGATCGCGATCGGGATCCCGTTCGGGCCGTCCCTGGTCCACCCGAATGCAAACGCGCTGATCACAGTTTTCCTGGCAGCGCTGCTCGCACTTGCCACCAACGAGGGCGCCTACATGGCGGAGATCGTCCGTGCCGGGATCATCTCTGTGCCTGAAGGGCAGAGCGAGGCCGCCGCTTCGCTCGGCATGAGTCGCATGCAGATCATGCGCCGGATCGTGCTGCCGCAGGCGATGCGCGTGATCCTGCCGCCCACCGGCAATGAGACGATCTCGATGCTCAAGAACACGTCGCTCGCGTCGGTGATCGGTTTCACCGAGCTCTATTTCGAGACCTCGGACATTTCGGCGGTCAACTACAAGGTCATACAGCTGTTGATAGTGGGAAGCATCTGGTACCTGGCGCTCACGAGCATCGCCTATGTAGGCCAGTACTACCTGGAGCGCAAGGTGGGTGAGGGCTTCTCGCGCGCCCAGCAGGCGACTATGAAGGAGCGGTGGCTCTCCCTTGGCCGCGGCGGAGGCGGAGGTATGGGAGCGTGAGCGAGGTGATGGTCCGCGCCGAGGGGGTGCACAAGCGCTTCGGTCGCAACGCGGTTCTGAAGGCATCACGCTCACCGTCAACCGCGGCGAGGTCATGTGCCTCCTCGGCCCCTCCGGTTCAGGCAAGTCAACCTTTCTGCGCTGCATCAACCACCTCGAGAAGATCAACTCCGGTCGCCTCTCGGTAGATGGCGAATTGGTGGGCTACCGCGAGGGCAACGGCAAGCTCTACGAGCTGCACGAGCGCGTAGTCGCGCAGAAGCGCCAGCAGATCGGAATGGTGTTCCAGCAGTTCAACCTGTTCCCGCATATGACGGCGCTTGAGAACGTCACGCTCGCGCCCGTCCAGGTGCTCAAGCGCAAGCGTGACGAGGCGGAGCAGCGAGCGCGTGAGTTGCTGGACAGGGTCGGTCTCAGCGACAAGTGCGACGCACATCCGGTCGCACTATCCGGCGGCCAGCAGCAGCGCGTGGCGATCGCACGCGCACTGGCGATGGACCCGAAGCTGATGCTGTTCGACGAGCCGACGTCGGCGCTCGACCCGGAGCTGGTCGGGGACGTGCTCGACGTGATGCGCGACCTCGCCCACAGCGGCATGACGATGATCGTGGTCACGCATGAGATCGGCTTTGCGCGCGAGGCCGCCGACACGGTCGTGTTCATGGATGACGGCGCCGTGGTCGAATCGGGACCACCTGCCGAAGTCCTCGGAGCACCAAAGCACGAACGCACGCGCTCGTTCCTGTCGAAGGTTCTCCAGTGAACCGGTAGCGAGGTTCGGCATCGCCGGTCCGACTTGGCGCGCCGTAAGCTCACGAGCATGGCTGAGAGCGAGCAGCAGTCGATCGCGCCGATCGTGGGCCCTGAGGATCCGCGTCGTTTCACGGATTCGGGGATCGAGGTCAAGCCCGCTTACACCGACGCCGACCTGCCGGCGGACCTGGAACAGGAGCTGGGTGAGCCGGGCGAATACCCCTTCACGCGTGGTGTGCATGCGGAGATGTACCGCAGGCATCTCTGGACGATCCGTCAATACGCGGGTTACGCGAGCGCGACGGAGTCAAACGCTCGCTACCACTACCTGCTGGAACACGGCTCGACGGGCCTGTCGATGGCGTTTGATCTGCCGACCCAGCTCGGGCTCGACTCCGATGACCCCCGGTCGCTGGGTGAGGTGGGGCGCACCGGCGTTGCGATCGATTCGATCGACGATATGCGCACCGCGTTTGCGGGGATCCCGCTCGACAGGGTCTCGACGTCGATGACGATCAACGCCCCCGCGAGCGTGCTGTTGCTTCTGTATGAGCTCGTCGGCGAGGAGCAGGGCGTGCCGGCCGCAGAGCTGCGCGGCACGACCCAGAACGACATCCTCAAGGAGTACATCGCCCGGGGGAATTTCATCTACCCGCCGCAGGGTGCGATCCGGTTGACGACTGACCTGTTCTCCTACTGCCGGGAGAACATCCCGAAGTGGAACACGATCTCGATCAGTGGCTACCACTTCCGCGAGAAGGGCGCCTCGGCGGTGCAGGAGGTCGCGTTCACGCTGTCCAACGGGATCGCCTACGTGCAGGCCGCTTTGGACTCGGGGCTGCAGGTGGATGACTTCGCGCCGCGGCTGGCGTTCTTCTTCAACGGCCACAACAACGTGTTTCAGGAGGTCGCGAAGTTCCGCGCGGCCAGGCGGATGTGGGCACAGATCATGCGTGAGCGGTTCGGCGCGAAGGACGAGCGCTCGTGGAAGCTGCGTTTCCACACCCAGACCGCTGGTGTCACGTTGACCGCGCAGCAGCCCGAGAACAACATCGTGCGGGTCGCCCTGCAGGGTTTCGCGGCGGTGTGCGGTGGTACACAGTCCCTGCACACCAATGGTTTTGATGAGGCCTTGGCGCTGCCGACCGAGCGTGCGGCGAAGATCGCGATGCGCACCCAGCAGATCCTCGCGTACGAGTCCGGGGTGGCCGACACGGTCGATCCGTTCGCCGGCTCCTACTACGTCGAGGCACTGACCGATGAAATCGAGCAGCGCGCCGGCGAGCTGATCGCCAGGGTCGATGAGCTCGGCGGTGCCGTGCAGGCGATCGAGTTCATCAAGTCAGAGATCGAGGAGTCGGCGTTCGGGTACCACGAGCGCTACCGGCTCGAGCAGGACATCGTCGTCGGCGTCAACAGGTTCGTCGAGGAGGATGTCGAGGTGCCCGACATCATGCGTGTCGACCCCGCCACCGAACGTGAGCAGGTTGCGCGCCTGGCCGACTTCAAGCGCGACCGTGATCAGCAGCTCGTCACCCAACGGCTCGATCAGGTCCGACAAACAGCGGCCTCGACCGACAACATGCTGCCGGTGCTGCGCCAGGCACTCAAAGACCGCTGCACGCTCGGCGAGGTCTGCGACGCGATGCGCGACGTGTTCGGCCGCTACCAGCCAACCAACTGATCCAACTCCACAAGGACGCACATTGCTCGTACCGGCAGCCGCCTGACCGCGCTGCTGGTCGGAACTTCGAGTCCGGGACGCTCGAGTCTCTGCACGTCAACGCTCGTACGCAGGAGTCGCATACCTGAAGCGCGAAACCAGAAGCGATGAGCGAAGTGACAGCCGTCCGGACCCTCGTGAAGTCCGCGCCGGAGCTCTGGGCCGTCTGCAGCGATGTGGATCTGTTGGCCCAGCATCTGGAGGAGTTCGGGGAGATTCGGATCACGCGGCTCGAACCGCAGACCACCGTCGCCTGGGAGGGCGATCGCGCAAGCGGCACGGTGCGGCTCGAACCGTCCGGATGGGGCACGAAGGTGACCGTCTCGGCCGACTCCACGGCGGTGTGCGACGCCGTGCTCGATTCGCTGGGGCAGGCTCACCACCGGCCGTTTTCTCGCTGAGTACCCCGAGCCCTCGGCTCTGAGGGCGGCCGAGGTCGGCGGGGGCCCAGCGGGGCCACCGCCGGTAGAGTGGCGACACCTATGACCGACGTCCACGCCGAGAGCGACGTCCACCCCGAGGTCGACCTGCACCCTGAGACCCAGGAGCACGCGCCCGAGACGTTCATCGAGCGGCTCCATCAGTTGGAGGCGTTGAAGTACGAGGCGATCCATGCGGGTAGCGCGGCGGCGGTTGAGAAGCAGCACGCGAAGGGGAAGTACACCGCGCGTGAGCGGCTGGAGAAGCTGCTGGACCCGGGCTCGTTTCAGGAGTTGGACGTGTTCGTGCGGCATCGCACGACCGATTTCGAGATGCAATCCAACCGTCCGTACGCGGATGCGGTGGTGACGGGTTTCGGCTTGATCGACGGCCGGCGGGTGTGTGTGTTCAGCCAGGATTTCACGGTCTTCGGTGGGTCGTTGGGTGAGGTTATGAGCGAGAAGATGGTCAAGGTGATGGAGCTGGCGGAGAAGACCGGCTGTCCGATCATCGGGATCAACGACTCGGGCGGCGCGCGGATCCAGGAGGGCGTGGTCGCGCTCGGCGGTTATGGCGAGGTGTTCATGCGCAACGTGCGCGCGTCCGGCGTGATCCCGCAGATCAGCCTGATCATGGGGCCATGTGCCGGCGGGGCGGTGTATTCGCCGGCGATCACGGACTTCGTGTTCATGGTCAAGGAGACCTCGCACATGTTCATCACCGGGCCTGAGGTGATCAAGACGGTCACGGGCGAGTCGGTCGGGTTCGAGGAGCTCGGCGGCGCGATCAGCCATAACGCCAAGTCCGGTGTGGCGCACTTCGCTTCAGAGGATGAGGACGCGTGTCTCCAGGACGCCCGCTATCTGCTGTCGTTTTTGCCGCAGAACAACTTGGAGACCCCGCCGCGTGTGGCCTCGACTGATGACCGCTCGAGGATGGCTGCGGAGCTCGACACGATCGTGCCGGACAACCCGAACAAGCCCTACGACATGCGCGAGGTCGTGCACCACGTGGTCGACGACGGCGAGTTCTTCGAGGTGCAGGAGCTGTTCGCGCGCAACATGATCTGCGGGTTCGCGCGCTTGGACGGGTACGCGGTCGGGGTGGTCGGCAACCAGCCGGCGCAGATGGCGGGGGTGCTGGACATCGAGTCCAGCGAGAAGGCTTCGCGCTTCATCCGCACGTGTGACGCGTTCAACGTCCCGATCCTGACGTTCTGTGACGTCCCGGGTTTCCTGCCCGGCACCGCGCAGGAGTGGAACGGGATCATCCGTCACGGCGCCAAGCTGCTCTACGCGTACGCGGAGGCGACGGTGCCGAAGCTGACGGTGATCACGCGCAAGTCCTACGGCGGCGCCTACGACGTGATGGGCTCAAAGCATCTCGGCGCTGACATGAACTTCGCGTGGCCGACCGCGGAGGTCGCGGTGATGGGCGCCGAGGGCGCTGTGAACATCATCTACCGTCGCGAGATCGCCGCCGCGGAGGACCCGGCGGCCCAGCGCGCGCAGCGGATCGAGGAGTACAAGGCGCACTTCGCCAACCCCTACATCGCCGCCGAGCGCGGCTACATCGACGACGTGATCGTCCCGCGCACGACGCGCCCGAAACTGATCGAAGCGCTGGGCATGCTTCAGACCAAGCGCCAGCAGGGGCCGCGGCGCAAGCATGGAAACATTCCGCTCTAGTACGGCGGGCTCGCCGGTGCTTCGCCCACCTGCTCCGACGGCTGAGGAGGCCGCCGCTGTGGTCGCGGCGATCGAGCAATTCGTTCGCGACACTGCGCCGGTGCCGGCCCCGGCGCCCGAGCCGGCTCTGAGTCCGTGGAAACGCGAGGCACTGCTCGAGGGCGTCAGCGGCTGGCCGGACGCGACAGCATCGGCATCCTGATGTCGCTCTGCTGGGCGAGCTCGACCGCCCGCGGGTAGCCCGCGTCGGCGTGGCGCACGACCCCGAGTCCGGGGTCGGCGGTGAGCACGCGGCGCAGGGCCGCGGCGGCCCGCTCGCTGCCGTCCGCGACGATCACCTGGCCCGCGTGGATCGACTTGCCCATGCCGACGCCGCCGCCCTGGTGCACCGACACCCAGCTGGCGCCGCAGGCGGTGTTCAGCAGCGCGTTCAGGATCGGCCAGTCGGCGACGGCGTCGGAGCCGTCGAGCATCGACTCGGTCTCACGCGTCGGCGATGCGACCGAACCGGCGTCGAGATGGTCACGCCCGATCACGATCGGTCCCTTCAGCTCGCCCGTCGCGACCATCTCGTTGAACCGCAGTCCGGCGCGGTGGCGCTCTCCGTATCCGAGCCAGCAGATTCGGGCCGGTAGCCCCTGGAAGCGGACCTTCTCGCGTGCGAGGCGGATCCAGCGGCTGACGTTCTCCTGGTCGCCGAACAGCTCGAGGATCGCCTCGTCGGTTCGGTGGATGTCCTCCGGATCGCCCGACAGGGCCACCCAGCGGAACGGCCCCTTGCCCTCGCAGAACAGCGGCCGGATGTAGGCCGGTACGAATCCCGGATAGGAGTAAGCGTCCTCGTCGCCGTACTCGGCCGCCAGCCCGCGCAGCGCGTTGCCGTAGTCGAAGGCCTCGGCGCCCGCCTGCGCCAGCGCGCGAATCGCCGCGACGTGCGTGACGGCACTCTCGCCGACGCGCTCCAGATAGGCGTCCGGATCGGCGGCCCGCAGCACGTCGGCCTGCTCGATCGTCGAGCCCCGCCGGGACGTAACCGTTGAGCGGATCATGGGCGGACGTCTGGTCCGTGACCACGTCGATGTGCACGCCGCGGCGCGCCAGTTCCGGGCACCACCTCGGCGGCGTTCCCCAACAGCCCGATCGACAGCGGCCGCCCCTGCTTGACCGGCAGCGTCGAGGCGCCTGAGCGCGTCGTCGAGGTCGGCCGCGCGCTCGTCCAGGTAACCGCCTGCGATGCGCCGCTCGATCCGCTGCAGATCCACCTCGATGCACAGCGCGGTGCCGCCGCACATCGTGATCGCGAGCGGCTGCGCGCCGCCCATGCCACCGAGCCCGGCGGTCACGACCAGGCGGCCGCGCAGGTCTCCCCCGAAGCGCTTGCTGCGCCACCGCTGCGAAGGTCTCATACGTTCCCTGCAGAATCCCCTGTGAGCCGATGTAGATCCACGACCCGGCGGTCATCTGGCCGTACATCATCAGCCCGGCCGCGTCGAGCTCGCGGAAGTGCTTCCAGTTCGCCCACTCGCCCACGAGGTTGGTGTTGGCGATCAGCACGCGCGGAGCCAGCTCGTGCGTCTGGAATACCGCGACCGGCTTGCCGGACTGGACGAGCAGCGTCTCGTCGTCAGCTAGGCGCGTCAGCTCGCGCTTGATCGCTTCGAGGCTCGCCTGATCGCGTGCGGCCTTCCCGATCCCGCCGTAGACGATCAGCTCGGAGGGCTTCTCGGCGACGTCGGGATCGAGGTTGTTCTCGAGCATCCGCAGCGCCGCCTCCTGCTGCCAGCCGCGGCAGCGCGGCGGCGCACCGAGGCGGGTGGCCGAGGACGGTGTCCCGGAATCGCTCACGGATAGATCGCTCGCAGGTGGGCTGCTTCGGCGACGTGGCTGATCGCGCTGGCCAGCGCCGCCGTGCGGAGGTCGGTGTCCAGTTGCTCGCGGGTCCCCGTCACCCGCAGGCAGGCCTGTTGCATCTGCATCCGCAGGCGTTCGCGGACCTCGGTCGCCTCCCAGTTGTACTTCTGGTGGCTCTGAACCCACTCGAAGTAGGAGACGATGACGCCGCCGGCGTTGGCGAGAACGTCCGGGTAGACGATGATCCCCCGGTCCTCGAGGATCCGGTCAGCGGCCGTGGTCGTGGGCCCGTTGGCCGCCTCGACGATCAGGCCGCACTGCAGCGCGGACGCGTTCGCGCCTGTGATCTGTTCCTCGCGGGCGGCCGGGACGAGCACGTCGCAGGGGAGCTCGAGCATCGCGGCCCCGTCGACCGCCTCGGCCTCCGGGAAGCCCTCGAGATACTGGTGCTCCGCCACCCACTGCATAACCGCGGGAATGTCGAGTCCGTGCGCGTTGGCGATCGCCCCGCGGATGTCACTGACCGCCAGCACCTTCGCGCCGCGGGCATGCAGCTCGTGCGCGACGACCGAGCCGACGTTGCCGAACCCCTGCACGATGAATCGCCGGTCCTCGATCGACCACCCCAGGTCCTGAAACGCGGACTCGATCGCGAACACGACGCCGAGTCCGGTCGCGGTCTGACGACCGACGGTTCCGCCGAGCGCCACCGGCTTGCCGGTCACCACCGCGGGCACCGCGTAGCCCACTGATTGTGAATAGGTGTCGTAGAACCAGGCCATCTCACGCTCGCCGGTGCCCATGTCGGGCGCGGGGATATCCACATCCGGGCCGATGACCGGCAGCAGCTCGGTGGCGTAGCGGCGGGTGATGCGCTCGAGCTCGCCCACCGACAGTGAATGGGGATCGCAGCGGACACCACCCTTGGCGCCGCCGAACGGCAGCCCCACGAGCGAGCACTTCCACGTCATCCACATCGCCAGAGCGGCGCACTCGCCGAACCCCAGGTCCGGGGCGAACCGCAGACCGCCCTTCGTCGGGCCCATCGTCAGTGTGTGCTGGACGCGATACCCGGTGTAGTTGACGACCTCGCCCGTGTCCATCCGGACCGGGAAGTTCGCGACCAGTGACCGGCGCGGCTCGAGCAGGCGGGTGCGTGCTTCATCGTCGAGCGCGAGCACGTCGGCGGCGCGAGCAAACTGCCGGCATGCCATCGCATACAGCGGCGAATGCCATTCCTCACCTACCGGGACGTCGTCATCGCGCTTCATGCCCGGCCGCGCCGCTGCTTGGCCGGCCACCAGAGCGTGATCGTCGCTCGGCGCGGTCGCCTCCGCGGTTGTCTCGGGGAGGTCGCCGCAGGGGCGGTCGCCGCGGTGGGCGTTGTCGCCGGTGGGGTCGTTGCCGGGGGGATCACTGCGCCGGCTCCAGCACTCGTGACTCTCCTTCTCGTCCTTTCATCTACTGAAAAGGCCTTCCGAGAATGGTAGGATCATAGCGTGAATCCGTCCACGCGCACAGGTCCGTCACACATGGAGTCACGTGGCAACGCGCGGATCGACCCGCACGGTCGATCGCGCCTTCGATCTGCTCGCGGCCGTCACCGAGCGCGCCGGCGGAGCGACGCTGAGCGAGCTGGCGCGTGCGACCGAGCTGTCACCGGCGACCGCGTCGCGTCTGCTGGCGACGATGGCCAAGCGCGACCTCGTCCGCCGTGACGAGCTCGGCGGCTTCCGTCCCGGCTACGGACTGATGCAGATGGCGGCGGCGGTGCTGCGCGGCGAGCCACTGTATGAGCTCGCCGGTCCGCACCTGATGGCGCTCGCTCAGGCCAGCGGCGAAACCGCCAACCTGGGCATCGCCGTGGACCCCGACCGTGCGCTGTACCTGCGCCAGGTCGCGGGCAACCAGCGCGTACAGACCGCGGTCTGGACCGGGCGCACGATCCCGCGCCGCGGCACGGCGATGGGGGCGACGCTCGCCGGTCAGCTCGGAGCGACCGGCTACGTCGCGACTCGCGGCACGCTCGAGCCCGACATCACCGCCGTCGCCGCCCCGGTCCGCGACTACCACGACGAGATCGTCGCGGCGCTGAGCATCATCGCGCCCACCTACCGCACGACCGAGCTGGACATCGAGCGATACGGGCAGCTACTCGTCGATCACGCCGACGCGCTGTCCTCGGCGCTCGGCGCCTCCGGCGGCTCTCCGGGTTGAAGCTAAGCCTGGTCGCCGAGCGCGACGATGTGCTCAGGTAGCCGCTCGTTGTCGCCGTACATGAAGTGGTTGTGCATGTTCTCAGAGAATCGGCTGGCCTCGGTGGACTTCCCGACTGCCTCCGCGGTCTCGCGGATCAGCATGGGCGAGGCGCCACAGCAGACGCCGATGTAGTTGATGCCGAGCTCGTGGACCGTCTTGGCAAAGGCGCCGATCTCATATCGGTTGGCGTAAAGCGGGTCGAGCGCGGTCGGGAAGGTGCGGCCGTGCGGCGAGGGCACCCTCGCACGGTCGTCGCTGAGGTTGAAGAACGTTGGTTCCTCTGCGGTGGTCCGGTACGGGATCGGCAGTGCGCCCACGTGGCACGACACGGCCGCGCGGATCTGCTTCAGCCAGGGCAGCATCGTCTCAGGCCCGCGGAAGCAGTTCATGCCCACGACGTCCGCGCCAGCCTGCTCCAGCCGCTGGCAGGTCTCGACGATGCCGACCCCGTCGGCCATCTCCTCCAGCGCCATCGGCGCGATCGTGAGCACGACGGGCAGGCCAGTCGCCTTAGCGACCTCGAGCGCCGCCAGGGCCTCACCGGCGAAGTAGAACGTCTCGCCGATGATCATGTCGGCGCCGCCCTCGACGGCCCAACCCACCATCTCCTCGAACATGCCGCGCACCTCGGCCTGGCGGGCTGGGTCCCCGGGGTCCCAGATGTTGGTGTTCGAGATGTTGCCGGCCATCAGGTCGCCGGGGCGCTGGTCAGCGACCTCCCGGGCGATCTGGAGTGCGGCGCGGTTCAGTGGCTCGAGCAGGTCCTCCTTGCCGATGACCCGCATCTTCTCGCGGTGACCGTTGTAGGTGAACGCCTCCACGACGTCGGAGCCGGCGCGCTGGAAGTCGACGTGCAAGGTCCGGAGGGCGTCCGGGTACTCCAGGGAGACCTCGGGGACGAACTCACCGGCGCTCAGGTACCCGCGGCGCTCCAGCTCGAACAGAAAGCCCTCGGCACAGATCACCGGTCCGGCGTCCAGGCGTGCGGTCAGGTCGCCGGTGGGAACCTCAGGGGTGGACTCGGACATTTATTCCTCCTCGGTGGTGAAGGGACAAAGACCCTCCCGTAGCAGCTACCGACACTAGCCGGTTCGATTCGTGCCACCCGTGCGCTCAGCGGGTGGCGATCGTCGCTGGACGAATGGACGAGCGTCCTTGTAGTGGTCTGGACCTGGTTGTAGGCTGGCCGCGCACAGGACAACTAGCGCCGCTCAGGCGGCGTGGGTCAAGGGGGTACCAGATGAGGAGACGACTGCTTGTAAGCGTTGCGGCAGCTTTGGGGGTGCTGGTGTTCAGCAGCACTGCCGGTGCTGAGCAGCTTGGGATCACCGCGCCACCGACGGGGGCTACGGCGGAAGGGTGCGGTGTGATCGCCGGTCAGGAGACCAGCGACCCAAGCACGCCTTACGCGGTGCCAACCGGAGGCGGGGAGATCACTCAGTGGCAGACGTACACGGCCAGCGACACGGCGGGTGCCACTCTCACGTTCGCCGTGCTGCGGCCGACCAGTGGCTCCGACTACGCGGTAGTCGGGCTTGACGCCGTGACCCTCCCCACCCCGTTGCCGACTGACCACATCGCGAGCTTCACGCCGTCGAGCCCGATTCAAGTCCAGGCTGGTGACATTCTCGCGATGTACACGACCAGACGCTGTCTGCGCGTACGCCGAGGGGTCAACGCCGGCCGATGACTCGGTGTTCGTGGCATCCGGCGCGACACCGCCCACGATCGGCGAGGGGCTCGGTACCTCGTCGACGGTGGGACCAAGCTTCACCATGAACGTTGCGGCGACGCTCAGCCAAACCGTGGACGCCGGCGTGCAGACCTCGACGTTCCCGTCGACGACCAGTGTCGCCGGCGCAGCACTGCTGAGCTCGGTCGTCACCAATGGCGGGCCCAACGCCGCGCCGATCACGTTCGTCGATCACGGTGCCGAGCGGCCTTCAGGTCCAGTCGGCGTCGACGGGAATGGGGACGTGCGCCGTTAGCGGCCAGACCGTTACCTGCACGATCAGCGGATTGCTTGCGGGACAGAGCACGACGGTGAACGTCGTCGTGATGGCGTCCAAGGCCGGCAGCTACGCGAACGTCGTAACCGTCAGTGTCCCGTCGGGCGTGATCGATCCGACCTCTTCCAACAACACGGCTTCCGCCACACTGACCGTCGCGGCGTTGCCGCGGCAATGCATCGTCCCCGGGCTGCGGAAGACGACGCTGGCTTCGGCCCGGACGTTACTGAAGGAGCTCGGTTGCAGGGTGGACGTGGTCCAGTCAGCACTCCAGGATCAAGAAGGGCCTTGTGATCAGCGTACGCGGCCTGGAGTCGCCACGTATCCCTACCAGCAACTGGTGACGCTGCTCGTGTCCTCCGGCAAGAAGGCGAAGAAGAAGAAGTAGGGCTGACGGCTTGCAGGATCACGGCAGCGGTGCCGGGCCGCGCACGATGATGCCCGGCTCGGCACAGGTCGCAAGCGCGTAGGCAAGATCCGACTCGGCCACCCCTCTGATCGAGGGGTGGCCCATGTCGACCTGCAGCCGGCGCTCGGCGCTGACGCCGAGGCTGGCCGCCCCGGTCGCGCTGGAGCTCACGCCAGAGGTCGCCTGTCCGCGCCAGCAGCCCGTCGCGCGACAGCCCCTCGCGCCGCGCGAGCGTCTCCAGTTCACGCACCTCCTCGAACGGGTCGACGCGGACGTTCGAGTCCGAGCCGATCGTCAGCGGCACGCCGGTGTCGCGGTAGCGCAGGGCGGGCAGGAAGCCGTCACCGAGGTTGGCCTCGGTGGTCGGGCAGGCAGCGACGATCGAGCGGCTGCTCGCCAGGCGTGCGACATCGCCGTCACTGACGTGGATGGCGTGCACGACCGTCGTTCGCGGGCCCAGGAATCCGTGCGCGTCGAGCAGCTCGAGCGGCGAGCAGCCGTGCTCGGCCTGGCATTGCTCGAGCTCGAGCGGCTGCTCCTGTGCGTGCACATGCCGGACCAGATCGTGCGCCTGCGCGTACTCGGCGATGCGTGTCAGCCAGGGGGCGGGAACCGCGCGGACCGAGTGCGCCGCGATTCCGACACTCACCCCGTCCTGGCGCGTGGCCCAGGCGCGCAGGTCATCGACCCGCTCCAGGAACGTGTCGACGTCGGGGTCGCAGAAGCGCCGCTGACCGGACGCCGGCTCCACGTCCGACCCGTCACGCCAGCCGTTGCGGTGGTAGGCGGCTGGCAACAGCACGATCTCGATGCCCGCCTCCTGCGCGGCATGCGCAACCGCGATCGCCATCGCGTTGGGCTCCGCGTACGGCCGGCCATCGGGCTGGTGATGGACGTAGTGGAACTCGCCGACGGTGCCGTAACCCGCCCGCATCATCTCCGTGTAGACGGCGAGCGCGACCGTGTGCATCGAGTCCGGGTCGAGCCGGGCGACCGCGTCGAACATCGCGGTCCGCCAGCTCCAGAAGTCGTCGTTCGCGGCGGCGCTTGGCCGCTCCGCGATCCCGCGCAGGTCGCGCTGGAACGCGTGCGAGTGCACATTGACCATCGCCGGGATCTCGGGTCGCGCCGGCGCGCTCATGCGGTCACCTCCGCGAAACGCCACGCGTGATCGGGGCGTACCCAGACGGGGCGGCCGGCCACGATCGCCGCCGCCACCGGATTGTGCCCGAGCCGGTAGGGGATGTGGCTGACCGGAGCGTCGAGCAGCAGCACGTCGGCCCGCCGGCCGGGCTCGAGCGAGCCAATCTCCGCCGAGCACCCCAGCACCCAGGCGGCATTGAGTGTCAGTGCCAGCAGCGTCTCCTTGATCGACCAGTTGTAGCGGCGCACGGCCAGGCCGGCGATCAGCGGCAGCGACGCGATCGGCGAGGTGCCGGGGTTGAGGTCGGTCGCGAGCACGCACACGGCGCCGGCGTCCGCCAGCTCCCGCGCGGGGGGTGGCTGCTCGGCTCCCAGCAGCTCTGCGCCGGGCAGGAGCACCGCCGTGCAGTCCGACGCCGCGAGCGCGGGCACGTCGGCGACGGGCATGCAGGAGAGATGGTCGACCGAGCGTGCTCCCGCCGCGATCGCGACTGGCACCGATCCATGCGAGGACAGCTGCTCGACGTGCGCTCGCAGGAACATCCCGTGCTGCTTCGCGAGCTTCCCCATCCGCAGCAGCTCGTCGTTGGAGAACGCGATCGACTCGACGAAGATGTCGAGCGCGGTCGCCGACGTCTGGGTTCGGACGCGCTCGAGCATCCCCTCGACCGCGTCCATCCAGCTGGAGGCCGTGAACCCGTCCGGCACGGCATGCGCCAGCAGCGCCGTGACCGTGCTGGTCTGCTCGATCTGCGCCCGCAGCTCATCCGCCAGCCGCAGCGCGCGCAGCTCGCCGTCGACCGACAGGCCGTAGCCGCTCTTGCACTCGATCGTGGTCGTCCCGTGGCGCAGCATCTCAGCCGCCAGCGCCCGTGCCTGCTCGAGCACCTGCGCGTCATCGGTCGTCGCGAGCGCGGCTGCGCTGGCCCGGATCCCGCCGCCGCTGCGGGCGATCTCCGCGTAGCCGGCGCCGGCGATGCGTAGCGCGTACTCGTCCGCTCGCCAGCCGGCGAACGGCAGGTGTGTGTGGCAGTCGACGAAGCCCGGCACCACGGCGCAGCCGCCGCACGGCACGCGCCTGCAGGTCTCGTCCGTCTCAAATCCGACGATCCGATCGCCGTCGATCACCAGCGCGCCCGGCTCGAGCGTCAGCTCCTGCGCGCGGGATTGCGGCAGGCGGTGGGCGCCCTCCTCGGGTAGGCGCATCACCTCGGCCGCGTCGACCAGAGCGAACGCTGCCATCCGCTACTCCAGCTCTCCGATCGCGTCGCCGATCGCCTCGAGCACAGCACCTGAACGCACCAGCTGCTCGACAACGGCGAGCTCCGGGCTCGGGCTGCGGTCGGGTCCAAGTTGCGGATCAATCAGCGCGGTCACGGCCGCCGTCCCGGGCGCGGGCCGCAGTGGCGCGCGCAGCACCAGCGCGCGCGCCGAGCACAGCAGCTCGACAGCCAGGATGCGGGTCAGATTGTCGAGCGCGGACCGCAGTTTCCGCGCGGCGCTCCAGCCCATCGAGACGTGGTCCTCCTGCATCCCCGAGGTGGGGATCGAGTCGACGCTGGCGGGCGCCGCCAGCCGCCGGTTCTCGGCAACCAGCGCCGCCGCGGTGTATTGGGCGATCATCAGGCCCGAATCGAGCCCCGGGCTTTCGGCCAGGAAGGCCGGCAGCCCCATCGAGCGAGTCACGTCCAGCAGCCGGTCGACGCGACGCTCTGCGATCGCGCCGACCTCGGCGGTGGCGATCGCCAGGAAGTCGGCGGCGAACGCGAGCGGTATCCCGTGGAAGTTGCCGTTGGACACCAGCCGGCCGTCGGCCAGCACGCTCGGGTTGTCGACCGCCGATGCGAGCTCCACTTCAGCGACGCCCCGCGCGTACTCGAGCACATCGCGCGCGGCGCCGACGACCTGCGGCGCGCAGCGCATCGAGTACGCATCCTGGACGCGGTCGTCGTTCTCCCTGTGCGAGGCGACGATCTCCGAGTCCGCCATCAGGCGGCGCAGGTTCGCCGCGCTGATGCGTTGTCCGACGTGCGGGCGCAGCTCCTGCACGGCTGTGTCGAAGGCGGCATCGGTGCCGAGCAGCGCCTCGACACTCATCGCCGCGGCCACGTCCGCGGTCCGGCACAGAGCCAGCAGGTCCAGATACGCCAGCACGAGCATTCCCAGCATCCCGTCGGTGCCGTTGATCAACGACAGTCCCTCCTTCGGCCCCAGTTCGAGCGGCGTCAAGCCGGCGCGGGCGAGCGCGTCGGCCGCCGGCTCGAGTCGGCCATCGGCGGCGGTCACCTGTCCCTCGCCGAGCAGCGCGAGTGAGAAGTGTGCGAGCGGCGCGAGGTCGCCGCTCGCGCCGAGTGAGCCGAACTCGGGCACGACTGGGGTGATTCCGGCGTTGAGCAGCTCGAGGATCGCCTCGATCGTCGCGAGCCGCACGCCCGAGTAACCGAGCGCCAGCGTGCGCGCCCGCAGCAGCATCATTGCTCGCACGACCTCGCGCTCGACCGGCGGCCCCATCCCCGCCGCGTGCGACCGGACGAGCGCGTGCTGCAGGTCGCTCCAGCGCGCTCGCTCGATGCGCGTCGTCGACAGCGCGCCGAACCCGGTGGAGACGCCGTACACCGCGTCACCCGACTCCGATAGCTCCTGCACCTGGCGCCAGCTGCGCTCGACCCGCGCGTGTGCCTCCTCGCCGAGCGTCACGCGGGCGTCGGCGCGCGCTACGCGCGCGACCTCCGAGAACCGCAACGTGCCGTTCCCGAGAATCACCGTCTCCTGCGCCATCTGCTCACCCCTCACCACGTCGGTGTTTCGTTGTCGGCGGCGAGTGCGGCCAGCACCGCCGTCAGCGCTCCGATACCAACCTCACAATCCTCGGCGCTCGCCAGCTCCCGCTGCGAGTGGCTTGCGCCGGTCGCGCTGCGCACGAACAGCATCGCGGTCGGCACGGCGGCCGCCAGCGCGCCGGCGTCGTGGCCGGCGCCGGTGGCCATCGGCACGTCCGCGATGCCGAGCTCGGCGAGCACTGCGACGATCCGCTCGCGCAGCTCGCTGGAGAAGTGCACGGCTCCGACGAACGACTCCCGGCGAACCTCGAGCGCCACCTGGTGCGCTTCGGCGACCTTTCTCGTCGCGGCCACGACCCGCTCGACCACCCGCTCCACGGTCTGCGCGTCGGCGGCACGGGCATCGAGCCACAGCGACGCGTGTCCGGCGACCGAGTTGGTGGAGTTGGGGGCGACCTCGACCTTGCCGACGGTGGCAAGCGCGTGCTCCTCTCCGGCGACCGCGCGGGCGGCCGTGATGGCGGCGGCGAGCGCCGGCATCGGGTCGCGCCGTGCCTCCAGCGCGGTGGTCCCGGCGTGGTTCGCCTCACCGGTCAGCTCAAGCCGCCAGCGCCCGTGCGGCAGGATCGCGGTTCCGATCGCGAGCGGCTCGCCGATTTCAGCGAGCAGCGTTCCCTGCTCGACGTGGACCTCGACGAACGCGTCGATCCGGGCCAGGGTCTGCTCATCGCGCCCCATCGCGCCGGGGTCGAGGCAGGCGTCGACGAGCGCCTCGCGCAGCGTTATTCCGGCCGCGTCAGCCCTCTCGAGGTTCGCCTCGACGTCCAGACTCCCCAGCATTGCGCGGCTGCCGAAGGTCGGGATGTCGAAGCGGCCGCCCTCCTCGTCGGCAAACGACACCACCGCCAGCGGTCGCTCAAGACCTCCCCGCAGCGTGAGCAGGTGTACGGCGACGAGTCCGGTCAGCACACCGAGCGCGCCGTCGAAGCGGCCACCTCCGGGCACGCTGTCGAGGTGGCTGCCGGTGACGATCGCCCCCGCGGCCGGCGTCGCGCTCCATGCCCAGCGGTTACCGTTGCGATCGACGCTCGGGTGCAGGCCCAGGCGTGTCGCGGTCCGGTCGAACCACGCGCCGGCGGCCGCGGTCTCGTCCGTCCACATCAACCGTGTCGTCGAGCCGTCGGCGTGAAGGCCGATGACGGTGAGCTCGTCGAACAGCTCCTTGAACAACTCCCGCGCACGCAGGGCCTCAGCCTGGGTGAGCCCCGCGGGCGGGGCAGGGTCTGTCGGCGCGACGCTCATGGCTGCACGATCGTATTCGTGGGGCGGGCGAGGCTAATACCTCATAACCCGGTCGGGATTTGGTAGATTTCAAGACCCGGTTTGAAACCGGGTTCGATTCGATCCCTTTCACGCGCGACATCCAAGAGGAAACCTGATGCCACCGCACGCCTCGCTGGAAGCTGAGAAGCACGGACACAGCCGGCCGAAGGAGGGTTCGCTCGAGAGTCCCGAGGTGCTCGAGAACGTTCCCGGGCACGTGATCCCGATCATCGAGCACGAGTTCGACGACTTCGACACGGAGGCCGGGAGGTTTCTACGAGGCGAGTTGGACGGCGCCGAGTTCACCAAGTTTCGCCTGCGTCAGGGCGTCTACGGCCAGCGCCAGGCGGATGTGCAGATGGTGCGCGTGAAGCTGCCGATGGGCGGCGTCACCCCGGACCAGCTCGATGCGTTCGCCGACGTCATCGAGAAATACGTACCGCTGCGCAAGGGCCACGTCACGACCCGTCAGAACATCCAGATGCATCACATACCGCTCCCGCAGGCCTCGGAACTGATCCGCGAATTGGGCGATGCGGGCCTCTCGAGCCGGGAGGGCTGCGGCAATACCGTGCGCAACGTCACCGGCGATCCCCGTGCGGGCACACTCACCGGCGAGCTCTTCGATATCACCCCGTATGCGGGTGCCTATGTGCGCTACTTCGTGCGCCATCCGACGACGCAGCTGATGCCGCGCAAGATCAAGACCGCGTTCACGGCGACCGACGCCGACAACGCGATCACGCAGATCCACGACATCGCGTTCCTCCCGCGTCTGCGCGACGGCGTCCGTGGCGTCACCGTGCGGGTCGGCGGCGGCACCGCGATCATGCCGCGACTGGCGCCGGTGCTCTACGAGTTCGTCGAGCTCGAGAACGGCGATTATCTGAAGGTCGCCGAGGCCGTGTTCCGCATCTTCGACCGCCAGGACTTCCTCCGTGTCAACCGCGCACGTGCGCGCATCAAGGTGCTGGTCGACAAGATCGGTATGGACGCCTTCCGGGAGATGGTCGACGAGGAGCTCGGGGGTGACTGGGTCGCAGAGCGCGATTTCTCGATTGAGGGGCTCCGCTACACGCTTGACGAGCAGGCGAATGCACAGGCGACGGCGCTCAGCCACGGCTCTGCCAACGGCGACCAGCGCGAGTTCAACCGCTTCGAGGAGAGCAACGTCCAGCGCCAGCGTCAGGCGGGCTTCTCCACGGTTGAGGTCACAATTCCGCGCGGCGACCTCACGCCGGAGCAGATCCGCGGCTTGGCACAGGTCATGCGCGAGTTCACGGGCGGCTCCGCGCGCACGAGCGTCCATCAGAACCTGGTGTTGCGCTGGGTGCGTGACGAGTCCGTCTACGACGTCTGGAAGCGCCTCGTCGAGCTCGACCTGGGCGCACCCGGAGCTGACGAGATCACCGATGTCGTCAGCTGCCCTGGCACGGACTCGTGCAAGCTCGGGATCACCAGCTCGATGGGGCTCAACCGCGCCGTCCAGGAGCGCCTGCTCGAGATGGACATCACCGACCCGTTGACGCGCAGGATCCACATCAAGATGAGCGGCTGCCCCAACGGCTGCAGCCAGCACCACCTCGCGACGATCGGCTTCTATGGCGCCTCGATGAAGGTCGGCGAGCACACGATTCCGGCCTACATCCCGCACATCGGCGGCTCCTACGAGAACGGTGAGGTGCGCTTCGGCGACCGGCTCAAGAGCCGCCTGCCGGCCAAGCGCGTGCCGGACGCCGTCGAGCGCTGGGTCCGCTTCTACGAGTCAGATCGCGAACCGGGCGAGGAGTTCAACGTGTTCGCCGCGCGCGTCGGCACAGCCGCGTTCGAGCAGCGCGTCAAGGACCTCTCGATGCCGATCGAGTTCTCGCTGGAGAACATCAACTACTTCATCGACTGGTCGAAGAACCAGCCGTTCCACGTCGAGCGCGGTGAGGGCGAATGCGCCGTTTAGGCCTGACGGGCTCTGCTGCAGGCTTCAACCATTTCGACCGGTATCCTGAACTTCCGTAGTGGCTACCACCACCCCCGATCTTGAGCACGCCACCGCTCAGGAAGTGCTCGCCTACGGCGTAGAGCATTTCCATCCACGGCTGAAGACCGCCTGCTCCTTCCAGAAGGAGGAGACGGTGCTCGCGCACATGCTGAGCGAGATCACGCCCGAGGCGAAGCTGTTCACGATCGACACCGGTGTGCTGTTCCCGGAGACGCTCGCGGTCTGGAAGCGGTTCGAGGATCGCTTCGGCCTGAACATCGAGGTGATCGACGCGTCGAGCCCCGGCGCTCCCTGGACCAAGGACAACTGCTGTGGTCAGGCCAAGGTCGACGGGCTCGAGCGGGCACTCTCAGACGTGCAGGCATGGGTCACGGGCATCCGGCGTGAGCAGTCACCCACGCGTGCGGGCTCCGCCAAGCTCGAGCGCGACTCCAAGCGCGGCATCTGGAAACTGAACCCGCTTGTCGATTGGACCGATAAGGACGTGTGGGCGTACATCTTCAAACACGACCTGCCATACAACGAACTGCACGACCACGGCTACGATTCCATCGGTTGTGCCCCGTGCACGCTCCCCGGCAGCGGCCGCGACGGTCGCTGGGCGGGGGACGACAAGACCGAGTGCGGGATCCACCTGTAGGCGACCGTGCAAACCGCGACCATGACTGCCCAGGCTGAACCCGACGTGACCGAAAGCCCCAAATACGAGCTCTCGCACCTGCAGACGCTCGAGGCGGAATCGATCTTCATCATGCGTGAGGTCGCGGCCCAGTTCGAGCGGCCCGTGCTGCTGTTCAGCGGCGGCAAGGATTCGATCGTGCTGATGCGCCTGGCCGAGAAGGCGTTCCGCCCGGGGCGCTTTCCGTTCCCGGTGATGCACGTCGACACCGGCCACAACTTCCCCGAGGTGATCGCGTTCCGCGACCAGCTCGTCGAGCAGTTGGGCGAGCGCTTGATCGTCGCCAACGTTCAGGACTCGATCGATGCCGGCCGCGCGCGTGAGGAGACCGGCCCGCGCGCCTCGCGCAACCGCCTGCAGACCGTGACGCTGTTGGACGCGCTCGCCGAACACGGCTTCGACGCCGCGTTTGGCGGTGCCCGCCGTGACGAGGAGCGCGCACGGGCCAAGGAGCGCGTGTTCTCCTTCCGCGATGACTTCGGCCAGTGGGATCCCAAGACCCAGCGGCCCGAGCTGTGGTCGCTCTACAACGGCCGCATCCGCAAGGGTGAGCACGTCCGCGTCTTCCCGATCTCGAACTGGACCGAGATGGACGTCTGGCAGTACATCGCCCAGGAACAGCTCGAGGTGCCCAACATCTACTACGCGCACACGCGCGAGGTGTTCGAGCGCGACAACATGCTCTACGCGCTCAACCCGCATATCCAGCTGATGGACGGCGAGGTCCCGTTCGAGGCCTCGGTCCGCTACCGCACCGTCGGCGACATGACGTGTACCGGCGCCGTGCGCTCGACCGCCGTGACGCTGACTGATGTCGTCGCCGAGATCGCCGCCACGCGCATCACTGAGCGCGGCGAGACCCGGGCCGACGATCGGGTCACCGAGGCGGCCATGGAAGACCGCAAGCGCGAGGGCTACTTCTAATCCATGAAGCCCTCCAGTGAGCTGCTGCGGCTCGCCACGGCTGGATCCGTCGATGACGGCAAGTCGACGCTGATCGGGCGGTTGCTGCACGACACGAAGTCGATCCTCGAGGACCAGCTCGAGCACGTCGCCGAGACCTCCGAGCGTCGCGGTGACGGATACCTCAACCTGGCGCTGCTGACCGATGGCCTGCGTGCCGAGCGCGAGCAGGGGATCACGATCGACGTCGCATACCGCTACTTCCAGACCGGCGCTGCCGCCGGCGCGGCGGCGATCGCCGGCGTCAACGGCAGCTCGACGCTCGATGCGCCGGAGGGCTTCAGGGGTGGGCGCAAGTTCATCATCGCCGACACGCCCGGGCACGAGCAGTACACCCGCAACATGGTCACCGGCGCTTCGACCGCCGACGTCTCGATCGTGCTGATCGACGCCCGCCACGGTGTCAGCGAGCAGACCCGCCGGCACGCCTACATCGCCTCGCTGCTGCGGATCCCGCACGTCGTCGTCGCCGTCAACAAGATGGATCTCGTCGACTACGCCGAGGGCGTCTTCGACGAGATCGTCGCCGACTTCACCGACTGGGCGACGCGACTGGCACTGCCCGACATCCAGTTCATCCCGATCTCGGCGCTGAAGGGCGACAACGTCGTCGAGCGCTCGGCCGAGATGCCCTGGTACCAGGGCTCGTCGCTGCTCTACCACCTGGAGCACGTCGTGATCGCGACCGATCGCGACATGGACGACGTCCGCTTCCCGGTCCAGTGGGTGATCCGGCCGATGAACGACGAGCACCACGACTATCGCGGCTATGCGGGCCAGCTCGCTGCCGGCGTGATCCGCCCGGGCAGCGAGGTGGTCGTGTTGCCGAGCGGACGCCGGACGAAGATCAGGACGATCGACAGCTATGACGGCGAGCTCGACGTCGCCTTCCCGACGATGGCGGTGACGCTGCGGCTCGAGGACGAGATCGACATCTCGCGCGGCGACATGATCGTCGACGCCGACGAGGCGCCGACCGTCGCGCGCGACTTCGAGGCGATGGTCTGCTGGATGAGCGAGTCGCCGATGCAGCCCGGCGGGCGCTACGTGATCAACCACACGACGCGCTCGGCGCGCGCGGTGATCGACAGGCTCGAGTACCGCGTCGATGTGAATTCGCTCGACCGCGATTCCGACGCGACCGAACTGCGGCTCAACGAGATCGGCCGTGTCCATCTGCGCAGCAGCACGCCGCTGGTCGTCGATCCGTACTCGCGGAATCGAACGACCGGCAGCTTCATCCTGATCGACGAGTCGACCAACGACACCGTCGGCGCCGGGATGATCCGCTCCGGTCGCTGATCGCCGGCGACATTCCGGCGACACCCAGCGCTAGCTTCACGCTGATGAGTTGGCTCGGCGGGCAAAACGTATCGACGTTGGGTGAGCGATACAGCGGAGGGCCGCAAAAGTGGCCCAGCATCCGGAGCGACCCGTTCCCGATCCTGACTGCCGTGGTCGCCGGCGGCGTCATGTCGGCGATCGGGCTCGGCACCCGCAGCCTCTGGCTCGACGAGGGCTCGACCTTCGCGATCGCCTCTCAGCACGGCGCCGCGCTGTGGCACGCGGTCGAGCACGACGGCGGCAACATGATCGCCTACTACCTGCTGATGCACGTCGTGATCGCCTGGTTCGGGCACGCGGCATGGGTGCTGCGGCTGCCGTCGGTGGTGGCGAACGCGGTGACCGGAGGTTTGGTGGCGGCGATCGCCCTGCGTCTTTTCGCCGACAGGCGCCTGGCGGCTGCGGCGGGCCTGCTCACCGTGATCAGCGTGCCGCTCGTGTTCTGGGGTCAGGACGCCCGTGGCTATGCGCTGCTGGTGACGCTCAGCGTGGGCTCGTTCCTGGCGCTCGTGGCGATCCTGCAGACGCCTTCACATGGCCGGCCGTCCAAGCGTGCGATCTCCGCATACGTGCTGAGCACGCTGGCCGCGCTCTACGTCGGTTACGACGCGGCGCTGCTGATCCCGGCGCAGCTGGCGCTGCTGCTCCTCTTCCGCGTGCGCGCACGGCTCGTGATCGGCTGCCTGGCGCTGGTGCTGGTGCTGTGCGTGCCGTTACTCGTGCTCGCCGCGCAGCGCGGCGACGGGCAACTCTTCTGGGTGATGCCGATCAGCTGGTCGATCGCGCAGCAGGCGGCGCTGACGCTGCTTTCGGCGGGCATGCCGCCGAGCTTCCACAGAACCTCGACGACGATCGCGACCGAGATCGTGATGGGCGTGGCGGTGCTGGCGGCCATCGGGCTGGCCGCGCGCGCGGCGCTGCCGGCGGCGCGCCGGCAGCGGTCGGGGCCGTGCTGCTGATCTTGTCCTGGTGCGTGGTCCCGTCGGTGCTCGCGGTCGTGCTGTACGCCATCGGCGAGCCGATCGAACTCCCGCGCGTCACGATCCTGGTGATGCCGGCGCTGGCGCTGCTGCTGGCCTGGATGCTGCTGGAGCGGGGCGTGCCACCAGGCGTCGGGCTATGGATCTGCGGCGCGCTGCTGGTGCTGCGCCTCGCACAGCTGCTGCCGAGCTATGGCGTGTCGCCGGAGCCCTGGAACGCCGTGACCGCCTACGTGGTTGCGGCCACGCCTGCCAACCAGCCGGCGTGCGTCGTCTTCTATCCGCAGGACGGGCGCGAGCCGTTCGATTACTACCTCAAGCTGGGGCACCCGCAGGGAAACCCGGCGCCGAGCCTGCGACCGATCCTGCCGCGCGTCGCCTGGACCCGCGTCAGGCCATTCGTCGAGGCGTACGGCACGCTCGATGCGATCCGTACCCGCCCACCCCGCATCGCGAGCGAATGCCCGCGGCTCTGGCTGATCGGCACTCACGAGGGGCAGGCGCACGGGACGGCTCAGATCACGGACGAACCTCACGCGCTACCGGCAGCTGGAGCTGGGATTTGCGCGGTTGTATCCGAACAGAACGCAGGCGCGCGTTCGGGTGGGCGTCGCCGATTCACACCACGCTGTACAGCCGCTGAGCCGCGGCGCTCACGGGCGCAGCCACATGCCCACGTAGGTCAGCGGCGTCAGCACGATCGTTGCGATGAAGCTGTAGGTGAGCGCTCGCCTGTAACCCCGCTCGGTCAGCACCGCGCCGACCGCCATCACGACCGGGAAGGCCAGGATCAGCAGCCGCGGGTTCGGCGGTGTCTTGGCCGAGGTCAGCGCCAGCACGGCGACGCAGATCGTCCACACCCAGGCGGTGAGCGGCACGCGACGGCGGTGCTCCCAGAGCAGCTTCAGGCCGAAGAACAGGAACACGGTGCCGAGCAGTCCGAGGATGCCGTTGAGGTCGATGCCGCCCGGGCCGTGGCTGCCGACACCCGAGATGTACATCTGGTGGATCAGCGAGCCGATCACGCGCGGGATCGCGAGCGGCGTCGTCGACTCCGACCAGGCGTTGTGCTGTGCTTGGTAATCAGCGAAGGGCGTTCCCGTCGAGACCCACAGGAAGATGCCGAAGCCGATCGCGCCCAGTGGTGAGAGGATCGGTGCGATCAAGGCCCTGCGCGCCTGCCGGTCGTCCCAGCCGCGCGCGCGGATCTCCTGCCACGCGGCCACGGCGCACATCGGGACGGCGGCCAGCGCGACCGGCGCGAGCGCGGTCGAGAAGGCGCACAGCAGCCCCGCGCCCAACCAGCGCTTGCGCCGCAGCAGGATCATCGCACCGGCGATGAGTGAGATCTGCAGCCCCTCGGTGTAGACCATCGAGAACACGATGGTGCCCGGGAAGAAGCACCAGAACAGGATCGCGCGCCGGGCGCGGTCCTCACCCCACCACTCCTCGGCGAGCTGGCCGATCAGCACGGTCGCGATCGCTGCCGCTGATCAGCGAGATCGCGATGCCGGCGCCGAGGTTGCCGATCTGGGTGACGTGCGCGACCAGCCAGATCAGCATCGGGTACAGCGGCATGAAGCCGAGCGTCTGATACTGGCCCGCGTACTTGTTGATGACGTGGCCGTACCACTGGGCCGCGGTCTGCAGGTACCAGTAGCCGTCCCAGTTGGACATCTCGCTGCCGAGCGACGGTGTCGAGCGGTGCCGCGAGCCGAGTGTCGATCGCCCGCGATCGCCAGGAACAGCAACCGCGACGCCAGGTATAGGTAGAGCGTGTAGCGGACCCTTGACGCGCTGTTCAGGGTGGCCTTGATCGCCTCCATGTTCCAGCGGCGCGATTGGCCCGGATGCGCCTCCGGAAGCGTGGTCACGCGGGGAATATTAGGACGGGCGCGGAGAGACTCGTCGCCTTGGGGCAGCGCGAGTCATCGGCATGGCGTAGCGCGAACGTTCTAAAGTCCCCCGCCGCATGTTCACAAAGATCCTGATCGCGAATCGTGGTGAGATCGCGGTGCGCATCATCCGCGCGTGCGAGGAGTTGGGGGTTTCGACGGTTGCGGTGTATTCGGAGCTTGATCGTGACGCCGCGCATGTCAGGCGCGCCGACGAGGCGTTTCTGCTCGGGCCGGGCCCGGCGGCTGAGAGCTATCTGAATGTGGAGCGGCTGCTGGATGCTGTTGAGCGCTCGGGTGCGGAGGCGGTGCACCCGGGTTATGGGTTTCTGGCGGAGAACGCCGGGTTCGCGGCGACGCTTGGAGGAGCGCGGGATCACGTTCATCGGCCCGTCTGCGTCCGCGATCGAGGCGATGGGCTCGAAGACGCGTGCGCGGGAGTTGATGGCGGCGGCGGGGGTGCCGATCGTGCCGGGCACGACCGCGCCGGTCGCGACCGTGGAGGACGCCCGGGCGATCATCGATTCTGAGATCGGTTACCCGGTGGCGGTGAAGGCGGCTGGTGGTGGTGGCGGTAAGGGCTTCCGGGTCGCTTTGAGCGAGTCAGAGCTCGAGGATGCGTTTGAGGGTGCGGCGCGTGAGGGTGAGAAGTTCTTCTCCGACGCGACCGTGTACCTGGAGCGCTATCTGCCGGACCCGCGGCATGTCGAGGTGCAGATCCTCGCCGACAAGCACGGCAACGTGATCCATCTCGGTGAGCGTGACTGCTCGCTGCAGCGCCGTCATCAGAAGCTGATCGAGGAGGCCCCGGCGCCGGCGGTCGAGGCGATACCCGGGTTGCGTGAGCGGATCGGCAAGATCGGCACCGACGCCGCGGCCGCGGTCGACTATTCGGGTGCGGGCACGATCGAGGGGCTGTTGCAGGACGGCGAGTACTTCTTTTTGGAGATGAACACGCGTGTGCAGGTCGAGCACTGCGTGACCGAGATGGTGACCGGGGTCGACATCGTCAAGGAGGGCATCAAGGTGGCGGCCGGCGAGCCGTTGTCGATCTCCCAGGAGGATGTGGTGCTGCGCGGGCATGCGATCGAGTGCCGCATCAACGCCGAGGACGCGTCGAAGAACTTCGCGCCGGCGCCGGGCCGGATCGGTGCCTACCGCGAGCCCGCCGGTCCCGGTGTGCGTGTCGACTCCGGGTGTCGGCCCTGGGTCTGAGGTCTCACCGATGTATGACCCGATGATCGGCAAGCTGATCGTCTGGGACACCGATCGTGAGGCCGCGACACGCCGGATGGTCAGGGCGCTGGGCGAGTATGAGATCGGCGAGCTCAAGACGCTGTTGCCGTTCCACACCGCGATCCTTCAGACCGAGCAGTGGGCGCGCGCGGAGACGTGCCGCGACCTGATCGAGGATCGTGCGTGGCTGAAGACGCTCGCGTTCCCGAAGGTCGAGAAGCCCGCCGAGGGCGAGGCGCCGAAGCTCGAGCAGGAGTACACGGTCGAGGTCTCCGGCAAGCGCTTCGAGGTCAAGGTCTCAGGTCCCGCCGGCACCGGCGCGGGCGGGACTCAGCCAGGCGGTGCGGCAGCAGGTTCCAGTGGCGATGGCGCCACCCTGCGGCCGGCGCCCAGGCGCTCCGCCCGAGCGACCTCCGGTGCCAACGGGCACAGCGGCGACACGCTGACCTCGCCGCTGCAGGGCACCGTCTTCAAGGTCGCGGTCGAGCAGGGGCAGACGGTGCAGGAGGGCGACCTGATCTGCGTGATCGAGGCGATGAAGATGGAGAACGAGATCACCGCCCACAAGTCCGGCGTGATCGTGCAACTGCCCGTCGCCGTCGGTGCCGCGGTGTCCACCGGTGACACGCTCGCCGTGATCTCCTCCGAGTGATTGCGCGCGCTCGCCGTTCATGAAGACGTGATCGTCGTCGTTTCCGGCGTCTGGCAGACGACGTGCACCGCCGTGCGCTCGGGGGACGAGGGTTTCGTGATCGACTCGCCGATCCTGCCGGACGAACTCGATGCGCTCCCGGCGCTGTTCGAGCAGGCGGGCTTCCCGGTCAGCGGGCTGCTCGCGACGCACGGCGACTGGGACCACCTGCTCGGCAAGCTCGCCTTCCCGGAGCTCTCGCTCGGGGTCGGGGAGAGCACCGCGAAGCGGCTGAGCGCCGCACTCGGTGAGCCTCAGCGGCGGCTGCGAGAGTTCGACGCCGAGTGGTACGTCGAGCGCCGGCGGCGCCTTGGCCTCGGGGAGTTCCAGGCGCTGCCGACGCCCGGGCGGATCTCGATCGGATCGGAGACCGTGAACGAACTCGAGGTCCACCCCGTCGCGGGCCACACCGGCGACGGCGTCGCCTTCTGGGTTCCATGGGCGGAGACGTTGATCTGCGGGGATTATCTGTCGCCGGTGGAGATCCCGATGATCTCGGAGGAGAGCGGCGGCTCGCTCGAGGCCTACCGGGAGACGCTCTTCCGTCTGTCGCCGCTGGTGAACCGCGCCGCGACGGTGGTCCCTGGACACGGAGATCCGCTCACGAACGAGCGCGCCCTCGAGATCCTCGCCGAGGACCTCGCGTATCTGAACGGCCTCACCGGCAGGGGCGGATGTGACGCTTCCGGACGGGCGGCGCTCCGCCACCCAGAAGCGCATTCACGAGCGCAACCTCGCGTCACTGTAGATCTGTCTGCGGGGCTACCGGTTCGGACGCGGCCGGCGGGTCGCGCTGCGCGATCGTGAAGCGCGGAACGAGGACGTGCGCCACCGGCCCGATCGAGATGGCGTATAGGACCGTCCCGATGCCGACGGTGCCGCCGAGCGCCCATCCGCACGCGAGCACGGTCAGCTCGATGCACGGTGCGAACAACCCGGATCGAATGACCGCGGGCGGCCCAGCCGGTCATCAGGCCATCTCGCGGTCCTGGGCCCAGCCCGGCGCCGATGTATGCCCCGGTCGCGACCCCGTTGAGGAACACCCCGCCGACCATCAGCACGTACCGCAGCAGCAGCCCGTGCGGGGCGGGGAAGATCGCGAGCATCAGATCGATCACGGAGCCGACAACCACGACATTGCTGACCGTGCCGAGCCCGGGACGCTGCCGCAGCGGCAGCCACAGCAGCAGCACGGCCCCCCCGACGATCAGCGCCCAGGTGCCGACGCCCAGCCCGATGCGGCGCGAGAGCCCCTGGTGAAAGACGTCCCAGGGGTCGACCCCCAGCCCGCCGAGCAGCATCATCGCGTCGCTGACGCCGTATAGCACCAGCCCGGCGTAGAGCTGGGTCAGCCTGCGGATGCGGGGCGGGTCAGGGAACGTCGACTCAGGCGACGTCGATCAGCTTCGCTGCTTCGCGGAGCGACTTGACTTCGGCGTCGGGCTTCTTCTGATTGGCCTCGAGCACTTCGCCGTGGCGGTTGACCCAGATCACCGGGATCCTCTTCTTGATGCACGGCTCGATGTCGTGGTAGTAGCTGGCGGCGACGTGAACCCAGCCCTTCTTGCCGCCGATGCGTCGCTCGCACTCGGTGAAGTGCGCGGGATCGGGCTTGTAGGAGCGGACCTGCTGGGCGGTGACGACCAGGTCGAAGTCGAGCGGGATGTGCCGCCGCGTCTGGCCGAGCAGCTTGTCGTCGATGTTGGAGATCAGCCCGAGGCTGTACTTCTTGGCGAGCTTCTGGAGCACCGGGTTGGTCTCCTTGAACGCCGGCCAGCGCTGCACCGAGTCGGGCAGGAAGCCCGAGCGCGAGGGCTCCAGCGGCCAGCCGACGTCCTTGGCGATCTGGACCGCGGTGCGGCGCAGCACCTCGGCGTAGAGCTCGTAGGAGCCCGCCTGGATCTGCTGCTGGACCGAGTGGAACAGCGGGATGATCTCCGCCGGATCGAGCGTGAAGCCGTCGCGTTCGGCCTCGCTGGTGAATGCGTCGACGGCGCCGGTCTCCCAGTCGATCAGGGTGCCGTAGACGTCGAAGGTGACGAAAGTGATCTGCTTGGGAATGGCCATGGAGCGGCCATGATGCCATTTTTGAGGCGTGGCAGCTGCGCTGCAGTGGCTTTCCCGTAGATTGCTGGGCATGGACCTGCTCGAATATCAGGGAAAGCAGCTGTTCGCGCGTCACGGCATCCCGGTGCCTGCGGGCGAGCCCGCGCGGACGGTGGAGGAGGCGGTGGCCGCGGCGGAGGAGATCGGCTACCCGTGCGCGGTCAAGGCGCAGGTGCAGATCGGCGGTCGCGGCAAGCTCGGCGGCATCAAGATCGCGCAGCAATCCGAGGAGGCGCGCGAGTATGCGCGACGCGATCCTCGGCATGGACATCCGCGGGCTGACGGTCTACGAGCTCTGGATCGAGGGCGCCTCGGAGATCGCGTCGGAGTACTACGCCTCGGTCGTGTTCGACCGCAGCGCCAAGGCGCCGCTGGTGATGCTCTCGACCAAGGGCGGCATGGACATCGAGGCGGTCGCGGAGGAGGACCCTGAGGCGATCGCGAGGCTGCACGTCGACCCGCTGCTCGGCTTTCAGGCCTTTCACGGCCGCCGGCTGGCCTTCGAGGCCGGCGTCGACGCCGACGTCGTGCGCCCGGTCGGTGCGATGCTCACCAAGCTCTACGACGCGTTCGTCGCCGAGGAGGCGACGCTCGTCGAGGTCAATCCGCTGATCGTCACGCCGGACCGTCAGGTCAAGGCGCTCGACGCGAAGGTCACGCTCGATAACAACTCGCTGTTCCGCCACCCCGAGAACGCGGAGCTGCGCGACCTCTCCGGCGAGGATCCGCAGGAGCGGATGGCGAACGAGCGCGGCCTCACCTACGTCAAGCTCGACGGCAACATCGGCATCCTCGGCAACGGCGCCGGGCTTGTGATGTCGACGCTCGACGTCGTCAAGGGCGCCGGCGGCGAGCCGGCGAACTTCCTCGACGCCGGCGGCGGCTCGAAGGCCGACGCGATCGTCAGCGCGGTCGAGGTGATCCTCTCGGACCCGAAGGTCAAGGCCGTGCTGTTCAACATCTTCGGCGGCATCACGCGCTGCGACGAGGTCGCGCGCGGGCTGATCGAGGCGTTCGAGCAGATCAAGCCGACGGTGCCGTTCGTGGTGCGCCTGGACGGCACCAACGACAAGGAGGGCCGCGCGCTGCTGGCTGAGGCCAACCTGCCGGGCGTGTACGCCGAGGCGACGATGGACGGCGCCGCCGCGAAGGTCGTGGAGCTCGCGGCCGCAGCCCGACCGGGTCCCCGCGATGAGCATCCTCGTCGACGAGCACACGCGCCTGGTCACGACCGGCATCACCGGCTCGGAGGGCACCTTCCACACGCTGCGCAACCGTGACTACGGCACCAGCGTCGTCGCCGGCGTGACCCCCGGCAAGGGCGGCCAGAACGTCGACGGGATCCCGGTCTTCAACACGTTCCACGAGGCCGTCGACAAGCAGGGCGCGAACACGGCGATGATCTTCGTGCCGCCGCGGTTCGCGGCCGACTCGATCCTCGAGGCCGAGGACGCCGGGATCGAGCTGATCATCGCGATCACCGAGGGCATCCCCGCCCACGACGAGCTGCGCGTCTTCCAGATCATCAAGAAGAACGGCCGCTCTCGCCTGATCGGCCCGAACTGCCCGGGCATCCTCTCGCCCGGCAAGGCCAACGTCGGGATCATCCCGGCCGCGTTCTTCAAGGAGGGCAACGTCGGCGTCGTGTCGCGCTCGGGCACGCTCACCTACCAGGTCGGCAACGAGCTGGCGCAGCAGGGCTTCGGCAACTCGACGATCGTCGGGATCGGCGGCGACCCCGTGCCCGGCACCGACTTCATCGACGTGATCGGCCTGTTCCAGGACGACCCCGAGACCGAGCTGATCGTGATGTGCGGCGAGATCGGCGGCGACGCCGAGGAGCGCGCGGCGGACTTCATCGGCGAGCACGTGACCAAGCCGGTCGTCGGCTACATCGCCGGCTTCACCGCGCCGCCCGGCAAGCAGATGGGCCACGCCGGCGCGATCGTCTCCGGCTCCTCACGGCAGCGCCGCGGCCAAGGCCGCGGCGCTCGAGGCCAAGGGCGTGCGAGGTCGGCCGCACGCCGACCCAGGTCGCCGAGATCGCGATGGCCAAGGTCTGAGCGCTCAGGCGTACCTAGGCCATGAGCACGGCGGGCAGCCGATGACCGATCAGCCAAGCCGATCTCGTTCGCCCGCGGCGCGCCGTCGCTCGACATCGTCGACGTCGAGGGCCTGAAGGCGGCCGCGCAGGCCGCCTTCACCGCCGACCCGGGCGGCCTCACCGCCTACGGCACCTCGGTCGGCTACGTGCCGCTGCGCGCAGTGGATCGCCGACAAGCACGGCGTCGCGCCGGAGCACGTGATCGTCACCAACGGCTCGATGCAGGCCGACGCGTTCCTGTTCGACGCGCTCGTCGACGAGCGGCGACACCGTCGTCGTCGAGCGCCCGACCTACGACCGCACGCTGCTGTCGCTGCGCAACCGCGGCGCCGACGTGCGCATGGTCGAGCTCGAGCCCGACGGGATCGACGTGGCGGCGCTCGAGCGCGTGCTGCTCGCCGGCGCGCGGCCGAAGCTCGCCCACATCATCCCCAACTTCCAGAACCCGGCCGGCTACACGCTCTCGCTGGCCAAGCGCGAGCGGCTGCTCGAGCTCGCCCGCGAGCACGACTTCATCGTCTTCGAGGACGACCCCTACGTCGAGCTGCGCTTCAGCGGCGAGCGGCTGCCGACGATGTTCTCGATGGATCCGGAGAACGTCGTCTACGCGTCGTCGTTCTCGAAGACCGTCGTGCCCGGGCATCCGCGTCGGCTACCTGGTCGGACCGCGTCCGCGTGATCGCCGAGATCGAGAAGCTCGCGACCAGCACCTACATCTCGCCGAACATGGTCGCCCAGGGCATCGTCAACCAGTTCGCGCGCTCGGGCGCGATCGACCGCTCGATCGAGACGGTCAAGGACGCTCTGCGCGAGCGCGTCGACGCGCTCTCCGCGGCGCTCGCAGCGCGAGCTCCCCGAGGCCCGCTTCGTCGCGCCCGAGGGCGGCTACTTCATGTGGGTGGAGCTGCCGCGCGGCACCGACGTCGACGCGCTGTTCGACGCCGCCGCCGAGCGCGGGGTCCAGTTCGTCAAGGGCAGCGACTTCGTGCTCGAGGGCTACGAGTCGTCGCTCCGCCTCGCCTACTCGGGCGTGACGCCCGGCGGAGATCGACGAGGGCGTCTCGCGCCTGGCCGAGGCCTACGACGCGGTCACCGGCGAGGTCACCACGGTCTGACGCGCGGCTACGGCCGCGAATCGGCGGCTGAGCGACTAGCGGCCGTAGCGGCCCTGGCCGAGCACCAGCTGCTCGGGCAGGGCGATCCGCGGCGGCGGCGAGGGATCGGCCGTGACCGAGACGGTCTCGGCGACGCTGATCGTCACGGTCGCGGGACCGCCGGGACCGCGTGACGGTGATCGTCCTCGTCGTCCTTGGCGGTGATCTCGCCGCTCAGCCCGGGCGCGATCCCGCTGCGCATGAGGTAGTGCAGCAGGTCCTCGGCCTCGTTCTCGAGGCGCAGGATCGTGACCTTGGCGCCGAGTCGCGCAGTCGGCCAGCGGCACGCCGTCGATGCGCTCGCCGACGCGGATCGGATGCCCGTGCGGGCAGGTCAGCGCGTCGCCGACGCTGCGAGCGCACGTAGGCCTCGAAGCGCGGCGTCATCGCGTGCTCGAGGTGCTCGGCCTCCTCGTGCACCTCGTCCCACGGCACGCCGACGACGTCGGTCAGGAAGCGCTCGATCATCCGGTGGCGGCTGACGATTCGCTCGGCGTCGGCGCGACCCGACGTCGGTGAAGCTGATCGCCCGGTCGGCGTCGCGGCTGATGTAGCCGTCGCGCTCGAGCCGGCCGATCATCTCCGAGACGGTCGGCGCCGAGAGGCGCATCGCCCGCGCGAGGTTCGCCGCCGTCATCGGCAGTCCCGCCTCGAACAGCCAGAAGAGCGTCTCGAGGTACTCCTCCTCGGCGTCGGTCGCGTGTGCGGCTCGGGCGGACCGGCGCTGATGGCGGGGATGCCATGAGCGGCTGATCGCTAGTCCCTAATAGGATCAGCGCCGATGTCCTGCCCCTGCAGCCGCCGATCGAACCGCAGCTGGCCCGCGGCAAACCGGAGCTGCCCGTCGGGGACGAGTGGGCCTACGAGCCCAAGTACGACGGCTTCCGCGCGCTCGCGTTCGTCGACGGCGAGGAGCTGCTGCTGCAGTCGCGCGGCGGCCAAGCCGCTCGCAGCGCTACTTCCCCGAGCTTCGCTTCCCGGCCGGCCGCTACGTGCTCGACGGTGAGATCGTGATCGACGCCGATCCGGGCGCCGGAGAGCCCGAGGACTTCGACGCGCTCTCGCAGCGGATCCACCCGGCCGCGTCGCGGATCGAGCTGCTCGCGCAGCAGACGCCGGCGCGCTACGTCGCCTTCGACCTGCTCGCCGCTCGACGACGAGGTGCTGCTCGCGCAGCCGTTCGCCGAGCGCCGCAGCCGGCTCGAGCAGCTGGCGCTGCCGGGCATCGCGCTCGCGCCGGTCGTCGGCCACCGCGGCCGACGGCCGAGCCGTGGCTGCGCCGGGCCGAGGGCGTCGTCGCCAAGGATCTGACCGCCGCCTACGCGCCGGGCAAGCGCACCGCGATGGTCAAGGTCAAGCGCGTCGCGCACGATCGACGCGGTCGTCGCCGGCTACCGCCCCGGCAAGGAGGCCGGCACCGTCGGCTCGCTGATCCTCGGCCTCTACGACGCCGGACGGCGAGCTGCGGGTCGTCGGCCACTGCTCGGGCATCAAGCCGGCGGAGAAGCGCGCGCTGCGGGACGCTGGCGCCGTACGAGACCGGGACCCGCGGCCGCGGCGACCCGAGCCGCTGGAAGAGCGAGAAGGAGCTCGAGTGGATCGAGCTGCGACCGGAGCTGGTCGTCGAGGTCAGCTTCGACCAGTCGAGCGGCGGCCGCATCCGCCACGGCACCAAGCTGCTGCGCTGGCGCGACGACAAACCCCCGCGCGAGTGCTGCTCGACCAGATGGAGGCCTAGCTCTCGGGGCAGGTCCCGCTGGACCAGCCCCGGGCTACGCCTCACTCGGGTTTCGCCCTGCTCGGCTGCACCCGCTTGGGCTCCCCCGGCTGCTTGGGGAACTTCGGCGGCCAGGCGCCGTCGCCCAGCCCTGGCTGCTCGTCCCGCTCGACCAGTTCGAGCAGCCCGGCCAGCGAGCCCGCATTGGCGTCGATCGTTGCGCTGGGGTCACCCTTGGTCCGCAGTCGCGCCGGGACGGTGTCGAGCCGCAGCTCCTCGGGCTCGACGTCGGCGACCTCGTCCCAGTCAAGCGGCGTCGACACGCGCGCGTCGGGCGTCGGCCGCACGCTGTAGGCGGAGGCCACCGTGCGGTCGCGCGCGTTCTGGTTGTAGTCGATGAACACCCCGTGGCGCTCCTCCTTCCACCACTTGCTGGTGGCGTCCTCGGGCATGCGCCGCTCGACCTCGCGGGCCAGCGCCAGCGCGGCCCGGCGCACGACCGTGAAATCGTGGTCCGGCTCGATCCGCACGTTGATGTGGATCCCGCGCGAGCCGCTGGTCTTCGGAAAGCCGGTGAGGCCGTGCTCGCGCAGCACCTCACCGGCGCAGAGCGCCACGCGGCGGACGTCGTCGAAGCTGGCCTCCGGTGTCGGGTCGAGGTCGACCCGCAGCTCGTCGGGGTGGTCGAGATCGGGGGCGCGGACCGGCCACGGGTTCCAGTCGATCACACCGAGGTTCACGCCCCAGACCAGGTGCGCGGCATCGTTCGGCAGCAGCTCGCGCGCCGTGCGGCCGCTCGGGAACGTGATCGTCGCGGTCTCGATCCAGTCCGGCGCCGTCTCCGGCACCCGCTTCTGGAAGAACGGCTCCTCGTCGGCGCCGTTGACGAACCGCTTGAGGACGGTGGGCCGGTTGCGCAGATGGTTCAGCGCCGCGTCGGCCACCTCGAGGTAGTAGTTCACGAGGTCGAGCTTCGTCACCCTGCGCTCCGGGAAGAAGACCTTGCCCGGGTTCGAGATCCGGAGCTCGTGACCTGCGACCTCGATCGTTGTGTGCTCGGCCATCTGTGCCTGACAGGATGCCGCTCATGGCAACTCACGTCGCAATTGGCGTCCCAACCGAGGTGCTGATCGCACCTGACGACTTCAGCGGAGCGTTCACGGCGCGGGAGGTCGCGGAGGCGCTGCAGCGCGGGCTGGCTGCCAGCGGGCAGCCGGCCCGGGTGTCGCCTGCCATCGACGAGCGAGACAGCGGGGGCGAGGGTCAGGGTCCGCCCGTACCCGAGATCCGCGCCGCCCGCGCGGTGATCACCGGCATGGGTTGCCTGGATCGCCACGGCCTGATGGGGACGTTCCTCTCGGCGGTGGCGACCAGCGCCCGCCAGTCGGGCGTGCCCTGCCACGCCGTCGTCGGCTCCAATCGCCTTGACCTGTTCGAGCTGCGCATCCTCGACCTGCAGCTGGTGCTGGAGGCGACGACGCTCGCCGAGATCGAGGCGGCGGGTGCCGTGATCGGCGCCGCGATCGCCTCCGATATGGCTCGCGGCGCTTGACGACTCGGTGTCACGACGCTTCAGTGTGCAAAGGCCTTGAGCGGACCTCGCTTGCTGTGCGGCAGCGGCCCGTCGAGCGACTCGAGCGCGTCGGTCTCGTCTTTGATGTGCTGCAGCAGCAGATCGGCCATGTCGAGGGTCATGCCGGCCCGCACGACGATGCGCAGCACGTTGAGGTCCTCCCGGTTCTCCGGGAAGCTGTAGGCGGGGATCAGCCAGCCGCGCTGGCGCATGTGCGCGGAGACGTCGTACACCGAGTAGTTGGTGACGTCGTCGTTGAGCGTGAACGCGAACACGGGTAGCTCGTCACCCTTCGTCAGCAGCCGGTAGGGACCGAGTTCGGCGATCCCGGACGAGAGCCGCAACGCGACGTCCTGGGCGTTTTGCATGACGCGCCGGTAGCCCTCGTGGCCGAGGCTGGTGAACATGAAGTACTGGGCGATCACCTCGCTGCCGGGCCGCGAGAAGTTGAGCGCGAACGTCGGCATGTGTCCGCCGAGGTAGTTGACGTCGAAGATCAGGTCCTTGGGTAGCGCCTCCTCGTTGCGCCAGATCGCCCAACCGACACCGGGATAGACGAGGCCGTACTTGTGGCCCGAGGCGTTGATCGACTGCACGCGCGGGATCCGGAAGTCCCACTCGAGATCGGGCTGCAGGAACGGCGCAACGAACCCGCCAGAGGCTCCGTCGACGTGCAGCGGCACGTCGAGCCCGGTGCGCGCCTGCAGGTCGTCGAGTGCTGCGGCGATCTCTTTGATCGGCTCGTAGCTGCCGTCGAAGGTCGAGCCGAGCACCCCCACGACTCCGATCGTGTTCTCGTCGCAGCGCGCCACCGCTTCGTCGGCGCTGAGGTGGAAGCGGTCGCCCTCCATCGGCACCAGGCGCGGCTCGACGTCCCAGTAGCGCATGAACTTCTCCCAGCAGACCTGGACGTTGGTGCCGGTCACAAGGTTTGGCTTGTCGGTCGGCTTGCCGGCCGAGCGTGCGCGCTCGCGCCAGCGCCACTTGAGCGCGAGCCCCGCCAGCATCGCCGCCTCGCTCGAGCCGGTGGTCGAGCAGCCGGTCGCATGCTCGCACTCATCGGCGTGCCAGAGCTCGGCGATGATGTTGACGCAGCGCGCTTCGAACTCCGCCGTCTGCGGGTACTCGTCCTTGTCGATCATGTTCTTGTCGGCGGTGTCGTCCATCATCCGCGCCGCCATCGATGGCATCCACGTGGTCACGAATGTCGCCAGGTTCAGCCGCGCCTGACCGTCGAGCAGTAACTCGTTGGTGAGCAGCTCGTAGGTCATCTGCTCGCCCAGCCCGTGATCGAGCAGGCATCCCACCGGCAGCTGTGCCGCCTCGTCGCCGTGATGGACAGGAGCGGCCGTCTGCAGCCGGTGCCTGCCGTGGGCCCGATGTCTTGAAAGCGCCATGTCGTGCTCCTTATGCGGTTGAGCCTGCGTCGCCAGGGTCGGTCTGGGCGTTGATCGCGGCGAGGAAGGCGTCGAACTCAGGCCGCTCGCGGCCGGGGTAGAACGGGTCGTTGCCATCGCGCAGCATCGCAGCAACCCTTTCCAGGTCGTAAAGCAGCGCCAGTTTGCCTGGCGGATCGTCCCACTCGCCGCTGTCATAGCGCTCCACCCAGGCGGCGAGCGCCGCCAGCGCCTCGACCTGGATCGGGTTCTCCCACCACCGGCTGCGCATCGGCAGCAGGTAGCGCTCCCGCAACCGGCAGACGTCGAGCCACAGGTCCTCGAACCACTCGCGGCAGAGTTGCGGATCTTCGACGGGCGGTCTCATGCCGAGTCGCAAGGGGGACTCACGCCGCAGCTGCCAGTCGCCGCAGCCGCCGGTTGGCGAACCAGGTTCGCAGGCGCACACGCACCGGCGCGAGTCGCCCATAGAGCAGCAGCGCGTGCCCGTCGGGCAGCTGCCGGAGCGCCTCGGGGGAGATCAGCGGCGTGCGCCTGCGCCCGTATGAGCGCGTCGTCCCGCCGCGGCCGCTCGTCCGCGTCAGCTCGCGCTGATCCTGCTCACCTACGAGTCCTGAGAAATAGCGCAGGGTCTCGAGGTCGGCGACACCCGGCAGCAGCATGCGCGCGCGGTGGCTGTTGACGACTGTCTCCGCCTGCTGCCGGTAGCGGCTGCGGGCCTGCGCGAGGTCGTGGAAGATCGAGATCAGCTGGATGTTGTGGCTCGGGGCTGTCGAGGCGATCTCGGCCAGGTTCGGCAGGGGCGCGACATTGCCGGCCTCGTCGAGGCAGACGAGCAACGGCTGCTCGAGTCGTCCGCCATGGCTGTTCGCAAGCGCATAAGCGGCGTCGATGAGCTCGGACAGCAGCGCCAGGAAAATTGGGCGCAACAGCTTCGATGCCTTGGCGTCGCCGATCAGGTAGAGCGTCGAGTTGGCGGCGAGCAGGCGCTCGGCACTGATCTCGCAGCCGTGCGCCGAACGGGCGACGCGCGTGAACCGGTAGGCGCGGAGCAGTGCCTGCGCCGTTGCCTCGATCGAGCTGCGGGTCCGGTCCGCCTGCGCCTCGAACGCGCGCACCGCCTCATACGCGGCGCGTGCATCGAGCTGGTCCTGTTTGGTCCAGGCGCGGGCGAGCAAACCCTCCAGCGCGGAGTCGAGTGCACGCGCGCCCTGCCCGTAGGTCCACGCCACGACCTGCTCGATGCTGCCGCCCGTCCGTGCCGCGGCGTACAGAAGTGGCGCCAGCCGCTGCTCGGCGGCGATTGCCCAGAAGTCGCCACCCTCGACGCCGCGCTGATCGAGCTCACCAGCCGACGCCAGCCGCCAGGCGACCTCGAGCGCTCCATCCCAGCTCGCGGCTCCGCGCAGTGGCGACCACGTGTGGCCCGCGACACCGGAGAGCTCGAAAGGGTCGAACACGAACACCTCCCCGAGCTGCCGACGGCGCGCGAGTGTCGCTGAGAGCAGGTCCGTTTTGATCGAAGAGGCGACCGCCGGTCCCTGCCATTCGAGCAGCGCCGGGATCGCCAGACCGGCTGACTTCCCCGACTGCGGCGGACCGAACGCGACCAGCGCATGCCTGTGCTCGGCGCGCAGCAGACGTCCACCGTGGTATCCAAGGGCCAGCCGGCCCGCTGGCCGGCCGGCTCTGCCAAAGCGCCTGACCAGGACCGCGAGTTCGCGGCGCGACGCCCAGCGCGCGCCGGCGTCGTCACCCCGTTGCCCCGGGCCCTCGCGTGTGAACACGAACAGCACCACCGCCAACGCCAATGCGATCAGGGACACGAGCTCACCGTGCATCGATCCGCATGCCCGTATCCGTATTGGTCAACTGCTGCTCGAGCCGTGAGCGGTAGTGCTGAACCACGAAGGAACGCGAGCCCACGCGCCACAGCGCCTGTCCGGGCGTGAGCTGCGTCAGCAGTTGCGCTTCCGTTACCGACAGCCCGAGCAGCTCACGGGTGAGTCGTATCTGGCTCTCGTCCTGGTGGTAGATGATTCGCGTGGAGGCGTCCGCAATCAGCCCCTCGGCGATGCGGGCGGCGCGTGAGCCGGCATCGCCGGCCGCCTGCAGATCGCCGAGCTTGTGCAGCACCACGAGGTTCAGCACGCCGAACTGCCGTGCGAGTTTGAAGTTGGACTGGAACCACTCGCCGAGTCCGGTGTGCTGAATGATCTTCCACGATTCGTCGGCCACATTCATCAACCGCTCGCGACCGGGGTTCTCGGCCGTGCACGCAAGCTGAGCGCTCATCCAGGCGGTCGCGCATGCCATCAGGATCCCGACCGCCGGCGAGTCGCGGACCGCGTGCAGGTCGAGCACGAGCAACCGCGCCTGGAGGTCGAGCCCGGAGCTGGTGGGACCGTCGAAGATCCCCCTGAGCGGGCCCTCGCAGAGGTCCTGCAGGGCGAGCGCCGCGCGTCGCGAGTCGGCCGCAAGTGTCTCGGGGGTGGTCTGCAGGCGAGCCGCCATCTCGGCCGACGGGTCGAACATGGCCGCGGCGATCTGCGGCAGCGTCGGCTCCGGATCGCGACCCCTGACCGTGCGCAAGGCCTCGCGCAGCGCGGCCGCCTCGACCTGCTGCAGCGGCTCGCCGATCGCAGTCGTCGCGATCGCCCGCAGCAGATCGAGCTGGGCGTGCTCCTCGGGCCGTGCCGAAAGCGGGTTGAGCCGAACGCCGTTGCCCGGCGCCAGCGAGATCGGCTGCACCCCCAGCGCCCTGCAGAGCGGTCCGTATTCGCGTTTGACGTCGAGCACGAACGCCCGGCGCCCGAACAGCAGCATGCGCCAGAGCAGGGTCTTGACCAACGCGCTCTTGCCCTGACCGAGCTTGCCGATCACGATCGCGTTGGGGTCGTCGAGGACGCCCTCGTCGTAGAGCACCCACGGGTCGAAGCAGAAGGCGCCGCCGCCGGCATCCCGCCCGATGAACGCACCGCGGCCGCCGAGTCCGCCACCGGCCGTGAACGGGTAGATCGCCTGTGCATGCCGCGTGGTGACGCGATGGGCGGGGCGAGCGGCGCTCACCGGAGTCCTCTCGCGAGCGGCAATGTGAAGCTGAACGCCTCGGCCTGCTGGCCGTACATGCATCGAAGTTCCAGCCGCGCGCGTGCCGCATGCCGGTGGATCTCGGCGCACGCGCGTCGCAGTTCGCCCTCGTCGCGACCGCTGACTGTGACAAAGCCGGCGAGGCGCACCTCCCCGTGACCCGCCGCGAGCTCGGCCTCGCGCCGGGCGGCCGCCTCCTGCGCCTGCCGCTGGCGAGCCGTCTCGGACTGTCCGAAGCGCCGCCGCAGGTCGCTGTCTGCACGGTCCTGGGTGATCGCCGCCTCGACCTCGCGCGCCGATCGTTCCGGTGACACCGGTTCGAACGTCACGGCCACGGTCCGCACGGTGCCGGAGTCCGCGAGCAGCGCGTCCATGAACATCGGCGACACCCCGACCTTCGGCCAACCGCTGATCCAGTAGGTGGCGTGAAAAGCGCCATCGCAGCGGTAGTGCTCCCAGGTTTCGACCGCGCCCGTAGGAGCGGCGTCGTGGAGCGCGAGTCCGTCCCGGGACCCGTGGAGGGCGTCGAGTGCCGCCAGCTCGGCGCCTGCGTAAGGGTCGAAGCCCGTCCTCAGGGCGCGGGCCAGCTGGCCCGCGCTCAGCGCACCCAGCACCTTGATCTCTGCGACCTCGAGCCCACGGGCGACGTGACCGACCTGCTCGATCACCTGTTCGGGTATCAGCTCGGAGCTGCCATGCAACCGCGAGACATCGAGTTGTACGGCGAGCAGGATCTCGTGGTCATGGGTGACCTGCGTGCTTTGCCCGATCAGCTCGAGATAGGATTCGACGATCGGTGTCCCTCGCGGTGCCAGCGACGGATCGCGGGCGGTGTGGAGCCAGCGCGCGAGTTCGTCACCCTGCGCCGGCGCGGTGCGTTCGATCCACTGCAGCCGCCGGATCGGCGCGTTGGCGGCTGTGGCCAGGACCGTTCCCCACTGCGCCAGACGTCGCTCCTGTACCTCGGGGTCGAGCAGCGCAAACGAGACGGCGCGGCAGGCGAGCACGGCCGTCAGCAGCCGTCCGCGGCGCTCCGACAGCGCCCCCAGGACTCGACCGCGGTGCTCGACGCTCACGAGCCTGACGTCGGTCAGCTGGTGCGGAAGCTCCAGTGTCGGCGAGTCTGCGGCGGCGGAACCGCTCGTCGGGATCTTCGAGCGGAACCGGCGCCATCCGGCGGCGTCGCGGGCGACGAAGGCCCCAGCGACCGGAGCCCACTGCTCGACAGTGCGGCCGGCGAGTGGCACCGTCGTGAGCGTCACCGCGACAGCGAGCAACAGGATTGCCGCTGCGACCCCACCGCCACCGCCGATGCGATCAAGCAGCGCGACGCCGAGCGCGAGCGCCGCGCCGATGGCGACGGCCTGACCGAGGCGCAGCGGGCCGAGCAGCCCGCGCCGCTCCAGCGGTCCGAAGCGGTAGGAGAGTCGCTCTTCGCTCACTTGGAATCCTCGGTGTTGCGGGGCTCCGATTGACCTGGCACGCCGGCGACGAGCTCGGGACCGAGCTGCAGCGGCTCGTCGCGCTGCGATAGCTCCGGTGGGACGTATGGTGGGTGCTCGTTTACGGCTGGTGATGCCGGCGCGGCTTCTGGTGCAGCTGAACCTGGTACCGACTCCGGCCCGGTCGACTCGGCAGGCTGCGGTCCAATCGACTCGGTCGGCTGCGGCCCGACCGGATCGGCGGGCTGTGCCCCGGTGGGGGCGTGGTACTCGGGTGACGGAGAGCGGGGCGCCGCTCCGTTTGAGTCGTCGCCGAACCCCGCCTCAGTCTGGCGTGCCTGGCTACGCATCCGCAGCGGCAGCTCCATCGCGACCCCCGCTGCGCCCGCCGCGTTAGACGTGACCTTCCCAGCTAGCTCGCGCGAGTGCGGCAGCTCCTGGCGGATCATGCCGGCGGCACCCGCCGCCAGCTCGGTGAACGGCAAGATCCGCATCAGCGTCCAGGGCGCGAGCGTCGAGAGCAGCAACAGCGCCATCGCCGTGAGCAGCTCCGAGAGCCCGGCCTGCCCGCCGTGAAAAGCAGCGGCGGCGAGCGACAGGACAGCCACGATCACGAACTTCGAGAGGATCAATGAGACCAGCAGCTCGACCATGCGGACTGCCAAGATCCGGCGAGCAGGCCAGACCATCGCCGCGAACGCGAGCGGCAACATCAGCACGACCACGTAGACGGCGGCCGCCCTGATCAGCAGCTCGACGGCGAGGGCCAATGCGGCCATCACCGCGAACAGTCCGATCACGACCGCGAAGAACGGCGAGCCCTGGATCGCCGAGGCGCCACCGGCCACCAGTGCCGCCTTGTCGAGGAACTGCGCACCGCTGTTGGTCGCGGTCGCGGCGACCGCGGCCGACATCTGATCGGTGGCCGCGAGAAGCAACATCGTCAGCGGCGCAGCGAGGCTGACCCCCACCAGCGAGAGCGGTAGGTAGCCGAACACGGCCTTCGCCAACAGCGCCAGGTCGGAGCGCGCCAGTGCCTGCACCGCCGCCGCGAACAGGAACGGCAGGGTCAGCATCGCCGCAAGCGCTGCGACGCGCCAGTAGGTCGAGGAGAACCAGGTGCTCTGCAGGTTCGGGGCGGTGGCGGTGCCGATCATTGAAGCCACCTCCTGCAGGGCCGCTTTGGTGCCGCCGAGCACCCAGGAGGAGATCGCGTTCAGCCCGAAGCCGGCGACGCTGTCGGCTGCGCTCTTGGCGATCCCGCTGAGCGGATCGACGCTGTCGAGTGCGCCCGTGAACGTTCCGAGCATGCTCACTTGGCTGTGGCTCCCAGGTGCGCGAAGAAGTTGACGAGACCGGGGGCGGCGCCGATCACAAGCGCCGACCCCGCCGACACGAGCGCGCCCATGCGGCCCTTGCCGGCGTAATGGTGGCTGTTCGTGTGCGACGCGACCGCCCATACGGCCGCGCCGACGAAGGTGCCCACGAGCGTGATCGCGAGCGCCCACGCGTCGGCGCCGTTGACGATCTGCTGAAGGATGTGGCTGCCGGGCAGGCCTGTTGGATCGGGGCTCGCGCTGACGTCTGCGAGGAAGGTGGGCATTTACACTCCTGTGAGATTGAAGCTAAATGAGGATTGCGACCCTAGCAATCAGTGGCAACACTTGCTAGGGTAGTTTGTGTCAAATTAGACTCAATTGGAGATTGAGATAATGAACACGGTCGATCCCGAGCGAGACATGGACGTGCTCTACTCGGAGCTGCAGCCCCAGCTGGTGCGCATCATCGGCGTCAATCTGCAGGCACCGGAGTGCGTGGTTGAAGACGCCTGTCAGACCGCCTGGAGCTCACTTCTCTCCCACCGTCAAGCGGTCGCCCCCGGCAGTGAACTTGGCTGGCTCTCGACTGCCGCCACGCGTGAGGTCCTGCGTCTGCTCCGCCGTGACCGGGTCGCCGCCTCGCTCGCCGAGGTGGCTGCGCCCGTTCGCCTCTCCGACTACCGCGGCGGCGAATCTGGCCCCGAGCAGAGGCTCGAAATGCGTGAGCGGCTCGCGGAGATCCGACGGCTCCCGATCCGCCAGCAGCGCGTGGTGCTACTGCACGGCTTCGGCTACGAGTACGAGGAGATTGCCTCCGTCACCGGCGAGACCCGGCGAACCGTCGCCCGTCAACTGACCCGAGCCCGGCAGCGCTTGGCGCGGCTAGCTGAGCAGGGGTAAGTGCGTTGCCAAAGACCCAGGTGCAGTGGATCACGTTGATGAGGAGCAACGGCTGGAGGCAGAAGGCCGGTGGCAAGCATCAGGTGAAGATGACCATGTCGGGCAGGCGTCCGGTAACTCTTCCCGATAACCATCGCAGGGCCTACTCCAAGGGTTTCGAAGCGCAACTTCGGCGCGAGATCAGGTCGGATCGCCCCCCGGATTCCAGGGACCGCGACGCGCGACGCCGGCGCGACAGCGGGCTTGATCGTTGACTCGCTACCTAGGATGAATCAGCCATGACGCAGAATGTCCACGTCCGGGTCCGCTTCGAGGATCAGGCCTTCTGGGCCACCGTCGACGAGTACCCAGGGGTCTTCGCCACAGGTGACACGCTTGATGAGCTACGCGAGAGCCTCGAGGAGGGAATCTCGCTCGTTCTCGTCGGCGCCGCTGCGCGGGGACGGCAGGTCCAGCTGTCGCCGCTCCCTGCTGACTCTGTCGCGGCCGTCGCGAGTTCCGAGCTGACTCTGGTTTAGCCGGGCTCGTCGGTTTGAAGCTGCGGTCCCGCGGGCACAACCCGGAGGACAGGCGGGCGACCAGTGCTGGCAGGGCGGTTGGGAACCCTCCGAACCCCCGCGAACCCCCAAACCTCCCGCCGCGACCGAGCAGTGGGGGAAAAGCGGTCTGGGAGGTCACATTTTCCCCAAACGTCACCGGTCAGTTGCACTGTGGGGTCCGCGCGGGGTTGCATGTGGTCCCGGGCGCTGGCTCGCGCGCAAGGCGGAATGTCGCACAGACGGGGCCGCAGGGCAGACGGGGCCGCAGGGCAGACGGGGCCGCAGGGCAGACAGACGGGGCGACGGGGTGACGGCTTAGCGCGCGCGACCGCGCTTGCGCCGCTTGCGCTCGGCGGCCGTGAGCTTGCGCGCCTTGGGCGGCGCCTTGGAGCCCGCGTGCGCGCGCTTGCCGAACATCGAATCCGAATCGGCGCCGTGGCCTACACGGGCGGCGTGACTGCGCGCGTCGCGCCACACGAAGAAGGCGATCCCGAACAGCACGGCGACACCGACGATCCCGATGATGAAGGCGTCGGCCCCGGAGAGACCACCGCTGCCGGAGGTCGTCGTGGCCGGGGCGACGTTGTTGGTGCTGGGGGAGACCGCGTTCTGCTGCGCATTCGACAGCCCGAAGCCGGGCGTTGTCGTGGCCGGCGTGGTGGTGGCCGGGGTGGTTGTGGCCGGGGTGGTGGTGGCCGCCGTCGAGGTGGAGCCAGCCGCAAGCGCAGCCGAAGCCGTCAGCCCGGCCGCGCAACAGCAGGCCAAAGATGAGATCAGGAGTGAGAGCGCGAGGAGGCGGCGCATGGACGCGTGACGGGCCTAGGAGTCCAGAGGGTTGTCCATCGCGGGCGGCTCGGGGTCGTTCGCGTAGGGATTCTCGTTGTCGTGGATCTCTTCGTGATAGACGCTCTCGACGTTTACCGACCAGATGTCGTGGTCGGTGCCGAGCAGGATGTTGTCGACGGCGCGCATCGCGGTCAGCATCGAGTGGTCGGAGTTGTTGTAACGGTGCAGACCGTTACGGCCGACCTGGGCGAGGTTCGTCATGTCGGTCTGCAGCCAGTTGCGGATAGTGGCGACGCGTTCGGCGTACTTCTCGTCATAGATCGGATAGGCCTTGTTGACGCGCGCGACGAAGCCGAACTTCACGTTCGACGCCTTGGCGAGGTGAAGCTTCTCGATCTCTTGGCCGGCCATCTTGACGAGGTCGTCGTCTTCCATGTTCCAGAGCTCGTCGCCCTCGAAGCAGAAGTACTCCATGCCGATCGAGGCGTCCTGGTCGTTGGGGACCATCCACGGGCTCCACGACTTGAAGTTCTGGATGCGAAGCACGGTTACGCCGGGTTGGTGGATGTAGATCCAGTTGTCGGGGAAGAGGTCCTCGCCCTCCATCACCAGCAGCACGGTCAGGAACTCGCGGTAGCGCAGGCCACGTGCTGCGTCACGCACCTCACCCGGGGCCTCTGGGTCGGCGATACCGACCGTCGTGCGTAGCGGGAGCGACGAGATCACATGGGAGGGGGTCAGCGTTTGGTCACCGGCGACGACCTCGATGACGCGCCCGTTGCCGTCCGTCTTCAGCTTGGTGACCGGCGAGTTCATGCGGATCTCGCCACCGTGGGCCCTGATGTCCTTCGCCATCTCCTCCCACATCTGGCCGGGGCCGAAGCGCGGGTAGTTGAACTCGGAGATCAGCGACTTGATGTTGCCCCGGTTGCCGAAGAACGCGGCCTTGGCGGCGCTGAAGAAGGACAGGCCCTTGATCCGCTGGGCGGCCCACTCGGCGCGGATCTCGTTGGTGGGAACGCCCCAGAGCTTCTCGGTGTAGGTCTTGAAGAAGTGGTTGTAGAGGCGCTTGCCGAAGCGGTTCGAGACCCACTGCTCGAACGTGTCCTCGCGGCCCTTGGGCTTGACCGCGGCCCACAGGTAGGAGAGACCACAGCGGGTCACCTCGAGAGGCCCGAGTTGCCTGATCACGTCCATGCCCTCGAGCGGGTACTCGAGGAACTTGTCGTTCCAGTAGATCCGGCTCTGGCGCGGTCGCTTGAGGAACTCCTCCTTCATGATCTCGTGCCAGAGCGCGTCCACCTCCTTGGCCTTGGTGAAGAAGCGATGGCCACCGAGGTCGAATCGATAACCGTCACGGACCTCGGTCCGTGCGATACCGCCGAGCATGTCTGTCGACTCGAGGATCACCACCGCCTTGCCCTGCTTTGCGAGCAGGTAGCCGGCCGTCAGACCGGCGGGGCCGCCGCCGAGCACGACGACGGGGTGGTCTGGCGGTGATGTCAGCGCCGCGCGTGGACGCGGCAACCAAAGTGTCGGGCACGTGTTTCCTAAACCTTCTTGTAGAGAATGGCGGCGTCGGCAATGCAGCACGAACCACGGTAGTTGTGGGGCGCCACTGCCTCTTCGACCAACTGCTTGTCGTCACCGATTATCTGGAGCCACTGCGCCGAGCGTCGCCTGACCATCTGCGTCCAGGGCGCCTCCCAGTTCGCTACGCCCTCGGTCAACGGCCGGATGAACAGCAGTTGCTGGCCCGGCTTGAGCGCGTTCAGCATCGGCGGCAGCACCTTGCTTGGCGTCGCAGCCCGGTAGCGCGCCATCGCGTTGACCCAGTTCATGTAGGACGGGTTTTTGACTGGACCGATGGTGTTGGCAAAGCGCAAACCGCGCCGGCTAGGTAGTAATACGCGAGTGGCGTCGATTCGGGCTGACCGACGATCACCAGGTCGTTCGGATGCAGCATCGGCGACATCTCGGCCGCGATGTCCTGCATGTCGCTCTTGTACTGGGGCTCGAACGCGTGCGGGCGCGCCATGAAGCAGACGATGAAGATCAGCGCTATCGCGCCGACCAGGCCTGCACGGGAGATGCCGATCGCGAGCAGCAGCAGGATCGGTCCGACGACGGGCGCGAAGTAGCGCACCACCCACGCCGGCGTGATCACCTGTGAGCTGGCCCATGCCGCAGCAAGCGTCAGGGCTGCGAGCGAGAGCAGCATCAGCGCGACCCGTGCCTCGCGCGTCATGTGCCTGGGCTTTCTGAACAACGGCGAGTAGCCGGTGCCGGCCGCCAGCAGCATCACGACGGCAATCGAGCCGCCGCCGAGGATGCCGAGCGCGATCTGTATGAACACGCCAAAGTGCGGTCTGGTGTCCCACGGTGCGGCGGTGTGGATCACCTGGAAGATGAAGTTCGGGATCCACGGCACGAACAGGATCCCGGCCCCGACGAACGCGGCGACCGCGTCACGCACCAGATTCGTGCGGATCTCGTCGTCACTGATGTAGTAGAGGATGATCAGCGACAGGAACGAGCCTGCGCCGAAGAAGAGCGCCCAGTTGTGCGTGTACAGCATCAGCGCCTCGGCGACGGCGAACAGGATCACGTAGCGGCGCTCGCGGAATACGAAGCCGCGGATGAAGCCGACGGTTGCCAGCAGGCCGAGCAGCGCCATCAGCGTGTACATCCGCGTCTCGAGCGAGTAGTAGTCGAGGAAGCCGTTGAACGCGAACAGCGTCGCGCAGGTCAGCGCCGTGCGCCGGCTCCGTGTGATCCCGATCCCGGCCCAGTAGGCGACCGGGACCATGAGCTCCGCAAACAGCATGGAAAGCCAGTGGGTCGCGGCCTCGCCGTTGCCGAACCACGACATCCAGACGTGGAGGATCAGGTAGTAGAGCGGCGGCGAACCGTCGTAGCGCAGAATGCCCGGGATCGCCGAGAGCGAGTGCGAGGAGATGCCGACGGCGATCCCCTCGTCCATCCAGAACTGGCCACCCACATAACGTGAACGGATCCAGACGGATGCGGCCAGAAGCAGGAACAGGACTGCGCCGACACGCACCCGCGTCGGCAGGCGACGCACCCAGTCCGGCAACCACACGCGGTACTCGCGGATGATGCCCGAGGGCGGTTCGTTCGTGGTCGCGGTCATGTTCGTACTCGCATTCTCAGTTACTCGCTCAGCCGCTCACACCGATGGAGGTGCAGTTCTCGACCTTCGTCAATAACGAGCCGGACGCGTTGTTGGGGAAGAGCAGTGCCGAGCCGATCGCCTCGGCGCCCTCGTCCTCGCCCTGCAGCTGCAGCGCCTGGGCGGCGCCCGGCGTGGAATAGAAGATGATCGTCGGTCCTGTGGGGAGCGATCCGACCTGGATCGCCGGGAGGCGGAGCGGACCACTGCGGTACTCGTGGAAATGCAGCTTGTCAGCCCGCAGGCATGGGGCGTGCTTCGCCCGCGGGTCATCGAGCTTGCCGAAGAAGCCGGTTGCCTTTTCAATCTTGCGGGTGCCTACGAGCGGCTTCTGCTGGATGCCGCAGGCGCTGACGAGCACTGCCGTCAGTGCGCAGACCACCGCGACCTTCGCGAGGGACATATGCGTGGCAGGGTAGTGGATCGACCTCAGCAAACGCTGAGTGGGCCGATCCTCGGATCGTGTGCGATTCAAGGTGAGCTAAAGCCTGCCGATGCTCATGTCTTGCTGTACGTCGAGCAGTCCATGTAGAGCGTGACGGGATCGGTCCTGACGACCTTGTACTGCGAGCCGTTCTTCCGCTTCCACGCCTGTTCCCATGTCTGCATCTGAAGCTCCGACGGATACGACTCCTTGCCTGGGCTGGCCGCATCCTGGAAGACGACGTTCGGGCCGGGTTTGGTCGAGAACTTCCGATTCAGCGCCTGGATGAAAGGGATCGGAACATCAAGGTCCCACGCGAGCATCGTCACCTGGTAGTTGTTGGTCATCATGCTGCCTGCAGCGCCCGTGCCGGCCCCGCAGCCGATCACCTTGTGGGCGCCGCCCTCGCGCCGGATCAGCGCGGCAAACCGCTCGCGCAATTCCGCTTGGTAGCGGAGTGCGTATCGGATCGAACTGACCGTTGGCATGCGGTTCGTGAAGCGGTCGGGCAGCAGCGCGAATACCACGAGCAGCACCAGCGTGGCCGCTGCCGCCAGCCAGGTGAGTGAACTGTTCGACAGCGTCCCCTGACCGGCGCGCGAGCGGCGCCGTATGCGTCCCCACACCCTGGCGACCAACGAGGCGAGACCGACGCAGGCCCAACCGTAGGCGGCGCAGCCGCTGACGCCGACGAGCATCACGCCGATCACGGCGTACCGTGGGTTGCCGGCAAACCCGGCCTGGGTCTCGACCGCGATGCCGAGCCACCAGAGGAAGCCGAATATCCCCGCCAGCGCGGCTGCGATCGCCGCGGGGTAGCGCTCCACGGCGCCGCGCCAGCTTCCCAGGCGGCGGCGCCCGCGCACCACCAGATACACGGTGTAGCCGGTCAGCAGCAGAGACGCGAACTCGAGCCGCTCGAGCACGAGCGGCCAGAGCTTGTAGGCGAGCTCGTCCCAGAACGGGAACGAGCTGTTGACAGCACTGTTCAGGGAGTGGTTTTTCTGCGCGTGTGAAGCGAGCCCGATGATGCCGCCGCTGCCGCCGCCGAGCTCCTGCGGCGCGACCCAGAGCGCCAGCATCAGGATCCCGAGTCCGATCACCAGCAGTCGCGCATCGCGGTCCCGCCGCATCAGCCAAAGGCCGTAGACGCCCCACACGAGCCAGACCTCCGGCCGGTCGAGACAGGGAATGATGCCGAGCGCGAACGCCTGGCGATGGTGGCCGTCCCAGGCGCGTTCGACGGCGATCAGGAAGGCTGCCGTCATTACGCCCTCCGAGTAGCCGAGCATCATGTTGCCCGGGTAACCCTTGGTGAAGGTGGTGCAGATCAGGACGGCTGCCCCGGCCAGTACCGCGGGTGCGACGGCCACCGTCCGGCCCAGCCACGATTCACTCCGGCCCAGTGCGCCGACCCTGCCTTGCGAGACCAGGCTCCAGGTGATCCGGACGGTGAGTTTGACGGACATCAGCGCCGTCACCACGGCACCCGCCCTCGCGACGACCAGCCACAGGTTCGGCTGCGCGGAACCGAACAGCGCGAACACCGTCGTGAAGATCACCGGCAGCGGCTTCCAGCTCGAGCCGCCCGCGATGTGCAGCTGCCCGTGGAGGATCTCCCGGCCCCAGATCAGCCACGAATAGGGGTCGTAGCTGGGGGTCGAGGGATACAGCAGAGAGAGCGCGCCCAGAACGAGTGCGAGCAGCGTCAACCACAGATAGAAGCGTCCGCCCCGGAAGAGCGAAAGGTTGAGCGATCGGGTCCGCGACGGGCTTACGGCGGTCATGGGTTCAGGGAGTTTTAGACGGTTCGGCCGCGACCGTCACGTTAGGAGATCGCGGCCGAACGAGTAGCAGAATCCGACCAAGCCGGAAAGCCTTCCGGGCGCAGGCGCTAAAGCGGGGTCGTGTACGCCCCGTTGATCCCACCGTCGACCAGTAACGAGGACGCCGTCATGAACGACGAGTCGTCACTGGCGAGGAACAGCACTGCCTTGGCTATCTCGCGGGCTTCGCCGAAGCGTCCCATAGGTACATGCACGAGCCGCCGCGCGGCACGCTCCGGGTCCTTGGCGAACAGCTCGATCAGCAGCGGCGTGCTCACCGGTCCGGGGCAGATCGCGTTGACGCGCACACCGCTCTTCGCGAACTCGACGCCGAGCTCACGCGACATCGCCAGCACGCCGCCCTTGGAGGCCGTGTAGGAGATCTGTGAGGTGGCGGCGCCCATCACAGCCACGAACGAGGCGGTGTTGATGACCGAGCCGCCGCCGGTCTCCAGCAGGTGTGGGATCCCGTATTTGCAGCACAGGAACACGCTCTTGAGGTTCGCGTCCTGCACGCGCTGCCAGACTTCGAGCTCGGTCTTCAGCACGGAGTCGTCGTCGGTCGGGGAGATGCCGGCGTTGTTGAAGAGCACGTCGACCTTCCCGAACCGCTCGCGTGCGGTCGCGTACATCTCGATCACGGCCGCTTCGTCGGTGAGGTCGACCTGCAGCGAGAGTTCGCCGACCTCGTGCTCGCGTAGATCGGCGCCAACGACGTGAGCGCCCTCGGCTGAGAACAGCTCGGCGGTGGCCTGGCCGATCCCACCGGCGGCGCCGGTGATCACTGCGACTTTGTCTTGTAAGCGGTTCATGTGGTTGCGTGGCTCACGTCGTTGCGTAGTAGATGGTCTTGGTTTCCGTGTAGGCGTCGGTTGCGTGGGGCCCGAGCTCGCGTCCGTAGCCGGACTGCTTGAAGCCGCCGAATGGGGTGCTCACGCGAACCGACGAGTTCGAGTTGATCGAGATTACGCCGGTCTCCACGGCGCGCGCGACGCGTAGGGCACGCGCGCCGTCCCGGGTCCAGATGGAACCAGACAGGCCATACATCGTGTCGTTGGCGATTCGCACAGCGTCGTCCTCGTCGCGGAACGGGATCACCGCGACCACCGGCCCGAAGATCTCCTCCCGCACGGCTCGACTATTCGGATCCGTAGGCGCGAGGACGGTCGGCGGGAACCAGAAGCCGGGCCCGTCGGGTGCGCTGCCGCGGTACGCCACGTCGGCGTCAGTGTCCACGAAGGAGGCCACGCGGTCGCGCTGCTCGGCGGAGATCAGCGGCCCCATGTCGGACTCCGGGTCGAGTGGATCGCCGACCTTGAAACCCTCGACGTGCGGTTGCATGAGCGCAAGGAATCGATCCATGACCGAGGCTTCGACCAGCAGCCGTGAGCGCGCGCAGCAGTCCTGGCCGGCATTGTCGAATACGGCCCATGGTGCGGCGGCGGCCGCCTTCTCGAGGTCGGCGTCGGCAAAAACGATGTTCGCCGACTTGCCGCCGAGCTCGAGCGTCACACGCTTCAGTGTCGCCGCTGCCGCGGCCGCGATCGAGCGCCCCACGTCAGTCGAGCCGGTGAACGCGATCTTCGCGACATCCGGGTGCTCCACGAGCCGGGCGCCCGCCACCCTCCCGTGGCCGGCGGTCACGTTCACGACGCCCGGAGCGATCCCCGCCTCGAGCACCAGCTGCTCGAACCGCAGTGCCGTCAGTGGCGTCACATCGGCCGGCTTGAGGACGACCGTGTTGCCGGCAGCGAGCGCCGGCCCGAGCTTCCAGGCGGCGATTGTCAGCGGAAAGTTCCAGGGCACGATCAGGCCGACCACGCCGAGTGGCTCGCGGACCGTGAACGCCTGCCCGCCGGCGACCGGGATCGTGTCGCCCATCGGCCGTTCCGGCGCGCCCGCGTAGTAGCGGAACGTGTCCACAACCATGCCAATCTCCCCACGGGCGGACCCGAGCGGCTTGCCGGCGTTGCGCGCCTCCAACAGCGCCAGCTCGTCGAGATGCTCCTCGACCTTGTCGGCGAGCGCGCGCAGCTGTGCCGCCCGCATGCCGGGCGCGAGCGCGCGCCAAGCACCGAGGGCGGCGCGGGCTCGCCTGACAGCCTCGTCAACCTCCTCGATCCCCGCACAAGGGACCTCCTCGAGCACCGCCTCCGTGGCGGGCTCGAGGACCGTCAGCACTTCCGTCATGGGGTCTTTCTTTGTCTAAGAGCTTCCGGCACTCACGGTGAAGACGGGCCTGGCGCTATGGGGTCGAGTCCGTCCAGCTCGTGGAACGCGCCGGGTTCGTCGATCGTACGAATCGGTCCCGTGAAGGTCTTGCGTGCCGACACCAGATACCACGTCGTCACGATCAGCATCACGCCGATCGTCACGAGTGGCGCGTAGTTGACCGAGCTCCAGCTGAATCCGCTCTTGAAGTACACCCCGGCCGGCGAGGTCGGCAGGCAGAAGATGATCACGCAGAGCGCGACCCAGACTACGGCGACCAGGTTCACCCACTTGTATTTGCGGCCGAGCGTCCAACTGCCGGGCGCGAACGAATCGCCCATCCGCCAGCGCAGGAAGATCGGGATCGTGTACGCGATGTAGAGCCCGATCACCGTGATCGAGGTCACCGCGAAGAACGCGACCGGGTAGCCGAGGCTGTTGGGGAAGAACGCCGGGACCGTGATCAGCGCCGCCATGATCACCACGAACAGCACCGCGTAAGTCGGTGTCCTGTTCTTGCCAAGCCGGCGCCACAGCCTGTGGCCCGGGACGGCGCCGTCACGGCTGAACGCGAACGTCATGCGCGAGCAGCTGGTCACGCACGCCATTCCGCAGAACAGCTGTCCCATCGTCGAGATGAAGATCACGAACTTGGCGGTGCCGGTGCCGAGCGCCGAGGTGATGATGCCGAGTGCCGGGAAGCCGGCGGTCGAGATCCCGGCGACGTGGTTCGGTGTTACAGCGAACGTCAGGGCCAACAGAACGATCCAGCCGATCACCGCGGAGTAGAACACCGACCGCCACACGCCCTTGGGTGCCGCATCTGCGGCGCCGTGGGTCTCCTCTGAGATGTGTGCCGAGGCGTCGTAGCCGGTGATCGTGTACATCGTCAGCAGGAAGCCCAAGGGGAGTGTGTAGTACCAGTACATGTGGTGCCCGAAGGCGCCGAACGCGCGATGCGTGAATACGTACGAGAGGCTGGCGTGATGGCTCGGGACGGCGAAGAGGATGATCGCGATCACGGCCACGCCGATCACGTGCCACCACACCGAGATGTTGTTGAACAGTGAGACCAGGTGGCTCGAGAAGACGTTGATCAGACCATGGATCACCAGAAACGCCAGGAAGATGTAGAACACCATGTGGGCGTCGTAATGCAAGGCAGCCGAGCCGGTGCCGACATGGTTGAAGAAGTGGATGCTGTAAAGCCCCAACAGATACTGCGCGAAGCTCGCCGCCGCGTAGTCAACCGACGCAACGCAGGCGATCAGGCCCGACCAGGTTGAACCAGCCGGTGAACCAACCCCAGCCCGGACCACCGAGCTTCGACGCCCAGTAGTAGATACCGCCTGAGGTGGGCATCGCCGACGCCAGCTCGGACATCGAGAAGGCGACGCAGAGGATCAGGCAGGAGATGACCGGCCACCCGATCGAGATCGCAACGGCACCGCCGTTGAGAAATGCCTGTCCGTAGCTGGTGAAGCAGCCGGCCAGGACCGAGATGATCGAGAACGAAATCGCGAAGTTGGAGAACGAACTCCAGCCGCGCTTCAGCTCCTGCTTATACCCAAGCTCCGCTAGTCGTTGTTCGTCGGCGCTGAGCGTCTCGGTCGTCATGCTGGCCCCCTGATTTCACCCATTGATTGGCTCACTCCCACGCTAAAGGCTTGATAGTCGGCCCTTAGGGTGGCGATCCTGACGCACGCGCACCGGCCAAGTCAAGGGTCGGCGCGCATTTTCTGCATCAAGCGTGCGGCAGCAGCCCGGCGAGAATGTGTTCGGTCCCGCGCAGGTGCTCGGCCATCTCACGCGCGCTCGCGCCCTCATCGCCGCTCGAGACCGCCGCCAGTATCCGGCGGTGCTGCACGTTGGAGGAGCTCAGCACCTCCGCCGGGTGGGCGATCAGCGCGATCAGCCGGGTTGCATTGCCCTGCACCTCTGTGGCGACGGTGATCAGCCGCGGGTTTCCGATCGCCTCGGCGAGCCCGATGTGGAAACGCACGTCGAGCTGCCGGTATGTGCCGAAGTCGTCCAGGGAATCCTCCATCGCGATCAGGAGTTCGGTGAGCCCGGTCAGGGCCGCCGGCCGTGCGCGCTTGCAGGCCAGCACGGCGACGCCCACCTCCAGCGCGATTCTGTGGTCCCACATCGCCCGCCAGCGGTCGAGCACATCGTCGGCCGGCGGCGCCGCCGGCGGCAGTTCATCGACGACGAACGTGCCGCCGCCGCGTCCGCGGATCGCGCGCAGGTGGCCGCTCTGCCCGAGGGCGACCAGCGCCTGGCGCAGCGTCGAGCGCGCGATCCCGAGCTTCGCACACAGCTCCCGCTCTGCCGGCAGGCGTGTGCCCGGCGGCAGCAGCCCGAGCCGGATCGCGGTCCCGATCCGGTCGACCGCCTCTTCGAACGCGGTCTGCGACCGCACCGGAGCAAAGATCGTCTCAAGCGACGTCGCAGCTTCAAGCGTGCCGCCACTCGGGTCGAGCGTGCCGCCACGCGGGTCGAGCGTCGGGCCGCTGTCGCTTGAAACGCTCATCGCCGCGGGCTCATAGGCGCTCGAAGCCGCGGACGCGTTCCCAGTCGGTCACCGCGGCGTTGAAGGCCGCAAGCTCGACGTCGGCAGCGTTGAGGTAATGCGCCACGACCTCCCCGCCGAATGCTGTTCGAGCGAAGGTGCTGGCCGCGAACAGGTCGCGCGCTTCGCGCAGCGTCGACGGCAGCCGTGGCTTGTCCGACGCCCCGTAGGCGTTGCCCTCGAACGCCGGCTCGAGCTCGAGGCCGCGTTCGACGCCCTCGAGGCCGGCCGCGATCAGCGCCGACAGCGCCAGATACGGGTTGAGATCGGCGCCGCCAGAGCGATTCTCGAAGCGCAGCGCGCCGCCGCGGCCGACGACCCGCAGCGCGCACGTGCGATTGTCGTGGCCCCAGGCGACGGTTGTCGGTGCGAACGAGCCCACTGCGAACCGTTTGTACGAGTTGATGTTCGGCGCCAGCAGCAGCGTCAATTCGCGTGCGTACGCGAGCTGTCCCGCGAGAAACGCGTCGAACATGCGCTGGTCGCGGTGGAACAGCGGGCCCTCGGCATCTGCGAGCGAGAAGTGGATGTGGCACGAGTTGCCCTCGCGCTCGTTGAACTTGGCCATGAAGCTGATCGCCATGCCCTCCTGGGCCGCGATCTCCTTGGCGCCGTTCTTGTAGATCGTGTGGCTGTCGGCGCATCGCAGCGCGTCCGAGTAGCCGAAGTTGATCTCGTGCTGACCGAGGTTGCATTCGCCCTTGGAGTTCTCGACCTCCAGCTCGGCCGCTGTCATCGAGTTGCGAATCCGCCGGATCAGCGGTTCGACGCGCGCGGTGCCTAGCAGCGAGTAGTCGACGTTGTAGGCGTTCGCGGGCTCGAGCTCGCGGTAGCCCTGCTTCCAGGCCTGCTCGTAACTGTCACGGAACACGAGGAACTCGAGCTCGGTCGAGGCGTTGGCCGTCCAGCCGCGCTCCGCGAGTCGTGTGAGTTGCGCCCGCAGGATCTGGCGCGGGGATGCAACCACGTCCCCGCCGTCCGCCCAGGCCAGGTCGGCCAGGCACATCGCCGTCGCGGTCTCCCACGGCACCATCCGCAACGTCGAGAGGTCAGGACGCATCACGAAGTCGCCGTAGCCCTTGTCCCAGGAGGACATCGCATAGCCCTCCACGGTGTTCATCTCGACGTCAACGGCCAGCAGGTAATTGCACCCTTCGGCGCCGTGGCCCAGCACCTCGTCGAGGAAGTATCTGGCAGTCAGACGCTTGCCCTGGAGGCGTCCCTGCATGTCGGTCAGCGCGAGCACCACGGTCTCGATCTCACCGGCGTCCACACCCGCTCTGAGAGTTTCGAGCTCCACGACACCCACCTTCCCCTTGACGAACGCTCCGCACGTCTGTGTGATTGCGCACATGAAGGTATATGAGCCGGGCCTTAAGCGCCAGACCCGAGTGACAGCTTGTCCGACCTGAGCGAGCTGGTCCGACGGCTCGAGGGCGAGCTGGGCCCGGCCGGCGGTCCACCGCAGGCGCTGAGCGGCGGCATCACCAACCGCAACTACCGCCTGAGCCTAGGCGGGCGCGACTGCGTCCTACGGCTGCCCGGCCAGGACACCGGGCTGCTCGGGATCGACCGCGTCTCCGAGCGGCTCGCGGCAGAGCGGGCCGCGAGCCTGGGGATCGGACCGCAGCTGCTCCACGCCGACGCCGAGTGCATGGTCAGCGAGTTCGTGCCAGGGACCACCGTCGACGCCGAGCGGCTGCGTGCCGACCCGAGTCAGGTCGCGCGTGCCCTGCGGGCTTTCCATGACAGCGCCCTCGTGCTGCCGGTGCATTTCTGGATTTCCGACCTGTTGAGGGTCTACGCCGCCACCATCATCGAGCGCGGCGGCGCACCACCGCGAGCTTTTCTGCACGCGCAGGCGCTGGTCGAGCGGATCGCCGCGGTACTGCCGCTGATCGAGCCGGTGCCCTGTCACAACGACCTGCTGCCGGGCAACCTGATTCAAACGGATTCACACGTTCTGCTGGTCGACTGGGAGTACGCAGGGCTGGGTCACCGCTACTTCGACCTCGGCAATCTCGCGGTCAACAACGAATTCGACGAGGATGCCGAGAGACGCCTGCTGGAGGCTTATTTCGGAGAGCCGGCTGCGCTTTGCCGGCTCTCCGCTCTGCGGCTCTTCCAGCTAGTCTCCGACGCCCGCGAGGGTGCCTGGGGCGTCGTCCAGGGGCTGATCTCAGAGCTCGACTTCGACTTCACCGCGTATGCGGACGAGCACTTCGGGCGGCTCGAGCGAGCCGTCGCTGACCCCCAACACATCGAGGAGTTACTGAATGCCGCGTCCCCGTGAAGTGCCGGACCGTGCGAGGATCGTGATCATCGGCGGCGGCGTCGGCGGCACCTCGATCGCGTACCACCTTGCGCAGTTCGGCGAGCGCGACGTGATCCTGCTCGACCGCAACGAGCTGACCAGTGGCTCGACGTTCCACTCCGCCGGGCTCGTCGGGCAGCTGCGCGGCAGCGTGTCGCTGACGCGGATGATGATGGACTCGGTGGCGCTCTACCGCACGCTCGACTGCGGTTGGGTCGAATGTGGGGGGATCCGCTTGGCCTGCACGCCGGAGCGCGAGCAGGAGGTGCTCAGGCAGGTCGCGTGGGCGCGTACCTTCGGGCTGCCGCTCGAGCTGATCGGCGCCGACCAGGCCCACGAGCTCTTCCCGCTGATGGTCACAGACGGCGTGCGCAGCGCCTCGTACCTGCCGACCGACGGCTACCTCGACCCCTCGCAGCTGACCTACGCGCTGGCCGAGGGTGCGCGCGAGGGCGGCGTGCAGATCTTCACGCACACGCGCGTAACGGGCATCGACGTCGCCGACGGCCGTGTGCAAGGCGTCCAGACCGAGTGGGGTCCGGTTCAGGCCGAGGTCGTGGTGAACGCCGGCGGCATGTACGCGGCGGAGATCGGCCGCCTGGCCGGCGTTCGCGTCCCGATCGTGCCGTTCGCCCACGAGTATCTGGTCACGCAACCCTTCCGCGAGCGCGAGCGCAGCGCCGACGGTGAGATCGTGCACCTGCCGACGCTGCGCGACCCCGACCTGCTGATCTACTTCCGCGAGGAGGGAGACGGTCTCGTGATGGGCGGCTACGAGCGCGCGAGCGCCCCTTGGTCGCTGGACGGCGACCTCATCGATCACATCCCTCAAGACTTCAACGGGCGGCTGCTCGAGGAGGACTGGCCGCGCTTTGAGGAGATCGCGGAGAACTCTCGTGAGCGCGTCCCGTTGATGGAGGACGTGAAGGTCACGCGGCTGATCAACGGGCCCGAGGCGTTCACCCCCGACAACGAGTTCTGCCTGGGTGAGAGTGACGTCCGGGGCCTGTTTGTCGCCGCCGGCTTCTGCGCGCACGGCCTGGCGGGGGCCGGCGGCATGGGCAAGCTGATGGCCGAGTGGATCCTCGCCGGCGAGCCCGGGCTCGACGTCTGGGAGATGGACATCCGCCGCTTCGGGTCGCAATACCGCTCGCCGAGCTACACGCTGAAGCGGACCAGGGAGGTCTATGAGACCTACTACGACATCCGCTATCCCGGCCACGAGCGCCTTGCCGGCCGCCCGCTGCGATTGCCGTCCGCCTACGAATGGCACGTCGAGCACGGCGCGGCCTTCGGCGAGAAGTCCGGCTGGGAGCGGGTCAACTGGTACGAGGGCAACGCCACTGACGGCGATCCGGACCTGCGTCCACACGGTTGGGCGGGCATGCACTGGTCGGCGGCGATCGGCGCGGAGGCGCTGGGCACGCGTGAGCGCGCGGGCCTGTTCGACGAGTCCTCGTTCAGCAAGCTCGAGATTTCCGGGCCTGGGGCGGCCGAGCTGCTTGAGCGCCTCTGCGACAACCGCGTCGCGCGCGATGTCGGCCAGATCACCTACACCCAGATGCTGAACCGCCACGGTGGCATCGAGTGCGATTTCACGGTCGCGCGTGTGGCGCCGGAGCTGTTCCAGATCGTCACCGGCACCGCCTTTGGCCAGCACGACGCGGCCTGGATCCGGCGCCATCTGCCGGACGACGGTTCGGTAAACCTCAGCGACGTGACCTCCCGCTGGGCCTGCTTCGGCCTGTGGGGGCCACGCGCGAAGGACATCCTGGCGCCGCTCACGCCCGATCCCCTCGACTTCGGCTACATGCGCATGCGGGAGCTGACCGTCGGTGACGTGCCCGTGCGTGCGCTGCGAGTGACCTACGTCGGTGAGTTCGGCTGGGAGCTCTACTGCCCCAGCGAGTACGGGCTCGGTCTGTGGCGGACGCTTTGGGATTCGGGCAGGGCGCATGGCCTCATCGCCGGCGGCTACCGCGCGATCGAGTCGCTGCGGCTCGAGAAGGGCTACCGCGCCTGGGCCTCTGACATCACCGCGGACGACAGCCCCTTAGAGGCTGGCCTCGACTTCTGCGTGGCCGGCGACAAGGACTTCAACGGCGCCGACGCAGTGCGCGAGCGGCCGGTCACCAAGCGCCTGCGCTGCATCACGCTCGCCGATCCGCGCTCCGTGGCGCTCGGGAACGAGCCGGTCCGTGTCGGCGGCGAGGTCGTCGGCCGCGTGACCAGCGCCGGCTATGGCTACGCGGTCGAGCGCTCGATCGCCTATGCCTACCTGCCGCCCGAGGTTGACGTCGGCTCCCCGGTCGAGCTCGACCTCTTCGGCGTGTGGGTCGGGGGCGAGGTCGCCGCTGAGCCGCTATACGACCCCCAGGGCGCGCGCCTGCGGCACGGATGACAAACTCGGCGCGGATGACGCTTGCGCCGACCTCAGTCCTGTCTGACGGCACGATTCTCCGTTTGGTCGAGGAGGGGCGGATCCGGATCGACCCGTGGGATCCGAAGCTCGTGCAACCGGCGAGCATCGACCTGCGGCTCGGTGATTCGTTCCGCGTGTTCCACAACCACCGCGCTACTGCGATCGACCTACGCGACCCGCCGGCGAACCTCACCGAGGAGGTGGTCGTGCCGGCGGGTGAACCGTTCGTGATCCACCCGGGCGAGTTCTGCCTCGGTCGCACGCTGGAGTGGGTGAAGATCCCCGATGACATCGTCGCGCGCATCGAGGGCAAGTCGAGCCTCGGGCGGCTCGGGCTGATCGTGCACGCGACCGCCGGCTTCTGCGACCCGGGCTTTGAGGGCACGCTGACGCTCGAGCTAAACAACCTGACGCGTGTCCCGATCCGGCTCTACCCCGACCTGCCGATCGCCCAGCTGTCGTTCATGACGCTGGACAGGCCAGCCGAGAAGCCGTACGGAAGTCCCGGCCTCGGCAGTCACTACCAGGGCCAGCGGGCCGCCACCGAGAGCCGCTACGAGGGAGGGCCGGCGGGCACGGAGCAGGGGTGAACCGAGATGGCTGAACGCGACTGGGTACTACTCTCCTGGAGAGGTGTCCTGGGTCCCAGAGACCAGACGATGAGCTTGAGAGGATTGCCATGACCACTGAGACCGCGCAGACCGATGGCGAGGCAGGCGTATCCGGTGCGGAGACACTGACGATCGTCGACAACCGGACGGGTAGGAGCTATGAGGTGCCGATCGAGGACGGCACCGTGCGCGCCACCGAGCTGCGCAAGATCAAAGTGGACGACGAGGACTTCGGGATCATGACCTATGACCCCGCCTACATGAACACCGCGTCCTGTCGGTCGTCGATCACCTATATCGATGGCGACAAGGGCATCCTCGAGTACCGCGGCTATCCGATCGAGCAGCTGGCCGAGAAGTCGAGCTACCTCGAGGTCGCCTACCTGTTGATCAACGGCGAGCTGCCGACACAGAAGCAGCTGGACGACTGGGCTCACCTGATCACGACTCACACCTTCGTGCACGAGAACATCAAGGAGTTCATGCAGGGCTTCCGCTACGACGCGCACCCGATGGGGATGCTGATGGCGTCGGTCGGCGCGCTCTCGACCTTCTACCCGGAGGCCGCCCAGATCAAGGACCACGAGCTGCGCCAGATGCAGGTGATCCGCCTGCTCGCCAAGATGCCGACGCTCGCTGCCTTCTCCTACCGGCACAACAAGGGCATGCCCTACGTGTACCCGGACAACGACCTTAGCTACGCCGGCAACTTCCTCTCGATGATCTACAGGATCGCAGAGCTCAAGTACCAGCCCGATCCGCGGCTGGAGCGCGCGCTCGACGTGCTGTTCATCCTGCACGCCGACCACGAGCAGAACTGTTCGACCAGCGCCGTGCGCAGCGTCGGCTCCTCGCAGGTAGACCCGTACTCGGCCGTTGCGGCCGGCATCGCCGCGCTGTACGGGCCGCTCCACGGCGGCGCCAACGAAGCGGTACTGCGGATGCTTCGCCGGATCGGCACCGAGGACAACATCCCCGGCTTCATCGAGGGCGTCAAGGCCGGCAACGAGCGCCTCATGGGCTTCGGCCATCGCGTCTACAAGAACTTCGATCCGCGCGCCAAGATCATCAAGCAGGCCGTCGAGGACGTGTTCGAGGTGACCGGCAAGAGCCCGCTGCTGCACGTAGCCACCGAGCTCGAGAAGATCGCCCTCGAGGACGACTACTTCATCTCACGCAAGCTCTACCCCAACGTCGACTTCTACTCGGGCCTCATCTATGAGGCCCTTGGCATGCCGGTCGAGATGTTCCCGGTGCTGTTCGCGATCGGCCGCACCAGCGGCTGGATCGCGCAGTGGCTCGAGATGATCGACGACCCCGAGCAGAAGATCGCGCGCCCGCGCCAGATCTACACGGGCGGCCGCGGGATCGATTACGTCCCGATCGACCAGCGGTCCTGATGCCGGACGGGGTCACAGCGGCCCGGCTGGACCAGGCTCCGGACCAGCGCTTCGCGCGCCTGCGCGCCCAGCTAGGCGTCAGCTCGTTCGGCATCAACGTGATCGTGCTCGAGCCCGGTCAGCGCAACCGCATCCACCGGCACGCGCGGCAGGAGGAGGTCTACATCGTCCTCGAGGGCACGCTCACGCTGATCGTCGAAGGCGAGCCACAGGAGTACGTGGTCGGCGACGTCGTCCGCGTCGCACCGCCGGTGCGCCGCCAGCTCGTCAACAGCGGCGCCGCTGACCTGCGGTTGCTGGCGCTTGGCGGCTACGCCGACCGCGAGCACGAACCCCGTGACGCCGAGGCCTTCAACGATTGGGCCGAGGCCGAGCCGGGCACGCCGCAGACGGTCCCGTTGCCCGACGACCTGCCGCCAACCGGCGGCTAACGCACGCGAACGCGGGAGTCGACCGTCTCGCGCAGCGCGTCGCCGACGAGGTTGAACGCGATCACGGTCAGCATGATCAGGACGCCGGCTGGATACACCTCCCACCAATAGCCGTCCAGCAGGTGGGTCGTGCCCTGCGTCAGCATCCCGCCCCAGGTGGCCGCGGGCGGCGGCAGGCCGAAGCCCAGGAAGCTCAGCGTCGCCAGGAGGATGATCGCGTCGGCGACCTGGAAGGTCGCGTTCACGACCAGCGTTCCGACCGTGTTCGGGAGCAGGTGGCGCACGATTATCCGGGTCCGGCTCGCGCCGGCCGCGCGCGCCGCCTCTACGAACTCGCGCGTGCGCAGGGTCAGTGTCTCGCCGCGGATCAGCCGGGCCGGCCCGAGCCAGGAGAGCAGCGAGATCACGGCGATCAGTAGCGGGACCGTCGGCTGCACCACGGTCGCGAGGTAGATCACCACGAAGATCGCCGGCAGCGCCAGCAGAGCGTCGACCACGCGCATCATCAGCGCGTCGAGCGCGCCGCCGGTGAGACCCGCGGTTGCGCCCCACAGCGCTCCGAGCAGCGTCGCGAGCAGCGCAACCGCGACGCCGATTTCGAGTGAGTCGCGGCCGCCGACCATCAGCCGTCCGAGGATGTCGTAGCCGTTCGCGTCGGTCCCGAGCAGATGCGCGCCGCTTGGTCCGACGTTGGTGATGGCGATGTTCGCGTGGACCTGATCGGTCGGGTGGATCAGCGGCCCGACGAAGCAGAACGCGATCAGCAGCACGATCAGGCCCAGCCCGACGACGCCCAGCCGGTGGCGCCGGAACTCGCGGATCACGAGTAGCACCCCTTTCCCCGAAACACCTTGAGAATGAGAATCAGACTCATTCTCATCTTTGTTTCGAGTGAAGGGGCCACACCTGCCGGCCGGACTGTGACGCGCGGACCCTCGGGTCGAGGATCGCGTAGGAGATGTCCGCGAGCAGACTCCCCAGCACCGTCGCCAGCCCGACGATCACCGTCACCCCGAGCTCGACCGGGTAGTCAGCGTTGGCGGCGGCGGTGTAATAGCTCAGGCCGACGCCGGGGATGTTGAAGACGTACTCGACGACGAGCCCGGCAGTCAGCAGCATCGGCACCGACATGCCGAGCAGCGTCACGACCGCGAGCAGCGAGTTGCGCAGCACATGCCGGCTCAGTACCAGGCGCTCGGGCAGGCCCTTGGCGCGCGCCAGGCGTATGTAGTCCTGCGCTAGCGTGTCGATCGCGCCGGAGCGCATGTAGCGGCTGAACCAGGCGACGTTGATGACCGTCAGCGTCAGGACCGGCAGCACCAACCCCTTGGGGTCGGAGAGGATGCCGGCCGTCGCGCCGGACTGGCCCGCCTCCGGCGGGAAGACATGCGTGCCGATACTGAGCGCCGCGATCAGCAGCAGCGCCAGCCAGTAGGAGGGCATCGAGTAGAGCGCCAGTGCTACACCGGTCGCGATGTGGTCCAGCGCGCGGTTACGGCGCACCGCCTGTGCGATCCCCAGGGGCAGCGCGATCGCGAGCGCAAACACCAATCCGAAGCCGACGAGGATCAGGTCGTTGGGCGCCTCGTGTGCGATCAGCGAGCCGACGCTCTGGTTGAGATGGTAGGAGTAGCCGAGGTTGCCCCGAACGAGGTGCCCGAGAAAGTCGAGGTACTGGACGACTATCGGGTGCTCCAGACCGTTGGCCGTGTTGAAGGCGGAGACGGCCTGCGGGCTCGCGCGCGGTCCCAGGATCGCGTGCGCGAGACTGCCCGGGGCAAGCCGCTCGAGCAGAAACACAATCAGCGTGACTCCGAGCAGCACGACCACCGCCTGGGCGAGGCGCCTGATTAGGAAGCCCGTCACGTCAGGACGCCCTGGTCACTTCGTGAAGTACCACTCCTCCGGGCTCAGGAACCCGTAGGCGTTCGGCGTGGCGCCAGCCAGATTGGACTGGAAGGTCATGAGCGTCCCCGGTGAGGGCTGCCAGAAGTCGGGCAGCGCCAGGCGCACCGCGTTCGCGTACGCGTCAAGCGCCCGCTGGGCGCCGCCTGCAGAGGCCTCCGTAGTAGCCGCGATCAGCCTGTCGATGGCAGGATCGGAGTAGCTGCCGACGTTACCGAGCGCGCCCGTCTGGAAGATCTCCTCGCCCGTCGGGTAATGGTCGGGCGCGAACACCCATGCGCTTCCGTACTGGCCGAGCTGCCAGTCGCAGGCCGCCGTATGCGGCCGGCAGCGTTCGATCTCCGCGTCTACGGTCGCGGTCGTGACCTGGCTGAGCGCGATCCGGATGCCGACCTCGCGCGCGACCGACTGGAGATCGACCATCGCGCCGTCGGTCGCTGACATGGCGCTCGGGTACATCAGCGAGAAGCGCAGCGGCTTGCCGCGCGGGATCCCGGCACCGCACCGGCCGAACCCGGCGCCGGGGCGCTGGCAGGTAGTGGTGCCGTTTGGGACGACGTTCCAGCCGTGGGCTCGTAGGATCCGCGCGGCGGCCCTGACGCTGAATGGGTACGGATTCGCGCGTGCCTCGGTGTTCGCGTACGGATTCGAGGGCTGCGCGGGAACGGGGCTGTAGGTCGGGACGCCGACGCCCTCGTAGTAGGCGTGGATCCAGCCCGGCTGGTTGACGAGGTGCTGGAACGCTTGGCGGAAATACAGCTGCCTGAGCACGGCCCCGACGTCCGGGTTGTTGAAGTTCGGCTCGAAGTAGTCGAAGCCGTACGGCTGGAACTCCGTCAGCCGGTAGCCCTGGCTCTTCATGGCCGACGCCTGTGGCACGTCGGTGTCGGGCACGTAGCCGGCTGAGATCTGCGGCGCCGACCCGCCGCGGTCACCAGTCGCTGAGCCGGCTTTCAGCACCAAGAACTCAGCCGTCTCACTAGTGAACGGGAGCTCGACAAAGCTCGCCAGATGCGGCCTGTCGGGCCCCTCGTATTTCGGGTTGGGGATGAACGTCGCCTCCCCGGAGTCGGTCAGCGACTGCAGTTTCCAGGGGCCGTCGATGATCGACCAGATCGGGCTGGTCGCGTAGCCGGACACGTTTTTCGCCTGGGCGTTCAGGAAGCGGTAGACCGCCCTCGCGCCTGCCGGGCTGACGTCGGGTGTCGGAGTCTCGGTCGGGCACCCCGTCGTGCCTGCGCAGTGCCCGCTGCTGGTCCGATCCCAGGCCAGCGGCAGCGGCGTGATCTGCGACAGCTCGTTGTTGGTGAACCAGATCGGGTTGTAGCTCCGGTTCAGCGACAGGCGCACGGTGCGCTCACCGATCGCCCGGAACGATGTGACGTTGTCCGGAAAACCGCCCGGCACGTACGACGCCCAGTCCGCCCTGTTGGCCTTCAACAGGTCGATCCAGAAGACCACGTCGCGCGCGGAGACCGGCTCGCCGTCAGACCAGCGTGCGCCCTTGAGCGTGATCGTGACGACCCGGTCGTGGTCGCTGTAGACGGGGGCGTTGCCGAGCGACAGCGGATAGTCGACACCGGGCCTGCCCCTGTCGCCGTACCAGTACAGCGGGCGGTACATGAGCGTCTGGAACTCGTTGACGTTCTCATTCGAGTAATAGGCGCCGGAGACGAGCGGGAAGATGTAGTTGGGCGGGGACAGGGGCTGCTCGGCCCAGTACGCAGTGCCGCCGTTTACCGGCGTGCCGATGCTCGCGGTGACCACGCGCGGGGTGCTGGTCGATACCGATCGCGTCGACACGGGCCCGCCCGAGGAACCACACGCCGCGACCAGAGTCGATGCGGTTAGGACCGCGAAACCGACGCGCCACTTGCGTATCACTGCTATCTCCCTCCGCCGGCATGACCCGGATCAGGTTCTACGGTCGGCGCCGTCCGACGCCCTCTCAGCCCAAGCGGGCTCCCGCGTTTGTCAGCCTGCGATTCTAGGCTCCGTCTCGCCTTCCGTCGAGCCCGACACGATCAGGTCGAACGATTCCGCCGGTTTGGTGAGGAAGTAGCGGCGCTCGGCCTCCAGCCAGTCCACGTCCCACTCCTCGGGCGTGACCCGGCTGTGCAGACGCTCCAACCTGATCGCTTCGGGCGTGACCACCAACACCGTGTGCGTCATCAGGTCAGCCAGCGCGGGCGCCGCCGCGGAGACGCCCTCGACCAGGATCAGCGGCGAGCCCCACTCGATCGCCGGTTCGAGGGAGTCCCTGCGCAGTGCCTCCCAGTTGTAGTACTGGGCCATCGGTCGCGCATCGTCAGTCGGGTGCAGATCATCGAGATAGTCATCGGTATGCACGATCAGGGCGTCCCGTGCCACCGCGACCTCGAATGCGATCGTCGTCTTGCCGGCTGCGCCGCGTCCATCGATCGCGACCACAAGCTGCCGAGCCTGGGCCTGCCAGTCGCGAATAGCAGCGACGATCCGCGCAGCCGCAAACGTCATATGACCAACGTGCCGGCGTTGCGCTTGAGCCATGTGGCGTGCTCGCGATGCTCGGGGCACCGGCGCGCGACCAACGCCCAGAAGCGCGGCGAGTGGTCCATCACCTCGAGGTGACAGACCTCGTGCCAGATGACGTAGTCCAGCACCGCTTCGGGCGCGAGCAGCAGTCGCCAGTTGAAGCTCATCGCGCCCGCGCGCGAGCAGCTACCCCAGCGGGTGCGCTGGTCACGGATCGTCAGGCGGGTGTACGTGAGCTGGGCCTCGGCACACGCGCGGTCCAGGCGCGGGCGGATCTCCTCGCGCGCCATCCGCCGGTACCAGCGCTCGAGTGCCGCCTGACGCTTGAGGCCCTCCGGCACCACCAGCGTCTCCCGGCGCCGTGTGACACGCGTGCGGCCCGCCTCGGCAACCACCGCGAGACTGGCGCCCAGGTAGGGAACGGTGTCACCCCGCGCAAGCACGGCCGCCCGCTGGCGGCCGGCCTCGGCGAGCCGTCGCTCGATCCAGGGGCGCAGCTCCACGACCGCCTCCTGCGCTGCGCGCTGTGGCAGGCGGCGCGGCAGCACGACTTCCACGTTGCCGCCGCGGTCGACGGTGACCCGCACGCGACGGGCGCGGTCGGAGCGACGAACCAGGTAGGCGAGCTCAGGGTGGGCGAGTGCGGTCACGGCCGGAAAGGGTACGGTCCAGTCACGACATGCCCACAATCCCCGACTTGCCAGAGCGCCTCGGCGACGAGCTCGTCGAGCTCCGCGAGATCGCCGAATGGGACATTCCCGAGGTGTTGATCGCCCACCAGGACGATCGCGACCTGCACCGTCGGCTTGGACTGAGCAGGCCGCCGACCGGCGCCCAGCTCGGCAGCGAGGTCGAGTGCGCGCAGGACGAGCGCCTGGTCGGCAGCTCCGTGAAGCTGACGATCCTCGAGCATGGTGGAAACGATTGCCGCGGCCGCATCGAGGTCGACGGCTTCGACTGGGGGCAGGGGAGCGCCGCGATGCGGGTGTGGGTGGCTCCGCAGGTGCGCAGTCGCGGATACGAGCAACACGCGGTTGCGCTCGCCTCGCAATGGCTGTTCAGCGTCGTCGGCCTGCGGCGGCTGATCGTCAGCGTCGACGGCGCCGAGACGCAGATGCTCGAGCGTCAAACCTGAATCTGGATCCTTTGGCGAGCGCTCCGTAGACTGCGAGCCGCGATGGCAACGAGCTCGGTGATCGCACGGCGGTACTTCGACGCGCTTACAAAGCACGAGCTGGACGACGCGGTCGCCTTGTGGGCGCCCGGCGCGGTCGATCGGCTGGTCGGCCAGGAGGAGCTGGTCGCCCCCGACGGCATTCGCGAGTACTTCGGCGCACTCTTCGACGCGTTTCCGGACTTTGCGTTCGAGATCGTCGATACCACCACCCAGCGCGAGCGCTGCACGGTCCGCTGGCGCGCGACCGCGACGTTCATCGGCCCCGGGCGCTTCCAGGGCTTCGCCCCCACCGGCGAGCGGATCGCAATCGAGGGCTGCGATGTCGTCGAGGTCGCCGACGACCTGATCGTCGCCAACACCGCCTACCTCGACAGCGGCGACATTGCGCGGCAGCTGGGGTTCCTGCCGCCCGCCGGCTCGCGGGCTGAGAGCCGGCTGACCGCACTGGCGAACGTCCGCACGCTTGCGCGCAAGACCGTCTACGGCGCCGAGCCGGAGGCCATCGCCGCCGGCGTCTGGGTTCTACGCGGCGGATTGCCGCGCACGATGAACGTCTACCTGATCGAGGACGAGGGTGGCGTGACGGTGTTCGACGCCGGCATCGCGCAGATGACGGGTGCGATCCGCGCAGCCGGCGCCCGCTTCGGCGGCATCCGCCGAGTCGTCCTGGGTCACGCCGACGCGGATCATCGCGGAGGCGCGGCCGGGCTCGACGCGCCGATCTACTGCCACCCGCTCGAGCGCTCGGCGGCGCGGTCACCGTCGCCCTACCGCGACTACTGGAACCTGGGCCTGCTGCGGGCATGGTCGCGGCCGGTGCTGACGCGGCTGCTGGCAAGGTGGGACGGCGGCGCGCTGGAGCTCGCCGGCAGCGTCGAGGAGGGCGAGGAGATCGCAGGCTTCAGCGTCCTGCACCTGCCGGGTCACGCGCCCGGACTGATCGGTCTCTACCGGGCCGAGGACGGCCTTGCACTCGTCTCGGACTGCTTCTACACGCTCAACCCGGAGACCGGCATCGCCAACGCCGCTCACGTTCCGCATCCGGCCTTCAACCTCGACACCAACCAGGCGCGCGAATCGATCCGCCGCCTGGCCGCACTCGGCCCAAAGGTAGTCTGGCCGGGGCACGCCAAGCCGGTGTCAGGCGAGGACGTCGAGCTGCAACTGCAGCGTGCAGCCTCGGCTGCCGTCTAGCCTGACGGGATGGGCAAGCGGGGACGCAAGCGCTCGAGCGGCGTCGGTGGATCGGCTCCCACCGATCGCGGCCACCGGGTCACCGACGCCGGGTTCAAGGCACCGAGCTCCGTCTATACCGACGCCGACGGGAACGAGCTCGAGCTGCGAGGATCGCTGACGCCGAAGGCGCGCGCCGAGTACGCGGCGACGCTCGAAGGGGGCCTCGACCGCGAGGACGCCTGGCAGCGTGCGACCGAGCTTCTGTACGAGCGGCTGGCTCTCAGCTGGACCGTGTCAGGGCTCCGGACGGACGCGCAGAGGGAGCTGTTGGGGCGCTATCGGATGGCCAGCGCGCACGAGCGCCGCTTCGTTCGTGACAGCCTGCGCACGCACGTGGCGGAGAACTTCCCGGAGCTGCAGGGGCCATGATCGACGCTGACGCGTTCGCCGTGCTGGTCGCCGACTGGTGCCTCGAGGTCCAGCGCGGGCAGCAGGTCCTGATCGACACAACGACGCTCGCACTCGAGCCGGCGGTCGCGCTGCACCGGGCACTGCTCGACCGCGAAGCCTGGCCGCTGCTGCGACTGAGCCCGGGCGGTCTCGAGGCCGACTTCTACCGGCACGCGCGGGATCTGCATCTCGATGACGTCGCCCCGATTGAGCTCGCTGAGTACGAGGCTGCCGACGCGAGCGTGCGGATCTCCGCGCCCGCCAACATCAACGCAGTATCGGGTGTCGATCCGCTGTTGATGGCTCGGCGCACGCGCGCACAGGAGCGCCTGCGGGCGGCCCGTGCGCGGCGCCGCTGGTGCGTGACGATCTGGCCGACGCCGGCGCTCGCGCAGCGAGCGGGCATGGGCGAGAGCGCGTACGCCGATCTCGTCGAGCGCGCCATGTTTCTCGAGCGGCTAGACCCGGTGGCGGCATGGGCCGCATTGCACGAGACTCAGGCGCAGGTGATCGAGCGGCTCGCGCCAGCGCGGGAGATCCACATCGAGACGGCCGGCACCGACCTGAGGATGAACGTCGCGGGCCGGACCTGGATCAACTCGGACGGGCGCCGCAACATGCCGAGCGGCGAGGTCTTCACCGGCCCTCACGAAGGCTCTGCCACCGGCGTCATCCGATTCGAGATGCCCTCGAACCGGCGCGGGGCCGAGGTGGCGGGTGTCGAGCTCACGTTCGCGCAGGGTGAGGTGGTGGCAGCGCGCGCGGATGTCGGCGACGAGCATCTGCAGGCGGCGCTCGGCATCGACGCAGGCGCTCGATTCCTGGGCGAGCTCGGGATCGGCACCAACACGGGCATCGACCAAGCGACCGGCTCAACGCTGCTCGACGAGAAGATCGCCGGCACCGTCCACGTGGCGCTCGGCAACTCGTATCCGGAGACCGGCGGCACCAACCACTCGGCGTTGCACTGGGATCTGATCTGTGACCTGCGCAAGGGCGGTCGTGTGACTCTCGACGGCGACGTGGTGATCCAGGATGGTGCGCTCGTTCAGTAGGGTGTTTTGCGTGCCGACGATCAAAACCCCCTAGCCCCCGTGTCTCGATCGACAAATCCTGCCGGCACCTAAATGCGCCGCACCAAAATCGTCGCCACCATCGGTCCTGCCTCCCGTGACCCGGAGGTGCTGGTGCGTCTCGTTGACGCGGGGATGGACGTTGCCCGCCTCAACTTCTCGCACGGCAACCGCGAGCTGCACGCCGAGAACGCCGAGCGCGTGCGCGCCGCCGCGAGCGCGGCCGGTCGCCAGGTAGCGATCCTGCAGGACCTGCCCGGACCGAAGTTGAGGGTCGGTCCGATCGAGAATGAGATCGCCGACCTGAAGCCAGGTGACGCGCTGGTGTTGATGTGCGGCTCCAATGAGATCGGCAATGAGAGCCGCATGTCGGTCAGCTGGGCGGGGCTGGCCGATGCGGTCGACCCCGGCGACGTGATCTACCTGGCAGACGGCAAGATCCGGCTGCGGGTGGCGGCGATCAGGGCCGGCGACGGCGAGGTCGAGACCGAGGTCGAGGTCGGCGGCGCCGTGGCTTCGCGCCAGGGTCTGAACATTCCCGGCTCGACCCGGGGGTTGGATGCGGTACCGGCCGAGGACCTCGAGATGCTGCGCTTCGGCGAGGAGATCGGCGTGGACCTCGTCGCGCTGTCATTTGTTCGCACGGCCGAGGACATCACGAGCGTACGCAAGCACACGCGTCTGCCGCTGATCGCCAAGATCGAGAAGCCGCAGGCGATGATCGCGGCCGAGGACATCATCCGCGCCGCCGACTGCGTGATGGTCGCGCGGGGCGACCTCGGCATCGAGCTGCCGATCGAGCAGGTGCCAAGCGCCCAGAAGCGATTGCTGACGCTCGCTGGCCAGCTCGCCCGCCCTTCGATCACGGCCACGCAGATGCTCGACTCGATGGTCTCTTCGCCGCGCCCGACGCGGGCCGAAGCGACCGACGTCGCCAACGCGATCCTCGACGGGACCGACGCGGTGATGCTCTCGCAGGAGACGGCTGTCGGCCAGTACCCGGTCGAGACCGTCGCGATGATGGCCTCGATCGCCGAGTACACGGAGGCGGACCTGCCCTACAAGAAGTGGAACGAGGAACGCGTGCGCCGCGATGCGCGCGACCCCGCCTACACGGTCGCGCACAGCGCCTGCGCCGCCGCCCGCGAGCTGCACCTGGCGGCAATCATCACGCCGACCCTGTCAGGGCGCTCGGCGCGGCTCGTGGCCTCGCATCGCCCCAATGTCCCGATCTACGCACTCTCGCCGGGGCGCGAGACGGTGCGCCGTTGCGGCTTGATGTGGGGAGTGCGCGCCGCATCGATGCGCCGCCACGAGGTGACGGAGGCGTTGATCGCCGACTCTGCGCGGCGCGTCGTCGAGCTCGGCTGGGTGAAACCGGGTCAGCGCGTCGCGATCACCGCCGGGCTTCCGAGCGGGCGGCCCGGAACCACCAGCCTGCTACAGATCCAGCGGGTCTGAGCCGTCAGCCAGCCGTGGGGCTGCGTCCGCCCGCGTAGAAGGCAGCCTCCTGCTCCCCCAGCCGCGTCGCGGGCGGGTCGCCGTAGTACCACTCGCGGGCGATTCGGTTGAAATTCCCGCGCGCGCGCAACTGTGCGATCACGGCGAGCGTCAGCACCTCCATGCGCCGCCCGAAGATGTGGTCCGCAGGCGCCGACTCACGACGCAGCTGCCCGAAGTACTCGGAGCGCGGGTCGCTCATGTCGATGAGAACCTGGGTCGCGTACTCAGGCGTGATCTGGAGCTCCTGGTCGACCGTGTACCAGGCGGTGGCGGCGCGGAAATGCTCGAGCACGCGGTCAGGGTCGAACTTCTCCGGCTCGGGGAAGAAGCCGACTTCGGTGCCGAGCCGCATGACCGAGTCCTTGTCGCCCTCGATCACGGCGCGCGCGACCTCCATCTCGATCTCGACCGAGCCGGCCGGCATCCGCTTGAACAGGCCGAAGTCGAAGAATGCGACGCGTCCGTCGTCCAGCAGCATCGAGTTACCGGGGTGTGGGTCGCCTGAGAACTGGTGGTGGCGATACATGCAGCCGAAGTAGAAGCGGAACAGGATCTCGCCGACGCGATCACGGTCGGCCTGCGAGTAGCCTTTGACGTCCTCGAAGCCGGTGCCCTCGACGAACTCGGTCACCAGCACGCGTTCGCGCGACAGCGACGTGACCACGTTGGGTACGAAGATGAACGGGTGCCCGCGGTGGAGGCGGGCGAGCGTGCGCTGGTTCTGGGCCTCGAGTTCGTAGTCGAGTTCCTCCTCGATGCGCCGCCGGATCTCCTCGCCGACCGTCTTGGGGTCGAGCCCCGGCGCGATCCGCTTCGCCAGGCGCAGAATCATCCCGATGTTCTGCAGGTCGGCACGCACGGCCGCCGCCACCCCCGGGTACTGCACCTTGACCGCCACGTCCCGGCCGTCGTGCAATCGCGCACGGTAGACCTGTCCGATCGACGCGGCCGCGACCGGCTCGACGTTGAACTCCTCGAAGGCTTTATCGAGCGGCTCGTCGAGCTCCTGCTCGATCACCTTACGCATCTGCTTGAAGGTCACGGTCGGCGCCGCGTCGCGCAGGCGCGCGAGCTTGCGCTGGAACTCGTCGCGATGCTCCGGCGGGACCAGGCCGGTATCCAGGAAGGACAGCACTTGCCCGACCTTCATCGCCGCGCCCTTCATCGTGCCGAGGGCGGTCACGATCTGCTCGGCCGCCTCCATGTGGCGCCGCTCGAGCGCGGCCTCGCGTCCCTCCTTGGACCGCGCGACGTTGCCGGCGATCGTGCCCGCCTGGCGCAACGCCTGCCCGGCCGCGAGTCCGCCGATCCTCGCCGTCCGCCGGACCCTCGACCTCGGGATCTTGCTGTCGTCGGCCATCCGTGAGACCGCTACGGTCGGGGGCGCTAACCAGGGGCGCCGGGCAGCGGCCCGGCGCCGCTCGCGACGATGACCTGCGATCCCGGCACGATGTCATCGCTGCCGTCCGGCCAGCGGACCCACGCCTTGCCGCCGCCGTCGTAATCGGTCGCGAGCAATATCAACGTGGCCGGTTTCCCGAGTGCCGTGCACGCCCCGGTGCCCTCCGGGTCGCGCTCGCTCCAGATCCGGACGAATGGGTTTTCCGCCAGTTCGGCTCCCACGGTTGTGGGTTCGGTGTGTCCCGGATGGATGCGCGTCTCTGGTGGCAGCGCGAGCAGCGTGTCCATCACCGAGCTCTTGAGGTCTGCATAGGTCGTGTGGCCCGGAGCGTGGACACCGCCCACCGAGCCCTTGAAGAGTGTGTCGCCAGTGAACAGGTCACTCCCGTTCACCAGCAGCGAGACCATCCCGGCGGTGTGTCCGGGGGTGTGCAGCGGCTCGATCGTCAGTCCACCGGTGGTAATGGTCTCGCCCGGGATCAGGTCACCGGTGGCGGCGGGCACGGCCGAGCGCTCGAGCGGATGGATCAGCACCTGTGCGCGCCGTTGTCGCGCGACCACCGACTCGAGGTCGGCCACGTGGTCATGGTGGTGGTGCGTCAGCAGCACATGGGTCAGCCCATAGCGCTCGCGTTTCAGCAGTTCTAGAAGCGGCTCGACTGGGCCGCCGGCGTCGACCATCACAGCCGTTTGCCCGTCATCGTCCAGCAGCAGATATGTGTTGGACAGCCACGGCGTACTCATTGATCGCTCGATGATCACTCGAAAGAGCGTAACCGCTCGACATTCAGCTCAGCCAGTCGCGGGCTCTCGCTGTCACTCGAGGTCCCGGGTGAGCTAGCTTTAGTTGCAGATGGCCACAGAGGGACGCAGCAAGATCGCATACCTGCTGGAGCGACTCGCTCAGGGCGTTGCGGCCCATGATCGCGAGAACCCCGGCCATCACAGTTGGGGCATCGGGATGGCGCACTTCGACATTGAGCGCCTCGGTCTCGAGGAGGGCGAGCAGATCCTCCCCGGCATCGTCCTGCAGGCCGACGGCGGCGTGACGGGCGCGTTTCGCGTGCTCTGCGACGGCGACCATGACGCCGAGCAGGAGGAGGCCGAGGAAGAGGTCACAGACGCCGTCGCCGAGGAGGCGCGCGAGCTCGAGGTGGTTCGTCCCGGCGGCGGTGACGAGGAGTTCCCGCCGCCTCTCCGGCCGCCCTTCTGACCCCGGCACGTCTTGGCTCCGGTACCTTGGGGCCGTGTCTGCAGACCTGCGGAACGCCCTAAGGGCTGGGGCACGAACGGGACCTGGCCGCACCCTGCCTCTGGCGGTGCTGCTGGTCGTGCTCGTGATCGTGGCCGCCGGGGTCGGCGGTACCTCCCAATTCACCGGGGCACGCTGGTTTCCGCACCTGGGAGGAACTGCCTCAACCGCTTTGCCTCCGCACAGGACGCTGCTCAGCATCGCCCACCCAAGGTCCCGAGCCGGAGCGACGAAGCGCACCTCGGTGGCTGCGCCTTTGTGGCTGATCGGTTTGGCCGCCGTGGTGGTCGCTCTCGGCATCGCGGCGTTGTTCTGGCGTTGGTGGAGTCGGCGCCGGATGCCAGCCGCTCCGGCGTTCTACGCGTCGTCTGTCCACGTCACGGAGCTGGTTCCGGTTGAGCCGGAGGCCAAGCCGGAGAAGCTGCTGACAGGGATAGGGCTTGCCCTGCAGGCCCTCGACGAGCAGCGCGAACCCGCTGATGCGGTTGTGCGGGCCTGGCTCGGCCTCCAGGAAACGGCTGAGGAATCCGGGATCGTGCGCCGTCCCTCTGAGACTCCGACCGAGTTCACCTCGCGGATTCTGAGCCGTGCATTCGCGGATGATCGGGCTCTGCGCACGCTGCTACGGCTCTACCTGCGAACCCGCTTCGGTGACCATCCGGTCACCGACCAGGACGTTGCCGCGGTACGCGAGGCGCTCGCGCAGTTGCTATCGACCTGGCCCGCGGCTGGCGCCCCGCCCGCTGGCAGCAGACACTGAGGTGGGCCGGCGAACGCTCATCGAGATGCTGCGCTTGCCCACCCGGCGCGAGACCATCAGGACGCTCTGTGCAGGTCTGTCGATCGCGGTGGTCTGCTGGTACTTCGGCGTGGATGTCTGGCACGCCATCCTGCTCGGGTGCGCGATAACCGTGATCGCCCTCGCCGCCGTCGCCGGGACCTCGACTCCGGATGCGCGCGATCTGAGCTGGCGCCCGGGCAAACGGGTGCGCAACGACGGCTCTCGTAACGACGTTGCCAGCCTTTCCTCCTCACTGCACGCCGGTTGGGGTTTCGTCGGCCTCACGGCAGAGCGGCGCCTGCACCTAATCGCTGCCCGGCGCCTGGCGCTCGATGGCCTCGATCTGCGGGATGCCGAACATCGGCTCGCGATCGAGCGTCGGATCGGCGGGCGGGCCTACCGGATCCTCCAGCGCGGTCAGAGACGGCGCCTGAGACTGCGAACGCTCAGGTACTCCCTCGACATGCTCGACGCCATCGACCCCAACCACTACCCGACGCCCATGCCACGCTCGCAAGGCTGGGATCTGCAATCGACCTTGACCAGCCTGGGGAGGGCCCGTGAACGATGATCCGCTGACAGGACCAGACCGAGTCTCTGAACTGCCGCCCGATCAGAATCGGGTGCCGTCCGGCGCTCTGTCGGTGGACGAGATCGCGCGGCTGGCAGGACTGGTACTCGACCGCGTTGGCACCGTCGTTGTCGGGATGAGCGCCGCCGTGGAGTTGGCGCTCGCCAGCGTCCTCGCCGGCGGGCACGTGTTATTCGAGGACGTGCCGGGACTTGGCAAGACGCTCGCGGCGCGCAGTCTCGCGGCTGCTCTGGGTCTCGACTTCCGGCGCCTGCAGTGCACACCCGATCTCCTGCCGGCCGATATCACCGGCTCGTTTGTCTACTCCCCTGCCACGACGGAGTTCATCTTTCGTCCTGGGCCTGTGTTCACCGGGCTGTTCCTGGCAGATGAGATCAACCGCACGTCCCCCAAGACGCAATCGGCGCTGCTCGAGGCGATGGCCGAGGGTCAGGTCACGGTCGAGGGAGAGAGCTTCAAGCTGCCCTCACCGTTCCATGTGATCGCGACCTCGAACCCGATCGAATACGAGGGCACCTACGCGTTGCCCGAGGCGCAACTCGATCGCTTCATGGTGCGCCTCGCGGTTGGCTACCCCGAGCGTGAAGGGGAGACGAGCATTCTTCTGAACCGTGTCGAGCGCCGCCGCGAGGTCGCGACCGTCGAGCCGGTGATCGACTCGGCGACGCTGGCGGCGATGCAGGCCGGGATCGAGCAGGTCTACGTCGAACCCGACATAGCGCGGTACTGCGTGGATATCGCTGCCGCCACCCGACGCAACAATGCGATCGAGGTCGGCTCTTCGCCACGCGGGTCCCAGGGGCTGATGCTGGTGGCCCGTGCCCTGGGGGTGATCAACGGGCGTGACTTCGTCGTTCCGGAGGACATCAAGCGGGTGGCTGTTCCGGTGCTCGCGCATCGACTCTCATTGACCACTCAGGCCTGGGCGGACGGGACGCGCACGGCGGATGTGGTTACCGCCATAGTCGCGGAGGTAGCCGGACCACCCGCCGTGGGGCTGCGGTCGGCGGCCACTCCGCAGTGAGCGATCGCGCAGAGCGGCCGGAGGACCAGGTCGCTGCGACCACCACGCAGCGCTGGACCCGCTCGCCCGCGCTCGTGGCCGGGAGTGCGACCGGGCTGCTCCTGGCCGCCGTCGGGCTGATCGCCGGGCGCATCGACGTCGCGCTGCTGGCGCTGCCCTTGGTAGCCGCCGTTGCGCTCAGCTGGGACCGCCGACCAGCCGGCGACGAGCAGGCAACGGTGGCGTTATCGCTGGCCGACGCGGGCAACTCGCGTGTCGCTTACAGCCTTGAAATCACCTCGCCACGCAGAGCAGAGATGATCATCCTGCGCTACCGCGTGCTCGGAGGTGAAGCACGCGAATTGGTCGTCGCCGGCCCGCTGGCCGGCGACCTTGCCGGAGCGATTCCGCTGTTGCACTCCGGTCCGCAGGAGCTGATTCGCTTCGACTACCGCTTCATCGGCGTGGATGCGATGGCGGCGAGCCTGCCTCAGGAGCCGATCGTCGGCGAGCGCGTGGTGGCACCCGGCCAGACCACCATCCGCGCATTGCCGCTTCCTCGCCGGCTGCAGGCCATGACCGGTTCGCATGAATCGGCGTGGGTCGGCGACGGTGGCGAGTTTCGCGACATTCATCCGTTCAGCGCCGGCGACCGTCTGCGCAGGATCGACTGGAAGGCCACCGCGCGTCGCGGGCAGACCGCCGCCGACCTCTATGTGCGACGAACGAACGCGTTGGCGGACGCCACCGTGCTGATCGTCATGGACAGTCGTGACGACGTCGGCGAGCAGGTGGCCCAGTGGAAGCTGAATGTCGCTGTCGACAAGGGCGTCAGCTCGCTCGATGTCGCGCGCGAGGCTGCCAGCTCGCTGGCCAGCGCGTATATCGCGGGTGGTGACCGCGTCGGCTTCCAGGACCTTTCCAGTCGCGCCCGGATGATCCCCCACGCCGGTGGCGGGCGTCACCTCTGGCGGCTGCTGCGGACGATCGAGGTGACCACGCCCTCCCGCGTGGCCTTCGGGCACCAGCGGCCGCCGATCGTGCCACCTGGGGCGCTCGTGTATCTGCTCTCCAGCCTGCTCGACGATCGGCCGGTCAGCCTCGCGCTGACCTGGCTCGGCAACGGACATCGAGTGATCGCGGTGGATGTACTGCCGCCCGCGCGTTTCGCCCGCACAACCAGGTACGAGCGTGTCGCCCACCGCATGGTGCTGATGGAGCGTGACGACCGTATCCGCGTGCTCCGGACGCACGGGGTCGAGCTGCTGCGCTGGTCCGAACAGGATGGATCGCTCCCGCTGGCGGCGCGACTGCAGCTGCTGAGCCGGCCGCCGCGACGACTCGGATCGGCTGGGGCCCAACGATGAATCTGGGCGAACTGGTTCCGCCACCAGATCTCCCGGCTGCCGGCGCGCGCGTCCCCGGCGTTGCGGTCCGTCTCGTGCTGGCGGGCGCCGGGGTACTGCTGACGCTCGTCGTCTACGGGTCCAGTGGCTGGCTCGCGGTCGGAATCATCTTCAGTCTGCTGGCCGCGTGGGCGCCGGAGTACCTGCTCGCCTGGGTATTGATCGTGTTCCTGGCCCTCGGTCAGCTCAGCCGTCCGGCGGCTCTGAGTTGGCAGCTCCTGGTGCTGCTCGCCGGCGTGCACCTGCTCCACGTCTTGGCGACATTGGCTCTCGGGCTGCCGTGGCGAAGCTGGATTGCGCCGAGCGTGTTCACGCGGCCGTTACTCCGGTTCTTTGCGATCCAGATCCCGGCTCAGCTGTTGGCCGTGGTGACACTGGTGTTGCTCGCACCGAATGCTCATGGCCACCGCCCGCTGACAGTCGCCGAATTCACCGTCGTGGGAGCAGCGGCACTGGCTGGCCTGACTGTGATGCTGCTCAGCAGGCGCGCCGACGACGGGGTTTAGTCTGCAGTTCCGCCACGAACGTGCCCCTTGAGTTCGGCCGGTGACGGACCTGTCGGGCCGCGTGAGCCGTATAGAAGGCATGCGCAGGATTCTCGGAAGGTCCGTGATGGCATGTTCTCGGACTATCCACATGGGCAAAGTCCGTGTTGTTGCGGAGACGTGCTCGTAGCCGGGACGATGTGCTCACACCATGTCCCTTCCTGGTGAACCGATGTCGGGCGCTGCTGAGAGTCTCGCGGCCAGTGGTCGGCTATCGCGCGTGCGTGCGCACCGTCCTCGCAGCGACCGGTCGTTGATCGCGGGCGCGCTGATGGGCGTGGAGTCTGATCTTGAGCTGCTGTTTCGCCGGCACTGGCCCAGGGCGTACCGCGCGGCATTTCTGATCGTTCACGATCATTCGGCCGCGGAGGATGTCACCCAGGAGGCGTTCGTCGCCGCCATCCGCCGGTTGGATCGGTTTGACCGTCGCCGGCCGTTCGCACCGTGGCTGGGCGCGATCGTTTCCAACCGTGCGATCGACTGGACCAGGGCGCGAACCGCTCGGCGTGAGATCGCGGACCGGGAAGTTGAGCAGGGCCCGCCGCCCGCCCCGCCAATCGGTCGGTACTCCGAGGAGGTGCTGGCCGCGCTGTCGGCGCTCTCGCCCGAGCAGCGCACGGTCGTCGTGATGCGTTACGTGCTCGAGTACACCCCGGGTGAGATCGCCCGCGCACTGGAGCTTCCTCGCGGGACCGTCAACTCGCGGCTGCGGAGGGGGCTGGACCTTCTGGAATCTCGGCTACGCGAGGCCGAGCTGCAATGAACGCCAAGCGAGCCCTTAACCGCGTACGTGTCCCGGACGAGCAGGGCGCCGAGGAGCGGACCTGGAATGTCGTCCGCTCTGCCTATCAGTACGGCGCGCCGAGAGCACGCCGCCAGACGTTCCGTCGGCCCGTTGGTGTCGCTGCTGCTGTGGCTGTCGTGGCGAGTGCGGTGGCGCTCTCGCCCGCGGGCGCGACCGTCGGACGCATGGTCGATCGAGCCTTTGGAGTACCGCACGCCGCACGTGCGCTGGTCTCGCTGCCAGCCCCGGGCCGGCTCCTGGTGTCCGGTTCCGACGGGACCTGGATCGTTGCCGCCAACGGGTTTGCGCGGCGGGTCGGGCCATGGCGAGAGGCGAGCTGGTCTCCACATGGCCGTTATCTCGCCGTGACCGCTCGCAACGAGCTCGCAGCGGTCAATACACGCGGAGCCTTGCAGTGGAGTCTGGTCCGACGCGACGTGAGCGACGCACGTTGGTACTCCCCGACGGGTTACAACGTTGCGTACCTCTCGGGCAACGAGTTACGCGTGGTGGCGGGCAATGGGACAGGCGATCTCTTGCTCGCCCGGCCCGTCGCACACGTCGCTCCTGCATGGCGTCCTGATCACCCACACGAGCTCGCGTACATCACCGCCAACGGCGAGCTGATGATCCGCGACAGCGCCACCGGCGCGAAGCTGTGGTCAGCCAACACGCACACCCGGATACGCCAGCTGGCCTGGTCTGCGGACGGCGAGAGACTCCTCGCGCTATCGGCGATGGGAGCGGACGTGTATGCGGCCGACGGTCACCTCGTTGCGAAGCGGGCCACGAACGACGGCCCAATGACGGGCGGCGCGATCTCCCCCGATGGCCGTCAGTTCGCAATCGTCACCGCCGGGGGCAGCGGTGCCGTCACGGTCTATGGCCATAAGGCTGGCCGCGCGTTTGCGCATCGCGTTCTGACGGGCGTAAAGCTTGGACAGGTCGCGTGGTCGCCGAACGGGCAATGGCTGCTGATCAGCTGGCCGGCCGCCGATCAGTGGGTGTTCGTCCACGTGAGCGGGCAGCCACACATTGCAGCGGTCTCGCGTATTTCACAGCAGTTCTCGACGACGCTGATCCCAAGCACACATGTCCCGCGCCTTGAGGGCTGGTGCTGCGTAGCGGAAGGAACCACACGATGAGAACCACTTGGGCGACGGTTCTGCTCGCGCTGACGTTGCTGATAACCGCCGGCGCGGTGGAGCATCCCGGGCCAAAGCGATCCATCACGACGAGGCCCGCAGCCGACCGACGCTCGGCGAGGCCGGTCACAGCATTCGCAAAGACGGCACGCGCGCCGGCACAACCGCAGGCGCTCGTGACCGACGAGGAACAGAACCGACTTCTCGTGGTCGATCTCCCAAGCGGCCGGATCGCGCGGTCGGTCTCGGTGCCGGCGGACCCTGAGGACATCGCCACGAGCGGCAACGGCGGCGTCGTAGTCGTCGTCAGCTCCAGCGCCGGGAAGGTGACGATCCTCAATCGCGACACGCTCCAGATCATCAAGACCTTTGGAGGCTTCGAGCAGCCGCACATCGCCGCGATCTCGCCTGACGGCTCCTACGCATATATCACTGATGACGCTCGCGGCACGCTCACGGTAATCCGCCTGAGCGACATGAAGATCGTCGATACGGTCTCGGTCGGGATCGGAGCCCACCATCTCGCGTTCAGCCCGACCGAGCGCACCGTCTGGGTCGCGCTCGGCGAGAACGCCCAACAGATCACGACCCTCAGCACCGTGACGAGCAGGCCAGCGCCACCATCAAGCCCGCTCATCAACCCTGGTCGCCCACGCGTGACCGGCCACTTCACACCAGGATTCGCGGCTCATGACCTCGGATTCAGCCCGGACGGCCGGAGTATCTGGATCACCGCAGCAACGGGGTCTGACGTCACCGCTTTCGATGCGCGCACCCACCACGTGCTGTTCCGCGTGCCGGTCGGGGCCGGACCACAGCATCTCGTCTTCGAGGGTCCGTACGCGTACCTCGCGAGCGGTTACGGCAGCATCATCGAGAAGGTCAATGCCACGACCGGCCGCGTCATCACCCGAACCAGCTCGCCGTACGGGTCATTCGAGCTCTCGGCCGCCGACGGCTACGTGGTCACCACGTCACTGTTACGCGGCACGCTCGCCATCTACACCCCCGGCCTCAAACTGCTTCGCGTCGTCCAACTGGCCCCCGCCACCCGCGAGGTCGCGATCTCGCGCCCCTGATCGTGACGACGCTGGTCGGGTTCAGCGCCTCGGCCTGATCAGAGCGATCATGCGCCGGAGCCGGGGCAACAAGACCCCGGCTCCGGCACGGCGTTGATATTGGTTGCGATCCGGGTCTAGTTGTCCGCAACACCGATGGTCGTCGAGCCGGCACCGAAGCCGGTCGCGTACGGCGAACCGGCCAGCTGGGTCAGGGTGCCGTTGTGCCTGATGGCGAATGCGGCGACCGTGCCGTTTGCTGCCTCGTTGACGTATAGCGTGCTGTCGTCGTTGCTCACGGTCACATCGGTGCCGGTGATCGCGCCGACCGGGTTGCTGAGCGGCGTGCTGGCGAGCAGCGTCAGCTTGCCGTCAGCGGCGATCGAGTAGCTCGAGACGCTGCCCGTGCCCGTGTTGAGCGCGTACAGCCGCTTGCCGTCATGGCTGACGACCAGCCAGCACGGGGCGGTCTGGAGGTCGGCGAACGGCGACGCGCCGATCGGCGACAGCGTGCCGTTCCAGGAGTCATCGAACGCCGACACGGTGCCGAGGCCGGCGCCGTTGTGAGCGTTTGACACGAACACCTGGTTCGGGTTGATCGGGCTGAACTCGCTGCCGAACGCCCCGAGTCCCTGTGCCGGGTAAGGCGAACCCGCTGCGGCTGTCAGCGTTCCGTTCCAATTGACCCGGTAGCTGTTGATGAACGAGCTGCCTTCGACGGTACCGCCGATGACGGCGCCGATCAGCTTCGTACCGTCTTTGTTGATGACGATATCGCCGGTGTTGTCCGCGGCCGGCAGGCTAACGGTCGAATTCGGGATCGGCCACAGCTGGCCCTGCGGGGTGAGGCGGAAGCCGGTGTAGTTGGGCGAGCCGACGTTGGAGACGTACACGAGGTCGCCGTGGACGGCGATGCTGTTCGGCTCGACTCCGCCCGAGGAGAACGGGCTGCCGGGAACCGGCGTGAGCGAGCCGTGCGATCCGACGCTCAGTACCGAGATCTGATTGCTGCCCGCGTCGACGGCGAGTAGGTAGCGCCCGTGGTCGGCGTACTTGACCGCGTCCTGCGAGCCCACGCCCGCGAGGCCTGCGCCGCCGACCTGGAATGGAGAGCCCGGCAGCGTGGTCAGCGAGCCGTCCACGTTGCGGGTGAAACCGGCGATCGTGTTCGCCCCGGCTGTGTTGCCGTCGAGATAGACGTGCTCGGGGCCCTGGAACGGACCTCTTCCGCTGTGGGCGGACGCAACTGCTGGAGCCGCCATCGCGACGAGCAGCGCGACGGGCACCGACATGCGGGAAAGAAGGCGCATGGATAACTCCTCTGATGGAATGGAGGGGACCTCAGAGCGCACCCGACCCGGTTCATGACACTCCACCGCGCCGGCTGCCTGCTCTGAACACCAGCCGCACATTCGGTGGGCTGTTGCTGTGTAGTCCAGCCGTCCTGCCGATCCGTTACACCGACCGCAGCCGCTTCTGCGCAACCAGAGACGCACCCAGCCCGACCAACCTACCCGGGCCCGGTACCCCCGAGCTGCGGGAACGACCTGTCACGGCGCGACGGCATCATGTAGTTCGCCCGCCGGCGCACAGAAATGAAGGCGTTGATGCCGTTATTGGCGGTCGCGGTGATCTGCCGGTTGATGTTGTGGGCGCCGGTCGCGTTCATCGCGTTGCGGGTCGCGACGAAGTCCTCGATCGAGCGCTGCACCGAGACGAAGTGCAGGCCGGCGTAGCCACCGTCGACCGTGTCGAAGTCGCGGCGGATGATCACCGGCCGGTTGTGGCGACGCGCCTGGGCGCTGGCCTGCGCGTGGCCGACGGCGCCGTAGCGGGTGATCGCCTGGGTGATCGCGCCGGGGTTGCCCGAGGCGTCGGTCGTGAACTTCCTGACGGCCTCAACGGTCGTCTGCGGTGAGTACATCAGCGCGACACGCTCCTGCGCCGAGAGTCTTCCGTACCAGTGGTCCAGCTCAAGGCGCATGTAGCTCACCTGCATCGTCGTTCCCTGCGCGAACTCACCCGCCGGGATCGTGACGTCGTCCTCCGTCGCTTGGTTCTTCTTCAGCCCCGACTTGAAGCCCATGAACAACGGCGCGCCCGCCGGCACCGGGCCGCCGGCCGGGATGCCGTGCACGTGCTGATGCGCTGCGGGGAGGCCTCTGCCGGTGAAGCCGGTGCGGGTCTCGCGCCAGATCAGGATCGGCGCCAGCGACAGCGAGCCGTCGACGCCGCGCAGGGCGTGACCCATCGCGAGTGCCGCCTCGATATCAGCGAGCCGCGCCTCGTCGTCGCAGGCGAGGTGAATGCACACGTGATAGCTGTCGATCGCCGGCGACTCGAAGCTCGAGAGGCTGGTCGCGCGGGCGAGCGGTGGCGGAACGCCGAGGACGCCGGTGAAGTACTCGGGGCCGTAGCTGACGGTGAACAGCAGCCCGTCCGGGCCCCAACGGAAGTGGCGCTCCAGTGTCCGCAGCCGGGACTCCAACAGACGCGCGTAGGCGGCTGTCGGACGGCCCCGGACGTCGAAGAACAACAGCCGGTCATACCTCGGCGCCAGCGGATTGCCGTACTCGTCGCGGTGCAGCCACCGACTCCAGGCGTGCTGGCGAGCGGGCAGGTACGCGGGCTGTGTGCCGAGCGGAACCGACGGCACGTCGACGCTCGCCGTGGCGCGGTGCGCCGCCACTGCAGCCGAGACCCCGCCGGCCAGGATTGCGCCGGCACCGACGAGGAACCGGCGCCGGGTGAGGCTGTCGGGCGGGGTGGCGTGCTCGTCCGTCATGCCAGGTGGGCGGCTAAGCTACCCGAATCCATGCACGGACGGAGGCGTAAGAGCTTGTGCGCGTTGCTCGCCACCGCACTCGCCTTGGGCCTCCTGGGGACCGGTGTGGCCCAGGCGGGCGTCGCGAAGATCAAGGTCAGCAACACCCTCGCGGGGTCGGTGATCACGGACGCGCGCGGATACGTGCTGTTCATCTTCTCCAAGGGCGGGCACAGCATCGCCCGCTGCGCAAAGATCAAGGCCTGCACGGCCGACTGGCCGGCAGTCACCACGAGCGGGAAGCCGGTAGCCGGCGCCGGGCTCGACCCCAAGCTGCTGAAGACGATCCCGTACGCGGGCAGGCTGCGAGAGGTCACCTACGCAGGCTGGCCGCTGCACAGCTACAAGTTCGCCTACAGCGTGCAAAGCTCGGTCATCAACATCGGGATCAAGCAGTTCGGCGGGCCGTGGTATGCGCTCGCGCCGACGGGCATGATCGTCAAGTGAGGGTTCGCACGGAACCCCAGGGGTGAAGGAGCGTGAGCATGCGTCAGGTCTCGAGGTTCTCTCTTGTGATCGTGGGAGTGTTTGTGGTGTGTCTCGCCACGTGCGCCGGCAGCGCTGCCGCCAAGGTGCTGCGCGTCGGTACCTACAACGGCGTCCACGGTCAGTACACGACGATCCAGGCGGCGGCCAACGCTGCCAAGCCGGGTGACTGGATCCTCGTCGGTCCTGGCGACTACAAGACGAGCTCGAGCCGTGCGCCCAAGGGCCACGCGGACGTCCCGGCCGCGATCCTGCTCGACAAGCCGCTGGTGTTCGTGCGCGGCATGAACCGCAACAAGGTGATCATCGACGGCACCAAGCCCGGCACGCCCGTCTGCAGCAAGAAGCCCTCGGCGCAGAACTACGGGCCGAAGTACAACGGCGGCAAAGCCGGCCTGAACGGGATCGAGGTCTGGGAGGCCGACAACGTCTGGGTCCAGAACCTCACGACCTGCAACTTCACGGGCGGCAGCGGTGACACCGGCAATGAGATCTGGTGGAACGGTGGCGCCGGTGGCGGCCACATCCACGGCAGGGACTTCGTCGGCTCCTACCTGACCGCGACCTCGACCTTCTTCAACGGCGAGAAGACCGCCGCCACCTACGGCGTGTTCTCGAGTGACTTCAGCGGCGGCATCTTCGACCACGACTACGCGTCCAATTTCAACGACTCCGGCTTCTACATCGGCGGCTGCAATACGCAGTGCAACCAGATGCTCGAGAACAGCCAGGCCGAGTACAACGCGATCGGATACTCGGGCACCAACTCGGGCGGGTCGATGCTGATCGAGCACAACAAGTTCGACAACAACCAGGACGGCTTCGACACCAACTCCCAGAACAACAGCGACTGGCCGTCGCCACAGGACGGTGCCTGTCCCGCTGGCGTGAAGCCGCAGATCGCGGGCGCGCCGACCTGCTGGATCTTCTACAAGAACGACGTCTACGACAACAACAACCCGAACGTACCGGCGCTCGGCGCCGCCGCCGCCGGCCCGGTCGGGACCGGCGTCTCAGTCGAGGGCCGCTTCGACACGATCATGGACAACGACTTCCATGACAACGGCGCCTGGGGCGTCGTGTTCGAGCCCTATCCCGGACTACGGGCACGGCGCCCGCGAACGTGATCAAGGCGGGCATGAACTGCGAGGGCGGGACGGTCGGCTACAACCTGCTGGGCTTCGAGACGATCAACTGCATGTACGACGACTGGGGCAACGCGCTGGTCGGCAACAGCTTCAGCAACGACGGCTTCTTCGGCAATCCCACCAACGGCGACGCCGCCGAGCTGACGCTCCTCGGCGGCGAGCCGATCAACTGTTACTACGGCAACACCGATGCTGACGGCACGTTCACGAGCTCGCCCGGCCAACCTGCAGACGACCAACGCGAAGTGCGGCATGGTCAACGCTGAGCAGCCCGAGCGTGGGCGACGGCAACCAGCAGTTCCTGCTGGAGGCGGCCTGCGACACCGAGGCTCTCGGCCCCGGCGTCGGCCGCGCCGCGACCGACCATACCCGAGGGCGACGAAGATCGTGATGCACCCACTGCCCAAGCTGGCGACGATGCCGAACCCGTGCAAGGGCGTCCCCGCCAATCCGTGGTGCCCGGCCCACAAGAAGGCCTGACGGCGCCGGTCGAGGGTGGCCCTCTCAGCGGAGATACTGGCTCGCGGACCCTGGAACCCGGGCGACATCGAGATCGCCTGGCGGCCCGACGCGTTCGAGCCGGACGCGGATGCCACGGCGGAGGCTGACCGTCTGCTCGGCAGGCTGCGCGATCGCGGCTCGCCGAGCTACGACGGGCTCGCGGCGCGGATGGTGAGCTTCGAGCAGACGCCGGACGGGCTGCGGCTCGAGCTGCAGCCGATCCGCTGGGCGATGCGCCTGCTGCGCGACGACGCCGGTGACAGCATCTCGGCGCTGTGCGTGGTGCGTGACTCGGAGGGCAGCTGGCTGGCCGGGAGGCGCGCGGCGTGGGTCGCGTCGTGGGCCGGCCGCTGGGCGCTCGGGGCAGGCGGCTCGGTCGAGGTCGACGAGAACCCCACGGATACGCTCGCACGCGAGCTCGAGGAGGAGTGGAGCGTGAGCCCCGAGCGACTACAGGTCGAGGCGTTGATCCGTCTCGCGAACGGGATGGTGATGCTCGTCGGCCAAGCGTGGCTTGCGCCGGGCGCGCTCGTCTCACCTGACGACGAACACGACGCCTTCGCCTGGTGGCCCGCGGAGGTCGAACGCTGGCCGGCCGAGGCCGACTCACCGCTGCGCACGATGGGCGCGCTGCTCGCGCGCCCGTGATTGGCGCGGCGGCGGACACGGTGCACCACGGTGAGTGACAACCAGCAAGCAACGTTCACGCGCGTCGTCACGTTCCGGCGGCTCGAGTTCGTCTCATGCTTTCACTCGTGCGTGTATCTCGCCCTGCTGATCTGCGCGTTCGCACTCCACAATCCCGAGCCCGCGACCTTCATCCTGGGGCTCTCGCACGGGCTGATGTGGATCGGGATGTCCCTGCTGTGCATCGCCGCGACGCGCTGGCGTGTTATCCCTTTCTGGTTGGCTGTGACGGTCGCGGTGCTGGGCGGGCTCGGGCCGTTCATGGGCACGATTGGATTCATCTATGAGACGCGGCGGCGGGCGCGGGTGTTGAGCGGTCCGCGACCGCTACCCTACGAGGGCGGAAGCTAAATGGCCGTTGAGACAGGCACTTTTCAGGTTGTGATGCCGGCGATGGGGGACTCCGTCGTCGAAGGCACCATCCTCGAATGGCACAAGCAGGAGGGCGACCGGATCGAGGCCGACGAGACGCTCGTCGAGATCTCGACCGACAAGATCGACGCCGAGGTTCCCGCACCCGTATCTGGCACGATCGTCAAGCTCCACGCAGCCGTCGGCGACACCGTCGGCGTTGGCTCCGCACTCGCGGAGATCGCCATCTCCGACGACGGCGCGAACGGCTCCAACGGCTCGGAGCCCAGCGCTGAGCCGGCGGTCAGCGACGCACCCGCAGCCGCGGCGCAGGTAGTCGACATCGTCACGCCCGCGGGCAGCGAGAGCGTCACCGAGGGCACGCTCCTCGAGTGGAGCGTGAAGGTCGGTGACGCCGTCAAGGACGGCGACACGGTCGTCGAGATCTCAACCGACAAGGTCGACATGGAGCTGCCGGCGCCCGCCGACGGCACGATCACCGAGATCCTCTTCGAGGAGGGCGCGACCGTCGGCGTCGGCCAGGTCATTGCGCGGATGACGGTGGGCACGAGCGCCGCCAAGGCGGCTGTTGTAGGGGCGGTGGGCGGGAGCCAATCCGCGGTGGGTCCGAGCCAATCCGCCCCGACGCCTGAGGCCGATCAGAAGGCCGTGCCCGCCCCGGCTCCGGCCGCCCAGTCGTCAAAGGCCGCTACCCCCGTCGCACAGCGCGTCGCCGCCGGCCTCGGCGTCAACCTCTCAGGGCTAGCCGGCAGCGCCCGTGGCGGCCGCATCACCAAGGACGACGTGCTCGCCGCTGCTGCCGACGTCGTCGAGCTGCCCGAGGGCGCCGAGAGGATCAAGGGCGGCGCCGCCGTGCTCGCGCGCTACATGGACGAGAGCCGGCAGATCCCGACCGCCACCTCGTTCCGCACGCTCACCGTGACGACGCTCGATGCCCGCCGCAAGCAGTTGAAGGAAGCCGGCCACAAGGTCTCCTTCACGCACCTGATCGCCTATGCGATCGCCAAGGCCGCAACCGACGAGATGCCGGTCATGGCCCAGCACTTCGTTCAGTCCGGTGGCCAGCCGTATCGCGTCGACGACGGCGCCGTCAACCTCGGCCTCGCGGTAGATGTCGAGAAGAAGGACGGCACCCGCACGCTGATGGTGCCCGTGATCCGGGACGCCGGCCGGTTGAGCTTCGAGCAGTTCCTCGACGCTTACAACGCGCTCGTCGACAAGGCGCGCACCAACACGCTCACCGCCGATGACCTGACCGGCGGGAACATCTCGCTCACCAACCCCGGCGGCATCGGCACCGTCGCGTCGGTGCCGCGGCTGATGGTCGGACAGGGCACGATCGTCGCGACCGGCTCGATCGCGTACCCGGTCGGCCTGGGTGAGATCGGCGCACAGATCGGCGCCGAGAAGGTCATGTCGATGACGTCGACCTACGACCATCGCATCATCCAGGGCGCCGAGTCCGGCCGCTTCCTGAAGGTGGTTGAGGAGTATCTGCAGGGCGAGCACGGCTTCTACGAGTCGGTCTTCAGCGCGCTCGGCGCGAGCCTGCCGGCGCTGCCGCCGAAGCCGGGTCCGAGCCTCGCCGCGACCGCGAGCACGCCGGCTGCTGCAGCGGCCAGCCGGCGCGACAGCAGCAGCCGCAGCCCCCAGCGAGGAGCTGCTGCAGGCGGTCCAGGCCTCGACCTCGGTGCTCAAGGCCTACCGGATGCACGGCCACCTGGCGGCGAGGCTCGATCCGCTCGGGCGCCTGCCGGAGGGCGATTCGGCGCTCGATCCGGCGACCGTCGGATTGACACCCGAGCTGATGGCGCAGATCCCGGCCCGCATCCTGCGCATGTACGTCCCGGGCGACACGCTGATCGAGGCGATTCCGCACCTGCGCGAGATCTACTGCGGCCCGATCGCATACGAGATCGAGCACATCGCCTCGCACGGGCAGCGTCTGTGGCTGCGCGAGGCGATCGAGTCCGGCGCCTACCGCATGCCGCTCACCGCTGATGAGCAGCAGCACGCTGCTCGAGCGCCTGACCAATGTGGACGCGTTCGAGCGCTTCATGGCCAGGGCGTACCTCGGTGCCAAGCGCTTCTCGGTCGAGGGCGTCGACATGACCGTGCCGATGATCGATGAGATCGTCAAGCTCTCCGGCCAGTACGGCGCGCGCGAGGTCGTGATCGGCATGGCCCATCGCGGGCGCGTAAACGTGCTCGCGCACAACCTCGGGCGCTCGTATGAGTCGCTGTTCGCCGAGTTCGAAGGCGCCAACACGCTCGATGCGATCACCACGATCCCCGATGGCGGCACCGGCGATGTCAAGTACCACCACGGCGCCGCGGGCACCTACCAGCTGCCCGGTGGCGAGTCGCTGATCGTCCGGCTCGAGTCCAACCCGAGTCATCTGGAGTTCGTCGCGCCGGTCGTCTCGGGCGCCACCCGCGCGGCCCAGACCAACCGCCAGGGCGCGCACGCAAGCCAGGACACCAACGCGGCCGTGCCGGTCGTGCTGCACGGCGACTCGTCCTTCCCGGGCCAGGGCGTCGTCGCGGAGACGCTCAACCTGCAGGCGCTCGACGGCTACACGGTCGGCGGCACGATTCACCTGATCCAGAACAACCAGGTCGGCTTCACGACCGACCCGGAGGATTCGCGCTCGACGACCTACGCCTCCGATCTGGCGAAGGGCTTCGACGTGCCGATCATCCACGTCAACGCCGACAACGTCGACGCCTGCATCGCGGCCGTGCGGCTCGCATTCGCCTTCCGTCGCGAGTTCGGTCACGACGTGGTGATCGACCTGATCGGGTACCGCCGCCATGGCCACAACGAGGGCGACGAGCCGGCCTACACGCAGCCCGAGATGTATGAGATCGTCAAGAACCACGAGCCGGTGCGCGAGCTGTTCGCCGAGCAGCTGATCGCCGCCGGCACGATCACTCAAGAACAGTCCAAGGCGATGGCCGACGCTTCGTGGGCCGCGCTGGCCGAGCACCACGAGCGCCTCAAGGAGCGGCTGGCCGAGGCCAAGGAGCACGTCGGCGAGCACGCCACCGGCGAGTACAGGCTCGACAGCGGCGTCGCTCCCGAGGTCAACACCGCGGTCGATGCCGACAAGCTCCAGATCCTCAACGAGGAGCTGCTCGCCGTTCCCGAGGGCTTCGACATCAATCGGAAGCTGGCCAATCAGCTCGCCGAGCGGCGCAAGGCTTTCGGTCCCGAGCACGCCGGCATCAACTGGGCCCACGCCGAGGCGCTGGCGTTCGCGTCGCTGCTCACCGAGGGCATCCCGCTGCGGCTGACCGGTCAGGACACCGAGCGCGGCACCTTCAGCCAGCGTCACCTGGTGCTGCACGACGCCAAGACCGGCCGCGAGCACAGCGCGATCCAGCACATGCCGGGCGCGCTCGCGACGATGGAGCTGCACAACAGCCCGCTCTCGGAGATGGCGTGCGTCGGCTTCGAGTACGGCTACTCGCAGGAGGCGCCGGAGACGCTGGTGATGTGGGAGGCGCAGTTCGGCGACTTCGCCAACGGCGCGCAGGTGATGGTCGACCAGTTCATCACCCCGGGCCTCGCGAAGTGGGGCGTGACCTCACGCCTGACGCTGCTGCTTCCCCACGGCTACGAGGGCGCCGGGCCGGAGCACTCGTCCGCACGCCTCGAGCGCTTCCTGCAACTCTCCGCCGAGGGCAACATCCGCGTTGCCAACCTGACCACGCCGGCCCAGTACTTCCACCTGCTGCGCCGTCAGGCGCGCATCGCCCAGCAGCGGCCGTTGGTCGTGATGACGCCCAAGAGCCTGCTGCGTCTGCCGGCTGCTGCCTCGCACATCGAGGACCTGACCTCCGGCCGCTTCCAGCCCGTGCTGGCTGAACCCGGTGTCGATCCGCAGAAGGTGACCCGTCTGTTGCTGTGCAGCGGCAAGGTCTACTACGACATCATCGGCAACGCGGCGCATGCTGATTCGCTCGGCGTTGCGATCGGCCGCATCGAGTTGCTCTATCCCTTCCCCGAGGAGGAGATCCTCGCGCTGATCAACAGCTACCCGAACCTCGCCGAGGTCGTCTGGGTCCAGGAGGAGCCGCGCAACATGGGCGCGCGCGCACACATGTCACCGCGCCTGCAGCAGATCCTGCCCGAGCACCTGGAGTTCGGCTACGTCGGCCGGCCTGAGCGTGCCGCCTCCGGCGAGGGCTATCCCGCCGCGCACTCGCGCGAGCAGAACCGGATCGTGACGACGGCGCTCGACCTCAAGCGCCCGATCTCGCAGTACCCGCTCGCCAATCCAGGCGATCGATAGACACAGCCCCCGTAGATCTGGGCCCTCAGGTCAGGGGCCTCAGGTCAGCTGATGCCGACGATGCCGGCGCAGGTCCAGTTCGACGCGCCCGCGCCGTTGTTCCAGATCCTCGTCGCGACGGCGTCCTGCTCGGACTTGGGAGCAAGGTAGGCGGCGGGTCCGCTGCCGCCGAAGTCCTTCCAGGTAGCGGGCACGATCTGGTAGTAACCCGAGGCGCCGGCGCTGTTGGGCGGGAGGTTCTGTCCGCCGGACTCGCAGAGCACGATCGGATACGGGATCGCCCAGCCCCCGGAGGGGCCGAGGCCGCCGCCGGCGTCGTAGGTGACCGTGCGAGCGGCCGCTTCTGCCGCGGCCTCCTGCTTCTGGATCGTGGAGATCGTCGACTGCAGCTGCGCGCCGCGCTCGCGGCTGACCGCCAGCGCGGCGGTCTGTGCCTCGCGCTCGTGCGCAAGCGCGTCCTGCTCGCGAGTTCAGCAGCGCGTTCATGCCTGCGAGCGCATTGGTCTGCGTCGAGGCCTCGCCGGCGGCCTGGGCGTCGCCGTGTTGGAGCGCGGTCAGCCGTGCCGCGCCCGCCTGCGCAGCGGCCCGCGCCGTGCGGGTCGCCGTGATGATCGACTGCTCCTGCTGCTTGGCACGCGAGAGGTACTGCAGGCCGTTCACCAGCTGCTGGACTCCCGAGGAGTCGACGAGCAGCGAGACGACCGACTGCTGTGGCTGTTCGTACTGGCTGACGAGCTCGTCTTTGAGGGCGGACTGTGCACGGTCGAGCACCTTGCGCAGATGCGCGAGGTGCCGGCGCTCGCGCACGAGCGCGACCCTGGTCGCGGCGAGCCTCTGCTCGTAGGTGACGAGGCGCTCGCGCGCCGCCGCCTCGCGAGACTGGACCAGGCTGATCTCGGTTCCGAGCGAGGAGACCCGGCTGTTCAACGCCGCGACGCTGCCCGAGAGCGTCTGCTCGCGCTGCTTGGCGCCGTTCAGTTGCGACTGCGCAGAGCCCAGCTTGTTCTTCAGCTGCGTGACGTTATCGCCGCTGGCGCTGCCCGTCAGCGTCGTTACGACGCACGCAGAGGCTGCGAGCGCGCCAATGGCCATCCGCCGTCGATGTCTTCGTTCCGGGGCAATCATGGGGCCGGGTTCCGCCGCTTCCCGGTCAACAGCGCGGAATCCGACCGTGCGAGGTTAGCAATGCCAGCCTATGCTGCGGCGATGATCTGGGTCCAGGGACGGATCACGCTTGCGCCGCGGCCCAGGGGGTTTCACCTGGTCACGCGCGACGTACTCGACGGCATCGAGGGGCTCGAGCAGATCCGGGTCGGGATCCTGCACCTGCTGATCCAGCACACATCGGCCTCGCTGACGCTCAACGAGAACGCGTCACCGGATGTCCGGCGTGACTTCGAGTCCTGGTTCGACGACGCGGTGCCGGAGCGCGCCTCGTTCTGGACGCACACGCTCGAGGGCGCGGACGACATGCCGGCTCATGTCAAGGCGTCGTTGCTCGGTCCCACGCTGACGCTGCCGCTCGCCAACGGACGCCCGGCGCTCGGCACCTGGCAGGGGATCTACCTGTGTGAGCATCGCGAGCACGGCGGCCCGCGATCGATTGTCGCGACCGCCTGGGGCGAGTCGTAGTTCCCCGAGCCACTGTGTCGACGTTTTCCACCTGTGGCGGGGAAAACGTCGACGAGTGCCGATGCGTGCGTCCGCACGCGCCGGTCCGGGAGCGCCCAGCCGCATCACGCGGTTACTTACCGCGCCAGACGGGTGGGCGCTTCTCCGCAAACGCGGTCGCGCCCTCCCTCGCGTCCTCGGAGGCGAAGATCGGCTCCCAGATCGGGCGCTGGCGCTCGAACGCCTCGGAGGTCGGCCAGTCGGGGGACTCGCGCAGGATGCGCTTGCTCCCGGCGAGGGCGAGCGGACCGTTGGCAGCGATCGTCGTCGCGAGCGCCACCGCAGCGTCGAGCGCCGCGCCCGGCTCGGTCACCCGGTTGACGAGCCCGAGCTCGTAGCCGCGCTCGGCGGTGATCGGGTCGCCGGTGAGCGCCAGCTCGTTCGCGATGTTTCGCGGCAGCATGCGCGGCAGTCGCAGGAGGCCGCCGCCGGCGGCGACCAGCGAGCGCTTGACCTCCGGGATGCCGAGCTTGGCGCCCGCGGCGGCGACGATCAGGTCGCAGGCGAGCGCGATCTCGAGACCCCCGGCCACCGCGAAGCCCTCGATCGCCGCGATCAGCGGCTTGTCGGACGCGCGCTCGGTGATGCCGGCGAAGCCCCGGCCGGCGACCCACGGCATCTCGCCGGCGGCGAAGGCCTTCAGGTCCATGCCGGCGCAGAAGAATCCGCCGGCGCCGGTGACGATTCCCACCGACAGCGAGGCGTCGGCGTCGAGCTCGTCGAGCGCTGCGGCGATGCCCTGCGCCACCTCAGCGTTGACGGCGTTGCGCTGGTCTGGGCGGTTGAGTGTCACGACCAGCACGCGCTCGCGGCGCTCGGTCACGACGGCTGCTTGATCGGTCATGCCACGAACAGTCGCAGTTCGGGCTCGCGTTCGCCACGCAGAACCGCGAGATCGACCTCGACGCACGCGATCCCGCGAGCCTCGGCCAGCACGCGCGCCTGCGGCTTGATCGTCTGCGCCGCCAGGATCCCGCGGCAGCTCGCGAACTGCGGGTCGGTGCGCAGGCGCTCGAGATAGCGCGTGATCTGCTCGACCGACTCGATCGTCGCGACGCGCTTGATCTCGACCGCGACCCACTCGTCGTCGGCGTCGCGGCACATCAGGTCCACGGGCCCGATGTCGGTCGGCCATTCGCGCCGCACCAGCCGCAGCCCCTCGCCGCACCGCTGCGGCTGCTCGGCCAGGAGCTCCTGCAGGTGTGCCTCGACGCCGTCCTTCGCGAGCCCGGCGTCCTCGTCCGGCAGGCCCATGTCGTGCGTCACGTCGGACAGCACCTCGGTCAGCGTGATCTCGAGCCGGTCCTCGGTCTTGCCGGCGCGCTTGCGCACGACGATCCGCTCGGTCGGCTCGCCCTGCTCCTCGATCACCGTCGGCGGCGTCATCCAGTTCAGCGGCTTGTAGCCGCCGCGCGTCGGCGTGCAGCAGCACGCTGCCGTCGGCCTTGACCATGATCAGCCGCAGCGCCTCCGGCAGGACCGTGTCGAGCCGGCCGGAGTAGGTGGCGGAGCAGCGGGCGACGATCAGGCGCATGGGCTCAGATTGCCGACTCCAGGACTTCCGCGCCCTCGTCGGGCGGATACCCGTACGCGTACATGGTCAGATCCGCGGTCCCATGGTTGGCGCTCTGAAGCTCGGTGCCGGCAGCCACGGTGACCACACCACCTGTCGGGACCTCGACACGCTCCGGCGGCTCTCCCAGGTAGATCGTGAGGCTCCCGGCCAGGACCACGAATGTCTCCTCCTGCTCGGCGTGACGGTGACGCTTTCCGTGCGCCCCCGGCTCATAGCGCCAAACATTCGCTCGCACCTGGCTCGCGCCGAGCGCGTCGCTCAGCTCAGCTACATGACGGGCGGGCTCGTCCGGCCGATGGGGACGGTCTCCCAGACCAGGTCTGTCGGGATGACAACTCGGAACGGCATCGCGCCAGTTTACGAGCGTGGCGGGCGGTCGCTCAGCCGCGCGACTCCAATTCCGGCGGAAGCGCCTTGGGACCGTCCGGATAGAGGAGCCCAGATGTTCGGGCGTCATCTCCAGGTGTTGGCGCCTCCACGGGTGTACCGACCACCAGCCAGAGCACCTGCTCGGCGGTGTCGTTGAAGACCTGGCGGACGTATCCGGCTCGACCAGCAGCGCGGACAGACGAGGGAGCGTCAGCAGCTCGTCCGCGACCCTGATCCGACCGTTCCCTCGATCACGACGTAAAGCTCGTGCTGGCTGACGTGGCGATGCCTGGTGGAGGCTTGGCCGGGCATCAGCCGCCAAACCGCGCCCGAAATGCTCGGAGTCAACTGTCTGCCGAGGTCGGTGTTGAGCACCGACATCTGGTTGGACGGTCGCCAGAACGCGTCGCGGCACTGATCACGCGATAGCCCACGCGGGCACCCTACACCGACGCGATGCGCTCCAGGAGAGCCTGAACCTCTTTCCTGCGCGGGTCTGTGGGGAGGGACTTCAGGTTGAGCATCACCAGGTTCGCGGCCGCCCGGCAGGATGCTCGTGCGAGCTCGAGCGCCGTCACCGCGTCACCTTCGAGACTGGGTCTACCAGCGGCGAGCACCTCTTGTGCGAGTACTGCCAACTCGGCGGCGACGGCGGTCAGCGCAAACGGCGTGTCGCTCGCGCGCGCCAGCGCCAATTGAACCGCGGCCGCATCGCCAGAGCGCTGGGCCGCCAGCACAGGACCGTAGCTGTCGCGGTCAAGTTCGGCCAGCTCAGTCGCCTGCCGACGCAGATCGTTGGCGCGCGAACGGATCCGAGTCATCCGGTCGGACGCCCCTCGGCATCGGCGCCACGAGCCTCGACATCGGCGCCCGAGCCTCGACATCGGCGCCACGAGCCTCGGCCACGCCGGCCGCCATCTCGATCAGCGCCGCCGCGAGGGCGGCCGCCCACCCGCAGCAGGCGCCGCCACCCGGAGACGGGGTCGCAGCGGCGACCTCGTCGAGGAGTTGTTCGAGGGTCAGACCTGACACGGCCGTCCCCTGGCCGTCAGCAGTCTCGACTCAGAAAAGGCCAACGATGCGTCCGTCGCTGTCGATATCGACCTTGTGCGCCGCGGGTGAAGCGCTGAGGCCGGGCATCTGGGTGATGTCACCGCACAGCGGCACGAGCCAACCGGCGCCGGTATAGGCGCGGATGTCACGCACCGGCAGCGTGAAGTCGGTTGGCGCGTTGATCAGGGTCGGGTCGGCCGACAGCGAAAGATGCGTTTTCGCCATGCAGACCGGTAGGCCACCGAGACCGCTCTCCTCGAATTCAACGAGCTTGCGCTCGGCCTCGGGATAGAACGACACCTCGCCCGCGCCGTACACGCGCCTGGCGACGGTCTCGATCTTGTCCCGGATCGGCATGTCGTCCTCGTAGAGCGGCGCGAACTGGTTCGGCTGCTCGCACGCCTCAACGACCGCCGTTGCCAGGTCGGCGGCGCCTGCTCCGCCCTTCTCGAAGCCCTCGTTGATCGCCGCTGCGAACGCACCCGACTCGAGCGCGAGTGTGCGGACGCGCTGTACCTCCTCGTCGGTGTCACCCGGGCGGCGGTTGACGGCCACAACGCAGGGAACGCCGTATTCGGCGACGATCCCGAGGTGGCGGCGCACGTTCGCCATGCCGATCTCGATCGCTGCCATGCCGTCGACCTCGTCACCGTGGAGGCCGTCCTCGATGCCGCCATGGTGCTTGATCGCACGCACCGTCGTGACCAGCACGGCTGCGCTCGGTCGGAGGCCGCCGATCCGGCAGACGATGTCGAAGAACTTCTCCATCCCCATGTCCGATCCGAAACCGGACTCCGTCACCACGTAGTCCCCCAGCTTCATGCCCACAAGGTCGGCAACGAGCGAGTTGTTGCCGCTGGCGATGTTGGCGAACGGGCCGCAATGCATCAGACACGGCTGCCCCTCGAGTGTCTGGATCAGGTTCGGCTTGAGCGCATCCTTCAGCAGCACCGTCATCGCCCCGGCTGCACCGAGATCCTCCGCCGTCACGGGCTCGTTGTCGTAGCTGCGCGCCGCGGTGATCCTGCCGAGACGTCTGCGCAGGTCGGGAAGGTCACGGGCGACGGCCATCAGCGCCATCACCTCCGATGCGGCTGTGATGTCGAAGCCGGTTTCCCGCGTGTAACCGTTCGCACGGCCGCCGAGGCCCACGACAATTCGCCGCAGGACGCGGTCGTTCATATCGACCGCGCGGCGCCACTCGACCCCGAGCGGGTCCACCCGGTGTGGGTTGCCGTGAAGGAGCGAGGCATCGAGCATGGCCGCGAGCAGGTTGTTGGCTGCGCCGATGGCGTGGATGTCACCGGTGAAATGAAGGTTCAGGTCCTCCATCGGCACAACCTGGGAGAAACCGCCGCCGGCGGCGCCTCCCTTGATGCCGAACACCGGTCCGAGCGAGGGTTGGCGCAGACACGCCACCGAGCGCTTGCCGATGTACCCGAGACCCTGGGTGAGCCCGACGAGAGTGGTGGTCTTACCCTCGCCGGCCTTGGTCGGCGTCATGCCGGTGACGCAGACGAGCTTGCCGTCCGGGACATCCCGCAAGCGCTCGATCGCCGACAGCGCGATCTTGGCCTTGTAGCGGCCATAGGGCTCGATCTCATCGTCCTGCAGGCCGATGCGCGCGGCCAGCGAGACGATCGGCTCCAGTTGGGCCTCCTGGGCGATCTCAAGACTGCTCTTCATTTTTCTGGCGGCTCCGTTTGTACGAGTTTGTATAAGGCTCCGCCAGGGAACCTACCGTGCCGCCGCGGTCCGTGGGGCAACAGATCGCCAGACAGCGGGCGATCAGCGCGATGGCTAGACCGGCTCTGGCTCCCGTTTGTCGATCGGCGCCGGCATCAGATCGGCGGGAGAGGAGCCCTCGATGTTCAGCCGCGGCAGGCGGGCGTCGAGCCAATCCGGTAGCTCCCAGGTGATCCTGCCGAGCAGCTGCAGCACCGCGGGCAACATCACGCAGCGCACAACCAGCGCGTCCAGGAAGACCGCGATCGCCAGACCGAAGCCGAACTCCTTGATAGCGCGCTCGTCGCCGAGCATGAAGGACAGGAAGACGCAGACCATGATTGCCGCTGCCGCGGTGATCACACGACCGGTGAACGAGATCCCGTCGGCGACCGCGCGTTCGGCGTCGCCGCGATGCACCCACTCCTCACGCACACGCGAGATCAGGAACACCTCGTAGTCCATCGACAGGCCGAACACGACCGCGAACATCAGCACCGGTATCCAGGGCTCGATCGGGCCCTTGGAGATCCCGAGAATGCTGGAGCCCCATCCCCATTGGAATACGGCGACCGTCGCGCCGAGTGCGCCGCCGATGGTGAGCAGGTTCATCAGGCCTGCTTGGATCGGGATCACGAGCGACCGGAAGATCACAAGCAGCAGCAGCGCAGACAGCACGACGACGATTGCGATGAACAGCGGGAGCTTCGCCGACAGAACGTGTGAGAAGTCGATCGATCCAGCCGTGAAGCCGCCGACCGATATCCCCACCCCGAGCTTACGCTTGAGCGGTGGAAACACCTCCTGCCTCAGGGTGTTGACGAGATTGGTGGTGGCGGCGGCCTGCGGCGCCGAACCCGGGTAGGCCTCCATCACCGCGACCTTGCCCGACGGGGAAGTTCGCGCCGCGGTGACGGCGACGACGTCCGATGTTTTCGTGAGCGCGGCGCGGATCCGCGGCACCACGGACTGCTTGGCGGCGGTCGGCATCTCGACCGCGATCAGCAGTGGGCCGTTGAAGCCCTGGCCAAAGCCGTGGGAGAGCATGTTGAACGCCAGATAGGTACTGGTGTTGGTCGGGTCGTTGCCCGCATCGCTTGAGTCAAGGCGCAGCGAGAAGAACGGGATCAGGCAGATCACCATCACCGCCAGCGACACCACGGCAAGGGACTTCGGACGTCCCTGGACGGTCAGGCTCCAGCGCCGCCAGGCCGACTCGCGCGGCCCCAAGCCGCTTGCCTCGCGGCGGCGTGCCGACCGGGACGGCCTCACGATCCGGTGTCCGAAACGGGAGAGCAGCGCCGGTACGACGGTCAGTGACGCGGCCAGCACCAGCAGCACCGCGAGCACCGAGGCGATCGACAGTCCGTACATGAAGGCCACGCCGGTCGCGAACATGCCCAGCAACGCGATCACGACGGTCGCGCCGGCCAGCAGGATCGCGCGGCCGGACGTATCCATCGCCTCGGTCACGGACGCCTCGACGTCACCGACCCGCGCGTAGCTCTCACGGAACCGCGTGACGATGAACAGCGAGTAGTCGACGCCGACGCCGAGTCCGATCATCAATGCCAGCTCGGGCGCGACGTTCGACATGCTTGTGATGCGGGTCGCGAGACCGACGAGCGCGAGCCCGGTGATCAGTCCCAGCCCGGCGGTGATCAGCGGTAGCCCGGCGGCCACCAGCGAACCAAAGGTCAGCAACAGGATCACCATCGCCGCCAGCACCCCGACGTAGGTCGCCGGCCCGATGTTGAAGCCCTCGGCGTTCTCGATCACCGGGCCGCCGGCTGCGATTTGCAGGCCGGGGACGTGGACGGCGTCGATCTGCCTGATGACCGGCTTCCCGGTGTTGTCGGCCAGCAGGTATGCCCGCTTGGAGTAGTTGACCGTCGCGAAGGCGGTGTGCCCATCTTTCGAAACCTGCAGTGCACCCTGTGGTCCGTACGGGCTGAGGACGCTCACGACGTGCGGATCGGCGGCCACCTGCTTCAGCAGCGGCTCGATCGCGGCCTTCGCCCGCGGCGCGTCGTAGCGGCCGTTCGCATAATGGAAGACGATCGTGTCGACATCGCCGCTCTGCGCCTTGAATTGGCTCGTCAGCAGGTCGACAACGTGCTGTGACTCGGTGCCCGGGAGCGAGAAGTTGCTCGCATACTGACGGCCGACGATCGACACGACGACGTTGGCGATGATCGCGATCGCCACCCAGGTCACCACGACCCAGCGTCGGTGGGTCATGCACCAGCGAGTCAACCCGTGCATCTGTAAGCGCCTCCTCGAGGAGAGATTGGAAAGGGGGTGCGTACGGCCAGGACGGACTCTAACAAATTACTGAGCGCAGGCTCAGTCAGTGGCGGTGGGGGTCTCGAAACGCAGCTCTGCCGCGTCCACCACTCCGCCGGTTCGTCCCGGGGCGGTGTGGTACTTCCAGTACAGATTCGTGTGGGCGATGACCTGCTCCGGTGGCGGCGCCCCGTAGGTCGTCAAGTCGACCGTGGTATGCGCGTCGCGCACCAGGGTTGCGTCGTAACCACGTGTGATCGCGCCGTGCAGCGTGGATCGGATGCATTGGTCGGTCTGCGCGCCGCTGACGATCACGTGGCCCACGCCCCGCGCGGCCAGATGCTGCTCGAGGTCGGTCTCCTCGAAGGAGTCGCCATAGCTCTTGTGGACCAGCGGCTCGTCCTGCGCGGGAGCGAGTTCGGGGACGTATTGCCAGGCCTCGGAGCCCTCCGGCATGTCCTCATCGGTGTGTTGAATCCAGATCACGGGAACGTCCTCGTCCCGTGCGCGCTCAACGAGCGCGCGGATGTTCGCCACCACGGAGTCACGGTTATGAGCGTCTTCGACGACGCCGTTCTGCACGTCGATCACCAGCAGCGCGGTGTTCGTACGGTCCGGCAAGGTGGTCATAGCCCCCGCTTTCAAAGTTGTTTTCTCGCCAACAGACAGGCTACCCGGACCTACGCCGGCGCTTGCGCCTTACGGATAGTCTCCGGGTGAAGATGCTGTTCACAGTGACACTCCAGCGCGGCGGTCCCTGGGACTGGTCCCGCGGGCTCCGCGAGCAGGACGGATTCGCCGAGCACGCGCGGTTCATGGATGCGCTCGTCGACGACGGATTTATCGTGCTGGGCGGGCCGCTCGAGGGCGACCGCGAGATTCTGCATGCGGTCCGGGCCGGCTCCGAAGAGGAAGTCCGCAGTCGTCTGGCCACTGACTGTTGGCATCAGAACGGGATGCTTGCGGTCACCTCGATCCGAACCTGGACGGTGCTGCTCGACGGTCTCGGGGTGAATGGGTGACCGAATCCGTCACGCCCGTCGCCCCGGTGACCACGACCGAAGTGGTGGGGGTCGAGCATCTGAATGTCCGTTACGGGGAGACCATCGCAGTTGACGATGTGTCGCTCTCGATCAACCGTGGCGAGATCTTCGGCATCCTCGGACCAAACGGCGCCGGCAAGACGACCACAGTCGAGTGCATAGGCGGTTTGCGCAAGCCGGATACGGGCGAGATCAGCGTGCTCGGCCTGGACGTCCGCGCCGACGCCAAGCGGCTGCACGAGCGCGTCGGGATCCAGCTTCAGACATCGGAGCTCCCAGACAAGATCTACGTGCAAGAGGCGCTCGACCTGTTCGCCTCGTTTTACCCGGATCCAGTCGCGCCCGAGGAGCTCCTGCGGCTGCTGGGTCTCGAGGAGAAGCGTGATACGCGCTACGTCAACCTCTCCGGCGGACAGCGCCAACGTCTGTCGATCGCGCTCGCGCTGGTCGGGCGTCCAGAACTCGCGATCCTGGACGAGCTCACCACCGGCCTTGACCCGCAGTCGCGTCGCGAGACCTGGAAGCTGATCGAGGGCATCCGTGACCAGGGCCTGACGGTGATCCTCGTCACGCACTTCATGGAGGAGGCCGAATATCTCTGCGACCGCGTTGCGCTGCTGCACCGCGGTCGCATCCGCGCGATCGACACCCCCGCCAATCTCGGCGCTGGCCTTGGTCAGCGGATCAGCTTCAGCGCCACGGCAGCGCTCGACCTCGACAAGGTGCGTGCGCTCCCGGAGGTGCGCGAGGCCCAGGTGCAGGGCGGCAGGATCCTGATCGAAGGCAGCGGCGACGTCGTCGCGGCCGTGGTCGCGCTGCTCGTGCGGGAGCGGATCGTGCCCGAGCAGACGCGCGTCGAGCAATCGACGCTCGACGACGCCTTCGTCGCGCTCACGAGCGAGGCCGACGCCGAGTTCTCCACTGCGCAACCGGCGGGGGTCCGATGACGACGCTGGCTCCGACCCGGGCAGGCAGGCCGCCGCAGCAGCGGCGCGGCGGCTTCCCGATCCTGGTCATCACCGAGTTCAAGCTGCTTGCGCGCGAGCCGATGATCCTGTTCTGGGCGCTGCTCTTCCCGGTCGGGTTGCTGATCGTCCTGGGCTCGAGCGTTTCGAACAAGCCGAAGGCGGCGTACGGCGGCCTCAGCTTCATCGTCGTCTACACGCCGGTGCTGATGACCTTCACGCTGACGCTCCTGTCGCTGAGCGCAATGCCCGCGACGCTCGCCTCCTACCGCGACAAGGGCTATCTGAAGCGGCTCTCGACGACGCCCATCGGGGCGATGCGGCTGCTCGCGGCGCAGCTGGCGCTCGTTGTCGGGCTCTCGATCAGCGTCGTGGTTCTGATCATGCTGGTGTCGCACTTCGCCTACAGCGTGCCGCTGCCCAGCGAGGTCGGCGGATTCATCCTCGCGATCCTCCTGACGATGACGGCGATGGCCTCGCTGGGGCTGCTGATCGCGTCGCTGGCCAGCAGCCAGCGCGTCGCCGGTGCGATCGGTGGAATCCTGTTCTTCCCGCTGATGTTCTTCGCCGGCCTTTGGGTGCCGCAGCAGGCGATGGGCGCGACTCTGCGCACGATCAGCCAGTACACACCGCTCGGCGCCGCCGTGCCGTCGATCACCAACTCGGACTTCGGTAACTGGCCGGGCACGACCCATCTGATCGTGCTGGCCGCCTATACGCTCGTGCTCTGCCGGATCGCAATCCGCTTCTTCCGCTGGGCTCGCTAGTTGTATGACCGCGTGAGTAGGGTTGGTCGCCCGTATGTATCTGCCAAAACACTTCAGGGCGCAGGACGCTGAGGCGCAGGAGCTGCTCTCCAGAATCCGCGCCGCCGACCTCGTGACCTCCACGCCTCAGGGTCTGTTCGCCACCTTTCTGCCGCTCATCTATGACCGCTCGGTGGGCGAGCACGGCGCGCTGCTGGGTCACGTCGCCCGCAAGAACGACCACTGGCGCCTGCCCGCCGCGGGCGAGGCGCTGGTGATCGTCCACGGCCCCGACGCCTACATAACGCCCAGCTGGTATGCCGCCAAGCGGGAACACGGGCGCGTCGTCCCCACCTGGAACTACCTCACCGCCCACGTCTACGGCGAGCTGGTGATCCACGATGACCCCGTCTGGGTTGAGGCCTTCGTCCGCCGCCTGACCACCCTCCATGAGGGTGACCGTGAGCACCCGTGGGCAGTCGACGATGCCCCGCGGGATTACATCGTCGGCCAGTTACGCGCGATCGTCGGCCTGGAGCTGTTGATCAGCCGCGTGGAGGCCAAGGCCAAGCTCGGCCAGAACCGCTCCGCCGAGGACATCGACGGCGTGATCGATGGTCTGAGCGAGCGCGGCGACGAGGAGCTCGCGCGGCTCACCAGCCGCGAGCGTCGCAACTGAAACCGCCGGCGGTCCAGCTGGACCGCCGGCCTCGTAGCAACTCACAGCCTGGCGAGCGCCTGGGCCAGCGCGTCATATACCAGCCCAAAGTGCTCGGCGGTGGCCGTCAGCGGCGGTGAGACCGCCACCCCGCGACCGAGACCGCGCACCAGCACGCCCTGCTCGCGAGCGGCCATCACGACCTCGCCGATCGCACCCGGTCGGCTGTCGAGCACTTCCGCGCTGAGCTCGACCGCGGCCATCGTGCCGACGCCGCCACGCACCTCGGCCACCTTGCCGTCGGACGCCAGCGGTTTGAGCGCGTCGTGCAGCGCGCCCTCGAGTTCGCGTCCGCGCGTCAGCAGCCCGTCGCGCCCCAGCAGCTCGATGTTGGCGATCGCGGCCGCGCAGCAGGCCGCGTGCGCCGCGTAGGTGGCGCCGTGTCGGAGCACCGGGCCACCCGGTGCTTGCCAGAACGGCTCGGCCACGTGCTCGGCGACGACCACGCCGCCGAGCGGCAGGTAGCCGCTGGTCACGCCCTTCGCGAACGTGATCATGTCGGGCTCGACACCGAACCGCTCCACTCCGAACCAGCTCCCGAGCCGCCCGAACCCGCAGATCACGGAATCCGCCACGAACAGCACGCCGCTGCGTTTGCAGATCTCGGCCAGCCCCTCGATGTAACCGGGCATGGGCGGGTAGACGCCGCCGGCGCCGATCACCGGTTCCACGAACACGGCGGCAACGCGCTCAGCGCCGGTTTCCTCGATTTTGGCCGCCACTGCTTCCAGTGAGTCGTGTGGGACCTGCACGGTCTCGATCTGCGGGCCGAAGCCCTCGCGGTTGGCGGGGATGCCCGCCAGCGCTGTGCCATAGCCGTTGGTGCCGTGGTAGCCGCACGTGCGACTGATCAGCAGCGTGCGATCGGGTTGGCCCTGCGCCGACCAGTAGCGCCGCGCGATCTTGGCAGCGGTGTCGATCGACTCGCCGCCGCCAGAGGTCAGGAAGATCCGCGCCGGCATCGGCGCAAGGTCGGCAAGCGTGGCGGCCAGCTGCTGCGCGACGGGGGTGACGAAGTCACCGAAGACCGAGTACGCCTCAAGCTGCTTGAACTGTGCCGCGACGGCGGCGGCGATCTCCGGCCGGCCGTGGCCGACGTTGCAGTACCAGAGGCTGGCGGTGGCGTCCAGGTAGCGCTTGCCCGTGTCGTCCCAGACCCAGACGTCCTCGCCGCGCTCAATCACCAGCTCTTTCCGCCGCACGGCACCCATGTCAGCGAACGGGTGCCAGAGCCGCGTGCCTTCTTCAGTCGCTCCCATACGCCGACTGTATAGCCGTGTCCGGTGTCCCTAATGGCCAATGCTGGCGGCCGGTCCCGTCCAAACTGACGCTCTCATCGTTTCGGGGCGATCCACTTCAGCCGTTGATCGTCGCGACTGCCGAGCATTTCAACCTCGCCGTCACCGTGCAGGGCAGCCCGCAGCCGCAGATATTGCGATACCTGCGCGACATCGTGTACGCGCACCACCCGGGCACCGGCGCTGACCCCGAATTCGAGCGCGGCTATCGTGCCCGCCAGCCGGTCCTCCGGCAACGCGTCGGCCAGCATCCCGATGAAGTACTTGCGCGAGACCGCCAGCAGGATCGGTCGCTCCAGCACGCTCAGCTCCCCGAGGTGCCGCAGCACCTCGATGCTCTCCTGCGGGGCCTTGGCGTAGTCGAGCCCGGGATCGATCAGCAGCTGCTCGAGCGCAACGCCGTGGTCTTGCGCGACCGCGGCACGTTCGCGCAGGAACTCGAGCACGTCACGCACGGGATCGGAGTAGCCCGGGAAGTGCTCCTGCTTGGGTGCCGCGCGTGTGTGCATCAGCACCAATCCCGCGCCCGACGCGGCCGCCAGGTCGGCAACGGCGGGATCGAGCAGCCCGCTGGTGTCGTTGATCAGTGCCGCGCCCGCGTCGATCGCGGCGGCGATCGTCTCCGCGCGCCAGGTGTCGATCGAGACGAGCAGGCCCGCCGCCGCCAGCTCGTGCACGACCGGGCACAGACACTCGACCTCCTCCTCGACCGAGATGGCCGTGGTGTCAGTGCGTCCAGATAGGACGCCGACGTCGACGATGCTTGCGCCGGCGGCCACGAGATCGATCCCTCGCTGCACCTGTGCCTCGACAGCGGCCGGCTGCGTCGAGTCGGCAACCGAGTCGCGCCCGACATTGAGGATGCCCATAACGACCGGCTCGCCCGCTGGCAGAGTAAGCGTGGTGTCACGAAGCTGCAGCTTCACCAGACGTTACGCGCGTGAGGAGCCACTACGACCGGGCACCGTAGCGAACGAAGAGGAAGCCGTCGGCGTTCGTCAGTGCCAACAGCTCGAGCTCGAGTCCATGCGGCGGGTCATGCTGCTCGAGCAGCCGCCGCTGCGTATCGTCGGCGACGATCTGCGGCGAGATGCAGAGCACCAGCTGATCCAGAAGGCGATGCTCGACGAGCATGCCCAACAGCGTCGGGCCGCCCTCGCAGGCGATCAGGCCAGAGCGGTGACGCTCGTGGAGCTCTCGCCACAGCTGCGGCAGGGCCGGGCTCGCGCGCGTGAAGACGACGAGCTCGGGCTCGGCGGGCACGCCGCGCGCACGCCGACGCACCTGCGCCTGCTCGCCCAGAAGGCTGGCGTAGCCCTCTGCCTGCACCGTCCGGCCTCCGACCACTACGGCGGAGGCGAGCTCGCGAACCCCCAACAGGACCTTCTGGTCGGACGTCCCGGTCAACTCGCCGACCCGACCGTCGACGGTCGCGCGACCGTCGACGGAACTGACCATCACGGCGACCGTGATCGCTCCCGCCTCGGCGAGCGGTGCCAGCAACGCGGCCACATCGGGCTCGTAGATCGGGTGGCTCATGCCGGCATCATCACACCAGATCCCCGTTAGCATCGCCGCTTATGCGCCACGAACTGCGCCCCCTGTTTGACCGTATCGTGATCAAGGAGCTCGACCCCGACCGCGTGCGCCGCTCGGGACTTCTCGTACCTCCCGGCAACGACGAGCCGCCGCCCCAGCACGGCATCGTGCTGGCGGTCGGACCGGGACTCGACTGGTGGGACCACGTCGGCGTCAAGATGCCGGTCGGCCGCGGCGATCATGTCGTTTTCCCGGCCTCCGCCGGTACCTGGATCGAGATCGACGAGGAGCGCCTGCTGGTCTGTCGCGTCGGCGAGCTGCTGGGGGTGCTCACCGAGGCGCCTGACGCCCCGGTCTAATTCCCTACAGACCTCAGAGCCGAGAATCACGACAGCAGAGCCGCAAGACCGGGCACTGTGACGTCACGCCGCACTCCGCGAGGGCAGCGCCTGCGGCACCGCTGCGCGCGCGCGCTCGAGCAACTCTCGCACCTCGGCGTCGTCGCCCAGTTTGAGCGCGCGCTCACAGGCGGAGACGCACTCGCGCATGCGGTCGGTGCGTGCGAGCGCATGGGCGAACGCCGACCATGCAGCCGGCGACCGCGGCGCGACGCGTGTCGCCGCCTCTGCGGCTGACACCTCGGCGCCGACGTCGCCGGTGAGGTGGTAGGCGAGGGCGAGATCGAGCAGCGTCTCCAGCGTCGGCTCGAGCCGACGCGCCCGCTCGAGTGCGTCGATCGCAGCGTCGCGTTCGAGCAGCCGCAGGCGCAGACGCCCGAGTCGCGCCCAGGCCGAAGCGTCCTTGGGGACGCGTCGGGTGACGCGTTGCGCGGCTTCGACGGCGAGGTCGACGGCGCCCATGTCCTCATAGATGCGGGAGGCATACCGCTCCGCGGTCGGTCGGTCGGTCTCGGCTCGGGCCCAATCGCGCACGGTACGTCCGGCCGCCGGGAGGTTGCCGGACTGCCAGAAGGCAACCGTGAGCAGCCGCAGTACGGCCGGGTTGTTGGGATCGGCGTCGCGGGCGTAGATGAGTCGCTGCGCCGCCAGAGCCGGATCGCCCTCGGCGAGGGCATGCTGCGCCGCGGTCATGAAGCGCTCGACGCGCTCGGCGCCGGGGTCGGGCTTTGAGAAGTCGACGAACTGCAACGACCCCGCCGGCACCGTGCGGACGCCGACCTGGAAGGACATGCGCGCCCACTGCTGTACGTCGTCACCGTCGCCTGAGAAGTAAATGCCGCTGACGGTGCCGACGCCCCACTCGGGGTAGGCGACGCACCGGGCGTAACGGTGGACGACCGAGTGGTCCGGCACGCGTGAACCAAAGGGGTCGTGCTTGGCGCGGTCCTGAGCATGCGCTCGCTCGCGCTGCTCGGCCTCGTAGGCCCGCCGGCCCTCCTCCTCGCGGGCCCTGCGAGCGGCAGCCGCTGAGACCTTGACGGCGTTGCGGCTGACGGTGCCGCCGCGTGAGCCCTCGGCCAGGCTCTCGAGTTGGTCAGCCGCCTCGTTGATCGCCTGCAGATGGCGCTGGTGCTCGTGCTGGCGCCCGGTGGGGGCGATGTCCGGATGCCAGCGCTTGGCCAACCGCCGCCGCGCCAGCTGCACCTGCCGCTTGTCGAAGGGTGCCTCCAGTTCGAGCAGCAGGAGGCTTTGTTCGAGATCCAGGATACGAGCCATCGCCATTACGTTAGCGACCGTTCTGGCGCCTTGGCGCAGCTCCAACCGATCGTCTGGGAGGCGGTTTTGCGTGCAGCCACGGGGCTTTGTAACAACTCTGTGTCAATCGCAAAGACGGCCGTCTGAAGCGCGTAGCGTGGCGGCGTGGGTTCACGGACGAACCGAGGTAGGAGCGGGATCGCCCGCGGAGCGCTGATCGCCGGTGCCGTTGCTGTCGGGATGTGCATGTTGATGCTCGCGGCGCTCGGCGGTCTCGCCGGAGCCGGGACGCTCGGCGGCACCTGCGGACCGGCGCAAACCGTCGGCGCGACCGAGTACGGCGGCCCCGGCGACCCGTCGAGCGGAACCGTCGGCGCCTCCGGCGTTAATCTGCTCGCGCGACCCGATAGCTACGCCGAGCTCGGCGGCACCAGCTTCCAGACTGCCACAGCGCTGGGTGGGCTCCCTTACGGCACACCGCTCGAGATCAGTACTGGAGGACGGTCGGTAATCGCCTACAAAGAGGACATCGGCCTCGGCGGCGGCCCGATCGACGGCCATCCACGCGAGATCGACCTGTGGTGGCAACTGGCGACCAGCCTCGGCATCCCCTACGAACACGGACGCTGGGCAGGGATCGTCCACATCCAGCCGCTGGCGAGCGACTGCGCCGACGCCGGCGGTCAGGCGGGCGCAGGCGCGACGCCGCTCGCGCCGGGTCAGCGAGCCAGGCTGATGCCAGACGGCACTGCGGCCGCTCCCGTCTCCGCGCCAGCGACAGTCCAGGGCATCATCGCCGCCGGCAACCAGATCGTCGGTCGTCCCTACCTCTACGGCGGCGCCCATGGGCTGCCGCTGAACGTCGTCGCGCCTTACTACGACTGCTCGAGCAGCGTCGCCCATCTGCTCTACGGTGGCGGCCTGCTGCCGGTCACCGCCGACATGACGTCCTCGCAGTTCGAGTCCTGGGGCCTGCCAGGCCCCGGCCGCTGGGTCACGATCTACGCGAGCGCGAGCCATGTCTACATGTACGTCGCCGGTTTGCGCTGGGATACCCACAACGCTGCCGGCGCCGGTGACGGCTCGACCGGAATCGGCTGGCATCCGCTGGTGCGCAGCGACGCGGGCTTCGTCGTGCGTCATCCACCGGGGCTTTGAGCGCGCGCCCGATACCCTCAACGCGGAGTGTCCGCCCAGTACATCTACACGACCTACAAGCTCTCCCGACGGCACCCGCCTGACAAACAGGTCCTGACCGACATCTCGCTCTCGTTCATGCCGGGCGCGAAGATCGGCGTGCTGGGCTACAACGGCGCCGGGAAGTCGACCCTGCTGCGAATCATGGCCGGGCTCGACAACGACTACGACGGGCAGGCGCAGCTCGCGCCGGGTGCGACGGTCGGGCTGCTGGAGCAGGAGCCGCAGCTGGATCCCAACAAGGACGCGCGCGGCAACGTCGAAGAGGGCGTCGCAGAGGTCAAGGCGCTACTCGACCGCTTCAACGAGCTGGCGATGAACTACTCGGACGAGACCGCCGCCGAGTTCGGGCGGCTGCAGGAGCAGATCGACGCCGCGGATGCGTGGAACCTCGATACCAAGCTGGACTACGCGATGGACGCACTGCGCTGCCCGCCCGGCGATGCCGACGTGACCACGCTCTCGGGCGGCGAGCGGCGCCGCGTCGCGCTCTGCCGGCTGCTGCTCTCCGAGCCCGACCTGCTGCTGCTGGACGAGCCCACGAATCACCTCGACGCCGAGTCGGTCGCCTGGCTCGAACGCCACCTGCACGATTACACGGGAACGATCGTCGCCGTCACCCACGACCGTTACTTCCTGGACAACGTCGCCGGCTGGATACTCGAGCTCGACCGTGGCCGCGGGATCCCATACCAGGGCAACTACTCAGGCTGGCTCGAGCAGAAGGACAAACGGCTCGAGCAGGAGGCACGGAAGGACGACGCCCGCCAGCGAACGATCAAGCAGGAGCTCGAGTGGGTGCGGATGAACGCAAGCGCCCGGCGCGCCAAGCCCAAAGCCCGCCTGAACGCCTATGAGGCGCTGCTCGCAGAGGAGCGAAACGTCAGGCTCGACCAGGTTCAGATTCACATCCCCGCGGGTCCCAGGCTGGGCGGAGTGGTCGTCGACGCCAAGGAAGTCCGCAAGTCGTTCGGCGACAAGCTGCTGATCGACGGTCTCAGCTTCAGCCTGCCGCCTGCGGCGATCGTCGGCGTGATCGGCGCCAACGGTGCCGGGAAGACGACGCTGATGCGGATGATCACCGGTCAGGAGCAGCCCGACGAGGGTGTCTTCAAGGTGGGCGAGACCGTCCAACTCGCCTACGTCGACCAGTCACGCGAGTCGCTCGATCCTGAGAAGACCGTGTGGGAGGAGGTCTCAGGCGGCCTCGACCAGATGATGCTCGGCGAGCGGAGCATCGCCAGCCGCGCCTACGTGGCCGGCTTCAACTTCAAGGGCTCGGACCAGCAGAAGAAGGTCTCAAGCCTGTCCGGCGGTGAGCGCAACCGCCTGCACATGGCCAAGCTGCTCGCCAGCGGCGGCAACCTGCTGATCCTCGACGAACCCACCAACGACCTCGACGTCGACACGCTGCGCGCGCTGGAGGAGGCGTTGCTGTCGTTCGCCGGCTGCGCCATCGTCGTCTCGCACGATCGCTGGTTCCTCGACCGCGTCGCCACCCACGTGATTGCCTTCGAGGGCGACTCGCAGGTCCGATGGTTCGAGGGAAACTTCGAGGCCTACGAGAGCTTCCGCCACGAGCAGCTCGGCGCCGAGGCCGATCGCCCGCACCGCCTGACATACAAGAAGCTCGTCCGCGGCTGACCCCGTGTCCGCTGCATCGGCACGCAAACGCAGGCGGTGCTGGTTCGGCCTCTTGACCGTAGCGATGGCGGCGGCGCTGGCGATCGGTGGCTGTGGCGGTGGCTCGCACGGAAGCAGGAGCCGTTCGCTCGAGAAGTACGGCACCGAGATCAAAGGAAGCTTGCCTGCCGTCGGCACACCGATGCGTGGCGGCACGATCACTGTTGGGCAGTTGCACGGGAACACGCCGGGCAGCGCCTTTCCACTGATCGACATCGCCACCTGCAACACGGCGACCCTCAACTTCGTCGAGAACCGATACATACCGCTGTACGCAGGCCCGAATGGCGCGGAGCCGAAGATCGATGAGAGCCTCAGCGCGGCTGAGCTGCCGCAATATTCCAACGCGGATCGGACTGTCACCATCAAGCTGAAGCGGGGGCTGAAGTGGTCCGACGGCAAGCCGGTCGACGCCGAGGACGTGCTCTTCTATCTCGATCTGTTGAGGGCGGCGATCAAGCAGGCACCCAGGAATTGGTGTCAGTACTCGCCCGGTGATCTGCCCGACAACATCGCAAGCTGGACGGCGAGCGGCGCCGACACCGTGATCCTGCATCTGACGCACGCCGTCAACCCGAGCTGGTTCACCGCCAACCAGTTGCAGGGCGCGGGCGGCGGTGTCTATCCATTGCCGAGCCAGGACTGGAACGTCGATGCCCCCGGTGGCGCGCACATCACCGACTGGGCCACCAACCCGGCCGATGCGCTCAAGATCTACGACTATCTGCACGATCAGGGCGGTGACCTCGCGACGTTCGCCTCAAAGCCACTGTGGAAGGTCGTCGACGGGCCGTTCGAGTTGAAGGACTTCAACGCCACCGACGGTTCCTATGACCTGATCCCAAATCCAACCTACGCACTGGAACCGAAGGCACACGCGAGCGACATTTCGGTGCTGACGTACACAGGGCCGGAGTCCATGCTTGCCGCGATGGAGTCTGGTTCGCTCGATGTCGGCACGATCGAGCCCGGTACACAGCTGTCCGCGATCCCCGGGCTGAGGCGCAACGGCTACAGCGTTTTCGGCGGTCCCGGTTGGGGCTGGTTCGGCGGCTTCATCAATTTCAAGGACGCGACCGACGACTTCGACGAGGTGGTCGCACAGCCCTACATCCGCCGCGTCTTTGCGGAACTGGTCAACCAGCCGCAGATCATCAGGAGCGTCTACCACGGCTGGGCGGTCCCGGCCTACGGCCCGGCACCGACGGCACCGTTCTCGCCGTTCGTCCCGGCGGACGCAACCCGGTCGCCCTACTCCTATAACCCAACCAAGGCGGTGGACACGCTGCAGGCTCACGGCTGGACGGTGAGGCCCGGCGGTGAGACGACCTGCGCCAAGCCGGGTACAGGGCACCACGAGTGCGGGGCCGGGATCCCGTCGGGTACGCCGATCAAGTTCGTATGGGCGAATCCACCCAGGTCGCTATCAGCGGTGGGCGCGCTCGAGTCGGAGGCGTTTGCCGGTGCGGCCAAGCGGGCGGCGGGCATTGAGGTCACGCTCGTGAGCAAGGCGTTCAGCGCTCTGATCGCTGACTACGACGATCAGAACCCGACGGCAGCGAGGTACGTCAACGCCTGGGGTGTCAACAACTACGGCGGCGTCTACACGGGCTACTACCCGACCCAAGACGGCCTGATGAACTCGGGCGGGGCACTGAACATCGGTGCCTACGGTGACCCGGTCGCCAACAGACTGATGCAGGCCTCAGTGGCAAGCCCGCGCGCGTCCGCGATCGTCGACGAGGTCTCCTATTTCAGCAAGAGCTATCCGATCTTCTACATGCCGGACCAAGACTGGATCACGGCGGTAAGCAGGAGAATAGGCGGCGCCGACAAAGCCTTTCTGGCGATGACACAACAGCAGTACGCGTTTCAGCTTCTGTACAGAGTCAAGCGGGGGTGAGCGGCGAGGACCGGCCAACGGTGGTACAAAAGGACGCGGCGGAATTAGACGATCTGTACGGAGGGCCCGCGACCGCGGCTGCAGAAGAGCGCTAAAAGCCTTCTATACGGGCGTGAGCCGGTCGTTCGCGGTCCCATTCGTCGCGCGATGGTGAGGTAGCTCACAGGGTTAAGTCCGCGTTAAGCGGCGACGAATTGTGTAAAAAGGAACGAAACGTGCGCCACGCTAGGGCAGACGCCTTGGCCGGTGGCGCTGATTCCATCCGTACCCAATGCAAAGGGGTAGCTGTAAATGAGGTTTAAACCTTCCAATCGCACAGGCGCAAGCCGTCTGTGGCGCCTGCGGCTAGTCAGCCTTGCGGTCGCCTTGGCCGCCGTCGCTGCGGTCGCGGTCAGTCTGACCGGGGCGAGCAGCGCGAAGAACGCGGTCGGGCACGCGGCGGCGCAACGCCAAGGCGGTCCAGGAGGACGGCACGTTGGTCACAGGCACGGTGCCGAAGAGCGGCAAGGCCGCCCACGGCGGGACGATCGTCGCCGGCCAGCTCACCGGCCAGACGCCGACGGACATCGACCCGATCATCAACGGCGCGACGTGCAGCACCGACACGTTCCAGTTCGTGACGGACATGTACATCCCGCTGTATTACGGCCCCAAGGGCGGCACGCCCCAGATCGACCCGGCCCACGGCGCAGCCGAGGCACCCGTGTACTCAGATCACGACACGACCGTGACGATCACGATCAAGCCTGGTCTGAAGTGGTCGGACGGCTCGCCGGTCGACGGCCAGGACGTGGCGTTCTTCTACTACGTCCTCAAGGCCGCGACCAACGCGGCGCCCTCCAACTGGTGCCAGTACGCGTCCCCGACGGAGTTCCCGTACAACGTCAAGAGCGTCTCCTACAGCGGGCGCACCGTGGTCATGCACCTGACGCACAGCGTCAACCCGACGTGGTTCACGTACAACCAGCTGCAGGACACAAACGGTGGCGTCTACCCGCTGCCCGCGACGGACTGGGACGTCAACTCGAGCGGCCAGAAGCTGACCGACTGGGCGACGAACCCGACGGACGCGCTGGCGATCTACAACAACCTCAACAACACCAACGGCGCTGACTCGCCCTCGCAGTTCGCGACCAGCTCGCTGTGGAAGGTCGTCGACGGCGGCTTCAAGCTGCAGAGCTTCAACACGACCAACGACTCGTACGTGCTGGTGCCGAACAAGAGCTACGGCCTGTCGCCGAAGCCGACCTTCACGTACGACGACAACACGTACACCAGCGAGACCGCCTTGCTCGATGCCATGGAGTCCGGCTCGGTCGAGATCGGTCAGATCGACCCAGCAACCCAGCTCGGCTCGATCCCGACGTTGAATCGCGATGGCTTCAGCGTGTTCGGCGCCCCGGAGTGGGGTTGGTTCGGTGGGTTCGTCAACTTCAAGGACACCACCGACGACTTCAACAAGGTCGCGGGGCAGCAGTACATGCGCGGCGTGTTCGCCGAGCTGATCAACCAGAAGGCGATCGTCACGGGCGTCTACCACGGTTGGGCGGTGCCGGCCTACGGGCCGGTCGCGAGCGCGCCGTCGTCGCCGTTCGTCCCGAGCAACGTGACCCAGGCGGTGTGGCAGTACAGCCCGAAGACGGCCGTCGCCACGCTGAAGGCGCACGGCTGGCACGTGGTGCCGGGCGGTCAGACGACCTGCGCCAAGCCGGGTAGCGCCAAGGACGAGTGCGGACCGGGTATCCCCAAGGGCACTCCGATCAAGTTCGTCTGGGCTGACCAGCCCGAGTCGGCGGCTGCCGCGAGCGCGCTGGAGGGTGAGGCGTTCGAGTCTTCGGCAAAGACCGCGGGCATCGACGTCACGCTGCAGACCAAGGACTTCGACTTCCTTGTGTCCAACTACAACGACCAGAACCCGGCCTCGAAGAAGTACTTCGACGACTGGGGCGTCAACAACTACGGCGGGATCAACACCGACTACTACCCGACCGAAGACGGCGTGATGAACACGACCGGGGCGCTCAACCTGGGTTACTACAACAACCCGACGGCCAACAAGCTAATGATCAGGTCGACGACGAGCCCGAGCAAGATGGCGATCCAGCGTGAGGTCGCCTACTTCACGAAGCAGCAGCCCGTGCTGTACATGCCGGTCCAGGACTGGATCACGGCTGTCAGCAAGAAGGTGGGTGGTACCAAGAACGGGTTCCTGCAGATGACGCAGCAGCAGCTCAACGCAGCGCTGCTCTGGGTCAAAAAGTAGGAAGCAGAAGGCAGCAGACGGTCATTGATGTGGGTGGGACGGGCGCGAGCCCGTCCCACCCACCGGCCGTTGCGCTAGCGCCTAAGATCTGTCGCCAATGATTGGTTACATCGTCCGCCGGCTGGGTGTCGCCGTGATCGTCGTGATCGGTGTTGCCGCGATCACCTTCGCGATCCTTCACTATCTCTCTCCGACACCTGCCTATATCGTGCTCGGCACCAAGGCCACGCACAGAGCAGTGCTCATCTGGGACAAGCAGAACGGCTACGACCGCTCCGAGTTGTCACAGCTCCTCAGCTACCTCGGTCGCATCGCCCACCTAAACTTCGGCTACAGCTACAAGCTGAATCAGACCGTCGACGCATTGCTCAAGGAGGACGGCCCGCGCAGCGCGTACCTCTCCGGCGCCGCGCTGCTGCTCTCGTTGATCATCGCCGTGCCACTGGGCATCGCCCAGGCGGTCAAGCGCAATAGCCCTGGCGACTACGCCGCCACGACGATCAACTTCACGCTGTACTCGATGCCGTCATTCTTCCTGGGACTGATCCTGATCCAGTTCCTGGCACTGGATTGGGGCATCTTTCCCCCGGGCGTCAGCGACTCGGTCACGACCATCTGGCAGGCGATCGTGCACCCGCAGCAGCTGTTTCTGCCGATCGTCACGCTGGCACTGCTGAATGTCGCCAGCTTCAGCCGTTACATGCGCTCCTCTGCGCTCGACGAGTTGGCGCAGGATTACATCCGGCTGGCGCGAGCCAAGGGTCTGTCGCAGCGGACGGTGCTGCTGCGCCACCTGCTGCGCAACGCCTGCCTGCCGATCATCACGCTGGTGGGCCTTTCGATTCCCTACCTGGTCGCCGGCAACCTGCTTATAGAGGTGCTCTTCAACTATCCCGGGCTGGGGCTGCTCTTCTACAACGCGCTCCTCAACGAGGACTACAACGTGATGCTCGCCTACACCCTGCTGGGCGCGCTTCTGACGGTGCTCGGCAACCTATTCGCCGACGTCGCCGTCGCCACCGCCGACCCCAGGGTTCGCCTTGGCTGAGCCGCTGACTCCTTCCCAGCAGATCGAGGACCTGGGGCGCGCGGCGCTCGCGCTGCCGGCGCCGAGCGGCGGACTGCACGAGCTGATGCCCGAGGGCGGAGAGGTGCAGGTCGTCTCCAGCGGCTGGCGCCTCGCGGTCCGCGAGTTCGCGAGCAACAGGCTTGCCGTCGTCGCGCTCGTGGTGTTGCTCGCGATCATCCTGTTCTGCTTCCTCGGGCCGGTCTTCTACCACTCCAATCAGGCCTTCTCCAATCCGCTCAACTCCTACCTAGCCCCCGGCCAGGCCCCCCCGGTCGGAGGCGCCTCGCACCTGCTCGGCACCGACGAGAGCGGCTTCGACGAGTTCGGCCGGATCATGCTCGGTGGACAGGCCGCGCTCGAGATCGGAGCCTTCGCCTCACTGGTTGCGATCGTGATCGGGACGCTCTACGGGGCCATCTCGGCGCTGATCGGCGGCTTCGTCGACGGTTTGATGATGCGCTTCGTCGACATCCTGCTGTCGATCCCGTTCCTGCTGATCGTGCTGGTGCTCGCCACCAAGTACAACGGCACCGTGCTCGACATCAGCCTGATCCTGGGGGTCTTCTCGTGGCTGGCGCCGGCGCGCCTTGTGCGCGGTGAGGTGCTGACGCTGCGTGAGCGCGATTTCGTGCTCGCAGCCCAGACGATGGGTTCGAGCCGCGCGCGACTGATCTACCGCCACCTGATCCCCAATGCGATGTCGGTGACGATCGTCAACGTCACGTTTCTGATCGCGGACTCGATCATCTACCTCGCACTGCTGGGCTTCCTGGGGTTCGGCCTGCAGTTCCCTAACACCTCGTGGGGCGACATGCTCGGCAACGCCGAGCAGTACGTGCAGAACGGCCAGTGGTGGCTCGTCTATCCAGTCGGCGGCTGTCTGGTGGTCGTCGTGCTCTGCTGCAACCTGATCGGCGACGCTCTGCGCGACGCCGTCGACGTGCGTCTGCGCCGGCGCTGAGAGGGAGATTCATGGCTCTACCAGCGCTTCAGGTCGAGAACCTCACGACTGAGATCAGGCTCTCGCGCGCGACCGTGCACGCCGTCGGCAACGTCGGGCTCGAGATCGCGGAGGGCGAGACGCTCGGCCTCGTCGGCGAGTCCGGCTCCGGCAAGTCCATGCTGGGCCTTTCGATCCTAGGACTGCTGCCGAACGGCGGCCACGTGACCGAGGGCTCCGTCAAGCTCGGCGGCAGCGAACTCGTGGGCATGAGTGATCGCGAGCTCCGCAAGATTCGGGGCAATGACGTCTCGATGATCTTTCAGGACTCGCTGTCCTCGCTGAACCCGACGAAGTCGGTCGGCGAGCAGGTGGCCGAGCCGGTGCGCCTGCACCGGGGCGCCAGCCGCAAAGAGGCAATGGACCGTGCGCTCGAGGTGCTCGAACTCGTCGGGCTGCCGCGACCGAGGGAGCGCCTCAAAGACTATCCCCACCAGCTCTCCGGAGGCCTGCGCCAGCGGGTGATGATCGCGATCGCGCTCGCCTGCGAGCCGAAGGTGCTGCTCGCGGACGAGCCCACCACCGCGCTCGACGTCACGATCCAGGCACAGATCCTGAGAGTGCTCGACGAGCTCGAGCAGCGGCTCGGCATGGCCACGTTACTGGTCACCCACGACATGGGAGTAGTCGCCGGCCGCTCGAAACGCATCAACGTGATGTACGCCGGGCGGATCGTCGAGGCCGCGAGTTCCGAGGAACTCTTCACCGCGATGCGCCACCCCTACACACAGGCGCTGCTTGGCTCGATCCCGAGGCTCGAGCAGGACCCAACCAAAGCGCTGCTCTCGATCTCCGGTCTGCCGCCCGACCTGACCAACCCGCCGCAGGGCTGTCGCTTCGCCGCCCGATGCAACTTCGCCACCGACAAGTGCCGAGCCGAGGAGCCGCCGCTCGACGGCGACGCCAACCACAAGTTCGCCTGCTGGCACCCCGTCGATGGCCCGGCCGTTATCACGACGCGGATCGTCCCGCTGACGTCCGCCGATGGCGGGGTGGGTGGGTCCGCATCCACAGCACCAGCGTCAGACGTTTCGGTCATATCCGAGCCGTTGTCGGAATCCGTGCTCGCCGCGGCGACAGGACCGAATTCGTCTCCGCTGCGGTCCACGTCCGGCCCGCTTCTTGAGGTCATCGGCGCGGTTCGCGAGTACCCGGTGACCGCCGGCGCGATTCTTCGTCGCAGGGTCAACTCGGTCAAGGCTGTCTCGGATGTGACCCTGCACGTCAATGCCGGTGAGGTGCTCGGTCTCGTCGGCGAATCCGGCTGCGGCAAGACCTCGCTCGGCAAGCTGATGGTCGGGATCGAGAAGCCAGACAAGGGCCAGATCAAGCTGGGCGGTAAGGAGATCTTCCGGCTGCGCGGCGGCGCGCTGCGAGTTGCGCGGCGCGACGTGCAGATGATGTTCCAGGATCCGTTCGGATCGTTGGACCCCCGCATGCGCGTGAGCGCGATCCTGCATGAGCCGCTCCAGATTCAGAGCGTCGGCACCCGCAAGGAGCAGGACGTTCGCGTGCGCGGCAGGTTGGACGAGGTCGGCCTGCCTCTGAACGCACTCGAGCGCTATCCGCATGAGTTCTCGGGCGGTCAACGCCAGCGCATCGCGCTGGCGCGCGCGCTGATGCTCGAGCCCAAGGTGATCATCGCTGACGAGCCCGTCAGCGCGCTCGACGTGTCGATCCGGTCGCAGGTACTGAATCTGATGAAGCGCCTGCAGGCTGAGCACAATATGGCGTCGGTCGTGATCTCACACGACCTCGCGGTCGTCAAATACCTCGCCGACCGTATTGGCGTGATGTATCTCGGCAAGCTGGTCGAGCTTGGTACCGGCGACGACATCTACCGGCGGGCGGCGCACCCGTACACGGAGGCGTTGATCAAGACGATCCCGGTGCCCGACCCGGCGGTTGAGAAGGCAAAGACCGAAGTTGGCATCCGCGGCGAGCTGCCGAGCCCGATCGACCCGCCGTCCGGCTGCCGCTTCCGCACGCGCTGCCCGATTGCGCAGGCGATCTGCGCCGAAGCCGAGCCGCCGCTACGGCGCTTCGGCCCGAGCCACATGGCGGCCTGTCATTTCCCGCTGCAGACGCCCGAGCCCGGTCAGACGCCGGCTGCCAACGCCAGCGACTCCAGCGTCGTGGCGAGCGCCTGAGCGTCGCCGACCACAACGTCTGCGCCACTCAGCTCCGGGGCCGAGTACATCCCGGTCGTGACGGCGACGCAGTGTAGGTTGTCGGCGTGCGCGCAGGCTATGTCCCGCGGTGTGTCGCCGATCACGACGGTCTGGGCCTGGGGCCATGAGCTCGCGAGTCCGGCAGCCTCGCCTGCGCGCCGGCGCGCGATCGGAGGCAGCGCCGCCCGATCGTCCGAGTCAGAGCCGAAGCCGCCCTGGCCACGCGCGAACCAATGCCCGATTCCGGCTGCCTTGAGCTTCATCCGCGCCACCGGCTCGAAGTTGCCGGTCACAAGTGAGAGCTTCACGTCGTCACGGGCGTTCAGTGACTCGAGCAACTGGGGAATGCCTTCTACAACCAGGGTCGACAGGTCGGCGGGACAGAGGCTCGCGTACAGGCGGCAGCACTGCTCCCGGACTTGCGTCGCACGCGCGTCGATCCGCTCGGCGGAAACGCCCGCCTCGAGCAGGTACATGCGTGCGATTTCGCCGTCGGTTCTGCCGGCTGCCGACCCCCTCAATCTGATGTCTTCGACATCCACGCCGTGTACGGTCTTCAGCGCCTGACACAGCGCGGTCGCATGCTCGCGGGACGCGCCTCTCATGAGGGTTCCGTCGATATCGAAGAGAAGCAGCATGAGGCTTATCTGAAATTAGAACGAGTTAGTAGATTTCCAGCGCCCGAGTCGTTGTGGTCCAAGGCTGGGCAGAGCGAGCCTACCCGCCGGCGGGCGCTCGCGAGAACAAGCGTATGAGCACTACACCTATCAAGCAACGGCAAGCGGCCGACGACGACACCGCGCCCGTTGGCGTCGGGCTTCCGAAGCCGTCACTCACCTGGTTGTGGTGGCTGCCCGTGCTGTTCGGGGGTCTGTACGCGATCGCGATAGCCGCGCACCTGCGCACGATTCTGGACAGCGTCTGGCTGAGTAGCGACAGCGACATCGACGGCGTCCTCGCGCACATGAGCATCCACGCGCCGGCGGGTGCGCTATTGACCACCGGCGACTACCCGCATTACGAGACGATGGCGTTCACGCTGCTGACGCGCTCGTTCCCGCTGTACAGGGAGATCTGGGTGCTGGCGCCGGTGTTCTTCGCGCTCGTTGGCTTCGCCGCCGTGATCTGGTCGACCTGGCGCGCGTTCGGACGCTGGCCCGCGAGCGTCGTCGGCGCGGTGCTGGTCTGCTTCGGCGGCGGTGGTATCGCGATGATCAGGGCGGGTGGTCTGGCGACCGTGTTCGCGATCGACGCCCATGCCAATTCGCTGATCACCGCAGCGGTCGTTGGTGCGGCGCTGGTCTGGATCATTCCGCGCGTCGCGGAGCTCTCGAGGCGCCGGCTCGTGACCGCTGCGGTCGTGCTGGGCGTCATCGGCGGGCTGCCGCTCGCGGGCGACAACCTGTATCTCGCCTGGGGCTTGGCCCCGCTGGTGGTCGTGACCTTGCTCGCCGCTTGGCGCGGACCTGAAGACGGGGCCGTCAGAGTGCTCCTATTCGGACTCGCCACCGTCGCCGTCACGCTACTCACGGCGCTCACGTTCGCGGCGCTCATGCGCGGTGAGGGCGTGCGCGGCTTCGCGCCGTCCTACCACGCTTTCCTCACGTTCGCGAAGCCCAGCAGGGTCATTACCAACTTCAAAACACTGCTGCGCGCGCTGCCGTCACTGACCGCCGGCAATTTCTACGGGAGCGTTGTCGACGCCAGTTCCGAGCTCGAGGTCGTGAGCGCCGTGCTGCTGTTCGCTGCGCTGATCTCCGGCGTCTGGTCGGTCCGCCGCAGGATCGCCAACTCGCTCCCGCGTGGCGCCGGCGGTGGCGATGTGGTTGGCGAGCGCTTCGTCCACACAGCCTTCTGGGTGACGGCGCTCGGCGCGGGTCTGCTCGTGTTCATGATCGGCTCGCCGAATCCCTTCACCACCGATGGTCGCTACCTGCTCGGACCGTACGTGGCAATCGCGGCGATTCTGCCGCTGATGCTCGAGCGCGGCCTCGGCTGGAAGCTGATCGTCACGGCCGGCGCATCGCTGTTCGCCTTCAGCGCGCTTTACCAGTTCAATTCCGGTGTCCTCAAGGAGATGCCCGCCGGCTACCAGACGGCCGGGACCGCCCGTGCTGTCGCGGCCTATGCCAAGCGGGAGCACGTGGCCGTCGGCTACGGCGACTACTGGAACTCAATCGACCTGATGTGGGAGTCCGACTTCAAGGTCGACGTCTACCCGATCCAGCGCTGTGAAACGAACGCCCAGTTGCTCTGCACATTCAGCGAGATTTCGGTCTCGAGCTGGGACAAGCCGCACGGCAACGTCCGCAGCATGCTCGTGGTCAATCCCAAGGGACGGCAGGTGCGCGCGGCCGCCGCTGAGTTCGGCCCGCCGATCGCCTCGACCAGGGCTGGCGGCCTGATCCTGTACATCTATTCGTACGACATCGCGACCAAGCTCGAGCCCGAGTCGGGCCTGACGCTCTAGCCAACAGCCAAGCCATTCATTCAGGGTGCTGGCGGGGTAAAGATCAGACGTCCGACACGCATTACGAGGTACGTACGTCAGGATTCCTCGCTCGGGCTTGGGGCTCGGGCTTCACCGCGGGTCGGTGAAGACCGTCTTGAGCGTGAGCCAGAGGATCAGGAGGTCGAGCCGCAGGCCGCGGTGCTTGACGTAATAGAGGTCGCGCTGCAGCTTCGCGCGCGCTCCCTCAAGTGAGCCCGAGTAGCCAAGGTTGACCTGTGCCCAGCCCGTCAGGCCTGGGCGAACCGTGTGCCGCACGGCGTAGAACGGGATCTCGCGCTCGAGGCGCTTGACGATCGCCACCTGCTCGGGGCGTGGGCCGATCAGCGCAAGTTCGCCCCTCATGACGTTCCACAGCTGCGGCAGCTCGTCCAGGCGGTAGCGCCGTAGCCGGCGCCCCACCGGCGTGATCCGGTGATCCTCGTCCGTGGCCCAAGCGGCATCGTCGGGCGCGCCCGGGTCCGCGACAAACATCGTGCGCAGCTTCACCAGTGTGAAGAGCACGCCGTCCTTGCCGACGCGGGTCTGGAGGAAGATCGCAGGCCCATGGCTGGTCAGGCGGATCGCGATCATCAGGACCGCGAGCAGCGGCAACGAGACAAGTAGCAGCAGGGCAGACATCAGCATCATCGTCGCTCGTCGGGCTGCCTCTGTAAGGACCCGGCGCTGATGGTCCTCACGCTCGAATAGGAACCATGCAGGCGTCAGCTCGGTCAAAGGCACCTTCTTGAACTCCGCTTCGTAATAGGTGAGCAGGTCGCGGACCCGCACGCCCTCCCGTCCGAGGGCCTCTGCGGCGGCGACCACCGCGGGGCCGTGCGCGCCTGCGCGGTCCAGCACCAGCACGGTCGCCCGTGCGTGACGGATGGTCTCGGCGAGCGCGTCAGCGGTGAGCGGCGACGGTACCCTGGCAGCGCCCACCAGGCTCGCCTCCGGGCTGCGGGTCAGTTCGTGTTGGAGCTCCCGCAGGCTCTCGGCCGAGCCCGTGAAGTAGACGCGGCGCAGCGCCAGCCGCATGCGCACCTCGAGGTCGCGTAGGACGGCGGCACCGAGTAGCGCGACTGCCGCGAGCGCGAAGGTGAGCGACTCTACGAGAAGAGTCGCGTGCCCCACGACCAACGACGCACCCGTCATCAGCGCGACGGCGACCAAAGCCCCTGCGAACGCTCCGAGCAGGTGGGCGCGGATCCCGGCAGCGCCGCCGCCGTCGATTGATTCGAAAACGAGACGCCCTGCAAGGGTCGCCAGCAATGCGGGCAACAACAGCGTCGGCCAGAGTGGGGCGTAGAGGTCGCTTATGACGCTCGGCGCTGTGATCGCGATGCCAAGCCCGAATGTCGTCGCGGTCGCGGCGAGCCGAGTGGCCGGCCAGCTCGAACGGCTGTTGATGCGCTCCCCGGTCGCGTCGCTATCGCCGGGCTGCGCTTCGCGTACATGGTTGAGTGGGTCTCGCTCGGATGCACTCACTTCGATCCCGGCGTCCTCTCCCTCTGAAGGGTCATCGTCGCGCTCCGAACGGCCTGGTGCAGAGTGGGTTCGCGCGGGTCGAGCCTGAGCGCTCGCCGGTAAGCTGCGAGTGCCGTGGTTGGATCGCCGGCGCGCGTGGCGATGTCGCCAAGCAGCGCTGGTGGCACATAGTTCTCGGGCTCGAGCTGCTCCGCATGCACGAGAACCGTGCGGGCGGCGGTGTAGTCATTCAAGCGTGCGTACGCGGAGGCGACCGCATACTGGGTCTGCATCGACCATGGGTCGAGCTGCTCGGCGGTTCGGAGCTTATGGAGTGCCTTGACTGGGTTCTTGGTGACGAGCCCTTGGCCGGAGTCTCTGTATAGCGTCGCGACGTATTGACGGCCGAGACTCGCGGCAAGCAAGGCAAGAATCCCGAGCGCGGCGACCAGCGACACCTGCGGGCTCCGAACGCGCCTAGGGCGCGCGAAATTCGACGGTGCCGGCGTATCAGTTGCCGAGCCAACGACTCTCATGGGCACCTGAGCATCGGAGTCCGCGGCGAGCCGCTCGTCATCGGGGACGCGGACGAGCAGGATTGAGGCAGCGAGCATCGCCATACCGGTCAAACCGGGGATGTCGTAGAGCCAGTCGAAGCTGGTTGCGGTCAGCCACGCCGTGAACATTCCTAGCGCAGCAACCCTGATCCCCTGATCTCTCCCTGCGAGTCTCCTGCGATCTCCAGAGAGGCCCGCGTACAGCACTGCGCCGCAGAACAACAGCAGGCCGACGACGCCTCCTATTCCGAGCTCGGCGAGCATCTGCATCTCGAGGCTGTGTGGGACCGTCACCGACTGGGGGTTGTGGCGCAGCCTGTAGTACGAGTCGTCGTAGTTGCCGGCGCCGACACCCGCAAGTGGATCTGCCTTGAACTCATCGAGCGCGACGCGCCACAGGTCGTAGCGGAAACCGCTGCCAATCGCGACGAAGCGGTTGGGCGCGGACTGCTCGGCATTCAAGTGTGTGAAGTCGTTCCATTGCGTCGCGATCGCGCTGTGGGCACCGACGCCGATCGCGACCATCGCTGCGACGAACGCAGCGAGCATGCCCTGACCTAGCCACCGCGAGATCTGCTTGCGCCGACTGTCCGGCACCTGCTCGGCGAGCCGCTCGAGTGCAAGCTTGAGGCCAGCCGCCAACAGGCCGCCGGCGATGATTGTGATCCCCGCGTCACGCAGCACTCCGGAAGGCGGCGCGTATTGCTGAACCGGTCCCGTAGAGCTGTAGATCGCGAGTGTCCAGTGTGCGCTGATCAGAATTGCTGCGGCCACGATTGTGAGATGCAACGCGCGCCGTGTACGGCCCTGAGCAGCAATCATCACGAGCGCGGTCGTGACCACAAAGGCCGGCACGAGCGCGCGCGCCTGTGTCGTCACGGCGATTGCGGCGATCAACCCTGCGGCGCCCATGGCGAGAACGCGGACCTGTCGCCGTTGGGCGACTTCGGCCAGCGCCAGCCAAGGCCAGATGCCCATCACGAGCAGCCCGGCGGTCGCATTGACATAGCCGATCGGCTGGTCGAGGCGCCCCAGGAGGTAGGCACCCCCTCCACCCCCGGCGGCGAGGATCACGGCGAGCACGATGCTCGTCAACAACGCCGGCATGCCGAGGATCAGTATCACCGTCTGTGCCGAGCGTCGCTCGCGAATCGCAAGTAGGCCGATGGCAAAGATCACGGCGTAGAGCGCGAGCTGATTAGCGCTCGTCCAGGCCGAGTCACGCGACTCCGCCCACAGGATCGAGGCGAAGCTCAGCGCTAATAGCAGCAGCAGACCGAACCAAGCCGTGATCCCAGTTCGAGTCAAACGCGGACGCACGACCAGCGCGAGCAACACCAGCAGCACAACTGCCCCGAGGGTCAGCGGCGCCCAGGCAGTGAAGGCGTAATACCCCGAGGCGAGCGGTGAGAATGCCAGTACCGCCGCGACCAATGCAGCGGCGGCTGCGAGGGGGTCGACCGCCCGTCGCCTGGACGGTCGGTCGGTTGAACGCAGCGGAACCACTGGGGCGGTCCGGGCGCTCGTCGCCACGCCGGTCCTCGAGCTCGTCGTGGTCATGCGGCCGCCATGGTCGCGAGCGTCAGTTCGGGTGCGGGTCGGCTTCGCGATGGCGCGTGCGCATGAGGGCGAGTGCGCCTGCGCTACCGAGTGCGAGAACCGCCAATGCGGCGAGCATCATCCACAGCCAGCTCAAGCCGGCACCCGGGTGCAAGATCTTCAGGGCAGCCGGCGGCGCTGTCGCGTTCCCGGCAGGGATAGAACCGCGGGCGTGTTTGCGCGACGGCTTGCGTGCCGGCTTCCGAGTGGCTCGGTGCCGGTGATGGCGGCGAGCGGGTTTGAGACGCTGGGTAGCGGTCGTCCTCGTATCGCTGATGGACGTTGCCGGCACGGTCTCGTTGGCAGGGGTCGAGCTGGGCGCCTCTGAGGCTGTGCTGCTGCCGCCGCTCGGATGGCGGCTCTTGCTCTTTGTGATGCCGCGTCCGAATAGCGAGCCAGTTGAGCCCGTGTCGGCCGGAGCACCTCTGGCCGTGGCCAGCGGCAGCGCGTACTCCTTAGCGACCGGGCTGCCTGGATCGATGTGGACGCCAGCGGTTGGCGAGCCCGAGCCCGCGAGCGCGGCTGCTGGCACCGCCAGGCTGAAGGCCACGACCAACGCCGCAAGCAGCACGAGATTTTTGAGCGAGATGTTCATCGACTCTTCCCGGCTCGCCCCATCTTAGGACGCGTGCCCGCCCGTATCCCGAACTGCGGCTTCAAGCACGTTCTGCAACCGGGCTGCGATTACGGCTGGAGACCGCGACGCTAGGTCTGTTAGGGCACGAGCAGCGAGGGCAGTGCGTGCCTCGCCGTCGGCGAGCAGTTGGACAACTGCGGCCGCGAGCGCGGGGGCACTGTCGGCGGTCCTGACCGCGATTCCCGCCGCGCCCGCGACTCGCGACGTGGCGACGATCGCGGCGCCCGCAGCGGCCGCCTCAAGCAGCTTGTTGGGTACACCGGTGCCGCTGCGCATCGGCACGATCGCGATGCGGGCACGACGCAAGAGCGCCGATATATCGGGGACGTCTGAGGCGAGCTCGACGCCGTCGAGCGACAACCGGTCGGCAAAGCGTCCGGCCACCAGGACCCGGACATCAGGCCGTAGCCGCCGCAGCTCCGGCACGATCGCGCCTGCCAGCCAACGCGCCGCGTCTCGGTTCGGCGGGTAGTCCATGTTGCCGGTGAAGATCACGTCGATGTCGCGTGCGGCAGCCGCGTCACGAGTTCTGAGTTCACTGGCATCGATGGTCTTGAACACCGCGTGCGGGATCACCACGGGGGGTGGCGATTGAGGCAGCAGGGCGGCGTCGGTGTCGGAGACGGTGATCTGCGCCGCTGCCCAGCGGGCGGCAAGCCGCTCATGACGGGCCAGCAGCCGTGCCTCGATCCGTGCCACACAGCTCACGATGAGGTAGCGCTCGACCTGGGCGCGCTCACGCACGTTGGCGCTTAGGGCATCGATGTGGTCGACGATCAGCGGTGCTACAAGCGGTTCCGTGACGACGCGTACGGTCGAGGCAAGCACGGCATCGCTCGTTGCGGCGGCGGATCGGACTGCGTGGCGCAGACGCCGCGGGGACATCCAGCCGACCTCGGCGGGCCTTCCGTGCGCGAGCAGTTCGAGCATCGCGAGCGCGCGGGCGGATCCTGCAGCATTGATAACCGTCACTTTCGCCAGCTGCCGGAGCTCGCCCAAAGCACTAGGTTGCGACGGTCGGCCGCCAGTGATCACGTGCAGCTCGTGCTCGGGCCACAGCAGCTCGACCAATTGCCGCGTCCGCAGCTGGTCGCCCTTGTACCCGTACTCCGGGAAGCGCGGGCAGACGATCACCAGCCTCATGGGTGCCCCGCTATCGCCTCGCGGTAGATTGCCATGTAGCCGGCTGCCGTCGCCTGCCACGTGAACTGTCCGGCCCGCTGGCGGCCGCGCGCGCAGGCGGCCTCGGCCTCATCCGGGCTGGCAAGCAGCCGCCGCACAGCTGCGACGGTCGACGCCACGATGTGGCCAGGGTCGAGTTGGACGATCGCATCACCGCCGATCTCGCGGGTGACAGGCGCGATCCCGCTCAGCACCGGGATGCCCGCCGCCATCCCCTCGAGCACCGGCAAACCGAAACCCTCATCGCTCGACGGGTAGATCAGGGCTAGCGCGCTCTCCAATAGCGACCAGAGCCGTTCTGTCGATAGGTGTGGATGGATCTCCACGAGGCCTGCTGCGAGCTCGGGGGCCAACGACTCGCGCAGACCAGGTGGCATACCTCCGGCAGCGAGCAGGTGCAGATGCAGTTTCGGTACCGCCAGTTCGCGCCACGCGGCCACAACCGCCGTGGTGTGCTTGCGCGGGTCGCGCCCGGCAAAGGCGACGATGTAGGGCGGCTTCGCGGCCGTGCGTCCTGCGCGATCCGGATTCCGAGCATGCGGGTTTGTCCGCTGGTGAGGCGTGGAGACTCCCGCGTGCACGACCCGCGGTGGGTGCGCGGGGCGCAGCCTCGCTCTGACGTGGGCGGCGACCGTCTCCGAGGGTACGACGACCACGTCGGCTGCAGCGGCCGCGTGGGGAACGAGCAAGCGTTCGTACCGGTGACCTGCGACCTGGCGTAGCGACCGTGAGCGGATGCTGCTGTCGAGGAAGATCAGGTCGTGTGTTGTGAGCACGCATGGAATCGGACCTTGGCGTCCCCAACCGGTGTTGCCGGTGAAGTGGATCAGCTCAGCGGACATGCGTCGGGCGAGCGCACGGCCAGCTGCCCCGTCAAGGAGCGGATAGGGACTGCGATCGATGCGTACCACACTGCTCGTTCCAACGGGCGCGAAAGCCGGATCTCCGAGCCAAATGAGTTCCACTTCCCCGCTGGCAACAAGCGCCCGCGCGAGTTGTACGACGAAGGTTGAGATCCCGAGGCCGCGAGTCGCCAACCGAGCGTCATAGAGGAGCCTCATTCCTGCCCGCAACCCATCAGGCCCTGAATGCCATGGCGTCGAGGTCCGCGCCGAGCACCGCGTGGCCAGCGCCGGTGCGAGCGAGCCGCTTGGCGGTGGCGAGCAGACAGCGCAGAGCAAGGGACATTTCGGCCAATCTTGCGCCTCAGCGCCCTACCGTGGCGGCTGGCAACTGATTGCGCAGTGCGCTCACGACGATCGCGAGCCGCCCTAGGAGCAGCGCGCTGGTGATGGCAGTGCCGGCAGCGCATCCGATCAGGATCCCGTGGACGTGCAACGGCGCGGCTAGGGCCGCGCCGAGACAGAGGTTCACGACGGCTCCGAGGGCGAAGCAGCCAAGCACCACTCGGCGCTCGCCTTCCAGTGCAATCAGTGTGTAGAACGCTGGTACCCCGACAGCTGCGATCGGGCTGACCGCCGCCAGGAACACGAGACCATGGGCCACGGGAGCAGCGAGCGACCCCGCCAGCAGATGCGCGAGCGGCCAGCGCACCAGGTAGAGCACGGTGCCGGCCGAGAGTCCGACGCCAAGCAAGCGCAGCAACAACCGCCGCAGCAGCGTAAATGCTTTTGATAACTCACCGGCGCCGAGCGCTCTCGCGATGAACGGCGCCGCGGCCGTCGCCAACGCCCCGGCGGCGTATTGCCCGAGTTGGTAGATACGCCATGCTCCCTCGAAGGTCCCGGCGGCAACGAGGCCGGTCAGCGCAGCTGCCAACAGCGTGTCGAAGCGTGTGCCGAGCGCCACGAAGATCTGCGCCACGCCCAGTGGCGTCGCAGCTCTGAGGAATTCGCGCGTGGCAGTGACGGCGCTGTTCTGGGCGTCTGTTGCGCGACCTCCTTGCTGGAGCCTCAACCCGTTGCGATAACCGCGCAGCGTGATCACGGCGCCAGCTGCGCCGAGCGCGGTACCTGCCGAAACCGCGGCGCAAGTCCAGGTGGCCGAATGCGTCGCCAGCGCCACCGGAAGGCCGACGAAGCCGCCCAGTTCGCTGGTGGCAACGAAGAGCACTGGCCGCCGAAACCTTCCCTGGGACCGCAACAGGCCGTCCGCGCCTGCCAGAAGCACCGTAGCGCCGGCAGCAGGTGCGCTCACGATGATCGGCACGATTGCCGACTTCGGTACCAGCGCAGCGCTGGCCAGCGTCAACAGAAATGCCGCTCCGCCTGCGTAGGCATAAGCACGCGCGGCACCGGCCAGCAGCCGAGTCGACGATTCCGGCGACCGCGCGATCCATGCCGGGAGGACCGTGACTGCAGCCTGGGCGAGCCCGAAGTCGCCGATCGCCTGCGCTATTACCAACACTCCCTGCGACAAGGAGGTCGTTGCGAACGCATGCGCGTCGAGGATGTGTCCGAGCGCAGCCGACAGCACTACGCTGCCACCCCCCTGGACGAGCAGGAATGTCATTCGCCAAAGCGATGCGCCGAGCAATTGCTCGGCGCGGAATTGCGGCGGCGAGGTTGTCATCGCGCGCTGCGGGTCATCGCGCGATCTGGACGATGGGGCTCGGGCGGAGTCGCTCCGACGTGCGTGCCACCGCCCAGATGCCGACGACCTCGATGATCGTGTCCGCCGTCGCCGGCGCGGCCGCACTGCGTAGGAGCATCGATACGGCTGTGGCCAGCGCAACAAGCAGTAGCAGCGTGCTGAGTCTGTAGGGAACGCGAGACGACAGCATCCGGTCGATCTCGGCGGCGGCTGCGCCGACCAGTAGAAACGCGACGACCACGCCCGGCAACTCGAACTGCAGGTACGCAACCAACTGCATGGGCTGGGCATAGACGTCGGTGGTCGACGGGTAGATCGAGGCGCGGATGGCGGGCGCTGTGTAGAGCTTCGGTCGCACGCTGCTTGGGATTACTTGCAGCGCCAGGCGCAGGAACTCCTTGCCCAGTTCGGGATGCGCGTGTGACGGAACGACATGCTCACCCAGAGCGATCAGCGACACACCATCGGCGGTGTTGATCGCATAAGAGTGTGCGAAATCGGCGGGACCCTTGGTGAACATGAAGTCGAGCCGGCTGACGTGCGTCGTGGGGTGTTCGGCGACGTAGTTTCCGTAGCGTTTGACCATCCCGACTACGAACACAATCACGAAAACGGCCAGCACGATTGCCACTGCGGCACTCTTGCCCGAGATCCGCCGCCGGACCGTCCAGTAGAACAGCCCGAGCTCGATCAGAGGCACAGCCAGCAGCTCTCTCGCCCCGATCGTGGCTGTCAGGACCAGGGCCGCCGCCAGCCCGACTGTCATGGGCCATCCTGCCGAAGAGCCGTTCAGCCAACGCGCACAGATCACTGTCTGCGGAACCCAAACGAGCGCCATTCCGGCGAAGATGAAGTAGGTCCTCCCGCGCGTCATGGCGCCCTCGTCAGACAGGTTCTTCAAAAAATGAATCGGTCCACCAGTTGCGGCGAAGAAGACCGCGAACCCCAGCGCACCGAGTACAAGCCACGCGGTCAGCCAGCGCGGGTCAAGGGTGCTGTGGCGTCCCGTTGCCAGCTGAGGTAAGCGCTTGCCGCGGTCGAGCCGACCGCGAAACCGGCGGTTGCGTCGCTGCGCGTAGCTTCGGCCGCTATAGCCGACGATGAAGCAGAACAGGCTGAGGTCGACGGTCGCGATCGCCCCATTGCGCGATCCGATGGTAAGCAGGGACGGGTCCGTCGCAAGAATCCACGACGGGATCAGGAAGATGAGCGTCCACGCTCCGCCCGCGACGACGCCGGCACGCGCCCATGTGCGCTCGGGCGACCAGCTCACGGCGATCAGCACGGCGACGAGCGCGGTTTGCACGGCCGCGAGCACGTAGGTCATGGCGATCAGGAGTGTCGGAGTCTAGGCGGCACACCTAGACGGAAGCTCGCGCCCGCGGTCAGCGGACGAACGACACCCCCGGCTCGAGCCGCATGGCGAACGCCGCGAGCAGCTTCGCGGTGTTCTCGAGATCCTCGATGCTGCCCATCTCGACCGCCGAGTGCATGTAGCGCAGCGGCACCGAGACCAGCCCCGTGGGGATGCCGGCGCGGCTCGTTGTGAACGCGTCCGCATCGGTGCCGGTGGAGCGCGAGGCGGAACTGATCGTGTATGGAATTGATTCCGCTTCCGCTGCTTCGTAGAGCAGCTCGAAGATCCGCGGGTGCAGCGCTGAGGCGCGCTGGAGCACGGGGCCAGAGCCGAGATCGTGATCGGTTGTCTGTCCGAGCTCGATCCCGGGCGTGTCCGTCGCGTGGGTCACGTCGACCGCGATCGCGACATCGGGCCGGTGGCGGAAGGCGGAGGTCTGCGCTCCCTTGAGCCCGATCTCCTCCTGTACCACGGCGAGCGCAAGGAAGTCCCCGGGGGCGCCGCCGTCCTCGCTGACCAGCTGCGCGGCCCGGGCGGCCACGTAACAGCCGATGCGGTTGTCCAATGCACGCGAGACCACGCGGCCGTTGGGGAAGTCCAGCGGCTCCGCGTCGATCACACCGGTATCGCCGATCCGCACACGCTCCTTCGCCTCATCGCCGGAGGCGGCACCAATGTCGATGTGCAGGCCCTTGAGCTCGGGGCCCTTCTTACGATCCTCCTCCTCCATGAGGTGGATCGCCTTGCGTCCGATCACACCGCGCACGGGCCCGCCAAGCGTGTCGAGCAGAATCCTCTGCCCGACCAGCTGGACTGGATCCCAACCGCCCACCTGCCCGAACCGCAGGAAGCCGTCGTCGTCGATGTGTGTGACATGGATGCCGATCTCGTCAATGTGCCCGACGACCGCCAGCGATGGGTGAGCGGGAGCCGGTTCCGTCCCTGGGATGCGCGCCCAGGAGGACCCGTTGACGTCGACGTCCACCTCAGCGGCGAACGTCTGGCAGTACTCGCGCCAGACGGCGGCCGCTCGCGTTTCGTTGCCGGAGGGACCGGGGACGCGCAGTAGCGCGTCGAGCAGCTTGGGAGTCGCCATCTGTTATGCCTCCAGAAGCTGGCGCAGGACAAACTGCAGGATGCCGCCGTGGCGGTAGTAGCGCTGCTCTTTGGGGGTGTCTATTCGCACGGTCACGGTGAACTCCTTGTCATCTGCGGTCACGGTCAATTCGCGCGGGATGTCGCCGTCCCCGGCAATCCCGGCGATGCCGAACTTCTCGTGCCCGGTGAGCCCGAGCGATGCGACGCTCTCGCCGTTCTTGAACTGCAGTGGAAGTACGCCCATGCCGACGAGGTTCGAGCGGTGGATGCGCTCAAAGCTCTCGGCGATCACGGCATGCACGCCCAGCAGGCTAGTGCCCTTCGCAGCCCAGTCGCGCGAGGAGCCCGAGCCGTATTCCTTGCCGGCGAGCACGATCAAGGGGATGCCCTGTTCGATGTAGCGCATCGCCGCCTCGTAGATCGAGGTCTCGGCGTTGGCGCCGTCGGCCAGGTAGAGCGTGACGCCGCCTTCAGGTAGAGGATCGCCCCCACCATCTCGACTACGCGCGAGGCGGTTGCGAAGGCGGATATTTGCGAACGTGCCACGCATCATCACCTCGTGGTTCCCGCGCCGCGAGCCGAACGAGTTGAAGTCGGCTGTCTCGACGTGGTTGGCGTTGAGGTATTGGGCGGCGGGGCCGCCTTGCTTGATCGAGCCTGCGGGAGAGATGTGGTCGGTGGTGATGCTGTCGCCCAGTACCGCGAGCACACGCGCGTCTCGGATGTCCTCAAGCGGCTGCGGCTCGCGTGGCAGGTTTGCGAAGAACGGCGGCTGACGCACATACGTGGAGCGCTCATCCCATGCGAACAGATCACCGCTCGGCACCTCCAGGCCGTTCCAGCGCTCATCGCCGTCGAAGACCTCGCCGTAGCTCTTGTGGAACATGTCCGACTGGACCGCATCCTCGACGACCGTGGCGATCTCCGCCGAGCTGGGCCAGATGTCCTTGAGGTAGATATCGTTCCCGTGGTCGTCCGTGCCGAGCGGGTCGGCGTACAGGTCGGTATCCATCGTGCCGGCCAGCGCGTACGCGACACAGAGCGGCGGCGACGCGAGGTAGTTCATCTTCACGTCGGGGTTGATGCGGCCCTCGAAGTTGCGGTTGCCCGACAGCACCGAGACGACCGCGAGGTCCGCGTCGTTGACCGCTCTGGAGACCTCGGGCGGAAGCGGGCCGCTGTTGCCGATGCACGTCGTGCAGCCGTAGCCGACGAGGTTGAAGCCGAGCGCGTCCAGGTATTCGGTCAGTCCTGCACGGTCGAGGTACTCGGTCACGACCTTCGATCCCGGAGCCAGCGAGGTCTTCACCCACGGCTTCACCTTCAGGCCGCGCTGCACTGCGTTACGGGCGAGCAGGCCGGCTCCGATCATCACCGAGGGGTTGGAGGTGTTGGTGCAGCTCGTGATCGCCGCGATCACGACGTGGCCGTTGTCGAGCTCGGTCTCGGTGCCGTCGGCGAGCGTCAGCTTCGTCCTCAGCGACACACCACCATTGGTATGGGTGGCGACCGGGTCGCTGGCGGGGAACGATTCGGCGAGCGCCTCGTCCTCGCCGTTCTCGTTGGGCAGGTAGTCCTGGACGGCGTGCGCGAACGCCTGCTTTGAGATCGAGAGCGGCACGCGGTCCTGGGGCCGCTTCGGCCCGGCGATGCTCGGCACAACGGTCGCGAGGTCGAGCCGCAGCGTATCTGTGTAGGTCGGCTCCTCTGAGTTCTCGTCATGCCACATCCCGTTGGCCCTGGCGTAGGCTCCAACCAGCTCGATCTGCTCGTGGGGGCGGCCACTGAACTCGAGGTATCGCAGCGTCTCCTCATCGATCGGGAAGATTGCGCAGGTCGAGCCGAACTCGGGCGACATGTTGCCGATCGTGGCGCGATCGGCCAGCGGCAGGTGCGCCAGCCCGGAGCCGTAGAACTCGACGAACTTGCCGACGACTCCACGCTTGCGCAGCATCTCGGTGACCGTCAGGACGAGGTCGGTGGCGGTAGCTCCCTCGGGCAGTGCGCCGTCGAGCTTGAAGCCGATCACCTGTGGGATCAGCATCGACAACGGCTGGCCGAGCATTGCCGCCTCCGCCTCGATGCCGCCGACGCCCCAGCCGAGCACGCCCAGCCCGTTGACCATCGTCGTATGGGAGTCGGTGCCGACGAGCGTGTCTGGGTAAGCGACCGGGTTGTCGCCGGGGTGGGTGGAACCATTTCCGGCACCCTCCCGAGCCGCACCTCCGCGCTCGTCGACGAACACGACCCGTGATAAGTACTCGAGGTTGACCTGGTGGACGATGCCCGTGTCGGGCGGCACGACCTTGAAGTTGTCAAACGCCGTCTGGCCCCAGCGCAGGAACGAGTAACGCTCCTTGTTGCGCTCGAACTCGAGCTCAGCGTTGCGCTGGAACGCAAGCGCGGTGCCGAAAACGTCGACCTGCACCGAGTGGTCGATCACAAGCTCGGCCGGCACCAGCGGGTTGATCTTGTTCGGGTCGCCGCCCATCGCCTGCATCGCGTCGCGCATCGCGGCGAGGTCAACGATCGCGGGCACGCCGGTGAAATCCTGCATCACCACGCGTGCCGGCGTGAAGCCGATCTCGGCGGTTGGCTCGGCCGCTGCGTCCCAGGTCGCGAGCGCCTCGATATCGACGGCTCGAATGGCCTCGCCGTCCTCGTTGCGCAGCAGGTTCTCGAGCAGGATCTTCAGCGAGAACGGCAGCCGCGCGACGTCGAACCGCGACTGCAGCGCATCGATACGGAAGATGTCGTATGAGCGTCCGCCGACTTCGAGCGCGGCCTTCGATCCGAAGCTGTTGGCTGACATTTCAGACTCCTAGGGTTCAAGTTCACGGCACTGCTCCTCTCAGAGACTCTAGTTAGTGTTCTATGAGCGTGCCTCGGTCTCAGGAGCCCCGAACACGACTGCTCCGCGACCGCGGCGAGGAGCGCGCGGCCCATGTCACCAACATGGAGCTGTTCTTCGATCTCGTGTACGTGTTCGCGTTCACGCAGCTCTCGGCGCACCTCTACGGGGACCTGAGCTGGCAGGGAGGCACCGAGACAGCCGTGATCTTCGTGGCGCTGTGGTGGTCGTGGAGCTACACCTCATGGGCGACCGGCTGGATCGACCCTGAGCGGCTCCCGGTCGTAGCGCTGCTCTCAGTACTGATGATCGCGAGCCTGGTGATGGCCAGCGCGATTCCGGACGCGTTCACGAGCAGGGGCGAGACCTTCGCGGTCGCCTACGTGGCGATGCAGCTGCTGCGCAGTGCCTTCATGGTCTGGGCCGTCGGCCTGCGCGACACCATGGGGCGCAATTACGCGCAGCTGTTGGCCTGGTCAGCGATCAGCGGTGTCGTCTGGATCGTCGGCGGTGCTGTCCACGACCAGGGCGCGCGGCTCGCCATCTGGTCGGCGGCCGCGGTCGTCGACCTCGGCGCGCCGCTTCATGGCTTCCGCCTGCCGGGAGCCGGTGCCACGCCAATGTCCGCCTGGACGATCGCCGGCGGGCACCTCGCCGAGCGTTGCCGACTGCTGCTGATGATCGCGTTTGGCGAGTCGTTCCTGAGGATCGGCGAGAGCTTCGCGCACGCTCACGGCACCGCCGAGGGCGACAGCGCGTTCTTCGTCGGTTTCCTGCTCGTATTGGCGCTCTGGAGCACCTACTTCCTACACCACGCCGAGCCTGGGGCCCGCGCGATCGAGCGGGCTGGGGAGGAGGCCGGACGGCTCGCCCGCTCCGCCTACCTGTATGCGCACGCGGCGATGGTCGGCGCCGTGATCGTGGTCGCGGTGGCGATCCATAAGGTGATCGAGGCACCCGCCGCGGACGTGCGCTCCGGCTTTGCGGCGATCTGCGTCGGCGGACCGGCGCTGTATCTGTTCGGGCTGGCGCTGTCCAAACGCTGGCTCGGGCACGGACGCTTCCAGCGGGCCGTGTTGGGCACCGTCGCGCTGACGGTGGTGGGCACCGCGACCGCGTTCAGCACGCGACTGATTGAGCTGGTTGCGGTTACCGTGGCCTCCGTGGCGGTCGCGATCTGGACGCAGCTCGAGGCCTGAGGTGTTCTATGTGCCGTCGGTACGAAATGACGTACAGCATTCACAGCGAACCCACGCCACAGCGATCTGGAGTGTCGGTCCGCGAGCCGGCGACTACAGGCCAGGCGGGTGGCGGACGACGAATCCGCCGTACTCGCCGCCGCCCTGCGACCAACGTGTGCCATCCTCGGCGAGCGCGACGGTGTCGAAGCGCCAGCCGGCGATTGTCATCCAGACGTGCCCTGCACTCGCGTAGATCGTCACCCACTGACCCGGCCCCGGGTCGCCGTAGGACTCGAACTCGCCCGATGTCTCGGGGGAGCTGAGCAGCCCTGCCGCGGCGAGCACGTAGCTGACCGACCCGGAGCAGTCATAGCCGGGGGAGATGAAGGAGCCGTGGCCGCCGCCCCAGATGTAGGGGAGCGTCGCGATCGCGTTACCGGCCGCGATCATTTGGGCGACTGCGGCAGGCGCGCCCGGGGGCGGCTGAACCATGCCGCCGGTATTTATTGCCAGGCCACCGACCTGCTGGTTTAGCTGCTGGGGCGTCTGGCGCGCGGCCGCTGCGGCCGCGGCCTCGATCTGGTTGAGCTTGTTCTGCAGTGACGCGGTCTTTGAGTTGACGCTGGCGAGCTTGGCCTTGTCATGGGAGCGCTGCGACTCCTCATCGATCTGCTGCGTGACGAGCGCGCTCTCGATCGCTGCGACCTGGTTGCGCTGGCTGAGGATCTGCTGGGTCAGGCTGCGGTCTTGGAGCTCCAACTTGCCGAGGTGCGTCGCCTGCTGTAGGACCTCGGCGCGAGCGATCTTCGTGTCGTCGACGACCTGCGCGTCCTGGTGCTGGGCGTCCTTTATGTAGTTGACTTGCTCCAGCAGGTTCGAGAACCCATGCGCGTTGAGGATCACGTCGATCAGGTTCGGTGAGCCGTCCTCATACGCGGCGCGCAGGTTCGATGCAAGGTCGGTTGAGGCGATGCGCAGCTTGGTTTCGAGCGCCTCAAGGTGATCGCGCGCCCCCATCAGCTGCGTCTGCACCTCGCGCAGCTCGGTGATGTGCAGGTTCAGGTCGGTCTGCTCGATCGAGAGCTTCTGCTGCGCCGCGGCGACGCCGCCGCTCGTCTTCTCGATCTGCGCCGTCTCGGAGTTGATCTCGCCCTGCAGCGAGGACGCGGCCGACTTGTTGGCCTGGATCTGGCTCTGGAGGTCGGCCGAACTCGAGGCGATCAGGCCACCCCCGCCCAGCAGGGCCCCGATCAAGGCTGCAGCGACTGTTAGACGCTTGATTTTGCGGGGAAAGTGCATCCAGTCAGGGTGTGTCTCGGCGATACGACGGCCCGCAAATCCGCGTCAGTCGCATCAGGAGCGCCTGCTACGGGCGCGATTTGCGGCTACCTTAGCGGGCTGCGACTCTAAGCCGACCTAAAGACCTGCATGTGCAAGAGATCCTGCAAAATAAAGGAATTGCACGGCTTGTGTAACTGGTCAGCTGTCTGTCCGCTTGCGCGCGCGCGCCGCCTTCACACGGGATGTCTGATCCAGGATCGTCTTTCGCAGGCGCACATTGAGTGGGGTGACCTCGACCGACTCGTCCTCACGGAGGAACTCGAGTGCCTGATCCAAAGACAGCTCGCGTTTGGGCACGAGCCGCACCAGCTCATCCGCCGTTGAAGAACGGATGTTGGTCAGATGCTTCTCCTTGACCGCGTTCACGTCGAGGTCCTCGGCGCGGGAGTTCTCGCCGACGATCATGCCCTCGTAGACCTCCTCGCCCGGGCCGACGAACAGCGATCCACGCTCCTGCAGGTTGTAGAGCGCGAAGGCGGCGACCTTGCCGCGGCGGTCGGCGACCAGAGATCCAGAGCCACGTGTGCGGATCACTCCCTGCCACGGCTCCCAGCGGTCGAACACGTGGTGGACGAGCCCGGTGCCGCGCGTCTCGGTCAGAAACTCGGTGCGGAAGCCGATCAGGCCGCGCGCGGGGATCAGGTACTCCATCCGCACCCAGCCGGTCCCGTGGTTGACCATCTGCTCCATGCGGCCCTTGCGCAAAGCGAGCATCTGCGTGATCACACCGACGTACTCCTCCGGCGTGTCGACGCTCATCCGCTCCATCGGCTCATGCACCTTCCCGTTCACCTCGCGCGTGACGACCTGCGGCTTGCCGACGGTCAGCTCGAAGCCCTCACGGCGCATGACCTCGACGAGCACCGCGAGCGCGAGCTCGCCTCGGCCCTGGACCTCCCAAACCTCGGGACGGTCACTCGGGTTCACGCGCAGCGAGACATTGCCGACGAGCTCGCGCTCGAGTCGCGCCTTCAGCTGCGAAGCGGTCAGCTTGTCGCCGTCCTGACCGGACAGCGGTGAGTCGTTGATGCCGATCGTGACTGACAGCGAGGGCTCGTCGACCGTGATCGGCGGCAACGGTCGCGGGTCCTCGGGATCGGACAGCGTGTCGCCGATCGTGATCTCGGGGATGCCGGCGACGGCGATGATGTCGCCCGCCGATGCCTGGTCGGCGCTGACACGGTCAAGCGCCTCGGTCACATAGAGCTCGGTCACCTTGACGGATTCGATCGACCCCTCGGCCCGGCACCAGGCGACCGTCTCGCCCTTGCGGATCGTTCCCTCGTGGACGCGACAGATCGCGATCCGGCCGACGTACGATGAGGCGTCGAGGTTGGTTACATGCGCCTGCAGCGGCGCTCCCTCCTCATACTCCGGTGCGGGAATGTGCTCGACCAGCAGGTCGAGCAGCGGCTGCAGGTCCGTTCCCGGCTGGTCCAGGTCGAGTGTGGCGGTGCCGGCCCTTGCGTTGGTGTAGACGATCGGGAATTCGATCTGCGACTCGTCGGCCTCCAGATCGAGGAACAGCTCGTAAACCTCGTCGATCACCTCTGAGACGCGTGCATCGGGCCGATCGATCTTGTTGATCACCAGGATCACCGGCAGCCGCGCCTCAAGCGCCTTGCGCAGCACGAAGCGCGTCTGCGGCAGCGGTCCCTCGGACGCGTCGACCAGCAGCAACACGCCGTCGACCATTGTCAGACCGCGCTCGACCTCGCCGCCGAAGTCGGCGTGGCCGGGTGTGTCGATGATGTTCAGCGTGATGTCGCCGTGGCTGACCGCCGTGTTCTTGGCGAGGATCGTGATTCCCTTCTCACGCTCGAGGTCCGTCGAGTCCAAGACCCGGTCGGCAACGTCCTGATTGGCGCGGAACGCGCCCGACTGCCACAACAGCGCGTCAACCAACGTCGTCTTGCCGTGGTCGACGTGGGCGACGATCGCGAGATTGCGGATATCCGAGCGGCTGGCCATACGGCCGCCACTGTAGACGCAAGCTACTGATTTCCGGCGCTGAACAGCGTCAAGCTCGGGACGAGGCGCCGGTTGTGGTGGGGCCGTCAGCTGGCCAGCCGGCCAGCTGACGGCCTACCCCTGTGCCCCATGGGTCCCTTTGGTGCCGGCGACCGTGCCAGCCCCGCCCCCTACGGCTGGCGACCCCCAACCCGGCCGCCCGCCAGACCCAAGCTTTGAGACAGCGAGGCGCGTGGTTGCTGCGAGGTGGATCATGTTGTTGTTGATCATCTGTGGTTCCCCTGCTCCTCGCCCGCGAGCGCCGCCGCTGTCCTACTCATTGAGGTAAAGGTATGTCCGGGCCAGCGCCCCAACCACGTCATATGACACCTTCACCGCCGACCTTCCTGGAATCGCTCACAGCCGTTGAACGGGACGCTCTGCTCTCTGCGGGGCACGTGCGCAGATGGTCGGTGGGTGAGGTGCTGTTCCGCGAGGGAGACACGGCTGGAAGCGCGATCGTGATCGTCAGCGGCCTCGTCAAAATCCACAAGCGCGGCCGGGACGGTGACGAGCTGATTCTGTCGCTGTGCGGCCCTGGGGATCTGCTCGGGGAGGTCACCGCCGTTCAGGGGGCGGCACGCTCTGCGGACGCCGTGGCCATTGAGGACGTGGAGGCCGCCACGGTGACCGTCGCCGACCTGCGCGCGCTGCTCGCACGCTACCCACGTCTCACGCTGGTGCTGCTCGAGCTGGCGCTCCGGCGGCTGCGGCTCGCCGACCAGCATCGGCTTGAGTTCGCCGCCGCCGAGAGCCTTCCGCGGGTGACGAGCCGCCTGCTCGAGCTGGCAGAGCGGTTCGGCGTGGCTGGGCCGGATGGGACGCTCGTCGTCGCGATGCCGATCAGCCAAGAGGAGCTCGCCTCCTGGGCGGCGGCCTCACGCGAGTCGACCGCGCGGGCGCTCCGGACGTTGCGAGAGCTCGGCCTGATCGAGACCCACCGCAAGCGGATGGTGGTTCTCGATGCTGGCGGCCTCAGGCAGCACGCGTCACGGCTGTGAGCCCGGTCGCGGTCGCCGCTCAAGAGCCGTCGTCCTAGGGGTCGGCGGGCTGCAGCCCGCCGAAACCGGTCCACAGGGCGTCCATCGCGGAGTCGACCATCGCTGACCGGCTGACCTCGGGATGGCTCTGCCACCAGCGGGCGGCAGCGGTGAGCGCTTCCCGATGGATGGCGAACACGGCTCGGGCGCGGACGGTCTCCGGCTCGAGGCCCGCGCGCCTCGCGTCGTCGGCCAGCAGGCTCGCGAGCACGCGATTGGACGCCGCCCGTAGCCGGCGGTAGTCCTCTGCGGCCTCGGCGCTGAGCGGCGGGTGGCTCGGGAACAGCAGCCGCCAGCCGAGTGGCTGCTCCTCGACGAAGGTGAAGAATGCCTCGAAGGCGGCGCGCCAGCGCTCCTCGGTAGTTCCCTGGGAACCGAGCCCGGCGCTCAGATAGGTGAGTAGCGCTTCTTGCTCGAGTCCCAGAACCTCCACGAACAGAGCGTGCTTCGAAGGAAAGTGGTCGTAGAGCACGGTGCGCGCGACGCCGGCCGCACGTGCGATCCGCCCGACCGACGCGGCCTCGTAGCCGCGTTGGGCGAACTCCGCCGTGGCCGCCTCGACGATCAGCTCGCGTCGCTGCGGACCGCGGAGTCGGGTTCTGGGGGACTGGGTGGTCATCGCTCGCTCACAGACATTCGTTCGACACATAGTATTATCCGACATGGGTGTCGGTTATGCCGAGCCGACCCTTCCCGAGCCACCAAGGAGCCTGCAATGCCAGCCACTGATGCGCTTGTCTATGACGCGATTCGCACGCCGCGCGGCCGCGGCAAGGCGAACGGGTCGCTCTACACGACCAAGCCGATCGACCTCGTCGTCGGGTTGCTCCACGAGCTGCTGAGCCGCAATCCCGACCTCGACCCGGGCAAGGTCGAGGACCTCGTGCTCGGTTGCGTCACCCCGGTCGGCGACCAGGGTGGTGACATCGCAAGGGCCGCCGCGAGCAAGGCCGGCCTCCCCGACACGGTCGCCGGTGTCCAGCTCAACCGCTTCTGCGCATCAGGGCTCGAGGCCGTCAACGTCGCCGCCCAGAAGGTCGCCTCCGGTTGGGAGGATCTCGTCCTCGCCGGCGGTGTCGAGTCGATGTCGCGCGTGCCCATGGGCTCAGACGGCGGCGCCTGGGCGATGGACCCTGAGACCGCCTATGAGACCTCGTTCGTCCCGCAGGGGATCAGCGCCGACCTGATCGCGACCGTCGAGAGCTTCACGCGTGATGACGTCGACGCCTACGCCGTCCGCTCACAGCAGCGCGCCGCGACCGCCCAGGCCGAGGGCCGCTTCAAGGGCTCAGTCGTGCCGGTGCTCGACATAAATGACAACGTCCTGCTCGACCATGACGAGTTCATCCGCCCCGACACCACGGCCGGGACACTCGCGGGCCTGAAGCCGTCCTTTCAGACGATGGGCGACCTCGGTGGCTTCGACGCGGTCGCGCTGCAGAAGTACCACTGGGTCGAGAAGATCGACCACGTCCACACCCCGGGCAACTCGTCCGGCATCGTCGACGGTGCCAGCCTCGTGGCCGTCGGCAACGAGCGGATTGGCAATGAACTGGGCCTGAAGCCGCGAGCCCGCATCCTCGCGACGGCGGTCACGGGCACGGAGCCGACGATCATGCTCACCGGTCCGGCCCCCGCCTCCCGCAAGGCACTCGCGAAGGCGGGCCTGACGATCGACGACATCGACCTGATCGAGATGAATGAGGCGTTCGCCGCGGTTGTGCTGCGCTTCGCCCGGGACATGGCCGGGAGGGAGAACGAGAACGCGCTACTCGAGAAGGTCAACGTCAACGGTGGCGCGATCGCCATGGGTCACCCGCTCGGCGCGACCGGCGGCATGATCCTCGGGACGCTGATCGACGAGCTGCGCCGGACCGGCGGCAGGTACGGGCTCGCGACGCTCTGTGTCGGCGGCGGCATGGGTATCGCGACGATCGTGGAGGCAATCTGAATGTCAGCCTCGACCGAGAGCACCATCCGCTGGGACCGCGGCGATGACGGCATCGTCATCCTGACGCTCGACGATCCGAGCCAGTCGGCGAACACGATGAACGCCGCCTACGTCGACTCGATGCGCGCGACGGTCGCCCGCCTCCAGGAGGAGAAGGATCAGATCAGCGGCGTGATCATCACGTCCGCCAAGAAGACCTTCTTCGCCGGCGGCGACCTCAACGCACTGAAGCTCGTCGCGAAGGAGAACGCCAAACAGTTCGGCGAGTTCCTGACCGAGGCCAAGGCGCAGCTGCGGACGATCGAGACGCTCGGTGTCCCGGTGGTCGCCGCGATCAACGGCGCCGCCCTGGGCGGCGGCTTCGAGATCGCCCTCGCCGCTCATCACCGCATCGTGGTCGACGATTCGAAGGCTGTCGTCGGGTTCCCCGAGGTCACGCTCGGGCTGCTGCCGGGCGCCGGCGGGGTCACCCGCACCGTACGCATGATCGGCATCGGCGCGGCGCTGATGGGTGTGCTGCTCCAGGGTCAGAAGCGCCTGCGGCCGGCTGAGGCCAAGGAGATGGGGCTGATCGATGAGGTCGTGCCCACCATGGATGACCTGATCCCGACGGCGAGGAAATGGATCACAGAACAGGATCCCGCCCACCCCACGCAGCAGCCGTGGGACGCAGACAAGAAGTACAGGATTCCGGGCGGCACCCCGTCGACTCCCTCATTCGCAGCCAACCTGCCGGCCTTCCCGGCGAACCTACGCAAGCAGATCAAGGGCGCGAACATGCCGGCACCGCTGGGGATCATGGCGGCGGCCGTCGAGGGCGCTCAGGTCGACTTCGACCATGCGCTCGAGATCGAGAGCCGCTACTTCATCGAGCTCGCCACCGGGCAGGTCGCCAAGAACATGATCCAGGCGTTCTGGTTCGACCTCAACCGCGTGAACGGGGACCGCGGCCGTGCGGCGGCGGGGGATGGGGACGCAGTCGAGTCCTACCAGGCAAAGAAGATCGTGGTCCTCGGTGCCGGCATGATGGGCGCCGCGATCGCGTACGTTGCGGCCAAGTCCGGCATCGAGGTCGTGCTCAAGGACGTGTCGCTGGAGGCGGCCGAGCGCGGCAAGCAGTACTCGGCGAACCTGACCGCCAAGGCGGTCGAGCGCGGCCGCTCCTCGCAAGCCGACGCCGACGCGCTGCTGGCTCGCATCCTGCCCGCCGACAGTCCCGAGCACGCCGCCGGCGCCGACCTCGTGATCGAGGCGGTCTTCGAAGATCCGAGGATCAAGGAGCAGGTCTGGAGGGAGATCGAGCCACACGTCGCCGCTGACGCGCTGCTCGGGTCGAACACCTCGACGCTCCCGATCACCGGTCTCGCCGAGTACGTCAACCGTCCCGATGATTTCATCGGCGTGCATTTCTTCTCGCCGGTGGACAAGATGCCGCTGGTCGAGCTGATCAGAGGCGAGAGGACGAGTGACGAAGCGACCTTCAAGGCGCTCGACTTCGTCAAGCAGATCAAGAAGACGCCGATCGTCGTCAATGACAGCCGCGGCTTCTTCACGAGCCGCGTGATCGGGACGTTCATCAATGAGGGCATCGCGATGCTCGCCGAGGGCGTTCCCGCCCCGTCGATCGAGCAGGCGTCGTCGCAGGCGGGCTACCCGGCCCCGGTGTTGCAGCTCTCCGACGAGCTCAACCTGAAGCTGATGCGCAAGATCCGCAACGCCGCCAAGGAGGCGGCGGAGGCCAGCTCGAGCGGTTGGGACTCGAACCCGTCCGAGGGCGTGATCGACCGCATGCTCGACGAGTTCGACCGCCCGGGCAGGCTCGAGGGCAAGGGCTTCTACGAATACGCGGACGGCAGACGCACGGGACTGTGGCACGGCCTGCGCGACGCCTTTCCGCCGGTCGCCGATCCCTCGGCGCTGTCGTTGCGCGACCTCGAGGAGCGGATGCTGTTCATCGAGGCGCTCGAGTCCGTCAGGTGCCACGACGAGGGTGTGATCGAGTCCGTCGCCGACGCCAACATCGGCTCGATCTTCGGGATCGGCTTCCCCGCCTGGACCGGCGGTGTGCTGCAGTACATAAACGGATACGTTCCAGCCCACGGCTCGCAGGCCACCGGCCTGGCCGGCTTCGTAGCCCGTGCCCGCGAGCTCGCCGCCACGTACGGCGACCGCTTCGAGCCACCGGCATCGCTGGTCGACCGCGCCGAGCGCGGTGAGCCCTACAGCGACGAGCTGGTCGCCGCGAGCGTGGTCACCGGCGCCTGACGGTTTCAGCCGGAGGGGTGGCTGCGCTTTGCCACCCCTCCGGATAACCTCGCACTGCGATGCGCAGGCGAGGACGTACTGCCGGCCTGGTGAGGCTCTTGGTCCTGATCGCGTCGATCGTTGCCGTGGTCGCCGTGGTCGATGTCGTGCTGAACAACGGCGGCTCGCCCGGCTCCAGGCCGCAGGTGACGGCGCGTGTCCATCGCGACCCCGCGCAGGCCAGACACCACAAGCGCAAGGCTGCCTCGCCACTGGTCCGCAACGCGCGCCCTCAGGCCGGCTGGAAGAAGTACACGGGTCCGGTTCCGATCCTCGTCTACCACGCTCTCGGCCCGGCGCCCCCCGGGGCGCCGTTCCCGGGTTTGTACGTCTCCTACGGCGATTTCAAGGCGGAGATGGCCTGGCTGAACAGCCACGGCTATCAGGCGGTGACGCTCGACGAGGTGATGAAGGCCTGGTACCACGGCGGCACGCTGCCGGCCAAACCGATCGTGATCACGTTCGACAACGGCTATCCGCAGCAGGTGAGGTTCGCGCCCCACGTGATGGCCAGGTACGGCTGGCCCGGGGTGCTCAACGAGATCACCGAGAATCACCTACCGCCCAGCTACATATGGCCGATCCTCCGCAGGGGCTGGGAGGTCGACTCGCACTCGCTCACCCACCCAGACCTGACGACGGCGACCCCCACCGAGCTGACGGCGCAGGTGGCGCAGTCACGCATGTTCCTGCGCAGAACGTTCCACATCCCGTCCAACAGCTTCTGCTATCCGTCGAACCGCTACAACGCCGCGGTGATCGCCGCCGTCAAGGCCGCCGGCTACACCAACGCGACTACCGAGAACGCGGGCTACGCGACCAGCGCCGACCCATACCTGCTCGACCGCTTCGAGATCGAGGCCGGCGTCTCGGAGTTGGCCGACGACCTGCTCAGTTACCAGCCCGCGGGCTACGGTCGCTCGTCCTGATCAGCTTGGCTCGCGCAGCTCGCGCGACCTAGACGACCAGCCCGTGCCGCACAGTGTTCTCGCTGACGCTCCGCGCCTCGACGAACTGGAGCAGGTAGTCCGGGCCGCCGGCCTTTGGACCGGTACCCGATAGGCGCCCGCCGCCGAAGGGCTGACGTCCGACCATGGCACCCGTGATCTCGCGGTTCACGTACAGGTTGCCGACGATCCCGCGTTTACTGACCAGGTCGATCGTCCTCGGGCTGCGGCTGAAGAGCCCGCCGGTCAGCCCGTAGGGGCCGGCCTCGACGATCTCGAGTGCAGCCTCGACATCGGCGACCCGCTCCGATGAGAGGACCGGACCGAACACCTCCTCGTTGACGATTCGCGAGTCGCTCGGTAGGTCGACGAACAGCGTCGGTGCGACGTAGTGGCCGCCGCCGTCTGGGATCGCCGCGATCGCTCGCGGCGTCGTCGCCGCGCCGTCGATGTAGCTCTGGATGCGGGTGAGAGCCTCCTCGTCGATCACGGCCGACAGATCCGAGGCGAAGTCCTCCGCCTGCCCGACACGCAACGTCTCGACCGCACCGGCAAGGCGCGTGTTGAGCTCGTCGGCGATGTCTCGGTGGACCAGCACCCTGGCGGCCGCCGAACACTTCTGCCCGGCGAAGCCGAACGCGCTCTTCACGATCGCTGGGACTGCATCGTCGAGGTCGGCATCCGCGTCGACGATGATGCAGTTCTTGCCGCCCATCTCGGCGATTACGCGCTTGACATGGCGCTGGCCGGCGGCCGGCTCGGCCGCAGCGCGGATGATGCTGAGACCTGCCGCGACCGACCCGGTGAAGGCGATCGTGTGCACCTGCGGGTGCGCGACGAGTGCCTTGGCCGGCTCGTCACGGCCGCACAACAGCTGGACCGCGGCCACCGGTGCGCCGGCGGCGTGCAACGCCTCGACGACCGCGTGCCCGCAGGCGGGCGTCTGCTCGGCGGGCTTGAACACGACGGTGTTGCCGGTGCCGAGCGCCGCCGCGATCATTCCGGTCGGGATCGCGAGCGGGAAGTTCCACGGTGCGATCACCGCACAGACCCCGCGCGGGAAGTAACGCAGCGTGTTGCGCTCGCCGGGCAACTGGACGAGCGGCCGCCCCTGCTCGAGCGCGAGCACGCCGGCGGCGTAATACTCGAGGAAGTCAATCGCCTCGGACACGTCCGCGTCGGCCTCTGGCCACGGCTTGCCCGCCTCCAGCACCGCGAGCGCCGCCAGTTCAAGACGCCGCTCGCGCATCAATCCGGCCGCCCGCTGCAGGACGACCGCGCGCTCGCTGCCATCGCGGGCTGACCATTCGTGGAAGGCCGCGGCTGCTGCCTCAACGGCGTCGCCTGCGGCAGCAGCCGACGCCTCGGATGCGATCGCCACGACCTCGGTGGGGTCGGCGGGGTTGGTCGAGATGAGCTCTCCGGCTCCGCCACCGACGTCGGTAATCCCCCCAGCAGGGAGATTACCGACGTCACTAATGCACGTGTCAGGTGCATTAGTGACGTCGCCTATCCGGAGTGGCAGCTTCGTACGGAGCTCCGCCAGCGCGCGTAGCGCCTGCGCCCGCACCGACTCGCGACGGAACTCGAGCAGCGGCTCGTTGTGGAATGTGGCGTCGGTATTCACGGCTTCTCCAGTAGCACGTCGAGGTCGGCGCCGCTGGTCTGCGCGGCGAGGAAGGAGTCGTTGGAGGTGTTCTCGAGCAGCCGTCTGACCAGGTAGGCCATCCCGGCGACGAGGTCGCCCACGGGCGAGTAGACACGCACGCGCCTGCCGGCGGCGGCGATCGCCGTGGCCGTGTCGTCTCCGAGCCCCCGCAGGACCTGGAGCTCGAGCGCCGACTCCGGCAGTCCGAGGTGGTCGCTGTAGGCCAGCGCGTGCGCGAGCGACCGAAGATTGTGGGAGGCGATCGCCGGCCGCACCGGCAGGCCGGCGGCGCGCGCGTCGAGCAGGCGGCGGGTCAGCTCTTCGTAGTGGCGGTCGCAGGAGCGCCGGTCGGTGAAGACCGGCGCCGGCCAGCCGTTCTGGACCGCCGCGACGACCTCGTGATCCCAATACGCGCCCTTGACCAGACGGATCGTGAACGGCGAGCTGCGTGGATGGTTGCGCATCCACCCGAGCAGCCGGTCGAGCTCCTCCTCGGAGTCGGTCAGGTACGCCTGCAGCACGATCCCGGCCGACGGCCCGCGCTCGAACTCGGGCATCGCGAGGAGCTCGAGCACGAGTTCGGTTATGCCCTCGCGCGAGTCGAGCGACTCCATGTCGACATGGAGGTGGGCGTCGAGATCGCGCGCCAGTCGAAACAGCGTGAGCAGCCTCGCGCGCGCGCCTTCGGTGATGCGCCGCGGCGAGTTGGCGCGCAGGTGCGGTGTCAGCGCCGAGACCTTGACGCTGAGGTTCGCGCGCGGGAGCGGTCCGAGGCCGTCGTGCTCGAGCAACGCACGTGGCGGCCACTCCGAGCTCGTGTCGCTCAGCACCCGCAGAGTGTCGGCACAGCGCTCGGCGTAGACATCGCCCTCGGCGTCGGTGAGCGTCGCCTCACCGAGGAGGTCGACGGTGGCGCAGCACCCGCGTTGCCACAGCGACGCGAGCTCGGGACGCGCAGCGGCGGCATCGGAGCCGGCGATGAAGCGCCGCGACATCGCGCTGACGCCGAGCGCGGCGACCGATGCAGTCGGCAGCCGGAGCGAGCGCCGCCCGACCAGCGACGAGAGGCGTCGTGCCGTGCCCGATCCGTCGGCCTCGTCGAGGTACTCGTGCAGATGGCGGACGAGCTCGGCGGAGTTGGTGCAGGCGGGGCGCACGTCGACGAAGCGGAACAACGCGGCTCGGAGTCGTGCGTCCCCGATCACCGCCTGCATCATGCGGCGCTCGAGCCGCGCGCTCGGTTTGACGTGCATGGCTCGGCGTGCCCCCAAGTCGCCGTCTGCGGCCGGCAGCTGCTCGGACAGGCGCGCGCCCCAGCGCCCGACGTCGGCCTCCAGTGACTCCCCTTCAGTCATCGATTCCTACTTCCCCAGTGGGCGATCCAGGGTTTGAACCCGCGACATCTCCCTATCAGGCTAACCGAGGCATACGCCGGGACTGCGTACGGCGGATTGTTCCGGCACGGTCAGAGCAGTTCGAGCACGGTGGTGATGTCAATAGCCCGATCGACGCTTCGTGACACGGCGCAGGCGCGGTGGTGGACTGCGTGGGCTCGCTGCACCTTGTCCCGCTGATCAGGATGGGTGCCGGACAGCCGGTATCGCACCTCAATCGCACGGATCAGCGGCACCCCGTGCTCGATGACGATCTCACCTATCCCTTCAGACGCCAGGTCGCCGATCGCGATTCTCACGCCGCGGGCGGCAAGGGCGCGTCTAAACGTGCCTGTCAGGCAGGCTGCGACGGCGCCGATCACGTAATCGAGCGTGCTCGCGCGCGGCGAGAAGCCCGGAGCCGCGTCATAGTGCGCGGCTAATTCGTCGTGCATACCCATGGTGACCGGTTGCGTCTCGGTTGGTAGCCAGACGAGCTTGTCGGGTCCTTCGGTGACCTCGACGCGCACGCGGCTGCGCATCAGCACCTGGGGTCCATTGTCAGTTGCCCCCTCATCCGGCGTCTCGACAGCCGTCATGGCCGACTCCTTAGCAGTTTTCTCGGGCCTGTCCCATATGGCGCTCACTCGGTCTTTGCATACGAGACCAGACCCATTATATTTACGAAACGTGGCCGCGTCGCCGGTTTCAGACCCAAAAATGATCGGCAAGATCGCGCTCGAGGAGCACTTCGTCCCGGCCGCGCTGACGGACCTGATCACGAATCCAGGTTGGACCGCGCCGGCCTGGCAGCGCACGCTCGATCTGCTTGTAGATACGGAGCGGCGCTTGGACGAGATGGACCGGGTAGGCATCGAACTCGCAGTGCTGTCCCTCGGATCGAATGGACTCCAGGACATCATCGAACCGGCTCGCGCGGTTACGCTGGCCAGGGAGGTGAACGATGCTCTCGGCGACGTGGTCGCCGCGCATCCGAATCGCTACGCCGCGCTCGCCGCGCTCCCGATGCTCGACGTCGAAGCTGCTGCTGACGAGCTGGAGCGCTGTGTGCGGACCATGGGCTTCAAGGGTGCCCTGATCAACGGATACTCCAGTGACGGCAGCTTGAGCAACGGACGGTATTGCGACGATCTGCAGTACGACCACCTCTGGGATCGCTTCGTGACGTTGGGAGTGCCGCTTTACCTGCATCCGCGCAATCCGTTGCCGGACCAGAGGCGCGTCTACGAAGGGTGCGAGCAGCTGCTCGGACCGACGTGGGCCTTTGGTGCTGAGACCGCTGTACACGCGCTGCGGATGTTGGTCAGCGGGGTATTCGATCGGTTCCCTGAGTTCACGGTCATTCTGGGGCACCTTGGCGAGCTCCTGCCGTTCGGGATCCGGCGCCTGGAGCAGCGCCTCGCCCGTCGCGCGGACGTCCACCTGGAGCTGCCCGCATCCGCGTACATGCGTCGCAACTTCTACCTCACCACGAGCGGCAACTACCACACGCCTTCGCTAATCGGAATCCTGTTGGAGCTCGGGTCTGACCGGCTTCTGTTCGCGGCGGACTACCCGTTCGAGGAGCTCGATGATGGAGCTCGGTGGCTGGACGACGTGCCGATCAGCGACACCGACAGGCGAAAGATCGCCAGCGGCAACGCCCGTCGGCTACTGAGACTGGACGGCTGACGGTGCCGGAGCCAGGCTCGGCGATCGTTCATTTCGGTGCACAGAACCCAACCCACCCTTGGTGGTATGTCGCGGACCGGATCGTTCAGGCTTTGGTCGGCTACGAGGACCGGCTGCTTCCTGATGTGCAATTCGCGGTGGTTACTCCACGAGACCTACAGGGCGCTCTGAACAACCCGATCGACGTCGCCGCTGGAACACTGGCGCTGGGGATCACCACACCGTCTGTGTCGGCGCGCATGGCGGTTCAGGGAATCGGAGCCTATAGCCAGCAACACGCAGGTCTACGAGCGATCGCGGCCTACCCGCATATCGACTATGTCACTTTTGCCGTCGACAGCCGCACCGGGATAACGTCGCTGGAGCAGCTCGCGAACGAGCGGTATCCACTGCGTCTTGTCAGCGGGCGGCGAAGCGAGGGCGGGATCGACGTACTTACCTTCACCGTCGAAGAGGTGCTCAGACAGTACGGGCTGTCGTACTCGATCATCGAGGAATGGGGTGGTCAGGTCTTCTTCCCAGGGCCCTCGCACATTGGTGGGCGCCTTGTGCTCGACGGTCGCGCCGATGCCATGTTCCAGGAAGCGGAGATGCTCCCGATCTGGAGCGAGATCGACACCCCGCCTCGCAGAATGAACTACCTTTCGCTCTCCGACAACGTCCTTGAGCACATGCAGATGACGTATGGCTTTGCCAGGCGCCAGATTCCCGCCGGTCGCTGGCCGGGCGTCACAGAGCCAGTCCAGACGGTCGATTTCAGCGGTTGGCTCGTGTTCTGCCGCGACGACCTACCGGAGCAGTGGGCCTACGCGGTGGCGAAGGCATGTGACCGTTCACGCGGCGCGGTCGATGAGGGGCCCAATAACGTGACGCGATGCCTTGCTCTGCCGCTGGCGACCAGCTACATGTTCACGGAGACTGCAATCCCATTGCACGAGGGTGCTCGGCGGTACGCAGAGGACCAGGGCTACGTCGAGTAGCTAGCTGACGGCTCCCTCAGACTCTCGTCTCTCAGAGCCTCATCCAGCGCGCGCGGCGACGGATCGCGCATCCAGTCCGTGCGCTGTCCACGCCTTGCCCACTTCGCCTGTACCGCGGCCGCTCCGTTCCCAGGAGGGTCACCGACCGCGTCGATCACCGTCTCCTCGGCGTCGCCGATGCAGACTCGCGCCGGCCACCGAGCAGGGAAGTACTGGGCGAGGTCAGGGTCCGCGACAACCTCGACAAGCGATGACAGGCGAACAATCTCCGAGTCATCGACCGGCGCGCTGCGCTCGACGTCGTCCAGCAGATCGCGGCGGGCCAAAGCAAGCGCCACGTTCCATTTTGCGCTGGACACGCGACTCAGGCGGCTCGAGGCGAGCGGTGGCCTTGCGATCATCTGGGCGTACGCCGGCGGCACGTGCACGCTCACGCGCGTGATCTGGTCGTGCGGCACCCGCGCGCTCAGCGTCAGAGCGGCCTGGGTGGCCGCAAGACTCTGCTTGGCGATCGGGAATGGCTTGATGCTGACCGCATCGGTAGCGGAATCGATCTCGTCGTGCAGGGCCGTGGCGTCAAGGTCGATGCCTGCACCCTGGGCGAGCCGCGTCAGGTCGATCTCGGCGACGAAACCGTGACGGGCCGCCAACGCCGCCGAACAGCCCGCCCGCGCAGCGTCGCCGAGCGTCCACCATCGGCCGAGCGGCTGCCCCACGACCTCCGAGGTCAGTCCGGTGGCACGCGTGAGGGCGATGCAGAGTGCATTGGCGGTCTGCTCGGGCGTGAGACCGAGGAGCGCGGCGGTCACCGCTGCCGATGCGAATGGCGCGCAGAAGTAGGTGGGCCAGACGCCTCGGTAAACCGCGAGCGAGCCGCCGATGGCGCCGCCGAGCCTGACCATGGCGTCGTATCCGATCTCGATGGCGCGACCGTACGAGGCAGGACTGACATCGAGCGCCGCGCCGATCGTGACAGCAGTGGGCACGACGACCGCCCCGGGGGTCGTCCCGCTCGGAAGATGGATATCGTCGAGCTCGGTCAGTCGCGCTATCGCGACGCGGCCGGCAACGTCCCCCAGGATTCCCGCGTGCCACGACCCTGAAACGAGGGCTCGGATCGCGGTCCCCTCTGACATGGCGCCGCCAGTCATGAGCGCGGCGAGCGCATCGCAGGTTCGCGCCCCCACGGAGTCGCCAGGGTCACCCCAGGAGGCGTAACGACGCGCCAGGTGGTCGAACGGCGAGTCCACTGGAGGCGGCTTCAGTGGACTTCCTCGATCCGCGACCTCGGGGTGCCGGTGTCGTCGAGTTCGCGGTGGGAGTAGAAGCCGGGAGTCATGCGCCCGGCGCCCAACTCCTCCACCGACAGCCCGAGCCGCGCCATCGGCGCGAGCGCGCTGAGGCATCTGCCCGCCGGCCGTAGAGCGAAGCGCCTCGCCCCAGTAGCCCCCGATCTCCACGGCGATGTAGAAGACCAACGGGCGGCGACGCTCTGTCGCGCCGGGTGCCAGCGGTCGCAACGTCAGACCACCGTCCAAGCTGAAGAGAACACGGACGTCGTGCATACCCGCCCGCCGCGCGCTGAGGTCGCCGCAAAGCAGAGCCTCGCTGGCGGTCTCGCCTCTGGCCCAAGCGTCCAGAGTCGCCGTCGCCGATGCCTCTGCGGTGGTGGCGGCCAGTCGGAGTACCTCGCGCTCCCGTTCCGACGGCGCCGCCATCAACTTTGCAAACAGGGAGTCACCGTCGACGGTCGCCGTTGCCTGGCGGATCATCGATTCACTCGCTGCGCGCATGGCGTGCCCTCCGGCGAGCGCGACGCGGTCGAAGCGGGCAAGCGCCGCCGGCAGCGCGCCGATCGGAGCGATAGAGCCAGCGACGGCGAGCTTATTCATCCTCGGCAGGTCGCGCACGCCGGGCATCGCGAGGTACAGCTCGGTCTCACCGACGGCTGGCGTCACTACAACCGCCCATTTCAACATTGGCACCAAGCCGGTGACCCAGGTCAGCGGAGCGTAATTGCGAGCGTCTCCGAACGCCACGGCAGCGTCGAGGCCGAGTGCCGCCAGCTCTTGCTGGAGAGCTGCGACACGCTCGGCAAACTCCTGAGGTCCGAACGCGAGCTCGGTACGCCCGCGTAGGATCACTGGCTGCATCGTCAGCATTCGTCGAGCTGCGGCCGGCGTGCCGTCAGCGCCACTGCGCCGCCGGGTTGCACCATGATCGGCTCGCCACACATCATGTAGCCGCTCTCCGGAAAGCGCTGATTGGGGTGCAAGGTGAACATCATTCCGTCGAGGAGCACGGTCTGGTTGTCGAATGTGATGTCACCCGGTGAAAGCGAGGCGAGACCCTGCCCGTGACCGCGGACGCGGATGTGAGGCGGGCGGCAGTACTCGCCGAGCCCGGCTTGGAACAGCGGGGAGTCGAGTGCGGAAACGACCTCGGCGACGGTCACTCCGGGACGCGCTGCGTTCATGCCCTCGCGCAGCGCGGCGATGATCAGCTCGTAGTCGTTTCGGCGCTGCGCACTCGCGCTACCGAGTACGACGGTACGGCAGAGTTGGACGAACTGGCCATCGACGGAGGGCGAGATCTCGATATTCACGACGTCCCCGGATTCGATGATGCGGCCAGTCGGAGCCCGCACGTTGTCGCCGGCAGCGCTCGACGAGCACAGAACGAAGTGGTCGTCAGCGCCGCGGCGACGAACGTCGACATCGAGTTGGGCGACCATCTCGTACTCCGCGATCCCAGGTTCCAAGAACGCAAGCAACTCGGCATAAGCCTGCTCGGCGATCTCGGAGGCACGGCGCGCGGCTGCCAGTTCGGCGATCGTTTTAGGCCGATCGGTGTCGGTTGGTATGCGGACCAGGTCGCAGTGCGCCAGTGCCTCGCGAAACCGGACACTGACGTCGTCGAGGCCGCGCACCGCAAGTCGCCCCGAGACGCGCGACTGGAGCGCAGCAGGTACGTCGTTGCAAGCAAGAACTTCGCACGGGGCCTGCTGGATCAGCCGCGTCTCGTCCCACGCCGGAGCCGCGAGCAGCATCGTCGTCCCATCTGATCCGATGATGGCCGCCGCTTCGCCAATCGTCTTCACGCCGGTCGCGGCGAACACCGGATTTACCTCCAAATACGAATGGAAGCCATCGTGAAGTGCGACGATCCAGTCGGGCTCGAAGCTGATGCCGTCCGGATGGCCCATGACATCCGCTCGCGCTGCGCTGATCTCCTCCGCGACTCTCAACTCGTTCGTCCAGCGAGGCCATTTCGCGCGCCGTTCGGGTCAGCCCAACGGCGGGACGGCCGTCCCGTATCCTGATAAGTCCGTCCTGTTTTGCGGGATGCTAGCACGAGGACCACGGCCTGGACCGACCCGATCAGCGAGTTCTCGTGCTCGGAAATCCCACTGGTAAGGCAGGTTGTAGAATCACCGTCGCTTTTGCGGGGCCGGCGCGCCGCGGCGCGGGATCGAACGCGGCTTGGTAGTGGTCAATCTTGACGTCAGCGTGCTTGCCGAGATGCGGAACCTGACGCGGCTTGGGGACGACTTCTCGCCGATCAGCGCTGCCGGACGACGATTGATGCGATCGACAACATACCCAACCTTTTCGAGCCGGCCCCTCGGATTGCACTGATCGGTAGCAGTTGACTACATCTCGTACTTCGAGCAGACCGGGATCAGATGCGGTTCCACGGGCCCAAGACGGCACCGCACCGACGCAGTCGGCGGAGGACGTAGCCCCGCAATCCTCGCGCGGCAGCGGCATTAAAGTGATCGCACGCGCAGGGCAGGTTCTGCGCGCCCTCGCCGGGGAGCGCCAGGGGCTCAGCCTGGCGGAACTTGCGGCTAGGGTTGCTCTACCGAAATCGACAGTGCACAGGATCGTGGCCGCGCTCGAGGCAGAGGGTCTGACCGCCACCGACCCCGGTAATGGTCGCTACCTGCTCGGACCGGAGTTCATTCGCCTTGGCAGCGGACAGCACGAGGATGTGCGCACGCGCGCACGGCCGCTACTCGAGCTCCTGTCTCAGAAGACCAACGAAGCTGTCGATCTCTCGATCCTTATTGGAGATCAAGTCGTGTTTGTCGACCACATCGAAGCTCAGCGATTCCATCCGCTGCGGGCGGTCTCGGCGATCGGGGCTAGCTTCCCGACTTATTCGACCGCAAACGGCAGGGCGCTCTTGGCGGCACTGACAGACGAGCAGGCACAGAAGCTCGTGCCGGTCCGGTTGAAGGCGGACACCCCGTACACGATGACCGATCGCGAAGCGGTGCTCGAGGAGGTCGCACGTGTGCGCAAGCAGGGCTACGCGATCGTGCGGGAGGAGCACACTCTGGGCATCTCCGCTGTCGGCGCCGTCGTTCATGCCCGTGGGCATTCCGTCGCCGCTGTTAGCGTCCCCGTTCCGTCGCCGCGCTTCGACGGGCGGGAGACGCAGTTGATCGCCGCGCTCCTCAGCACCTGCGCTCAGATCACTGCCGCCCTGGAGAGCTGACGCCGGCGACGCCGCCGTCGTGAGCCGGCGTCGCGGAACGCCCACGATCACCGTACAAGTCCGGCAGAAAGTCACACAGGAATGCGCATTCCTCGTGGACGTGCCTCGTGCGGCCCGTGGTGGCTCGCTCGATGTCCATGTCCGGATTGGCGCTCAGCCAGAACGAGCTTCGCAGTTCGGTTCCGTATTCCCGTCTGATACCGAGATGCACGAAGCGCGCCGCCTCCTCCGGCTTGGCCCGTCCCAGCTCGTCGTGCATGTGAACGATCGCGCAGATAACAACCCCGACGCCATTCGGCTCGAACATGCGCCAGTCAAACCAGAGCGCACGCGGTACAAAGGTGATCTCGGCGCGCATTGCCGATCCGACACCACCGAATGTTTGCCGCGTCATGTGGGTGGCTCCGACGTAGCGTCCCGGCTCCCACCCGGACACCCACCGGAACTCCTCGTGATCCCGCGGGTGCCACAGCATGTAGGTGTTGCGCTCCATGTGACCGAACCACCACTCGTACATCTCCGGCGTGATCCCCTGAAGGCGGTCGACTATGTGTACGCGGACCTGCCCGGTCGCCAACTGCTCGACCGTGTCGTGGGCATGCCCATCGAGCATCAACTCGTTGGCCTGTTCAAACTGCACGATCGATCTCCTCCTCCATGTGTCTGCTGCGTGCATCCCAGGTGAGCGTCTCGAGGTGAATCTCGATGTCGTCCAGGGGCTCCTGGTCCCTTTCATGGATATCGATCGCGAGCAGCCGTGCCGTGAACGGGCAGTACCAGGCTGTGAGCGCGAGGTCGGGGTGTAGATCGGCGCGCTCAAGGCGTTCGGGCAGAGCACGGGCGCGCCAGGCCGTAGTGCCGCGCACGAGCACATGCCCGGCCGACCGCACCTCCCAGGTCTCGTCGACTTTGTGCAGGGCCAGCGCAGGGCCCATCGGCAGCGTCTGGTCGGTCCAGTCGTCGATCTCCGGCGCGGGATCGCGGCCGTTGAGGCGTGAGCGGAGCATCTCGCTGCGAAGGAGCGAAGTGGCCTGCAGATCCAGAACCTCCGTCGCGACAACGCCATAGATCCGGCGCGCATCTTCAGCTGAGGTCAGCCCGTCGAGCACATCGTCGTGAACCAGCAGCGGGTCGCGGTCGATCGGATCCCCCACACCACCCCCGCCCTGCCAGCTGACGGCGAAGACGTCGCCCGCGGCCATCGGCATCATTCCCGGTTTGGGGCCGAGCTCGACCCAGGTTCCGCCAAGGACGGCGGGATCTCCTGGCTTGCGCGCCTGCGGGTATCGTTGCGGCTCGAGCACGCGGCGCCCCATCCGCTGGCGGATCTGGGCTCCCGGATGACCTCCGAAGATTCCAGAGGAATTGGGCACCTCGGCCCCGTGGGTCATGACCAGCACGTCGACGCGGTCAACCCCGGCTACGGTGAATGCAGCCTCGGCGCCGAGCCCGCCTCGGTGCTTCCCTGCACCTGCGCTGCCGGCCGCAAGCCGCCGGTGCAGATATAGCAGCGGTGCGGCCTGCTCGTTGTGCTCCACATCCGGGATTGCCGGCATCGGCCCTTGGATCGGGCCACCGGCGTGGATCCCATCACGCGAGGTGAAGGCGCCCATCCCAGCCGCCAGCGGATCCATCAGGTGCAGGCCGAACCATTGCCCGAACTGGTTATGGCCACCCATGTTGAAGGTTGCCATCGCACCTGCGCTCACGGCCTGGGCACGATGGGCATACACCGTCGAGCAACCAAGGAGCTTGTTGATAGCCAGTGCCACGGCGTTGCAGACAACCCAAACGGCTTCCACCGTAGCGGCGCCAACCGGCGCAGGGTGGAGCGCTGTGCAGACCAGCCCGTCCGGGGCGACGATTTCGATGGGTTTCATCAGTCCCTCGTTCCAGGCAATGTCAAACGCGAGCGTCGGCAACACGGCACCCATCACGCCGCCGCGCAGCCCGGCGCGGGTGCAGTTAACGAACCCCGGCGCTTGCGGACTGGAGCCACTGAAGTCGAGCCTCAACGAATCGCCCCGTTTCTCGAGGACCACGGCGATCTTGTAAAGACGGTCCTCGTGCCCGTCATGCTCGAGGAAGTCCGACGCACGGATGATCGCATCGGGGAGCTCCGCAAGCCGCCGCCGGAGCCGCTCTTCGGAAGCATCGATCATCCTCGCCATGGTCGCGTCGAGCGTCGTTATCCCGAACCGTCTCGCCAGCTCCCCAACCCTTTCAGTGGCTACGTTCAGTGTGGCGATGAACGCGTGCAGGTCGAGGCCCAGCGCTGCCGGCAGGCGAGAAGCGGAAAGGATCATCTCCATTACGTCGTCACGCAGCTCGCCCCGATCAACGAGCTTGACGACCGGCATTCTCAGCCCTTCCTGGTAGACCTCGCGAGCGCCGGGACACCAGCTGGCGAAGTCCATTCCGCCGACGTCAGTCTCATGCGCCATCACCCCCGCCCACGCCACCATCCGACCTTCGTGAAACAGAGGCGCACACATCTGTACGTCGTTTTGATGCAGGGCTCCGATGTAGGGGTCGTTGGCGATGAACATGTCGCCCTCTCGGATCGCCGTGTCGCGTTCGAGTAGGTGACGTATCGAGGTCGCGACCACGCTGCCTCCGAACGAAACCTGAAATCCCATCGATACACCCGTCCCGTCGTGGCGGAACAAACCCGTGAAGAAGTCAGATGCCTCGGTCACGGTCGGAGAGCCCGACACGCTCTGCAGCGCCAGGCGCATCTCCTCCGTGACAGCGATCATGCGATTGCGTAGCACCTCGTAGGTGATTGGGTCGAGCCGCGTCTCACCCACAGCAGCTCACGATCAGGTTCCCGTACTCATCGCTGACCGCGCTGCTTCCGGGCGGCACCACCGCTGACTGACCCGGGAAGGCAATCACGCACGGCCCATTGACGCGCTGGCCCGGAGCGGGAAGCTCAACGGCATAGACGTCGACTTCGGCCGCATCGGCAGGATCGTCGAACCGCACGGGGCGCTTACCAACCCAGCGAATCGGTCCGCCCGACGGCGCGGAAATGTCCTGTGCGAGTGCACGCGTGACGACGGCTCGCACTGCTAGAAACTCGAACCCAGCGCGACGGAAGCCGGCGCCACGCCCAAAGAGTCGCTCGTACTGGGCCTCGAACCGTGCTATGCAGCCGTTGAGGGTCGAGGCTGCGATCGCTTCTGCCGTGATAGGGACATCGAGGTGATGGGACTGGCCGAGATATCGAATCGCCACGGTCACAGTGACATCGGCTGCGTCCGTCACCGTCTCGCGCAGAGGTACCTCGAGCGCCTCTTTCACAGTCTCGGCCACGGCTGAACGTAACTCCTCGACTTCGCCGGCGGACCCAAGGTCGTCAGCACCGATTCGTATGTAGAGGGGTCTTTCCCTCGTCAACTTGATGTCGCTGGTAGCGGTTCCCAAGGCTGATTGAACGGTTGCCGTCGCGGGGATGACGAACTCTCGCAGGCCGAGCTCACGTGCCAAGACCCAGCCGTGCGAAGGCCCACAACCACCATTGACGAACATCGTGAACTCACGCGGGTCGTGACCGCGCTCGACCGTGACCTGGCGAAGCAGGTCCGCCATCCGGTTGTCGAGTACCTGGCGGATTCCCCACGCGGCCTCCTCGAGACCAATCCCGAGGGGCAGTGCGACGTGCTCGGCGATCGCGCGGGCCGCGGCCCTGCGGTCGAGTGAAATGCCCTTGCCGGTGAAACCCTCAGCTGCGAGGACACCGAGGATCAGATCCGCGTCGGTGGCCGTCGGGAGCGTACCCCCACGGTTGTAACAAGCGGGTCCCGGAGCGGCGCCCGCACTTCGGGGACCGACTGTGAGCTCTCCGAATGCAACCGATGCGATGCTCCCGCCGCCGGCACCAATCGAGCGCACGTCGATGCACGGGACATGGATCTCCATGCCGCCGAATGAGAACTCCGCGGCCATGAGCGGCTCACCGTCGACCACGAGGCCTACGTCGAAGCTCGTCCCGCCGATGTCGGTTGTGAGAATCCGGTCGCGTCCCATCTGGCGCCCCAATCGCTGGCAGGCGACAACGCCTGCGGCGGGACCGGACAGAAGCGCTGCGACGGGCCGCTCCAGTAGGTGGTCGTCGGGTACGACGCCTCCCGTACCGGTCATCATCAGGATCGGGACCCGCAGGCCGGAGTCGTCAAGCGCTCGCCGCAAGCGCCTCGTGTACCTGCTCATCACGGGTTTTAGCGCCGCGTCCAGCGCGGTCGTCGACATGCGGGCGTACTCGCCGACCACGGGCGAAACCTCGTGCGAGAGGCTGAGTGACATCGACGGTGTGTGTTCGCGCACCAGCTCGCTCAGTCGGCGTTCATGCACCGGGTTGGCGGTTGCCCACAGCGTGCAGATCGCAACCGCGTCGACGCCATCGCCGGCGAGCGAGCCGACCACCGAGCGTGCATCCGCTTCGTCCAGTGACGCCAGCACGGCCCCTGTTCGGTCGATCCGCTCCGAGACCTCTCGGACCAGCCGGCGCGGCACCATCGGCGGGACGATGTTTCGCTTCAGATAGTCGCTCACCTCGCCGTTGCTCAGGTGCGCGAACTGTCGCGTCATGCGCCCAATCTCGAGCGTATCCGCAAACCCGTCAGTTGTAATCACCGCTGTCCGCCCCGTCTCGCCGGTCAACAGCGCATTCAGACCGACGGTCGTTCCGTGCCCGAATCGCTGGATCGAGCGGCAGAACTCGTCCGTCTCGAGCCCGTACGCCTCCGCTGCCATCTGAAGAGCAGAGAGCACACCACCCACGATGTCGTCAGTCGTCAGTGATTTCACCACCCTCGTGTCCCCGTCGCTGGCACGGACCCACAGGTCGGTGAACGTGCCACCGACGTCGGATCCGACGTCGAAATAGACCGGGGTGGGCATCGGGCGAGTCACCCCAGGTGAGTCCTCGGGGCGAACCCGCGAACGGCCGCTGACCCCAGCCCTGGCATCCGATTGCCATTCTGCATCATGGGACTCAATGTACCGCTGCATGGTACAAATACGAACGGCCCCGCGCTCGCGACCTCGACCGCCTGCGCTCCGATGATTCCGACAGTCGGGACGGCTAGTCTTGCATTCCGGGACAGAATGTGATCCAATCCCGCCAGAGCTGGTTGATCCAGGCGCTGCGCGCGAATCGCCTGTTGGCAGTGAATCGCCGGTTGGCACTGGTTGCGATCAACCTCGAGCGAAAGGTCTCAGATGACAACCCACACCTCGACAGTTCGCCCTGCGCTTCCCGATGGGATTGTCCTCGAGGAGAACGTCTACGTCACGATGCGGGACGGCGTACGTCTGGCCGCAGACATCTATCGGCCCGAAGAACCAGGTCGATACCCCGGGATCTTGTCGATGTCGCCCTACATCAAAGACATCCAGCAGTGGCCGCCGGCGATTTCGCATTCGATCGAGGCAGGTAACACGCCCTTCTTCCTGCGCCACGGCTATGTGCACGTGATCGTCGCGTCGCGTGGCTCGGGCCTCTCACAGGGCCAGTGGGCCCCGTTTGATCTTGCCCAGCAGCAGGACGGTTACGACATGGTCGAGTGGATCGCTCAGCAGCCCTGGTGCAACGAACGGGTCACAATGCTCGGCGACTCGTACTTCGCGATCATGCAGTGGCTGGTTGCGCTCCAGTGCCCACCCCACCTGGCATGCATTGCCCCCGCCGACGGGTCGACCGACTTCTACCGTGATTACGCATGGAAGGGTGGGCTTTTCAATACCGCGTTCTTCGGCATGTGGGGACCGGACACGATGGCTCAGTGTTACTGGCCACGTGAAGTCGAAGGGAAACTGCCTCCTGCAGACCTGTTCAACGCCTTCCTCTCGCATCCGGAGGACGGTGAGTTCTGGTGGAACATGTCTTCGTGGACGAGGCTCCAAGAAATCGAAATACCGGTGCTCAGCATCATTCCGCAGCCGAGTCAGAACCATTCGCGAGGGCAGCTCTGGGGCTATCCGAAGATCACGAGCCCGAAGAAACTGCTCGTGCTCCCATGGAATCGCCAATCGCACGTGACCTTCATCGAGAGCCTACCGCTCAACGAGTACATCGTTCGGTGGTTTGACCACTGGTGCAAGGACGTTGCTACCGGGATCATGGACGAGCCGGAGGTGATGATCTGCGACTCGGTAACCCAGGACTGGCGATATGAGATCGACTATCCCCTGAGCAGGGCCGAGTGGACGAAGTATTACTTCCACGGCGGTGCCGAGCAGTCGGCGACCGACCCTCCATATGGAAGCCTCGACCGCGAGGCACCGGGTGAGGAGGCACCCGACTCCTTCCCGACAGGCTCTCGACTCCCGGGCACGGCCGACATGAGCCACGATCCACGCACCCCACCGGATACGGTGAGGCTGATCACGGGAGAGCCGCAGATAGCGTTCGTTTCCGAGCCGCTTTCGGTGGACACCCGCGTCTGGGGCCCGATGAGCGTCTCGTTCTGGGCGGCGATCGACACGCTCGACATGGCGTTCTTCGTAAAGCTCGCCGACCTCGGCGAAGATGGACATCGTGAGGTGATCTCTGAGCACGTCCTGAAGGCCTCCTACCGGGAGCTTGACGACACCCGGTCTGGACCCGGCTTGCCGTTCCATCCCTACACGAACCCAAGCCGCCCGCTGGCGGGCGAGATCTACGAGTACAACGTCGAGTTGCCGCCGAAGTTCTGGACCTTCAAGCAAGGCCATCGCATCCGTGTCGAAATCTCAGGCGACGACAACGCGTATCACCTGATGCTGCACACCGTCTACACGTCGGAACTGCTCCCCGTTCCGGGCGAGGCGAAGATCTACCACGATCAGCAGCGGCCCTCCCACCTGTTGCTGCCACTGATTCCGGACGCTCCACCGATTCGAGAGGTGCCGAAACCGGTTGCCGACATCCGGTGGCCAATCGGCTGAGTATGCGAAAGCTGCAGCTGACGCTGTCCTGCGGTCTGTATGAGATCACGCGCGCCCTGATCGACCGAGAGGTCGAGGCCAAGGGCATAGACCTGACGTTCATGATCGACGATCCGCGCCGGATCTACAGCCTGCGTCGCCGCAACGAGGCGGACATCGGTGAGTTCAATGTCGCCAAGTACTTCCAGGTACGTGAATACGGGCATCGGATCACGGCGCTACCGATCTACCCGCATAGGCGATTCAGGCACGGTTACTGTTTCGTCAACACCAAGGCTGGCGTCCGCTCCCCGACCGATCTGATTGGGCGCCGCGCCGGAATCGTCGGGAGAACACCTGCCGCCGGCGTCTGGATCCGCGGGATCCTGCAGGATCGTCATCGGCTGCCGCTGGAAGCGGTCGACTGGCGGGAGAACCCGCCTGAGCCGATGAACAGCGCCGAGCCAGAACTTGAGCCGAACGTCGTCACGGAGGCGACGCTGCTCGCCGGGGAAGTGGACCTGCTGCTCGCGCCCCGAATCCCAGCCGCACTTGCGCAAGGCGACCCAAGGATCGCCCGGCTGTTTCCTGATCACGTCGAACAATCGATCGCCTACTACCGCGAGACCGGGATCTTCCCGATCATGCATGCCCTCACGATCCGGGAGGAGATTCTCGAGCGGCACCCGTGGGTTGCCGAGAGCATCTACTCGGCGTTCGAGGAGGCCAAGCGCATCGGCTACGAGCGTGTCTCGAACCCCCGATTGACCCCGTTGGCCTTCTTCGAAGCGGCGTGGGAGGAGCAGCGTGAACTATTGGGACCAGATCCGTGGGAGTATGGGTTGGGCGAGACCAACCGGCGCAACCTCGAGACCGTCGCGCGCTATGCCAGAGAGCAAGGGTGGATCAACAGGGAGCCCGCTCTCTCGGAGTTGTTTGTCGAGGCCGGCTGAGCCTTCACCGCTTTCGCCTACCGGGCACCGACGCTCGACCGGTCCGCCGAGAGCTCTGAAAGAACCGCCAGGAATGGCTCCTGGTCGAGCACCGAACACCCGGCGACAACCATCAGATCGCGGATCCGTGTGCACTCCTCGGGCATCGGCTTCGGCATCGGCGGGCGCATCATCGGGTGCGGAACGTGTCCGGCGATCCAGGCGCCAATCTTCGTACGGATATGCAGCCGGGAAGGCTCGGCGAAGACAAACTCCTGCAATTGCCGCAATCCGCCGTCCCAAATAGCCAGCGCAGCGTCAAGGTCGCCGGCCTGGAAAGCCGCGATGTGCTGGAGCATGGGCTCGAGTGAGTAATTGAGCCCCGCTGAGAGAGCTCCGTCGATGATGCCCGACGCGAGCGCCTCGTGAAAGTAGCGGGCGCCCGATCCGAGTAAGGCGATGTGGCGGTCGAACTCTCGCAGCGCGTGGGCGACGACTCGCCAGCCTTGCCAGCTGTAGGTCATCTTCCAGGCGACCACATTGTTGACCTCCTCCACCATCTTCATCACGCCGATGAGCGGGAAGCCAGGCCCGAACTCAGGCGTCATGTTCGTCACCGGGTGCATGACGAGCGGCATGTCGACCACTCGATCGATGTCGCGCGCGACATCGATCCAGACCTCCGGGTAGCGCGCGGCATTCCACCCCACCGAGACGTCGACTGCGCCCATGGGTGGGAGCAGCATCAGTCCGTCGACACCGGCCTCCTTGGCATCTCGGGCCAGCTCGATCATCGCCTCGGGCCGCAGGGCGGCGACACCGGCAACGACCGGCACACGCTGCGCGCACACCTCGACGGCTATCTCGACATTGCGGCGCGCCTCGTCTCGGCTCAAGTACACGAGCTCGCCCGCCTCTGAGTTGATCACGATCCCGATCCCCCGAGCGACGAGCTCATCACTTGTCAGGCATCGAAGGTATCGCCTCAGCGCCTCCTCATCGACGTCAAATCCGCCCTCGACGAACGGAAGCACGATTGGGACGAACAGGTGATGGAACGGCTGCCGGCCAAATTGAATCTCCATGCCTTCCTCCGTTAGCTCAGATAAGCGCGCCGGACTTCCACGTCTTCTGCAATCTCCTGGTAGGTGCCCTCGGCGATGATGCCGCCGGCGGCCATCACGATCACGCGATCGCACAACGCGGCGACAACGTCGAGCGCGTGCTCGACCATCAGGATCCCGACCCCAGCCCGCGCGACTCGCTGAAGCTCTTCCATGAGACTCGGCAGAAGTGCAGGTGCGACGCCGACCATGGGCTCATCCAGCAACAGCAGCTCCGGCGCGCGTATCAACGCCATCGCCAGGTCGACGAACCGCCGTTGCCCCCCGCTCAGCTCGCGCCCGTAGAGGTTGGCGATATGGGCGAAGCCATGGTGATCGAGCAACCCCCAGACCATCTGGGCGGTCTCTTTCTCGTCCGCGCGCTGGCCCCGGCGAATCACGGTCCGGGTCAGCGAGGCGCCCTCAGCTCCGCGCGCAACCGTCACGAGACCTTCGAATACCGTGAGCCCCTCGAACACGCGTGCGGTCTGCGAGGTCCGCGCCATTCCGCGCCTGGCCCGGCGGTAGGGCGCGAGCCTGGTGATGTCGTGGCCGGCGAGTCGGACTGAGCCGCCTGCCGCACGCACGTCGCCCGAGATCGCGTTGAGCGCCGAGGACTTACCCGCGCCGTTCGGTCCAATCAACCCCACGATCTCGCCGCGCCGTACGCTCAACGAGATGCCTCCGACCGCGGGCACGCCACGGTAGGTCACCCGCAGGTCTTCGACCTCGAGTAACCCTGCATGCGGACCAGAGCTTTGCCCGGCGGGCTCACCGACGGGTAGGGAGACGCCGTGCGCTGCTGGCTCGCCCTCAACCTGGAGCCGCGCCTCGGCGCCGCGACGCGGTTCATGGCTCACGATACGGTCCTCGGTTCGTCCATCGTGGGCGGAGTGGCCGACGGCGTCTTTGACAGTAGGCTGGAGCCGCTGGAGGCTCCACCGCGCTTGGCAACGTGCCGCCGCTCGGGGAGGATCCCCGCCGGCCGCAGGTAGAACGTCACCAGCCACAACAGAGCGATCACGATCCACTCCAGATTCGCGCTCAGACCCGGATAGCCGAACTCCGGAAGGAATGACGGCATCACTCCGAACACCACCGGAACGAGGAACGCGCCAAGCAGGGCACCGAGGTTGTTGCCCCGGCCTCCGACGTAGACGGCGACGAACACGACGAAGGTCTCGACGAAGTTCCAGGCATCAGGCGACCACGTCCCGAGGAATTCGGCGAGCAGCGCTCCGCTGAATCCGGCGATCGCGCCACCGATCACGAACACGACCACCCGGAGCAACGGGACGTTGATACCGGAATACGCCGCCAGCGTCTCATCCTCACGGACCGCCCGCAGCGCCCGTCCCCAGGAGGTACGGCACAGCCACTGTAGGCCGACGAAGACGATGATGCACAGAACCGCCATCCAGCCGACGTAGAACCATTGGTAACCCTGGTCGGATAGGTGCAGTGCGCCATTGAACGGCTTGGGGATGTTCGACAGGCCGTTCGAGCCGTCGAAGATCGATGGCGTGGCGATCACAACCTGCGCGGCGATGATCGAGACGACCAGCAAGATGACTGCCTGGAAGTCCGAGCGGATCCGGCGCGTGAGGATCAGCGCACCGAGCACGAGCGCGAGCGCACCTCCTGCGAGGGTTCCCATCAGCAGTGGTAACGGGAACGGCAGCCGCGCGCCGAGGATGTAGGTCTGAAACGAGCCGGACGACGAGCCGAGCGCTGTAACGCCCGCGATGTAGGCCCCGATCGCCTGGAACACGATCCAGCCGAAGTTGATGATGCCGGCGTAGCCGTACTGCAGGTTGAGCGACCAAGCCGACAGCGCGTAGATGCCGAGGTAGACCAGCGAGATCGAAACAAAAGCCTGCACGCTGTCACTCCTCGATCGTCTTTAGCATTCTTGCCGAGCGCCGGCCCTAGACCGTGATCTGGGCCTTGTCCGTGACCAGTTCGCCCTGCAACGTCTTGGGCCTGGCGAGCAGCACGAGCGCGAGGAATCCGTAAGCGACCGCGCTGTCGTAGCCCGATGCCCCGGCCACGCTCGCAACCTGGGTGGCGATGCCAATCACGAGCGCGGCCAACACTGCGCCACGGACCGAGCCGGCCGTCCCAAGCAGGGCAGACACGATCACCAGCGAGAGCAGCGTGTCGCCCGTGAACGCGTTGACGGTCAGGATGTTAATGGTGAACACCCCGCCGGCCAGCCCGCACAGAAACCCGCTCATCAGCCAGGCTGCCGTGACAACCCGGTTTGTCTGAATCCCCGACGCACGCGCCAGATCCGGGTCGATTGCCGTCGCTCGCAGGGCCAATCCGAGCTTCGTGAGGCGCAGGAAGAGGTCGAGCACGACAAAGACGGCGATCGCAAGGATGACCAACACCAACTGAACCTTCGTGAAGTGGAACGGCCCGAATGTCATGGCATGCTCGACCGCGAGAAAGAGGCTGTAGGTGTTGTTCTGGGTCGCCGAAGCGATGCCGTATTCGATGATGAGCGAGACGCCGAAGGTGATCATCGCCATCTCGAACAGCCCGGCCCCTCGGCGCGCGAAAACCGAAAGGATCGACTTGGCCACCAGAAGCGTCATTGCGCTTGCGCTCAGGCCACCGACGACCAGCCCGAGCCAGATCGACATTCCCGCCGCGTGGCAGGCGTAAGCGACCAACCCACCGAGGCTCATGATCGAGCCGTACCCGATGTTGAGCACGTTGGTGAGCCCGAATTGAAGCGTGAACCCCATCGCGCCGATCGCGATGCTCGCCGCCGCCACGACGCCGAAGCCCACAGCCTCCAGGTACAGGCTCATGCCGAATCCCCCGCCTGCCCGGTGACGGCCGGCACCGGCGGCGCTCCGCCACGGAAGAACAGCTCCGCGAGTTCCTCCTCAGAGTCCCGAAGAGCCTGAGCGGGACTGGCGAGGCGGACGCGGCCCTGGACCAGCACATATCCGAAACTGGCCACTTCAAGCGCCATCTCGACGCGCTGCTCAACCATAAGTACGGCCTGACCAGCCGACGCGAGACGGCCCACGATCTCCTCGAGCACGTCCTTTGCGATCTTTGGAGCAAGATTGGAAGTCGGCTCATCGAGTATCAGCATCCGGGGGCTCGGCATCAGGGCCCGGGCGATCGCAAGCATCTTCCGCTCGCCACCGCTGAGCGTGCCCGCACGCCGACGCCGGAGACGCTCAAGCGCGGGAAACAGCGAGATCACCTCGTCAGCCCGGCCCTTAGCCGCCTGGCGCGGCATCGCATATGCGCCCATCCTGAGGTTCTCCGCGACACTCAGGGTTGGGAATACATCCTTGGTCTGTGGGACATAGCCCACTCCCAGGCGGACCCGCTGTGGCGAGGACACCTTGCTGATGTCGGAGCTCTCAAACCGGACCGCGCCGGCGAGCACTGGCAGATGCCCTATCAAGCCCTTGACCAGTGTGCTTTTGCCCGCCCCGTTCGGGCCGAGGAGAACCACCGTCTCGCCCGGGCCCACCTGAATGCTGACCCGGTCGACGACCGTCAGCGAGCCATAGCCGAAGCTCACTTCGTCGGCCATCAGGAGCGGCTCGCAGCGGTTCAAGTTGTGTGTTTCGGCTGAGGTACTCAAATCGTGCTTGCACGTAGCCCAAATCGGCGCCGGCCCGGGCGGAAGCTCGGACCGCCCTGACCGGCGCCTTGGGACTCTGTGTGTCTATCCGGCCGCCTCGATTTCACTGGCCGGAACAACTCCGATGACCTTCTGACTAGTAAGCGTGGCTTGCGGGAACTGCACCGCAACCTGGTTTCCGTAGAAGTTGTGCCACTTGTTGAACGACACGGCACCGGAAACGCCAACGTACTCGATCCGCTTGCCCTTCGCCAGGGCAGCCTTGCCGGCCGCGAAGTTGTAGACCTTGACCTTGCCCTTGCCGGGCTCGGTCACCGCCTCCATGTCCTTGTTGTAAATAGCCGGCTTTGTGCTCCCCGCCTTCAACATGGCGAGCGCCTGCATTATCACTCCGTCGTACGATGCCTCTGCGTAAGGCTCGTTGTACCACTGAGTCACAGGCAGCTTGACCTGTTTGGTCGAGTGATTCAGTGCTGTCACCCACGCTCGGTGCGCAGCCGTCACCGGAGGCGGTTGAGACGTGAGGCCGGTGTAGTCGTGCTCAAATGTCGAGCTCCCGATTGCCGACGACACGGCACTGAGCCAGCCACTCTCGATCGTGCCGGAGTCGCCGATGATCGGAGGCACCGTCCCCAACTGGCCCACGTCGCCAAAGAACGTGCCCGCCGTAGTGTCGTCCTCCTCTGTGAATATGACCTGCGGCTTGGCAGCTAGCAACTCGGCCGCGTCGGACTGGTAAGACGGCTGGTCGGGCTGGAGACTGATGTTGGCGACAACATCGAGATGGAGGTGCTTGACTCCATATTCGATGCCCGGCAGGTCTGTCTGCGCCGTGGTGTCAGTCCCGAACACGTATGCAACGCGGGTGTAACCCTTGTGCTTCGCCCATTCCGCCATCGCGAGCCCGTTCACCGGGTCAGGCGCGATCAGACGCCAGAAGTACTTGAGGTTGGTGTGGTCGAAGTTCGACGACCCAACGTCCGAGGTGATCGTAATCTTGTGTGAGTTGAACACGGGGAGCAGCTGGTTGGCCGTTGCTCCATCCGTTCCGACGATTCCGACGACGTTGCTCGTCGCTCCCAGGAACCGTTCAACCAGCGGCAGCGCGTCGGCCGGGTCTCCGCGTGTATCGACGGTGTCCACGGTGAAGTCGCGGCCAAAGACGCCGCCCGCGGCGTTGATTTCGTAGACGGCCGGGTACGTGCCCGCGCTGAGGACCCCTCCGATGAAGGACTCCGGACCTGTGAACGCGGTTACGACGGCCTCGACGAGCTTTGATCCGCTCGACTTCTTCTCTGGGACCCTGGCGGGCCTCCTGGCGCTGGCAGTCGACGCAGACGCCGCCGAGGCGATGCAGACGGCAAGCGCAACTACAGCAACGGCAGCGGCGGTCCTCGGTCGCCAGCCGCTCGCGCGATGAAGCAAAGACGGCCTTCTATCGGTGCCCCTCATTTCACCCATTCCTCCCTCCTCGTTCCACCTAGTGGAACATATCGGACCAGTCTGTGGAACACGATAGACCCGTGCAAGCCGAGATGCAAGCGTGTTCATCCCATGAAAATGTTGCTTCACACATTTGACATATAGCGACGTTCGATGCAACGGCTGGTCTCAGATAGGTTTGGGACCTACATCAGATCCCAGTGCCGGTACAGGCCGCTGCCGTGCCAGTCGCCTGGGCGGCTGAAGCTGCTGAAACGCCCCTGGGGAAGCCGAACGTCGCGGTCGTCTTGGAGGACCCGCAGCAGCACGCTCGCCGGATCGTCGTCGTCGATCTCGTAGATGTTCAGGATTTTCGCTTCACGTTCCGAAGGTTCCGGGTTGGCGGTCTGGTAGCGCAAACACTGGAGGAGTCCCGGAGTCTCGAGCAAGTCGTGGGCATGGGTGTAAAGCCACCAGTCGTCGTGCGCCACCTTCTGCGCCGGGTCGTTGTTCGAGTAGTAGAGAAAGAACGCCTCAGGCATGCCGTCCGGCAGTCGCGTCTGCGCTTCGTGGCGCCGAACGGTATGCCTGTACGCGCAGAACTCCCACACCGTCAGATCCAGAAGCTCGGCGCAGTCGATCAGCCCGTCACTTCTCTGCTTTTCCCACAGGCGCTGCATCACGCTCCAGGGGTCGGTGTCGTTGATCCGGTAGAGCGTCAGATACCGTGACAGCCCTCCCGCCGGCGCCTTGAAGCGCTTGAACTCGTCGCCGTAATCGGGCTGCATGTCGCGATACCGGTAAACGTCCACGATGCCATCTTGCTTGCGCAGTTCCGGGACCCGCAGCTTGTCGTGCCAGTAGTTGAACTCACCCTCGCGGGTGGGATCGGTGCACGCGATCACCTCGACGGCGATGGACTTCGCCGGAAACAGCTCACTCATGTCCAGCTCCTCCGAATGCAATACGTGGGATCGTTGTGTCTATCGGGGTCATCACGGGCTCAGGCGGCTCCCCGCACCAACTCCGAGCAGTTCGCATGCCTCAGCGAGCGACGCGGGCTCGCGCTCGATCGAGCGGGCAACGGTGGCGAGCCGCTCGACCAGCGGCCCGTTCCCGGCTGCGGGCTCGCCTCGGCGGATCAGCAGGGTGTCCTCCAATCCCGTACGGGCGTTTCCCCCTATGGCCAGGCCGATGGCGGTCAGCACCAGGTTGGCTCGGCCGATACCGACAACCTGCCAGACCGCATTTTCCGGCAGGCGCCGCACGATGGAGAGGAGGTTCTCGGGGTCGGCGCCGGCGCCGCCGCGAACGCCAAGGACGATCGAGAACTGCATCGGATCGGCGAGCAGCCCCTCGCTGTGAAGCGCGAGCGCGACATCGAGGTGACCGGTGTCGTAGATCTCCAACTCCGGCTTGATGCCAAGCTCCCGCATCCTGCTCGCTAAGCGGCGGACGCCTGCTGGGGGGTTGCGAAACTCGCCGTCAGCGAACGTCATCGAGCATACGTTGAGCGTCGCCATCGCCGGTCGCGCTTCGACGATCTGCTCGCGTTCCTCGAACGCCACCGACAACCCAACCCCTGTCGATAGCTGAACCAGGACCGGGCACCGTTCCTCGATCAGGCCCACCGTCAATCTCGCGATGTTGAGGTCGGCAGTTGGCTTTCCGTGCTGATCGCGCAGGTGCACATGCACGATCGCCGCACCGGCCTTCCACGCGGCCTCGGCCTCGGCGGCAATCTCCTGTGGCGTCGTCGGAAGCGCTGGGTTGTCCGCCTTGGAGGCGATCGGGCCGGTCAGAGCGGCGGTCAGCACCGCCAGGGAGGCGCTCACCGTTGTCCCTCGCTGCTGACACGCGCCAGGTAGGCGCGAAGCGACCCGCGAAGCGAATCCGCGGCGGTGGGCGTCCAGTCCCGGAATCCCGTTCCAGTCTTCATGCCGAGCCTGCCGGCATGCACTCTTGCACGCAGGCCCGGTGACGGCTGTGAGGGGGGATCCAGCCGCGGCAAGATGTACTCGTGGATGTCGAGGGTCAGGTCCAGCCCGATCAGGTCTGCGTTCTCGATCGGGCCGAGGATCGGCATCCGGAGGCCGAATCCAGACTTCACGACGGTGTCGATGGTCTCGGGATCGCAGACGCCATCGTCGACGAGATTGAAGGCCTCGCGCCAGAGGGCGTGCTGCAACCGATTGCCGACGAACCCCGGGACGTCACGCTTGACGTGCACGGGTGTCTTGCCGAGCGCCGTCAGAAACGTCAGTGTGCGAGCTACGACTTCCGGATCGGTCTCTGGCGCTTGAACTACCTCCACCAGCGGCATCTGGAACGCTGGATTCCACCAATGCGTACCGATGATCCGGTGCCGCCCGCGCGCCCGGGAGGCGATCTCGGCGATTGACATGACCGACGTGTTCGTCGCCAGAACGGCGTGTGCCGGGGCGGCGTGATCGAGCATTGCGAACAGTTCCTGCTTGAGCTCGAGCCGTTCAGGAGCGGCTTCGAACACCCAGTCGACGTCGACGAGCGCGTCGCCCAACGTTCCGGCCAGCGCGACGCGGCTGATTGCGTCGGGGTCGCAGCCCAGTGCCTGCAGGTTGTCGGCGATGCGCCGCGGCACGTCGCCCAGGATTGCCGGATCGACGTCGTGGACGGCGACCTGTACCCCGCCGACAGCGAGAACCTGTGCGATGCCGTGACCCATCAGCCCGCCGCCGATGACCGCGGCACGGATCACGGGCGGCGCGGAGGTCGACGGTTCAGCCGGCTGTGTAGCCGCCGTCGACATAAATAATCTGGCCGGTGACGAATGCTGATGCCTGGGATGCGAGGAACATCAGCGGGCCGACGAAGTCGCTCGGCTCGCCAAGACGGCCGAGCGGAATCCGGCTAAGCATGCCCGCCCGCACCGCTGGCCCGGGACCGTCGTCGGCGTACATCCATGCCGTCAGCTCCGACCGGAACACGGTCGGAGCGATCGCGTTTACCGTGATTCCCGCGGGACCCCACTCGCACGCCAACGCCTTCGTCAGCCCGTCGATCGCTGCCTTCGACGGACAGTAGGCCGTGTAGCCCGCGGGATGGCCAAGCCGCCCGCGCGTCGAGGAGACCAGGACGACACGGCCACCGTCGGACTGGTCGAGCATCCGCCTGCCGACTGAGCGGCAGGCGAGCCACGTACCACGGACGTTGCCGTTCATCACGCTTTCCCAGTCGTCAACCGGGAACTCGACGATTGGCGAGGTACGGTTCAGGCCCGCGGCGGTCAGCAGAATGTCGATTCGTCCGTGCGCCCTGATCGCGGCCTCCGCCATCGCGTCGGCGTCTTCGGCGGAATCTGGTCGCCTCGCTACGAGTTCGACGTCCGCGCCACCTTCTCGCAACTCCGATCCAAATGCCTCGAGCGCGTCCGCGTCACCACCTGTGAGCGTCAGCACGGCACCGGCGGCGGCCAGCGCACGCGCCGCCGCGCCACCCAGTGCGCCCGTCGCGCCCGTGATCAGCGCCGACCGCCCGGACAGGTCGAAGAGCTGACCTGGTGACAGCGCGGTCTCGGGTGCGCTCATTCGCTTGTCCGACGGTAGGGCATGACGACGAGCATCGACGCTGGGCGGTTGGTGCGGTTCTCGATCTTGCGCGCTTCGTCAGGCGCCAGCCAGCACGAGTCGAGCGGGCCCAGCGTGGTTACCTCGTGCTCTGTCTCGACCGTTACCTCGCCATCGATAACGATGTACACCTTCTCAATCGGCGTGGCGTCCATCTCGGCGCCGCCCCCGGGCAGGAAGTGCGACAAACCCACCGAGAAGTTCTCCGCGTCGGTCGCGTCGAAGCCCTGTAGTCGCAGGGCGCACATGTCGAAATGCTTGGGCGCTTCGTAGCGCTCGGCGTCACCGAGCCTGGTGACCTGCATCAGTCCGATTCCCCGGTCTCGATTTTGTACTCGCCCGTCGGATCGAGCATCGCCACCAACCGCACGATGCATCCGTCGCCGCCCTTCCAGCGCCAGGGGAAAGCGGCAAACGTGACGCGCTTGCCTGTGATCTCGTCGATCTGTCCCCCGACGTTCTCGAATCCGACGATGCCGTTACCGAGCAGATGCCTGTGGCACGGCTCCCACAGGGGAAAGTCCTCGGAGGCTTCGCGACCGGTTAACTGCCTGTACTCCTCGAGCACCGATGGCACGAGCGGGCCGTTGGGTTGCGCGCCGATCGCCGTCCCGAGCGGGTGATCGAGCGCCTGGCAATCGATTCCAAAGCCTTTGACGCCCTTCTCCGCCAGCCATGCGCCCGCTTCGTCGTACGTGCCCGGGGAGTCGATGAAGTACCTGCGGGTGTCGCCCCAGTACCGATGCCATCCGGTGTTCACGATGACGATGTCGCCCGGGCGTATCTCCGGCCGCGCCCGCTCGAGATCATCCGGCGTGATCACCTCCCATTTGTCTTTCGGGATCGAGACCACGACGCCGGTGCCGAAGTAGGACTCGAGCGGTACCTCGTCCATGAACCTCGCGCCCTCGATCACGTGCGCCGGCGCGTCGGTGTGCGTCGTGCAGTGCATGAACGTCGTGATCTGCTGCGAAAGCACGCCGGACTTGGCGTGGTAGTGAAAGCGCTCGATCTTGATGTCGGGGAAATAGGGCCATAGCGGTGCGTCGTGGCCCCACGGATGCGACAGATCGAAGAACTGGAGCCCAGTCCGGCCATTGCGGCGCACCGCGTCTGCATGATCCGTGATGGAGGCTGGTGTGGCCGACATCAAAAATCCTCCTGTCTCGCATAACGGTACGCCCGTCTGGGATGTAGGACCGTATAACCCGCTTGGCGCCTTGTCAAGATTGGGTCCTCCGTAGCGTGGCCGCCTAGCACACGTTTTGTCCCGTATTGCGAAACTCTGGGGCCAACGGCTACAGTGCCTCGATCATGGGCCCTGAAGTTGATGCGCGCTCCGCCAACCGTGGTGGCGGGATCCAGGTGATCGTGCGCGCCGCAGGCATTCTGAGGACGCTGAACGGGGAGCATCTCGGACTCACGCCGTCTGAGATCGCCCGGCGTGTCGGCCTATCCCGCTCGACCGTGCACCGGATTCTCGTCACGCTCGAGGGAGAGGGGCTTGTCTCTCCGGGCAGTGCGCCCGGGCGCTATCGCCTTGGGCCAGAGCTGACGCGGCTCGCTGCCTCGGAGCGCGGCGAACTGCGCTACGCGGTGCGCCCGTTTCTCGAACTGCTTTCGCTCGAGGTCAACGAGACGGTCGACCTGGCGGTCCTCATCCAGGATCGTGTGGCGTTCGTCGACCAGGTGGCGGCGCCACACCGTCTGCGAGCCGTGTCGACGGTCGGCGCGACCTTCCCGGCCTATTGCACCGCGAACGGCAAGGCGCTTCTGGCCTGCCTGTCCGACGGTCACCTCATGCGGTTGCTCCCAGAGCGTATGACCGTACTGGCCACCGGAGCCGAGCGTACCCGCGAGGATCTGATGGAGGAACTGCGCGAGGTGCGCCGGACCGGCATCGCGTACGACCACGAGGAGCACACGGCCGGGATCAGCGCGATCGGTTCCGTCGTACGTGACCCGTTCGTCGCGGTCGCTGCCGTGACGGTGCCACTTCCGAGTCAGCGTTACGAGGGCAATGAGGCGAGGATGGCGAGCGCATTGCTGCAGACCTGCGCCCGGATCACAGAAGTGCTCAGCGGAGGGCCCCCGCCGGCGCCGACCTCCGCCGCGGAAGAGTCCGGATAGGTACGCCGCCGCCGCGCCCGATCTCTCAAAGCGCGACGATCTCCTGTGGGAAGCGATGGATAGATTGCCCGGGCCCGTCGGCACCGATCAGGTAGTTGTCGCAGATCCAGGATTGCAGCCCTTCTTTGACGTAGCTGGGATGGACAGCAATGTTCATCCGTTCCTGGACTGCCATCTGCTCATCGAAGCGGATCAGCGGACGCTCGACGAGGTCGTACCCCTGGCCGTGCGAGTGCAGCCGGCGCTCACGTGGGCGGCCGTGCTCGGCTAGGAACGCGTTGTAGGACTCCCAGATCTCGCTGCTCGGCGCGCCCGGCGTCATCAGCTCGAGGCACATTTGCTGGGCCTGACGCACGAACCCGAGCTCCTCGACGAGTTCACCGGGCGGCTCGCCGAGCACGCAGCTACGGCCAAGCTCTGTGTAGAAACCTCCTGGCCCGTTGCTCTCGATGAGCAGGCAGAACACGTCCCCCTCGCGCAGAACCCGGTCCTGGAAGTGCCGGTGCGCTATCCCGGTAGCCTCACCCGGGCTCCAGGAAGCGCTGAGGTAGATACCCTGCTCGGCGCCACGATCGAGGCATAGATGCTGCGCGATGGCGGTGATGTCGCTTTCCCGCAGGCCAGGTTGCACCGCGGCGAAAGCCCCCTCCATCGCCTCGTCCTGCAGCGTCGCCGTGCACCGGATCAGGCGCTGCTCGGTATCGGACTTGAGCGTTCGAATCCCATCCAGAAGGTCTTGTGCATCGACGACGCGGGCTTTCGGCAGTGCTTCACGGACTGCCTCGACCAGCGATGCCGACATCTGGTACCGACCGACTAGCCCAATGGTTGCGTTCTTGAACGGGGCCAGCGCCTCAATTACAAGCCGTTCCTCGTGGCGGCTCGTGTATGGGGCGGCTGCGAACGTCGCCGCCGTCCGGATCCGAGCGACGCCGGCCAGCGTTTGCGGGACCGGCTGCTCGCCGTCGATCGGACCATGGCTGACGATCGTCATTTGATCCTCTCGCGGGAGCACAACGCTCGTCCAAATTCCTGCGACGGCGGGCATGTCGGTCAGGTACCGGACTGTGCCGCCCTGGAAGTCGTTGTTGTTCTGCGCCAGGAGTACGTCGATACCGTCCCGCTCCATTGCCGAGCGGACTGCGACGTGGCGTCGGTCGAGCTCCTCCTTGGGGAGAGGCGAGTTCAATCGCTCGTTCAACGCGCCACCACGTTGAGCATCGCGTCTCGATCGCCGCCGAGCCACGAGCGAAGGTTGGGTTCGAAGATCTGCATCGCGTCGGCGACGTAGTGGTCGCTGCGACCTCCCATGTGGGCTGTCATGAAGACATTTTCAAGACTCCAGAGCGGGCTGTCATCCGGTAGCGGCTCGGGGTCGAACACATCCAGTCCCGCTCCGGCGATGGAGCCCGTGCGCAGCGCCTCGAGCAACGCATCGGTGTCGATGACGGCGCCACGCGCCAGGTTGACCACGTAGGCGGTCGGTTTCATCGCGCTGAGAACTTCGGCGTCCACGAGATGGCGTGTTTCCTGGCTGAGTGGAACCGTGAGCACCAGGAAGTCGGCTTCCGCCGCGGCTCGGGCCAGGTCCGCGCGAGCGAACAGCCGCGCGACGCCCTCGACGTCGCGCGCGGTCCGTGAGACTCCGAGGACCGACATCCCGAGCGCGCTGCACACCCGCGCCAACTGCTCGCCGATAATGCCCATCCCTACGATCACCACGGTCTTGCCGCCCAGCTTCACCGGATCCCAGCGAGCCCAACGTCGCGCGTCTTGGTTGCGCACGCACCTCGGGATCTCGCGTGCCAGGCACAGCATGTGGCACAAAGCTGCCTCGGCCATCCGCTCCCCATGGATCCCGCGCGTCGATGTCAGCAATACATCCGGGCGATCTTCGAGCGCCTCGATCGCCCAGTTGGTACCCGAAATCAGGCAGTGCATCCATTGCAACTCCGGCATGCAGGCGACTACGTCGCGAGTGAAACCGTGCCCGACCGTGACCAGGACGTTGGCGGTTTCCAGGTGGCGCCGCGCCTCCTCGATCGATTCAGCCACGCGGAAGGTCAGCTCGGGAAAGCTCTCCACGGTTTCAGTGAATTCGGTAGGCCGCCAGTCGACGACTAGGACCTCTGTCATCGCCATCCGGGTGGCCCTTGCGCTTGCTGTGTGTCCCGCATCATGAAAATCTGGTCCTGATTCGCGGGATGCTACCATCCCGGCGCCAGTGGCCATGGGGAACGACTTCAGCATTGCGGTAGACATCGGCGGCACGTTCACAGACCTGATCGCCTATGACGTAGAAGCCGGCCGGTTCCTCCATGCGAAGAGCCTCACTACACCTTCGGACCTCGTCAACGGCGTGCTTGCGTGTGTCGAGAAGAGCGGCGGCGATCTCCCCGCGGCGACGGACGTCGTACACGGTTCGACGATCGCGATCAACACGGTGCTCGAGGAGAAGGGATCGCGTACAGGGTTGCTGGTCACACGCGGAACGCGTGATGTCTACTCGATCGGACGCGGGAATCGCCCCGACGCATACAACCTCTTCTTTCGGCGCCCTCGCCCCCTCGTGTCTCGAGCCCTGACCTTCGAGGTGCCCGAGCGGATGCTTGCCTCCGGTGAGGAGCTCGCGCCGCTCGATGAGGAGGCGGTCGTGGCGGCCTGCCGCGAACTACGCGGAGCGGACATCGACGCAGTAGCTGTGTGCTTCCTGCACGCATATGTCAACCCTGCGCACGAGCAGCGTGCGGGCGAGATCATCAGGCTGGAGCTCCCCGGTAGCTACGTCTCCCTCTCCCACGAGATCGTCCGCGAATATCGCGAATACGAGCGGACCTCGACGACAGTGATCAACTCGTACGTAGGACCGATCGTAAGCCGCTACGTCGACGTGCTCTCCGAGCGCCTGCGAGAGCGCGGCTTCGATGGAGAGCTGTGGATCATGCAGTCGAGCGGCGGCGTTATGGCGCCCGAGACTGCGGCTCGCCGGCCGGTGGCGATGATGGAGTCGGGCCCGGTGGGTGGAATCATCGCCGCGGCCGAGGTTGCCGGACAGCTGGGCTTCCCGAACGTGATCGCCTTCGATATGGGAGGAACTACGGCGAAGGCCAGCTTGATCCGCGACAGGACGCCGACGGTCGCTGACGGCTACTACGTCGGCGGTTACAGCGAAGGCCACCCGGTCCTGAGCCCGGTCGTAGATGTCGTCGAGGTCGGCACCGGCGGCGGCAGCATCGCGTGGATCGACGAGGTCGGCGCGTTGAAGGTGGGTCCGCGCAGCGCTGGGGCCGATCCCGGTCCGATCTGCTACGGCCACGGTGGCACCCAGCCGACGATCACGGACGCGAACGTCGTGTTGGGCCGGATTCGCCCTGGTGCGTTCATGGGCGGGGAGATGTCCCTCGACCTTGACTCCGCCCTCGCCGGCATCGGCGAGCACGTCGCTGTGCCGCTAGGGATCGACACGCTTGCGGCTGCACACGGGATCGTCGAGATCGCGAATGCCAAGATGTCGTTGGCGGTTCGGGAGGTGTCCGTCGCAAAGGGCTTCGATCCGCGGGACTTCGTGTTGCTTGCCTCCGGCGGCGCGGGTCCTCTGCACGCGGTTGCGATCGCCCGCGAGTTGCACATCCCCCAGGTGATCGTGCCGCGCTTCCCGGGCCATTTCTCGGCCGTCGGGATGCTGCTGACCGACCTTCGCCACGACCTCGTGCAGACTATCTACGCGCGCCTGGACCGGGTTCCGCCAGAACGCCTGTCGGCGACCTACAGCGAGATGTCGGCCCGGCTGGCCGAGCTGATCGAGCCGGCACGGCTGCGAATTGAGGCGTACCTCGATATGCGCTACGCCGGCCAGGACTTCACGCTCGGAGTGCCGACCGACGGCGGGGAGCTGGAGCGGGGCGATCTGGCGGCGATCCGGAGCCGCTTCGATCAAGTGCACCAACGTCGCTACGGCCATCACGCGTCGGGCGAGGAGGTGGAGATTGTCAACCTTCGGGTGACCGGTCTTGGGCGGCGCGAGAAGCCCAAGCAACTCCCGCGGACGGCCGAAGCCGGCGATCGAGCCGCTTTCAACACAACCGCGCCGGTGCACTTGATCCCTGGATCTACGTCGGTGGAGACGCCCGTTTATGAGCGCGAGGCGCTGGCGGCCGGCACACAGTTCGACGGTCCGGCGCTGGTCGAGGAATATGCGTCGACCAGCATCCTCTTCGCCGGAGACCACCTGACCGTGACGCCGAGCTTGGAGCTGTTGATTGACGTCGCCGGCGCGACTTCCGCGGACCGGCCAGGCGAGACATGACCACCTCGCGCCCGATCGACCCGATCACACTGGAGGTGATCCGCAACGCGCTCCCGGCGATCTCCGATGAGATGGCGGCAGACCTGCGCCGGGCCTCTTATAACATGATGATCTACGAGGTCGGCGATTTCTGCTGCGCGCTGGTTGAGCCTAACGGCGACCTGATCTCTCAGAATGTGGGGGGCGTCTCGCACTTCGTGGCGGATCTCGGCGTCGTCGTGGTCGACGCAATCGAGCGCTGGGGCACGGACGGGCTCGAACCGGGAGACGTCCTCATCACAAATCACCAGCGCGTCGCCGGCCAGCACTTGAACAACGTGGTCGTGGCGATGCCCGTGTTCATCGGCCGCGAGATCGTCTGCTTCTCGATGGTGCGTGCGCACTGGGTCGACATCGGTGGGCTCTCCACTGGCTTCGGGGCGAGCGGCGCGGTAACTGACCCGTGGATGGAGGGGTTACAGCTCGACCAGCTCAAGATCCACGAGGCGGGCGTGCCAAACGACACGCTGCTCAAGATCCTGCGTGCCAACATCCGCTTTCCAGACGCCTCGCTGGGCGACCTTCGCTCACAGATCGCCTCCTGCCAACTCGGGGCGCGACGGATCGTGGAGCTGTACCAACGCTACGGAGGCGACGTCGTCACGGCTGCTATCGAGCAGATCTTCCTTGAGTCCGAGCAGCGTTGCCGCAACGTCGTCGAACAGATTCCCGATGGGGTGTACGAGGCTGCGGCATTTCTGGATGACGACGGCCGCGCGAAAGGCGAGCCGATCCCGATCCACGCGAAGGTCACGGTTGCGGGCAGCGACATGACGATTGACCTCTCGGGCTGCTCCCAGCAGCGCGCCGGAGCGGTGAATTCTCGCACCAAGGCGGGAGCAATGGTCGCCTACAAATGCCTGACAACCCCGCGAGAGCCGGTCAACGCGGGCTCGTTTCGGGCGCTCGAGGTGGTTATTCCCGAGGGCAACATCATGATGGCGAGGTTCCCGGCGCCGATGTCCGGATGGAGTCTGCCGATCCCGACGGTGGTCGACACGGTCATAGCCGCGCTGGCGCCGGCGATACCCGACAAGGCCCCTGCTGCCCATCTCGGTGTCCTGGGAGGCACGATTATCTTCACCGGCCTGCATCCCGACAGCGGTCAGAGGTTCGTGGTTCAGAGCATTGAAGGCGGCGGTTGGGGTGGACGTCCACATGAGGACGGCGCGGCCGCGTCGGTATCCGTCTGCCAAGGCGATGTGCGCAATGCCCCGATCGAAGCGATTGAACTGCGCTGCCCGGTCGTGGTCGAGGAGCGCCGGCTCCGTCCCGACTCCGGCGGCCCCGGCAGGTTTCGCGGCGGCCTCGGTGTGGACGTCACGGTCCGCAACCTCGTCCCCGGTAAATGGAACCTGTGGCAGACTCGCCGCCGCGGCTGTCCGCCATGGGGACTCTGGGGTGGACGCGCCGGGGAGCCGGCAGACTACCTGCTCAAGACCCCGGGGTCGGACGGCTTCCAGAGTGTGGACGTGACGCTCCACGATGTTCCGGCCGATTCGAGGGCGATCATCCGTACGGCTGGGGGCGGGGGCTGGGGCGATCCATTGGAGCGCGACATCGAGCGCGTATGCCGCGACGTGGCGGAAGGCTTGGTCACGCTCGAGGCGGCGGAGCGCGACTATGGCGTCGTGATCGATCCCCAGAGCGGGATCGTGGACGCTCAGGCCACAGCGCGGACTCGCCGCCCGCCAGACGCACCTGGCGCGGATCTCACGGCGCACGCGGGATGAGCCGAGTGCCGCCCTGCTGAGCCGCTCGAGAGATCGCGAGCTGGTTTCTCCACCCCGGACGGCAGATCAAGTACATCGAATCGAACGTATGCGCTCGAAGCGTATCGACGAAGATCGGGTCGTTCCAGCCAGAGAACGCAACGTGTCTGACCTCCAGATGCTGGGGCAGCATCGTCGCTAAGCGTCGTGCCGTCGTAGCCGCCTCTTGGAGCACGGCGTCTTCAACCGCGTCGACGGTCATCAGCCCGATGCCGATAGCCCCGCTCCGCACCATCCAATGCATGGAGGCGATCGCGATTACGGTCACCGACCGGCCCAGCGCACTGCCCAGCGCCTCGGTACAGCCGAGCACCTGCTCGAGATCACTGCCGCCGCGGACCACGATCGCGGTGCCCGTGCACAGCGACGGCCGCGGCACCGGGCAATCGGTGGGCAGTTGACGATGAAGCCTCATCTCACCTCCTCAATCACGGGTCGCAGCGTCATCGACGCCGGTCTCCGCGTGATTCACTATCACGGGCTCGCGGCCCAACATCAAGTGACTGCCGCCTGTGGCCCCTCTTGCCTACCCGACCAGGGCCCCTATCGCCTACCCGCCAGTCCCAGCACTACGCTCGATACGGGTTGGAGGTCGCGCTTGATTCCTGAGGCGCCTGCGGGGCGTCCGAACTGTCCCTTCTGTCGAGTGCCTGGTGGAGACACGTCGCCATCCAGTGACTCCACTTCAGTCGTCGATTCCTAGTATGCGGTGTGTGACGATCGAGTTCCGTGACGGCCTGATCGACGCCGGCGACGGCGCTGCGCTCGTGCAGGCGATGAGGGACGAGATAGCGACGATGTACGAGCGGCCACTCGACGACCCCACGATGCCGAAGGCGGGGCCGGCCGAGATGAATCCGCCCAACGGGCAGTTCATCGTCGGTTACTCCGCCGGCAATGTGGTCTGTTGCGGCGGCATCAAACGGCTGGACGCCGAGACCTGCGAGATCAAGCGCATGTATGTGGTCCCGGAGGCGCGCGGTCAGGGTGTCGCGCGCGAGCTCCTCGGTGCGCTCGAGGACTGCGCGCGGGCGCACGGCTACAAGCTGGCGCGCCTCGACACGGGACCGAAGCAGCCGGAGGCACGGCACCTCTACGAATCAGCGGGCTACGCGCGGATCGCGAACTTCAACGGCAATCCGGTGGCGAGCTTCTTCGGCGAGAAGCCGCTCTGATCGCTGCCGCGGGTCGTCGCAGCTCAGAGCGCGCCGTCGCGCCGCAACTCCGCCACCGTGATATTGGCGGCGAGCAGCTCGTCGTGAGAGGTGCCTGCGTCGATCCAGTAGCCGTCCAGGGTCTCGCAGCGCATCGTGCCCTCGCGCACATAGACGTTGTTGAGGTCGGTGATCTCGAGTTCGCCTCGCGCCGACGGCTCGAGGTTCTGCAGGTGCGACCAGACGTGTTCGTCGTACAGGTAGATCCCCGTCTGGATCAGATTTGATTTCGGCCGGCTCGGCTTCTCCTCGATCCCGACGACGTGCTCGCCGGCCATTTCAATCACGCCGTAATGCTCGGGGTGCGCCATCTCGACGCCGAAGATGACGGCACCCTGCTCCTCGGCAGAGAAGCGCTCGACCGCGGGCCGCAGATCGTGCGTGAAGATGTTGTCGCCCAGCAGCACCAGCATCCTGTCCCGGCCGACGAACGTCTCCGCCAGGCCCACGGCCTGCGCGAGCCCGCCCGCCTCCTCCTGCAGCTCATAGTTCAATTTAAGACCGAATTCGCGGCCGGACCCGAGCAGCTGAATGAAGTGACCGGCGTGCTCGGGATTGGTGATCACCAGCACGTCGCGGATCCCGGCCCGCGCCATCGCCTGCAGCGGGTAGTAGACCAGCGGCCTGTCGTAGATCGGCAGCAGGTGCTTGTTGGTCACCTTCGTCAGCGGCCGCAGGCGCGTTGCCTTGCCACCGGCGAGCACGACTCCCTTCACAGCCACTCCCTTCCTCAGACCGGTACGAAGGCCTCGATCTCGGCCGCCGCGGCGCGCACCGCTTCGCGCGCCTCCGCCGGCTCGAGCACGACGGCGTCGCCGGCCTCCTTGAGCACGTTGCGCACGAGCCAGTCGAGCCCGGCGTAGCCGAAGTCGACGACGACTGAACCGTCGGCGCCCTCGCTGATCACGGTGCGCTCCTCGCGCAACCAGCGCGCGCGGTCGGGCGAGATCCACACCCGCGCGCGGCGCGAGGCCGGCACCTCTCCCGTCCGCAGCCACCCGTCCACACCGGTCGTGAAGTCGAGGTCGGTTCGCGGCGTGAACGGTGTTCCGGTGACCTGGGCCGACTTGATCCGGTCCAGGCGGAAGTGGCGCACCGCCTCGCGGTCCGGGTCGTAGCTCGCTACATACCAGCCCTCGCGCCCGTTCACGAGCTGATAGGGCTCGACCACGCGCTCGGAGAACACGCCCTCGTTCTCCTTGTAGTACTCGAACGACAGCGTCCGCCGCGTCGAGATCGCCTCGCGCGCCTTCTCCGCGATCTCCGAATCGTCCCCGCCCAGCGCTGCGATCTGCAGGCCCTCGTGGGCCGGGTCCTCGCCAAGCGCGCTCACGACCTTGCGCCGCACCGAGGACAACGAGCCCTCGGGAATGTGCTCGCCGATCAGATCGATCGCGGCGATCAGCGCCTTGGCCTCGACCGGCAGCAGCCGCGCCGGCCGCGCGAATGCGTCGCCATACGGCTCGGGGTCGACCTCGATCGTGCCGTCCGCGAGGATCTCCGCGTAGAGCACGTAGGTGCCCGCGCCGAAGTTGACGACGTTCAAAACGGCGATGTCCTCCTGCAGTTCCTGGTCTGAAAGCTTGAGCCGCTCGCGCAGTTCGGCCGCGCTCAGCGTCGTTCCCGACCGGCCGGCTTCGATCAGGATGCTCGCGAGCGTCGCCAGCCGCGCGAACCGCTCCGGCCGGATCGCCGCGTCGGCACCGAGTCCCTCGGACTCCTCAGCTGTGTCGTCGTCCTCTGCGCCCGCTGGCGCTGAGGACTCTTCCGGCGTGGTCGGCAGCTCCGGCTCCTGGGTGGCGAGCAGCTCCTCCGGATCTACAGCGTGCCGGGCCGCGAGCATGTGCACCCGGTCGCGCAGTTCGGCCGCCAGCTCGGCGGGCCCGATCACGTGCGCGTTGTCACCGAGTCCCAGGACCCACGCGATCAGCTGGCGCGCGTTTGAGTACGAGGTGACAAAGATGCTGCCGGAGCCGTCTTCGGCGGGGTGCAGCTCGCCGTAGTGGCCGAAGTGGCGCTGCACCTGCCAGGCGATCTTGCTCGAGATCCAGATCTCGGCGGCGCCGATGGGCTCCCCGAACTGCCATGGGATGCGATCTGCGTATGCGCGCGGATCGAAGTCCGCCGGGCGCTGGAAGTCATGCTCGGCCTTGGTCGCGTAGCCGACCTTGCCCTGAATGCGGGAGAGCCGGAAGACGCGGATCGCGTCACGCTCATGCGAGCGCCCGACGACGTAGAACTGGCCGCCCTGGAACAACAGCTGGTATGGGTCGATCCTGCGCGCCCCGGTCTCGTCGCGCTCCATTGTGTAGTACTCGAACAGGATCGTCTTGCGGCGGAAGATCGCGGTCTCGATCTTCGCGAGCCGCTGCGAGACGTCATGACCGTCGGCCGCCCCGGTGATGCCGAGTGCGATCGTCCGCTGGACCGGCGAATCCAGCGGGCTCGGCCGTCCCCACGAGAGCTGCTGCAACGCCAGCCGCAGCGGTTCGGCGTAGGCGAACTTGCCATCGAGCAGGTGCAGCGCGGTCCGCAGCCCCGCCAGCTCCTGATCGCTGAACTCGATCGCCGGCAGGTGGAAATTCTCGGGCGGCAGCGAGTAGTTCTCCTGCTCGACCTGGCCGTCCTGGGGCTTCTCGACCGACAACGAGATGCCCAGCGCCTCGAGCTCCGAGCGGTCCGCGTAGAACCGTCGCGCGAACGCGTCCTCGTTCATCACGCTGTAACCCTCGACGTCGCGTCGGATCTCCGGAGCTGTCACCGGGCGCCGCTCCGCCATCAGGTACGAGATGAGCGACAGCTGACGGATCAGCTTCTCTGTGTCCTTCGCCATGCGTACTCACTTTAAACGGGCCCAGTGGCTCTCGCGCAGCCGTCGGCCGCGGGACCCGCAAATTGCGCCTTTCTCGGCTTGTGTTCCCGTCCCGGGAGTTACGAGAATCGGCGCCTAGCCGCGAATTTGCTACGCAGGGCGCTAGGCCGCGAGTCGCGCGTTTTCTGGCTCGGTGCCGTCGGCGCCGAAGTACGCGACCGCGCCGATGCCGTTGTCGTAGCCGGCCCACTGGGCGCCGGCGTCGAGCGCGCGCTCGATCCGGTCGAAGCTGCCGAGCTTCGACCCGAGGTTGTCGGCCATGTGCACGAGCGTCGCCTCACGTGTGCACGGGACCACGGGCGAACCGTGCTCGAGCGCGCCGTGATGGCTGAGAATGATGTGCAGCAACGCCTGGGCGAGGTCGGGCGGGAAGCCGTCGATCTGGCCGATCTCATCGCGTACGTGCGCATAGCCGAGCGCGATCTCACCGTGCAGCCGGCCGGCGCCCGTCATCTCGATGTGTTCGCCGCAGAACGCGTAGGCATCGAGCTTGCCGATGTCGTGCAGGATCGCGCCTGTCAGCGCCAGGTCCCTGTTCAAGCTGGAAAAGATCGCCGACAGCGCGCCAACCGCCTGAGCGACGGTGAGCGTGTGTTCGAGCAGTCCGTGCACGTACGCGTGGTGGTAGTGCTTGGCCGCCGGCGCGCCACGAAATCGCGCCCAGGTCTCTGAGTCGGGCGCGAAGACCCGCTCGAGCAGCACACGCAGCTGAGCGTTCTGCACAGTCGCGATCAGCTCGCGCAGATCCTGCTCCATCTGCTCCGGCGTACGGTCCGAAACACTCGACATTGCTCGGCAAAGGTAGTTGTCGCGGCGGACGCCAAGCCGGCGGCCAGCGGGCCGTGGCCAATGAAAAAGCGGCTCAATCTCGTCGCAACAGGCCCTCGGCGCGCGCCCACTCGACAGTGCGCCGGAGTGTCTCGTCGGCCGGCGTATAGACCAGTCCAAGCTCGCGCTCGGCCCGCGTGCCGTCGTAGCGGTGCCCGTGGAGCAGCGTGCGGACCATCTCGCGGCAGACGGGCGCGTGCTTGCCACGAGCGCGGAAGGCGAGCTCGGTGGCGGTGCCGCCAATGGTCGCGAGCGGGCGAGGGACCAGCCTCGGCGCACGGGTGACGCCGGCGACCTGGGCCGCGAGCTCGAGCAGGTCCGAGACCGGCATGCGGATGCCGTTGAGCAGGTAGCGCTCGCCGGCCTCACCGCGCTCGGCCGCCAGCAGATGCCCTGCGACACAGTCCTGGATGTCGACGAGGCTCACGAACGTGTCGACGAACACCTTCAACCGCCCGTCGAGGAACGCAAGCAGGAACCTGCCGGTGCCGCCGGCGCGGCCGGGGCCCTGGACCGAGGAGGGGTTGACGTAGACGACGTCCTGCTGCTGAGCGGTCGCGGCCGCCATCGCGGCCCGCTCTCCGAGTGTCTTGCTCCGCTCGTAGTTCGACAGGTACCAGCCGCGGTGCGGCGTCCACTCGTTCGCAATCACACCTGGCGCCTCGCCGAGCGTGGCGGCGGACGAGGTGTGGACCAGACGCCGGACACCCGATCGGGCTGCAGCCTCGACCGCGGCCACGGCGCCGTCGACGTTGGCACGCATCATCGGGCCGACATCGGTTACGCAGAACTTGTTGAGGCCGGCCACGTTGAAGGCCAACTCGCAGCCTTCCATCGCCTCGGCCAGCGTTTGCTCGTCGCAGACGTCGCCCCGCCGGATCTCTGCCACACCCCGCCGCGCGATCATCGCCGCGGCCGCGTCGGAGCGGGCGAGCGCGACCACCTGGTCGCCGCGTTCGAGCAGTGCGGTCACGAGTGCGGAGCCGATCAGGCCCCCGCCGCCGGCGACGAAGACTCGACTCACGACACTACGACCTCAGCGCGTCCGCGGAGTTGATCAGGTAGTCGACGCCGGACCAGGCTGTGATCGCGGCCACGATGATCATCAGCCACTGGTCGAGGTAGGCGTCGTCGATGATCACATGCGGACGCAGGATCGCGACTGCGATCGCCGCGAACTGAAAGCTCGCCTTCCACTTCCCGAACCGCGAGGTGTCGAACTGGACTCCGCCGGCGGCGACCGCGGCGCGCAGCCCGAGGATCGTGAACTCGCGGCCGATGATCACGAACGCGACCCAGGGGGAGACGCGGCCGACGGCCAGTAGCCCGAGCAGCGCCGTGGATACGAGCAGCTTGTCAGCTGTCGTGTCCAGGAACGAGCCGAGCTTGGTGGTGACCTCCCAGCGCCGGGCGAGGCGGCCGTCGAGGAAGTCGGTCGCCGCCGCGATCAGGAAGATGATCGCCGCGACAGCCCAGTCGTGGCCCAGCAGGAGACCGAGGATCACGGGTGACGCGACGATCCGGAAGCTCGTACCGACGGCAAGCGCACGGGAATTTCGCAACGCGCCAAAGGTACCGGCCTCCACGGTGCGCAGACTACTTCAGGCGTCGTCCAGTCCGTAGGCCCGGAAGAGGAAATCGATCGGGTGGACCGCGGGCAGCTGCGTGCCGTGCGCGATCTGCCAGCGGCAGGTCTCGCTGTCGCACGCGACGGTGGGCGCGCCTGAGGCCCCCACCTGCCGGAAGAGGTCGCTGCCGACAGCCATCGCGATCTCGTACTTCTCGGCCTTCAGTCCGTAGGTCCCCGCGATGCCGCAGCAACGTGCGTTCAGCTCGCGGACCTGCAGCTCCGGGATCAGCGCCAACAGCTCCAGCGCGGGCTTGCCGATCCAATGGCCCTGCTGCTGGCACGGAGCGTGGTAGGCGACCGTCTCGGGGAGCGGGCGGAAGTCCGTCTTCAGGCTTCCGCGCTGGTGGAGTTCGAGCAGCAGTTCACAGATGTCGTAGGTGTGCTCGGACACGCGACGCAGGTCCGGGTCGTCCTCGAGCCCGAGGATCTCCCGCGCCTCGCGCTTGAGCATCAGCGTGCAGCTCGTCGCGTTGCCGACGATGATCGTCTGATCGTCCGTCAACTCCGCCGCGAGCGCCCGCGCGAGCCGCCGTGCGACCCGGCGCGCGTCGTCGAACAGACCGCTCGACTGCAGCGGCAGCCCGCAGCAGTCCTGCTTGGGCACCACGACCTCGAAACCGTTGTGCTCGAGCACCGCGACGACGCGCTCGCCCTCCCAGGGCTCGTAGTACTCGGTGCCGCAGCCGTGGAAGTAGACGATGCGACGGCGCGGGCGAGCGGGATCGGATGCGGGTGACTGCGCCCGCTTGCGGAACCAGGTCGAGAACCGCCTGCCGGCGAAGTTCGGTGCGGGCGCGGACCGGTGAACTCCGAGGGTCTTCTCGGCGAGGATCCGCAGCGGCCGCGACCGCAGCGTCCAGTTTGCGATCGGCGCTATGGGCGTGCCGGCGCGACCGAGCCAGGTGGGGCGCGTGATGATGCGGTCGCGCAGGGGGGTGCCCTTCTGCGCTTTCAGCTTGGCGCGCGCCTGGGAGTTGATCTCGGCGATCTTCACCCCCTGCGGGCAGACCTGGGAGCAGATCCCGCAACCCGAGCAGTAGTCGACCGATGCGTCCACGCTCGGCTGTCCAGCGACGCGGTAGCGCTCGGATTGGGGGCCGGCGTACTTGGGTCCGGGGAACAGCGGGCTGGCGTTCGACACAGGGCACGCCGTCTCGCAGATCGTGCACTTGACGCAGTGATCGAGCGAATCGCGGAGTGCGTCGAGCTCTGCCAGGTCGGTCATCGGTCAGGCGCTCGCCGTGGTTGTCCGCGTCCGAGGACGCGCCTGCGTCCGCGTCGTCGCGCCGAGATCGGCGGCCACGATCTGCGCGGCGCGGTAGCCGCTGGCCAGCGCAATGCCCTCGCCGGAGGCCTCACGCCAAGGCACGGCCCCGGGGAGCGAGGCGCCGGCCACAACGACGTTCGCGGCTCCGCTCGCGCGCAGGTCGGCGTCGACCGCCACGCCGGCACGCGCGAGCGGTTGCTCGTCGAAGTAGGAAGCGACAAAGCGAGGCTCACCGGCGCCCGGGACGCCCTGCAGCGGCAGGTCGAACAGCTGCTCGCGCGTCTGCCAGCGCGAGTCGAGCGCGATCGCGCCCGAATGGAAACCGCCCGAGGCGAGCACGTACGCGTCGGCGACGTACGTCGTCGGCGAGCCGGCGCTGGCGGTGTCGATCGAGGCGATCCGAGCGCCGTTGCGCACGTGCGCGACGACGCCGGCGCCGAACGCGAGGCGGCCGCCCGCGCTCTCGAGGGCGTGGCGCAGGATCTCGAACAGCCGCATCCCCGGAACGGACGGCGGCAGTGTGGGAATCTCGAAGACGCGTCGGCCGAGCCGCTCCTGGAGGTCCGCGTGAACGGCGTGTGGGTCGCTCAGGCCGAGCATCGCCGGGACCGCGACCTGCTCGGCGGCGCCGAGCAACGGAGCCAACCGGCCGCTGAACCCGACGCGCCAGCGGGCGTCGTCGAAGTGGCGGGCGAGCGCGAGTGTGCTGGCGTCCGCGCGCTCGAGCTCCACGTCGATGCTGACCGGCGCCGCCTCGATCCCGGCGGCGTTCAGGTTGGCTGCGCACAGCTTCGCGTGGAAGTCGCGCAGCGCCGGCACGCCGACGACGGCGACCCGGCTGAGCGCTCGCGCATCGCCCGCGGCGAACGTCTCCGGCACCGCGGCCGAGGGCTTGAGCGCGCCCACGGCGGTGGGCAGCAGCAGGTTGCGCTCGAGGCTGCCGGTGTAGGCATAGCCCGGCAGTGGTCCAGCTCGGACGGTGGCGAGAAACCACTCCAGGGCCTCGGCGACGAGCTCGTCGCCGAGCAGCGCGTAGGGGTGATCCGGGCGCGCGGCCGCGAGCTCTGCCAATCCGCGCGCCGGCGACTCGACACGCTCGGGCGCGTATCCGAGAACGTCGATCGTGCCGGGCGCCAGGTGCGTCGACCCGACGCCCTTGGCCACCACACACACGCTCGCGCCGGCCTGCGCCAAACGGATCGCGGCGACCAGGCCAGCCGTGCCGGCGCCGATCACGACAGCGTCATAGCGCCGCTCGCGCCTCACGCGGCTGCCTCGGCGCCGGCGCTGGTCCCAGGGTCGGCGCCCGAGACCTGTCCGGCGGCCAGCGGGCCGCCCGGCAGGTGATCCACGTCCAGCACACCATGGAAGATCCACTCGTCGAAGCGCATCTGGCGCTGCTGGTCGCCGTATAGCACCGGCCACACCCCCTTCCAGCGCTCCTGCAGGAACGCAAGCAGCGACGCATCGGCCTGCTCGGCGCTGAGCGCGTCGAGGCCGTGCATGATCCCGGCCGCGCGGTATATGCAGAAGCCTCCCTGACATGGCCCCATCCCGAGACGCAGCTGCCGGCGGATGTCGTCGAGGTTGGTCGAACCAGTCCGCCTGATCGCTTCTTCGAGCTTCGAGCGCGGCACCAGTTCGCACTCACAGATCAGCTGGGCTTCTGTGAGTTGCGCCTCCTTGCGCGCCAGGCGCTCGCCGAGCTGGTAATGCTCACCGCCTTCGGAGCCCGGGAGGGGCTGGATGGCGGTCAGGCACGTCCGCTGGTTGCCGAGCATGTCGCAGACCGCGTCGACCGTCTGCTGCGCCATCAGCCGGAAGGTCGTCAGCTTGCCGCCCGTGATCGTCACGAACCCGTCGATGCCGTCGCGCTCGCGGTGGTCGAGCAGCGCGTGGGCGCGGGTCACGTCGCGGGTCTCGGTGTTTGAGGTCTTGGCGTCCTCGAACAGCGGACGGACGCCGGTCCAGACGCGCAGCGCCCGCGCCTCGCGGAACCCGGGGACGAGCTTCTCGCCCTCGTCCAGCATCTGATCGACCTCCGCTTGGCGCACCGTCTGGTCGTCCGGGTCGTCGGTGTGGTGGTCGGTCGTGCCGATCACCGAGACGGTGCGGATCGGGACGATGATGTCGCCGTCGGCCGGCATCTGGCAGCGGTTGATAACGGTGTTCACCAGCCGGTGGTTCATCGCGACCATGATTCCCCGGCCGGGGAGCACGCGTACGCCCTCGATCCCCGCCAGACCGGCGATCCGGTGCGCCCAGGCACCGGAGGCGTTGACTGTCACCCGCGCCTCGATCTCGAGGTCCTCGCCGGCACGGACATCACGTACGCGGGCGCCGCTGACGCGGTCGGGCTCAAGCCGGATCCCGGTGACCTCGTGATAGGGAAGGATCCTTGCGCCGCGTTGCTGCGCGCCGTGCGCGAGCGCCCAGACGGTCTTCCAGACGTCGATGTTCGCGTCGGGCACGCGGAACGCCCGCGAGATCGCAGGGTTCAGCCGCGGCTCCTCGCGCAGCGCCTGCGCCACCGGGATCTCCTCGCAGTCGACGTCGGAGTGCAGGCAACCCCTGACGAAGCGCTCGGCGTACTCGGGGTCGTCCCATGGGGTCGTGACGAACAAGCCGCCGGTGTCCTCGATGCAGTCGGCGGCGACGCGGCGCAGGACCCGGTTCTCGACGATGCACTCGAGCGCCGCGGACGGGTCCTTGACGACGTAGCGCCCACCTGAGTGCAGCAGTCCGTGGAAGCGACCGCTGGTGCCCTCGGCCAGGTCGAGGCGGTCGACGAGTATCACGTCAAGCCCACGCAGCGAGGCGTCCCACGCGACTCCGGCACCGGTTGCGCCGCCGCCGATCACCAGCACTTCGGTGGTGAGGGTGACCATGCGGTGAGCCTACAGCCGGAGTCGCGTCGGGCCGCGGCCGCTACTCGATCCAGTCGAAGGTCCGCGTGACCGCCTTCTTCCAATGGTGCATCTGCATCTTGCGTGTCTCCGCGTCGCTGTGCGGCTCCCAACGCTTGTCCTCGGCCCAGTTCTCGCGCAGGTCCTCCTCGCTGTTCCAGAAGCCAGTCGCGAGCCCGGCCGCGTAGGCCGCGCCGAGCGCCGTCGTCTCGGCGACGACCGGGCGGACGACGGTGACTCCGAGGATGTCGGCCTGGAACTGCATCAGCATCTCATTGCCGACCATGCCGCCGTCGACCTTGAGGGTCTCGAGCTCGACGCCGGAGTCGGTGCGCATCGCCTCCACGATCTCGGCGGTCTGGAAGGCCGTTGCCTCGAGCGTCGCCCGTGCGATGTGGCCGGCGTTGACGTACCGCGTGAGGCCGGCGAAGACGCCGCGGGCGCTCGACTTCCAGTAGGGCGCGAACAGACCCGAGAACGCGGGGACGATGTACAGGCCGCCGTTGTCGTCGACGGTCGCGGCCAGCTCCTCGACCTCGGGCGCCGCCTTGATCAGCTTCAGGTTGTCCCGCAGCCACTGTACGAGCGCGCCTGTGATCGCGATCGAACCCTCGAGCGCGTACACCGTGTTGGCGTCGCCCAGCTTGTAACAGACGGTCGTCAGCAGGCCGGACTTGGAGTGCACGAGATCGTTGCCGGTGTTGATCAGCATGAAGTTGCCGGTGCCGTAGGTGTTCTTCGCCTCGCCTACGCTGAAGCACGTCTGGCCGAACGTCGCCGCCTGCTGATCGCCGAGGTCGCCGGCGATCGGGACGCCGGCGGCAGGGCCGGACTTGACCTCGCCGTAGACCTCGCTCGAAGCATGGATCTCCGGCAGCATCGGGAGCGGCACGCCGATCGTGTCGGCCGTGCGCGGGTCCCAGTCGAGCGTCGTCAGGTCCATCAGCATCGTGCGGCTCGCGTTCGTCACGTCGGTGATGTGCAGGCCGCCGTCGACGCCGCCGGTCAGGTTCCAGATCAGCCAGGTGTCCATGTTGCCGAATGCGAGATCCCCCGCCTCGGCCTTCTCACGGGCGCCGTCCACGTTCTCGAGTACCCAGCGGATCTTGGGGCCGGAGAAGTAGGTGGCGAGCGGCAGGCCCACCTTGTCACGGAAGCGGTCCTGACCCCCGACCTGGGAGAGCTCCTCGACGATCTTGTCCGTGCGCGTGTCCTGCCAGACGAGCGCGTTGTGGACCGGCTCGCCGGTGGTCTTGTCCCAGACCAGGGTGGTCTCGCGCTGGTTGGTGATCCCGAGCCCGGCGATGTCGTCTCTGCCGGCGCCCGCCTCGTTCAGCGCCTCCTCCAGGACCTCCTGGCAGCGCGCCCAGATCTCCTTGGCATCGTGCTCGACCCAGCCCGGCTTGGGATAGATCTGCTCGTGCTCCTTCTGGGACACCGAGACCACCCGGCCGGAGTGGTCAAAGACCATCGCGCGAGAGCTGGTCGTGCCCTGGTCGATCGCAACTGAGTACCTTGGCATCAGTCGGGGAGCGTACGCGGAGCCAGCGCCCCGCCGCAGGCTCAGTCGTCGTCGCTTGAGCCGCTGGCGCGGCGGCGGTAGGGCGAGAGCGCCGGCGACCCGGCCTCGCCCGACTCGAAGAAGTATTGGACCTTCTCGATCAGCGCGGCGGTGTCCGAGAGCGGCGGGATCGGCTCGCCGAACGAGACCTCGACGCGGTGGCGCTTGGACAGCAGGCGGCCGCGCAGGCGCTTGGGCCAGAACGCGCCTGGGGGCATCGCCGCGGCCGTGCCGGTCACCCGGATCGGGACGATCGAGAGGTTGTGGTGCGACGCGAGGACCGCCGCGCCGCGGCGCACACGCCCAGGCGCGTTGCCGTGCTTGCGTGTGCCCTCCGGATACAGCAACAGGTTCCAGCCGTCGTCCAACAGGGTGTCGAGGTGGCTGGTGCTCTTGCCGGTGCCGCCGCCGCCCTTGCGGTCGACGGGCACGGTATTGAAGAGCAGCGCGGCGAGCGAGGCGACGATCCGGTTGGTGTAGAAGTAGTCGGCGGCGGCGGCAACCGCGGTGCGCTTGCGCAGCTTGCGCGGCAGCGCCGAGAGGATCACCGGCGTGTCCATGTGGCTCGCATGGTTGGCGACGAGGATCACCGGCTGCTTCAGCGAGGCGAGTTTCTCGAAGCCGGTCGCGCGGCGCGCGGCGTAGTGATCGAGGATCGGATTCATCACGAGCTGCATGAAGTTCTCGCGGATCAGGCGTGCCGGCGCCGAGCGCGCCCACGGAATGTCCAGCTGCGCCGCGGCGGCCCGCAACTCGCGAGCGCGCTCAGGAGCCTGGCTCGCGACCTCGCGCGCGGTCTCGATCACACGCTGCTGACCCTCTCGTGCGGCCTCGACGGCCGCGCCCTTCACGCGCTCGGAGAGCAGCGGCTCCTTGGTCCTCTGGCGGCGAAAGGACGGCACGTCCGAGGTACCCCCGCGAGTGACGTCTGTTACATGAGGCGCCGGCCGGGTCCGCCGCCCGCCCGCTGGCACCGGCCGGGTCCGGCGCCGCTCCGCCCGCTGGAGGGCGGCGGGATTTCAGTGAAACGCCCGCGGCACGCTCAGCACCTCGGGGTCTTGCGCCCTCGAGTGCCATCCAGGCAGCCCGGAAGCCGTGACCGGCGGCGCTCGCCATCGCCGAGGCGCGGTTCTCCATCTGGCTGATCATCGGCGAGCCGGCCGGCGGGCGGATGATGCACACGGCCGGAACCGACGCCGGGTCAACCGCCTGGCGCGAGAGCTCGCCGATCAGTGCGTCGTAGCGCGCCGACCGGGTGCGCCGCAGTTCGACGAGGGCCGGGTTGTACTTGACGAGGTAGCGGTCGGTCAGGTTCGCCACGCCGCTCGAGAGTCCCGCGTGCGCGATCCCGTGCGGTCGCGTCTGCAGCACGAGCATGTCAGTGGCGGTGGTGCGTGGCACATGGACCGGGACACCCTCTGCGAGGGTCCCGTCGAACAGCATGCGGCCGCGGAAGGGCACCGGCGGGCCCGCCAGCCACGGCAGCCGCGCGGAGGCGAGCATCGCGGTGCGAATCTCGCGGTCGTCCCGCAGGTCGGTGAGGTCGACGATTAGAGCCGTCTCGACGTCGGTCGCTGTGCAGTGCAGCTCGATCGCGCTCTCCAGGATGCGGTCGGTGTGCAGCGGACGCTGCGTGCGCCACACCTCGTTGACGACGTAATCCATGTTGAACAGCGACTGGCCGCGGAGCACGCGCCGCACGCTCACGAAGCGCGGATTACCGAAGCCATGTTCATAGAGGCCGCTGAGGTACGACGCCTGCGCGGCGATCAGGAAGGCGGCGTTGAACGACCCGGCCGATGCTCCGTGGACTTCGTCGAAGGTGTCGGTGAACCCGAGTTGCTCGATCGCCGCCGTCATCCCCGCCGAGACCGCGCCGCGCATGCCGCCGCCCTCGATCACGAGTGCGATCCGCCGGCCATCCTCGCGCCGGCCGGGGAGCGATTGTTCGTCGCGGCGCTTGCGGATCAGCGCCACCACCGGGTGGTCGCGCTGATCCTCGGTCATCGCCTGCGGCGCCTGCAGCAGCGGGTCGGCGGCGAATCGCCGCAGGATCGAGAGCCGGAGACTCATCGGCGGGCTACGTTACTGAGAGGATGTCCACATGACGAGCTTCTCTACAGCAGACGTTCCCGACATACCTGGCCGGCGCGTGATCGTCACCGGCGCCAACAGCGGCATCGGCTTGGCGGCCGCGCGTGTGCTCGCTGCGGCCGGCGCTGAGGTGACGCTTGCCGTTCGCAACATCGACAAGGGCTGCGCGGCCGCGTCCGCGACTGCCGGCAAGACCGAAGTGCGCTCGCTGGATCTCGCGAGCCTTGCCTCTGTGCGCGAGTTCGCCGCCGGCTGGAGCGGGCCGGTTGACCTTTTGATCAACAACGCCGGCGTGATGATCCCGCCCTTCGCGCGGACCGCCGACGGCTTCGAGCTGCAGCTCGGGACCAACCACCTGGGCCACTTCGCGCTCACCAACCTGCTGCTGCCTGAGGTCACCGGTCGCGTCGTGACGCTGTCGTCGAGCATGCACCGCATTGGCCGGATCGACTTCGATGACCTCAACTGGGAGCGCAGGCGCTACCGGGCGTGGGGCGCCTACGCGCAGTCAAAGCTCGCCAACCTGCTGTTCACGAGCGAGCTGCAGCGCCGACTCAACGCCGTCGACTCGCCGGTCCTCTCCACGGCCGCTCACCCCGGATACGCCGCCACCAACCTGCAGTCGCATTCGGACAGCGGCTTCTGGGAGCTCGTTATGGGCAAGCTCGGCAACAACCTCTTTGCCCAGTCGGCCGCCGCCGGCGCCCTGCCGACCCTCTTCGCGGCATTCGCCGACATCCCGGGGGACAGCTTCGCCGGGCCCGGAGGCTCTCAGGGGATGCGCGGGGCGCCGCGGTTGGTCGGGCGTAGCAAGCGGGCTTGCGACACCGAGGTTGCGCGGCGGCTCTGGGAGGTCAGCGAGGAGCTGACCGGGACGCATTTCCCGTTGTGAGTCGCGCCGCGGGAGGAGAAAGGTGCCCCGGGAAGAGAAAGGTGCCGCGGGAAGCGAAAGGTGCCGCGGGAAGCGAAAGGTGCCGCGGGAGGCGAAAGTGCCCCTCAGGGGCACTTTCGCCTCCCTGGTGGCGTCCGGGCCCGTCGATCAGGCCCTGTACAGCCCGAACGCGGCGCCTTGCGGATCGCGCAAGACCGCGTACCGCCCCATGTCGCCGGGAATGTCCGTCGCCGGCACGAGCTCGTCGGCGCCGTTCACCCTCGCGGTCGCAAGCGTCGCGTCCACGTCGTCGGTACCGAAGTAGACCAGCCACCCTTGCGCCGCGTCGCCCTCGGCGGCTTGGATCGCGCCGGTGCCCTCGCCGGCCGCGGTGGTGGCGAACAGGTAGTCCTCCATCCCTGGCGCGCCGCCGACGGTCCAGTCGAACAGCTCGGCGTAGAACGGCGCGACAGCCGCAGGGTCTGGTGAGGACAGCTCGAACCAGGCGAGCGATCCGGGCTCGCGGACGATCTCCGCGCCGATGTGCGCGCGTGGCTCCCACACCCGGAACCCGCTGCCCTGCGGGTCGGTGAGGGACGCCATCCGCCCGACGTCGAACACGTCGAAGGCGCCGTCGCCGCCGACGGTCGCCCCCAAGGAGCGGGCCTTCTCGGCTGCCGCATCCGCGCTTTCGACGGTGACGTAGGAGCCCCAAGAGGCGGGTGCGTCACCCTGCTCGGGCATGTTCGGCGCGACCGCCGCCACCGGCTTTCCACGCAACATCATCTGTGAGTAGACAACGCCTTCGCCGACGGGGTTGTCGACGGCATCCCAGTCGAACAGCGCCATGTAGAACGCCTTCGACGCAGGTTGGTCGGGGCTCGTGAGGTCGGCCCACGAGAACGTCCCGGGAGAGTATGAGGTGATCTCTGGCATTAGCCGAGCGTACCGTCGCGCCACGGCGGCGGGGTGGAGTTTCTGTGATCGCCCGAGCGGGTGTGAATCACGACACCGCCGGCGGGCCAGGACGAGCGGAGATCGTCTCAGCCGCGTGCCGCGCTCGCCGGATCAGGCCCCTCGCTGCGCGTCATCGTCACACTTGCCTCGAGCTTTGCGTGGGCGACGCCGCGATAGACCCCCTTGATCGGCGGGACATCACCGTAGTGGCGGCCGTGGCCGATCTTGACGTGGCGCTCGCCGGCGAGGCCGCGGTTGGTCGGATCGATGCTGACCCAGCACGGGCTCGCCGTCCTCGACCGGCAGCAGCGCGTCGATCCAGGCGTGGGTGTCGACCTCGACCGACTCGTTCTGCGTGTCGGCGGGGTGGTCGCCGTTGCCGGTCGTGTAGAGGTACCCCGACACATAGCGGGCGGCGATGCCATGCCGGCGTAGCAGGTTCAGGCCGAGGTGCACGAAGTCCTGGCAGACGCCGGCGCGCCCGTCGAGCACGTCGGTCAGCGGCGAGTCGACGTAGGTCGCGCCCTTGCGGTACTCGAAGCGGTCGGGGATCAGCTCGGAGACGAGTAATACGGCAGCCAGCGGTGTCGGCGCGGTCCCGACCTCGGCTGCCAGCTCCGCCAGTAGCGGGTGTCCGACGGCGTCCTCGGTCTGCAACAGGAACTCGCCGCCGGCCTCGCGGTAGGTCTGATCGCTCAGCTCCTCCCAGGTCGTGCCAGAGGGTTCGCGCTGCGGTTGGGTTGTCACGCGCGCGCGCACGTCGATCACCAGCTCTCGGTGGGCGCGCACGACCTCGAACTCGACGACCTCGGTGCCGAAGTAGTCCTCGTGACGGTATTGCCGTACGTCCGGCGTGAGCCGCACCGTGAAGTCGTCGACGCGCTGGCGGCTGTTGCCGGCGGGACGGACGCGCAGCGTGTTGATGTTGTCGACGACGTCCGCGTCGTACTCGTAGCGGGTGAGGAACCGGATCGCGAAGTGCATCTCGCGTGACCGCTCGGCCGTCTCGTTCATCCGTGAAGCTCCGCGTCGATCATCAGGTGCATCAGGCGGACCATTAGACATGGACCCTCAGACATGAACCATCGACAGGGCGGCGACGGCGAAGTAGCGATCGTCGATCTCGCGGTCGATCAGCTCGAGCTCGGCCTGGACGCGGGCGAGCATCTCGACAAGCGGCTCCGGACGGTCGACCGGTGCGCTGCTGCAACTCGAGGTCGGCGATCAGCCGTCCGAGCCGCAGCACGGGCGGCGCTGAGCGGGGCGTCTGGTCGGCGGTCTCCAGCGCATCCCGCAGCTCATCGAGTGACGCGAGCACGGAGCCAGGGTAGGCGCTCTCGTAGAGCAGGAAGCTGCCGACGCTGTTCAGCGACGGCCCCGAGCGCACGTGCCGGCGGAACGCCTGCACGCCGCCGACCGCGTGCAGCAGCGCGATCGCCTCGGCCTCGTGCGCCTGAGCCGGCTCGTCGAACGCCCCCGCCGTCGTCACCGACGGGAATCGCCACGCGCAGCATCCGCAGAACCATGTCGGCCTCCTCGATACGGCCGCCGGCATCCAGGAACGAACGCGCCTCGTCGCGAAGCATCGTCTTCACCAGCAGCCCCCAGAACAGCGCGCAGCGCTCCTTGACCTCCTGGTAGACGGAGTACGGGCCCGGTCGCGAGCGCCGCCTCGCAGGTCGTAGCGGCCGAGTGACAGGTAGAACGAGTTCAGCGCCTCCCACATCTCGGTCGAGATCACGTCGCGCAGCGTGCGGGCCCGCTCGCGAGCCCGGTACACGCACGAGACGACCGAGGCCGGGTTCTCGGTGTCGAGCGTCAGCAACGGCGCGATCTCGCCGCGACCCAGTATCCCCGCCGGCGCCGAATGCGCTGCCTCGGCGGCGGCCCCCTCGGTCGCCTCCCCGCCCGGTGCCGGCGGCTTGGCGCCGATCACGGCGAGCACGCCGTTCCATGAGAGCGTTACGCCGCGCTCCCCGGGCGTGCCTGCGACATCGGCGTGGAAGGCGCCGTCGAGCATGCGCGCCGTGTGCTCGGCGCGGGTCATGTCACGACCGAGCCAGAAGAGCTCCTGGGCGATGCGGGCGAGCATCGTCTTACTGTTGCTGTTGCGCCTGGCCGTGCCAGCCGCCGTAGCGGATGTCCGGCAGACGCGGCGGCTTGCGCGGCGCGACGGTCGGCAGGACGAGGTCAGGCGAGGCCCCGTCGTCCAGCACCCAGGTGTCCTTGGAGCCGCCGCCCTGCGAGGAGTTGACGATCATCGAGCCCTCCCTCAGGGCGACGCGCGTGAGCCCACCCGGGACGATCCGGATCTCCTCGCCGAACACCGCGAACGGCCGCAGGTCGACGTGGCGCGGCGCGAGGTGGCCATCGCCGGTCTCGGTCGGCACCGTCGAAAGGTGCACCAACTCCTGCGCGATGAACTGCTCGGCATGCGCCTCGATCAGGCGCGCCTGCTGCTCGAGCTCGGCGGCGCTCGCCTGCGGACCGATGAAAACGCCCTTGCCGCCCGACTCCGAGGTCGGCTTGACGACCAGCTCGTTGAGGCGGCCGAGCACCCATTTGCGCAGCTTGTCGTCGCTGAGCAGGTACGTGGGCACGTTCTCGAGGATCGGCTCCTCCTCGAGGTAGAAGCGGATCATCTCCGGCACGTAGTGGTAGACGGCCTTGTCGTCGGCGACGCCGGTGCCGATCGCGTTCGCGATCGCGACCGTTCCCGCGCGGTAGGCGCGCACCAGCCCCGGCACGCCCAGCACCGAGTCCGCCCGGAAGTCGAGCGGGTCGATGAAGTCGTCGTCCAGCCGCCGGTAGATCGTGTGCACGCGTTGCAGGCCGGCGGTGGTGCGCATGTAACAGGTCGCGTCGCGCACGACCAGGTCGGAGGCCTCGACCAGCTCGATGCCCATCTCGCGCGCGAGGAACGCGTGCTCGAAGTAGGCGCTGTTCAGCGGCCCGGGTGTCCAGAGCACGACCGTCGGCTCGGATTCGACGCCGGGCGCGACCGCCTGCAGCGCCTCGAGCAGCAGCGACGGATAGTGGTCGACCGGCCGCACGCGGTGGCCGGCGAACAGCTCCGGCACGAGCCGCGTCATCGCCAGCCGGTTCTCGAGCACGTAGGAGATCCCCGACGGCGTCCGCACGTTGTCCTCGAGCACGCGCCAGGTGCCGTCGCCGCCGCGCACGAGGTCGCACCCGCACACGTGCGTGTACACACCGCCGGGCGCGCGTACGCCGTGCACCGCCCGCGCGAAGGACGGGCGGCTGACGATCAGCGACCACGGCACGAGCCCCGCCCGCACGATCTCACGCCCGTGGTAGACGTCGTCCACGAACGCGTTCAGCGCCCGGATCCGCTGCGCCAGGCCGCGCTTGATCACGGTCCACTCCGCGGCGGTCAGGACGCGCGGAACGAGGTCCAGCGGGAACGGGCGATCGCGGCGCTCGCCGTCCGAGCCCGAGACCTCGAAGGTGATCCCCTGCTGCATGAAGATCGCGTCGCGCCGGCGGCCGGCGTCCATCAGCGTCTCCGGCCCGAGCCGGCGCAGGGTCGCGACCAGCGAGGCCACGTGCGCCTTGGGCGTGCCATCGGGCTCGAGCAGTTCGTCGCACGAACCAGCGGGGATCGAGATAGCCGTCGATCAGCGCATCACCAGGCATTGGCCTAGCTTATGGCGTGTCGCTGCGGGAGGGGCTCCCGCTGTCGCCCTCCCGCGCACTACGCTTCCCCTCGGATGAAGCTCCTGATCACAGGCGCGAGCGGGATGCTCGGGACCGACGTCCAGACGGCCGCGCGGGCCGCAGACGTTGAGGTCGTGGCGCTGACGCGAGCGGACGTCGATATCTCAGACCGTCGACGCCGTGACGACCGCGATCGCCGCGGCGCAGCCCCGACGCGGTGATCAACTGCGCTGCCTACACGAACGTCGATCGGGCCGAGTCCGATCCGGACGCCGCCGCCGCCGTCAATACGGCCGGCGCGGGCTTTGTCGCCGAAGCCGCCGCTGCGGTCGGCGCCTGGGTCTTGCACGTCTCGACCGACTACGTCTTCGACGGGACCAAGACCGCGCCCTACGTCGAGTCCGACCCGACCGGTCCGCGCTCGGTCTACGGCTCGACCAAGCTGCTGGGCGAGCGGTCGGTCGCGCTGGGCGCGCCCGACCGCCACACGATCGTCCGCAGCTCGTGGCTGTTCGGCAACGCCGGCCCGTGCTTCCCGGCAACGATGCTGAAGCTTGCCGGCGAGCACGACTCGCTGAACGTCGTCGACGACCAGGTCGGCTGCCCGACGTTCACCGGCCATCTGGCGCAGGCGCTGGTCGCGCTGGCGACGGGCACACGCATCCCGGGCGTCGTCCACGTCGCCGCCGCGGGCGAATGCTCCTGGTTTGAGTTCGCCGTCGAGATCCTCCGCGCGAGCGGCGCCTCGGCGGAGGTCCGGCCCTGCAGCACCGACGAGTTTCCGCGCCCGGCACGGCGGCCGGCCTACAGCGTGCTGCGCTCCGAGCGGGCCGGAGTGCCGGTCCTGCCGGACTGGCATGCCGGCCTCGATGCCTATCTGAACGCGCGGGTCACGGCATGAGGCTCCTGGTCACCGGCGGCGCCGGCTTCATCGGCTCGAACTTCGTACGCCACGTGCACCGCCAGCGGCCCGACTGGGAGATCGTCGTCTATGACGTGCTGACCTACGCGGGCGACCGCCAGAACATCGAGGGCCTTGAGCGGGTGTCGTTGGTCCGGGCCGACATCTGCGACGAGCGGCGGATCGACGTCGCCGTGGCTCGGTGTGACGCGGTCGTGCACTTCGCTGCCGAATCCCATAACGACAACTCGCTGCAGTCGCCGTGGCCGTTCGTGCAGACGAACCTCGTCGGCACCTATCAGGTGCTCGAAGCCGTGCGCCGTCACGGCAAGCGGCTGCACCACATCTCCACCGACGAGGTCTACGGCGACCTCGAACTCGACGATCCCGCCAAGTTCACGCCCGACACCCCGTACAACCCCTCGAGCCCGTATTCGAGCACCAAGGCCGGCTCAGACCTGCTGGTGCGCGCCTGGGTCCGCAGCTTCGGCGTGCGCGCGACGATCAGCAACTGCTCCAACAACTACGGGCCCTACCAGCACGTCGAGAAGTTCATCCCGCGCCAGATCACGGAGATCCTCGAGGGGCGGCGCCCAAAGCTCTACGGCGCTGGTGAGAACGTGCGCGACTGGATCCACACGGAGGACCATTCCTCAGGCGTGCTCGCGATCCTCGAACAGGGTCAGCTCGGCGAGACCTATCTGATCGGCGCCGACGGCGAGCTCTCGAACCGCCGCGTGGTCGAGCTGATCCTCACCCTGATGGGGCGTGACCCCGGCGACTTCGAGCACGTCAGTGATCGCCCCGGTCACGACCTCCGCTACGCGATCGACGCTTCGAAGCTGCGCGACGAGCTCGGCTGGCGGCCGACGTTCCAGGACTTCGAGCAGGGGCTCGCGGCAACGATCGCCTGGTACGGCGACAACGCCGACTGGTGGCGGCCGCAGAAGCGGGAGACCGAGGCCAAGTACCAGGTTCTCGGCCGCTGAAGCCCGCCGTGACTGACGCGCTCGAGCAGCTTGAGTCCGAGGTCACCAGCTGCCGCCGGTGCCCGCGGCTCGTCGCCTGGCGCGAGGAGGTCGCCCAGGTCAGGCGCAGGGCCTACATCGACGAGGAGTACTGGGGCCGGCCGGTGCCGGGCTTCGGCGACCCCGCGGCCCGGATCGTCGTGCTGGGCCTGGCGCCGGCCGCCCACGGCGGCAACCGCACCGGCCGGATCTTCACCGGCGACCGCTCCGGCGACTGGCTGTTCGCGGCTCTGTGGCGGGCGGGGCTCGCGAACCAGCCGACGTCGGTCGCGCGCGACGACGGACTCGCGCTCGAGCGCTGCTGGGTGACGGCGGCGGTTCGCTGTGCCCCGCCCGCCAACAGGCCGACGCCGGAGGAGCGCGACAACTGCTCGGGCTGGCTGCGCTCCGAGCTCGAACTGCTGCCCGAAGCGCGTGTGCTCGTTTGCCTCGGCGGCTTCGCCTGGGACGCCGCCCACCGGGTGCTCGCAGCGCCACGACCGTGGGTGCACTTCGGCCACGGCACCGAGACAGCGGTTGGTGAACGTCGTATTGATCGGCTGCTACCACGTCTCCCAGCAGAACACGTTCACCGGGAGGCTGACCGAGGCGATGCTGGACGCGGTGTTCGCGCGGGCGTTGAACGTATGCTCCCGCCGGGATGAACGTCCGGCTAGAGTCGCGCTGACTGCGGCGGCTCTTGAGGATCGGGCGCGGTGAGCGTGCTCACGCGCCGGGATTGCCGCCCGCCGAGCATGCCGCCTGCCATGGCCGCGAGCTGCTCGCCGATGATCCCTATGGCCGTCAGCTGCACGCCGACGATGATCAGGAGCAGCGCGAGCAACAGCAGCGGCCGGTTGCCGATCGAGTGATGACCGATCAGCTTGTAGAGAGTGAGATAGACGCCCAGCCCGAACCCGAGTGAGCAGCAGCTCATGCCGATGAAGCCGAAGAAATGCAGCGGCCGTTGGCGAAAGCGGGTGATGAAGATCACGGTGATGAAGTCGAACGCTCCCTCGAGCAGGCGGCCGACTCCGAACTTCGAGTGTCCGAAGCGGCGCGCGCGGTGCTCGACCGGGACCTCGGTGACGCGATATCCGTTGGACTCGAGCAGGGGGACCATGAAGCGGTACAGGCTGCCGTAGAGGTCCAGTGATCTGGCGGCCTCGGCGCGCAGTGCCTTCAGGCCACAGTCGTGGTCATGCAGCTGCGCCACCGAGATCGTGTTGACTGCGCGGTTGAACAGCTTCGACGCGATCCGCTTACGGCGGCTGTCCTTGCGCTGCTGCTTCCAGCCGGACACGGCGTCATAACCCCGATCGAGTGCATCCAGCAGCTTGGGCATCTCCGACGGCGAGTCCTGGAGGTCGGCGTCCATCGTCACGATCCGGGCGCCGCGGGCCGAACGGAAGCCCTCCGTCAGCGCGGCGGACTTGCCGAAGTTACGCCGGAGGCGGATGACCTGCAGATGGTCACCGTGCTCGAGCAGCATGCTGTGCAATACCGCCGGGGTTTCGTCGCTCGAGCCATCGTCGACGATCAGAACCTCGAACTCACATACGCCGTCGTCCAGCGCCTCCGCGATCTCTTTGTAGAGCTGCGGCAGGCTCTGAGCCTCGTTGTAGGCTGGCACCACGATCGAAACCAGGCGCTCCTGCGTGGGGTGCTGCGCCGCGTCGCCGTCGAGGCTGCTCATAGCACCTTCTCCGAGGCGAGCTCCTCGCCACCGGTCGGCCTGCGCCTCGTCAGCGAGATGTTTCTGAAGTAGATGACGAGGCTGAGCACGTTGGCGACGAAGAACACGATGTCGTTGACGTGGTAGGAGTACAGAATGATCAGGAGCGTGCCGGCGATGCTGATGTACCAGAAGGACATTGGCACGACGCTCTCACCCTTCTTCTCAGACACGTACCACTGCACAACGAACCGCATGAAGAACACGAATTGGGCAAAGAAGCCGAAGATGATCCAGAGGTTGTGTGCGCTCAGCAGGTGATGTACGGGGATGGTCATTCGGTTACCGGGCCCTTCGGTGGTGCGGATTGATGAGAGTGTTGGCGTGTCGCATTGTCGTCACGGCTGGCTCTGAACCGACAGCGAGCGGACCGTGACCTCGTTCTTGTGCCCCGGTGTGAAGACGCGAATCTCCAGGACGTCGCCAGCCGGCGCCGGCTTGGGCTTGATTTGCCACGGCCCCCAGCCGCTGTAGAGGGTGCTCGTCTGTGCTGTCCTGACCTTCCCGGTCAGATGCACGGTCGTGGAGCCATCAGCCTTGGATAACGCCCGCCGGTCCAACAGCATCCCAGTGGTGTCATCCCAGAGCTCGACGTTGGTCGGGCCAGAGGCGGCGAGTGAGACCCGGGCGGAAACAGGACCGGACGGCTCACGCCAGTAATCCCCGGAGACGACGTACCCCTGCTGACCGTTGCTGGCGGCATGCCAGTGGCGTGCGGGCCCCTTGCGGACTGACCTGCCGGCTGCGCCGGCAATGGCCCACGCTCCCAGCACAGGCGGTGACGGGGCCGCCAGCGTCAATCGACGGACGCCCGGGGGTGGCGTCCACTCGAACGCCCAGATTCCGTTGGCTGACAGCGCGACACGCATGTCCGGTAGGGAGGCGAGCGTGGTCATCGCGCTGTACATACTTGCCGGACTGGCCGGTTCGCTTCCCTGCCCGGGAGCGAAGATCAACCACACGTGTCGGGTACTCAGCTGGAAGGTGTTGGGAAGGTCGAAGATCACGTGCACGAAGCGACGGTCGGCGAAGCCGCTGGCGATCCCCTGCTGCACGACGACCTGTTCGCCAGGACCGATTCGGCGGGCGAGGGCCCGCAGCGTTGCGCCCGCTGCGGGGCTGACCGGCAGCCAGGTCTTGGATATATGCGGCAACCAGGCGGCGGCCCAGCCGATGCCGTTCACCGCCAACGCCAGGAGCAACGCTGGGAAGAGCAGGCGCCGCCGGGTCATGCGCCCCTCCGTGAGCCTCAGGCAGATCGCGAGGGTGCCGACCGCACCGAGGACGAGGACCGGGAAATTCTGGAAGCCAGGCAGCGAAGACTGGGGCCCATGGGTCAGAGCGCCCTCGACCAGCACGGCTACCAGCGGCACGAACACCGGTGGCCATGCGATGCCCAGTAGGCCCGCTGCTGAGAGAGTCGCCCAGACGTTCAGGTGGTTTGCCCAAAAGGCGCTTATCGCGCGCCCCGGGTGCAGGACGATTGCCTTGGCGACGGTGAGCGCCGTCGCCGTGTCGGGGACGGCACCCGGGTGTCCGAGAATCAGCGGCGCGTAGTAGCTCGGGACCGTTCCCTTGGTCGCATGAATCGCGCCAAGCAGGACGATCCAGGCAACGCCCAGACACGCGAAGGCCAGCCCTGTGCGCCACCAGCGCCGGCCGGTGATCATCGCTGACACCCCGAGCGCGGCGCAGCAGCTAGCCCCCACGTCACCGGTCAGCAGCAGGAGCGCGATCCAGACCCATGCCCGTCGGCGGCCGGCGAATAGATCGCGCGCGGCGGCAACGAGCCATAGCGTTGCGAGCGGCTCGGTGTGGAAGTCCGAGGAGACCGTCCACATCACCCATGGGTTGATGACCAGCAGGATCAGCGCGAGGCATACGCACGCCCACACCGCTCTGTGGTCGACAGTCTTCCTCGCCCGGATCGAGGCGAGATCACAGATCCACGCGAAGGCGACGGCCTCCGCGCCCGCGGCGGCGGCGTCCTGCAGCCAGAGCAGCGTCGTGGGATGCGGCCAGAGCCACCGCAGGAACGCAAGTGGCCAGAGCAGGAAGGACCCGTGGTCCTGCCAGAACGGGTAACCCAGGGCACTCGAGAAGGGATCCAGGTGGCCGTGGGAGATCAGGTAGAACGCCTGCTCGTAGACGACGAAGTCGTGGGTCAGCTCGAACCGGTGCACCAACACCGAGCTCCAGGCGCAGAAAGCCAGGAACTGAACTCCGATCAGCGCGAGCCCGAGCCGCCGTAGGCGCCGCAGCGCGGGCGGCCACCCGGAACTTGGCGGCGCGATGATCGGCGCGGCGTCGGTCCAGCGTCGCCGTATCCAGGCGATCGGGGGGGCGGTAGAACGGGGCGGGCGCGCCTGGCCTGCTGGCTCCGTGCTGCTGGATGTCACCACAGTCGACCGATCCTAAATGGTCCTCGGGCGGCTGGATCGGCATGATCTACGGCTGAGATGCCCTTCACACGCGCGCGTTAGCGATGAATGTTCCACGTGAACCGGAGCTCGCCGAGCTCGCGATCGCCGACGCGCCCGGCTCCTGGGCGGAGCTCGGGTTCGATGTCGACGAGCACGGCAACATGGACATCGGCGGCGTGCGCGTGCGCCTCGGGGGCGAGGGCACAGGCATAACGGCCTGGTCGCTGCTGCGCGTCAACGCGATGGGCTCGATCGACGGCCTGCCGACGCCTGTGCCGCGCGTGTTGCGGCCGCCTCCGTTCAAGACGCATCCGAATGGCGCCACCGGCATCGATCACGTCGTGATCCTCAGTTCGAGCCTCGACCGCACCGCGGCGGCGCTCGCCCGCGCGGGCGTCGAGCTCAAACGCGTTCAGGAGTCCGAGCGGGGGCGCATGGGCTTTCGCCGGCTGGGGCCGTCGATCCTCGAGGTGGTCCAGCGGGACGACCTCGAGGAGGACGAGGCACGGTTCTGGGGGCTCGCCGTGGTGGTGATCAGCCTTGAGCAGCTGGCGGAGCGTCTCGGCGAGCGACTCGGCCCGATCAGGCAGGCGACTCAGCCAGGACGTAGGATCGCGATGCTGAGCAGGGGCGCTGGGATCTCAGCGCCCCTGGCCTTCATGAGCCCGGAGCCGCCGTAATGCGACACGTCAAGAATTGGTTCTCCTCGTACGGCGCGGTGCTGGGACTCCGTGACGTGCGGCTTCTGTTCAGCGGATTGATCGTCTCGGCGACGGGCAGTTGGGCGTACAACGTGGCGCTGCTGGCGCTCGTCTACGGACGCACGCACTCGCTCGCCTGGGTCGGCGCCACGGGCTTCGTGCGCTTCCTGCCATCGCTCCTGCTCAGCCCCTACAGCGGGGTGGTGGTCGAACGCGCGGATCGCTTCCGGCTGCTGTTCTTCACCAACCTCGGGTGCATGGTCTGGCAGTGTGGCCTCGCCACCGTCGCGTTGACGCACGGACCGATCGTGCTGGCGCTCGTGTTCGCCGGGCTTTCCGCCTCGACCGGGACCTTCGAAATGCCGGCCGTCAGCGCGACTCTGCCGACGCTCGTGTCGGAGACCGAGCTGGTCGCAGCCAACGCGCTGCAATCGAGTATCGACAACCTCGTCATCATCGTCGGCCCGGCGGTTGGTGCGGTGCTGCTGCTGTTGGGCTCGACGGCGCTGGTGTTCTTCATCAACGCCGGCACCTTCGCAGTGGCCGCCTTCCTCGTGACCCGGATCAGGTATCGCAGCCCGAAGGTGGACGTGACGGAGGGTGGCACGGTGAACGTGCTCAAGCAGATGGGGGTTGGCTTCAAGGCGATCCTCGGGGCACGCTCGGCACGTGCGCTGGTCCTGCTGTGTGCGCTCGTCAGCTTCGTGTACGGCACCGACACCGTCCTCTTCATCGGGGTGTCCGCGCATAAGCTCGGCACGGGGCCGAAGGGCTTTGGCTACCTGCTCGCGGGTCTCGGCGTCGGTGGGCTGCTGATGGCGACCACGGTCGACAAGCTGGCCTCGCGGTCCAACCTGGCGTGGGTGATCCTCGCCGGTGTCGCCGGCTACACGCTGCCCACTGCGCTGATGACGGTGATCCACACGCCGGTGCTCGCAGTTGTGGTCCAGGTCGTTCGCGGCGGCTCGACGCTGATCGTCGACGTGCTCGCGCTGACGGCTCTGCAGCGTGCCGTGCCGAGGGATCAACTCGGGCGCGTGATGGGCGTGTTCTGGGCGTTTATCATCGGCGCGATCGCGCTCGGCACGGTGATCACGCCCGCGATCTCCGACGGCTTCGGTCTCGACGCCGGCCTGCTGACGATGGCCATTGCGCCGCCGTTACTGGCGCTGTTCGCGCTGCCGGCGCTGCTGCGGGTCGACCGCGAGACTGCTGCCGCAAGTGCCATGCTGGCACCGCGCGTGGCGCTGCTCGAACAGCTCGGGATCTTCGCGTCTGCCAGCCGGCCCCTGCTGGAGCGGCTCGCCTCGAACGCCGAGGAGCGCGACTTCACCGACGGCGCCGAGATCATCGTTCAGGGCGAGGAGGCCGACTACCTGTACGTGCTCATAGAGGGCACCGTCGAGGTGACCTCGAGTGGCGAAGGCGGTGGGCCCGCGATGCCGATCCGCACGATGGAGGCGCCCACCTACTTCGGTGAGATCGGCATCCTCGAGCACATTCCGCGAACCGCGAACGTGACCGCATCTGGTGACTGCAAGTGCGCGCTGATCGACGGCGCCGAGTTGCTCGATGCGATCCGCACGGCGAACGCCTCGAGCTCGATGCTCGCTCGTTCACAGAACCTGCTGTCCGTCACGCATCCGTCCAAGAAGTCCGACGCCGTTGCGGAGCCGGCCGCGAGCTGAGCGACGCACAGTGTCCGGAACCAGCCGCGAGTGCGCGCAGGGCTGCATTGAAGTAGCTACCCCGATTGGGGCGTCACGACCGGCGGCATCCACGTCGCACAGGGCGGGTTGTATGGCACGCCCGGCACGTACTGCTCCCACTCGGTCAGGGAGATCGGCGTGCCGGACAGCGAGCAGATTCGGTTCACGGCCTGGTAGGGCCGGTAGTGCCAGAAGGTGAGTCGTCCGTTGTTACCGCCCGCGACGAGTGTGTTGTCGGTCGGACTGAAGGCGATCGCGGCCGGCTGTCCGGCCGCGGCTGCGAGCCCGGTCGCGGCCGTGAGGGTTCCAATCAGGTCCGCCTTCGACGGATCGGCGACCGCCCACATCCAGACCTGCCCGTCCGCTGTGAGCGCCGCCAGTGTCCGGTTGTCCGGACTGAGCGCGAGTTGCTCGATCGTGCTGTGCGGCCCGGTCAGCGGGCTGTTCTTGAGCTCCTGCGGATCGTTGGGCTCGCTGAGGTTCCAGATCCGCACCGTGTGATCGGCGCTCCCGGCGAAGAGGGTCTGACCGCTGCTGGAGAAGACGACCGTGTACGCCCAGCGTTTGAAGCCGGCCAGCTTGGCGAGCAGCTTCGGCTGGCTGGGGTCGGTCACGCTCCACAGCCAGACCAGACGATCCGCGCCGGCCGCCGCGAGCAGCTCGCCGTTGGGGCTCAGCGCCGAGCCGATGACCCTGGTGGCCGCCCGGGTCTGGCGCAGCGCCAGCTTGCCGGCCTGGGGGTTGAACGGCAGCGTGGTCGTGCCCGAGGTGCTGGTGGTGGTCGTGTCCGAGGTGCTGGTGGCGCTCGTGTCCGAGGTGCTGGTGCCTGATGTGGTCGGCGTGCCCGTCCTGGTGGTTGACGTATTGGTGTAGACGCTCGATGTCGCGGCCGAGGCGGGCGCGGCGTACCACGCGCCGGCAGGCGCGGGACGCCACTCGTCGGCCACGTCCCATTGCACGGTCGTGCGACGAGTCTTGCCACCCGTGACCTCGAGCTGCGGCGTGTCGGGCGAGAAGGCCAGCGCCCTGACGGCCACGTTCGTCGTGTCGCTGCTCGGCGGCGGGAATTGCCAGATCCGCGTGGTCCCTGCCGCGTCGCTTGAGAGTAAGTGGCGATCGCCGTCGGTGAAGGCGGCACCGGTGACCGCGGCGGGATTCGGAAGCGACGCGATCTTGTGCCAGCCCGAGGTCGACCAGATCCGCAGGGCGTCGCCGGACGCGCCGGCGGCGAGGTAGCGCCCGTCGCGGCTGAACGCGAGGGCGGTCACCCCACCTGCCCCGGTCAGTGGCGTCTCAGCGAGGGCTGGGCCGCCGTGCCTGTTCAGCTTCAGCAGGTGGATCAGGCCGTCCTCGCCCGCGGAGGCCAACGTTCGTCCATCGGGGCTGTAGGTGACGGCGGTCAGCAGTCTTGTCCCCGCGGTCAGCGTCGCCAGCGGAGTGGTGCCCGCGTGCGCGTGCCAGATGACCAGCGCACCGTCCCTGCCGACGGCGGCGATCGTGTCCCCGTTGCGGCTGTAGCTGACGGCGTGCAATGCCGGTCTCCCCGGCGCCACGAGCTCAGGCTCGGTGACCGGGTGTTGGGGGCTGCCGACCAGATGACCGGGGCTTGAGAGTGACCAGCGCTGGACGCTTCCGTTGGCGTCGGCTGCGGCCAGCGCCGCACCACGCGGGCTGAAGCTGAGCCCGTACACCGCTCCGGATCCGAGGCTCAAGGTTGCGAGTCGCTTGGGGCGCGCAGGCGTAGCCAGGCTCCAGAGCGTGACCAGGCCGCCGCTGTCGCCACTCGCCAGCAGGCGGCCGCTGCGGCTGATCGCGACAGCGTCGATCTTGGCTGAACGCCGCCCGGCCGCCATGGTGGCCAGCAACCTGAGCTGCGAGTACCTGAGCGAGTAGAGCTTGAGCTGATCGCTCGCCCCATACGCGATCGCGAGCCGGTGCCCGTCGTCCCCGAGCGCAATCTGGGCTGGGCCTGACGGGCCGAGCAGCCTCGTCGGCATCTCGCCGGCGGTGGCCTCAACGAGCGCGGACCGCGCCTGGGTGGTCTCCGACAGGCGGTACGCGACCAGTGCCAACTGCATCGCGAGCGAGGGGTCGCTGGCGCGGAGGTCCCCCGCCTCGAGTGCGACGAGCCGCGATTGGGCTTCGTTGCGGGCGGTCTCGGTGCTGTGGTGCTCGCGCGATGCGACCGCCGCGAAGATCGCCATCCCCACGGCGAACACCGCCAGTCCGTACACGAGCCACCGGGGGTATGTCCGTTTCCGCGTCTCCATGGCGGCTCGCATGTTAGATCCGCCCGGGGGAGGTGGCGCTAGCCTCGCGATCAGGTGGCAGAGCACGCTCCAATCTCAGCGCTCGAAGGCTTCACTCCCGCGACCCGGGAATGGTTCGCACGCGCCTTCGCTGAACCGACGGCGGCGCAGGCCCTGGCCTGGCCGGCGATCGCGTCGGGCGAGCACGTGCTGATCTCTGCGCCGACCGGCTCGGGTAAGACGCTGGCCGCATTCCTGTGGGCGATCGATGAATTGGCCGCTGAGCGCGGTCGGCTCAAGGTGGCTGGGGGCGTACGGGCGGGAACCGATTCGCCGGCCGGTGCGCGACTGCCGGGGATCAGCCTCGTCTACGTCTCGCCGCTGAAGGCGCTCTCCTACGACATCGACCGCAACCTGCGCGTGCCGCTACGCGGCATCGGAGCGGATCTGACGGTCGCGGTTCGCTCGGGCGACACGCCTCAGCGCGAGCGCCAGCAGATGCTTCGCAACCCGCCCGACATCCTGATCACGACACCGGAATCGCTCTACCTGATGCTGACCGGCCAGGCGCAAAGGTTGTTCGAGCACACGCGCTGGTGCATCGTCGATGAGATCCATGCCGTCGCCTCGAGCAAGCGCGGCGCGCACCTGGCGCTCACACTCGAACGGCTCACGGAGGTGGCATCGCGTGGCAGCGCCGACCCCGAGCTGCAGCGGATCGGCTTGAGCGCGACTCAGAATCCGCTCGAGGAGGTCGGGCGCTTCCTCGTCGGCCCCCGGCGGCAGTGCCGGATAGTCGACGCGGGCGTGCGCAAGCCGCTCGACCTGCGGATCCAGGTGCCGGTCGAGTCGATGGCCGCCCCCGGCGATGGAGTGGGTGGGGACGAATTCAAGCTCGACCCCCTGGCCGGGGGCACCGAGCCGACGCTCAACTCGATCTGGCCGGCGATGTATCCGGAGCTGCTGGCGCTCGTGCGCGAGCACAACTCGACGATCATCTTCGTCAACGCGCGCCGCAGCGCCGAGCGGCTTGCGCTGCGGCTCAACGAGCTGTCCGCTGCGCTGGATTCGGATCCCGCCCACCCCGATCGCCCCGTGCGCGAGATCGCGCGCGCACACCACGGTTCGCTCGCACTCGAGGAACGTACCGTCGTCGAGGAACTGCTCAAGGCCGGCGAGTTGCCGTGTCTGGTCGCGACCTCATCGCTCGAGCTCGGGATCGACATGGGCGCCGTGGACCTCGTGATCCAGGTCGAGTCGCCGAAGTCGGTCGCGCGCGGGCTACAGCGGATCGGCCGCGCCGGGCATAACGTCGGCGACGTCAGCCGCGGCCGCATCTTCCCGAAGTTCCGCGCCGACCTCCTGGAGTGTGCGGTGGTCGCCAAGCGGATGCGCGAGGGCCTGATCGAGACCACCGTGGTCCCGCGCAACCCGCTGGACGTGCTGGCGCAGCAGATCGTCTCGATCTGTGCGGCGGCAGAGACGGGGACACCGTCGTCCATGATCGCGTCCTGCGCGACGCAAGCTGGCGCAGCCCCATCGGAGATCACCTTCTCCCAAAACAAAGATGAGAATGAGAATGATTCTCATTCTCATAACGGTGCGGAAGGAAGGGTGGCTGCCGAATCGCTGGGGCCCGAGGAAGGAAGGGTGCTTGCGGAACCGCTGGCGCTCGAGCGAGGGATGGCGGTAGCCGAGCCTCTGGTGCGTGAGGCGGGGTTGGTGTCCGTCGACCAGCTGTATGCGCTGGTGACCGGCACACATACCTATGCGGAGCTCACGCGTACCTCGTTCGAGAACGTGCTCGACATGCTCGACGGGCGTTACCCGTCGTCGGAGTTCGCCGAGCTTCGTCCGCGGATCGTCTGGGACCGGATCGCCGGGACGCTGCGTGCGCGGAAGGGCGCGCGCCAGCTCGCGGTCACCAACGCCGGCACGATCCCGGACCGTGGCAACTATCTCGTGACACTGCCGGACGGTCGCCGCGTGGGCGAGTTCGACGAGGAGATGGTCTATGAGGCCCGGCCCGGGCAGACGTTCCTGCTCGGCGCTTCGACCTGGCGCATCGAGGAGATCGGCCGCGATCGCGTGATCGTCACGCCGGCACCCGGGATGCCGGGAGCGGTCCCGTTCTGGAAGGGCGACAGCGTCGGGCGCCCGAGTGAGCTCGGTGAGGCGATCGGCGCGTTCAGCCGTTGGGCGGTCGACCAGGATCCAAAGGATCTCGAAGCCGGCTACGACCTGGACGCGCGCGCCGCGCGCAACCTCGTCGAGTTCCTGCGCGAGCAGCGCGACGCGACGCGGGTCGTGCCGAGCGATACCGCGATCGTGGTGGAGCGCTTCCGCGACGAGATCGGTGACTGGCGGCTTTGCGTGCTCTCCCCGTATGGCGGCCGCGTCCATGCCGCCTGGGGGCTCGCGCTCAGCGCTTGTATTCGTGACGAGCTCGAGCTGGAGGCCGACGCGATCTGGTCAGACGACGGGATCATCGTGCATCTGCCCGACGCCGAGGAGCTCGACTTCGCGCGGCTGACAGAGATGGTCCTGATCGATCCCGAGGAGGTCGAGGACCTGGTCGTTGGGCAGCTGTCGGGCAGCGCCCTTTTTGGTGCCCGTTTCCGCGAGAACGCGGGCCGCGCGCTGTTGATTCCACGCGCCTACCCAGGACGGCGCACGCCGCTGTGGCAGCAGCGGTTGAAGTCGCAGAGCCTCCTGGAAGTCGCCGCGAAGTATGGAGAGTTCCCGATCGTGCTTGAGACCTTCCGCGAGTGCCTGCGCGACGTCTTCGACCTGCCCGCGCTCGTCAAGCTGCTGACGAAGCTGAGGCGCCGGGAGATCTCGCTGGTCGAGGTCGAGACCGCGGTCGCCTCGCCGATGGCCTCGTCATTGCTGTTCGATTACGTCGCCACTTACATGTACGAGGGCGATACGCCGAACGCCGAGCGCCGTGCGGCAGCGCTCTCGCTCGACCGCGACCTGCTGCGCGAGCTGCTCGGCCAGGAGGAGCTGCGCGACCTGATCGACGCGGGCGCGCTTGCCGCAGTCGAGGCCGACCTGCAGTGGCTCTCCGACGATCGGCGCGTCGCGACGCGTGACCAGCTCCACGACATGCTGCGCGTGCTGGGTGACCTGAGCACGCCTGACCTGCTGGCGCGCGTGCTGGCCGGCGTCGAGCTCGAGCCGATGCTTGAGGCATTGCGCGGCGAACGCCGCGCGATCAAGCTGCGGCTCGGCGGCGAGGAGCGCTGGGTCGACGCCGCCGACGCGGGCCTATATCGCGACGCGCTCGGGGCGGTACCGCCGGGCGGATTGCCGGACGCGTTCCTCGCCGACGTGCCCGACGCGCTCACGCAGGTGGTGCGGCGGTATGCGGCAACCCACGGTCCGTTCACGGCGTCCGAGCTGCGCGAGCGTTACGGCGTCGATTGCGGCGCCGTGCTGACGGCGCTCGAACGCGACGGCCACCTGGTTCAGGGCGAGCTACGTCCGGGCGGCAGTGGCCGCGAGTGGTGCCATCGCGAGGTGCTGCGCCGCCTGCGCCGCGCCTCGCTGGCCGCGTTGCGCAAGGAGGTGGAGCCCGTCGAAGCGAGCGCGCTCGCCCGCTTCCTACCGAGCTGGCAGGGTGTCGATAGGCACGCACCGAGCGGGGCGGGCGTCGATCGCCTGCGCGACGTGCTGGTGCCGCTGCAGGGCCTGGCGTTGCCGGTCGAGGTCTGGGAGCGCGAGGTGCTGCCGCGACGTACTGGGGCGTACTCGCCCGCCTGGATGGACCAGTTGTGCGCCGCCGGCGAGGTTGTGTGGATTGGCGCGGGCGCGCTCGGCCGCTCTGGGCGGGTAGCGCTCTACTTCCGTGACGACGTGGCGTTGCTGGGTGCGCCGAGGGAAGCGTTTTCGCCCGTGGGGGGCGGAAACGCTTCCTCCGAAGGGCGGGACGCGCCACTTCACGTCGCGCTGCGCGAGCGACTCGCGCGCGGCGCCGCCTTCTGGAGTGACCTGCTGGTTGACGTCGGCGCCGAGATCTCCGCGGCCGAGCTCCAGGACGCGCTCTGGGATCTGGTCTGGGCGGGTGAGGTGACCAACGACGCGTTCGCTCCGCTGCGTGCGCCGCGGCTTACGGTCGCGCGTAACCAGGCCAATGGCCAGCGGGCCAGTGGCCGTAGAGGACGCTTCTCGGCACGTAGCCGCAGCGCTGCAGCGCAGGTCCAGGGCCGCTGGTCGCTGACGACGCCGCTGTTCGAGCAGGACCGGGATCCAGCGGCGCGCAGGCGTGCCCGGGCCGAGCTGCTGCTCGAGCGCTACGGCGTGCTCACGCGCGAGCAGGTGCTGGCCGAGGGCATCGCCGGCGGTTTCAGCGGGATCTACTCGGAGCTGACCCAGCTCGAGGTGCTCGGGATCGCGCGGCGCGGATACTTCGTGGAGGGCCTCGGCGGTGCTCAGTTCGCCGTGCCGGGAGCGGTCGAGCGGCTGCGCGAGCGTCACGGCGGCCCCGAGCAGGCGCTGGTTCTCGGTGCCGTCGACCCGGCGCAGGCCTACGGCGCCGCGCTTGCGTGGCCCAAGCGCGACGGAGCCAAGAGCCCGGCGCGGGTCGCGGGCGCGCAGGTGGTGATGGTCGGCGGTCAGCCGGTCCTGTACCTGGAGCGCGGTGGCAAGGGGCTGCAAACGCTCGTGCCCGCCGGCGACGCTCGGCTCGAGCCGGCGCTCGCGGCACTGGCCGAGCACGTTCGCGCCGGCCGTGGCGCCGTGCGCAAGCTCGCGCTGGAGAAGGTCGACGGCGAGCCGGCCCTGGGATCCCCGCTCAATCCGGCACTCCTTTCCCATGGCTTCCAGGAGGGTCCGCGCAGGCTTACGCTGAGCGCGTGATGAAAGCGCGCAAGCGGCGTAGTACCGGTGTGAGGCTGAACACGGCGTCCCGGGAAAATCAGGAGAGCGAGAGCTGGGAGCGCTTCGAGGCGCTCTACCGCTCCAGCCGTGACGACGTCTACGCCTACGTGCTGACGCTCCTGCGTGACCGCGCCGCCGCCGAGGATGTGACCGCGATGGCGTTCGAGCGCGCCTACCGCCACCGCCGTACCTTTGACCGCCGCCGCGGCGATGAGCGCGGTTGGCTGTTCGGGATCGCGCGCAACGCCGCGCTCGACGAGCTGCGCCGCCGCCGCCGGCTGGCGGCCCTGGTTGTGGACCCCGAGGACGCCGCCACCGAAGAGGCGGCTGAGACCGACGCGGAGGACACCGTGTTGCGCCGCGCGATGGTCCGTTCAGCGCTTCAGTCGTTGTCGGCCCGCGAGCGCGAGCTGATCGCTCTCAAGTTTCATGCCGGCCTGAGCAACGCCGAGCTGGCGTCCGTGCTCGGGGTCAGCGAATCCAACGCGGGCACGCTGCTGCACCGCGCCGTCCAGAAGCTGAGGAGTGCCGTCAATGCGCCAGTTTGAGGACACACCGTTCGGTCCTGACGACTACTCCGACGTCGCGCTGCTGGTCGCCGCCGTGCGCGAGTGGCCGAGCGACGAGTTCGGGCGCGAGCTCGACTCCCGCATCGCGCGGCGATTCGCGCCGGTCGCGTCCTCGGCGGACGCCAAGACACGCCGCCGGCTGCCCCGCTGGGCAGCCGGCCCCGCCGCTCTGGTCGTGGCGGGCGCGGTTGCCGCGGTCGTGGTCGTCTCGGGCGGAGGCTTGAACAGCTCGCCGCAGAAGCTGAACACTTTTCGCGCCTCAGGGGGGGTATTGACAACGGTGGACCGCGAGGAGAAGCCGATAGCGACCCGCCAGAAGCAAGCTGTCAACGGTGTGGCAACGGCCGGTCAGGCGCTCAGCACGGTCGGTCGGGCGCTCACGACATCGCAGGCCTCCCAGCGCGCGGCCACACACTCGCCCGGAGTGGCGGGGGCCGGGTCCGCCGCCGTACCGTCGAAATCGGCTGTTAACCAACTGTCGACCTTCGGCGCATTCAACGCCACCTCCACGGCGCCTGTCGCTCCCGGCGGCAAGCAGATCCAGTCCGCACAGATCGGCTTGACCACGCCCAACGCCCACGTCGATCAGGTCTCGCAGGAGGTCTTCGACGTGGTCGGGGTCGAGCACGGCACCGTCCAGAGCTCGCACATCACGTCCGCGACCAGGGGCTCGGGCGGCGGCGCTGCGTACTTCACGCTCAGCTTCCCGACAAGCAATCTGCAGGCCGCGATGACGCAGCTCTCACGGCTGCGCTACGCGGCGGTCAGCTCGCGTACCGACGCCAGCCAGAACGTCGGCGGGCAGTACGCGGGCGATCACCGCAGGCTGGTCGACGCCGAGGCGCTGCGCACCTCGTTGCTAAAGCAGCTACAGACGGCCTACACGCAGTCCGACATCGACAGCATCAAGGCGCAGCTCAGGCTCGCCGAACGCCAGATCACGAGCTGGCAGTCGACGCTGGCCTCGCTTCAGCACCAGATCAGCAACAGCGACGTCAGCGTGCAGATCAACTCCGGCGGGCTGCCGTTCGTGCCGGTCGCACGCTCCGGCGGCTTCACGATCCACCGTGCCCTGCACGACGCTGGCCGTGTGCTCGTCGTCTCGGCGGGTGTCGCGCTGATCACGCTCGCGGTGCTGGTGCCGGTCGGCTTGCTCGGGGCGCTGCTGATGTGGCTATGGGTGTGGCTGCGTCAGCGGCGCCGCGAGCACGCTCTCGACGCTGTGCAGTGATCAACACCGCTTCGGCTGGGGCCGCCGTATACGCTCCGGCGGTATGCGGGATCTGATCCAGCGGCCGGGCGGTGCGCGGTAGCGGTGGCCGATTCAGCCGACAGCGCCGAGCGCGTCGCGCTCCTGGGCCACGTGCCCGTCTTCGCCGGGCTTACCGAGTACGACCTTGCGGCGGTGGCCGAGGTATCCGTGTCACGCCGCTACGCGGCAGGCGAGGTCGTCTTCCGCGAGGGCGACGAGGGCGACACCTGTTACATCGTGCGGAGCGGATTGGCGCGGGCGGTCCGCCAGCACTCCGACGGGCGTTCGATCACGCTCTCGCACTTCAGCGCGGGTGAAATCTTCGGTGAACTCGCCATGTTCGGTGGCGAACCGCGCTCGGCCACGGTCGACGTGATCGAGGAGACGGAGGTGATCGCGGTCCCAGGTCGGGAGATGCAACGGCTGATCCGCGAACACCCGGATATCTCGGTAAAGCTGATCGCCGCACTCGCACAGAGACTGCGCGCGACCAACGAGCGGCTCGCGCGACAGTCGTTCCAGAGTGTGCAGAGCCGGGTCGCGGCGGTACTTGGCCAGATCGTCGCGGCGGCGCGCGACGGGAACCCGAGTGACAGCGACGTGGTGATCACCCTGACCCAGGCTGACCTCGCGAAGCTCGCGGGATCCTCGCGGGAGTCGGCGAGCCGCTTCCTCGCGGCTCTGGAACGTTCGGGCGTGATCACGCAGGGGCGCGGGCGCGTGACGGTTCACGATCCGCAGGCGCTCGAGGGGTATGTCTACTGACATGCCACAACCGGAGTTCTCAGCCGGCGGCGTCGTCGTGCGTGGCGACGATGTGGTCGTGATCGTGCCGACCAAGCGCGGCGCCGGCGGCGTCAGGGTGCTCGGTCTGCCCAAGGGCCACCCCGAAGCCGGCGAGACCGCCGAGCAGGGCGCCGCCCGCGAGGTGCGTGAGGAGGCGGGGGTCTCCGGCGAGCTGGTCGAGTCGCTCGGGATCGTCGAATACACGTATGAGCGGAAGGGCCGGCGGATCGTCAAAAACGTCGAGTTCTTCCTGTTCGACTACCGCGAGGGCGACCCCGCTGACCACGACCACGAGGTCGAGCAGGCCCGGTGGATGCCGCTGGCCGACGCCGTGACCGCGCTCACGTATCCGGGCGAGCGTGAGATCGTCGCGCGAGCGATATCGCGACGCGCCTCCGACCGGTAGGCTGCGCGACGTGCGCGTGCTCAACTTCTACTCGTCGGTGTTCGCGGACCAGCTGCGTCGCGGACGCAAGACGGCCACGATCCGGCTCGGCGACAAGTCCCACAAGTACCGCAAGAACGACTGCGTCCTCGTCACCATCGGTTACCAGCACTCGCCGCGCGAGAAGATCTTCAACGCCGTGATCGACCAGGTCGAGGTCAAGCGCGTGAACGAGCTATCACCGCGCGACATCGAGCACGACAACCCCGAGTTCCGGCGCGTCGACGAGATGGTCCACTTCCTCGAGCAGATCTACGGCCGCAAGGTCTCGCTGGAGGACACTGTCACGGTCGTGCGCTTCTCCCAGATCATCGAGAACTCGCCCGAGATGCGGGATCGCATTCACGGTCTCGGCAGCGCCAGGAACTAGTGGTGGTGGGTCTCCCTCATATTCGGGTGGGTCTCCCTCATATTCGGGTGCTGAGGTTTCTGCCGGCCGTGCTCGCTGCTTATGAGTTTCGGTATCTGATCGCGCACCTCGCGGCTTTCGGCACGGCGTTCCACGGCGGGGGGTCGGGTTCGCCCACGCTGTGGGCAACTGCGTTGGTGGCCGTCGGCGCAGGCTCCTTCCTGCGGGAGAGCGGACGTGGTCTCGCGTCGCGTTTGCCGCGCCCAACCTGGTCGCTGGAGTTTGCCGGCTCGTGGATGTTGTGCTCGGCTGTGGTTGCAGGACTGCTTGCGGCGGCCGGCCTGTTCCACTTCGTGTCGGCAACTGGGCACCCGCAGCCATTTGTGAATTCCGTTATGGCGGGAGCTTGGTCGGCCTTGCCGACGGTGATGCTGGTTGGGCTGTTGCTGGCGGCTTCGTTGTGCGGGGCTCGTTGGTTACTGGTGAAGCTTGTGCGTCCGCGCAAGCGGGCCGGCGAGTTTCGTGCGCCGCCTCGTCTACTGCGCCTGGTTGGCGCCGACCGACGCCCCGCGGCCGCGCCGCTCACAGCCGGATGGTCGGATCGCGGCCCACCGCGCCGCGCCGCGCTCGCAGCTTTCTGAGCTCCACTTCGGTTGGTGCCCCATGGAGGCTTGGGGGCCGGTGAGAGCTCGCCGCGGCGGGTGCACGACCGGATCCGCGCCGGCGCAAGGTCGCCGCCGCTTCTCGACTTCCCAAGGAGAACTCTATGAGTGCGACAAACGCCAGCCTGGCAGACGATGCGCACGCCGAGCGACGACCCGGCCTGATCTGGCTGCGCGCCTACTTCTGGTCTGAGGGCACGCGTCGGGTGCAGACGGTGCTTGCCCTTATCTGGCTCCTCGCCGGGGGGTTGCAGTTCCAATCGTTCATGTACGGCAAGGGCTTCATCCAGTTGCTGCAGGGGCTGACCACCGACCAACCTGGATGGGTCGCGAGCAGCGTCAACCAGGGCGCCGCGACGATGCAGTCCCATCAGGTGATCTTCAACACCGGAGCGGCGCTGATCCAGATCCTGATCGGGTTCGGAATCCTATATAAGCGCACCACCAAGCCAGCGATCCTCCTGTCGTTCGCCTGGGCGCTGGGGGTCTGGTGGTTTGGGGAGGCGTTCGGGATGATGTTCATGGCGACCACCTCGCTCGGCGGCATCGCGATGGCGAGCCCGCTGACCGGCGCGCCGGGCGCGGTGCTGCTGTATCTGCTGATCGGCGCGATCGTCTGGCCGAATGGCCGCCCTGGCGGACTCCTCGGCGTGCTCGGCGCGCGCGCCGCGTGGGCGATCCTGTGGCTCGTGATGGCGTGGCTGTGGCTGGTCGAGGGAGGTGGGGCGAACGGGATTCACAACGCGATCAACGCCGCCCCCTCCGGGATGAGCTGGCTCAGCAGCCTGCAGGATGGGTTCGCGAGTATCACCAGGGGCAATGGCGTGATCTTCGCGGTTGTCCTCGCGATACTTTCGGCGGCGATCGCGATCGCTGTCGCTGCGAACTGGCACGCGAAGGACTTCTTGATCCTGGCGGCCGTGCTCAACCTGATCTACTGGCTCGTCGGCCAGGGCTTCGGTGGGATCTTCCAAGGTGGGGCGACCGACCCGAACGCGGGACCGCTTTACATTCTGATGGCCTACACCATGTACAACCTGGTGCCGTACGACCTGCACGCGGTCGTCAAACGCGACGACGCGGTCCACGAACGCCAGTCAGGCGGCGCGCGCATGACAGCCCAATGAACGACACCTCAGTCCGCCGTCACAGGGTCAGCTGGCTCCCAACCGGCTGGCGGACGCGCCACATCCTCGTCGGTCTCGCCGCCGGTTTGCTGCTGGCCGGCTGCGCGGCTGCCGATAAGAACGCCTCGTCTGACTCCGGCTCGCCGGGGATGTCAGGGATGGCGCGGATGAATGTGGGGTCTAGTGGGGCGACGAAGGTGCCTGAGGTCAACGGGATCAAGCCGGTCCCGATCCAGACGCTGGCGACCAGCTACTGGCAGGGCATGGAGATCCAGGCACAGACAAGGACCCCGGTCCGTTTCATCCTGTTCAACGGTGACAGGGAGCAGATGGTCTACCCGCCCAAGCATGCGAGCTTCCACCTGATGGTCATGCTGTCTGACCGCCGCACGGGCGAGCCGATGCCGTACTCGAGCAGCGTCTGGGCAACGATCACCAACAGCGCGGGCAAGGTCGTCTATGACTCGCAACAGTGGCCAATGATCTCTGCCTATATGGGCCCGCATTACGGGGACAACGTTCCTCAACTCGCGTCTGGGCGCTACAAGCTGACCGTGCTGATCAGCCCACCGAACTCCGCCCGGGCAAGCGAATACAAGAGCGTGTGGCTGAAGCCCCACGACGTCAGGATGTATTTCCGCTGGAACGCCAAGACCGCCAGCGCGACTGTGATCGGCGGCAGCAAGGGCCGGAGTGCGGCTTCATCGGGTTCGATGAGCGGCATGAGCGGCATGAGCGGCATGAGCGGCATGAGCGGCATGAGCGGCATGAGCGGCATGAGCGGCATGAGCGGTCACGCGAAGGTGTCGGTGAACGGAGAGAGAGCAACTTCGTCACGACTGATCGCAACTGCCGATTGGCAGGGGATGAGGATCCAGACTCGGAGGGCTGCCCCGACGCCCTTTTACATATCCGACAGCAAGGTCGTCAAGAAGATTGACCCTGGCGCAGGCTCGAGCTTCTACCTGATGGTGATGCTCAACGACCAGCACACCGGCGAGGCGGTCACATACGCACCTGTCTACGCGACGATCAAGAGCGCCGCCGGCAAGGTCGTCTATCACAGTCGCATGGAGCCGACGATCTCGGCATTTGAGGGACCGTATTACGGCAACAACATCAAGTTGCCCGGCGACGGCCACTACACGCTCACGTTGACGATCGACCCGCCGCACCAAGCTCGCCACCTCGAGTACCAGCACGTATGGCTCCAACCGCACACGGTGGTCGAGCAATTCGCGTGGGCCGGCAAACAGTGACATTCTCATGAACATGCCGGGAATGTCACGCGGCGGCGGCGTTGGTGTGCACGCGCTCAACCTCCTGCCGTTGTGGATGGGGGTTGCTTGGACGGCCGTGTTCCTTGTTGTTGCCGCCGCGCACCTGCGTCATATGGTGCAGGCCACAGGTCAGCAGCGGCCTTGGCACTCCTGCCACGTTCTGATGGCGGTTGGCATGGCGTTCATGTACGCCCCACAGCAGATTGATCCGCTGGCGGTGCCGTCCGCGTTCTGGAAGCTCGTATTCGCGGCCGCTGGGGTGATTGCGGCCGTATGGGCGATCAGTGGCGTCGGCCGGGTCTCGACGCTGGTCTGGCTACTGACCTCGATCGACATGGCCGCGATGTTCTACATGTGGTCAGGTCCGCGAGGCGCGGACACGGCTGCGGTGACATGGCTGTTTACCGCCTACCTGCTCGCCGAAGCGGTGATGTGGGCCCTCGACCTCTATCGACGACTCGACGGGGCAACGCCCGTCGTCAGCTGGAAGCTACTCGCGACCGAGTCCGGGGCCACCCTGCCCGTCGCCTCGATCGGGGCCGACAGCGGCGGCCGCGGGATCGTTGCTCGGCGAGCTCGACATCAGCGCGTCGATGGTCGCGATGGCTCTCGGCATGGCGTACATGCTCGTTGCCATGCAGTTGATGGCCTGAACACGCGGCACCCAGCTAGCGCTAGCCGCCATACGTCGAGATATCGCTGTCCAGGCTCTTCTGGTTGGCGTATTGGCCCGTATGCACATACGCGACCTTGCCGGCTCGGCTGATGTAGATCGTCGTCGGCAGTCCTTCGATCGAGGCCAGCGGGGTCAGCTGTGTGGTCTGAACGCTGTAACTCGGGTAGTTGACGGGGTGCTGCCGGAGGAAGCTGCGCGCATCCCCCGCAGAGTCGTCGGCATCGGCGCCGAGGAACGCCACGCTTGATCCGTACCGCGCCGACGCGGTGCGGAACAGCCCGAACTCCGAGCGGCACGGGACGCACCACGACGCCCACACGTTGATCACGATCGGATAGCCGCGCAGCGCCTTTATGCGGGCGTCCAGCGCCGGGTAGGAGCCGAGCATCCGCGAGGCCTGCCGCCGCAGCTTCTCGAGCGCAGGCGGACCGGTGGGCTGAGTTGTAGCGGTGCTCGTGCCCCTGGCCCGCTGCGCGGCGAACTTCAGCGCTTCCTTGACGTCGGCGACGAGTTTGGCTGTGGTCGGCCAGCCGAGCCGTGCGACCGAGTAGTACCAGTCGATGTTGCCGTTGGCGCCGACGAGCATCAGCCACGGCTCGCCCTCGACCTCATACCCGTCCGCCAGCCGCCCGGTCGTATCGACAGCGACCGGATAGGCCAGCGGCTTCGTCAGACCATGGAGGAACGGCGCGAGTGCGCCGTGAGGTTCGACAGAGCCCTCGTCGATCGCCGTCAGCTTCGGAAGCCGCGCACGCGCAGCCGCTGTCGCGTAGGCGTTGAGGCCGTCAAGACCGCCGCCGAGGTCGGTGATCTGCCGGTCCCAGGTCGCGAAGAACAGGAGCAGGTGCGGCGCCCCCGGGCCCAGCCTAAGGCTGCCGCGACTGGCCTGCTGGCAGAGTCGCCGGGCTGGTCGGATAGATCCCGGGAATGAGCTTGTATGACAGCTTCGAGTCGACCTTCGGGTGCGGCTGCAACAGGCTCGCGGTGCGGCCTGCGATCAGCTGTCCAAGTTGCCCGATCGCGGCGTAGGACTGCTGGACTATGTACTCGCGGACAAGTCGTCCCGCGGGATTGATCAGGAAGATCGCAGGCGTGTGATCGACCGACTTGCGTGAGATCGTCGCCTCGATGCTGTAGGCGTGCCAGACACGCCTCAGCGCCGCTAGCGAGCCGGTCAGGAAGTCCCAGGCGTGGAGCATGCCGTGCACCTGCGAGTAGGCCGCGACGTCCTGAAGTGCGGTGGCTCGCGGGTTTGCGTCCACGCCGACGAGCTGCACGTTTCTGCCGGCCGATCCCAGCATCGCCTTGGCGTCGAGCATCGCCTGGCTGGTCAGCGGGCACATGGTCGTGCATTCCGAGTCGATGAACGCCAGCACCACCACCTTTCCTCGCATCGAGGCCAGGGACACGGGCTGGCCGAACTGGTTATTGAGGTCGATCGACGGCGCTGGGCGCGCGAGCGCGGTCCCGGGGTCGAGCAGTGGGTTGGACCACCCCGCCAGCCGGGGCGCAGCTCTGGGGAACGCCGCATACCCGGCGACGGCGATCGCGAGGAACGCCACGATCGCGACCACGGTGAGCCGCCTCGCGACGAGCACGGCGCGGACTCTCCGCAGCGCCGAAGTGGTCGCCGCGCGTCGCTGGCGGCGCACGAGCGGAACCGCAAAGGCGGCCAGCACGAGCCACGAGGAGCACCACGAACGCGAGCGTGCGTGAGCCTCCGCCCGTCGCCCTGGGACCGGCCGCCGGCGGCCTGCGGGGTGGTGGTCGGCGGGTTTACTCCTGTCTGGGTCGTGCTCGTCGCGCCCGAGCCGGAGCGGAGCTGGACGTGCGCGGCTGCCGCGAGCGCGCGGATCGCCGCCGCCGCGCTCGTGGCCAACTTCGGACCGGCTCCACGAGGCACGTGCGCGAGCGTCGCGTACGCGGCGCTCGGATCGTGCTTGGGCCAGTTGAAGCCAAACCCGTCGGGCATCACCACCAGCAGCCGGCCGCTGTAGGCGAGCGACAGCTCGATCCCCAGGTAGCGCGCGTAGGTCTGCGGCTTCTCCCACAGCGGCGTGACGGTGCCCAGATCGGCAGGCCTCGCGATGATCGCGACCCGGATCGGCATCCCCGCCCGATCGGCGGCGGCGATCAGGTCGCCCGAGCTGGACCTGACCCTTGACCGAGATCCCTGAGTCCGCTGCCAGGAACAGCGACTGGTAGACGAGCACGTCGCTCCCGGGGTCTCCGTCCGCTCGCGCCGCGGAGATCGGCACCAGCGCGACGATCACCGCAATCAGGATCGGGAGGCAGCGGCGCCCCATCAGCCATTGCCTCACCGCAGATCGGCGCGGCTCAGCCAGCCGCTCGGCTGGGCGTCTTGGGGGAGCGCTGTGGTCGCCACGCTTCGGCGTGAATGTCGGTCACACGCTCACCTCTCCGGCCCTCTCATCGGCACCGAGTAATCCCGCGCCCAGTATAGGTCCGCGGCCTCAGCCAAGGCCGAGATCGTCGATCAGGTCGTCGACGGCTTCCGACGGGAACGCTCGTACAACCTGCCCCAGCATCACGATCAGTCCGACTCCGCCGGCGATGCAGACAACCGTTGCCGCGCGGGCGATGAATCCGGGCACCGCAAGCAGCACGTAACCGTGGAACAGGGTGGGTATCAGGGTGCCGGCCTCCGACAGCCCACCGACGGCGATCAGCGCGTAGGTGAAGGCCTCCCCGGTCCCGATGCGCAGCAGCCACACGGCGCCGGCGACCAGCATCAGAATCACGGCGCACAGGATCAGCGCGCTGGCCGAAAGCCCCGGACGTTCGTGGAAGCCGCGAGCGATCGCGCCGACCGCGATCCCCAGCAGCGTCAGGCCGGCGACCGCGCGTGCGATTCTCAGATTGAGCTGCGGACGTCTGAGCCGGAGCGCCGCAAGGACGCACATCAGCAGCACGAAGATCGGCCAGAACCAGACCAGCGCTCGGCGGGCCCCGGTACCACAGGCCTCCGGTGATCGCGGTGATGCGCCCGTCGATCCGGAGCGGTATCCGCCAGGTGCCGACGTACGACGCGCCGGGCGCGCGAGCCACGAGGGCGAGCGCTTGGAGCCGCTCGTCGACCCATCTGTAACTGTGCCCAGCACTGACGCTGACCCACCGCGGCCGAGTCTTCGCGGTGATCCCGCGGGGTGGGGCCAGCGGCGGGTTCTGGCTGAGGTAGTAGATCGCCGAGTTCAGGTTGACGGCGACGCCGGCCGGCGAGAAGCGGAGGTACGGCGCGCCGGTGGTGTCCAGCACCGTCACGGTGCGATCGCCCGGAACCCGCAGCCACATCCGGACGTCGCCGTCGACGACCCTCGCCTGGAGCCCGTCGGGCGTGTGCGTGATCCTCGCCAGGAAGTTCGTGGCGGAGGGGGTGCCGCTTCCGTGCGCCGAGGCGAGTGCAGGCGCCAGCAGCGGCACCGTCAGCGTGCACACCACCAGTCTCGCTAGCAGCCACGGCGAGATCGGCACCCTCGTCCTCACAGGCTGACTCTATTCGCGGATCGCCGCGCCGAGGTGGAGATCCGAGCTTCAGGACTCGGCATGGCCGGCTTCTGAGTCTCACTTGATCGGGATCAGAAACACGACCTGCGTCGTCTGCCCCGCGGTCGCCCGAGCGCGCAGCTTCTTGACCAGCGTGTTGCCGGTATAGAAGCCGAACGTGTAGGTGCCCGAGGCGGCGACCCTGAAGTGGAAGCGGCCGTGCTCGATCGAGCCATCGCGATCCACGGATCACCGGCAGCGTGAACGACAACGCTGACCGTCGCTGCCGTAGTTCTCGATGTAACAGCGGCTCGGGGCCGGTCCGCCGCAGAGGCGAAGGTGGCCGACGACCGTCGCCCAGCTGAGCCCTTGACCGGCTTGGCCAGCGCCGCGATCTGGTGGATGATCGGGCGCACCGAGCGCCGAGGTAGTGCGGAATCGCTGGCAGCCGTCCGGAACGCTGATCGTTTGCTGTCGCCGTGTTCGTCATCGCGTTGCAGCCACTCGTGCCGACGGTCACGACGTCGCCCGGGCCCGAGCCGATATTCGAAGTACAGGATCGCCTCGCTCCCGTCGTCCATCGGGCAGGAGTATGCGGCGTTCGGCTGGCGTCGGCGATCGCGTCGAGCTCGGTCGTGAGTCGCGCGAGGATCGTCGGCGATGTCGGTGACGCCGATGCCCGCTCAGCCCGAACTGCGGCGTTGCGCGCGTCGCGTTCATGCCGTTGTAGGCGCAGATCGTGAGCGTGACCGCGCCCTCCGGCACCAGCGTCGTGTCCGCGCTTCGCCGGATCTGACGCCTTGAACGGGCGGCCGTCCGTCTGCGGTGTCACGGTCGTCGCGGCCGCAGACGAGGCTCTTGCGGTCAGCCGAGCCAGAGGCTCTGGCGGAGACAGCGAGCACAGCCAGCGCGGTGCCCACGATCAGCGCCAGAGCCGCCAGCGATACTCCCAAGCGAACGTGCGGTTCCGGCGGCGGTTCGCGGCGAGCGCGGCATGTACCGACACTACGCCGGGCTCACGCACCTGTCACGGCCGGGGACACTCGATCCCCGGTTTCCGCCAGCAGGCCCGGGACGGCCGCTTTTTCTTGGCACTCTTCACACGAGAGTGCCAAATTCGCTAACAGAACGGCTATAGTGACTGGCAGTTGGCACTCGACCACTGAGAGTGCCAAAAAGCTCAATCTCAAGGGATAAACCCGGAGGCTGTATAGATGGCTATCAAGCTCAAGCCCCTTGGCGACCGCCTGATCGTGCGCGCGATCGAGGAGGAGGAGACGACCGCCAGCGGCATCGTGCTCCCCGACACCGCCAAGGAGAAGCCCCAGAAGGGCAAGGTCCTTGCCGTCGGCGACGGCAAGATCAACGAGGACACCGGCAAGCGCACGCCGCTCGACGTCAAGGCCGGCGACGAGGTCCTCTACAGCAAGTACGGCGGCACGGAGATCAAGGTCGACGGCGAGGAACTGCTCGTCCTCCGCGAGTCCGACGTGCTCGCCAAGGTCCTGTAAGACCAACTTTCTAGGAGAACGAAAGAACACAATGGCTCATAAGGAACTGAAGTACAACGCGGAAGCCCGCAAGGCGCTGGAGGAAGGCGTCGACGCGGTTGCCAACGCGGTCAAGGTCACGCTCGGCCCCAAGGGCCGCTACGTCGTGATCGACAAGAAGTTCGGCGCCCCGACGATCACCAACGACGGTGTCACCATCGCGCGTGAGATCGAGGTCGAGGACGTCTTCCAGAACCAGGGCGCCCAGCTCGTCCGTGAGGTCGCGACCGCGACCAACGACGTTGCCGGCGACGGCACCACCACCGCGACCGTGCTCGCCCAGGCGATCGTTCGTCAGGGTCTGAAGAACGTCGCGGCCGGCGCCAACCCGCTGGCGCTCAAGCGCGGCATCGAGAAGGCCGTCGACCAGGTCGTCGACAACATCGCCAAGCAGGCCACGCCCGTCTCGGGCAAGGATCAGATCGCGCGCGTCGCGACGATCTCGGCCGGCGACGAGGAGATCGGCGACGTCATCGCCGACGCGATCGACAAGGTCGGCAAGGACGGCGTCGTGAACGTCGAGGAGGGCCAGACCTTCGGCATGGACCTCGAGTTCACGGAGGGCATGCAGTTCGACAAGGGCTACATCTCGCCCTACATGGTCACCGACCAGGACCGCATGGAAGCCGTCCTCGAGGACCCCTACATCCTGATCGCCAACCAGAAGATCGGCTCGGTGCGTGACATCCTGCCGATCCTCGAGCAGACGATTCAGTCGGGCAAGCCGCTGCTGATCATCGCCGAGGACGTCGAGGGCGAGTCGCTCGCGACCCTGGTGGTCAACAAGCTGCGCGGCACCTTCACCGGCGTTGCCGTCAAGGCACCGGGCTTCGGCGACCGCCGCAAGCGCATGCTCGAGGACATCGCGATCCTCACCGGCGGCTGAGGTCATCACCGAGGAGATGGGTCTCAAGCTCGAGAACACCCAGCTCTCGCAGCTCGGCCGCGCCCGCCGCGTGGTCGTCGCCAAGGACACGACGACGATCGTCGACGGCAACGGCGACAAGAGCGCGATCAAGGGCCGCATCAACCAGATCAAGAACGAGGTCGAGAACACCGACTCGGACTTCGACCGTGAGAAGCTCCAGGAGCGTCTGGCGAAGCTGTCCGGCGGTGTCGCGGTCGTCAAGGTCGGCGCTGCCACCGAGACCGAGATGAAGGAGAAGAAGCACCGCGTCGAGGACGCGCTGCAGGCCACCCGCGCCGCCCTCGAGGAGGGCATCGTGCCGGGCGGCGGCTCCGCGCTGCTGGTCGCGCAGAAGGCGCTCAACATCGAGGTCGGCGAGGAGGACGAGCAGACGGGCGCGAAGATCGTGCACCGCGCGCTCGAGGAGCCGCTCCGTCAGATCGCGGAGAACGCCGGTCTCGAGGGCTCGGTCGTCGTCAACGAGGTCCGCAAGGCCAAGAAGGACCACGGCCTCAACGCCGCCAACGGCGAGATCGTGAACCTGATCACCGAGGGCATCATCGACCCGGCCATGGTCACGCGCTCGGCGCTGCAGAACGCCGCGTCGATCGCCAAGAACATCCTGACCACCGAGGCGATCATCGCCGAGGTTCCGGACAAGGATTCCGGCGGCGCCGGTGGCGGAATGCCCGACATGTCGGGAATGATGTAAGCCGCAAGGCTTCAGACTTTGTAGTTTGGAGGGCCGGTGCTTGCCGACCGGCCCTTCCGCTTCAGCTGGCCGGCGATCGCCGAACCTGGTCGGACTCGAGCGCCGGCTCTCTACGAGAGCGCCCGCGACTGCGGCACCAGCGCGCCGTAGACCTCGAGCGTGCGCCGGGCGACCTCCGCCCAGTCGAACCGCAGCACGTGCTCGCGCGCCTCGATGACCAGTTGCGTTCGCGCCGCGTCGTCGGTCAGCACGCGCCGAACGATCTCGCGCAGCGCGTCGGCGTCGCGCGAGGGGAAGCGCAGGCCGACGGTCCCGTCGGCCGGCACCACCTCACGCAGGCCACCCGTATCGGCGACGACGCACAGGCAGCCTGAGGCCATCGCCTCCAGCGCGACCAGGCCGAACGGCTCATAGATCGATGGCACGATGCAGAGGTCGGCGACCCGGTAGAGCGAATGCAGGAGATCGTCACCGGCCCAGCCGATGAACGACCCGTATTCGCTCAGGCCAAGCGCGTCCGCCTGCGCCTTGAGCTCGGCCTCTGCTGTGCCGGTCCCGGCCACGACGAACCGCAGCCTGCCGTCGCCCGCGATCGGCGCGAGCGCGTCGAGTGCCAGGTGGAAGCCCTTCTCGAACACGAGCCGCCCGACCAGCAGCACCAGCCGCTCGTCCGGCGCCGCGTAAGCGCGCCCGCAGCGATACCAGCTCGACGCCTGAGGCGGCGACCAGGTCGGCCGGATCGATGCCGTTCGGGATTGCGGTGATGTGGCCAGGTGAGACATCGAAGATCTGCGCCACGTGCCCGGCCATGTAGTCCGAGCAGGTGATGACGTGGTCCGCGCGGCGCGCCATGTGGCGCTCGACGGCGTGGATGTGGGACTGGGGATGGTTCTGGACCCAGCCCTGGTGGCGGCCGTACTCGGTGGCGTGGATCGTGACCAGCCAGGGCAGGTCGCCGGCGTTCGCGATGCGCTCGGCCGCGTCGGCCACCAGCCAGTCGTGGGAGTGCACGAGGTCGAACTCGAAGCGCTCGGCGAGCTCGGCGCCCAGAGCGCGCCATGTGCTGGTTCATGTCACCCACCCAGCGCACGAACGCCTCCACGTCCTTCGGGAACGGCGGCTCGGCGACACGGTGGATGTGGACGCCACGGCGCGACTCCTCGACGGGCAGGTGGCCGCCGCCGCGCGTCAGCACGTGCACCTCGACGCCCTCGCACGCGAGCTGCTCGGAGAGCTTGCGAACGTGGCGCCCGAGGCCGCCCTCGATCACCGGCGGGTATTCCCACGAGAACAACAGCACGCGCATGGCTTGGCGCAGGCTAGCGGTGTGGCCCGCCTGCCGCAGCAGCGGCGCGGCAGGCGGGGGCTACGGCTGCAGGCTCGAGAGCGGGCGCGGTCCGGCGCCGACGTACTTGGCGCTGGGGCGGATCATGCGGCCCTCGCGCTTCTGCTCGAGGATGTGGGCGGACCAGCCGGCGACGCGGGCGCAGCCGAACATCGGCGTATAGAGCTGCGGCGGGACCTCGGCGAAGTCGAGCACAACGGCCGCCCAGAACTCGATGTTGGTGGCGAGGATGCGGTCCGGCCGGCGCGCCTGCAGTTCCTCGAGCGCGGCGCGCTCGAGCGCCTCCGCCACCTCGATTCGGCTCGAGCCGAGCTCGTGCATGATCCGGCGCAGCACGCGCGCGCGCGGGTCCTCGGCGCGGTAGACGCGATGCCCGAAGCCCATGATCCGCTCGCCGCGATCGAGCCGGTCGCAGACCCACCGCCTGGCGTCGCCCGCCTCCTCGACCTCATCGAGCATCTGCCGCACGCGCGACGGCGCGCCGCCGTGCAGTGGTCCCGACAGCGCTCCGATCGCCGCCGACAGCGCGGCCGCCACATCGGCGCCCGTGGACGTGATCACGCGTGCAGTGAAGGTTGACGAGCTCATCCCATGCTCGGCTGCCGCGGTCCAATAGGCGTCGATCGCGCGGACATGACGGGGGTCGGCCTCGCCGCGCCAGCGCGTCAGGAAGCGCTCGGCGATCGACCGCGACCTGTCGATCTCGCTCTGCGGCACCGGCGGCCGGCCGAAGCCGCGGGCGGACTGCGCGACGAACGACAGCGCCATCACCGAGGCGCGTGCGAGGTTGTCGCGCGCCTCCTCGTCGGAGATGTCGAGCACCGGCTTGAAGCCCCACTGCGGGCCGAGCGCCGCGAGCGCCGCCTGCATGTCGGCGCGCGGGTCGCCCGAGTGCACGTCGAGCGGATACGGCGCGGCCGGCTGCAGGCCGGGCAGCAGACTGTCGTCGACGAGCAGGCCCCAGACCTGCTCGAACGGCACCTTGCCGACCAATTCCTCGATGTCGACGCCGCGGTAGCGCAGCGCGTCGCCGTCGCGATCAGGCTCTGCGATCTCGGTTGCGAAGGCGACGATGCCCTCGAGGCCGGATTGGACTTCGTCATAAACGGTCATAGCGGATAGTTCACTAAACTCGGCGCTCGTTCGCCAGGAACACGCCAGAGAGGAACCTGAACCATATGGCCTACGTGATCGCCGAGCCGTGCATCGGGACCAAGGACAACTCGTGTGTCGAGGTTTGTCCGGTCGATTGCATCCACCCGACGCCCGACGAGCCCGATTACGACGCGGTTGAGCAGCTCTACATCGATGGCGAAGAGTGCATCGATTGCGACGCCTGTGTCGAGGCCTGCCCGGTCGATGCGTGCTTCGCCGAGGATCAGCTGCCCGACGAGTGGCAGAAGTTCACGGTGGTCAACGCCGAGTACTACCGCAACAGGTAGTCGGCGGCGGCGGGCGGCCCACGGATCGCGTGGCGGCGCGCCCCGAGCACCTCGAGCCGCCCCGAGCCGGCCGCGAGCCGCCGCCGAGCCGCCCCGAGCCGCCAAACCTCCGGCCGGTTTGGAGGATTGGCATCTCGGGGCGCTCCCAGAGCCCCGAGCGCACAAATCGACCGGTCTCGCTGAGCGTTGGCGGCTCGGGGCGGCTCGCCCGCGCCCGGCCCGCCGCCACTCGCGCCCGGCCCGCCACCGGCCGCGCCCGGCCCGCACAGATCGCGCCCGGCCCACCGCCCGCGCCCGGCCACGATCGCGTGGCGGCGCCCTCCGAGCGGGGTATTCCGGCCGCTTGACATAGTCAGTTGAACGGTATATGTTGTCTGCATGGCTAAGCGGTCCATGCAGGAGGCAACGTTCCTGATCCTCACGGCGCTCGCCGGTGGGGCGCAGCACGGCTACGGCATCATCGCCGACGTCGAGCAGATCTCGGAACGGCGGGTTCGGTTGCAGGCGGGGACGCTCTACGCGGCGCTCGACCGGCTGCGTGATGACGGTCTGATCGAGGTCGACCGTGAGGAGATCGTTGACAGTCGCCTGCGGCGCTACTACCGGCTGACGCCTGGTGGCGGCGCCATGCTTGGCCAGGAGGCACAGCGTCTGAGCGCACACGTGCGCACGGCGCTTTCACGACTGCAGTTGAGTGGAGGGATATCAACATGACCGACTCGAACGTCAGGCTCGAACGGCGGTATCGCCGGATGCTGCGCTTCTATCCGCGCAGCTATCGGGAGCAGCACGGCGAGGACATGCTCGGTGTGCTGATGACCGGCGCGGATGACGGAAAGAAGCACTCCCGGCTCTCCGCTGCGCTCGATCTACTGCGCGGCGCGGTGCTCGTCCACACGCGCTACTGGTGGGAGATGCGAACCGCCACCGATCGACGGACGCCTGGGCGTGCGCCATCCGCTCTTCGTGATCCGCGTGCGGCTCGCGGTCGCGCTATGGCTGTGCGTCGTTACCGCCGTGCTGTGCAGCCCGCGGCGACTGGTGGGGGCTGGCACTGCTCGTCTTCGTCGCCATCCACTTGCTGCTCGCGGGTCGCATCGCGGTCGCGGTACCGCGAGCGCTAAGCCATCGGCAGTGACATGCCGACCGGCTTCTGCGGCGCCACTACGGGTGGCTCCGGCTCGGCCATCATCGGCAGATCGACCGGGGTGAGCGCGATCACGCGCTTGGCGATCGCGTCGATGGCCTGAGCCGCCGGGTCCTTCGGGTCGGCGAGCACCACCGGCAGACCGCCGTCAGACTGCTCGCGCAGCGCCATCGTCAGCGGCACCTGGCCGAGCAGCGGCACCCCCAACTCCTCGGCGAGCAGCCTGCCGCCGCCCTCGCCGAAGATCTGGAAGCTCTCGCCCGACGGGGTTGTGAAGCCGGCCATGTTCTCGATCACGCCGGCGATCTCGAGCTTGAGCTTGTCGGCCATCTCCGCCGAGCGCCTGGCGACCTTCTGCGCCACCGCCTGCGGCGTGGTGACGATCAGGAACTTCGCCTGCGGCAGCAACTGGGAGAGCGTCATCGAGACGTCGCCGGTGCCGGGCGGCAGGTCGATCAGCAGGTAGTCGAGGACGCCCCAGTCGACGTCCTCGATGAACTGCTGGAGCGCCTTGTGCAGCATCGGCCCGCGCCACACCACGGCCGCGTCCTGGTCGATGAAGAAGCCGATCGAGACGACCTTGATGCCGTCGCCGCCGTCGAGCGGCATGATCTTGTGGGCCGCGTTGACCTTCGCGCGCTCGCCGTTGAGGCCGAACATGCGGGGCTGCGAGTAGCCCCAGACGTCGGCGTCCAACACGCCGACCTGCTTGCCGTGGCCCGCCAGGGCGGCGGCGAGGTTGGCGGTCACGCTCGACTTGCCGACCCCGCCCTTGCCGGAGCCGACGCAGATCACGTTCTCCACCTGGGCGAGCGCGCCGTCGGGCAGCGAGCCGCGTCCGAGCTTCTCTCGCAGCGACTGCTTCTCGGAGTCTGAGAGCACGTCGAAGCCGATGTTGACGCCGATCGACTCCGTCGAGCCCGCGCACGGCCTCCTCGACGGAGGTCTGGAAGTGGTCGCGGATCGGGCAGCCGGGCGTCGTGAGCGAGACGGTCACGTCGACGACCCCGTTCGGGTGCACGTCGATCGAGCGAACCATCTCCAGCGTGACGATGTCCTTGTGCAGTTCTGGGTCGATGACGCTGCGCAGCGCCTCCATGACCTGGTCTCTTGTTGGCATACACCCATGATACGTTCCCGCCTCATGCCGCTTGCGGGACCACCACAGGGGGGAGTCACGGTCACCCCGGTGCGAGGCCGATCTGACCTGCGCGAGTTCGTCGGCCTCCCGTTCCGGCTACATGCCGGGACGCCGTGGATCCCGCCGCTCAAACTCGAGCGCTACGCCTACCTCAACCGTCGGCTCAACCCGTTCTTCAAGCACGGGGACGCCGAGCTCTTCCTGGCGCGGCGCGACGGTCGCGTTGTCGGCCGGATCAGCGCCCAGTACGACAGGAACTTCAACGTCTTCCACGGCAACCGCTGGGGCTTCTTCGGGTTCCTCGACTTCGAGGACGACCAGCAGGTGCTCGAACGCGCTCCTCGACGCAGCCGCCGCCTGGCTCAAGGCGCAGAGCCGCGACCGCATGATCGGGCCGTTCGACCTGATCATCAACGAGGAGTGCGGTGTGCTGATCGAGGGCTTCGAGCTCGAGCCGATGATCCGTCAGCCGTGGCATCCCCGCTACTACCAGCCTCGGGTCGAGGCGGCCGGTCTGGCGAAGGCGATGGACGTGTTCCACTGGGACCTGCGACTCGACGATCGTGACACGCGGATGCTCGAGGCCCTGCCCAAGATCGCCCAGCGGTCACATGATCGGCACGGCATCAGCGTCCGCAAGATGTCGTTCTGGCGGCTGGGGAGGGACCTGAAGGAGTTCCAGAAGATCTACAACGCCGCCTGGTCCAAGAACTGGGGCTTCTCGCCCTACGACGACCACGACCTCGCCGACATGGCGATCAACTACCGCCTGATCTTCGACAAGCGCTGGTTCATGCTCGCCGAGAACGACAAGGAGGTCGTGGCGGCGGCGATCACGATCCCCGACATCAACCAGGTCTTCAAGAAGATGAAGGGACGGGTGCTGCCGTTGGGCTGGTGGCACTACCTGAACCGCAAGCGCATCATCGACCGCTGTCGCGTCGGCTTCCTCGGTGTGCTGCCCGAGTACCAGCACACCGGCGTCGCGGCGCAGCTGTACATGGAGAACTTCGACATGGCAGCGGAGTCGCAGATCAAGTGGGGCGAGCCGGGCTGGATCCTCGAGACCAACCACAGCATGAACCGCGGCCTCGAGGCGATGGGCGGGCGCATCAGCAAGCGCATGCGGATCTACGAGCGGCTGCTGGAGGATGGCGCCGAACCGTCGGCGCCGCCGGAGAGCGTCGCGCGCTACGAGCCGTCCGAGCCGGTCGCGCGTTCCGAGCCCGGCGGTTCCTGAACTTTGGCAATCCAGGGCGCAGAACGGACACCGTATCTCCAAAGTTCGATAGAGTGCCTGGTCTCTAAGGACCGACGGGGTGCCACTCGAAAGTGACACCCCGGCGGTTGAGGGAGGAGAGGGTGCTGCATCCGCCGGCGAGGGTATGAGGCCGGCGAATCCTTCCCGCTGGAGCGCTCTCCTGGGCGCTCCGCGAGGGAAACTGTTCCTGAGCAAACTTAGCCGATCGGCTCCGACGCGTGGCTAAGAATTACCGCAGAACCGCGCGCTCAAGTGCGCTCGCGGTCGAGGCCGACCGTCGATAGGCTATCCCAAGTCTCAAAGGGGTCTTCAGTGCTCTGTCCGGCGTGCCAGTCAGCGGTCTCCGAGGGCGCCAAGTTCTGCATGGACTGTGGCGCGGCGCTCACAATGCGCTGCGCTGCTTGTGGTGCGACGCACCAGGGCGGACAGAAATTCTGCGCGGAGTGCGGCGCGGCCCTGGCATTGGGAGCCCGTGTGGGTGAAGTGATGGCTGGCCCCCAAGCCGCCGCGGCTCCGACCCCGGGCGAGCCCGAGATGCGCTTCGTCGCGGTGCTGTTCGTCGATCTCGTCGGCTTCACGACGCTGTCGGAGTCGCGTGACGCCGAGGATGTGCGCGACCTGCTGGGCCGTTACTTCACGGTCGCGCGGACGATCGTCGAGCGCTACGGCGGCGCCCTCGAGAAGTTCATCGGCGATGCGGTGATGGCGGTCTGGGGCGCGACGGTGGCGCGCGAGGACGATGCCGAGCGGGCGGTGCGAGCGGCACTCGAGATTGTCGACGCTGTCAGCGTGCTCGGCGCCGAGTTGGGCGCCGACGAGTTGCGGGCTCGGGCCGGAGTGGTAACGGGCCAAGCGGCAGCGCTCGACAACCCAGGTCAGGGGATCGTCGTCGGTGACCGGGTCAACACCGCCTCGCGCGTGCAGTCGGTGGCCGGCCCCGGATCGGTGCTCGTCGACGAGATCACACATCGGGTCGCATCGGGGGCGATCCTGTTCGAGGACGCTGGCGCTCACGCGGTCAAGGGCAAGCTCGAGCCGCTGCACCTCTGGCGCGCGCTGCGGGTGGTGGGCGGCGCGGGCGGACGTGGACGCGACGCCGGGTTCGAGGCTCCGTTCAGCGGCCGCGACCCGGATCTGCGGCTGTTGAAGGATCTCTTCCACGGGTCGCTCGATCGCGGCGTCGCGCGGCTGGTCTCGATCTCCGGTGGGGCCGGGGTCGGCAAGTCGCGGCTGGTGCAGGAGCTTTTGAATTACTCCGACGGGCTGGCCGACCTATTCCTGTGGCACACCGGCCGCTGTCTGGCACACGGCGAAGGCATCGCGTACTGGGCGCTCTCGGAGATGGTTCGTCAGCGTCTGGGCATCCCGGAGGACGCGCCCGACACCGAGGTGTCGGCGAAGCTCGCCGCCGGTCTGGCTGAGTGGGTTGGCGATTCCGCCGACCGCGAGTTCATGGCGCCGCGCCTGGGAGCGCTGCTCGGCGTGACCGAGACCGGCCTCGGCCAGGCCGAGCTGTTCGCCGGCTGGCGCATGTTCTTCGAGCGGCTGGCGGCACACGAGCCGGTCGTGATGGTCTTCGAGGACATGCAGCGGGCGGACGCGGGCCTGCTGCAGTTCATCGAGCAGCTCGTCGACTGGTCGTCGGCGCTGCCGATTTTTGTGGTCGTGCTGTCGCGCCCCGAGCTGGCTGCAGGCCACGACGGCTGGCCGGTTGGCCGACGGGGCGCGACGATCGTCCAGCTCGAGCCGCTGGCGGCCGCGGACATCCGGGCGCTGGTAGTCGGATTGGTGGACGGTTTGCCCGAGGATGCCGTCGAGCAGATCGTGGAGCGAGCCCAGGGCATCCCGCTGTACGCGATCGAGACCGTGCGGTCGCTGGTCGACCGAGGAGTGGTCGTCCAGCGCGACGGCGGTCGTCTCACGTTGGACGGCGAACTGGGGGAGCTCGAGGTGCCGGCCACGCTGAACGCGCTGCTGGCGGCCCGCCTCGACGCGCTCGACGCCGCCGAGCGCACGGTTGTGAAGGCGATGTCGGTGTTCGGCGGCTCGTTTCCGCGTCACGCGGCGGCGGCGCTGGCCGAGCTCTCCGACGGTGAGCTCGACACGGCGCTGGGCGGCCTCGTGCGCAAGCAGGTGCTGGTGGTGCGCGCCGATCCGCTGTCTCCCGACCGCGGTCAGTATGCCTACGCACAGGGACTGCTGCGCAATGTCGCCTACGAACTGCTGTCCCGTCGCGAGCGCAAGGCGCGCCACCTGGCCGCCGCCGCGCATCTGCGGCGGTCGTTCGCCAACGACGGCGAGGAGGTCGCGGAGGTAATCGCGTCTCACCACCTGTCCGCCTACGCGGCGGCGGGAGAGGACGAGGATGCCGACGTGCTGCGCGTGGCGACCGTGGATGCCCTGCGCCGCGCTGGCCAGCACGCGGGAGCCGTGGGCGCGCTCGACGTCGCCCAGCGCCTCTACGCGCAGGCCGCCGAACTCAGCAGCGATGAGCGCGAGCAAGCCGAGTTGAGCGCTTCAGCCGGGGAGATCGCGCTCAACTCGGGACGGACCGAGGAGGCGCTCGCGATCCTCGAGGAGGTGGCGGCCGCTCATGCGAGCGCCGGTAGGGAACGGGAAAGTCTCAGGCTGGCCAGGTCGATCGGCCTTGCGCTCTGGCGTCTCGGACGCGGCGATGAGGCGATCACGCGGCTCAGCGCGGCGGTGGACGCGCTTGCCACCGATGCCTTCGATCGGGATGCCGCGGAGCTCAACTCCGTCCTCGGTCGCCTCTACGCGCTGCAGGGCGATCACGAGCGCGCACGGCTGCCGCTGGACGCGGCGCTGACCGCGGCACAGGCGCTCGACGACCCAGGTTTGCTGAGTGACGCGCTCAGCTCGCAGGCCGTGGCGCTGCTCTACTCAGGCAGGCCACAGGAGGCTGCGTTCAACTTTGTGGCGGCGATCGAGATCGCCGAGCGCAACGAGGTCTCCGACGTCCTCGGGCGTGCGCAGATCAATGCGGGGAACACGTGCATGCTCTGGGACCTGCCGGGAGCGCGGGGATACTTGGAGGCTGCGCTCGCCGGGTCGCGGCGCCGCGGACAACGCGTCAGCGAGAGCATCAGTGCCGCGAACATGATGTACGTCGATCTCCTGGCGGGCCGGTGGGATGAGGTAGAGAGGCTCGGAGATGAGCTGCTCGCCGGCAACGAGGACCGGCCCGGGAAGGAGTTCGTGCACCTGCATCTGGCGGACTTGATGCTCGCCCGCGGGAAGCTCGATTCGGCTCGCGCTCATGTCGGTGAACTCGACGCCTGGAGGGAGAGCGACGATCCTGAGAATACCAGCACGTATTCGTCGATTCTGATCGGCCTCAGGCTCGCGGAGCGGCGCTCCGAAGAGGCACTCGACCTGGGAATGCGGATGCTCGCACCGACGATCAAGCGCCTGAGTGCGGCACACGACACAGTCCGGATGTCGTGGCCCTTCACGCTCGATGCTGCGTTGGCAGCGGGTCGCTTTGATGACGCGCGCGCGGTGCTCGCGTTGCTGTCCGAGTGGCCTCGCGGCCTGGTGCCGCCCTACCTGCACGCCCAGCTTAGGCGCGGCCGAGCGCTGATCTCAATCGCAACCGGAGATGAAGATGAGGTCGAGCCTGCGCTGCGCGATGCGCTAGCTCGTTTCACGACGCTGGCCTATCCCTACTGGCTCGCTGTGACGCAAACGGACCTTGCCGCCTGGCTGATCGACAAAGGGCAAGACGACGAGGCGGCGGGGCTGCTCGAGACGGCCCTCGCGACGCTCACACCGCTGCGTGCCACCCCGGCACTGGAGCGTGTGCACGCGCTCCAGCCACAGGGTCGGGTTGCCGTCTAGCGACTGAAGACGCCAGCAGATGCCCGACATTCCCAGAGTCGTCTAGCCCTCCGCCTGCAAGCCCGTGCGCCGTAGCCACGCTGCCGGGTCCTCGACCTCGGCCAGCGTGGGCAGCGCTTCTGGCGCGGAGAACAGGTGGCGGAGCGCCGCTCCGCCAGCGACCCGTGCGATCTCGTCGCAGAAGATCTTCCCGCGCTCGTACTGCTTGAGCTTCATCTCCATGCCGAGCAGGCGGCTCACGAGCCGGCCCAGGGGGGACTGCACTTTGCGGCGCTCGTCGAGCGCCCTGCGCAGGTCTGGCAGGGACGGAAGCAGCTCCGGCGCTACCGCGTCCATCACGTGCTCGGCGTGACCCTCGATCACCGCCATCACTGCCTGCGCGCGATCGATCGCGGTGCGCTCGGGCTCGGACGCGACCATGCCGATGACGTCGGCTTTGAGCAGCGCCCTGCCGACCCGTGCGACCGTCGCGCGACTCGGCAGGCGCAGGCGACGCCCCGCGGCCATGCGCGCCTCCGCGCTGTCCATCAACTCACGGATCAGGCCGGCCAGGTGATCCTGGAGCCACGGCACGCCGCCGAACTGGACGGCGTGTGTCACCTCGTGCAATGCGACCCAGGTGACGAACTCGCGCTCGTCAGCTTCGAACCGCTTCACCGCCTCGCCTAGGTTCGGCATCACGAACAGCAGGCGGGGCGGACGCCCGGCGGCGTGTTCCTTCAGCAACACGAACTCGTACTGGCCGAGCACGCGCTGCGCCAGGTAGCCGACCAGCACCCCGACCTCGGTGCTGCCCGTCACACCTAGCCACAGCTCGGCCGCCGGCTTGACGGGTCCGACGCGGCCGGTCAGACGCTCGAGCATCGGGTCGATCAGCGCCCTCGTCGACGCGATGTTCGTCGCCACCCACTCTTTGCGGCTGAGCCCCTCGGGCGGCGGCAGCGGAGCGGTTGGAGTCAGCCCCGTATAGGCGACCACACGCTGCTCCGCGTCGGCGGCGATCGGCACGAGGTCGATCTCGGGTGACGGCGCGTGCCCGTTCCCGGCCATCCGGCCGGCGATCCACTCGGCCACGATCCAGTCGATCACAGGGGCTGGCACACCGGCTCCAGCTCCGTCAGCGTCGCCAGCGTCCGCGCGGCCACCACCGGCGAGTGCGGCACCAGATCCAGCGGCGCCCCCAGCGGATCATCGAACTTGGGGAAACTGACCAGGCCGCCTGCCTCGCGCACGATCAACTGGGCAGCGGCGACATCGACAGCACGGCAGCCGCGCAGTGATATCAGTCCGTCGAACCGGGCCGCCGCGACCTGACAGAGCGATGGCGCCAGCGCGCCGAGCGCTCGCAGCCGGTAGGCGTGCTCGACCAGCGAGTCGATCGAGCCCCTGAGCCAGCGCGGATCGGCGGACTCGATCCCGAGCAGCTCCAGGCGGCCGTCCGGGGCACGCCGCTCACCGAGGGCCGTGTCCAGCCGCCGCTCGTCGAGGAAGGCACCGGTTCCGCGGCTCGCCCACCACTCCTCGCCGGTGCCGAAGTCGTACACGTAACCGAACTCGACGTCGGCCATCGTCTGACCGGCCGCGACAGCAAGCGACAGGGCGTGGTGCGCGAGTCCGCGCTTGGCGTTCAGCGAGCCGTCGATCGGGTCGATCACGACCAGCACGTCGCTGCCGCCGAAGTCGGCGTCACCGCGCTCCTCGGAGATCGCATGAAAGCGGTGGCCGTCTTCAAAGAGCCGCTGCAACTCGGCGAAGACGATCGTCTCGGCCGCGTCATCGATCTCCAGCGTGTGGTCACCGCCCTGCCCGGTGGTGCCCGTCTCGACCGCGCGCTCGGCGGTCGTGGCGCGGTCGGCGAGCATGGTCCGCATCGTGTCGGTGGCCCGGCGACACGCGGTCAGCCAGTCCGCCCGCGTGGTCAGTCCTTTTTCGTCCATCACGAGCCTATGCTGTCAAACCACGTGCTCGAGACTGCTCTGACCGCTAACGACCCGGCCTCGCTGGTCACGCACAGCGGCAGTCCACTCCTGATCCGGGGCGCCGCCGGGAGCGGCAAGACCAAGCTGATCCTCGACCGGTACCGCTGGCTGGTGGAGCAGGGGACCCTGCCCGAGCGAATCGTGCTGCTGACGCCTTCGGCTGCGCGTGCCGACGCCGCGCGCGGGGCCCTCGAGGAGCAGCTGCGTGACGGCTACACCGAGCTGGTGGTCGTCACGCCGCCGCAGTTCGCGGCCGCCGTGCTGCGCCGCGCCGGGTCGAGGCGAGACCTGCTGGCGGCGACGCTCAGCGCCGGTGACCGCCTGGCGATGCTGGCAGAGCGCATCGCCGAACTGCCGCTGCAGCACCACGACTTCGGCGGCAACGCAGGTGCGTTGCTTGGGGGCTTCGTGCGGCGGATAGACCGCCTCAAGGCGGAGCTGATCGGCGCCGTCGAGTTCTCGGCCTGGGCAGAGCAGCAGGACAGCGCGCGCGAGCGCGAGTTCGCTGCGATCTTCGCGGCGCACGACCGCATGGTGCAGGAGCTCGGGGCCTGCGACGAGGGCGACCTCTTGCGGCTTGCAATCAGGCTGCTCGCCGACCAGCCGTCCAGCCGCCAGCCGTTCCAGCATGTGCTGATCGACGACGCGCAGGAGCTCGACCTGGGGCCGGCGACGCTGGCGCGGGCCGTGGCCGGGGGTGCCTTGACGGTGGCCGGCGACCCGCTCGCCGCGCTGTGGCGCTTCCGTGGCGCCGGCGCGGCCCGACTGGACGCGTTCGAGACTCGGGGCACCCGGGTCGTGCAGTTGCTCTCGTCGCATCGTTGCGCCCCGGCTGTGACTGACGCGGCGTTCGCTGTAGCGGGGCTGCCGGTCAGCGGACCGGCAGCCACGGGCGGGGCGGTCGAGTTCTGGCGGTGCGAGAACGAGCGCGCACAGGCCCAGGCGGTCGCCGCCGAGATCGAGCGTCTGGTCGCGCGCGAGCAGGTCGAGCCGGGACGGATTGCTGTGATCGTCGCTGAGATCGGTCGCGAGGGGCAGGCGGTGTCGGTGGCGCTCGAGGAGCGCGCCGTTCCCCATCGCGTGGTCGGCGATGCCGCCTTCTTCCAGCGCGCCGAGGTACGCGATCTGCTCGCATGGCTGCGGCTGCTCGCGGACCCAGGTGACGCAGCCGCGGTCGTGCGCGCACTGGCCCGGGCGCCGATCGAGTTGCGCTCGGTCGACATCGCGCGCTGCACCCAGATCGCTCGGCGGCGCAAGCTCGACATGGTGGCGGCGCTGGCAGCCGCGACCGAGTCACCGCAGGTTCCGCCTGAGGCGCGCGAGCGCATTCGCGTGTTCCTGAAGATGTACCGGGCATGCGCCGCGCAAATCGACACGATGCGCCCCGACCTCTACGTGCACCGGCTGATCGAGCGGCTCGGCCTGCGCCGCCAGCAGTTGTTCGCCGCGCAGGCTGATGTGGTCGAGCGACTCCGGGCGCTGGCGCGCTTTGGGGAGCTCGCCGCCGCGCACGTCGCGCGGATGCCGCAGGCGACGGCACGCGAGTTCGCCCGGTCGATCGCGGCCGTCGCCGAGCAGGGCCTGAGTGAGCGCGAGGAGCCGGAACTGGCGGGCGCCGATGGCGTGCAGGTGCTGGCACTGGACATTGCCGGCGGGCTCGAGGTCGACCACGTCTTCGTTCTGGGGTTGCGTGCGTCGATCGCGGGCTCGAGCGCGCTCGACTGCGAGCCGGTGCCGGACGCGCTGCTGCGTGAATCGCTTCCCGCCGACGACGACGCCGCGCGTCGGACACGTCTGCGTCAGCGGCTGTACGTGGCGATCTCACGAGCGCGCGAGCGGGCGGTGCTGGTGTACGCGGCCGGTGGCGAGCGAGGCGCGCAGGTGGCGCCGCTGCCCGCGATCGAGGCGGCGCGCGATGCGCTCGGCGGCGAGTGGCTCGACCTCACCGAGGATCTGTTCGGTCCGGCCGAGACACTGCATTCCACCTACCGGCTGCTGCGCGACGAGTTGATGGAGGGCACGACCCGCGCCGCCGGGCGGCTGGCGGAGCTGCGACTCGACACCGACCTCGATATCTCACACGCCGTGGTCCGTTATCTCGAGCTGCTCAAGCTGGCCGCGCTGATCGCCCGCGACAACGTCGGCGATGGGCAGGGCATGGTGGAGGCGCTGCGGGACATCAACGTGCGGATCGAACAGGCGGTCACGGCCGACCAGCGCGAGATCTTCACGAGCTCGCTGCTCGACGAGTACCTACTCGACGCCGAGCGTGACGTGCGCCGCCGCGCGCACGTGATCGCCGCCCGCGACGAGCCCTCGCTTGCGCGCTTCCTGCCGATGCGCGGCGACGGCGTGCTGCTGTCGGCCACCGACATCGACACCTACCGCGCGTGTCCGCTGCGCTACAAGTTCGCGCGCGTGTTCCGGATCCCGCAGGAGCCCACGCTGCACCAGCGCTTCGGGATCGCAGTGCATCAGGTGCTCGAGCGCTACCACGGTCGGGAGGAGGGCGATGAGCTCGGCCCGCTGGCCGAGCTATTGGCGCTGCTCGACACGAGCTGGCGCCGCGCGGGCTTCGGCGACTCTGACGAGGAACGCCAGCTGCGCCAGAAGGCGACCGCCGCGCTGAGCCGCTACCACGAGCGGGCGCTCCAGGACGCCGGCCGCCCCGTGTGGTTCGAGCGCCAGTTCAGTTTCAAGCTCGGGCCGCACCTGGTGCGCGGGCGCGTCGACCGCGTCGACAGGTTGCCGACCGGCGAGTACGAGCTGATCGACTACAAGACGGGCCGGCCGAAGACGGCCGAGCAACTGGCCACCGACGTGCAGTTGTCGCTTTATGCGATCGGTGCGCGTGAGTCCTGGGGGCTCGAGGCCACACTCGGCGCCTACTACTACCTGCTGGACGACGAGAAGGTTGCCGTCTCCGGCGATCCTGAGCGCGCCGACTGGATTCGCAATGTGGCGATCGAGGTTGCAGAGGGGATCAAGGCCCAGGAGTTCGAGCCGACACCCTCGCCGAGCGCCTGCAAGATGTGTGACTACCGGCTCGTCTGTCCGGCGGCCGAGCGCTGATCGCTCGCCGCCGCCGCCGCCGCCGCCGCTGCCGCCGCCGCCGCCGCCGCTGGTGGGTGGACGCTCAAGCCTGCTGTGGAACGTTCGGGGAATTGGCGGCCCGCCACTGATCGCGGGTGAGCGTCGGGACGTGCTGAAGGTGGCCCTGCGGGTGCGGGATCGCGGAGCCGACCGTGAAGCCCACCTTCTCCAGGCAACGCCACGACTGACGGTTGTCGGCGTGGACCGAGGTCCGCACGCCGATCACACGCGCGTCGGCGAACACGACCTCGTCGAGAAAGCGGCCGATCACGAGCGGTCCGACGCCGTGCCCGACGCAGTCAGGCTCGCCGATGAGGTAGTCGATCCCGGCCTCTCCAGGTAGGACGCCGATGTCGCCGTCCTCCTCCTCGTCCGGGTAGCTCGACCAGAGGTACCACTGGATCATGCCGATCGCACGTCCGTCGAGGATGACGAGGAAATGCCAGGTCGGTTCTGTCCCGTCGATGCCGGGGCCGTACTCCGACTCGACCTCCCCGAGCGTCTTCGGCGCTCCCCACCATCGAGCGACATGAGCCTGTGAGAGCCATCTCTGCATGAGTGGCAGGTGCTCACGCTTCAGCGGCTCGAATCTGATCTGCATCGCGACTCGGTCGACGTTACCCACATGTGAGGTGCATAACGTCGACAGAGCGGTCGCGCCGTGCAGCCCGCGCTGTCGCCGCGCGACGCCACGCCCGGAGGTCAGCTCGGTGGTTCTTCCCCGCGCTGGCGCAGGAAGCGCTGGAGGTCGCGCTCAATCGTGTCGCCCGACGGAAGCTCGAAGTGGTCGGGCTCGTCCTCGCCCACAGCTGCTTCGAGCTTTTCGACGAACGCCTGGATGTCGGGGTCGTGCTGGACAGCGGCGTTGACCTGGCGCTCATAGTCGGTGACCGCGGTCTCCAGCTCTCCGGCGTCGACGACGACGCCGACCAGGCCCTCAAGCTTGCGGATCAGCGCGAGCGACGCCTTGGGATTGGGGGACGCGGCGATGTAGTGCGGCACCGCTGCCCACAGGCTCGCCGACGGCAGGCCGGCTGTGCGGCAGGCGTCATGCAGAACGCCGACGATTCCGGTCGGGCCCTCGTATGAGGACTGCGGGAGGTTCAGACGCGTGACCAGCGACGGGTCGGTCGCAAAGCCGGTGACGTGCACGGGTCGGGTGTGCGGGACGTCGGCGAGCAGCGCGCCAAGCGTGACCACCAGCTGTACGCCGATCGCCTCGGCGAGCTCGACGATCAGCCCCGTGAACGTTCGCCACCGGAACGACGGCTCGTGACCGCTCAGCAGGATCAGGTCGCGGGGCGCACGCGGGATGCGCACCTCGTAGAGCCTGACGTCGGGCCACTCGACGGCGCGAGCCTGCGTGTCGTCGCTGAGCTTGATCCGCGGGCGCGTCGCCTGGAAGTCGTAGAACTCTTCGGGGTCGATCGTCGCGAATTCGCGGGCGCCGAGCGCGTCGCCGACGAAGCTGACCGCGGAGGACGCGGCGTCGCCGGCGTCATTCCAGCCCTTGAAGCCGCACACCAGGGCGGGCGCTCGCAGATGGTCCGGACGGTAGTTCCATCGCAGTGGCTGCATCCGAATGACCGTACATCATGGGGGTTATGGCGATGGACAGCACAGTGAGCTCGCTGCGTGCCGGCGACGAGGTCCGCGGGGTCTTCGCGTGCGTCCGCAAGGACCGGCTGAAGACCCGAACTGGAAGCGCTTATCTGGCGCTCGAGCTGCGCGACCGCACGGGCAGCGTGCAGGCCCGCGCCTTCCGGGACGCCGACGTGCTCGCCGGCCGGTTCGAGCGCGGCGACCTCATCTCCGTGGTCGGCCGCGTCGAGCGCTTCCGCGACGACCTCGTGGTCGAGGTATCGGACATCCGGCGTGCGCAGCCAGGCGGTGAAGGTGCCGAGAACGTCACTGTCGAGGCGTTCCTGCCCGTCGCCTACCGCGACATGGACGAGCTCGACGGCTTCCTCGAGCACCTGGCCTCGGAGGTCTATGACACCGGCTACCGGGCTCTGCTCGACGCCCTGCTGGCCGACGCGGAGCTGCGCGCTGCGTTCCGGCGCACACCCTGCACGCGCAACGGCCATCACGCCTACCTCGGAGGACTGCTCGAGCACACGGTCGCGGTGGCCACGCTCGCGCGCGAGTTGTGCGACCTGCACCGGCGCCTGAACCGCGACCTGCTGCTGACCGCAGCGATCGTGCACGACCTCGGCCGCACGCGCGAATTCACCTACGGTGCCGAGATCGGCCTGACCGAGCAGGGGCGGCTACTCGGTCACCTCACGCTCGGGCAGCAGCTGCTCAGCGAGCGCTTCGCCGCGCCCGGCGGAGCGCTCGACGAGCCGCGCCAACTGGCGCTGCTCCACTGCGTGCTCAGCCACCACGGTCCCACGGCCGCGCCAGGCGGCCGTTTCGGCTCGCCGGAGGCGCTCGCCCTATACCGGCTGAACGCGCTCGACGCCGGCGTCAAGGGCGCGCTAGAGCACGGACTCGGCCAAGCTCAGGACTGAGCCGTCCGAGCACCCGATCCAGGGGCACGGTCGCCGCCACGAGCAGGCACAGAACGGCCGCCGAGAGCAGTAGCGCGGCTGTGACGGACAGGAGCGGCAGGCTGCTCGAAAGCACCACCGAGAACGCCACCGTCGCCACCATTGAAACGATCGTGCCCCGCGCGAGCGTCGCTGCTCCCGCCGCGCCGTTGCGACGGTGGGTGCTCGGCAGGATGATGGAGAGCAGGATCGGCGCGGAGGTGATCACGCCCGCGAGCTGTGCGCCGAGGACCGGGACGAGCGTCGACATGGTCGCCACCACCAGCGTCGAGATCGCAGCGCGTTGCAGGACCGGCGCCGGCCCCGCTGGGCCGGCTTTCCTACCTTCCGGCTCGGCTTCGGCCGCCTCCGAGCGGGCCGTGTCCGCCTGAGCTTTCGAGCGCTCCGCCGGCCAGGGCCAGAACACGAGACTCGCGGCGATCACGAGCCACACGGCGGTTGCCGCCGACCACAGCCCCGCCACCGTGCTGAGCGCGACGACCGCCGTGAGCGCGAGGGACAGTGACGCGGCCGTTGCCTGCAGCGGGCGCATACGCCGTGCCAGACAGCCGTAGGCGCAACAGAACACGACGACCGCCATCTGGCCGCTGGTGACGCCCGCAGCGGCGCGGGCCGCGGTCGCCCGGCTCTCCGTCAGGCACACCGTGAGCAGGAACGGACCGGTGGTCAACGGCAGCCCGATCAGCCGGCCACCGATCCGATCTCCAAACCGCGTCTGGGCTCTCGAAACGAGCGCGAATGCGATTGGCGTCAGCGCGATGCGCAGCAGGATTGCCATGCATCAGATGGTCGTCGATAAAACCCCGATTTTCTCGCGGACTTACGGCAGTAGATGCGGTCAGAGCCGAGAATTCAGCGGCAATTTTGCGGATACGCCGCGATATGCGAAACTGCGGGTGTGGATGCCATCGATCGGGTGCTGATCAGGGAGCTGCTGGGGGACGCACGCGTCAGCTATCAGGAACTCGGCCGCGTGGCGAGGCTCTCGGCCAACACCGTGGCCGACCGCGTCCGGCGCCTGCGTAGCTCAGGCGTGATCAGCGGCTACCACGCGGAGCTGAACCTGGCGATGCTCGGTCGCGGCCTGCGGCTGATGAGCGACGTGCGCCTGCGCGAGGGCATCGACCGCAGTGAATTCGAGCTCGGCCTCGCCCAGATCGAGCAGGTGGTGAGCGCAGTTCGCCTGACCGGCGACTACGACTACCTGCTCCAGGTGGCCTGCACGGATTCCGATGAGTTCGAGCAGGTTGTCGACCGGCTCAAGCGCGACCATGGTGTACGGGAGACGCGCAGCCGCCTGGTCCTGCACGATGTGCCGATCGGTCTCGAGCGGCTCGTGAACGCCTCGGAGTTCTGACGTCCGCGCCGATGACGACCCGCGCCCATGATGACGACATGCCCATGACCACGATCGACGAGCTGCTGGCGAACAACGGCGGCTACGCCGACGCCCTGGAGCCGCGTCACCTCGACCTGCATCCCACCAGGCGGCTGGCGATCGTGACGTGTATGGATTCGCGCCTCGATGTCTTCGCAGCGCTCGGGCTCATGGACGGCGAGGCCCACATCCTGCGCAACGCCGGCGGCGTCATCACCGACGACGTGATTCGCTCGCTCGCGATCTCCCAGCGCAAGCTCGGAACCCGGGAGGTGATGCTGATCCACCACACCGACTGCGGCATGCAGAAGCTGACCGACGACGGCTTCCGCGCCGAGCTCCAGGCTGCGACCGGTGTCACGCCCGCCTTCGCGATCGAGTCGTTCTCAGACGCCGACGTGGACGTGCGCCAGTCGATCCTGCGCGTGCGCCGCTCCGAGTTCATCCCACACCGCGAGGTTGTGCGCGGGTTCGTCTACGACGTCGACACCCACCGGCTCCACGAGGTCACCGTCGGCTAATACATCCCCTCGCGCCGCGCGAAACGCTCCGCGCGCTCGTGGTCGTACTCGTCTGCGTCAAAGTCGGGGCTCGTCAGCGAGCGCAGGATCGCGCCTGAGCTCGGCAGCGCGTCGCGCTCGATGTGCTTCCCCGGATTCCAGACGTCTGAGCGGATCGAGGCCTTCGAGCACTGGGTGTAGGCCTGCTCGATCGCGATCAGCAGGCCTAGCTTCGGCGGTCTGCCCTCCACCGTGCTGGGTGCGAGCAGCTCGGCGTCGTCGGTGATTACCGCGCGGCCGTTCACGCGAAACGTGTCGCCGACGCCGGGGATCAGGAACAGCAGCGCGATCCGTGGGTCGGTCAGAAGGTTGGTGAGCGCATCGGCGATGCGGTTGCCCGGACGGTCCGGGATCAGCAGCGTGCGCTCGTCGAGGATGCGGACGAAGCCCGCGGGGTCGCCGCGTGGCGACACATCGAGTCCGCCGTCCGGCGCCACCGTGGCGACGCAGACGTAGGGTGAGCGCTCGATGAACTGACGCGTCAGCTCGTTGAGGTGGTCGGCGAGCTTCGACAGGACCGTTTCGGTCGGGTTGCCGATGACCTCCCGTAGCTGCTGCTCGTCGCGGATGACGTGGATGTGGGCTGTGTCGAGCGTCATTCTCGGTACCTTTCGGGCGGGGAACGCACGAGGAAAGGTACCGGCGATGACAGAGCAGGGCGCGTACTCGGTCCAGGGTGGCTGCCTCTGCGGCGCCGTGCGGTTCGAGCTGAGCGCGCCACCCATGAACGCCAGCTACTGCCATTGCACGCGTTGCCAGCGGCGTACCGGGACGGCCGTCTCGGCGGGTGCACAGGTCGATCCCGGCAGCGTCCACTGGCTGCAGGGCGAGGAGCTGATCAAAGGATGGGCCCCGCCGGACGGCTTCGTGAAGTGCTTCTGCAGCGAATGCGGCGCGCACCTCTTCTCGCGCAGCCCCGACGGCACACGGATGTCGATGCGAATGTCAGCGTTCGACGTCGATCCCGGCGTGCGCCCGAGCTACCGCCAGTTCGTCGCCTACGCCGCCAGCTGGGAGGCGATCCCAGACGACGGTCTGCCCCGCTATGAAGAGTCGCGCCCGCGCCCGCCGGGTGACTAGGCGAGCCGCACCACGAGGCGGGCTGTTGCGGAGGGCCAGCAGGCCCGCCCGCCCCCGCAGCAATCGGTGGCGCCTGTGGCTCCAGTCACCGCCCCCGAGCTTTATCGGGACTCGCCATACTGATGGGCGTGACGTCAGCGCTCTTCAACGAGTCGCTAGCGCCGCTGCGAGCGGATCCGTCGAACTCTGCCGTACTGGTTGACATCGACGGGACGCTGGCCCCGATCGTCGACAATGCCGCCGACGCGAGCGTGCCGGAGTCGACTCGTCAGCTGATGATCGCGGTCTCGCGGCGCTACGGGCTCCTCGCCTGCATCAGCGGCCGGCGGGCGTCCGAGGCGCGCGCGATGGTGTCGATCGGGACGATCGCGTACCTCGGGTCGCATGGCGCCGAGCTGCTGCGCGCCGGCTGGACGGAGGCACAACTCGACCCGGCTCTGCTCGAGTGGACGCCCCGCATCGATGAGTTCCGGCGCGAGTCCGATACGCACGAGCTGCGGCGGCGCCGCGTGCGGATCGAGTCGAAGGGGCCGATCATCGCCTACCACTGGCGCGGCGCTGCCGATGAGCAGGATGCACGGGCCGCGATCGATACACTTGCGGCACAGGCCCAGGAGGCCGGGTTGGAGGTCCACTGGGGGCGGAAGGTGATGGAGGTGCGTCCGCCGGTGCGGATCGACAAGGGGCTCGGGGTGCGGACCGTGCTGGGCGACAGGACCTTCTCATCGGTCCTGTATGCGGGCGACGACGTCACCGACCTCGATGCCTTCCATGCGCTGCACGAGCTCGTGCAGGAGGGCGCCATCGAGCACGCGATCTGCGTCGGAGTCCATTCGGACGACGGGCCGCAGGCGATCGAGGACGAGGCCGACATCGTTGTGCCGGGGACCGACGGCGTCCGAGATCTGTTGTCCGCCTTGATCGCCGAATAGATGCGGTTCACCGACCTCCTGCGTACGACCGTTCTCCTTTGTGCAGCCGCCGCCACGGTGCTGGCGGTCGTCACGATCGCGGGCGCCGACAACAACAACAACCCACTGCTGGTCACCTTTGCCGCGGTCTGGTGGGTTGCGGCGGCGGCGTTCGGCGCCGTCATCGGCCGCCGCCAGACCACCTCTCGACAGATCGCCGTGTTGCTGGCGAGCGCGCGTACCCAGGCCTCGCTTCCCGAGATCAACCCCGGCCGCGTCGTGCTCAACCGTCTCTGGCCGATCATCGTCTGCACGGTCGGCGCCGGCGGGGTCGCGTTCGCCTACCCGCAGGTGCCGGCGATCGCGACCGGGTTCGCGATCATCCCGGCGCTCGCCTGGCGCCGCCAGTCGGCCGCTGTGACCGCGATCGAGGAGCGCGACGGCGCCCGCTTCTACGTGGAGCACACCTCGCCGCTGAACCCGATCAAGCTGGTCCGCACCCCTGGCTTCCGCTCGAACCTCGCTGAGATGAACGGGGCCCGGCGGTCGACGACGGTCACCGGGCGCCACGCATGACAGGATCGCGCGAGCAATGACCTCGCTCCTTCACCTCGCAGTGCTCGGCCCACCGCCAGCGTTCATCCCCAGCCCGTCAAACAGCGGTTTCTCGATCGGGCCGTTTTTCTTTCACGCATACGGAATCTGTTACGTCTTCGCCGTGGCCGCCGCGATCGCGATCACTCGCCGCCGCTGGCGGCGAGCCGGCGGCGATCCCGAGATCGTCTACAACGTCGCCTGGTGGGGCTTCCCGGCCGGTCTGATCGGCGGGCGCATCTACTTCCTGATCACGACTCCGAGCCAGATGCCCGACCACTGGTGGGGCCCTTTCGCGATCTGGGACGGCGGTCTCGGCATCTGGGGGGGGATCGCAGCCGGCGTCGCGGCCGGTGTCTGGTATCTGCGCAAGCACCTCAGCCGGGCCGACATCTACCGCTTCATGAACGCCGCCACGCCGGGGCTGCTCGTCGCACAGTCAATCGGTCGCATCGGCAACTACTTCAACCAGGAGCTGTTCGGCAAGCCCTCGACACTGCCCTGGGCACTCAAGATCTCGTTCGCGCACCGGCCGCCCGGCTACGAGCGGTTCGCCACGTTCCAGCCCACGTTCCTCTACGAGATCATCTGGAACCTGCTGCTCGCCGCCGCGCTCGTCTGGCTCGACAACCGCAAGAAGGTGCGCCCGCCTGGGCTCTTCCCGCTGTATGTGGCCGGCTACTCGGCGTTCCGCATCTTCGAGGAGACGCTGCGGATCGACTACTCAGTTCACATCCTCGGTATGCGGCTGAATTTCTGGGTGGCCCTGATCGGCACCCTGGGCGGTCTGATCTGGTTCGCGAGGATTCAGTTCAAGCAGCCGGCCGGCGGCGGGCGGCCGGGCGCGAATCCGCCAACTTCTCCCACCCCTGAGTATTCGCAATCTGGGACCGGGTGAGCCAGGCCCGCCGCGCCGTGGCGACGCCGTAGCGCACGACCTCGAAGCCGCCGATGCGGTGGGCGTCGCAGTTGATCACGAGCGGGATCCCGGCGGCCGCGGCGTCGCGCGCGTGCAGCTCGTTGAGATCGCGGCGGTCCGGATTGGCGTTGATCTCGAGCATCGTGCCCGTGCGCGCAGTCGCCTCGAGCACCGCGTCGAAGTCGAACTCGTACGGGCGCCCGCTGCGCGATCTTGCGGCCGCTGAGGTGGCCGATGCAGTCCACCTGTGGGTTCTCGATCGCGCGTACGATGCGCGCGGTCATTTCGCTCTTCGACATGCGGAACGAGGTGTGAACGCTGGCCACGACCCAATCGAGCTCGGCCAGCAGCTCGTCGGGATAGTCGAGCGAGCCGTCGGGGAGGACGTTCACCTCCGAGCCCGTGAGCAGCGTCAGCTCTGGGAGGCCCGCGTCGATCTCGTGGATCCGCTCGATCTGGCGCCTGAGCTCGTCCGCTGACACGTCGGCGCCGAAACCCATCGACGCCGAATGGTCGGTGATCGCCAGGTACTCGTAGCCGGCGGCGAGCGCCGCCGCGGCCATTTCCTCGATCGAGGCGGTGCCATCCGAGGCCGTCGTGTGGCAGTGCAGGTCGCCCTTGAGGTCAGCGGCTGTTACGAGCTCGGGGAGGGTGCCGTTCAATGCCGCCTCGAGCTCGCCTCGGTCCTCGCGCAGCTCCGGTTCGATATAGGCCATCCCGAGCAGCGCATAGACCTCCTCCTCGGTGGCGCAGCGGTGTGTGACTCCGTTGCTGTCGTCGAGCACGCCGTATTCGGACACGTGGAGGCCGCGGCGCACCGCGAAGTCGCGCAGCGCCATGTTGTGTTCCTTCGAACCGGTCAGGTGCTGCAGCACGTTGCCGAACTGGTCGGGCTCGACGATCCGCACGTCCACGTTGACGCCAGTGTGCGTCCGGATCCGCACCGCGTTCGCGCCCGGGGTGGAAGCCGCCTCGACCTGAGGGAGTCCGGCCACCGACTGGGCGAGGGCGCCGGGGTCACTCGCCGTCGCGACGATGTCGAGGTCCTTGACGGTTTCGGCCATGCGGCGCGCCGAGCCGGCCAGTTCGGCGCGCTCGGTCACGGGGTGCGCGCGGATCTCCGCGAGCAGCTCCTCGCCGACGGCGAGTGCGCGGTGGAGCACGATCCGCTGCGCCGGTCCCGCCTGCGAGTAAGCCGCGACCGCCTCGAGCAGTGCCTGCTCGGCCTTGTCACCGAAGCCCTTGAGCTCGCTGATGCGTCCGGCGGTTGCCGCTTCGGTGAGACTGTCGAGCGAGTCGATGCCAAGCTCCTCGTGCAAGCGGCGAGCTCGCTTGGGGCCGAGTCCCGGCAGCTTCGTCATCTCGACGAGGCCTGGCGGGAACTTGGCGCGCAGCTTCTCGAGTGCCGGGATCTCTCCGGTCGTGGTCAGTGCCACGATCTTCTCCTGCAGCGTGGCGCCGATCCCGGGCAGCTGCGTCGCCCGCCCTTCGGCGGCGAGCTGCGCCACGGCGCCTGAGGCCTCGCGCACCGCCTTGGCGCCGTTGCGGTACGCGACGACTCGGTGAATCGACGCGCCGTCGAGCTCGTAGAGGTCGCCCAGTTCGTCGAATGCGGAGGCGATCTCGCTGTTGGTTGGATCTGGCAACGGTCGCGAGGGCGTCAGGTGGCCCGCTTCGGGACCTTGTGGTCGTAGCCGGTCGGATCGAGGCCGGCCAGCAGCCGGTCGGCAAGGGTTGGCCTGGCACCGAGGTCCTCGCTGCGCTCCTTGCGAGCGGTGGCCGCCCGCACCAGACGACCACCGATGTAACGGATCGGCTCGGGTGGAAGCAGCCCATTCGGCACGCTGCGCAGCGCTCCGGGCAGACCGGCGCTGCCGCCGTCGGCCGCCATCTCCGCCAGGATCTCGCCCGCGAGCCGGGAGGGGCCGACGCCGTCACCGGAGAAGCCGGCGCAAACGAGCACGCTGGGCACCTCGCGCAGCCGCACGAAGAACGGCAGCCCGCTGAGCGAGTAGTCGATCGGGCCGCTCCACGCCTCAGCTACCGACAAGTCCCACAGCGCAGGGTATGTGCGCAGCAGCTGGCCGCGGATCTGTGGCTCGCGGCGCCCCGGATGATCGAAGGCAGCGGTGATCCTGTTGTTGTAGGCCAGTGTGCCGCCGCCCTTGCCGAACACCATGCGGCCGTCGGCGCTGGCGTGGTAGTAGTTGACGAGCCTGCGACCGTCGGAGATGCACACCCCCGTGCGGACGCCGGCTTCGGCGAGGCGCTCGGGGGCGGCTTCCGTCGCGATCACGTCGCTGGCGACGACCACGAGGCCGGCGCCGATCTCCGGGATCCGGGCCGCCCACGCGTTCACGGCGAGGACCACCTGGTCGGCCTTGATCGAGCCGCCGTCGAGCACGACGCTGGTGTGCGGGCCGTACTCGATCGCCCGGACCTGCGAGCGTTCATGGACGGTGACGCCGGCGTCGCTGACGGCGCGCGAGAGTTCGCGCGCGATCTTCGCGGGCTGCACTGCGGCCGAGACCGGCTCGAACAGCCCGTCTAGGTGCTGTGGCGAGCCGGTCAGTTCCCTCAACTGGGTGCGACTCGGATGCTCGTAGGGGTGCGCGCCGAACTGGTCGAGCAGCGCGACGGTCTGCTCCCAGGCGCCGACCTGAGCGGGGTTGGTGGCCGCCCACACCCAGCCGTTCATCTGGAAGGCATCTTCGATCCCGCGTTCGCGGCAGAACTCGCCGATCTTTCGCACCGCGCCCTCGGCACGCCGCGCGAGGGCCAGGGCGGCCTCGGGGCCGCAGAGCGAGACCAGGTGCCCGAAGTGAGCCCACCAGGTGAGGGCAAAGCCGCCGTTGCGGCCGCTCGCGCCGGCGCCGCAGATGTCGGCCTCGACCAGCGTCACGCTCGTTTCCGGCGCGCGGCGCTTGAGCTCGAGCGCAGTCCATAGGCCGGTGAAGCCGCCGCCGATGATGCAGACGTCGGTCTCGGCTTTGCCCTCGAAGCGCGGGTGCTCGTAGGGCTCACGACTCTCCAGCGCATCCTTCAGCCAGAGCGAGCGGCTCCCGTGAGTGTGTACACGACGGTGTCCGAGGGAGACGATTCCAGATGCTGGAGCGGTCGAGCCGGGCACGGTGACAGGATGACGGGTGCGCGCCCCGGATGCGACTCGAAAGACCCTCCGCGACGCTATACTTTCTGAAGTACATCGACCTTAGAGGAGTCAAAATGGCGGGCACCGTTTCCGAGGTAACAGACAGCAACTTCCAGGCGGAGGTGCTGGAGTCGGACGTCCCAGTGCTCGTCGACTTCTGGGCTCCGTGGTGCGGGCCGTGCCGGATGGTCGCTCCCGTCGTCGCGGAGATCGCCGATGAGAGGGCCGGTCAGCTCAAGGTCTCCAAGCTCAACACCGACGAGAATCAGGCGATCGCGATCAAGTACAACGTGCTCTCGATCCCGACCCTGATCGTCTTCAAGGACGGGCAGGAGGTCAAGCGCGTGACCGGGGCCTACCCCAAGAAGCGCCTCGAGGCTGAGATCGAGCCGGCGCTCGCCTAGCGCGCAGTTCTGCGCCACTGCGGGTGCCCACCTCCACCGAACGGCCGAGTTCGGTGAAGGTGGACACCCGCGTTGCGCTTAAGGCGCCGAGACTCACTTCTGCTGCAGGAGCAGGCGTGGTACGAGCTCCGGGTCGTTGAAGATGTCGATGGCAACGGCGTGGTCATCGACGACGGTGAATGCCAGGATCGCGAACGGTTTGTCGTCGTCGAAAGCGACCACGCCGGCGCTGCCGTTGACCAGCGCGGGGCGCACGTAAGGAGCGAAGCGGCGCGCGGCCATGGCGCCGCCCGCCACCTGCTCGGCGCCGTGTAGCTCCAGCGGCGCACCGTCGCGACGGTGTGCCCGCACGATCACGTCCGGATCGAGCACCGCGATCAGCGCCTCCATATCGCCCTCCCGCGCTGCCGCGAAGTAGGCGTCGACCACGGTGCGCTGGCGTTGCATGTTCGCGTCAGGGACCGGCGCGGCATCGCGCACGCGGCGCCGGGCGCGGCTCGCCAGCTGACGCGTCGCGTCCGGCGAGCGCTCCACCATCTCCGCGATCTCGGCGAACGGCACCGCGAACATGTCGTGGAGCACGAAGGCCATCCGTTCCGCGGGCGTCAGCGCATCGAGCACCACCTGCAATGCAACGCCGACGGCTTCCGCGAGCAGCGCCTCGTACTCGGGGTCGGATTGCCCTGTCTGCGAGACGATCGGCTCGGGATGGAAGCCATCGAGCGGCTCGGCGGCCCGGCGGCGACGATCACGGATCGCGTTGAGGCAGAGTCGCGCGACGACTGTCGTCAGCCAAGCATCCAGATCTTCGATCGCGTCTGGGTCGCAGCGCTGCAGACGCAGCCACGTGTCCTGCACCGCGTCCTCGGCCTCGGCCAGTGAGCCGAGCATCCGGTAGGCGATCCCACGCAGGCGTCCGCGGCGCAGGTCAAAGGCGCCGGCGAGCTCCGAGGGGTTCATGTCACATCGCCTCGCTGCTCGGGGTCATGACGGATAGACCCCCACAAAGCCAGCGATGTGACAGGAGCTGCCAGATGGCACGCATTCAGGGAGTATCCAAGGCCGACGCCGGCCCGATGGTCAGGCTCATCTACAGATTCGGCCCGAGGATGATGAAGAAGCTGACCGGCCGCGCCCCGCAGACCGGCAGCGGGCTCGAGCCGATGGAGATCTGGGCCCATCAGCCGAAGATGATGATGGCGATGGGAAAGTTCAACCAGGCGATCCGCAAGGGCAAGTCGATCGACGAGCGGCTCAAGAACCTGGCCGAGCTGAAGGGCGCGCAGATGATCGGCTGCGAATTCTGTGTCGATCTCGGTTCGCAGATCTGCCGCAACTCGGGCTTCAGCGACGACGAGCTGCTGGCACTCCCGCGCTACCGCCAGAGCGATCTCTTCACCGAGCGCGAGAAGGTCGCACTCGACTACACGGTCGCGGTCATGCGCACGCCCGTCGAGGTAACCGACGAGCTCTTCGCTCGCATGCAGCAGCACTTCTCCGACAAGCAGATCGTCGAGCTGACGGCGCTGCTGACGCTCGTCAACCTCGACCGCTTCAATGCGGCGTTCGCCATCGGCGCAGCCGGCTTCTCCGAGGGTATGGTCTGTGTGCCGCCGGACCGGCCGATCAGCGTGGCGGAACCGGCGAGAATCGCAGCTGCTGGCCGGGTCTGAGCTGTGCGACGATCGGCTGATCGTCGCTTACCACGACTGCGATCACCGGGTAGCCGCCCGTCGTCGGGTGGTCGGCGAGCAGCAGGATCGGCCGGCCGTCCGGTGGCACCTGGATCGCGCCCGGCACGAGGCCCTCTGACAGCAGTTCGCCCGGGCGGGCGCGATCCAGGCGCGGCCCGTCCAACCGCAGGCCGATGCGGTTGGACGCATGGTTGACCGTGAACGGTTCAGTGGCTAAGCGTTTGATCGATTCTGCCGTGAACCAGTCGTTGCGCGGACCGATGACGGTCCGAAGATGTGGGATTCGGGGTAGCTCAGGTAGCGGGGGCGGCTGCAAGGCGGGCGTACCGGACGTGCGTCCGCCCCAAGCCGCCCCCACCCTCAGCAGGTCCCCTGGAGTCAGCCGCGCCGGGCCGAGCCCGGTCAGCAAGTCGGTCGCGGCGCTTCCCAGCGCGAGCGGTACGTCAATCCCGCCGCTGAACGCGACGTAGGTCCGCAGGCCGACACGCGCGGTTCTGATGTTCAGTACGTCACCCGCTTGGAGTGCGAACGCCAGCTGCATCGGCACGGTGCGGTCGCCGACGGTTGCGTCGGTCGGTGCGCCTGTCAGCGCGACGACGGTCGGCTCGTCGAAGCGCAGCCGGGGACCGCTCAGGGTTATCTCCAGCCCGGGTGCTCCCTCCGCGTTTCCGACCAGCCGGTTGGCAAGCCGCAGCGCCGGCCGGTCGGCGGCGCCCGAGCGCGGGACTCCGATGTGCGCCCAGCCGGGACGGCCGAGGTCCTGCACCGTCGTCAGCGCCCCCGCAGAGATCACCTCAATCTGCGTCATCGGCCAGTCAGACCGGCTCGAACCGCACCTGCGTCCCCGGCTCGAGCAGGGCGGGCGGGTCGCGGCCGGCGTCGAACAGGACAGCGTCTGTGCGTCCCAGCAGATTCCATCCACCGGGCGAGTTACGGGGGTAGATCCCGCAGTACCCCGCCGCCACAGCGACCGAGCCGGCCGGCACCTCCGTCCGCGGCGTGTCCAACCGCCCGAGCTCCAGCAAAGGCGCCACCTCGCGAGCATCCTCCCCAGCTATGAGATAGGGAAAGCCAGGGGAGAACCCCATGAAAGCGACCGTGTACTCGGTCCCGCTGTGCAGCTCCACGACGGCCTCCCGGCTCACGCCCAGCTTCGCCGCAACCGCGTCCAGATCTGCTCCGTCGTACGTGACCGGAACTACAGCCGGAGGTGGCGCATTGCCGATTGCGCTTGTGTCCAATTTGAAAGCACTCGCGTCACTTGCGAGTGCTTTCAAATTGGACACAAGCGCTACGGCATCCTCCAAGCCTGCATCCCAAACGACGAGAAGCGTCTGATGTCCTGGCACGATCTCGAGCAGCTGATCGCCGAGCCGCTCGTGGGCTGTACGGGCGGCGGCGTGCACAGACGCGTTGTCGGTGAGTTCTAGAAGAAGCGCGTGATCGCCGACCGGTCTCACGCAGAATGGGCGGATCTCGAAGCCGGCGCCGATCAGGCGGTTGCGGATCGCGATCGCGAGGTCGGCGGCGCCCGGCGTATCGCTATGGATGCAAAGTGACCGGAAGCGGCCGTCGCCGGCGAGCCTGACGGCTTGGTCGAGCGCCCGCTCGCGCGTGAGCACGCTGCCGGGCTCGCCGCGCGGCGCGAGCGTGCCATCCGGACGGTAGGCGCGGTCCGCGAAGCCCTCGGCGACGCCCTCGAGCCCATGGGCCGCGGCGCCGCGCAGCAGCTCTGAGTCCGGCGGGCCGAGAAGCGTCAGGTGCCGGTCGACGCTGGCGATGGCGGTGATGACCGCGTCGGCATAGACGCGATCCACGGCAGCCCGGTTGTAGAGCGCGCCGTGGGGCTTGACATACCCGACGACCCCACGCTCAAGCCCGGCCTCGATGCGCAGCGCCGCGATCTGCTGAACGATCTCCTGCGTCAGCGTGTGCGGGTCCACCTCGAGGTCGCGCCGGCCGAATCCCTCTCTGTCCATGTAGGAGACATGCGCGCCGATCCGCTTGTGCCGCGCGACCGCCTCCGCGCATACCGCCCGCATCGTCGCGGCGTCGCCGGCGTGAAAGCCGCAGGCGACGTTTGCGCTCGACACCGCGGCGATGATCGCCGCGTCGGCGGCGATGCCTTCGGCACCGGGCCGCTCGCCCACGTCGGCGTTCAGATCTATCACCGGCGCTGTCATCTTGCCGGCGCGCGGGCCTCAGACCTTGCGGACCTCAATCCGCAGCTCGAGTCCGTCGATCATCGTCGGGGCCACGTCCAGCGGCGCGTATCTGACCTCGACAGCCAGCACCTCGCCCGCGATGTAGTCCTCGTGCTCACGGGCGGCGGACAACAGCTCGGGCGCACCATCCAGCGTCAGCGCGATCCGGTCGGAGACGTCGAGGTCGGCCGCGCGACGCGCGTTCTGGATCGCGTGGACGATCTCACGCGCCCAGCCCTCGACCCGCAGCGACTCGTCGATCTCGAGTTCGAGCGCGACCGCGTGTGAGCCCTCGCGCTCGACCTGGTAGCCCTCGAGCGGCTTCATCGAGACCAGCAGATCGTCGGCGCCGAGCGCGTGCTCGTTGCCGCCGACGTCGATCCTGACCTTGTCGCCGGCTCGCACGCTGGCCGCTGCGCGAGCGGCATCGAGCCCCGCGACAGCCGCCGCGACCATCGGCATCTGCTTGCCGAAGTGTGGGCCGAGCGTGCGGTAATTGGGCTTGACCTCGACTTCGCCGAGCTCATCCGCCTCCGATACGAATCGCAGCTCACGCACGTTCAGCTCGTCGCGCACGACACCGGCCAGCCGCTCGATTGCCTCGCGCTCGCCGCCCGCAGCCACGACGACCGCGGCGTGCAGCGGCTGGCGCAGCTTGAGCTTGGCCTGGCTCCGGGCGGCCAGCCCGAGTCGCACCGTCTCGCGTGCCACCGCCATCGACTCCTCGAGCGCCATGTCGCGCAGTGCGGGTGGGCTCGAATTCGGGAAGTCACAGAGGTGAACGCTGGCTTCGCTGCCGTCGAGGTTCTCGTAGATCTCGTCGGCGATGAACGGCGTGAACGGCGCGAGCAGCTTCGCGACAGTGGTCAGCGCGTGGTGCAGCGTTGCAGACGCAGCCGGGTCGCCGTCCCAGAAGCGCCGGCGCGAGCGCCGCACGTACCAGTTGGAGAGCTCGTCGACGTACTCGGCGATCGCCCGCCCCGCCGCCGTCGCGTCGAGGGCGTCGAGGTTTGCGCGAACCGTCGCGATCGTCGCCTCGAGGCGCGAAAGCGCCCAGCGGTCGAGGTCGGTCAGCTCGACCTTGTCCAGGTCGAGTCCCTCGGGCGAGATGTCGTTGGCGTTCGCGTACAGCACGTAGAACCCGTAGGTGTTCCACAGCTGCAGCATGAACTGGCGCACCGCCTCGCCCAGCGCCTCCATCGAGAAGCGGTAGCCGTCCCAGGGGTACTTGGAGGTGAAGAAGTACCAGCGGAATGCATCGGCGCCGTAGGTGTTCAGCACGTCCCACGGCTCGATGATGTTGCCCTTTGACTTGCTCATCTTCTGGCCGCTCTCGTCGAGCAGCAGCCCGAGGCAGACGACGTTGCGATACGAGCTCTGGTCGAACAGCAGCGTCGAGACCGCCAGCATCGAGTAGAACCACCCGCGCGTCTGGTCGAGCGCCTCGCAGATGTAGTCGGCCGGGAAGTGCGCCTCGAACTCCTCGCACACCGGCCTGCGGCGCCCCGTAGGAAGCGAAGGGCATCGAGCCCGAGTCGAACCAGACGTCGATCACGTCTGGCACGCGCGTCATCACCTCGTCGCATGCATCGACCGGGCACCCGAACGTGACGTCGTCGACGAAGGGGCGGTGCGGATCGTCCAGTGCGACACCGGACATGGCCTCGAGCTCGGCCAGTGAGCCGATCACGTGGAGGTGTCCAGCGGGACACCTCCACACAGGCAAAGGCGTACCCCAGTAGCGCTCACGCGACAGCGCCCAGTCGACATTGCCCTCGAGCCAGTTGCCGAAGCGCCCGTGTTTGACGTGCGGCGGCTGCCAGTTGATGGTCTCGTTAGCGACCAGCAGGCGGTCCTTGATCTGGCTGGTGGCGATGTACCAGGACGGCTTGGCGTAGTAGAGCAGCGGCGTGTTGCAGCGCCAGCAGTGCGGATAGGAGTGCTCGTACGGCTCGCTCTTCAAGAGCTTGCCGCGGCCGCGCAGGTCCTCGAGGATCTTCGGATCGGCTTCCTTGACGCCCAGCCCAGCGTAGGGGGTGATGCGCTTGTCGTAGGTGCCGTCGGGGAGGACGGGGTTGATCGGCGCCAGATCGTTGGCCTCACCGAGGCGGAAGTCGTCCTCGCCGAAGGCGATGGCTGTGTGCACGAGGCCGGTGCCGTCCTCGGCGGTGACGAAGTCGGCGGCCAGCACCGTGTGGCCCTTCTCGCCGTACTCGGATGCCGGGATGAAGTCGAACGGCGGCTCATAGGAGAGTCCGACGAGCTCGGAGCCGGCGAATGTCTCCGCGATCCGCACGTTCGTTCCGAACAGCTTTTCGGCCAGCGGCTCGGCGACGATGAAGTCGTCGTCTGTGCGGACGTAGGTGAGCTCCGGGTCGACGGCGACGGCGGCATTGGACACGAGCGTCCACGGCGTCGTCGTCCAGACCACGAGCTTGCCGCGCGCGCTCGGAAGGATCACGTAGGCCGATGGGTCGATCACGTCCTGGTAGACGCCGGGCTGGCCGAGTTCGTGGCTCGAGAGCGCCGTGCCGCAACGCGGGCAGTACGGGACCACCTTCAATCGCTCGAACAGGAGGTCCTTCTCGTAGATCGTCTTCAACGCCCACCAGACCGACTCGACGTAGCTCGGGTCGAGCGTCCGGTACGCGTGCTCGGTGTCCACCCAGTAGCCGATGCGGTCGGTCAGCCGCGTCCAGTCATCGATGTGGCTGAGCACGACCTCACGGCAGCGGGCGTTGAAGCGGTCGATCCCGTAGCGCTCGATGTCGGCCTTCTGCTTCATCCCCAGCTCGCGCTCGACGGCGAGTTCGACCGGCAGGCCGTGGCAGTCCCAGCCGCCCTTACGGTCGACCTCGTACCCGCACATCGTCCGGTAGCGGGGGAAGATGTCCTTGAATACACGTGCCAGCACGTGGTGTGAACCGGGGGCGCCGTTGGCGGTCGGTGGTCCCTCGTAGAAGCCCCAGCGTGGGCCGCCGCGGCGGCGCTCGATCGACTGCTTGAAGACGTCACGCTCACGCCAGCGCTCGAGCACGTTTTCCTCCATCAAGGGGAAGGACGTGCGTGGGTCTACTGGGCGGTGGGGGCTGGCCATCGGGACGCCGGATTCTAGGCGGCGTCGCTTGCAGTGCTGCGCTATGCGAGATCGCATTGCTGCGCGATGCAAGCCTGCAGTGCTGGGCGATGCGGCTTCTGTCCGCGGCGAGCGCGTCGCGGTCGCCCTGTCTCATCCCAGGTTGCGATCCAGGCACCATACTCCCGGCATGCGGCTGCGCCTGTATCACCACCGCGACGGCGCGCGCGTGGCCTACCGGGAGACCGGAACCGGCCCGGCGATCGTGCTGCTGCACTCGCTGGGTCTGTCACACCGCGAGTGGGAACCGATCGTGGCGGCATTGTCGGTCCGCTTCCGAGTGGTTGTGCCCGACCTGCCGCTGCACGGTGACTCCGAAGACCGGCCGCGTCACGCCTACACCCGCGAGTGGCTGACCGAGGTCGTTTCCGGTTTCTGCGGGGAGGTCGCGGGGCCGCGCGCGGCCGTGGTGGGTCACGACTTCGGCGCGGAGTTGGCGCTGCGGATGATCATCGACGGCGCCTACACGCCCGCTCGGCTGGTGCTGATGGGCAATCGACTGCACCGCGCCGCTCCGTTCGCCGGGCGTCGCTCGCTGTGGCGTCTGGTGACCGGTGTCGGCACGCTGCCGGGCGCCGACCTGGCACTGTCGCACGCGGCCAAGGCGGTCTTCCGGCCGCGCTTCGGAGAGATGTTGAGCGCCCAGCACAACCCGGAGGCGCGCGACGTCGTGCGCCACGCCTTCGCAGACGTCGGCGGCAATACGAACCGCGCCCGCGCTTGGGCCAAATTCTCGCGCCGGTGGCCGTTCGAGGCGCAGCGCGATCTGCTCGACGCCTACCCCACGCTACGGCTGCCGGTGCTGCTCCTGTGGGCGGAGGAGGATCCGGCGGCGCCGCTGGACTGGGCACAGGAGGCGCTCGACCTGATCCCCGGCGCGCAGCTTCGCACGATCCCGGGTGCGGGGTTCCTGGTCGCCTATGACGACCCGGTCGCGCTCGCCCGCGAGCTGATCAGCTTCTGCGGCTAGCGCGAGCTTCTGCGGCTAGCTCGAGCTTCTGGGGCTAGCGTCAGCTTCTGGGGCTAGCGTCAGCTTCCCGGGCTGAGCGCTAGCTTCTGGCCGAGAGCGAAGCAGCGAAAGGACGAGCGTGAGCACCACCGAACACGAGCAGCTCTGGGGCGGCGAGACCACCAAGGCGGTCGCCAACTTCCCGATCTCGGGCGAGCCGATCCCGGCGTCGGTGATCCACTGGTTGGGTCGCATCAAGGGCGCCGCTGCCCGCGTGAACGCCGAGCTCGGGCTGCTCGACGCCGGACACGCCGAGCGCATCGCCACCGCCGCCGACCGCGTGGCCGCTGGTGAGTTCGACGACCAGTTCCCGATCGATGTGTTCCAAACAGGCTCGGGCACATCGTCGAACATGAATGCCAACGAGGTGATCGCCAACCTTGCGGGTGAGGGTGCCCACGCCAACGATCACGTCAACATGGGCCAGTCCTCCAACGACGTCTTCCCGTCGGCCGTGCACCTGGCGGCGCTGGGCGAGGCCACCGGTGACCTGCTGCCGGCGCTCGACGCGCTCGAGTCAGCGTTCGCGGCCAAGTCCGCCGAATTCCACGACATCGTCAAAGCGGGCCGCACGCACCTGATGGATGCGGTACCGGTGACGCTCGGCCAGGAGTTCGCCGGCTACGCGGCGCAGGTGCGGCTCGGCGCGCGTCGCGTCCGCAACGCGCTTCCTCAGGTCGCGCAAATCCCGCTCGGCGGCACTGCGACCGGCACAGGTCTCAACACCCATCCCGAGTTCGCCGCGCGCGTACGCGCCAAGCTCAGCCAGACGACGGGCCTCGAGATCTCCGCGCCCGAGGACCCCTTCGAGGCGCAGGCCAACCGCGACGCGCTGGTCGAGCTGTCAGGGGCGCTCAAGGTAATCGCGGTGTCGTTCACGAAGATCGCGAACGACCTGGTGCTGATGGGCTCCGGGCCGCGCGCAGGCATCGGCGAGCTTCTGCTGCCGGAGTTGCAGAAGGGCTCGTCGATCATGCCGGGCAAGGTCAACCCCGTGATCCCGGAGGTTGTTCTGCAGGTCTCCGCCCAGGTGATCGGCAACGACGCCGCGATCACGCTCGCCGGGAGCCAGGGCAACTTCGAACTCAATGTGCGCGTACCGCTGATCGCGCGCAACCTGCTCGAGTCGATCGCACTCCTGGCGGCGGTGGCACACGTGCTCAAGGACAAGTGCGTCGACGGGATCCAGGCGAATCTCCCCGGTTGCGAACGCTCGGCCGAGTCGACGCTGGCGGCGGCGACGGCGCTGAACCCCTACATCGGCTACGACAAGGCGGCCGAGATCGTCAAGGAGGCCGCCAGCTCAGGTCGTATGCTGCGCGATGTCGCGTATGAGAAGGGCGTCGACGAGGACACCTACAACAGGGCCATGGATCTGCGCAAGATGGCGCAGGGAAACCTCGACTGATCGCCGAAGACGTAGAGTCGGGGCGGAACTCTTCGGCGATTCAGGCGTTAAGGCTGACGATCAGGTGCGAATGACGGGTGAGACACGGAAGCCCATGCGGCTGGCTGCGGCCGGTGCGGTGCTGGCTACGGTCACATTCGCCGCAGCCGCGCTGCTCGCTCCCGGCGCGAGCGCTTCGACCAGCGGCGCCGGCCTCTACATCACCGGCGCGGGGTTTGGGCACGGCGTTGGTATGAGCCAGTACGGCGCTGCCGGCTATGCGCTGCACGGCGCCACCTACCAACAGATCCTGCGGAACTACTACTCGCAAACAACACTCGGCTACGTGAATCCGAACCGCACCATCACGGTGCTCCTGAAACCCCAGGGCGCAGCGGCCTTCAGCGGAGCCGCGCGGATCAAGGGTGTCGCCACCAAACAGCTGAACCCGAACGCCAACTACAGCGTTCTGGTCGCCGGCGCCAAGCTCCGGATCGTGTCCGGCGGCCGCACGTTAGGCACTTTCACAGCGCCGTTGCAGGTCTCTGGACCCGGCCCGCTGAAGCTGCTCGGCACCGGCACCTATCTCGGCGCGCTCGTGTTCAGACCCAGCGCCGCCGGCAGCGGCGTGATGACCGTCAATGCGCTCGGTCTCGATGACTACGTCCGTGGCGTCGTCGGGGCGGAGATGCCGACGAGTTGGCCGCAGCAGGCGCTCGACGCACAGGCGGTCGCGGCGCGCTCCTACGCGGTGGCCTCGGGCGCGAGCGGCGCCGACTTCGATGTTTACGACAACACCCGCTCGCAGATGTATGAAGGCATCGCTGATGAGACGCCTGCGACCAACGCCGCCGTGGACGCGACCGCCGGGAAGGTGGTCGAGTACGACGGGCGGCCCGCGGTCACTTACTTCTTCGCAAGTTCAGGCGGACAGACAGAGAGCGTCCAGAATGTCTGGGCCGGCGTCGCCCCGGAGGCCTGGCTGGTCGGCAGGTCCGACCCATACGACGACTCCTACAACAACCCCTACTACCGCTGGAAGCTCAACCTCAAATTGGGCTCGGCCGACGCCAAGCTGCGCAAGCTGGTCCGCGGCTCGCTGAAGGGCATCAAGATCGTGCGTCGCGGTGTCTCGCCGCGGATCGTGCAGGCGAAGATCCTCGGCACCAAGGGCGCGACCACGGCCACCGGCGCTCAGCTGCAGGCCGACCTCGGCACGCCGAGCACCTGGATGTCGTTCACGACGGTCACAGCCAAGGGCGTGCAAACGTCGGGCTCGCCGCCATCGGGCCCGACTCCCACGACGACCATAACCACCCCCGTCGACGGCGGTGGCGGCTTGGGCCCGAGCGTGCGCGGGCACTCCGCCAGGGCCCTCGGTTACGCGGTCTCTGGCACGGTCTATCCGGTTGTGGCTCGGGCAACCGTGACGGTCCAGTACGACAGGGGCGGCGATTGGATACTGGCGGCCTCAGGGACCGCCTCCGCGACCGGCCGCTATTCGATCCCGGTGTCGGTACCCGGTGTCTACCGGGTCACCTATCACGGGACTGTCGGACCGAAGATCGCGGTCGGCTAGGGCGCCCGGATATGGGCGCTCCGCTGCTGCTGGTTGACGCGCCGTTTCTGTTGTACCGCTCGTTCTTCGCGCTGCCCGAATCGATTCGCGGCATCGACGGCCACCCCGTTAACGCGATGCTCGGCTCGACCAACGCGTTGCTACGGATCGCAGCGGACACCGCGCCGCGTGCGATCGTCGTCTGCTTCGGGGCCGAGCAGGCGGCCTATCGCGTCGAGCTGTACGCCGGCTACCACGCCCAGCGCCCGCCGATGCCCGAGACGCTCGCATGGCAGTTCGAGCAGGCGCCGGCGCTGTTCGACGCGCTCGGGTGGCGGGTCGAGAACTCTCGTGAGCTTGAGGCCGATGACCTTCTGGGTGCCCACGCGCTGCTCGAGGACGAGGCCGGCGGCGAGACGCGGATCCTGACCGGCGACCGCGACATGTACCAGTGCGTTACGCAGCGAACGTACGTGCTTTATCTCAAGCAGGGCTCGAGCGGTGTCGAGACGATCGACTCGGCCGAGGTCGAGCGCCGCTACGGCATCCCGCCGGCGCTCGTGCCCGACTTCATCGCTTTGCGTGGTGACCCGTCGGACGGCCTGCCGGGCGCGCCCGGGATCGGTGAGAAAACGGCGGCCGCCCTGCTGCGCCGACACGGATCGTTGGAGCGCCTCCTGGCCGCGGTCCTGGAGGGCGATGCCGGCGAGCGACCGCGAATCGCGGCCGCGCTCCGGGATCACTCCGATTCGCTGCGGGCCTACCGCCAGATCGCCGAGTTGCGCCCAGTCGAGGTGTCCCGACCGCCCGATGCTGCCACCAACCTGGCCGGCGGCGCGAGAGCAGCGTCAGCCCTCGGGATGGGCGCTCTTGCCGGTCGCCTCGAGGCGGCCACGTCGCTGGCAGATCTGTGAGGGACGTCGAGCGCGGTTTCAGGGCGAGGCTGGCCCGGGCGAGCGCTTCCCGCTCGCGCCGGCGCCGGCGCCGGCACTGGAAGGTTGGAGGCGTTCTCACGGCCGCTGCGATCATCGCCGGCGGGGTGATCTTCGGCATCGCCGGCGGCGGCGGCACGGGCCGGAGCCCGCGGGCCAAGACTCGACCGCCGAGAGGATCGCCTTCCGGTTCGCGGAATCGGAGCATCGAACGGATGGCGGCAAGCGTTGGCGAGACGTCACGCCGCGCCAGTGGGCCAGAGAACCGTTCCTGGTCTCGCACGTCGATGACGTCGCGTCAATCGGCGATCGGATCTGGCTGGCGCCGGAGGGGAGCCAGCCGTTGGACTGCATCCCATATACAGACGACGGAGGGTTCATCTGGCGAATCGCGAGACTTCCCGGTAACCCCTTGGTGGCTGGCTCACTCAGCTTCTGGAATTCAACCGACGGTCGAGTGCTGGGCGAAGCCATCGACGGCCGGACATACATCTACGAAACCGTCAACGGCGGGCGCTCCTGGACACGGCCGCGAGACCTGGGCAGACAGCTGACGGGAGCGCCCGCCAGATTCACCTCGGCTCGGTCCGGATGGAGCTGGAACGATCGAGGTGTGCTGACCCACACGGAGGATGGCGGGCGTACCTGGAAGCGAGTCGAGCTGCCGGGCATAAGCGGCTACCGGGCATACGCTGCTCCGGCTCGGGGTGACTACCGAGAATGGGCATGGGTGCCAACGTTCCCAGCGAAGGGTGCCGTTGTTGAGCCAGGCCTGGTTCGAGGCGCTGGGGGTGAGAGCCGCACTGTTTTCTATACGAGCCGAAACGGTGGGGCGAGTTTCACCGCCACGCTCGCGCCCAGCGGGAGTGGAGATCCAGGAACTGCATACGCGGTCGGCGTCAATGACTGGTACGTGACGAGCGGCAACGAGCTCTCCCGTACGACAGACGCCGGCAAAAGCTGGACCAAGGTGCGCGTCCACACTTCAACACACACGCCGATCGACCTGATCGACTCGCTCAGCTCCACCATCGGCTGGGCGGAGACCACACTGAAGTTCGGCGACAACTATCCAACCCTGCTGCTGCGCACCACCAACGGCGGACGCACCTGGCAGACCGCGGACATGAAGACATAAGGACCTTCAGCCGGTGATGAGTTCATCGGATATCAACTCGACTTGGCATCAGCCCTTGCGCCGCGGCCGCGGCGCGTGGTCCTGAATTGCGGCCGCTGCGGAGTCGGAAGATCAGGTAGGCGACGACGGCGATGTTCAACAGCAGCGCGCCGGCTTTGAGTGGAGAAGCGCTATTGGCCATCTCCCAGATCTCGGGGATGAACAGCAGCGAGGTGGCCAGGACGGTCAGGTACTCCCCCCATCGCCGGCGTCTCCAGAGCCCGTATGCCTCGGCGGCCTCCAGCGCGCCGTAAGCAAGGGCGATGATCCCGTACACGGCGTAACGGTCCGAGCTGATCGCGTGCAGCTTGTGGATGATCTTTTCTATGCCGTTGCTGTTCGGGTTCAGCCCGAGGTCACGGGCGAAGTCGGCGACACTCTTTCCCCAGTTGTGATCGGGGTTGGCGATGAGTGCGATCCCGACCAGGAACAGCACGATCGCCCGCAGAGTCCGCTCGGCGGCGATCCAGGGCAGCACTCGATCGCTGCGAGTCCGCTTCTGCGGCGGTTTCGGCGGGGCTCTCCGTGTTGCTTCGGCGTCATACCTCGCAGATCGGTTCGACACGGGGCGCAGGGTACCGTGCTCCGCAGAGCTCGCTTGCCGTACGCTCGATGAACAGATGGATCTGCGGCGCCGACGGGGGCGCGAAACGACACGCACCGCTTACGCTCCGGCTAGAGCCGGGGGCTCCCGAACGGGCAGGACACGTGTTCAGGCGGTCGAAGATGCGCCGCGAGATGCGTAGGCGACAATCAAGGCCTCGGCGTTTGCCTGCCCGGAGCCAGCTCCTGGTCGGTGGGGCAGTCGTGTCCCTAGCGCTAGTGGCCGCCGGGTGTGGAGCACAGCAGTCGCCTGCGATCCCGTTGTTCGGCCCATTTGCGGGGTACTCGTGGTACGGAAGCGTCCACGAGGTCAGTGCGGTGATGATTGTGCCCCAAATCAAGGATTGCCCCGACCATGGCGCTGCAGGCACGTGGATCGGAGCCGAGGGCCACATCAATCCCGACACGCAGGTTGCGCCGTTCTTCCAGGTCGGGGTCAACGAGGAGTGCACCGCGCCACAGAACAGCTATTACGCGTTCTGGAGTTCAACCGCTGAGCGGTTCCGCCCACTGTGGCTGCTCTCCGTGGATCCCGGTGATGTCGTCCAGCTTTCGATGCACGCCAACGGCGATCAATGGGTGATGTCTGCCCGTGACGAGACTTCAAATGCCCAGCAAACCCGGGCGGTGAACGTTGCGGGTCAACCGCCATTGGATCTTGCGAGCTGGCATCAGGAGGACGTGACCGACAGAGACACGTCAGACCCGTTCCCTTACCCGAGGCTAGGCGTCGTGCGATTTTCCGCGCTGCGAATCAACAATCGCCCCCCGCGCGCCAAGGCGTTGACAACGATCTGGATGTCCACCGCGCACGCGATTCTTGGTCCGAGTCACCTGATCTCCGACGCCTTCAGCATTGGCATCATCAGACCCTCTGCTGCGGCGCTGCACTATCAGCGCCAGGCGGTCCGGGAGGATTTCGCGGCCGACCTCTTCGACACGCGACTGCAGTCTTGGACGGCGACCAGCCCCTCCGGAGCAATCAAGGCAGGGGCTATTAGCTTCGCTCGGGCAATGCAGGAGAGCATCACCAGCCTGCGTACGTATCACTGGTCGGCAAACGTAAGACCGGCGATCGATCGCCTTCTGGACGCCAGCGAGCGGCTGCGAAGCCTCCTGCTCCACGACGCTTCTAGCAATGGATTATCCGTAAAGGAACTCAGGGCTGTAATCCGCGGCAACACCGTCGGTAGCGCCGGCCTGGTGGTCAGGGAGCGATTGCATATGGGGATCACCGATGAGTCTTTGATCATATTCGCGGACTACATCAAGGCCCACCCGGGCTGAGTGCTTGGTCGATGATGTCCTGGATGCGACGACTACTGGGAACGGCTCCGCTCGTGATCGTGCTTGCAGTCGCCGCCGGGGTCGCTTGCTGGCTTTGGCAGGTCCACGACCTCGGCCGGTCCTGCGGCTATGCGCCGGGCCACGGGTTGCCGTATTTCCCAGAGATAACTGCGTATGTCGTCCTGGTGGCTTCTCCGGCCCTTCTCGTCGGTGTCAGTGCTGCGCTCGAGCGACGACGACCGCTGGTCGTCCTTGGGTTCATGATCGTCGCAGCAGCGTTATCAGCTCTGGCGTTTGGGGTCGCTTTGTTCGCGTTTTTGAACAGCCGGGGCTGCTTCAACTGACAGCCGGGAGCGGGTGGCGACGGAGCGAGGTTGACCTGCCTCGGGCGTGGCAGCGGATGGAGCCCGGGGCGCCTTGCACAGGCATCATGTCCCGAGCCGCGTGAGTTCAGCTCCGCCGCGGAACGTACGGCGGTAGGCGCTCGGCGTGGTGTGCAGGCCATCGAGGAAGCGTGCACGTAGGTTTGCGGCGGTCGCGAATCCGCTGGCCTCGGCGATCGCCTCGACTGACAGGTTGGTTGTCTCCAGCAGCCGCTGGGCCAGCTGCAGACGCTGGCGCGTGATCCATCGGTACGGGGTGGTGCCGAGTGCGGCCAGGAATCGACGGGCGAAGCTTCGCTTGCTCATCGCCGCGCGCTTGGCGAGATCGGCGATCGTGATCGGTTCGCCAAGATTCGCCTGAGCCCAGCTCACCACTTCCAGGAATGGGTCGCGTTGCATCAAGGTGGAGCAGTGGACTCTCGATGTACTGCGCCTGACCTCCCTCGCGGAACGGGGGCACAACCAGCTCGCGCGCGAGCTGTGCCGCGACCTCGGCGCCGTGGTCGCACCTGACTATGTGCAAGCAGAGGTCGATGGCTGCGGCGCTGCCCGCCGAGGTGAGAATGTCGCCGCCGTCGACGTACAGCACGTCTGGGTCAACCTGTACGCGCGGATATTCCGCCGCGAGCTGCTCACACTCTTCCCAGTGCGTGGTCGCGCGACGTCCGTCGAGCAACCCCGCGGCAGCGAGCACAAACGCTCCGGTGCACAGCGAGACGATCCGCGCTCCGCGTTGGTGCGCCCGCCTCAGCTCTCGCACCAGGACGTCGGGCACGGGCGCCCCCGGGGCGAACGGCAAGGCGATCACGATGTCCGCGTCGCGAAGCGCACGGAGCCCGACCGTTCCCTGAATTCGCAGTCCACTGTCGGAGGTGACAGCGCGACCACCGGCGGAGCAGACCGTTAGCCGATACCACGGAACGCCGTAGTCGGCGGTCCTGTCGATGCCGAACACGTCGCTCGCGACAGCGAATTCAAATAGTCCTAACCCGTCTCCGACGACCAGTGCAACGTTGGCAGCTTTATTACGCACATTGGTAATCGATGCCACTTCCCATCGGCGAACTTCCAGTGCGATCATCGACATATGCCAACCCTTCCCGAGAACATCAAGCTTCGCCTCAACTCCGCGCGTCTGGACGCCGATCTCGCGGCCGGCATAGCACCTGAGGCAAGCGCGCTGCACGCAGCCCGCGCTCGCCGTCTGGTCAGTCCGCGGATCCGTCACGCATCGCGCCGCCAACTGGGAGCACCTTCTCTTGACCTCGCGCGAACCGACACGCGGGCGTTTCGGGCCGAGCGCCGATCCGCCGCGAGCGCGTGAACCGGGCCGAACCCGAGATCCGCAAGCTGATCACAGCGCTGCGAGCGACCGGCCCGAGTCCCCTCACGGGGAGTCGCGATAGCCGCAAACCTTTTGACCGACGGACGCGGCCCGATCTACAACCCCAAGGCCCCAGACAACCTCACGGCAACCGTGGCGCTCGCGGTGGAACATCTCGACCGACGCTGCCGTTGACTCATGCCTCTCGGGTCCGCGCGCGCAGACAGTGTCGCCGGATCGAGCCGAGCTGAGCGGAGAGAACGACACCGGCTTCGAGGAATCGTTCGGCGAAGGATGCCGCACGGATCGCGCACCCGCCGGGCAACTTCAGGGCGTGAACTTGACGGTGATCACGTCACCGTCGCTCATCAGTAGTCACGGCCCTCGAGCCGCAGCGCGGCGTGCTCGCGCGCGCCGGCGTAGCCGCCGTACCGCACCAGCGCATCCCAGGAGACCACCTCGGCGCGGACGAAGCCCTTCTGGATGTCCGAGTGGATCTGGCCGGCCGCGTGCCAGGCGGTGAGCCCGCGACGCAGGTGCCAGGTTTGCGCCGGCTTGTCCTCACCTGCGGTGAAGAACGCGATCAGCTCGAGCAGTGAGAAGGCGCCACGCACGACGGTCTGCAAGCTCGACTCCGCGAGCCCCAGGTCTGCCCGCATCTCCGCTGCCTCCTCGGTTGCGAGAGCGCCGAGCTCCGCCTCGAGCCGCGCCGAGACGGCAACGGCACCGGCGCCCTGCGCGTGTGCATACTCGGCGATCGCCGGCGGAACCTCGACATCACCCTCGTCGACGTTGGCGACGAACAACACGGGCTTGGCGGTCAGCGAGCCGAGCAGCTGCGCTGCGTCGGGGGCGTCGTCCGGCGCCGGCACGGTCCGCGCCGGCCTGCCCGCCTGCAGTGCCGCGACCACCTGCTCCAGCCACGCCTGCTCCGCGATCGCGTGTCTGTCGCCGCCGCGGGCAGTCTTGGTGACGCGCTCGAGGCGCCGCTCGGCCTGCTCAAGGTCGGCGTAGATCAGCTCGGTCTCGATCGTCGAGATGTCGCGCAGCGGGTCCACACTCCCTTCGGAGTGGACGATGCCGCTGTCGGTGTGGGCGCGCACGACGTGCAGCAGCGCGTCGGTTTCGCGAATGTTGGCCAGGAACTGGTTGCCGAGACCCTCGCCCTTGTGGGCGCCCGCGACCAGGCCGGCGATGTCGTGGAAGGCGATCGTGTCCCAGACGATCTTCGACGCCTTGACCGTCTCGGCCACCTCGTTCATGCGCTCGTCCTCGACCGGGACCACTGCGACGTTCGGCTCGATCGTCGTGAACGGGTAGTTGGCTGCCTCGGCTGCCACTCCGGTCAGGGCGCTGAACAGCGAGGACTTGCCGGCGTTGGGCATGCCGACGATCCCGACCTTCATCGGCATCGGAGCAGCCTCCCCGTCGCCGTGCCGAGCGCCGCGCCTGCCAGTACATCGCTGGGGTAGTGGACCCCGAGATAGGGACGGCTGATCGCGAACATCGCCGCAGCACCGTAGAGCAGCGGCGTGACCGGCGGCAGCGCGTGGTTGTACATCGCCGCCGCCGCGAACGAGGTCGTCGCGTGGGCGCTCGGGAACGACAGCTTCGAGACCACGGGCGTGAGCGGCGGCAGGCCGTCGAGCTGCGGGCGCGGCCGTTTGACGGCGAGCTTGACCGCATAGTTCAGCCCGTAGGAGATACCCGTCACCGCGATCCCGCGCTTCCACGCCTTGCGCTCAGAAGACCCCGGTTTGGAACAGAGCCCAGCCAAATGCTCCCAACGCGTACCAGCATGCACCGTGCTCACCGCAGCGCGAGAACAGCTCGATCCCCCGCTCGATCCGCGCGTCGTCGTGGCCGCGCGTGCGCAGGAGGAGCAGCAGCCTGCGGTCCAGCTCGGATGCCGGGGAGCTCAGAAGCCGACCCGGTGCTCGTCGTGGTCGATCAGCAGGTAATCGATCCGTGCGAGGTCGAGCACGATCAGGCCATCCTCTCCTGTCAGCTCGTGCCAGCCACCGCTCTTGCCGAGCGCGTCCCGTAGCTTCGCGAGCTGCTCAGGCTTCACGCGGGCGGCTAGCGACTGGCCGCCGTGAAAGCCGATGCTGATCTTCTGGGGGGTGTCTTCAGTGCTCATACGAAGCTCCGATCGGTTCAGGGATGGCCGGCATGCTCGACGATCTCGGTCAGCACACCGCCGGCAGCGCTTGGGTGCAGGAACGCCACGCGCGAGCCGCGGACGCCGATCCGCGCTTGCCGGTCGATCAGCCGCGCCCCCGCGGCCGAGAGACTAGCCAGCGCTGCATCGATGTCGTCGACTCGGTATGCGAGGTGGTGCAGCCCCGGCCCATGCGTCGCCAGGAACTTTGCGACGCCGGTCTCTGGCCCAAGCGGCGCGATCAGCTCGAGGTGACCGTCACCGATGTCGAGCAGCGCCGCCTCGACGCCCTGGTCGGCGACGGTCTCGCGGTGGACCAGCGGGAGCCCGAGCACCTCCTGGTAGAAGGGCAGCGAGTCGTCAATGTCAGCAACCGCTATGCCGGTGTGGTCGATCGCTTTGAACATCCTCAACCTCAATCTTGCCTGAGACGACGCCAATGTCGCGCTAGACGACGCGCTCGAGTCGCGAGTTGGGTCTGTATTCGCGGCCGGCCTTCGCGCACGGACTGCCGTCTACCAACACCACGTCGGCGGTGTAGTCGTTCTGACCGCGGATCAGCGAGGAGCCGACGCCGTAGGCATCGACGGGTACGCCCATCGCCTCGAAGTGCTCGATCCGCTCGACCGTGAAGCCGCCGCTGACGACGATCCTCACCTGCGGGAAGCCGGCTTCGTCAAGCGCCGTGCGGACGTTCTCCACGAGCCGCGGATTGACGCCACGCGGGTCGAAGTCGCCCATCGAGTCGATCAGGGAGCGGTCGACCATCTGCTCGGAGGTGTCGAGCCGCACGCCCCACAGCTTTGGACCGAGTGCCGCCGCCACCTCCACCGCGGTGCGCGCGGAGTCGTTCTCGAAGTCCACCAGCACCGTGATGTTCATCTCCTCGTGGAAACGCTCCGCGAACACCTGCGCCGCCCTGACCGTGTTGCCGCCGTAGGCGGCGATCAGCCCGTGCGGCACCGTGCCCACGCCGCGCCCACCCCACCAGGAGGCCTGCGCGTCGGTGGAGACGCCGATCGCGCCGGCCACGTGTGCAGCCCAGCCGTCGCCGGTCTGCACGTGCCAGTGGTCGTGGCGCGCGGGGAAGTAGAGGATCGGCTTTCCCCGCGCCGCCCGCACCACCGCGTCGACGTTGCGCATGATCAGCGAGCGCCGCGCGAGCGAGCCGAGGTAAACCGTCTCGAGATGCGAGAAGAGCGAGTAGTCGCCCTCGATCGTCATCACCGTCTCCCACGGTGAGATTGCGTCACCCTCGTACAGCGCGTGAACCTCGAGCTCCTCCCAGCCCGGCGACCATTCGCCGTCCCCGCCAAGACGCCCGGCTCCCAGCTTCAGGACCGCGATCGCCTCGTCGATGCCACCGAGCAGCGACTGCTGTTTCTGGAAGACCTGCATGAGCACCCGCGGACGGTGACCGGCCTGCTCGAGCAACCGCTTGGTGTAGACGAAGTACGCGTCGGCGTAATACCCGTCGCGCAGCCGCTCCACGGGCAAGCGGAAGACGTCCGGCTCGAGGCGCAGTCTCGATCGCAGCGGCATGCGGCGGGGAGTCTATGGGCCTCAGACAGCGGACGTCCGCAGCAGCGCGTTCCGTATGTGGCGAATATAGTTCGTGTCACGTATAAAAATAGTACGTGACACGTATTAATATGGTGTAGACTTTCCTCGATGGCAGACGAGCTCGATGCGGTCGACGCGCTCGCGCGGATCTCGTTGATGGTCCAGGCGACCCTGGAGCGTCGGGCTGGTGAGCACGGCATCTCGCTGACCCAGTCGCGTCTGCTCGAGATCTTGCGCCACCGCAAACCGACGATGAACGAGCTGGCCCTGTCGCTTGGCCTCGACAAGTCGAGCACCTCGGGGCTCGTCGACCGCGCGCAACGTCGGGGACTCGTGCGCCGCGTTCCCTCACAGTTGGACCGCCGCTCGGTGCGCGTGCGACTCACCGATCAGGGTCGCGTGCTGATGCAGGGGGTGACGTCCGCGTTTGCGGAAGATGTCGCGGCCATGCTCGAGCCACTTCCCGCCGAGCGCCGCATCGCGCTGACCGCCTACCTGAGCGAGCTCCTGGCCGCTCATACGGCGACCCACGCCGCCAGCCTCTACACAACCGCCGCGCGCTAGCGCTGACGGTAACGTCGCTGGGCCATGGCCCTGCGCAAGCAAGCAAGCGTCCTACGCCACCGCGACTTCCGGCTGCTGTTCTGGGGTCAGACGGCCAGCAACTTCGGCAGCAACGCCGTCGCCGTGGCGCTGGCGATCTACGTCACCCGGACGACCGGTTCGGCAACCGACCTCGGCCTGATCCTCGCTGCGCAAACGGTTCCGTTCGTGGTGCTCCTGTTGTTCGGCGGTGTGTGGGCCGACCGTCTGCCGCGCCACCGGGTGATGATCGTCAGCGACCTCTTTCGCGCTGGGGTGCACGGGCTGCTCGCGGTGCTGATCCTCGTGGGCAGCGCCCGGGTGTGGGAGATCGCCGTGATCGAGGCGGCGTTCGGCGTCGCGTGGGCGTTCTTCCAGCCGGCGGAGACGGGGCTGATGCCGCAGACGGTTCCGGAGGGCGAGATCCAGGCCGCCCGAGCGCTGATGGAGGGGTCGTGGAACCTGTCGCTGGTGCTCGGTCCGTCGGTTGCCACGGCGCTCGTTCTAACTGTCGGCGCCGGCGAGGCGTTCGTCGCGGATGCTCTCTCGTTCGTGGTCAGTGCGCTGACGCTGGCTCCGATGCGCCCACGCTTCCGCGGTGGGGACGCCACGGTCAAGCGCGAAACCCTGTTCCATGAGCTTCGCGTTGGGTTCCGGGAGGTGTCCTCGCGGCCCTGGGTGTGGGTGACGATCAGCGCGTTCAGCGTGACCCTGATGTGCTCATACGCCACCTGGATGGCGCTTGGGCCGGAGGTGACGCGCGACGTCTACGGCCAGGTTGGCCTGTACGGGGTCTTCGTAGCGCTCTATGGCATCGGCTGCGTTGCCGGATCGCTGTTAGCGACCGTGTGGCGTTCGGCGCGACCGCTGCGCGACACATTGCTGCTCGCGGTCCTGTGGCCGGCGATGTCGATCGTGCTGGCAATTGGGCTCCCTCGGGGAGTCACGGGTGCCTGGATGGTGCTCGCTGGGCTCCAGAACGGGCTGTTCATGGTCACGTGGGAGACGGCCCTGGCGCATCACATCCCGCCCTCGGTGCTCTCGCGCGTGAGCTCCTATGACTGGATGGGATCGCTGGCGCTGCTGCCGGTGGGCTTCGTCCTCGCGGGCCCGCTCGCGAGTCTGCTTGGGGCGAGGGTGGTGCTGGGGGCAGGTGGCGCACTCGGGGTACTGGCGACACTCGTCACGCTGCTGCCGAAGTCCACCCGCGAGCTGACCAACGACCCCTGGGAGGGCTCAGCGCCGGTGCCCGTCAGCGGACCGGCACCGCCGGGTCTCGGCTCAGCCGAGGGTTAACCGAGCAGCTCGCGCGCCAGATCGGCGTAGAAGCTCGCCGCGTAGCCGAGGTCGCGCACGTCGATGCGCTCGTTGGCGTTGTGCATCAGCGGCGCGGTCTCGAGCAGTGTCTGGTGGCGGTGCGGGAAGAAGCCGTAGGCGATCAGATCGGGGAAAGCGGCACGGAAGTAGCTGGAGTCCGAATAGCCCGGCAGCAGCACCGGTACTGCCCTGGCGCCCGGGTCGTGCGCCTCGATCCAGCGTTCGATCGTGCTCATCATCTCCGTGCGGTGGTCGGACGCGTAGCCGTAGACCTGCTCAGTGAATTCGATCTCGAGGCCGTCGGCGGTGTCGCCGAGCACGTCGTGCAGACGCCCCAGCGCCACGTCGGCGCCGAGCCCCGGCGGCACGCGTGTGTCGACCTTTACCGATGCGCGTGCGGGGATCACGTTGATCTTCTGCGATGCCTCGATGACGGTGGGCGTGAGCGTGACGGTCAGCATCGGCTCGACCATCAAGCGGATCGCCGGGTGCTTCGGATCCAGGCGCTCGAGCGCGCCATGCACGTCGTTCCGGTCCTCGCCGAGCGCCTCAAGCAGCGCCAGCGCAGCGGGGGTCGGGTCATATCCGTAGGAGCCGGCGCGGAGCGCCTCGAGCACCGGTGCCAGCTTCAACAGCGCGTTGTCACCGAGCTTCGGCATCGACGCGTGGCCGGCCACGCCGGTCGCCGTCAGCTTGAGGCGGAAGATGCCCTTCTCGCCGCAGCAGACGCCGTAGTAGCGGGTGCCGTCGAACTCGAACGGGCTGCCGGCGCCCTCGTTGACCAGCAGATCGCAGCGGACCTTCTCGGGGTGCCGCTCGGTCAGCCAGCGGGCTCCGACGTCACCGCCGGTCTCCTCGTCGGCGACGAAAACGAGCTTCAGCGCTCCCCGTGCGGGGCGCCAACCGCTGCGCGCGAGCGTCACGGCAGCCACCGCTTCAGCCGCGACCTGCGACTTCATGTCGATCGTCCCGCGGCCCCAGAGGTAGCCGTCGACCAGCTCGCCGCCCCAGGGATCGTGATCCCAGTCCTCGACGGCGGCCAGGACGGTGTCGACATGGCCGAGGTAGACCATCGTCGGACCGTCGTCGGAGTTTCCCGGGAGGGTGGCGATTAGGTTCGGGCGCTCCGCGTTGGCGGCCAGTAGCTCGGTCTCGAAGCCGGCCGCTCGAACGTAGGCCTCGAGGTATTCGATTGCTGCGCGCTCGTTGCCCGGCGGGTTGACCGTGTTGAAGCGGACCAGATTCTGCAGGACCTCGGTCGTCTCGGCCTCCAGGTCGGCGGTCACGGCGTCGGAGTCGGCCATCGGCGGCCAGCGTACTAGTGCGGCGGCAAAAGCCACTACGATCCGCGCCCGTGACCTCACCCTATACCGACGACCTCGAGCTCGCCCAGGAGCTCGCGGACATCGCCGACGGGATCACCATGGCGCGTTATCGCGCCACCGATCTCGCCGTCGAGACCAAGCCCGATCTGACACCGGTATCCGAGTCGGACAAGGCCGCGGAGCTGGCGCTCCGTGAACGGCTGGCGATTGCACGACCCGACGACGCCATCATCGGTGAGGAGTTCGGCGGCGCGGAGGACTTCGACCCGTCCCGCCCCGCCGCCGGCCGGGCGTGGGTGATCGATCCGATCGACGGCACCAAGAGCTACGTGCGCGGCATGGACACCTGGACCACCTTGATCGCGTTGCTGAACGACGGCGAGGTCAAGGTCGGCGTTGTCGCGATGCCGGCGCTGGGCAAGCGCTGGTGGGCGGTGCGTGGCCACGGCGCGTTCGCCGACGGGCGGCAGATCCGTGTGTCCAACATCGCCGATGTCGGCAGCGCACAGTTCCTATGGAGCGGGATTGAGGAGTGGGATGCCATCGGCGGCTTTGAGCGGGTGATCGACCTCGGCCGCCGCTGCTGGCGCACGCGCGGCGTCGGCGACGCCTGGCAGTACATGCTGGTGGCCGAGGGCGCGGCCGAGATCGCGACCGACCCCGAGGCGACGCTGTGGGACCTGGCGGCGGTCGCGATCGTGGTGGAGGAGGCCGGCGGGCGCTTCACGGGCCTCACCGGTGTCGATGGGCCCGGATCGGGCAGTGGCCTCGCGACCAACGGCCGGTTGCACGACGTGGCACTCGGCGCGCTCGGCGTACAGCGCTGACGCGCTCGGTGCCAGGGCGCTTACGCACACGTGCCTGACAGCATGCTGTCAGGCGGCCCTGGGACCGCCGCTATCCTGGGTCGGCGTGAGTCGCGCGAGCGCCCGATGCGCATAATCCCGCACCCCGAGCCGGAGCAGCTGCATCTCACGGATGTGCTGCACGCGCTCAGTGACCCGGTTCGGCTTGAGATCGTGAGACTGCTCGGCGCGCACCACGAGCTCTCGTGCGGGAGGCTTGAGGTCTCCGTTTCCAAGTCGACGCTCACACATCATCTCCGTGTGCTGCGGGACGCCGGTCTGACCTACACCCGCAGCGAGGGCGTGCAGCGGCTCGTGTCGCTCCGTCGCGACGACGTCGACACGCGTTTCCCGGGGCTGCTCGATTGCGTGCTCGGAAGTTCCGAGCAGCGCGTCGAGTTCACCGCCGGCGTGTAGCTCCGCCCCCGGCGTGTAACGAATCGCCGCCGCCGGCGTATTTTCGAGGATTCGGAGGGTCTGTCTCGAAACCCGGTTACGCTCCGTGCCCCGGTTTCGAGACGGATTCAGACATCCGCGAATCGGTTGGTGGCGTAGTCTCGCCGCGCCTCTTCGTCAGTTCTTAATCAGCACTTACGCATCACTGGAGTGCGTCGAGTGTTCTGAAGAGGCGTACGGGGAATTGATCAGCCCATACGCCGAAATCGCTTCTTGGCGACATGTGTGTGCACTTGCTCACACGACGCTCAAGCGGGGGGCGACTGGAGCTTGACAAAACCTTACGTGGACGTATAATTCGATCATCTTCAAATTAGCGAACGAAAAGATCCGAGAAGAGCACATGACACCTGTAAGCCGCACCCGCGGCGAGCACACTGAGAAGGAGACCGGGCGCCCTACGCGCCGCACCAGCGCCACCGCTGCGCAGCGGGTCGCCGGCAGCCGCGAGCGTCGCGGCACCGCGCTGAGCGCGCGTAAGCCCAGGCGTCGCGCGGCGACGCCGGTACTGGACGGCTCGATGGAGTCCCTCGAGCTCTTCTTCCGTGAAGCTCGCACCCATGAACTGCTGACTGCCGCCGAGGAGATCGAGCTTTCCAAGCTGATCGAGCGCGGTGACCTCGAGGCGAAGACCCGGATGATCAACGCAAACCTGCGGCTGGTCGTCGCCCAGGCCCGCCGCTACCAGGGCCACGGCCTCCCGCTGGAGGACCTGGTGCAGGAGGGCATGCTCGGGCTGATCCGCGCGGTCGAGAAGTTCGACTGGCGTAAGGGCTTCAAGTTCTCAACCTACGGGACGTTGTGGATCCGACAGGCGATCCAGCGCGGGCTGCAGAATTCGGGACGCACGATTCGCGTTCCGGTTCACGTCGCCCAGCGTCAGGTGAAGGTCCGCAAGGTCGAGAGCGAGCTGGCCCTCAAGCTTGGCCGCGAGCCCACCGACGAAGAGGTCGCAGCGGTCACTGAGCTGCCGATCGACCAGGTGACCGAGGTGCGTGAGCTGTCCGCGGCGATCACCAGCCTCGACCAGCCTGTCGGCGACGACGGCGAGACCGCGCTTGGCGATTTGCTCAGGAGCAGCGAGCGTCTGCCGGAGGAGCACGCCCAGGATAAGTGGCGCGATGCTCAGGTCGCCGAGGTCCTAGGGAAGCTGCCCGAGATGGAGCGCAACGTGATCGAGCTGCGTTTCGGCCTCGGCGGTGACGAGCCCCGCACCGTGCGCCAGACCGGCGCCGAACTGGGCATCACCACCTCGCAGGCCGGAGAGCTGGAGCGCCGCGCGCTGACCACGCTCGCGCGCAATCCCGACATGGCCGCACTCCGCCAGGCGGCATAAGCCTCCGAACCGATTCAGCTGTGATCTACGGCCCGCTCCACGGCGGGCCGTAGGTTGTTAAGCCCCAGGCTCAGCCTCAGCTGCGCGACGCGCGGCAGGGACGTAGAACAGCCCCGTGACGGCGGCCAGCGCACTCGCCGTTGCCAGCGGCAGCACGACGCTGGTCTTCAACTCGAGCGCGCCGACGAGTGCCCCCACGAGCATCGCCGCGACGGCGAGCATCCGCCGAGTGCTGCCGCGTCCGTCACCTCCGGCCAGCCGCGAGTCCGCTGCAAGTCCGGTCAGGGTCATCGTCAGCACCGTGGTCGTCAGGTCGGGGACCGCGATTCTGCGAATCGTCGCGTTGCGCACGCCCATTGCCAGCGCCAACAGCCCGATCACCACGTAACCACTGAGGGCGCCGATGTGGGGGGTCTTGACCGCCGCGAAGATCGTTGTCACCGCGAGCAGTCCGATCTCGATGCCGATCGCGAAGCGGAAGTGAACGTAATGCGTCGCCGCGTGGCGCTTGGCCAGCACGCCTCCGATCCCCGAACCGACGAGGAACGCAAGCAGTGAGACGATCGGAGCAAGCACCGGCAGGCCATAGCCGCCGGCGATGCCGAACCCGAGCAGCACGACGTTTCCTGTCATGTTCGCGGTGAACACGTGGCCCAGTCCGAGGTAGCTGACGCCGTCCACGAGCCCCGTCGTGAAGGTCAGGGTCAACAGCGCCCGCGTGAGCGGGTGGTGGATGTTCTGCGCGGCGCGCTGCGCGAGTGAGTCGGTCTGCGCGATTGCGTCAGCCTAACCGCTGGTGATACTTCCGTTATGGAACGCCTCTTCGACGATGCGCCTGAGCCCTCTCGGCTGGGCGGCCAGCCGGACGCACCACTTGCGACACGCATGCGCCCCCGTACGCTCGACGAGTTCGTCGGGCAGCGCAACCTGCTCGGCGAGCACTCCGCACTCAGGCGCGCGATCGAGACCGGGCACCCACACTCGATGATCCTGCACGGTCCGCCCGGGACGGGCAAGACGACGCTCGCGCGGATCATCGCCGGCGCGTCCGGCGCGGCGTTCGAGGAGGAGAGCGCGGTCCAGGCTGGTCGAGCCGAGGTGCGCGCCGTGATCGAACGCGCCCGTGAACGCCGCAAGATGGACGTCGCGACGGTCTTCTTCCTCGACGAGATACACCGCTTCAACAAGGCCCAACAGGACGCGCTGCTGCCCTCGGTCGAGGAGGGTCTGGTGACGCTGATTGGAGCGACCACGGAGAACCCGTACTTCGAGGTGAACTCGGCGTTGCTGTCGCGCACGCGCGTGTACGAGCTCGAGGCGCTCGCGCCGGATGAGGTCCGCGTGCTTCTGGATCGCGCCGTGGACAACGGTGAGGTGGGCGATCCGCAACGCGTTGACGCCGAGGCGCTCGCCTACGCAGCCGAGTGGACTGAAGGCGACGCGCGTGCGGCTCTGAACGGCCTCGAGCTGGCGGCCGAGGCGGCCGGAAAGGACGGGCGGGTCACGGCCGAGGGGATCGCCGACGCTCTGCAGGGCCGTCTGATCGCCTATGACCGCCAGGCCGACAACCACTTCGACACGATCTCGGCCTGGATCAAAGCGACGCGCGGCTCCGACCCCGACGCGTCGCTGTACTACCTGGCAGTGATGCTCGAGGGCGGCGAGGACCCCCGCTTCATCGTGCGGCGGATGGTGATCCTCGCATCCGAGGACATCGGCAACGCCGACCCCCAGGCACTTGTGGTTGCGACCGCCGCCGCTGCGGCGGTCGAGCATGTCGGTTTGCCGGAGGCACAGTTCGCGCTCGCCCAGTGCGCGATCTACCTCGCGCTGGCGCCCAAGTCAGACGGCGCCAAGCGTGCGATCAGCGCTGCTCGTGGCTACATCAAAGCCCATGGCGCCCAGGCGCCGCCGGGATACCTGCGCTCTGCCAACCGCGCGGAGGGCAACTACGACTACCCGCACGCTCGACCGGAGCACGTCTCGCCGCAGGAGCTGTTGCCACCTACCGTCGCGGGCGCGCGCTTCTACGAGCCCGACGACGCCGAGGCGCTCCAGCGGGAGCGCCTCGAAGCGATTCGCAAGGCCCGCGGACGCGGTTAGCGGTCACAGGAGGCCCTGGGACCGGCGCGCGCGGGCGTCCAGTGCGCGGTGGCGCCCGCGGCAGCCACCCTCTCGGAGTGGGCTTCGCATATGTGACGAGAGTGTGTCGTGGTGTCACGACTCTCTGACATTGGTGGTCCATTGGCAACGATGTTGCAAAGTCGTCACATGGCGTGACACTTTCGGCACACATGCGAAGCACCGTTTTAGGAGTGCTGCGATTACGGCGCTCCAGGATTCGCACCCATATCAGCGCGGCAGCCTTGGCGGGGCGCTCGTGTAACGCGCCGGTGTGGCGGAGAGGCTGATTGGGTTGCGCGCGAGCCGTACGGTGGCGCCGTCGTCACCCGGCAGCTCGACGGTTGGGTCGAGTCCCAGCGACTGTGCGAGCGCAAAGGCGCCGGCGATGTCGTTGACGACACCGGCGGGGACGCGCGCGGCCGTCAGCTGCGGACGCCCACTCGGCTGCGGCGCGCGCGGCGAGCAATCCTTCGAGCTCAACCCGGAGCATGTCATGGTTCGTGACGCGCTCAGGGTTCGTCGCGTAGCCGTCGCGCTGTGCCAGTTCCGCTGCGCCCAAGACTTCGCACAGGGCCTGGAACTGGCGATCGTTGCCGATCGCAAGCACAAGCTGGCCGTCACCGGTCGCGTACGAGGCGTACGGCGCAATGCTCGGATGCGCGTTGCCCATCCGTCGCGCCACGACGCCCGCGGCCGTGAACGCCGAGCCCTGGTTGACGAGCGCCGCCAGCAGGCTGCTGAGCAGGTCGACCTCGACCAGCTGTCCGTCGCCGGATAGGTCGCGGTGCCGCAGCGCCGCGAGGATGCCGACGGTCGCGAACAGCCCCGCCAGCACGTCCACCACTGCGACCCCGACTTTCTGCGGCTCGCCGCCGGGCTCGCCGGTGATGCTCATCAGACCGCCGACGGCCTGCACCAACAGGTCGTAGCCGGGCAGCTCCGCCCCGCCGGCGGGAGCGCTGCCAAAGCCCGTGATCGAGCAGTACACGAGCCGGGGGTTCTCGACCCGCAGGGCTTCGTACCCGAGCCCAAGCCCGTCGAGCAGCCCGGGGCGGAAGTTCTCGACCAGTACGTCCGCGCTCAGCGCCATCTGCCGCGCACGCGCCAGATCGTCGCCGTCGTGCAGGTCGAGCACGAGGCTGCGCTTGTTGCGGTTGACCGCGTCGAAGTACGTCGCCTGGCCCTGACGGTCGTAAGGCGGGCCCCACGCGCGCGTCTCGTCGCCGGTCCCGGGCCGCTCGATCTTGGTCACGTCGGCGCCGAGGTCGGCCAGCATCATGGTCGCGAACGGCCCGGCCAGGACCCGCGAGAAGTCGAGGATCCGCAGTTGATGTAGAGCACCCGTCATCGGTTCGTGAAGAATGACGCTAATCCCGCGACCAGGAGATCACCATGGCAAGCGTCCGCCCCGAAGACTTTCTCGATATCGACTCGCTGCTCTCCGACGAGGAGCGAGACATCCGGGATGTGGTCCGGGCGTTTGTCGCGGATCGCGTCGTCCCGCAGGTCGGCGATTGGTTCGAGGCGGGCACGCTGCCGCGCGAGCTGGCGCGTGAGCTTGGTGCATTGAACGTGCTGGGCATGCACCTGGAGGGTTACGGCTGCGCCGGCGCCTCCGCGACCGCGTATGGCCTGGCGTGCATGGAGCTTGAGGCCGGTGACAGTGGTGTGCGGAGTCTGGTCTCGGTCCAGGGTTCGCTGGCGATGTTCGCGATCCACCGCTGGGGCTCGGAGGAGCAGAAGCAGCGCTGGCTGGCGCCGATGGCCTCCGGCGACGCAATCGGCTGCTTCGGGCTGACCGAGCCGGACGCCGGCTCGGACCCCGGGGCGATGCGCACCCGCGCTCGCCGCGACGGCTCAGACTGGGTCCTGCACGGGCAGAAGATGTGGATCACGAACGGCTCGGTCGCCGATGTTGCCGTCGTCTGGGCCGTCACAGATGAGGGTGTGCGTGGCTTTCTCGTCCCGAGCGGCACCCCGGGCTTCAGTACCCAGGACATCCATCGCAAGCTGTCGCTGCGTGCGTCGATCACCTCTGAGCTCCTGCTCGACGACGTGCGCCTGCCGGCCGAGGCGCTGCTGCCCGAGGCTGCGTCGCTGCGCGGCCCGCTGGCCTGCCTGAACGAGGCGCGCTACGGGATCGTCTGGGGTGCGATCGGTGCGGCCCGCGCCTGTTTCGAGGCGGCGCTGGCCTACAGCCGCGACCGGATCGCGTTCGGCCGCCCGATCGCCGCCACTCAGCTTCAGCAGTCGAAGCTCGCCGATATGGCCACCGAGGTGAACCGCGGCACGCTGCTGGCGTTGCACCTCGGGCGCCTGAAGGACGCGCACAGGCTGGCGCCCGAGCAGGTGAGCATGGGCAAGCTGGCTAACGTCAACACCGCCCTGCACGTCGCGCGGACCGCCCGGCAGGTCCTCGGAGCCAACGGGATCACGCTCGAATACCCGGTGATGCGCCACATGAACAACCTCGAGGCGGTCGTCACCTACGAAGGCACCGCCGACGTACACGCGCTGGTCGTCGGACAGGCACTGACAGGCGAGCAGGCCTTCCGCTGACCGCGACGGCGCGCCGGCCGCGCGGTCGAATCAGGGGCTGGCTACTCTCTGGGAGGTGCCGGCCCAGGCTTACAGCGGCAAGGAGTGCGTCTGTCAGTTCCGCAAGGGGATCTGCGACCAGTCGTGCGTGCGCGACATGCTCGCGACCCCTTTTTACATCGCCTGCCTGCGGCTGAGCGGCCGTAGGACGCTGGTCGTTGGCGGTGGTGAGGTCGGCCTCGAGAAGGTCGAGGGCCTGCTCGCATGTGACGCGGACGTCGTGCTGGTCGCGCCCGACGCGCACCCGGCGCTCCAGGAGTTGGCCGCCGAGGGCTCGATCACGTGGCAGCGCCGAGCCTACGAACACGGCGACCTGGAGGGCTGTCTGATTGCGATCGCCGCGACCGACGACACCGAGATCAATATCCGGGTCTTCAACGACGCCGAGGCTCGGGCGATGCTCGTCAACGTCGTCGACGTGCCGCCGCTGTGCAACTTCATTCTGCCGGCGATAGTGCGCACCGGCCCGCTCGCCGTCGCGATCTCCACCGCGGGCGCGTCACCGGCGCTGGCCAAGCGCATGAAGCGCGAGATCGGGGAGCTGTTCGGCGAGCCCTACGCGACACTGGCGATCCTGCTCAACGACGTGCGCGGCTGGGCAAAGGGCACGCTCCCGACCTACCAGGACCGTAAGGAGTTCTTCGAGAACATCGTCAACGGCGATCCCGACCTGATCGCGCTGCTGCGCGACGGCGATGTCGCGGCGGTCAAGGATCTGATCGCTGCGGCCCAAAGCGTTTACCAACCGGCTTGAGCGACGACCTCACCCACCTCAACGCCGAAGGCCGGGCGGAGATGGTCGACGTCTCCGACAAGGACGTCACCGCACGACGCGCGATCGCGCGCGCGGTGGTGCGCGTCTCGGTGGCGACGGCTGAGCTCGTCTCAGCGGGTAACGCCCCCAAGGGCGACGTGATCGGCGTCGCCCGGATCGCGGGGATCCAGGCCGCCAAGCGTACGCACGAGCTGATCCCGCTGTGCCATCAGCTGCCGCTGACGTTCGTCGGCGTGGAGGTCACACTGCACGCCGGTTCCGGTGAGATCGAGGTGATCGCGGAGGCCAGGACAACGGCTCGAACGGGTGTCGAGATGGAGGCGCTGACGGCCGCCTCGGTCGCGGCGCTGACCGTCTACGACATGGTCAAGGGGATCGAGCGTGGGGCGTCGATAAGCGTGGTCGAGCTGCTGGAGAAGTCCGGCGGCCGCTCCGGTCATTGGCACCGAGACGGTGCCTGACGTGCGATTGTCGCGGTCGTGAGCGGGCACGCTTTCGACCCGCTCGACGTCCTCGCCGATGCGCAGGCGCGCTCCGCCGAAACGCTGGAGCTGGCGGCGCGGCATCTCGATCCCTCACTTGTCGACGTGCTGCGGATCCTGGGCTTCGACAAGGCCTACCGCTCAGCGAGCGGTTCCTACATCTATGACGAAGACGGGCGCGCGTACCTGGATTTCCACACGGGTGAGGGCTTCGCCAGCCTCGGTCACGGTCATCCGGACGTACGAGCCGTTCTGCACGCGATGCTCGATGCCGACCTCGTCGACGGGGTACAGCTGCACTACTCGGTGCTCGCCGGGATGCTCGGCGAAGCCCTCTCGGCCCGCCTGCCGGACGGTCTCGACGCGGTGTTCTTCACCAGCACGGGTGCCGAGGCCGTCGACTCCGCGATGAAGTTCGCGCGGGCGGCCACGGGCCGTCCGCGCCTGCTGTCGTGCGACAGCAGCTTTCACGGCGTGACACTCGGCCCGCTTTCGATTGTCGGCGATGACTTCTTCAAGGAGGGCTTCGGCCCCCTGCTGCCCGGATGCTCGCGAGTCCCGTTCGGCGACCTCAAGCGCCTGGAGGCCGAGTTGCGGTCCAAGGACGTCGCCGCCTTGATCGTCGAGCCGATCCAGGGTCGACTGGTCACGCTGCCACCCGCCGAGTATCTGCGCGCCGCGCAGGATCTCTGCCGGCGATACGGCACCCTGTTCGTGGCCGACGAGATTCAGACCGGACTCGGCCGCACCGGCACCTGGTTCGCGCTCGAGCACTGGGGCTTGGAGCCCGACATCGTGCTGGTTGGCAAGGCGCTCAGCGGCGGCTACATGCCGGTCGGGGCGATGGTCACGCGCCGGGACATCTACCAGCGCGCCGTCGGCACGCTCGAGCGCAGCTACGTGCACCAGTCGACCTACGGGCGGAACCGCCTCTCGATGGCGGCCGGGCTGGCGACGCTGCGCGTGATCGAGCGCGACCGGTTGGTCGAGCGCGCCGCGCAGATGGGCACGCTGCTGACCGACGGGCTCGACGAGCTGCGCCAGCGCCATGAGCTCGTCAAGGAGGTTCGCGGCGCCGGGCTGATGATCGGCATCGAGCTCCAGGCCCCGCGCTCGCGCAAGGGACAGATGGGTGTCCGTTTGATGCGGATGGCGAGCGAGGGCCTGTTCCCGCAACTGGTCGTGATCCCGCTGCATCGCGATCACGGTGTGATCACGATGGCTGCCGGCAAGAACGACGTGATCAAGCTGCTGCCGCCGCTGACGGTGTCGGAGACCGAGGTGCAGACGTTCGTCGGAGCACTGGACGCTGTGCTCACCGAGTGCGAGAGTGACAGCGGGAAGAACTGGGCTGTGGTGCGCGACATTGCCACCTCGACGATGCGCCGGCGTGAGCGCGAGACCGCTCCTGCGGCAATGGAAACGCCATTTCGCGGCAGGCGGATCGACCGCTCACGTGACGACGTCTGCCTGGTCACGGGCGCGACCGGATTCATCGGGAGTCACCTGGCCGAGCGTCTGGTGCGCGACGGCTACCAGGTGCGGTGCCTCGTGCGCCCGACCAGCGACATCACATCGCTCGACGGCCTCGATGTCGAGCTCGCAACCGGAGACCTGACCAGCGCGCGCTCGCTCGAGCGTGTCGTCGAGGGTTGCCGCTACGTGTTCCACTGCGGCGCGATGGTGTCCGACTGGGCCACTCCCAAGGAGGTGTCCCGTGTCAACGTCGAGGGCACGCGGGCGCTGCTGAGCGCCTCCGCTGCTGCCTCGGTGAGGCGCGTCGTGCACTTCTCGAGCACCGACGTGTACGGCTATCCCGGTGGTGTGGAGATCGACGAGACATACGCTGCCACCAGCTTCCGCAATTGGTACGCACAGACCAAACTACAGGCGGAGGCCGAGGTCCGCCGGTTCGCGGCGACGCACGACCTCGACGCGGTCATCCTGCGGCCCTCGACCGTGTACGGGCCGCGCTCCAGAGAGGTGGTCCTGGAGATCGCCCGCGCGATCCGGGGCGGTCACATGATGTTGATTGACAACGGCCGGGCGATCGCGGGCCTCTGCTTCGTCGACAACCTCGTGGACGCCACGCTGCTCGCCATGCACCACGACGACGCGCGTGGTCAGGCGTTCAACGCCACAGACGGTCTCGCGGTCACGTGGCGCGAGCTTGCCGACGGGCTTGCCGACGGCCTCGGATGCTCGAAGGCGCGCTGGAGCATGCCCTACCGGCTGGCTGAGGGCGTCGGCTTCTCACTCGAGCACGGCTACCGTGCCCTGCACAGGACGACGCGCCTGAAGACGCGACCGCTCCTCTCACGTCAGGCTGTGCACGTGATGGGCACCGATCAGAGCTTCAGCAACCGCAAGGCGCGAGAGCTGCTCGCGTGGGAGCCGCGCGTCGACTATGCCACCGGTCTTCAGGCAACGCTCGACTGGCTCCGGACCGAAGGGCTCTAGCGGGGGCCTGCCGATGCGCTGCGCGATCCTCACCGTCTCAACGTCGCTTGCTGCCGGTCAGGGTGAGGATCTGTCCGGGCCCGCCCTGACAGAAGCGGCGGAGGCGGCCGGAGCGGAGGTGGTGGTGCGGGACATCCTGTCCGACGACGTCGTCGCGATCGAGGCGTGGCTGCGCAAACAGGTAGAGGCTGGGACCGAACTGATCTTCACCACCGGCGGCACCGGGCTCACCCCGGACGACGTAACACCGGAGGCGACGCTCGCGGTCATCGAGCGCGCGGTGCCGGGGCTGGCCGAGGCGATGCGAGCAGAATCGGTCCAGTACACGCCGATGGCGATGCTGTCGCGGGCCGTTGCCGGCGTCACCAATGGTTCGCTCATCATCAACTTCCCCGGGAATCCGAAGGCGATCGCAGAGCTGTTCGGAGTAGTTGGGCCGGTGCTTAGGCACGCAGTTGCGACACTGCACCGGCAAAATGGAAATTCCGAGCGCCACGCAGGCCATTGACACGCCGGTCGTCTCACTCGACGGTCTGACCCGCCACTTCGGCGAGCGAACGGTCCTGCGCGGGATCACGCTCGACCTCGCAGCCGGGCAGACGCTCGCCGTGCTCGGGCGCAACGGCGCCGGCAAGTCGACACTGCTGCGGGTCCTCGCGACACTGTTGCGCCCGCACGAGGGTGCCGTCTCGCTGTTCGGCGAGCCGCTGCCTCGCGAGGGCTGGAAGGTGCGCGGCCGCATCGGGCTGGTCGGCCATGAGCCATTGCTGTATCGCGACCTCACCGGGCGCGAGAACCTCGTCTACCACGCGCGCCTGCACCGCGTGGCGCCTGGGCGGGTCGATGAGCTGCTCGACGCAGTCGGGATGCGCGAGCGTGCGGAGGACCCAGTGCGTGCGCTCAGCCGGGGCATGATCCAGCGCCTGACGATCGCGCGCGCCGTGTTACACGCTCCTGAGCTGCTGCTGCTCGACGAGGCCCGCTCCAGCCTCGATCCGGCAGCCGGCGAGCTGGTCGAGCCGCTGATCGGGCGGACGGCCGGCGTCACGCGCGTGCTGACAAGCCACGACCCGCAGGCGGCGTTGGCCGAGGCCGACCTCGTGCTCGCCTTGGCCGGAGGCCGGGCCGCCTACGTCGGCCCGGCCTCGGGGTTGGATCCGGCCACGCTCAGGGAGCTGTACGCGTGAGGACCGCCGGGGCGATCCTGCGCAAGGACCTGGTGCTCGAGCTGCGGACGCTCGAGACACTTCCGTCGATGGCGCTGCTCTCGGTCGTGACGTTCGTGATCTTCCACTTCGCCCTGAACCGCAACTCGCTGTCGGGGCAGCTCGCGGCCGGCGTGTTCACGGTCACGCTGCTGTTCGCCGCGATGCTCGCTGTCAACCGGTTGTTCGTCGCCGAGCGCGAGCAGGGCGGCTTCGACGCGTTCCTGCTGGCGCCGGTCGATCGCACGGCGATGCTCGTCGCCAAGGCCACGGCGCTGCTGATCTTCATGGTGGTTCTGGAGGTGATCGCGGTGCCTGCCTTCGCACTGCTGCTGGCGCCGCCACGAATCGGACACTCGCTACCCGCGCTGATCCTGATCCTGCTGCTGGCCGACATCGCGTTTGCCGTGATCGGGACATTTGTCTCAGCGATCGCCATCAATACGCGGGCGCGCGACCTGATCGGGCCGATGATCGGGCTGCCGCTGTTGCTTCCCGCGCTGATTGCGACAGCACGCGCGATCGGTCCGCTGCTGAACCCGCATGCGAGCGGCTCGCCGCCGGCGAAGTGGCTGGCCGTGCTGGCGCTCTATGATCTCCTGAACGCGCTCCTCGCCTACGGGCTGTTCGATTTTCTGGTCGAGGACTAGCGTCCTTGAAATGAGCACCCACGTTCGGCATCTCCGCGGCCTCACGATCGCGACCGCCGCGACGATGACGGCGGCGTTGGCGCTCGTGTTCTTCTACGCGCCGCTCGACGCCAACCAGGGCTTCGTGCAGAAGATCTTCTACCTGCACGTGCCATTGGCGATCGTGTCGCTGGTCGGCTACTGCCTCGGCGGCGTCTTCGCCATCGCCTACCTGCGCACCGGCAACCGGGATTGGGACATGCGCTCGTACTGCGCGATCCACATGTCATTGATCTTCTCCGTCGGCGGCATCATCGCCGGCTCGATCTGGGCCAAGGCCTCATGGGGACACTGGTGGGAATGGTCGGAGCCGACGCTCGTCTCGTACCTGATCGTGATCCTGCTGTTCTGCACCTACCAGCCGCTGCGCTTCTCAATCGAGGACCCGGAGCGCCAGGCGCGCTACGCGGCGGTGTTCGCCGTTGTCTGCGGCGCGTTCGTGCCGGTCAACTTCATCGTCGTGCGGCTCTCGGCCGAATACGTGCATCCGCGCGTGCTCAACCTCGAAGGTGGCAACCTCCCGGGATCGATGAAGCTCGCCTTCTACACGTCACTGCTCGCCTTCGCGCTGCTGTTCGCGACGCTGATGAAATTTGAGATGTTGGCCAAGGAGACGCGGATCGAGACCCGGCGCCTGCGGCGCAGGCTGCTCGGCGACGATGCCGTGCGACCGCTTGGAAGGACGGCGGCTCCATCATGATCGGACTGTTCGCCGAAGCCCCTGCACTGCCGCTGCACACGGCCGGACCGTACGTGGCCGCCGCCTACATCGTGTTCGTCCTGATCCTGCTGATCTACGTCGGCATCATGGCCATGCGGCTCACCCGCAACCAACGTGACCTGGCCGAGTTGCGCCGGCAGGTAGAGGAGCGCGAGCGCCTGGCGGAGAACGAGGCCGAGAAGGAGCCCGTCCTGTGAGTGAGCTGCTCGTCATCGGTATTTCGCACAAGACCGCACCCGTCGAGGTGCGCGAGCGCCTGGCGTTGACGGACGCACGCGCCGCCGAGTTCTTGCGCGACCTGCACGGGGTGGCGGAGGTGCAAGAGGTCGTTGCGATCTCCACCTGCAACCGCACCGAGCTGTACCTGGTCGTCGACGACCCGGTCGAGGCCGAGAGCACGGTGCTCGGGATGCTCGCCCGGCAGGCGAGCATCCGCCCGACGGCGCTGTCCGGCGCGATCTACTCGCACCGCAACTGCGACGCCGCGCGGCACCTGTACCGCGTCAGCGCCGGTCTGGAGTCGATGATCGTCGGCGAGGATCAGGTTCAGGGCCAGGTCAAGCGCGCCTACGACGCGGCGCTCGAGCGCGAGACGACCGGGCCGCTCACCAACCACCTGTTCAGGGCGGCGCTGGTGACCGGCAAGCGCGTTCGCACGGAGACCGCGATCGGAGAGGGCCACATGAGCCTGCCGTCGGTTTCGGCGATGCTGGCGCGTGAGGTATTGGGCGATCTTCAGGGCCGGCGCGCGGTGATCATTGGCACCGGCGAGTCCAGCGAGCTGGCCGCGCGCGCGCTCGCAGCTGCCGGCGTGCAACTCGTGTTCGTCGCCACGCGGCGGCGCGATCGTGCGGTCAGCCTGGCGGCGCGCTTCGACGCTGAGAGCGTGAGCTTCGACGAGCTCCCGGAGGCCCTGGTCGAAGCAGACATGGTGATCTCGGCCACCTCCTCGCCGCACCTGCTGATTGAAGCGCGCGAATTGGCCGAGGTGCAATCACAGCGCGACGAGCGTCCACTGCTGATCATCGACCTGGCGGTACCGCGCGACGTGGACGCCGCCTGTGCCGAGGTTGCTGGTGTCACGCTGCACGACGTCGACGACCTCGAGGCTGTGGTCGCACGCAACCGCAGGGTGCGTCAGGGTGAGGCGCGCAAGGCCGAAGGCATCGTCGAGGAGGAGATTCAGAGCTTTGCGACCTGGCTCGGCTCGCTTGAGGTGCTTCCGACGCTGGCTGCCCTGCGCAGCCACGCGACCGATATCGCCGAGCAGGTCGTAGCCGAGAACGACGGCAGGTGGGAGTCGGCCTCGGAGCGCGACCTCGAGCGCGTCCAGGCGATCTCGCGCGCGATCGTCAACCGGCTGCTGCACCATCCGACGCTCCGGATCAAGGAGCTGCGCGATGATCGCGTACACGCGCGCATGGCATTGGTCCGTGACCTGTTCGGGTTGAGCGTCGATGACGACCCGGCGCTGCGGGAAGCGCCCGCCGAGGCTGAGGACCTGGCCGCGATCCGCAAGCTGCCAGAGCGCGAGGGATCGGCCCAGGACCCCATCCGGTGATCCGGATCGGCACGCGTGGCAGCGCTCTGGCGCTGGCCCAGGCGAACGCTGTTGGAAGCGAGCTGGCGCGGCTGGACGAGCATGAGATCGTCGTGATCACCACCGCCGGCGACCGTGGCGACGGCGTCGCCGACAAGTCGCGCTGGACCTCAGAGATCGAGCGCGCGCTACTCGCCGGCGAGGTCGACGTCGCCGTGCACTCGGCGAAGGACGTACCGGGTGAGCTCGCCGAGGGGACCACTGCTGCTGCTGTGCCCGGCCGCGCGGGCGTCCTTGACGCGATTTGTGGCTTCGCCGAAGTCGCGTCAATTCCGCCCGCCGCCCGGGTAGGGACGAGCAGCATCCGGCGCATCGCCCAGCTTCGAGCGCTCCGCGACGACCTGGTGTTCGTGGAGGTGCGCGGCAATGTCGATACGCGTCTCCGCAAGCTGGCTGCTGGCGAGGTCGACGCGCTGGTGCTCGCGCAGGCCGGGCTCGAGCGTCTCGGCCGCGAGAGCGAGATCGGCGGCTACCTCGACGAGCTGGTGCCGGCCCCGGGCCAGGGTGCGCTGCTGGTGCAGGCGCGCAGCCACGACTCCGTAACGCTCGCCAAGCTCGCGGCGATCAACGATCCCCTGGCTGAGCTTTGCGTGATGTCCGAAAGGGCACTCGCAAGCCACCTCAACGCAACTTGCGCCACCCCGCTTGGAGCGAGCGCAGTGCCCGTATCGGACAGTGACGTAACGCTCAGAGCCTGGATCGGCCTGCCCGACGGCTCGCATTGGATCGAGGATGAGCTGACCGGCGACGCGGCCGGCGTGGCCGCGAGCGTGGCCGAGCGGATGATCGCGGTCGGTGCAAGCGAGCTGTTGCAGCAGGCCGAGGAGATGGCGGCCAGATGACCGTGTACCTCGTGGGCGCCGGGCCCGGCGACCCTGGGCTGATGACCGCCCGCTCGCTCGAGCTGATTGCCGACGCCGACGTGATCATCCACGACCGCCTGATTCCGGAGACCGCGTTGGACGGCGCGCGCCCGGACGCGCAACTGATCTACGCGGGCAAGGAGGGCGGCGGCGAGCAGGTGCCGCAGGACGAGATCACGCGGCTGCTGATCGAGCACGGCCGCACCGCCGTCACGGTCGTGCGGCTGAAGGGTGGGGACCCCTTCGTGTTCGGTCGAGGTGGTGAGGAGGCGGAGGCGCTGATCGATGCCGGCATTGCGTTCGAGGTGGTTCCCGGTGTGACCTCCGGCATCGCCGCCCCGGCGTACGCCGGTATCCCCGTCACGCATCGCGAGGCCGCAAGCTCCGTGGCGTTCATCACCGGTCACGAGGATCCCGGTAAGCGTGGGTCGGCGCTCAATTGGCAGTCACTGGCGGGTTTCCCCGGCACGCTGATCGTTTACATGGGCGTGCGTCAACTCGAGGCGATCGCCGACCGGCTGATTGAAGGCGGACGCCCGGCCGATGAGCCTGCCGCACTAGTTCACCGCGGGACGCTCCCGGATCAGCGGGCCGCGCTTGGGACGCTTTCGACGATCGCGCAGGTCGCCGCCGACCAGCAGATCCAGCCGCCGACGATCGCGATCTTTGGACCCGTCGCCGCCCTGCGGGACAAGCTCGCGTGGCTCGAGCATCGCCCCCTGCACGGTGTCACGGTCGCCGTCACGCGCGCGCGCACACAGGCATCACGACTCGCCGAGCGGCTGCGCGGACTCGGTGCCGACGTCGTCGTCGCGCCGGTGATCCGTATTGACATGCTGCCTGGGCCGGTTCCTGAGCTCGACGGCTACGACCTGATCTGCTTCACGAGCCCCAACGGCGTTGAGGCGCTCTTCGAGCGGCTCGACGCCGCCGGCCTCGACACGCGCACGTTCGCGAATCGCACCAGCACGCGCATTGCCGCGATCGGGCCCGCGACCGCGAGCGCCCTGCGAGCACGGGGGATCGACGCCGACGTGATGCCGGCCAAGGCCGTTGGCGAGGCGCTCGCCGACGCGCTAGCTGAGGTCCCGGTGACACGAGCACTCGTCGTCCGCGCTCGCGAAGCCCGCGACGTCCTGCCGGATGCGTTGCGCGCGCGCGGCGCCGAGGTGGATGTCGTGCCTGTGTATGAGACCGTCGTCGAGCTGCTCGACCCAGAACAGATAGCCGCCGTCGCCGGGGCGGACTTCCTGACATTCACGTCGGCCTCCACGGTCCGCAACTTCCTCGCTGCGGTCGGCGGCGCGGCCGCGTGGCTCGCCCATGGGCAGTCACGGCCGCGAGTCGTGAGCATCGGGCCGGTCACGAGCGACGAGCTCCGCGCTCATGGCATGGAGCCGGAGATCGAAGCAGAGCAGCACGACATCAACGGCCTGATCGCTGCGATCATCGGCGCGTGAGCGCTTCATCGCGCAGACCGGTCATCACACTGCTGACGGACTATGGCACGACCGACGAGTTCGTCGGTGTTCTGCACGGGGTCATCGCGGTGATCTGCCCGGACGCGCGCGTCATCGACCTCACACACGGAATCGGGCGCCACGACATACGCAACGGCGCAACGATCCTCGCGCAGTCCTTGCCGTACCTGCCGGTCGGCGTGCACCTGGCCGTCGTCGATCCCACGGTCGGCGGCGACCGTCGCGCGGTTGCGCTGCGGCTGGCCGGCGGGCGCATGCTCGTAGGGCCTGACAACGGGCTGCTGTGGCCGGCCTCTCAGGCTGGCGGCGGCGTCGAGCAGGCGGTCGAGATCTCGCAGTCCCGGTGGCGATCCGAGCCGGTCGCCGCGACCTTCCACGGGCGCGATATCTTCGCGCCGGTCACTGCTCATCTCGCTGCCGGGGAGCCGTTCGACCAGGCTGGTGCGCCGCTCGACCCCTCGCTGCTGGTCCGCGTGGAGGAACCGCAGGCCCGAACCGAGGGCGGCGCCCTACTCGTGACCGCCACCAACTCCGACCGCTTCGGCAACGTGCAACTCGGCGCCGGCAGTGTGGACATCTCGGGGCTGGGGGTCAAGCTTGGCGAGGACCTGCTCGCGCGGCTGCCGTCGGGCGAGTCGCGTCCGGCGACCTACGCGGTGACGTTCAGCGACGTGGCCGAGGGCGAGTTGATTCTGTTCGAGGACTCAAACCAGAGGCTCGCGCTCGGGGTCAACCATGGGAGCGCCCTGGTTCGGCTGGGACTGAAGCCGGGTGATCAGCTGCGGATCAGCGCCGTGCGCGAGGCCGGATGACGGCGCTGAGCGCCGCCCGAGGCGCCGTGAGTTTGGGCCAGCCGCGCGTGCACCTGCGCCGGACCGAGTCGACCAACACGTTCGCGCGGCACCTGGCCGCGGGCGGCGCGCCACACGGCACGTTGGTTACTGCCGGCGAGCAATCCGCCGGTCGTGGCCGGCAGGGACGGGGCTGGAGTGCGCCGCCGGGCTCGTCGCTGCTGAGCTCCTGGGTTATCCGTGAGCCGGCGAAGCTGCTGTCGCTGGCCGGCGGGGTCGCGGTCGCCGAGGTCTGTGGCGAATATGCGCTGCTCAAGTGGCCAAACGACGTCATGATCGACGGGCGCAAGGTTGCGGGCATCCTCGTCGAGGGTCGCCCACAGGAGCGCTGGGCGGTGCTCGGGATCGGGATCAACGTTGCACTCGAGCCCGAGCTGCTGCCCGAGGAGTTACGCGACCGAGCGGGCACCCTCGGTCGTCCGTCCTCTGAGCTCGAGCCAACGCTCGAACGTTTGAGGACGCTGCTCGAGTATTGGCTCGGCGCCCCCGACGAGAAGGTGCTCGAGGCGGTACGCGCACGTGATGCGCTGCACGGCCGCCGGATCAGCTGGGGAGAGTTAAGCGGTGTCGCGCACGGGATCGACTCCGGCGGGCGCCTTGAGGTGAAGCTGGACGGCGGCGGTCGCATGGCGCTAGACGCCGGCGAGGTTCACCTCAGCAGATTTTGACCCGGGTCGTCAGCTTCTTGCTGATGGTGACAGTCAGCTTGCGCTTGTGCCTGTGCCTGGTGACGTGTGCGCTCAGCGTCTCCAGGTAGAACACCCTCACGGTGAGCGTGTGGAACCCGGCACTGAGACCTCTGAGGGACAGCTTCACCGTCGCCGGCAGCCGTTTGGCGCGCTTGACCTGCTTGCCGAGCGTGAAGGTCACATGGCTCAGCTTGAGCTTGAGGCCGCCGCGGAGCGTCTGCCGCTTCAGCGTCGCTCGCAATGTCGAGCTGGGAGCCCGGCAGACCTGGGCGCCCGCGGTCGTGGCGCCGGCCGGCGCGGAAACGGTGAGCGTCAATCTCTGGTTGCCGAACGTGGTCGGCGGCGGACCGGAGCTCGAACCGCTGCCACCCGAAGCGGGCGGCGGAGTCACACCGCCGGCAGGAACCAGCGCGATCGCGCTGGGCTGGAATCCGAGGCTCAGCGGCGTGCCGGCCGTACCGCTCGCGAGCGTGATCGGCGTTACCGAGCTCGAGCCATAGTCCGCCACATAGGCGGTCAGGCCATCCGGCGTGATCGCGATCCCGCTGGGCTGCGAGCCCGCTGTGATCGCGGTACCCGAAGCTCGGGTCGCCAGGTCGATCGGTGTGATCGTGCCGTCGAGGTTGCTGGCGATATAGGCCGTCGTGCCGTTCGGCGTGATCGCAATCGCGTCAGGTGTTGGCGACGCCAGGTCGATCGCGCTGGTGCCAGACGGCGGCGTGAGCTTTGGCAGCGCCAGCTCCGATACCGTCGCGTCGGCGACGTTGGTCACATAAGCATCCGCGCCGCTCGGGGTGATGGCGATGGCGTCGGCGTTGGTCGGGAGCTTCTTGCAAGTGCCGACAACCCCGGTCGCGAGCACGATCGGGCAGACCGTGCCGCTGTCGGAGACGACATAGGCACCTTCGCCGTTGGGCGTGATCGCGATCCCAGTGGGCAGATTGCCGAGCCCGATGGGCTTGCCGGCGGTTCCGGTCGAGAGGTTAACCGGCACGATCTCCGAAGAGCCACGGTCAGCGACGTAGGCCGTGCTGCCGTCGGGCGTGATCGCAATCGCGTCGGGCTGTGTGCCGACCGAGATCGGCGTGCCGAGCGCGCCCGTCGTCAGATCGACGGAGACTATGGTTCCCGCACTCTCGTTCGCCATGTAGGCCAGCGAATCGCTCGCCTGGGCGGTGCTCGCCCAGAACCCCGAGAGCGCGAGCGCACCGGCGATCGCAGCTAGACGATGTACTCGCAACAGATACCTCATCGGTGAGGTATCGGCGTAAAGCTGCAGTTTCCTTAGCGGTGGGACAGCCGCTTGGCCGTCCATTGAGAGGCGGCGTCAGGCGGCGTCGCGGTCGAGGTTGTCGTCCGCGTCGTCAGGATCGTCGAACTCGTCGTCCCGATCGTCGTCCTGATCGTCGTCGTCGGGCTCGTCGTCCCGATCGTCGTCCTGATCGTCGTCGTCGGGCTCGTCGTCCCGATCGTCGTCCTGATCGTCGTCGTCGAGCACGTCGTTCTCGAGCGCGTCGTTCTCGAGCACGTCGTTCTCGAGCACGTCGTTCTCGAGCGCGTCGTTCTGCAGCTGCGTGTCCTCGATCGTCGCGACGGCGGCCGCCACAGCAGGGTGAGCCTGGCCCGGTTTCTTGCCGCCCGCTCTGCGGCGGCTCTTGCTGCGCCGGCCCTTTGGGAAGTTGCGTAGCAGCTCGCGTGCCAGCGCCGCGGGCTTGCGGGCCATACGCGTGCGGGCACTGTTGATCGCCTCTGCGGCCTCTGGCGTGTGCGCGAGCGCTGCGGCCAGCAGCGCTGCGGAGAGACGACGGTCCTCCTTGCGGGTCGCGTGCACGAGCCGACGCGCGTTGCGCGCATGGGCGGCGCCGCTTGAGTTCACGAGCAGCCCGAGGAGCCGCTTGGTCTCGGGCCAGCGCTGGACTGCGTACTCCTCGTGTACCTCGCGCGTGTACTCGGCCATCCGCCAGATCCAGTTGTTGGCCTGATCGCGGCGACCGATGCGGCGCTCGGCGAGCGCCTGCAGCATGACCTTGACGCCCTCGCGGCGCTCGTCGCGCGGCCAGCTGCCCATAATCTCGACGCCGAGGTCGAAGGCCTCGGCATCGCGCCCGGTGGCGATTTCCTGCAGCGCTCGCAGCCGCAGCTGCTGGTTCCGGTTGCGCTGCAGGGCGGTGACCAGGAAGCGGCGGCGGAGCTCGCCGCCGCGATCGAAGTGCAGCATCGCCTTGGCGCGGCGCCAGCCGTTGGGCGCCACGCGCGCACCCGCCAAAGCTGCCCATACGTGCTGTTCGCCGTAGTCCAGGTGCTCGACCGCGATCCGCCAGAGCTCGCGCTCGAAGACCTCGGCGCGCCGCTCCGGCTCGGGCGTGACCGGCAGCACACGGCGTTCGACGCGAATCCGGCGGCCGCGTCCGCGGCGTACGGGCCCGACGACGATCGCGCCGCCGCGGTAGACGTCACGGTCCAGCAGCGAGTGCAGCGTCACGACGGGGTCGTCGTGCTTGGTGGCGGGGTGCACCAAGTCGATCACGATGCCCGCCTCCTTACCCGGATGACGCCGTGTGACGCGCCCGACGCGCTGCTGATAGATGCGCTTTGAGGCGGTCGGCGCCAGATGCATGCAGATCGTCGCGCGCGGGCTGTTCCAGCCTTCGGCCAGCAGCTGCGCGTTGATCAGGACGTCGATCTTGCCCGCCTCGTAATCGGCCAGGATCGTCGCCAGTTCGCGCTTGGGTGTCTCACCGGAGACGGCCATCGCCTTCATTCCCAGCGCGCGGAACGACTCGGCCACGTTGTACGCGTGCCTGACACCGGCTGCGTAGACGACTCCGGGCACGCCGTTGAAGCGGGTCTTGTAGAGGTCGGCGATCGCCAGGTTGAACGGCGTCTGGTCGAGCAGTTCGGCCAGCATCTCCTGGTCGAACTCGGTATCGACCTCGCCGCGACGCAGTGGCACCTTGGCGATTGTGCGAACGCCCGGGCCAGGTGGAATACGGATGCAGCGCAGCGGGGCGATCACGCCGCGTCGCGCGGCCTGAGCCAGGTCGAAGCGGGATGTCTGCGTCGGGAAGAGGTCGGTGACGTGGCGAGCGATCAGCGCGCCGGTGGCGGTCATGCCAATCCAGATCGGCTCGTGCCATCTGCGAATCGCAGCCGAGGTCTTCTCACCCAGCGCGGTGTGTGCCTCGTCGCAGATCACGATCGTATACGCGCCGGAGATCTTGCCGGCGTTGCGCACGAACCACTGGTAGGTCTCGACCGTTACTGGACCGTTCGCAGCGTCCTCACCGATCAGCAGCGGCTTGCAGAGGCGCTCCCGGTAGCCGTGATCCTTCAGCTCGCCGATGAACTGGTCGACGAGGTTGCGCCGGTGCGTGAGGATCAACACGCCACCCGTGCGCGAGGCCTCCACGAATCCGACCGCCGCGACCGTCTTGCCGGCGCCGGTCGCGTGCTCGAACCAGAAGCGGCGGGCCGCGCCCAGGTCGTCGTCGACGCCCTCGGGCGAGATGTCCTCGTCGAGGTCGGCGTCGGCATCGTGCTGCCAGTCGAGCGGCTCGTCGTCGTCGCTGATCTCCTCCTCGGCGTCGTCGTCGTCCTCGGCGTCGTCCTCGTCCTCGTCTTCGTCCTCGGCGTCGTCGTCCTCGGCGTCGTCCTCGTCTTCGAGGTCGTCGTCCTCGGGATCGCCGTCTTCGGCCGACTCGACCTCGATCTCCAAGTCCCCGTCCGCACCGGAGTCGGCCTCGATCTCGACATCGACCTCGAGCCGCTCCGGCGCTGCGGCATCGGCGGCCTCAGCAGCGTCAGCGACCACCTGCGCGCCCGCCAGCAGGGCGGTCAGCGTGCCCGAGAGCGCATCGACCTGGTGGGCCGACAGCACCGTGCCGTCGACGAGCTTTGGCTCGTCCTCGGACAGCACCCGCTCGAGTCCGAGCAACAGCGAGTACTTCTGGCGCCATTCGAGCGAGGGAACCTTGAGTCCGGCCTCGACGTCGACCAGCGCAGCGTCGAGCGCGCGCCGGCGGGCGCCGCCCGGGTCCAGCGCTTCTTCGAGCGTCTCGCCCTCGAAGACGAAACGCTCACGCGTCAGTTGCTCTGCGCGCTTGATCGCGGCAGAACTCGGAAGGGGGGTGGAGTCACCCATCAACGAGCATTCAGAAAGGTAATGTGAAAGGGAGCCGCAGGACGTTTTGCACTGCTGGCTCAGGTAGTGCTCTCAGTACCCGATGAGAGCGAGTGAGGTATCTCCTCAGAGCAGTGGCATCCTTCCCGCCCTGCCGAAGAAGAGGATAACGGATATTTAAGCAGACCGGCGGACGGATCGCGGAAAGCGCGCCAGAATCGCCAAAATCGCGGGTTTGTGCGGTCCTGCGGATACGGTGTGGCAAGCTGTCCAGCGTGGAAACGCGCCGGGCCGACAGCACCGTCGACGTCCAGATTCGACGGTTGCGCACCGAAGGATGAGTTCGACGCGGCGCTGGCGCTGCGCCATGAGGTCTTCTGCGTCGAGCAGGGCGTGCCGGACACCGAGGAGCGCGACGGTCGTGACAACGGCGCGCTGCATCTGATCGCCCTTCAGGGTGGCGAGCTGGTTGCCACCTGCAGGCTCGTATTCGTCGGCACCACCGTTCAATTCAGTCGCCTGGCGGTCAAACGCAGCGCCCGCCGCCAGGGGATCGCCACGGAGCTGCTCGAGGTGGCCGACGCAGAGACGCGCTCGCGCGGGGCCAACCGGATCGTGCTCCACGCCCAGACCTACGCGCGGCCACTCTACGATCGGGCCGGTTACGTCGCGCGCGGCAAGGAGTTCGTCGAGGCCGCGATCGAGCACATCGCGATGGAGAAGCTGCTCTAGTAGCGACCCACGAAAGTGGTTCGTGTCAGTGCCGCGCGCCGCGCCAGCGGACGGGTGCGTGCGCGGCCGACTCGTAGATATCCCAGGTGGCTTCCGCCGCGTCGTCCCAGCTCCACGAGCAGGGCGCCGGCGCCGGGCGGGTGGCCGCCTCGGCGGCGCGAATCAGAGCCGCGAGGTCCTCGCGCGGCGTCAATGCGGCGCGCCCGTCCAGAACCTCGCGCATCGTCGGGATGTCGCACGCGGCGACCGGCGTGCCGCATGCCAGTGCCTCGACCGGAGTCAATCCGAAACCCTCGTCTCCGCTGGGGAACACCACTGCATGCGCGCCGGTGTAGATCGCCGCGAGCTCGTCGTCAGACACCTCACCGGTCACCGTCACGTCGGGCAGCTCCTGCGCCCACCGGCCGCTCGGGCCCACCAGCACCAGCGGCAGCGAGCGCTTGGTCCGGGCAAGTGCGCCGACACGCTTGTGCGGAGCTGGGCCTTTCAAGCCGCCCACCCAGAGCAGGTAGGCATCCGGCAGCGCGTAGCGCGTGCGCACGGCCGCGACCTCGGTATCGGGACGCGGCCGGAAGACCGGTGCCGCCGCCTCGGCGATCACCGAGATCCGGTCACTCGGAATCTGCAGCGAATGCATCGCGTCCGCGGCGACGACCTTGGTCGGCACGATCACACGCACCGCCCGCTGGGTCGCGAGATACCGCATGCGCATGCGCAGACCGCGGCGCAGCTGTTCGCCGGAAGCTTTGAGCGGAATCAGGTCGTGCAGCGTGACCACCATCGGCACCGGCGAGTGCAGCAGCGCACCCTCGAGCCAGGGCGAGTGGTAGACGGCGGCATGGTCGCGGTGCGGAGCGTGCGTCTCGATCAGACCTCCGCGCCCTGATTCGACCAGCGCTCCCAGCAACGAGCGGGCGTAGCGTCCCACCCCTCGACTGTCCTTCCCGGCGCGGCTGTCGAAAGCAACGTTCATCGACTCGCAGGCCCGACTGTATACGGTACGAACGGGTTGCTTGCGGGTTCCGCTTTGAAGGACTACTACGAACACCTGTGGGAGGAACTGCCGGAGGACCTGCACCCCCCGGAGCTCGAGCTGCGCACCCGCCTGCTGAGCAGCGAGATCGGCTCGGGTGACCGTGTGCTGGACCTCGGCTGCGGGTCGGGGACCTTCACCGGTGTCGCCGCTGCCGCCGGCGCCGCGAGTGTGATCGGCGCGGAGGTCGCGGAGGCGGCGCTGGCCCGTGCACGGACCGCCCACCCCGGGCTGGACTTCCGGCTCGTCCCGATCGATGGTCCGTTGCCGCTGGAAGACGCTGAGCGCCGACCTCATCTGGTGCAGCGAGGTGATCGAACACATCGCCGATACGTCCGCCTGGCTCTCGGAGGTGCACCGCGTGCTCGCGCCCGGCGGGCGGCTGCTGCTGACGACGCCTGCGCACGGCCGCCTGCGCCTGCTGCTGGGAGGGGTCGAGCGCTACTCCGAGCCGCTGGGGGACCACCTGCACCTCTACACGGCCCGCTCGCTGCGCACCCTGCTCGGTGGCTTCGGGTTCGCCGACACGCGCATATGGGCGGCCAGCGGGCCGCCCCTGTTCCGGCGCACCCTGTTCGCGCGAGCCGTTCGCGCCCGGATGGGTGTTAAGCGTCCCTGATGAAACGCTCGTTAACATCGCGGCGGATGCGAACCCGGCTCACTCGCCTCGCGACGCTGGCGGTCGTGCTCACCGCTGGGTTGGCGGCGCTGGCGCCCGCTGGCGCAAGCGCCTTCCAGAAGGCGGTCTGGGGGCCGGCCAGCTTCCATGGCGTCAATCAATTCCCGCTGTATAAGACGCTCGGCGTGAAGATCTATGAGACGTCGCTCGATTGGAGCATGATCGCCAGGCGCAAGCCGCAGCATCCTTCAGAGCCCGGCGATCCGGCATATCGCTGGCCGGCCGCCGTCGCCAACGAGATCGTGCTGGCGAAGCGCTACGGCATGCGGGTGCTGATCCAGGTCGGCAACGCGCCGGCATGGGAGAACGGTGGCCATCACGGGGATGGCTGGGCCCCGAAGAAGCCGCAGGACTTCGCGGCGTTCGTGCAGGCGGCGTCGCGCGAATACCCGACGGTGCACATGTGGATGATCTGGGGCGAGCCCAACCGCAAGGGCGACTTCCGGCCCGAGACGCCGGTGCCCTACACGGCGACGCGGCTGACGCGTGCGCAGGCCGCCGCCCCGCATCTCTATGCCCAGCTTCTCGACGACGCCTACGGAGTGCTCAAGCGCGGCAGCCACGCCAACGTCGTGATCGGCGGCGACACGTACACCGCGGGGCTGATCGACCCGCAGCAGTGGCTCGCGAACCTCAGGCTGCCGGACGGCAAGCGTCCGCGGATGAACATGTACGGCCACAACCCGTTCAGCTACACGGTGCCGCTCTTTGGAGCGAAGCCGTCCGGCTACGGAGAGGTGCAGTTCTCCGACCTGCCGCGCCTGGAGTCGTGGATGAAGATCTACCTCGGCCATCCGCTGCCGCTGTTCCTGTCGGAGTTCTGCGTTCCCACAGCGCCCGACCGCACGTTCAACTTCTATATCTCACCGCCTGCGGTTGCGGCCAAGTGGGTCACGGACGCACTGGTGACGGCGCGTCATTCGCGTTACATCTACTCGCTCGGTTGGGTCAACGTGCACGACGAGTTGCCCGTCAACTCGTGCGGGCTGATCCAGCAGGACGGCACACGCAAGCCGGATTTCTACTCGTTCGAGAACAACTAAGTCAGCCGATCGTCTGGGGCGGAGATGGATTGTGTGGTCACCGGCGGCGCCGGCTTCATCGGATCGAACCTGGTCGACGCGCTCGTCGCCCGCGGTGATCGCGTCACGGTGATCGACGATCTCTCCGGCGGAAAGCGCGAGAACCTCGCGGACGCGCTTGCGGCCGGTGCGCAGCTGCACGAGCTCGACGTGCGTGATGCCCGCGGCGTGGCCGGAGTCTTCGCCGACGTGCGGCCGCAGCTCGTGTTCCACCTGGCGGCGCAGATCGACGTGCGCCGCTCCGTGGCCGATCCCACAGCCGACGCGGATATCAACGTGCTGGGGGCGATCAACGTACTCGCCGCCGCACGCGAGCACGGCGCGCGCCGGGTCGTCAACACCTCGACCGGTGGTGGGCTGTACGGCGACGCCGAGCTGCTGCCGACGCCGGAGGATTCGCCGATCAACCCGCTCGCCCCCTACGGCCAGAGCAAGCTCGCCGCCGAGGGCTACTTCGAGCTGTATGCGCGCCTGTTCGGGCTCTCGACCGTGTCGCTGCGTTACGGGAACGTCTACGGGCGACGCCAGGATGTCCACGGGGAGGCGGGCGTCGTCGCGATCTTCTGCGGCTGCCTGCTCGAGGGGCGCGCGCCGCAGGTGTTCGGCGATGGGCGCCAGACACGCGACTGGGTGGATGCCGCTGATGTCGTGCGCGCCAACCTGATGGCGGCCGAGAGCGGGATCACCGGCCCGATCAACATCGGCCACGGCCAGGAGACGTCCGTGCTGGATCTGCTCGGCGTGCTTCGCGAAGTCGGCGCCGCGCGGGCCTTGAGCCTGCCCGATCCCGAATTCATGGCGGCGCGCCCAGGAGAGGTCGCCCGTAGCCGCCTCGACGTCGGGAGGGCTCGTGAGGAGCTCGGCTGGGAGCCCGAGGTGAGCCTGCGCGACGGGCTGGAACGGCTCCTGGCGGGACTGCTCTAGATTTCCCGCCCGTGGAGATCATCGATGCACGCTTACGGGGTGCGAAGCTGATCAAGCCTCGCGTTCACGGTGATGCGCGAGGCTTCTTTCTGGAGAGCTTCCGCGCGGACGCGCTCACGGCGGCCGGCGTCGAGCCGACGTTCGTTCAGGACAACCACTCGCGCTCTGGCGCGCACATCATCCGCGGGATGCATTTCCAGCCCGGCCAGGCCAAGCTCGTGCGTTGCGTGCGAGGCGCGATCCTCGACGTGATCGTTGACATCCGCGTCGGCTCGCCGACGTTCGCCGAGTGGGAGGGCTACCGGCTCGACGACCAGGCGCACCTCGAACTGTTCGTGCCCGATGGCTTCGCGCACGGCTTCTGCGTGCTCAGCGACATTGCCGACGTCACCTACAAGGTCACGCGCTACTACGACCAGGCAGCCGAGGGCGGGTTCCGCTTCGACGACCCTGCGGTGGGTATCGATTGGCCGGTTGCAGCGGACCAGCTGATCGCGTCGGCACGCGACACGGGCGCGCCGACGCTCGATGAGATCGCATCGTCGCTTCCGTTCGGCTATGACGCGTAGGATCATGTCGCGATGCGCGCACGTCTCGCCGTAAACGAGGACCAGTTCCGCAAGGTCACGTACGTCGCGCTCGCGGCGCTGACGTTGATCGTCTTCACCGGCGCCGCGGTGCGTCTGAGCGACTCCGGTCTGGGCTGTCCGACGTGGCCGCGCTGCTACGGGCACGTGTACCCGCCGATGGCTCTGCATCCGCTGATCGAGTTCGGCAACCGCGCCCTGTCCGCGTTCGTCGGCGTGATCACCGTGGTGGTCATGGTGCTCGCGTTCACGCGCCGGCCGTTCCGCAGGGACCTCGCCTGGCTGGCCGTGTCGCTGCCGCTCGGGGTCGTCGCTCAGGCCGTGCTGGGCGGTTTCACGGTGCGTGAGAAGCTCGCCCCCGGCTTCGTGATGTCGCACTTCCTACTTTCGATGGTGATCCTGATCTTCGCCGTCTGGCTGGCGTGGCGGGCCACCTATCCGCAGGGGGCACGGCCGCGCAGCGCCGACCGCCTGCTGGTCTGGTCAGTGCGGGTGCTGTCCGTCCTGTGTGCGCTGACGCTGGGCGCGGGGACGCTCGCGACCGCGGCCGGACCCCATTCCGGCGGCAATGTCGGTCAGCACATCAAGCGGCTGACGTTCGAAGGTCCCAACACGCTCCAGTGGGCCGTGCACCAGCACGCGACGATCGCTGCGATCTTCGGCGTGGCGACGATTTTCGTCTGGCTGCTCAAGCGCCAGCGCGGCGGTGAGCTCGACCCGCTCGAGCCGTTGACCGTGCTCGGCATCCTGTTGGCGGCACAGGGGCTGGTCGGCGCCGTGCAGTACGAGCTCAAGCTGCCGGGCCAGATGGTGTGGGTGCACGTAGTGCTCGCGACCATCACGTGGCTCGTGTCGCTGTGGGCCGTGGCCACCGAGGGCAGGATCGGAAACCCGGAACCAGTGGATCCGGATGCATCAATCGCTACGATCGTGGCCGAATGGTCACGGAGCGTTCCAGCCAGCTGACCCCGGGCGCCGGTGAGTCCGACGCCTCGCTCAGCATCCTCGTCGTCGACGACGAGTCGGATCTGCGCGAGATGCTCACCCGCTCGTTCTCGCGCGAGGGACACCGGGTGACCGCGGTGGCCGGCGGGCGCGAGGCGATCGACCGCGCCAGCGACGAGCACTTCGACATCGTCCTGCTCGACGTCGCGCTCGGTCCGGGGCCCGACGGTTACGAGGTCTGCCGCACGTTGCGCGCGCGCCGCAACGTCGTGCCGATCATCATGCTGACGGCGCTCGACTCGGAAGCCGACGCCGTGCTCGGGCTCGAGGCCGGCGGCGACGATTACGTCACCAAGCCCTTCGGGCTCGCCGAGTTGCGCAGCCGCATCCGCGCCGTGCTGCGCCGCACCGGGGCGCGCGGGGCGTTGGGGACGGACGCGGTGACGGTCGGGCCGATCACGCTCGACCGCTCACGCCGTGAGGTCAACTTCGACTCCCAGCCGGTACGCCTGACCTTCAGCGAGTTCGAGCTGCTCGACGCGCTGATGACCGATCCCGGTCGTCTGCTCAACCGTCAGGAACTGCTGCGCGCGATCTGGGGGGACAGCGCCTACCGCGACCCGCGCGCGATCGACGTCCACATCCGCCACCTGCGGGAGAAGCTCGAGCCCGAGCCGGATAAGCCGAAGTACATCCTCACGGTACGCGGCGCCGGCTACCGGCTCGGCACCCCCTAGTAAGCCATGCTGCTGGCGCGGCTGCGCTGGAGTGCCTTCGGGCTCCGTGGCCGAATCGTCGGCGCCGTGATCGTGACCACGGCGGTCAGCCTCGGCGTGGCCGCACTGGTGCTGCTGCCGCGTCTGGAGAGTTCGCTTAAGAGCGCGGCGCAGAAAACGCTCAAAACGGATGTCGAGAACGCTACCCCCGAGCTGCAAACTATCGCCGCGATCAAGTATTGGCTGATCCCCGAGGTCGCGGCACTCCAGCCGCTCCCGAAGAAGAGCCCACTCGCGGGTCTCGCGACCCAGGCGAACGTCGCTCTGGCCGAGCTTCACCCGGCTCTCCTCGAGCTTGCGCAGCGCCTGGGCGAGGCAAACGTTGTGCTGGTGGCGGGCATCGACTCCCAGGGCAACGGCCAGGTGATCCCCCCCGGCCAGGGCACGAGCGAAGCAGGCTCCGCCGGCATCGGCGGGCTCGATGATGTGAGAACGGCCTACCAGGAAGACAGGGCGATCCTCACGTTCGGGACCGTCGCCGGCCAACCGGTCGTGCGTGCCGCTATCCCGCTGGCTCTCTACGGTCCGAACGCGGACGCCGTGATTGCGGTGCGCGTGTCGATCGGTGAGATCCACGACGCGGTTCAGGCGGTGCGCCGCGCCTTCGAAATCGCCGCGCTGGTGGCGATCCTGTTCACGCTGCTGCTGGCGATCCCGCTCGCGGGCACGCTCGTCAGCCGCCTGCAGCGGTTGCGCCAGGCGGCGCTGCAGCTCGCGATTGGCGGCGCGGTCGCGGACTTCCCGGCGGATCGGGCGCGTGACGAAGTGGGCGACCTGGCGCGCTCGTTCGCGATCATGCAGCGCCGGCTACGCCAGCAGGAGGAGGCGCGCCGCGCGTTCGTGGCGACAGCCTCGCACGAGTTGCGCACGCCGCTGGCCTCGCTCGACGGCATGCTCGAGCTGCTCGCGGACGACCTGCAGGGCGAGCAGCTCGACCTCGAAGACGCGGGCGCACTGCTCGACCGCGCGCGCGCGCAGTCGCGGCGGCTCGGACGGCTGGCCGCCGATCTGCTCGATCTCAGTCGCATCGACGCCGAGGTCACCCTGCGCTCCGAGCCGATCGAGCTCGGCGAGCTCGGCCGCGCTGTGCTCGCGGAGTTCCAGCTCGCGAGCTCGAGTCGCGGTGTCAACGCGATCCTGGAGGACGACGGCAGCCCGGTGTGGGCGCTCGCGGACCCGGGCAGCGTCGCCCGTATCCTGCGGATTTTGCTCGACAATGCGCTGCGGGTGGCGCCGCGTTACAGCGATGTCAGGGTGGTGGTGCGCGCCCAGCCCGAGCCGATGCTGAGCGTCAGCGACCACGGCCCGGGCGTCGCCGAGGAGGAACGCGCGATGATCTTCGAGCGCTTCAAGCGGGGTACCGAGACGGGCGGCGAAGCGGGCTTCGGGCTCGGCCTCGCGATCGGGCGCGAGCTCGCGCAGCGCATGGGCGGCTCGCTGGTGCTCACCGACACCGACATTCCCGGGGCGACCTTCACGCTGCGGCTGCAACCGACCGAGGCGCCATCCTCGGATCGCGTCGCGAGCGCGGCCGGCGTGTAGCCTGCCGCGCGTGCTCGCAACGGCTGCGATCTTCAGCGTCTCAAGCGGGCTGGGTTATCTGCTTCCGGCGCTGATCGGGCTCGAGTCGATGGGCGTGCCGTCACCCGGGGAGACGGCTCTTGTGCTGGCCGCCGTGCTCGCCAGCCAGGGTCAGCTCAACATCTGGCTCGTAATCCTGATCGGAGCCAGCTCAGCGATCCTCGGCGACAACATCGGTTACTTTCTCGGTCGTAACCTCGGGCGCGAGGTGCTCGAGGGCCCGGGCCCGTTCCGCGCGCGGCGCGTGCGGATGATTGCCGTCGGCGACCGCTACTTCAAGGATCACGGCGCTAAGACCGTCTTCATCGGCCGCTGGATTGCGCTGATCCGCTTCGCGACCGCCTGGCTGGCAGGCATCAACGAGATGCCGTTTCGGATCTTCTTCGGCTGGAACGCGGCCGGCGGGATCACCTGGGCGATCACCTACGGACTGGTCGGCTACTACGGCGGTGACGCCGTCGCGCACGTGTTCGAGCGCGTCGGCATCATCGCCGCGATCGTGCTCGGCGTCGTGATCGTGATCGCGATCGTGGTCTGGCAGGTGCGCGAGCGCCGCGCGCGGCGCTAATCGCCGGGGTCGAAGCCGAGTGCAACCGAGTTGATGCAGTAGCGCAGGCCCGTTGGGTTTGGGCCGTCCTCGAACACGTGGCCGAGGTGGCCGCCACAGTTCTTGCACAGCACCTCGGTCCGCACCATGCCGTGGCTCTTGTCGACGCGGTTGATCACGTTCTCCCCCGTCACCGGCTCGTAGAAGCTGGGCCAGCCGCAGCCGGAGTCGAACTTCGTGTCCGAACTGAACAGTGGCGCGCCGCAGCCGGCACAGTGGTACAAGCCGGTGTCCTTGTTGTCGACGAAGGCGCCCGTGAACGCACGCTCGGTGGCGGCGTGGCGCAGCACCTCGTAGGCATCCGGCGCCAGGCGCTGGCGCCACTGTTCGTCGGTCAGTTGGGAGGTGTCCTCGGCTCGAGTGGTGCTCTCGCCCTGGGTTTGAGTGGTGCTCTCGGAATCCATGACATTCAAGTTAGCGGGTGTCGGCGGCCGGCCAGTGCCGAATCACGCGACTAGAGAAGCTCCAGTACGAGGGTCGACCAGGCAAACCGCCGCTGCCCCATGCCGCTCCCGTCGTAGGGGTCGTAGTACTCGCGCAGACCGCTGCTCTCGACGGTGGGTGCGAGCCGTCCCGCCAGCTCGTCGGCCTTCTCGTTGTACCCCAGCCGGCGCAGGCCGAGCCAGAGCAGCCAGCCAGTGTTCATCCAGACAGGGCCGCGCCAGTAGCGGTGTCGGCTGAAGGTGCCGCGATCGCCGCGCTGGAAGCTCCGCTCGTCGGCGGCCACCGACGGCACGCCTGCGGGCAGCCAGAAGCGGCTCGAATCGAGCAGGTGCTCCTCGACCATGCGCCGGCCGATCCGCTCGGGCAGGTCGGGCAGCGCGAGCGGCGCGAGCGCCGTCCAGGTCACCGGGATCGGCTTGCGGACGGCGGGCCGGACGAGAGGGTGAAACAGCCCTGAGCGCTCGTCGTAGCAGCGCTCGAGGAGCGCACTGGTGAGCGACGGGCGGCCGAGCGCGGTGCGCGAGAGTGAGTACAGGACGTTGGTCGCGACCTCGCACACGACCGGCCAGCCCGAGGCCGCGACCCTGCGCAGGTCGTAGCCGAGGCGGCGGTTGTGGCGCACCAGTGAGAGGAAACCCGGCATATCGTGCGCGCGCCAGCCCCACACCGGGTCGAACTGAGGCGAAGCGTCGAGGCCCGACTCGTCAGGCTGCACGATCCAGATCAGCCCGTCGCCGTCGAGGTCGCGGTTGCGCTCGAGCCAGTCATGGTGGCGGGCGATGCGCGGCTCCTGCGCCGGGTCGCCGACGGCGAGGCTCCACGCCCATGCCAGCAGCGGCGGTTGGATGCTCGAGGTCATCGTCGCGTGCTCATCGGTGACGTTGTAGAAGAGGCGGCGCGTGCCCCGCAGCGGCGTGTTCCAGAAGATCGTGTGGCCGATGAAGCCATCGGGGGCGGCGGCGTCGAGCAGCGACTCGAGTTCCCTGCGGGAGCGCGCGGGGTCGAAGTGCCGTCGTGCGATCGCCGCGAAGCACGAGTCCCAATACCACTGCCACGGGTAGTGCCCTGGGCTCGGCGAGGTGTAGCCGAAGCGCACCCCGTCGGCTCGGACGCCCTCACGCCAACTCTCCGCCAGCACCCGCCGGCAGAGCGCGCGGATCGCGCCCGTGTCGATCTCAGCCGTGTTCGGCACCGGTGGCGAGGGGACGGTCGGGATCCCGGCTCCACTGCGACCACGAGCCTGGGAACAATCGCCCCGGACCGAGCCCGGCGCGCTCCATGGCGAGCAGGTTGTGACAGGCGGTGACGCCCGAGCCGCAGTAGGACACAACCGGCGTGCCGGACGTGACGCCGGCCTGCGCGAAGCGCGCCCTGAGGCGCTCGGGTGACGCGATGCGCCCCGCGGCGTCGAGGTGCTCGCGCGTGGGGACGCTGCGAGCGCCGGGGATGTGCCCGGAGCGCGGGTCGACGGGATCCGGCTCGCTGCCGGCGAAGCGGTCGGCATCGCGGGCGTCGATCAGCACACTGGTGGTGGTAGAGACTTCGTCGACGTTCGTCAGCAGCCCGCGCGGCCACGGGACCGGGGTGAAGCTCGCCGGCGGACGTGCCTCTGGAGCCCCCGTCTGCAGGTCCTCCTTGGGCCAGGCGGCGAGCCCGCCGTCGAGCAGCGCCGCCTCGCGCCCGATCGCACGCAGCATCCACACCAACCGCGCCGCGATCACGCCGCCGGCGTCGTCGTACGCGATGACGGTGTCGCGGTCTCCTATCCCGAGCTCAGCCAAACCGCCGGCGAAACGCTCGGGCGTGGCCAGCGGGTGCCGCCCGCCGCGGTCGTCGGCGTGCGGCTCCGAGAGCACCGTGTCGAGCTCTACGAACACGGCGCCGGGGATGTGCCCGGACTCATACGCCGCACGGCCCGAGCGACCGTCCAGGTACCAGCGCACATCGGCAACGATCGCCTCGCTTCTGTGGGTGCTGAGCCAGTCGGCGCTCATGAACGGGTCGATCACGCGCTGCATGCTACGGGGGTCGAGCGGTTGCGCCCGGCAGGCAGGTGATTGTGCGCGCAACTATCTGCTAAGCTCTAGGCATGAGCTTTGAACTGGGACTTGCCACCTTTGCCGATCTGAGCACCGGCGTCACGCCCGAACAGCGGACGCGGGATCTGCTGGCCGAGGCGCGCCTGGCTGACGAGCTGGGTCTCGACGTATTCGCCGTGGGCGAGCACCACAGGCCCGACTTCGTCGTCGCCGCCCCGGCCGTCGCGCTGGCCGCGATCGCCGCCCAGACCGAGCGCATCCGCCTCGCCAGCGCCGTCACCGTGCTCAGCTCGGATGACCCCGTGCGCGTCTTCCAGGAGTTCGCGGAGCTGGACCTGATCTCCGGCGGGCGCGCCGAGATCTGGGCCGGACGCGGCTCCTTCACGGAGTCCTTCCCGCTGTTTGGATACGACCTCGACGACTACGACGAGCTGTACGCCGAGAAGCTCGAATTGCTGCTCGCGCTGCGCGCCGGTAACCCCGTGACCTGGTCAGGGAAGCACCGGCCGCCGCTGGACGGCGCAGAGATCTTCCCGCGCCCGGTCCAGGACCCGCTGCCGGTTTGGGTGGCCGTCGGCGGCACGCCACAGTCGGTAGTGCGCGCCGCGGTGCTGGGACTGCCGCTGACGCTGGCGATCATCGGCGGCCAGCCGGCCCACTTCAAGCCGCTGGTCGAACTCTACGACCACGTCTGGTCCGAGGCTGGGCATGCGCCTGAGGACCGGAAGCTCGCGATCAACACTCACGCCTTTGTCGCCGCCACTCGGCGTGAGGCGGACGCCGCCTTTGCGCATCCTTACCTCGAGATGATGAACCGCATCGGGCGCGAGCGCGGTTGGCCCCCGGCCGGCCCGGCGCAATACGCGGCGCTGGCTGCGCCGGATGGTGCGCTTGCGCTCGGCTCGCCCGATGAGGTGGCGGAGAAGATCTTGATGGAGCACGAGCTCTTCGACAACCAGCGCTACATCGGCCAGATCAGTGTCGGCGCGGTCGCCCACTCCGACGTCATGCGGGCGATCGAGTTGTTCGGCACCGAGGTCGCACCGCGCGTCCGAGCCGAGCTCGAATCGAGCTCCGGGCCGGCCACGCCGTCCAGTCCGGAACCGCGAACCACTCCGAGTCGCGAACCAGTTACCGTGATAGGTGACTGACAACCGCTGAACCGGAGGGAAACATGAAGATCGGGCGTCTATTACTGCGTGCCGCTGTGGGGAGCTTCTTCATCGGTCATGGCACCCAGAAACTTTTCGGCTGGTTCGGTGGTCACGGTCTGAAAGGCACTGCTGAAGGCTTCGACAGCATGGGCATGAAGCCAGGCATCGTCCACGCGAGTGCAGCCGGGGCGGCCGAGACGCTGGGTGGCGCTGGTCTGCTACTTGGCTACCGGACGCCGCTGGCCTCCGCGGGGATCGTTTCGGTGATGCTGACGGCGATCAACCGCGTTCACCTCAAGAACGGCCCGTGGGCCAGCAAGGGTGGCTACGAGTACAACGCGGTGCTCGTCGCCGCGGCCGTCTCGCTCGCCGAATCGGGCCCGGGCACCCTGTCGCTCGACGCGCTTCGCGGCAAGGAGAAGGTGGGCGCTAAGTGGGGCCTGTTCTCGCTGCTGGCCGGTGCCATCGGAGCGGTCGGTGCACATGTGTTCGCGGAGTCCCGCGCGACCCCGGTCGAGGCCGGCGCCGATGCTGCCGCCGCAGGGAGCGCCTCTGTCAACGGCTCCGATCCCGTCGCCGGTGCGAGCGACGCCCCCGCCGAGGAGACGCCGACGAGCGATGGCCGCTCGGCCGTGGAGGAGCAGTCTGCAGCCGACCCATACGGGTCCTCAGAAGAGGTGGCTGCGGCTGGTGCTGGTTCGGCCGCCGAGGATGAGACGGGCGACGAGACCTCAGAAGAGTCCTAGCCCTCGCCGAAGGCCGACCGAAGCATGCCACCTCTGGAACGCTATGTCCCGCTCGAGGGCCGCTACGACGCGATGCAGTATCGCCGCACAGGGCGAAGCGGCCTGCTGCTGCCGCCGATCTCACTCGGCCTATGGCAGAACTTCGGCGACTCGCACCCGGTCGAGCAGAGCCGGGCGATCGTCAGACGGGCCTTCGACGTAGGGATCACGCACTTCGACCTCGCCAACAACTATGGACGTCCGTACGGTACGGCGGAGGCGAATTTCGGGCGGCTGCTGCGGGAGGACTTTGCCGGTCTGCGGGACGAGCTCGTGATCTCGACCAAGGCCGGCTATGACATGTGGCCGGGCCCCTATGGCGAGTTCGGCTCACGCAAGTATCTGCTTGCGAGCCTCGACCAGAGTCTCAAGCGCCTGGGCGTGGACTACGTGGACATCTTCTACTCGCATCGCGTGGATCCGGACACGCCGCTCGAGGAGACGATGGGCGCGCTGGACACAGCCGTCCGCCAGGGCAAGGCGCTCTACGTCGGGATCAGCTCCTACGGACCGGAGCTGACCAAGCAAGCGCGCGACATCCTGCGCGAGCTCGGCACGCCGCTGCTGATCCATCAGCCCTCGTACTCGATGTTCAACCGCTGGATCGAGCACGGGCTGCTTGACGTGCTCGAGGCAGAGGGGGTCGGGTGCATCGCGTTCTCCCCGCTTGCGCAGGGACTCCTGACCACCAAGTACCTGGACGGCATCCCCGAGAATTCGCGGGTGCGCAGCAGCAATACCTTTGACAACTCACTGCTGACGGACGAGAACATCGAGCGTGTCCGTGCGCTGAACGAGATCGCTTCGGGCCGCGGCCAGAGCCTCGCGCAGATGGCGGTTGCCTGGACGCTGCGCGACCCGCGTGTGACCTCGACGCTGATCGGGGTCTCCAGTCTCGAGCAGCTCGAGGACAATCTCGGCGCGCTCGACAAGCTCGAGTTCAGCGCCGACGAGCTGGCCCAGATCGACCGCTACGCCCACGAGGGGAAGATTAACCTCTGGGCGGCGTCGGCCTCGATCAAACCCTCCTGAAGCGGCGCTTGGTCGACCTCGATCAAGCCCTCCTGAAGCGGCGCTTGCACCTGTGAAGTTCGGCGCCGGACGCGCCGATAAGGGGATTGAATGCGCCGCCCGTTTCTGACCTTCCTCGTAGCCGGGGTGCTTCTGGCCGTGCCGACGGGCGCGGTGGCCACGCAGCTGCCGCCGCGCTCCACCGAGGCGACCGGGACGCTCACCTCCGACAGCGCCTATTCGTTCACGATCCAGACTGCCGGCAAGGCGGTCGGCGTGCTGAACGCGTTGACCAGCGCTGCCAACCGCGTCGCCGTGGCCGACTATCCGTACGTCTGGGGCGGCGGTCACCGCGAGGCCGGCATCGCGAGCGTCGGGCTCAAGGGACCCGGTTACAACGGCAAGCGCCGCGGCTTTGACTGTTCGGGCTCGGTCGTGGCGGTGCTCGTCGCCGGCGGCCTGTGGCCCGCGGGAACCCCCGTGCCCAGCGACGCCGGCGTCATCCAGTACCTCCTGCGCGCGAAGCTGATCGCGCGCGGCGCCGGCGCAGGCCCGCAGGAGGTCACGCTGTACGACGACCCCGGCGTCCACATCTTCATGAACATCGACGGGCGCTTCTTCGGCACGTCCGACGGCGGTAGCGGCGGCGACGCCAAGGGGGGCCCCGGCTGGCTCGACGACGGCGCGTCAGACGTCGCCAGCCCGGCGTTCAAGCGCTACCACTTCGTCGCCGGCGCGCTGAAGGCCACCACCAGCGCCGGCTACGCGCTCGCCTTCCAATTCGTCCCCGGCACCAGCCTGCCGCCCGGCTATCCGGTCGGCGCCAAGGTCCATGTGGTCTACAAGACGACCACCGCTGGCACGATGGTCGCCCAGTCCGTGACGCTTGTCGGTGAGACCACCGTCACCGGCACCGTCCAGCCGATCCTCCCGGGCGACTCGATCCTTACCGTCGCCACCACCGCCGGCAAGATGCTGATCTTCCCAGCCACTGCCGGCAGCGCGCTCGCTGCCCAGCTCGCCAGCGGCCAGATCGCCGCGGGCGACACTGTCTCGGTGAGCTACATCAAGGTCTCCGGGGTGGTCACGCTCATCTCGGTGACCGTGACCGCGACCCCTGCACCGCCGCCGCCCGTGACTTCGCCTTCACCGCCGCCGCCCACCGGCGGACAAGGCGTCTGAGCACTCAGCTCAGTGCGCGGCGGGCCCGGTCGGCTCGACCGGCGGTGTCCCATAGGTGTGGAAGGTGTGGACGGTTTCGTTGTGCCAGGCCTGGCCCTTTTTGCGGTCGGCCTCGGTCCAGACCACGCACGGCTCGTCCGGGGCATAGACGAGGCGCCCGCCGCTGGTGATCTCGATTCGGTTGCCGCCCGGTTCGTAGCCGTACAGGAAGAAGCCCTGCGCCACGTTGTGCTTGGACGGGGCGAACTCGATGTAAACCTCGTTCTCGATCCAGATGTCGGCGGCGCGCAGGCACTCCTCGCGCGTGTCGACCCAGAACGCCACGTGGTGCAGCCGCCCGTGTGCGCCACGGGCCGCATACGCGTCCTTGGTGTAGATCAGCTCGTGCGCAGCGATCGAGACGGACATCCAGGCGCCGGCTTCGGACCCGTCGTCGAGCTCGATCCGCTCGTACAACCGGTAGCCGAGCGTTTCGACACAGAAGTCGCGTTGGCTGCGAATGTCGCCCGCCAGGATGTTGAGGTGGTCAAGACGCTTGACCGCGATCGCCCTGTTGGGCTGCTTGCCGTGCACGTTCTTGAAATCGGTCTCGACGGGTTTCACGTAGCGCTCGACCTCGTTGTAGATCTTGAAGTTGTGGCCGTCAGGATCCTGGAAGCTGTAGGCACGGCCGACGCCGAAGTCGCCGCCGTCCTCCCAGCCCTTGCCGAAGCCGGTTACCTCGATCAGCTTGACGCGGCGCTCGAGTCCCTCCGGGCTCCAGGTGCGCAAGCCGCAGTACCCGAGTCCCGAGGTTCTGGCCTCGGTCAGCTTCAGTGACCAACGCTGGTAGTCGTCCCAGCCGCGCAGGTACACCGACTGCCCGTCTTGGTGCTCGGTCTCCATGCCCATCATCTCGGTGAAGAACTCGAGGCTCTCCTGAGGCTTGGGGGTGAAGATCTCGACCGGGCCCAGGTGCGCGATGTCCGGTGGTGTGAGCTCGCTCATCTCTTTCCCTCCACGATCGCGCGCAGGCCGTCCAGGTCGTATGAGTTGGCCCCCGCTCTGAGCTGCTCGCGCTTGACGCGCTCCTTCTCCTCCCGCGCGAGCGAAGCCTCGAGCACATCCGCGACGCGGTCCTGCGCGAGGACGGCGACGCCGTCGGCGTCGAGCACGAGCACGTCACCGGGGTTGATGATCGCGCCACCGACAGTGACGGGGACGTTGATCTCCCCGGCCGTTTGCTTGCGTGCGCCCTTGACGCGCACCCAGCGCGCCCAGATCGGCAGCCCCATCTCGGCGAGTTCCTCGACGTCGCGGATCGAAGCGTCGACCAGGATCGCCGCGGCGCCCGCGACCTGTGCCTGCGTGGCGAGCAGGTCACCGACCAGCGCCACGGCTCGCGGCTCGGGCATTGTCAGCACGATCACCTCGCCCGGCTGCACCTCAGCCATCACGGCATGGACCATCAGGTTGTCGTCCTGATCGCAGAGGACCGTTCGCGCGGGGCCGGCGGCACGGCTACCCGGTACCACCTGGTGGAGGTCAGCGTCGATGTAGCCGCCGCGGCCGCCCGCCTCATAGACCGTCGCCGAGCCCAGGCGTGCGAGCTCCGCAAGCTGTTGCGCGGTGGCTGACTCCCCGCGCGCGCGCTCGGCGTGCTGCTCGGGCGTGTTCATAGCTCGCTCACGACCCGCGGGATCACTTGCTGGAACGCCTCGGCCTTGCGCACCTCCGATTTGCCGCTCGCGCGGCGCGCGTGGTTGGCGCGGTGCCCGGCCCGCTCGGCGTAATAGTCCTGCAGGTACGCCTGCGCCTTCATCTGTGCCATCGCCGCCTGTTTCTTCTCGAACACCGACGTGATGTCGACGAACACGGTCGGTGTGAAATTGCACAACTCAGGCTGATGGGGCTCGAACAGGAACAGCGCCGGCGGCCTGATCGTCGCAAAAGCGCTCCGCACGCCCGCGCCCGCGGCGAGCGAACGCGCCCGGTCCACTGCGCCGTGTGCGACCGGGTGATCGGGGTTGAACGGGTCGGTGTCGGTGTGCGTGACCACGAGGTCGGGGGCGAACTCGCGGATCGTCTCGGCGATCAGGTTGAGCTCGTCAGTGCCGATCTGCAACGGGTAGTCGCCGAGATCCAAGCACTTGAAGGTGGCGCCCAACTCGGACGCCGCGGCCTCGGCCTCTGAGTGACGGACCTTCTTGACGTTCTCGACGGTCTGGCCCTCCTGCTTCCACAGCTCGCCGGACTCGCCGCGCTCGCCGTAGGAGAGGGCCACGACCTCAGCGACACCACCGAGCTCGACGGCCTTGGCGATCGCTCCCCCGGCGCGCCACACGAAGTCCGCCGAGTGGGCCCCGATCACCTGGATGCGGCGGCTCACCGGTCGTCCTCGCCGGCCAGTCTGCGGGTGTTTGCGACGGCCATCGTGCTGACCTCCTCATCGGTGAAGCCGGCCTCCAGGAAACGGTCGGCGAACAGCGCCAGCCCGTCCTCGACCGGTGGATTGAACACCTGCCCCAGGTCTGTGGAGAGCACATTGTTCTCCACCCCCGTGGCGCGCACCCCGTCGAAGACGTGCTGCCACGGCACCTTGCCGGTGAACGGGGTCGTGAAGCAGCGCTCGAGCAGCGCGCCCCGCCGGGCCAGCTCGGCCTGCTCCTCGAGGCTCAGGTTCTGCGACGGGAACTCGGGGTGCGTCACCACGACGTCGCGGATCCCAGCCGCCAGCGCGCCCTCCACGACAGCGAAGATCTCCTCGCGCGCGAGGTGGCCTGTCGCAAGCACGAGCTGGTGGCGCGCGGCGACCTCGAAGACCCTGAGGACCTCGGGCAGCAGGCCACCGTCGGCGTCGATCACCGCGACCGGCTCGGCCGCCAGGCCGACCTCGCGCAGCGAGACCTCGAACTTCATCCACACCGGCATCGGCGCGCCAGGTGCAAACGCGTGGACCTCCTGCATCTCGTTGACCGAATTCACCGTCGGCATCCAGACGGTCCGCGCACCCTCGCGCGCAGCGATCTCCACGGCCAAGGGGTTGATGCCGCCCACGGCCCGGTTGAGCACGATCGCACCGATCGCACGCGCACCGGGCACGGCCGCGTTCACGGTTCGCGCACGCTCCGCGGTCGAGTTGTAATGCGACTTCATCTGGAAACCGGCGAGGCCCAGTTCGACGCATCGGTTCGCGAGGCCGATGTCGTCGATGATCCGCGCCACGAAGTCCGGATCGATGTGGACGTGCATGTCATAACCGCCGCGCACGAGCGCACGAGCCCGATCGGTCGGAGCCGGGTGGGTGGCCATTCCCGGAAGTTACCCGAACCGCTGCATGCAGCGAGCTCGGCTCGCGTGCAGGCGGCCAGCGGGCCGCCCGCCTACGATTGCTCCGATGTCGATGGACTGCACCTACCGCCTGCGGATTCCCCACCGATCAGGACAGCTGGCGCGGGTGGCGACGCTGATCAGCGAGGAGGGGGGCCTGATCGGCGAGGTGCACACGATCACGGTCGCGCGCCTGGAAGCGATCCGCGAGATCACCGTGGAGCTCCGCGACAAGGAGCATGCCGACCGGCTCGCGGTCACGCTCGGCGAGCTGCCCGGGGTGACCGTCGTCTGGTATCACGACCGCGCCTTCATCGCGCATGTCGGCGGCAAGATCGAGATGACGCTGCGCAAGCCGGTCACCACCAACCAGGAGGTGCGCGACGTCTACACGCCCGGGGTCGCGCGCGTCGCGGAGGCGATCCACGAGTATCCGCGGCTTGCCACGCGTTTCACGATGATCGGCCGCAGCGTCGCGATCTGCACCAACGGCACTCGCGTGCTCGGCCTCGGGAACATCGGCCCGGTGCCGTCGATGCCGGTGATGGAGGGCAAGGCGATGTTCTATGCCCAGTTCGTCGGCATCACTGCAGTGCCGATCCTGATCGACACCGAGGACGTGGACGAGTTCGTGGAGACGGTCGTCAGGATCGCGCCGGGCTTCGGCGGTATCCACCTTGAGGACATCTCCACGCCCGGATGTTTTGAGATCGAGCGCCGGCTGATCGAGTCGCTGCCGCAGCCTGTCATGCACGACGACGTCCACGGCACCGCCGTCGTCACGCTAGCGGCGCTGATCGCCGCGTGCCGCCAGGCGGGCATCCGCCTCGACGAGGCCGTTGTGGGGCAGATCGGGCTCGGTGCCGCGGGCTTCGGGATCGCGACGCTGATTCATGACGCCGGCGTCAAGCGCGTGCTGGCCGCAGACCCCAACCCTGCGGCGCAGGAGCATGCGCGGGAGCGCGGGATCGAGATCTCGGACATCGAGACGGTGATGCGGGAATGTAACGTCGTCGTCGCGACCAGCGGCCAGCCCGGCCTGATCAAGCCCGAGATGATCCACAAGGGCCAGGTGATCTTCGCGCTCACCAACCCGGCCGCCGAGATCGATCCCGAGACGGCGCTGGCGGCGGGTGCGGCGTTCGCGGCCGATGGCACGAGTATCAACAACGTGCTCGGCTACCCCGGGATCTTCAAGGGTGCGCTGCTCGCGGGCGCGAGCGAGATCAACCTGGAGATGAAGCGTGCTGCCGCCTGGGCGCTCGCCGGCCTGACCGTTTCCTCCGAGCTGATCCCCGAGGTGCTCGACCTCAAGGTGCACGAGGTCGTGACCGAGGCGGTGCGGCAGGCCGCGATCGAGAGCGGTGTGGCCGATCCGGAGCGGATCAGCGCAGACCCAGCCTGACGTGATCTTGGCGCAGCCAACAACTAATCTTCCATCGATGCGCGCGGTCAGGTTCGACCGGTACGGCGATCGCGATGTTCTCTACATCGCCGACCTGGGCATTCCCGAGCCGCCCGTCGGCGAGGTTCTCGTTGAGGTTAGGGCCGCGGCAATCAACCCGGGCGAGGCGAACATCCGCAGAGGCCTGCTGCACGAGCGCTTCCCCGCGACCTTCCCGTCCGGGGAGGGCACCGACCTAGCCGGCATCGTTACCGCCGTCGGCGACGGTGTGAGCGAATTCGCGCCCGGCGATGAGGTGCTCGGCTGGTCCTGGCGGCGCTCGAGCCACGCCGACTACGTGACCGTCCCGGTATCTCAGCTGGTGACCAAACCGGAGGGACTCAGCTGGGAGGTGGCGGGTTCGCTGAACGTCGCTGGCGCGACGGCTTGGGCAGCCGTCGCCGCCGTCGAGCCGCGGCCGGGGGAAACGGTTGGCGTTTCCGCAGCCGCTGGCGGCGTCGGCTCGATCGCCGTACAGCTGCTGCGCGAGCGCGGCGCGCGGGTCATCGGCATCGCGTCTGCGGCCAATCACGCCTGGCTTCTGGCCCACGATGTCACCCCGGTCGAATACGGCGAGGGTCTCGAGTCGCGCATTCGCGACGCGGCTCCCGACGGCCTCGACGCCTTCGTCGACACGTTCGGGCCTGATTACGTGGACCTCGCGCTCGCGCTCGGAGTAACCCCGCAGCGGATCGACACGGTGACCGCCTTCGCGCGGGCGGCTGAGGTCGGCGCGAAAACCGAGGGCAGCGCCGCCGGGTCGACCCAGGCGGTGATGGCGAATCTTGCCGAGCTCGCGGCCTCCGGCAGGCTCGAGGTGCCGATCGCGGCGACCTACCCGCTCGAGCGCGTACAGGACGCGTTCGCCGAGCTCGAGCAGCGCCACACCCGCGGGAAGATCGTCCTGATCCCCGGCTGAGACGGCTCGAGCTCAGACGAGCGATTCGAGCGGCGTGTCCGGGTCGGTCAGGGCGGCGACGTTGAGCTGCTTGCGCGAGCGGATCAGCGCCTGCACATGCTCGTTGACATCCCAGACGTTGACGTTCATCCCAGCGGTGACCGCCCCTTCATGTAGCCAGAATGCGATGAACTCGCCGTCAGCGGCGTCACCGCGGAACACGACCTCATCGGACGGCGCGTTCAGCCCCGAGTACTCCATGCCGGCGTCGTACTGGTCTGAAAAGAAGTACGGCAGCTCCTTGTACGGGGCCGTGTCACCAAGCATCGAGCGCGCCGCCGCCGGTCCCTGGTTGAGTGCGTTGGCCCAATGCTCGACGCGGACGCGCCGCTCGTAGAACGGGTGCCAGTGACCGGCGATGTCGCCTGCCGCGAACACGTTCGGTGCTGAGCTCTGTAACCGCGGGTCGACCAGAATCCCGTTATCGGTGTCGAGCCCGGCCCGCTGGCCGAGCTCGACGTTGGGGGTAGCCCCGGCACCGACCACGACGAAGTCGCACTCGACCACGCGACCCGAATCGGTGCGTACGCCGCTGACCGAGCCGTCGCCCTCGAACGCGGCCGCGCCGTCGCCGAGCACCAACTCGACCCCGTGTCCGGCGTGGAGGTCGCGATAGAACTGACCTACCGCCTGGCCGAAGACCCTCGCAATGGGGAGTGCCTCGTCGGAGACCATCGTCACCTCCACGCCACCCTGGCGGGCGCTCGCGGCGACCTCAGAGCCGATCCAGCCGCTACCGATGACCGCCAGGTGACCGCCGCGCGCGATCCGTGCGCGGATCGCGTCGCTGTCGGCGATCGTGCGTAGGTAGTGGATGCCGTCGAGCTCCGCCCCGGGCAGCTTCAGTCGACGTGGGCTCGAGCCGGTCGTGAGCAGTAACGCGTCAAACCGGAGCGGGTTCCCGCCGCCGAGCTCGACGCTTCCGGTGGCCGCGTCGATCGCTGTCGCGGTCGTCCCAAGCCGCAGCTCGATCTCCTGATCCTTGTAGAACGCCTGATCATGCACCTGCATCCCGTCGCGCTCGGATTCGCCGCGCAGGTAGTCCTTGCTCAACGGCGGCCGCTCGTAGGGCAGCTCCTGCTCGGTGCCGACCAGCACGACCCGCCCGTCGAAGCCACGCTCGCGCAGCTCCGCCGCGGCCTTGGCGCCCGCGAGGCTGGCGCCGACGATCACGAATGTCTTGTCGTTCATGCGTGTACTTCTACAGGAGGCGACGCGGCTCGGTGGCGAAACCCTGCTCGGCCTCTTGTGGCGTGCCGCGTGCGGGTGCAACCATCGTTGTCGCACAAGGAAAGGAAAAGCCAGTGGCCCAGACAATCTCCACCGACACCTTCACGATGACCGAGGGCCTCACCGTCACGCGCATGGGCTACGGCGCGATGCAGCTTGCCGGCCCAGGCGTGTTCGGGCCTCCTCGCGACCGCGCAACCGCGGTCGCGCTGCTGCGCGAGGTGGTCGCACTTGGAATCACCCACATAGACACGAGCGATTTCTACGGACCGCACGTCACCAACCAGATCATCCGTGAGGCCCTGCATCCCTATCCGGACGACCTCCATATCGTGACCAAGGTCGGTGCCGAGCGGGACTCGAGGGGCGGTTGGACCATGGCGCGGGAACCGGAGCAGCTGCGCGCGCAGGTGCACGGCAATCTCCGGAACCTCGACGTGGACGTGCTCGACGTCGTCAACATGCGCGTCGGCGGAGGCGATGACGGTCACGGGCCGGTCGCCGGCTCGATCGCCGAGTGCTATGGGACGCTGGCAGAGCTGCAGCGCGACGGGCTGATCCGGCACCTCGGCATCAGCACCGCCCTGCCTGAGCAGATCGCCGAGGCGCAGGCGATCGCACCCGTGGTCTGCGTCCAGAACTTCTACAACGTCGCGGGCCGAAGCGACGACGCGCTGATCGACTTGCTGGTCGAGCAGGGCATCGCCTACGTGCCCTACTTCCCGCTCGGAGGCTTCACGCCTCTGCAGTCCGATGCGCTTAGCGGCGTGGCTGCCCGCCTCCGTACGAGCCCGATGACGGTTGCGCTGGCCTGGCTACTGCAGCGTTCGCCGAACATCCTGCTGATTCCGGGCACGTCCTCCTCGGCGCACCTGCGCGAGAACGTCGCGGCCACAGAGCTGACTCTGTCGGCTGACGACGTGGCGGAGCTTGACCGGATCGGCGCGGCCGCCTGATCAGCTCAATTCCCGGCGTCGATGGCGTCGCTCGGCGTCGTCTCGGCCGGGGTGTCGGTCTCCCGCAGGACCACCGCGCGCGCGTCCGCGAGCTCGTCGCTGTCGGGCCTGGGGCCGTCGAAATCCAGGAACCAATGCCGGCTGATGCTCGCCAGCCACTGGTCGTCCTTGTCGTCGTGCTTTATGGCCAGCAGCCCGAAGCGCGTGATCGCGCGCTGGCGGCCGGTGAGATCGGAGTAGAGCAACTCGATCGTGATCGTCTCGCGCTCGTCGATCGCCTTGGCCAGCGCAGCTCGCAGCGGGTCGTCCGGATTACGCAGCGCGCCCTGCCACATGCCGGTGTCGCCGCCGGCGATGAAGAGGTCGCGCGTCTGCATGTGGAAGTCCTCCTCCGGGTCGTGGTTGGGCTGCTGTCTGTTCATCGTGAGTCCGGCCTTCACTGACCACCCCTGACAGACACCGATGCCATTGCCGACGTTGCGGACATTGATCGCCAGGTAGACGTTGCCATTGACGTGGTCTGCGGCTGCATGCCCACCCTCGGCGCTGATCCAGTGGCCGTCGGCGAAGTTCAGCTTCTGCCTCGGGTCGTCGAGGCGCGACGGGACCAGGATCGGCCTGCGCTGCTCCTGCAGCGCCACCTCGGCGATCAGCGCCGAACGGTTGGACGAGCGGACCGCGGCAAACGTGGCGATCGCCAGCACGAGCGTGCCGGCGGCGGTTGCGAGCGACGAGAGCGTCACCCAACCGATCGCGAAAGCGAGCATTTGCAGAGTTTGCCGCGTCGCTCGGCGCATTAGGGGAACCTCTGCGGCGATCTCCCGTGCCGTTGCCGCGAGCCGGGCTTGCGCCGACGACGCAGAACGTGTAACCTACAACCATATGGTTGTAGGTCTGCTGTCGAATCAAGCGCTCTCGGACGTCGAGGTCGACCGCGTGTTTCACGCGCTCGCGGACTCGACGCGCCGCGACATCCTCGTCCGCGCGATCGAGCGAGAGCAATCGGTGTCAGCGCTCGCGCGCCACTACACAATCAGCCTCACGGCTGTGCAGAAGCACGTGGCGGTGCTCGAACGCGCGGCGCTTGTCAGCAAGCACAGAAATGGGAGGGAGCAACTCGTGGCTGCCGACCGGAACACGTTGCGCCGAGCGACCACGCTGCTCGAGGCGTTTGAACAGCTCTGGATCCAGCGTGCGACCAAGATCACCGAGATCCTCGCCGAAGCGGACGAGGAGGAAGGAGCAGCACCATGACGGTTATAAGCAGCAGCACCAACGCCGACGAGCTCACGCTTACGATCACCGCCGAGTTCGACGCGCCGCCCGAGCGCGTCTGGGATGTGTGGGAGGACGCCCACAAGCTCGAGCGCTGGTGGGGGCCTCCGACCTACCCGGCCACCTTCACCCGCCACGAGTTCGTGGTGGGCGGGCAATGTCGCTACTACATGACCGGGCCCGAGGGGCGCGGACCCGGGGGCTGGTGGCGGATCGACACGCTCGAGAAGCCACGCCGGATCGAGTTCGCAAACGGATTCGCCGGTGACGACGGGGAGCCCGCCCCAGGCGCGCTCCCGGCCGCTGAGATCGTGACGCTCGAGCCCACCGACACCGGTACACGCATGACTGTCGAGACCCGCTTCGTCAGCGTCGAGCAGATGGACCGGATGCTCGGAATGGGGATGCAGGAGGGCATGGGCCTGGCGATGGGCCAAATCGACGCCCTGCTCGAACCTGTGATCGCCTGAAGTCCGCTCGGCTCCGCGCCGGTGGCCGCTGTCAGGCCGTCTCTTTGGTCGCGATGCCGAGCAGGCTGAGTACCCCGCTCGCCAGCGCCAGCGTCGCTGCGATCAGCATCGCGAGGCGGAAGGCGTCCAGCGACGCGTGCTCGAGTGTCCGGTGAACGTGCGTGCGCTCGGCGGAGGTGAAGCCCGCCGGCACGCGCGTCTGCAGTGCGGTCGACGCCGCCCGCGTGACGGCGACACGGTAAGCGGCTGGCGCGTCGTGGCGCGCCAGCCGCTGATCGACCTGGGAGGAGAAGCCGCTGGCGACGACCGCTCCGACGACGGCGATCGCGATCAGCCCCGCGATCCGCGCGACGGCGTTGTTGATGCCCGACGCGACGCCCGAATGCGTTGACGGCGCGGCGTTCAGGATCGCTGCCGTCAGCGGCGCGACCGTGACCGAGAGCCCGATGCCGAGCAGCACGACCCCAGGCAGGACTTCCGTTGCGTACTGCGGGTGGGTCCCCATGGCTGCGAGCAGCACCAGCCCGGCGGCGGCGACGATCGGGCCGATCCCCATGAACAGCCGCGGCCCGAAGCGGTCGGCCAAAGCGCCGAAGCGCCGCGCCAGCAGGAACATGAGGATCGAGAGCGGCAGCAGCGACAGGCCCGCTGTCAGCGGCCGGTAGCCGCCGACCTGCTGCAGGAAGACGATGAGGAAGAACGAGGCGACGCTCAGTGCGGCATAGAGCGCGAAGGTTGCGAGGTTGCCGACGCTGAAGTTGCGTGAGCGAAAGATCTCAACGGGGAGCATCGGCGCGCGGCAGCCGCGTTCCCAGAGGCCGAACGCGATCAACAACACGCAGCCAGCTCCGAGCGTGGCCAGCACCCGCGGATCGCCCCAGCCGTAGTTCGGTTGCTCGATCAGCGCGAAGATCGGCCCCGCCAGCCCCAAGGCGCCGAGCAGGCCGCCGACCCAGTCGACGTGAGGGTCGCCAACTGCCGGTCGCGCCGGGATGTGCCTCACGAGCCACAGCGTGAACAGCACCAGCGGGACGTTGACCACGAACACCCAGCGCCACGAGCCCGCCTGGACCAGCAGGCCGCCGAGCAGCGGACCCGCAACGGTCGCGATCCCGGTCCATGCTGTCCACGTGCCGATCGCCGCCGCTCGCTGATGTTCGGAGAACGTGTCGATGATCAGCGCCAGGGTGCTCGGCACGAGCAGCGCCGCGGCGATGCCCTGTATCGCGCGCGCGGCGATCAGCGCCCCGGCGTCCGGGGCGACGGCGCAGACGAGTGAGGCGACTCCGAAGCCGGCGACGCCGAGCGTGAAGATCTTGCGGCGGCCGAACGCGTCGCCCAGCGAGCCACCCACGAGCAGCAGCGATCCGAGCGTCAGCAGGTAACCGTCGACCACCCACTCCTGTAGTCCGAGCCCGCCGTGCAGGTTCGCCCGGATCGCCGGCAGCGCGACATTGACGATCGTGCCGTCCAGGAACGCTGCCGAGGAGCCGAGGATGCATGCCAGCAGCGTGAGACGCTGCGCGCGGGTGTACGGCTGCCGCGACGCGTCGGCTGGTGTGGTCTCCGGGCGATGCTCTTCTCCGGCCACGGCGGGCATGCCTGAACCCTACGGGGCCGGGAGGTTATGGTGCCGCCGTCCGGGAGGGTGGCGGTTCGGCCAGGGTCGGAGCCGGCTCGCGGTGCAGGGCCACCCCGCCCGTCACCAGCAGGACGCCCGCGACCTGCTGCAGCGTCGGGAGCTGCGCCAGGACGACGATCCCGATCACGGTGGCGATCGCGGGTAGGAGCGAGACCATCAGCGCGTAGGTCGCGCGGGGTAGTCGTGCGAGCGCGAGCTGGTCTGTCACGTAGGGGATCACCGAGGAAGAGACGCCGACGCCGATGCCGGCCAGCAGGACGACCGGATCGGTGAAGGCGTGCGCGACGCGCCAGCCGCCGATCGGGGTGACGATCACGGCGGCCACCAGCATCGCCAATGCCAGCCCGTCGATGCCGCTGATCGCCGGGTGCTTGGCGACACGGTCGGCGAGCACGATGTAGACGGCGAACAGGATCGCGTTGGCGAAGGCGAAGATCAGGCCGACGGGGTGGGCGCTGAGCTGCACGTCGCTCAGGAGGTAGACGCCGCCTACCGCGAGTCCGAGCGCTCCGATGTTGAGGGCGCTGCGAGCACCGGCGGCCGCGAGCGCCACGACCGGCAGGAACTCGATCGCGGCCACGGTACCGAGCGGCAGCCGGCTGATCGCCGTGTAGAAGCAGCAGTTCATCACAGCGAGCGCCGCCCCCCAGGCCGAGCAACAGCAGGCGGCCGTCGCGATCCAGAGTGGCCACGAGCCGCCAGGGCCGCCGCCAGAACGCGAAGATCACCGCAGCCGAGACGATCCGCAGCCAGGCGACGCCGAGGACCGGCACGCGGGCGAACAGCAGCACTGCGAACGACGGTCCGAGGTAATGGAAGGCGGCGCTGACGAGGAAGTAGAGCTGGGGTGGAGCCTCGTCGACGCGGCGGCGCAGGCCGGGCGCGCGCGGCCGCGGCATCGGCGGGCGCCCCGTGCGAACGGGCAGCGTGCCGTTCGGGCTGGCTCGGGAGCTCACATACCGTAGGTTGCCCAAATGGTTAGTCCTAGTACATGGATAATCAGTGGTATTCTCAATTGAATGCCTACGAATCGAAGGCAAAATGGCCGATCTGCCGAAGCTGGTGAGCTCGACGAGGTCGACCTGCGTCTACTCGGCGAACTCCAGGCTGATGCTCGCCTCAGCCTCGCCGAATTGGGTCGCCGGATCGGTCTCTCCGCGCCGGCGGTGGCCGAGCGCCTGCAACGCCTTCAGAGCGACGGCGTGATCCTCGGATACCACGCTCGAATCGATCCGCACGCCCTTGGTCTCGCGATCGCCGCCGTGATCCGCGTGCGCCCGCTCCCTCGTCGCCTCCAGGAGGTCGCGGAGACCGCCCGCAACTCGCCGGAGGTCGTCGACTGCCGGCGGATCACCGGCGACGACTGCTACGTGATGACCGCCCACGTCCGCTCGGTCGAGCACCTCGAGGAGATCCTCGACCGCTTCAACGTCGACGGCCAGACCGTCACGTCGATCGTCCAGTCCTCGCCAGTGCCGCCGCGCGGGCTGCCGCTCGACGTCTGACATACGCTGAACGCCTGCCGACTCGCTACGCCTTCGCATCAAGCGCCGGGGCGTCTGACCGGTAGCGCACCAGGCGCGTCTGTCGCCGAACGCGATAGGTTCATGTGCATGAACGATGCTGTGGACGGCCTGGATGTTGACGCGCCCGACGGTGCGCGTGGTGATAGCTGACGATCATGCGATTGTCCGGCGCGGTTTGCGCGCACTGCTCGACGCCGAAGCAGGGTTTGAGGTTGTGGCCGAGGCGGATGATGTCGAGTCGGCTCGCCGCTATGTCCGCGGCCACCGACCAGACGTGCTCGTCCTGGACCTGAACATGGGTGCGGAGTCGAGCCTGTCGTCGATCTCGGCGATTCGCGCCGAGTCACCGGACACCCAGATCGTGGTGCTGACGATGCAGGATGAGCCTGCTTACGCCCGAGAGGCGCTGACTGCTGGCGCCCTTGGCTACGTACTCAAAGAGGCGGCCGACACCGAACTGATAGACGCGGTACGCGCCGCGCACGCGGGTGAGAGCTATCTCAACCCGAGGTTGGGCGCCAAGGTCGCGGCCGCACCAGTCGGCCCCCCGGGCGGGCTCTCGGAACGAGAGGTCGAGGTCCTGCGGATGATCGCTCTCGGTCACACCAACACGCAAATCGCCGAGCGGTTGTTCCTGTCAGTACGAACCGTCGAAACCCATCGAGCCCACATCCAGCAGAAGCTCGGCCTTGAAGACCGCGCTGCGCTCGTCGGGTATGCGCTGGAGCACCGGCTCATCACTACCGACGGCGATAACTGACCGTTCAGACCGACGCTCTTCTCGGCTGCACTGGGCGTGTGCATCGGGAGCCCGGCAGCGGCATAGGCGTCGCTCGCGTCGAGCGTTTCGGCCGCAAGGAGCGCCCGCATCAGACCGTCGAGCTTGTCTCGGTTGTCGATCAGCAGCTGCGTCACATCGGCGTGGCCTCGTCGACGAGGCGTCGCATCTCCTCGTCGATGAGCCGCTGCGTGTCTGCCGAGGTTTCGCTGGCGCCTGGAAAGAAGGGGCCGCTGGCGTCGCTGGGCAGCACAGCGATCGGTCCGATCTTGTCGCTCATTCCCCAGCGTCCAACCATGTGCCGTGCGATCTGTGTCAGCTGTTCGATGTCCGACTCGGCGCCGGTGGTGATCTTGCCGTAAACGACCTCCTCGGCCACGCGCCCACCGAGGGCAACCCGGATCTTCGCCTCCAGATCCTCGCGTGAGTACGACACGCGGTCGGCGTCCGGCGTGGAGAGGGTGACGCCGAGCGCCATCCCGCGTGGGATGATCGAGATCTTTCGCACAGGGTCGGCGTCCGGCGTGAGCATCCCGACAAGTGCGTGGCCTGATTCGTGGTAGGCGGTTCGCTCGCGATCCTCGTCGCTGAGCACCGTTCCGCGTGGCGCGCCGAGCATCAGCTTCTCCAGGGAATCGGTGAAGTCAGCCATCTCTACGCGCTCGTGGTTCCGCCGTGCGCCGAGGAGCGCCGCCTCGTTGGCGAGGTTCGCCAGATCGGCTCCGACCATCCCGGGTGTGGACGCGGCAATCGCGCCGAGATCGACATCGGCGGCAAGCGGAATCGAGCGTGTGTGAACCTTGAGGATCTGCTCTCGGCCGTCGCGGTCGGGAGGCTGTACGACGACGCGGCGATCGAAACGCCCCGCGCGCAGCAGCGCCGGATCGAGAATCTCGGGACGGTTGGTTGCGCCGAGCACGATCACGGCCTGCTCTGACTCGAACCCGTCCATCTCGGTGAGAATCTGATCCAGTGTCTGCTCGCGCTCGTCGTTGGCACCGGTCACCGACGCGGAGCCTTGCCGAGAGCGCCCGATCGCGTCGAGCTCGTCGATGAAGATGATCGCGGGCGCAGCTTCCTTCGCCTTGGCGAACAGATCCCGGACCCGGGCGGCGCCGACACCGACGATCGCCTCGATGAACTCTGACGCCGCGATCGAGAAGAACGCCGCGTTGGCTTCCCCCGCAACCGCGCGCGCCAGTAGCGTCTTGCCGGTCCCGGGCGGTCCGGACAAGCAGCACCCCGTGCGGCATACGCCCGCCGAGACGGACGTACCGGTCCGGGCTGCGGAGGAAATCGACGATCTCTGAGAGCTCGCCCTTCGCCTCGTCGATCCCGGCGACGTCGTCGAACGTGACCCGGATCTTCTCAGGATCAACCCGGCGCGCCTTCGACTGCCCGAACCCACCTAGCGCGCCGATGCCGCCGCCGCGGGCCATCGAGCGCCTCGCGATCAGCACAAACACGCCTACCAACAGCAGCGTCGGACCGAAGCCGAGCAGGATTTCGGCCAGCAGAGAGGTACTCGTCGTGGTCGACTGCGCGTTGACCTGGACATCCTCGGAGCGCAGCAGCGATGTCAGCTCCTGATTGCTCCAGAACTGCGGCACCTGAGTCGCGAACAGCGTCGTCGGCGGTCGCTTTTTGTTGGGTAGCGAAGCTTGGTCGTGAAGGTGCCCTCGACCTCATATCCCTTCGTCGAGATCGATTTCACGTGACCGTCCTGCACCTGCTGCAGGAAGTACGGGCTGAACGGCACCGTTACCCGCGGATGTGCGGACGGCTGAACAAACAACACCGACAACCAGTTGATCACCAGCAACGCGAGCACAAACATCCAAAAGGCACGCAGACGATGCGGTGGAGTGGGCTTGTGATGCTCCGGCATCCCGCGACCATCCGGCGCCGGGGCGACCCGCCAGCCACCCTTGTCCTGGGGCATCGAGGACGGTGGCGCCACCTTGCTCTTTCCCGAGTGATCGGAATCGATCACTTCGCCGCTTTTCGCTGTTGAACCGTCGCTGTCGAAGGACACAGACACGGAACGTTAGGCGAACAGAGCCGAAACGGCCTGCCGGGCAGTGGATGAACTCCGCGGCCAGGCTGCGTCTTTTCCGCAGCGAGCCCGCAGGTTCATCTCGATGCTGAACCGCACGCCGCGGCCTACGGTGGACTGATGCCACCAGACCTGAGGCTCGCCCCGTTTACCTACGAAGGTCGTCGGCGCCTGCGACCCAGATCACGATCCGGGTTGTGTTGGCCGATGATCACGCTGCCATGCGTCGCAGTCTCAAGCGGCTGCTGGACGCTGAGGACGGGGTCACGGTGGTCGCCGAGGCGATCGATCTGGAGACGGCAGCGCGCTGTGTCCACGGGCATCTGCCAGACGTCCTGATCCTCGACCTGCATCTACCGACGGGATCGGCGCTGGGACTGGTTCGGGAACTCCGCGGTAGCGTCCCGGAGACCCAGGTCGTGGTGCTGACGATGGAGAACAGCCCGGCGTTCGTCGAGCGGGCGCTGGATGCCGGCGCGCTCGGCTACGTCCTGAAGGAATACGCCGACCGTGATCTCGCCCCCGCGGTCCGTGCGGCGCGACGAGGCGAGAGTTACGTCACGCCCGAGATCGCTAAGGGACTCGAGGCGGGACGCACCGCGGGCTCGGACTCGACGACCGTGCGGCGCTTGTCAGTTTCGCGCTAGGACGCCACCTGATCGGCATCTGCGGCTGCCTGCTGAGTCGTGCCAGTCGGGATTCGCGCTCGGACGAGTGTGCCGTCCGGCCCGGACTCGATTTCGAGCGACCCGCCGAGCAGGAACACCCGCTCGCCCATCCCCGCGAGCCCAAAACCGGGGTTTCGCGCTTCTGTATCGAAGCCGTGACCATCGTCACTGACCTCGATGATCACCTGCCCATCGCCACCGACGACGGCGACACGGACGGTGCTCGCGGAGGCGTGCTTGACGACGTTGGTCAACGACTCCTGGACGAGCCGGTAGACGGCGGTCTCGAGGTCACGACCGTCGTTCGATTGTGCCGCCGCGTCGGGGAGATTGAACTCGAAATCGATCGCCAGCCCGGCCGTGCGCCTGCGCTCAACCAGCGCCTCGAGTGCCGTTTGCAACCCAAGGTCATCGAGTAGCGACGGCCGCAGGTCACTGATGATCGCCCGTAGGTTCTTGATCTCGGATTCAATGTCGTCGATCGCCTGCTGCGTGGCCTCGGCGTAACTCGTTGGGTCGTTGGCTCGCAGAGCCGACGACAGTCCCACGCGCAGACCGGCGAGTGTCTGCAGGGTCTGGTCGTGCAGCTCTCGTCGCCCATCGGCCTCGCTCGGCATCTGACGCCGCGATCGCACTACGCAGACGCTCAGCCTCGACCGAGCGGCTGATCGCCACGGCGTTGGCCGCCGAAGCGGCGAACGTTCGCAGCAGCTGCTCATCTCGCTGTGTGAATGGTTCGGCGTCCTGACCTCGATCGAAGGCGGCGAGCACACCGAGCCCGACCCCGCGATGCATCATCGGGACGAGCAACGCTGTGTGCGCATCCGGCACTCCGAGCTCGTCAGGCGCGATCCGAAGCCGAGACGCGACATCGGTGACCAGTTCTGGTCGGCCCCGCTCGAGCACCTGGCCGGAGGTCGATTGCGCCACCGGCATCCGACGCCCGCGCGCGTCCACGGTGTGTCCGGCGCTGGCCGTTACGACCAGATCGTCACCGTCGCGCAACATGATCAGCACACTCCGGGCCCCGACGAGCGCGCGACCACGCTTGACAACCAGCTCCAGTGTGCCGATCGAGGCCGCCCGCCCCTCCGATCGCTCCGGCAATGTGCTGAGCAGCCTCAAGGCCCTGAACCGCCTGCTCAAGCTCCAGCCGGCGGCGCTCGCTGCCCTCGTATGCACGCGCGTTATCGATAGCCGTGGCCGCGAAGTCCGCCAGCACAATCGCGATGGCCTCGTCTTCCTCGGTGAACTCCACCGCGTCCTGCTTGTCGGTGAGGTAGAGGTTGCCCCAGACCTCACCGCGGATCTCGATCGGGACGACCAAGAAAACTCGTCATCGGCGGATGACCAGCAGGGAACCCGTAGCTCTGCGGATGCGATCCGACTGTCTTCAGACGGAGAGGACGCGGCTCCTTGATCAACACGCCGAGCACGCCACGCCCACGCGGCAGGTCTCCGATCGCCAGCCTGGTGGTGTCATCGATCCCGAGCGTCAGGAACCGGTCGAGTTCGGTCCGCCGGTCATTCAGCACCCCAAGCGCGACGTAACGCGCCCCGGTCGCCACCTGCGCCTCGGTCAGAATCAGCTGAAGCACGGCCTCGAAATCCAGCTCGGTCACCAGCGAACGACCAACGTCAATCAATCGTCGGAGCTTGTCGGTCTCGATCGCCATCAGTTCTCGGCTCAGGAGCATAAGCCCTGCACTGGTCGCGAGAGAGGGAGGCGTGAGGCGGGTATCCGTAGTTCTCCACAGCCATGACTCGGGCATCCACCGTTGCGCCTCCTGACCGACGCCCGGCACCCTGTAATGCGTGGATAACGAGCGAATCGGTCGCAGGTTCGATACTGCGGCCGGGGTCGGCTGCGAGTGTTGCGGGGAGCCCATTGGCGTGTATGAGCCAATGGTCGAGCTCACCGGTGACGTCGCGAGGCGGACTTCGCTCGCAGCCGAATCGCGATTCGACGCTGCCTACGGAAGCACCCTGTTTCACGCCGCCTGCTACGACGAGCGCATCAGCCAGCCTAAGCCTTGAGCGACGGTCGCGGGACATCTGCCGGCGCGGGCTCAATCCGTACCCGCGCGTCGACGATCACGGCACCGGCAGCCGTCGCGATCACAGGATTGCAGTCGAGCTCTGCGATCTCCGGATGGGCCTCAACCATCGCACTGATCCTCAAGATCACGTCCTCGACCGCCGTGACGTCACACCGTTCGGCGCCCCGATAGCCGTCCAACAGCGGGTACGAGCGCAACGATCTGATCATCGCTGCGGCTTCAGTCGCACCGATGGGCGTGATCCGGACGGCCACATCCTTTGCAAGCTCAGCGGCGGTGCCGCCTGCACCGCAGGCGATCACCGGACCAAAGCTTTGGTCGTGGATCACACCGACGATCAGCTCGACACCCTTTGGAGCCATAGGCTGAACCAGCAGCCCGTCTAGCTCGTACCCCGCTGCGCGGACTCGGGACTCGATCTCAGCCGCCCCAGCGCGGACAATCTCGTCGCCGATGAGGTCGAGAAGGACGCCGCCGGCGTCGCTCTTGTGAATGAGATCCGCCGAGACGGCCTTCAGGGCGACCGGCGCGTCGAGCTCAGCGGCGATCTTCGATGCCGCTTCAGCGTCGGCCGCCACCCTCGTGTCGATCAGCGGCAACCGGTAACACCGCAACAGTTCGGCGACCCGGTCGGCGCGCATCCATCCCCCGCCGCCGGCGAGCTCACTGCTGATGATCGCGGCGGCGCCCACGCCATCGGTGTCGTCGAAGCTGATCGGCATCGACTCGGGACGAGCTCGCCAGCGCCCGTACCGGGCTGCCATGGCGATGGCACGGGAGGCGTCTTCTGGATACTCGTACCCCGGTACGGTCACGCGGTCCGAGCGCAACTCCACGGGCGGAGGCTCGGCCGTCATGAAGACGCCGGCAATTGCCACGTGCCGCTGGCTCTCCGCGACCTCTCGGAGTACGGTCGCCACGTCTGCAGCTTTGGCGGCGAGCGTGGGCACGTAGATGGCCAGAATCGCATCGCACGCTTCGGTGCTGATCAACGTCATGAGCGTGCTGCGGTAATCCTCAGCCGAGGCACCGGCAACCATGTCAATCGGGTTGCACACAGCGGCTCCAGAAGTCAGCGAAGCGGCCAGGGCGGCCTGCACGTCAGCTGGCAGTTCGCTGCACGTCGACGCCGTCGGCCTGGCACGCGTCCGCGCACATCACGCCCGGTCCGCCGGCATTTGTCACGATCGTGACGCGGTCACCTGCGGGGATCGGCTGGCTCGTGACCAGCTGGGCCACCGCGAAGAGCTCGTGCAGCGTGTCGGCCCGGATCACGCCGGCTTGCTCGAATAGGGCGTCGACGGTCACATCTGACGCGGCGATCAGCGCGCCAGTATGGGAGGAACCGGCGCGAGCACCGGCCACCGAGCGGCCGCTCTTGACCGCCAGAACCGGCTTCTTTCGGGCGAAGCGTGGAGCGACCCGAGCGAACTTGCGTGGGTTGCCGAACGACTCCAGGTAGAGCATCGCCAACTCAGTCGCTGGATCCTGTTCCCAGTAGCAGAGCAGGTCGTTGCCGGACAGATCAGCCTTGTTGCCGACCGAGACAAACGACGAGAGACCAACACCGAGACGTGCAGCCGCTTCGATGATCGCGATGCCGAGCCCGCCGCTCTGGGACATGAAGCCAACTGATCCGCCTTGCGGGAGTCGCGCCGCGAATGTGGCGTTCAGATGGACTGCCGCGCTGGTGTTGAGCACGCCAAGGCAGTTGGGGCCGACCATACGCATCCCTGAGTCCCGGCAGACCGCCAGCAGTTCCGCCTGGCGCTCGGCGCCGACGCCGCCAACCTCGGCGAACCCGGCCGAGATCACGACGAGTGCCCCCACACCTGCGCGAGCACACTCCGTGGCGGCCGACACGACGTGTTCAGCCGGAACCACCACGACTGCGAGATCGACCGGCTCTGGGAGATCGCCGACTGACCGGTAGGCGGGAAGTGACTGCACGGTGTCTGCACGTGCATTGACCGCGTAGACACGACCGTTGAACTCGAACGCGAGCAGGTTGTGCAGGACCAGGCCGCCGATCGACTCGCGAGCTCGCGACGCGCCGATCACGGCTACGGACCTGGGCTCAAGCACCCGGCGGACGGCTTCCACGGCAGCGATCCGGTCCCGATCTTCAAACCTGGCCTGCGCCGCGGGCGAGAGCGAGGTCGGCATCTCCATGTGAAGCCCATCGGGAGTGGACCGGATCTCAACGGGGAATCCGCTCTGACGGAAGACCTCGATCATCCGATTGTTGGAGACCATGACTTCGGCGGTGAACGTCGTGATCCCGTGCTGCTGGGCGACCTCGGCGAGATGGGCCAATAGGGTCGTGGATATTCCGAAACCCTGCAGCTCGTCAGCAACCAGGAAGGCGACTTCCGCGCGCTCGGCATCAACTCGGAGATAGGCGGCATGAGCCACGATCCGCCGAGGACTTCCCGTCTCCACCACTAATCCGAATCGATCTGAGTAGTCCACGTCAAGGGACCAGTTGGTCACCCATGTCAGATCCGGGGTACCGAAGAACCGGAATACGAGCGAGTCGGGCGAGAGCGTTTCCAGAAATGCCTTGATCCCGTCACGATCTTCAGTCCGGATAGGACGCACGTGAACTGTTGAGCCATCGCGTAGCACGACGTCGGCCTCACGAGCGCGGGGGTAGCTCACTTCAGCCTGGGGCTCGTTGGGGGGAGATGTTTGCGGCGCCATCGAGTCTTCTTTCAGGCCTGGGCCAGGTCGCGTTGACGGAAAGCTACGACTCCGGCCGATGCGCTCACGACTCCGATGAGAACGAGAATCAGGGCGGGGACCGGTCGGAAGGGTTGCGCCGGCGCGAGCCCGAGATGCGCGTATGGCGTCAGGTCGAGCGCCCAGTGAGGCAGCGACAAAAGCGCACCAAACAGCTGCCAGAGGAAGGTCACCGTCACCAACACGTAGGCGCCGGCAGCGGCTGCGCGGGGCGCGATCCCGAAAAGCAGTACGGCAAGTCCGAGAAAGAGGGCCGCCATAGCGAAACAGTTGACGCCTGCCTCGAGCATCTCCGGCAGCGACAGGGACGCCCCTGAGGCCGTGACGCCGATCCAGCCGAACAGCGCGGCCGTCAGCGCGACCGCTGCAGCCCCGCCGGCCGCCAGAGCCAAACGCCCGCCCAGCCAGCGGTATCGCCCCACCGGAAGTGCAAGCAGGGTTTCGAGAGCTTGATCAGACTCCTCTCGCCGGAGCGCCGAGACCTGAGCAACGGCAAACAGAGGAACGGCAAGCTCGAACAGCAGGAAGCTGAGTCCGATATAGCCTGCGGGTGTGGTGATCGAGCCCGTGCCGAACTTCGCGAGTTCACGCCGCAACTGCGGGGACAGCCCGGCGGATGCAGTGCTCTTGGCGAGGACGCCGATGATGATCGCGAAGACCGCGGCACCCCCCACCCATGTGGCCAGACCGACGAGTTCCCCGCGCAGTGCCTGCGCCGTGGGCGAGGACAGCAACGCCAGCCGTGGTGTGGAACGCTCGCGGGGAGTCAGGATCCCGCAGCCGACATCGCGTCGTCGCGAGAGGCGCGCGGCGAGGACCAATAGGATGGCGCCGACAGCCAGCGGCAGCAGCAGGACGACTGGATGTTCCCCTGTGAACGGACGTTGCTCTTCGGCCCAGCCAAGCGGCGTGAACCAGCGCAGCCAGCCCACCCCGTTAGCCGTGTCGGCGATCACGCGAACCAGCAGCGCCAGCCCAACGCATGCGCCACCGAGCTGAAGCGCCAGCCGGTGGGTGGACGCCAGCTGTGAGATCACAGCGCCGGCCGCCACAAACACCCAAAGAACCGAGACCGTGGAAAGTGCGAGCAGAAGCGAGTTTCCCGCCGGAAGGCCACCGGCCAGCAGCCCTGCGGTCTCGGCACTGCCAAGCGCTAATGCGGTGGCTCCAACAGCGGCCAGCGAAGCCGTCAGGTAACGCCGTCGGTCCACCGCACTCGACAACACCAGCTCAGCACGACCCGAGTCCTCCTCGGTGCGGAGGGCTCGCACGGAAGCAAGAACGCCAAACACCGCGGCAAAGATCGCCAGCGTTCCGCCGACCCGCCAAGCCGAGTACCCGCCAACCGTGAGCAGATCGTAGGCCTTGCCGTAGAACAGGACGACGGCTTTGTTGTGGCCGAAGCTCCGAGCGAAGGCGAGCCGGCTCTCCAGACTCGGAAACGCGCTGCGAAAGCCGACAGGCTGAACGTAGGCGACGATGCCGAACAAGTACAAGAACGCGATCGTGCGAACTCGCGCATCGCGCAGCGTGCGGCGTGCAAGCAACAGCGCGACGCCGGGCCGACGCGTGAGTTCTCCAGCAGCGGCGCGGCCCGCCTCGGGACTAAGGACGGCTGTGCTCATCAGTGCCGTCGTAGTGATGCAAGAAGAGCTCCTCAAGCGAGGGCGGGCGACTGGTCAGCGAGGTGATTCGGTGGCTGGCCAACTCCGCGAGCAGAGGCGACAACTCGCCTGAAACCTCCAGGTGCAACGAATTCGGACTGGTGGCCTGGACTGCCACTCCGGGCAATGGTCCGAGTTCAGGCGCCGGTCCGTCGAACGTAACCTCGATGGTCTGCGCACTCAGGTGTCGAAGCTCGGACAAAGAGCCCTGATCGACGAGCCGGCCGCTGCGAAGGATCCCGACGCGGTCACAGGTGGCCTCGACCTCGGCGAGTTCGTGAGAGGAAAGGAACATCGTCTGCCCACGATCTTTCGCCTCGCGAACCGATTCCCGGAACGCCATCTCCATCAACGGATCAAGACCACTGGTCGGCTCGTCAAGCAGGAGCAGGTCAGCTCTGGTGGCAAGCGCGGCAATCAGTTGGATCTTCTGGCGGTTACCTTTGGAGAGCGCCCTCACCTTCTTGCCGGCATCCAACTCAAAGCGCTCGATCAACTGATCGCGGTAGCCGACGTCTGTCCCTCCGTGGAGCCGGCCGAGAAACTCGAGCGACTCAGCGCCGGTGAGCGACGGCCAGAGGAAGGGCTCGCCTGGCACGTAGGCGACGTGCCGATGCCCAGCGACCGGCTCGTTCCAGGCATCGAGGCCGAACACGACGGGCGGTGCCGGAACTGGCGCGATGGAGCCCGAGCAGCAGCCGGATCGTGGTCGTCTTGCCCGCGCCGTTCGGGCCGAGGAACCCGTACGCCTCGCCAGGGCTGAACGGTCAGGCTGAGACCATCCAGCGCGAGCGTACGACCATAGCGTTTGGTCAGCCGGTCGGTGTAGATCGCAGGTGTGTCCATGACGAGAGATGCTTGCCGTTGGCGAACGCCGCGGAATCCGTGCTTTCCCGCGCCCGATCAACTTGCTGTCAGGCTCAATAGCCGCCGTAGCCGGGATCGCAGGCCTCACCGTCAGATGGCGAGTCTTCCTCGACCGGCGCCGGCACGAGGAGCACCGGACGCGACGAGTGGTGCAGCACGTCTCTGGACACGCTGGTGCCGAGCAAGCCGTCCTGAATCCGCCGTCCGGCCGCGGGTCCCGAGCACGATCAAACCGGCGTCGAGTGACGAGGCGACATCGAGGATCACGCGCCATTCGCCCCATCCGCACGTTCCAAGCGCATGTGAGCGTCCCAGCCAACCGCACGAGCCAGCTCCACACCCTCCTGTGCGAGCGCTGTCGCGCGAGCAATCTCTTCGGCCTCAAGCTGGTCGAAGCGACTTGCCAACAGGTGCGTTCCAGGATCGCTGTATGAGTCCGCGAGAGCCTCTACCGGCGGATTCCAGATATGCAGGACGACGACACTTGTTTGTCGAGAGCGCCTCGCTTGTTGCAGCGATCGCATGCTTCGAGCTGTTTGAACCGTCATAACAAAGCAGAGTGACTGACGAGGTCTGTTGCATGATCCCTCCGGATACTTGCCGCAATTTGGCAGCCGCGAATTCGGGTGCTGCCCGTAGATGTCAACGATATGCAGTCGCGGGCAACCCGCACTCCGGGGTTAGCCGATCGCCTGGAGCTAATAGCCGCGGCCCGGTGAGCGGGAAACCACGGATGCATCCGGCGGTTCCGTCGCGGCCCCGCTAAGCCGGTTCCACGCCCGCCTGCGTTCGACGCGCTTCGAAGCCCATAGCGCCGATCAGGTTGGGCTGCAGTCGAACCACTGCCGTGGGAATTTACGCACACGGACGCGTGAAATTACGCGTTGTGCCCGGCAGGTACAGCAGTAATGCTGATGATCAGAGACCTTATCTCGCAAACCACGGTAAAGACGGTCGGGAGTCAAGCAAGATGACACGAATCGGAGTGCTGACCGGCGGCGGGGATTGTCCGGGCTTGGATGCGGTCATCCGGGCGGTTGTCCGTCGCGGCCTGACGCAGGGCCCGCACAGCTTCATGGGCTTTCGCAACGGCTGGCTCGGGCTGTTGCACGACGATGCGATCGAACTGACGCTCGACGGCACCTCAGGCATTTTGACGCGCGGCGGCACGGTCCTCGGCACGTCGCGGACAGACCCCACGTCACTTGGGAGCGAGGGCCTCGACGCGATCAAGCGCACCCTGTCGCTTCGCGGCATTGACGCACTCGTTGCAATCGGAGGGGATGGCACCCTCCGCGGTGCGCGAGATCTGTGGCGCGAGGGGATACCGATCGTCGGGGTGCCAAAGACGATCGACAACGACGTTGCAGGCACTGATGCGAGCGTTGGGTTTCATACGGCGGTCCAGATCGCAACAGATGCGATCGACCGACTCCACACGACAGCCGAATCGCATAACCGTGTGATGCTTGTCGAGGTGATGGGCCGCAACGCCGGCTGGATCGCAACGTGCGCTGGGATGGCTGGCGGCGCCGATGCGATATTGATACCTGAGCGGCCGTTCGACGTGGACGCTGTATGTGAGCAACTCCACCGCCGCCACCAACGCGGGCGCAGCTTCTCGATTATCGTCGTTGCCGAAGGCGCCCGGCCACGCACAGTCGACGACCAGAACGCAGACGCGAGTCGCTTGGACGGACCTGGGTCGGCGCATCCGGGCAGCATCGCCACCATGCTGCAGCACGAGATCGAAGCGTGCACAGGCTATGAGACACGCTCAACGATCCTCGGCCATGTGCAGCGCGGTGGCACCCCGATCGCCTATGACCGCATTCTCGCCACAAGATTCGGGACAGCCGCGACCGACGCTGCCCTCGCTGGCCGCTTTGGCACGATGACTGCGCTGGTGGGCACCGAGGTCCTGACAATTGACCTGGAGCAGCCGCTGCAATCAGCCAAGCCGTTGGACTTGCGGCTCTACGACACGGCGGCCGTGTTCTTCGGATGAGGCGCCGGCCGCCCGTAGTTGTCCGCAGCCACGGTCGTGCAACCAACTGATGGACTTCGCTCTGGCCGAGCGTAACGTCGCCGACGATGCGCACTCCCGACTGCACGGCAACCTAGATGACGGCTCTCGGCACACCGGCGCAGACGGAGCATCCGCGCCACTGGGGAAACGTCGCGCGAGGCAGCACTTTCAACGTAGACCCGAATTGGAGACCACGATGAGCACCTCAGTCACCCAACCTGTCGCTCCCTCCGCAACGGAGCCGGTACGTCGCTTCTCAGAGCTGCGCAAAGGCGATGTTGACTATGCCGGCGGCAAGGGCGCCAACCTCGGAGAGCTGACCTCTGCCGGCCTTCCCATACCTCCCGGTTTCGTGATCGGCGCACCCGCCTATGCGGCCTTCTGCCAAGAAGCGGGCCTGCGCACACGCCTGGCTGACCTGCTCGACAATGTCGACGTCGAGGACACCGCAGCCCTCTCGCAAGCCGCTGAACAGGCTCGCGCACTATTTGACGAAGCTGCCATGCCCGATTGGCTGGAGCACGCGATCCGCGAGGCATACGACGAGCTGAGCGGAAGCGACGGCGCAGTGCCGGTGGCCGTCCGTTCCTCAGCGACAGCCGAGGACACCGCCGCCGCGTCATTCGCCGGGATGAACGAGACCTTCCTGAACATCATTGACGCTGACGCCGTGATCGACGCAGTGCGCCATTGCTGGCGGTCGTTGTTTGGGGCCCGCACGGTCTACTACCGGGGATCCAAAGATCTCAGCCAGGCCGACATGGACATCGCGGTTGTCGTTCAGCGCCAGATCCAGTCCACCCGGGCCGGAGTGATGTTCACCGCAAACCCCGCGACGGGGGACCGCAACCAGTTGGTCATTGAAGGCTCATTTGGGCTCGGAGAGGCCGTGGTTTCCGGCTCGGTCTCTCCTGATCGATATCTGGTCGACAAAGCCGCGGTCTCAATCCGGTCACGCGAGGTCCACCACAAGGAGCTCACGATCGTCTCGATCCCCGGGGGTGGAACCACCACTCGCGACCTCTCCGAGGAGGAGGCGCTGACGCCGGTCTTGACCGACGAGGAGGTGCTCACCCTGGCGAAGCTCGGGCGCGAGATTGAGGCGCACTACGGCTCCCCCCAGGACACCGAGTGGGCGTTTGATCCCGATGGCGCGGTATGGATGCTGCAGAGCCGCCCGATCACGACACTGCTTGGAACCGTGACGGCACCGACCGGCGGGACCACCGGCACCGTGTTGCTACGCGGGCTGGGTGGAGCACCAGGCAGTGCCAGCGGAGCCGTGCGAGTGCTCTCGACGCTGGCCGACGCTGCACGACTCGGCGATGGCGACATTCTCGTAACGCACATGACCACGCCGGATTGGGTGCCGTTGATGCGCCGCGCCGCGGCAATCGCGACCGACTCTGGTGGAATGACCTGCCACGCGGCGATCGTGTCGCGCGAACTGGGCATCCCTTGCGTGGTCGGCACCGGCGACGCGACGAAGAAGCTGCGTGACGGCGAGATCGTCACGGTCGACGCCACGCACGGCGTCGTGATCGAGGGCGCCCAGGTACCAACGCCCGCTCCGGCCAGTGCGCCCGCTGGCGCTCTGGCCGGCTCACCCCGCGCGGTCACCGCCACCAAGCTGCTGGTCAACATGTCCGAGCCCTCGCAGGCGGAGCGCGCGGCGGCCCTCGACGTGGACGGCGTCGGCCTATTGCGTGCTGAGCTGATGGTTCTGGAGGCGCTCGGCGGCGACCATCCACGCACTTTGTTGCAAGAGGACCGCGGTGACGAGTTCGTCACCAAGATGGCTGACGCCCTGAGTACGTTCGCCGACGCGTTCGCCCCCCGACCGATCACCTACCGGACGATCGACTTCCGCACAAACGAGTTCCGCGGCCTGCGTGGCGGCGAGCAGTTTGAGCCGGAGGAGGCGAACCCGATGATCGGCTATCGCGGAGCGTTGCGTTACACGCGTGAGCCCGAGGTCTTCGGGCTCGAGCTGTCCGCGCTGCGTCGCGTCTGGGACGAGGGTCACACGAACCTGCACGTAATGCTCCCGTTCGTGCGTACAACCACAGAGCTGCGACGCTGTCGCGATCTGATCGCAGAAAGCGGCCTGCTCGAGCGGCCTGGTTTCGAGCTGTGGGTGATGGCGGAGGTGCCATCGGTGCTGTTCAACCTCGCCGACTACGCAGAACTCGGCGTAACGGGCATCTCGATCGGCTCCAACGACCTCACGCAGCTCCTGCTCGGTGCCGACCGTGACAATGAGGTGCTGGCCGAAACCTTCGATGAGCGCGACCCGGCAGTGACCAGGTATCTGCGTCAGCTGATCCCGACGGCGCGCAAGCTGGGCCTGCAGACCTCTATATGTGGCCAGGCGCCGTCGGTCCATCCCGAGTACGCCGAGCTGCTCGTCCGTGCCGGAATCGACTGCGTCTCCGTGAACGTCGATGTTGTCGATCGAACCCGAGCGCTGTTGGCGTCCGCTGAGCAGCGAGTGCTGCTCGACGCCGCCCGGGACCGCGGCACCAGGCGATGAACACGACGCTGAGATGGCAGCCTCGCGACCCGACCTAACTGCACTTCCGGACCTGGTTCACGGGCACTCCCACGCCGGGCCGGTCCGTGACTCTCGACCGGTCTATGTTGATCTGCTGCCTCCGTGCAACGCGGGTTGTCCGGCTGGCGAGAACATCCAGGCGTGGCTCGCTGATGTCCACGCGGGCGAGTACGAGCGGGCCTGGTGTCAGCTCGTGGCGGACAACCCATTGCCGGCGATCCACGGACGGATCTGTTACCACCCGTGTGAGAGCGTCTGCAACCGCGGGGAGCTGGACACGGCGGTGGGAATCCACTCGGTCGAGCGCTTCCTCGGCGATCTCGCGACTGAACATGGATGGCGGATCGAAGCTCCAGCCGTCTCCACTGGTCGGCGGGTGCTGGTGATCGGCGCCGGACCGAGCGGCCTGTCAGCCGCTTATCAGTTGGCGCGGCTCGGCCACTCGGTAGAGATTCGCGACGCCGGCGCGGAGCCCGGCGGGATGATGCGGTACGGGATTCCCTCCTACCGGCTCCCGCGTGAAGTGATTGACAGCGAGCTGCAGCGTCTGCATGAGCTCGGTATCCAGTTCACCGGTGGGCATCGGGTCGTGGACCTGATCGCTGAGCGCGAGGAGGGCGGCTTTGACGCCGTGTTTGTCGCGGTCGGGGCGCACCTCTCCAAGCAGGTGAACATCCCCGGTCGCGACGCCGGCCGGATCGTCGACGCGCTCTCTTTCCTGCATGACGTCGCGGCTGGCGAACCGCCTGTCATTGGCCGGCGGGTGGCCATCTACGGCGGCGGCAACACTGCGATGGACGCTGCGCGCGTGGCGCGGCGGCTCGGGGCTGAGGAGACGCTGATCGTCTACCGGCGCACTCGTGAGCAGATGCCGGCCCATGAGGAGGAGGCAGCCTACGCCGAGCGTGAAGGAGTCCGGATCAACTGGTTGCGGACGATCGCAGCGGTCGACGGGCCGGAGCTCAAGGTGGAGGTGATGAAGCTTGACGATACGGGCTTCCCGCAACCGACCGGCAAGTTTGAGACGCTCGCGGCCGACACGGTAATCCTCGCACTCGGCGAGGGCGCCGACACCGCTTTCCTGCGCGGCGTTCCCGGGATCGAGTTCGACAAGGACGGTACCGTCGAGGTCTCGAGCGCACTTCAGACGGGCTGTCCCTGGGTGTTCGCCGGGGGCGACATGGTGCCGAGTGAGCGGACAGCGACCATCGCGACCGGGCACGGCAAGCGCGCGGCGCGAGAGATCGACGCCTGGCTGCGTGGGACCGTCCACGAGCGTGCACCCAAGCACGAGGTCGCCGACCTCGGGCTGTTGAACCTGTGGTTCTTTGGAGACGCCGCCAGGCGCGCTCAGCCGGAATTGGCTCCACAGGAGAGCGTCACGAGTTTTATGGAGGTGGTCGGCGGGCTCTCCGTCGAGCAGGCCACGTTCGAGGCTGGCCGCTGTCTCTCATGCGGGAACTGCTGCGAGTGCGACGGTTGTCTGGGCGCTTGCCCTGAGGATGCGGTTATCAAACTTGGACCGGGGCACCGCTACCGGTTTGATTACGACCGCTGCACAGGCTGTGAAGCCTGCTTCACGCAGTGCCCAGTGCACGCGATAGAGATGGTCCCGGAGGCTCGTTGATGCGCGTAACAATTGACGGCAACGAAGCCGCAGCCTCAGTCGCGTACCGCCTTTCCGAGCTGTGCTGCATCTACCCGATCACGCCTTCCTCGCCGATGGCGGAGCTGGCGGACGAATGGTCCAGCCAGCACCTGCAGAACGTCTGGGGCTCGGTGCCTGGCGTGGTCGAGATGCAGAGCGAGGGCGGAGCCGCCGGCGCTCTGCATGGGTCGCTGCAGGCAGGCGCACTGGCCACGACCTTCACGGCCTCCCAGGGACTGCTGTTGATGATCCCGAACATGTACAAGATCGCCGGGGAGTTGACTTCGGCGGTGCTGCATGTCGCGGCGCGGTCGCTCGCCGCTCAGGGACTCTCGATCTTCGGGGATCACTCAGATGTCATGGCGGTCCGCCAGACCGGAGTGGCGCTGCTGTCTTCGGCCTCCGTTCAGGAGGCCCATGACATGGCGCTGGTCACCCACGCGGCGACGCTTCGGTCGCGAGTGCCGTTCCTGCACTTCTTCGACGGTTTCCGCACCTCACATGAGCTGAACAGCGTGGAGCTGCTGAGCGATGATCAACTGCGCGCGATCGTCCCGGAGGAGCTGGTCCGCGCCCATCGTGCGCGCAGACTCTCGCCCGAGCGGCCGTTCATCCGCGGCACCGCGCAGAACCCTGACGTCTACTTCCAGGCGCGTGAGACGGTCAATCCGTTCTACGCCCGCACGCCGGGCGTGGTACAGGACGTGATGGACGAGCTCGGCGTGCTGACCGGCCGCCATTATGGCCTGGTCGAATACAGCGGCCATCCCGACGCCGAGCGGGTGTTGGTGCTGATGGGCTCCGGCGCGCAGACGGCGCGTGAGACGGTGGCGGCACTGCAGGCTCGGGGTGAGCGGGTGGGCGTATTGCAGGTGCGGCTGTATCGGCCCTTCCCGGCTCAGGAGCTCATACGGGCGCTGCCGGAAAGCGTCCACAAGATCTCGGTGCTCGACCGGACGAAGGAGCCCGGATCAATCGGCGAACCGCTGTACCTGGACGTGCTGGCAGCCCTGAGCGAGGCCCATGCCGACGGAGATCTGGCGGCGATGCCGCTCGTCACCGGCGGACGTTACGGCTTGTCATCCAAGGAGTTCAATCCGGGGATGGTCGCCGGCGTTCTGGAGGAGCTGACCCGCGAGCGGCCACGACGCCGGTTCACGATCGGGATCGACGACGACGTCTCCCACACGAGCCTGCCATACGACCGGTCATTGGAGATCGAGTCGCCGGAGACGGTGCGCGCGGTGTTCTTCGGCCTCGGCTCGGACGGGACCGTCGGCGCTAACAAGAACACGATCAAGATCCTCGGTTCGACCGGTGAACTGCACGCCCAGGGGTACTTCGTCTACGACTCAAAGAAATCCGGCTCCCAGACGGTCTCGCACCTGCGCTTCGGGCCGAACCCGATCCACGCGCCGTACCTGGTCTCGCAGGCGAGCTTCGTCGGCTGTCACCAGCTCAGGCTGCTTGACCGCGCTGAGGTGCTGGACCGTGCGGCGCCCGGGGCCACGCTGTTGCTCAACTGCCCGCACCCACCGGACCGCGTGTGGGATTCGCTCTCACGTCCGGTTCAGGAGCAGATCCTTGCAAAGTCGATTGAGCTCTACTCGATTGACGCCGGCCGCATCGCCCGTGAGGCTGGCCTCGCGGGGCGGGTGAATACGGTTCTGCAGACCTGCTTCTTCGCGATCTCCGACGTGCTTCCGCGCGAGCAGGCAATACCACTCATCAAGCATGCGATTGAGGAGACTTACGGCCATCGCGGCGCGGAGGTCGTAAAGCGGAACCTGGCGGCGGTTGACCAGTCGCTGGCGGGTCTGCACCGCATCCAGACGCCTTTCCAGATGACCGCTGACCACGAACCGGACCCGATCGTGCCCGCCGACGCGCCGGTGTTCGTACGGGACGTAACCGCGATGATGATCGCCGGGCGTGGCGACGAGCTCCCCGTGAGCGCGCTGCCTGTGGACGGCTCCTATCCGAGTGGGACCTCTGCATTTGAGAAGCGCAACATCTCCGAACTGGTCGCGGCCTGGGACCCCGAGCTCTGTATCCAATGCGGCAACTGCAGCTTTGTCTGCCCGCACGGGGTGATCCGCTCCCGGCATTACGACCCCGGGTGCCTCACGGATGCGCCCGACGCGTTCCAGTCGGCGGCGCTCACCGCGCCCGGTCTACCGGACGCGCGCTACACGCTGCAGGTTTACCTCGAGGACTGCACCGGCTGCGGGCTCTGCGTCGAGGCGTGTCCGGTCACGGCGCCGGGCGAACCGGTCCGCAAAGCGATAGACCTCGCCATTCGCGAGCCGCGGCTGACCGCTGAACGCGCGAACATCGCGTTCTTTGAGTCGCTGCCAGTGATCGACCGCTCACGGGTCGACTTTGGGACGGTACGCGGCACGCAGTTCCTGGACCCGCTGTTTGAGTTCTCCGGGGCCTGCGAGGGTTGTGGCGAAACGCCATATATCAAGCTGCTCTCGCAGCTGTTCGGTGACAGGCTGATGGTTGCGAACGCGACCGGCTGCTCGTCGATCTACGGGGGCAACCTGCCAACCACACCCTGGACGACTGACGCCGACGGACGCGGCCCCGCGTGGTCAAACTCACTATTTGAGGACAACGCTGAGTTCGGGCTCGGCTTCCGGCTGGCCGCTGACCAGCAGACGGGGGTGGCGCGCCGTCGGCTGCTCGAGCTGCGTGAACAGCTCGGCGCCGAACTGGTTGATGAGACGCTCGCAGCACCACAGCTGCACGAGTCCCAGTTCGCGGCCCAACGTGCACGGGTGGCAGCGTTGGAGCGCAGGCTCAGCGATCTGAGCGGGCCCGCAGTCGAGGATCTACGTAGCGTCATAGATCACCTCGTCAGGCGCAGCGTGTGGATCGTCGGCGGCGATGGCTGGGCATATGACATCGGCGCCGGCGGCCTCGACCACGTCCTGGCCAGCGCCCGTGATGTCAACGTGCTGGTGCTCGACACCGAGGTCTACTCCAACACCGGTGGGCAGATGTCGAAGGCGACACCGCTGGGCGCGGTCGCCAAGTTCGCCGCGGCCGGCAAGACGACGGCCAAGAAGGACCTGGCGTTGCAGGCGATTGCGTACGGCAACGTGTACGTCGCACGGGTCGCGATCGGTGCCGATCCCCAGCAGACGCTACGAGCGTTCCGCGAAGCCGAGGCGTATGACGGACCGTCACTCGTGATTGCCTACAGCCACTGCATCGCTCACGGAATCGAGATGCGCGACGGGCTGGGCCAGCAACACCGGGCGGTCGCCAGCGGCTACTGGCCACTGGTCCGCTACGACCCGCTCGTGCGCGGTGACGATGGCAACCCATTCCTGCTGGACTCGCCGCGGCCGCGGATCCCGCTCGCCGACTACACCGACCGTGAGCTGCGCTACCGCACACTTGCCGACACCCAGCCGGAGGAGGCCGAGCGGCTACATGCGCTTGCCGAGCGGGCGCTCGCACAACGCTGGCAGGTCTATGAGGAGATGGCCACCCATGGCGCCAACAGGTTCACCGCCGACTCCCGCGTGAGCGATGACTGAGCTACCGACCCGCTACATGGGACTGGCTTTGCGCAATCCGCTGATTGCGTCGGCATCGCCACTTTCGGGCACGGTTGAGGGCGTACGCCGCCTCGCGGACGCGGGCGTGGGCGCGGTTGTACTCCCGTCGCTGTTCGAGGAACAGCTGCGACAAGACGCCGAGCGCGGTGGACGGCTGCTCGACGCAGGCAGCGAGAGCTTCGCTGAGTCCCTCTCCTACTTCCCCGCCGGGACAAAGGCGGATCCTGGCCCACGGCGTTACGTGAGCTTGCTCGAGCGTGCCGCGGCGGCGGTGGACGTGCCGGTGATTGCCAGCCTCAACGGCATCACGGCCGGCGCCCTCGGCGCCTACGCACGGTCGATGCAGGACGCGGGCGCAGCCGGGCTCGAGCTGAACACCCACTTCATGCCCGGTGATCCGCACACCCCTGCCCGTGACGTCGAGCAACGCCAGCTTGAAGTGCTTACGAATGTCAGGGCGGCGGTCACGATCCCGATCGCAATGAAGCTGAGCCCGTACTTCAGCTCCCTGGGCGAGCTCGCCCGGGAGCTTGACGCCGCTGGGGCGGACGCGCTGGTGCTGTTCAACCGCTTCATCGCGCCTGACATCGACGCGAATAGGCTGGCGATAGTGCCCGGGATCGAGCTCTCAAGCGCCCGCGAGGCGCGCCTCCCGCGGGCCTGGATCGCGTTACTGCGCGGTCATGTGAGTGCGTCACTGGCGGCCAGCTCCGGCGTCGAGACCGCGGCCGACATGGCCGCGTACCTCCTGGCCGGAGCGGATGTGGTGATGAGCACTTCCGCGCTTCTGCGTTACGGACCCGAGCACGCGACCGTGCTGCTGGACGGCCTCTCGCGGTGGATGACCGCGAAGGGATTCAGCACTGTGGAGGCATTCCGCGGGATGCTCAGTGTCCCGCGCGACCAGGATGGGTCAACGTATGAGCGTGCGGGTTACGTCAAAGCGCTACGCGCCGCGAACACCTACAGAGCCGATCCCAGCTGATCAGGCCAGCTCGCCCGTTCCAGGGCCACGGGACTACAGCACGGAGTTGAGCAAGCCCGCCGCGAGAACGGATGCCACATCCAGGGTCGAGATGATGCCGGCGGCGAGCCCGGTTGGCCCGACCACAACCACATGGCTCGCGTCGTGTTCCACCAGCAACTCGGCAGCATGGGTCAGTGAGTCGCTCACCTCAACAGCGATTGGCGACTTCCTCGCGATGCTGGCGGCAGGCTCAGAGAGTGCGTCACGGTGCATGGCCACGACAATGTCGATGTCTTCGATCAGCCCCCAGATGAGATGCTCGCCGGGATGCTCGATCCCCGCTATCGCGACACAGTGGACGCGCCGCTCAGCCATCGTCCGGGCGACCGTGAGCAGTGACGCACCGGCGATGCAGGTCAGGATGCCCAGCTGGGCGACCTCATCAACGGTTGCGTCGCGCAGCGATGTCGCATTCGCGGGTGGGCGGTGCTGCGCGATTCGACGCTGGCGGGAGAGGTCAGGATCGACACCGCCGAGCGCCGCAACCACATCCAACGCGGAGACGAGGCGGATCGGAGCGCCGGTCTCCGGATCGGTGACCAGCAGATGCCGGACGTACCGCTCAGCCATTGTCGCCACCACGTCAGCGATCGGTGCGTCAGCGCGAAGCGCTGCAGAAGGCTCGAGGGTGGCCTTGATGTCTTCCACGCGATGTACCTGCGTTAGCGCAGCCCGTACAAGGTCCAAGTCGCTCACCAGCAGTGGCACACCGCCATCGTGTGGGAGCAGCAGCGCGGCGTGGACATCGTGACGGATCAGATTCGATGCGACCGTTGCCAGGCCGTCGTCGGGGAAGCAGGTGACGAGCCCTGAGGCCGTCAGGTCTCCTGCGGTCAGATCCGCCAGGACGGACGTTTTCTGTGGGGCTGTTGCCATGTTCTGAGCATCGCCTACGGCGAGCACCGCGGCATCCGTAGAACCACGCAGCGACACGGGCACAATGCCCCTAGACCGTCTGCGCGACGGGAACGAGGACGCGCTGCGCGAGATCGACCAGCCGGCTCGAGTAGCCCCACTCGTTGTCATACCAGGCGACGACCTTCACTTGGGTGCCATCGTTGACCGATGTGAGTGAAGCGTCGAAGGTCGACGAGTACGGGGACTTGATGATGTCTGACGAGACGATCGGATCCTCCGTGTACGCGAGGATTCCCTTCAGGGCGCCAATATCGGCGAGCCGCTCGAATTCCGCATTGATCTCCTCGCGGTTTGTCGTGCGTTCGGTCTCGATCGTGAGATCCACGAGCGAGCCGGTCGGCATCGGGACTCGCACGGCGTAGCCGTTGAGGCGCCCGTCAAGCTCAGGGATCACAAGCCCGAGCGCTTTCGCCGCTCCGGTCGACGTCGGGATGATGTTGAGCGCCGCGGCCCGCGCACGACGCAGATCCTTGTGAGGCCCATCCAGCAGATTCTGGTCAGCGGTGTACGCGTGCACGGTCGTCATCAGTCCATGTTTGATCCCGACCGCGTCATGCAGCACCTTCGCCACCGGGGCAAGGCAGTTGGTCGTGCAGGAAGCGTTTGAAATGATCTGGTGCACGTCCGGGTCATAGACCTGATCAAAGTTGACGCCGAGTACGACCGTCGCGTCAACCGGCTCCTCACCTTTCGCAGGCGCCGAGATGATCACCTTCTTAGCCCCAGCTTCAAGGTGCTGAGCCGCGCCGGCGCGGGTCCGAAGCCGTCCTGTGGACTCGATCACAACCTCAACACCTAGCTCCTCCCACGGCAACGCTTCCGGGTTCGTCTGCGCGAGCGTGGAAATCGGCACGCCGTCGATCACGATGCTGCCGTCCTCGGCCGTTACGTCTCCAGGAAACCGTCCGAAGACGGAGTCGTACTTCAGCAGGTGCGCGAGCGTGCCGGCGTCGACGAGGTCGTTGACAACTACGACATCGATGTCCGCACCCTGCTCATAGGCGGCTCGCAAGACACTGCGGCCCACACGACCAAAGCCGTTGATCGCTACTCGTACAGTCATCGCAACCTCGTTTTCTGGAACGCTCTGTAGATGCCGAGCCGTGACACGCCGACTCTTCCTCGAACCTAGCCCACGCGCGACGGCGCGCAATCGGGAACAATCGCGATGGCCAGTCAGTACTTATCCACGACTGGCCGCCGTAAAATATGAGCGGTCTCCATCTCGCTCAGCTCTTTCCGTCGGCCGTCCTGGTGCACCGCGACTCGTCTCGGTCATGCGCGGGGAACTACTGATTTGCGCGCTGACCAGTGGTCCATAAGCTCAGTGCCGGGAGCGATCACATCAGCAGCGGCAACCGCGGCAACCCGTGGGAGGTGAGCATAGGTGCAGGCCCAGAAGACCGCGCCGGCTGTGATTCCGCTCGAGGCACTCGACGGCCTCCTCGCCACATTGCGAGTACGGGGCTTCCGCGTGCTCGGCCCGAAGATTCGCGACGGCGCGATCATCTATGACGACCTGGGCGCCGCTTCGGAGCTTCCGATCGGCTGGACCGACGAGCAGAGCGGCGGTAGCTATCGCCTCAAGCGCCGCGAGGACGGCGCGCGTTTCGGTTACGCGGTCGGTCCGCACTCCTGGAAGCGATTCCTGTTTCGTCCTGAGGTGCGGCTCTGGCGTGCCACCCGCTCGCCAGGCGACGACATGGTGGTCGAGGAGGAACCGACTGAGGCAAAGCCGATGGCGTTCATCGGTGTGCGGTCGTGCGAGCTGCACGCGATTGAGATTCAGGATCGGGTCTTCATCGGCGGCCGCCACGTGGACCGCGACTATGCCAACCAGCGCGAGGACGCTTTCCTGGTTGCCGTGAACTGCATCATCGCCGGCGGCACCTGCTTCTGCGCGTCGATGGGCACCGGCCCCGAGGCCAGCGCCGGATATGACCTGGCGCTCACGGAGCTGCTCGACGGGGACCACCGGTTCCTGGCGGAAGCCGGCAGCGACCGCGGTGCAGCCGTGCTTGCGGAGCTGCCTCAGCGGCCTGCCACGGACGCCGACCTGACCGCGGCCGGAGTGGCCATCGCCGCCACCGCCGCCCAGATGGGGCGCACCATGGAGACCGACGACATTCGCAATCTGCTGGCACGCAACCTCGAACATCCGCGCTGGGATGAGGTCGCCGACAGGTGTCTCAGCTGCGGAAATTGCACCCAGGTCTGCCCCACGTGCTTCTGCTCCTCCGTCGAGGACACCAGCGACCTCGGTGGCGAGGTCGCCGAACGCACCCGCGTCTGGGACACGTGCTTCTCGATCGATTACTCCCACATCCACGGCGGCAGCATCCGCTCCTCGTCGCGCGCCCGCTATCGCCAGTGGATGACGCACAAGCTCGGGACCTGGATCGATCAATTCGGGACCTCGGGCTGCGTCGGGTGCGGGCGCTGCATCACCTGGTGCCCGGTCGGGATCGACATCACCGAAGAAGTGGCCGCGATCAGGGCGACCGAGGACCCCGATGCCACAACAGATTGACAGCCTCCTGGCTGAGATTCCACTGTTTGAGGGACTCGCGAGCGAGACGCTGACCCTGTTGGCCGGGTGCGCGAGCAACGTGCAGTTTCACGCGGGTGAGCAGATCATCCGCCGCGGCGATCCCGCCGATGCCTTCTACCTCGTCCGTCACGGCAGCGCGGCGCTGGAGACCTACTTCCCAGCGCGCGGTCCGGTCACGATCGAGACGCTCGAAGCCGGCGAGGTACTCGGCTGGTCCTGGTTGTTCCCGCCCTATCGCTGGCATCTGGACGCACGCGCACTGACAACCGTGCGCACCACCGCCTTTGACGGCGCCTGCCTGCGCGGCAAGTGCGAGGCCGATCCGGCACTGGGCTATGAGCTGATGTCACGCTTTGCCCAGGTCATCATCGAACGGCTGCAGTGGACGCGGCTGCGACTGATCGATGTCTACGGGACCAATGACCCTCGCTGAGCCGGCGATACCCGGGGTGATGGTGCCGCAGCCGTTCCGGGTCCTCTCTCGTTCACAGGACACGGTCGACACATTTACGCTTGCGTTTGATGCCGTTCGCGGGGAAGCCCCGCTGATCGCGCCAGGGCAGTTCATGATGGTCTACGCATTCGGCATCGGTGAGGTGCCAATTTCCGTCAGCGGCCTATCTGAGCGGGGCGAGGTCGTGCTGACCGTGCGCGCTGTAGGCGCGGTCTCACGAGCGATCTGCGCCTCAAAGGAGGGCAGCGTGCTGGGCATGCGCGGGCCGCTGGGAACGTCATGGCCGATTGCCGGCGCCGCCGGCGGGGATGTCGTGGTGGTGGCCGGCGGTATCGGCCTGGCGCCGTTGCGGATGCTGATCCGCGATGTGATCGCCAGCCGCCCGGGCTTCCGGACTTTCAGTGTGCTCTATGGGGCACGCAACCCGGGTGAACTGCTCTATCTCGAAGAGCTCGAGAGCTGGCGAGACGCGGCCGAGGTGGCGGTCACCGTTGACCATGCCGACAGCGCCTGGCACGGTCAGGTCGGCGTGGTCCCCAAGCTGGTCAATGCCGCCCACTTCGCCGGCAACTCGGCACATGCCTTCGTCTGCGGACCCGAGGTGATGATGGACTTCACGGCGCAGGCGCTGCTCAGCCGTGGCGTGCCCCCCACACAGATCCACCTCTCGATGGAGCGCCACATGGACTGTGGCGTCGGGCTCTGCGGCCACTGCCAGCTCGGCCCGACGCTGATCTGCCGCGACGGCGCCGTCTACACGTACGCTGAGATATCCCGGTGGATGCGGGTGCGCGAGCTGTGAACGCGACCCGCAAACCGACGCTGGCAGTCTGGAAATTCGCGTCCTGTGACGGCTGTCAGTTGAGCCTGCTCGACCTCGAGGACGAATTGCTGACGTTGGCTGACACGGTTCAGATCGCCGAGTTCCATGAGGCGACCAGCCACAACATCGAAGGGCCGTACGATCTCTCACTGGTGGAGGGGTCGGTGACCACCGAGCACGATGCCCGGCGCATCCAGCAGGTCCGGGCAATGTCAAAGACGCTGGTCACGATCGGTGCCTGTGCCACCGCCGGTGGCATCCAGGCGTTGCGCAATTTCGCCGACATCGCCGATTTCACCGCTGCCGTCTACGCCTCTCCGCAATACATCTCCACGCTCGCCACCTCTACACCGATCGCGGCTCACGTCAAAGTCGACTTCGAACTACACGGCTGCCCGATCAACAAACGCCAACTGCTCGAGGTCGTGAGCGCCTTCCTGCACGGCCGCAAGCCCGGTATCGCCTCGACCAGCGTCTGCACCGAATGCAAGCGCCGTGGCACCGTCTGCGTGACGGTTGCGCATGGGACCCCCTGCCTGGGTCCGGTCACCCACGCCGGTTGCGGGGCGCTGTGTCCCGCCTACAACCGCGGCTGCTTCGGCTGCTACGGGCCGATGGAAACGCCGAACACCGACGCGCTCATCCCGCTGCTGCGCAGCCAGGGCCTGGGCGCCGACGGGGTGGAGCGCGTCTTCCAGACCTTCAATGCTGCAGCAGAACCGTTCCGCAAGGTGGCGGAGCATGAGTGAGCGCCGCACAATCCGGACCGACTACCTCGCGCGCGTCGAGGGCGAGGGCTCGCTCACGGTGCAGATCGACGGCTCGCGCGTGGAGCGCGCGGAGCTACGGATCTTCGAGCCGCCGCGGTTCTTTGAGGCGCTCTTGCGCGGTCGCATGTTCGCGGAGGCACCCGATATCACCGCGCGGATCTGCGGGATCTGTCCGGTGGCCTATCAGACAAGCTCGATGAATGCGATGGAGAACCTCTGTGACGTCGAGGTGCCCGAGCCGATCCGGATGCTGCGGCGCCTGCTCTACTGCGGCGAGTGGATCGAGAGTCACGCTCTCCATATCTACATGCTTCACGCGCCGGACTTCCTCGGGTATCCGGGCGCGGTCGAACTCGCCCGTGACGCCCCGCAGATCGTCGAGCGTGGCCTCCAGCTGAAGAAGACCGGCAACGAGGTGATGCGCCTGGTCGGTGGGCGAGAGATCCATCCGATCAACGTCCGCGTCGGCGGCTTCTATAAGGCACCGTCCAAGCGAGAGCTGGAGGCGCTCACCGAGCCGCTCGAGCGGGCGCGTGAGGCCGCCGCCGAGACTGTCCGTTGGACTGCAGGCTTCGAGTTCCCAGAGCGGGAGGTCGAATGCGAACTGGTAGCGCTATCGCACCCTGATGACTATGCGATTGAGCGCGGGCGGATCCGCTCAGACCGCGGGCTCGACATCGATGCCACCGAGTACACGGAACACTTCGAGGAGGAGCATGTCGAGCGCTCAACGGCTCTGCATTCGCGGTTGCGCGAACGCGGCACATATCTGTGCGGGCCGCTGGCACGCTACTCACTCAACCACGACCAGCTATCGCCGCTCGCGCGCGAGCTCGCGCGCGAGGCGGGGCTCGGCGAGACATGCCGGGACCCGTTTCGAAGCATCATCGTGCGCAGCGTCGAGCTGGTCTATGCCTGCGATGAGGCGCTACGACTGATCGAGGCCTATGAGGAGCCTGACGCACCGTCGGTGCCGTGTTGAACCGCGAGCCGGCAGCGGTCACGGCGCGAGCGAGGCGCCGCGCGGAATGCTCTACCACCGCTACCGGGTCGCCGGCGACGGCACGATCCTCGAGGCGCAGATCGTGCCGCCGACCTCTCAGAACCAGCAGGCGATCGAGGATGACCTGCGCGACGTGGTCGAACGCCACCTCGATCTGGATGACGAGCGCTTGCGCGGCCTGTGTGAGCAGACGATCCGCAACTACGATCCCTGCATCTCCTGCGCGACCCACTTTCTGCGATCTGGAGGTGACCAGACGATGAGCAGCGAGCGTCGCGTCGTCGTCGGCGTCGGCAACCGCTTTCGCCGTGACGACAGCGCGGGCCTGTATGTCGCTGAGCGGCTGCAGGATCGCGTGCCGGACGGAGTTGAGGTCCTCACGCTCGAGGGCGAGCCGACCACGCTGCTGGATGTCTTCGCCAGCGCGGAGCTGGTGATCCTTGTGGACGCGGTGGCAACCGCGACCGTTCCCGGGCTGATCCACCGCTTCGACGCCACCGACGAGCCGGTGCCGGGTAGCGTGTTCGGCGCCTCAACTCATGCATTCGGCCTCGGCGAGACCATTGAGCTCGCTCGTACGCTCGGGAAGCTGAACGGCCGCGTCCTCGTCTACGGCATCACCGGGGAAGACTTTGACGCTGGCGAGGGCCTCAGCGCAAGTGTCGCCAAGGCGGCGGAAAGGGTCACGCTCGAGATTGTGGACCGCCTGGCAGAGCTGGTGCCACAAACTGCTGAACCGAACGGAGCGAATCGTGCATGAGCATGCGCTGATGGCCGACTTGACTCGCAAGATCGAGACGACCGCGGTTGAGGGTGGTGCCGAGCGCGTGACTCGGGTAGTGGTTCAGCTCGGAGCGCTGTCGCACTTCACGCCCGAACACTTCCGCGAGCACTTTGTGGACGCCAGCCGCGGGACCGTCGCCCAGGGCGCCGAGGTTGTGGCCACGCTGAATGACGACATCAGCGCTCCGCACGCCAACGATGTGCTGCTGGAAAGCGTGGAGCTCGAGATCCGTGACCCGGAGGAGGCGTGATGTGCCTCGGCTCTATCGTGAAGCTCGTCGAGATCAACGACGACGCCGGAGTACGTCTGGGCCAGCTCGAGGATGGCTGCATCGTCCCGCTCTCATTCGTCCCGGAGGCGCAGCCAGGCGCTCACCTGCTGCTGCATCTCGGCATCCCAGTCGAGATCCTCGACCCTGAAGCGGCTCGTGAGGCGCTCGCACTGCGCCTTGCGGGCAGTGTCCCGGAAGGTGATCAGCCATGAGTACTCGCGCAACCGGGATCGCACTGGCTTTTGTCAGCGCTGTGATCAGCGGCGTCTCCATCTACGTGAACGGCCTGGGTGTCAAGCACTTTCCGGACGCGACCGTCTACACCACCGCGAAGAACGGCGTCGCCGGTGTGCTGCTGCTGGTGGCGTTGGCCGCAGCGCGCCCGCGGCGCGCGTTGCGTGTGCCGCCGAGGCGCGCCGCGTTGCCGCTACTGGTTGTGGCGATCATCGGCGGCTCGGTGCCGTTCGTACTGTTCTTCGAGGGGCTGGCCCGTGCTCAATCCACGCAGGCCGCCTTCATCCAGAAGACGCTCGTGGTCTGGGTCGCGCTGCTGGCCGTGCCGTTCCTGCGTGAGCGCTTCCGCTGGCCACACGGACTCGCCATCGCGCTGCTCATGGCTGGGCAGGTGTGGCTCGCCGGCAAGGCCGGACACGTCACATTCGGCGCTGGCGAGGCCATGATCCTCGCCGCGACGTTGCTTTGGGCAGTGGAGATCGTCTACGTCAAACGGCTGATGGAAAGCTTTGACGCACAGATCCTTGCAACCGCCCGGATGGCACTCGGCGCGGTGCTGCTGATCGCCTGGGTGTTGATCACCGGCAAGGTCCATCAACTACTGAGCATGAGCGGCCTGCAATGGCGTTGGGTTCTGCTCACCGGGGTGCTGCTGACCGGCTACGTCGGCACCTGGTATGCGGCACTGGCACGCGCCCAGGCGGTGGACGTCACCGCCGTGTTGGTGTTCGGCGCCGTGATCACCGCGCTGCTCGCCGGCACCGCGGGGGCGGCATCGATCAACGCTCCGGCACTGCTGCTCGTCGTCGGCGGCTCAGCGATTATGGCCTGGACTTCGCTGCGCAGCCCCCGCTCCGGCGCGGTGAGATCGGCGTGATCTCTCGAACGCCTACGGGGGCGACCCCCGGGCCGCTGCTGTTCGCACGCTACGCCTACCCGCCTAACGCGCTCGGACTCTGCGGCGCGGACCGCCCGCACGAGCTGCTCGAGTACGGAGACGCCCACGTCTCCGATCCTGGGCTGGCAGAGGCGGCCAGGACCTTTGACGGGGCCTGGCCCTACCTCGCGCTGATAGCCGGCGCCAACGGGATCAGCGATCCTCTCGATTCCCGCGTCGTCGAGGCCTACTGGGTCGGTAACGAGCTGCTCGACCGGGTCAGCCCGAGTGAGCTTGTCAGACACGTCGATGATCGCTTCCGCGGGCGCATCGGCCGCGCCGGCGAACACATCAACGACACCGTCGCCGCAGGAGCTGTCCCCCACCACTGCTTCCACGTGTTCGCTGTCTACCCGTGGCTCGGTCTTCTGCGCACAGGGATCGTCGACCAGCCGCTGCACGTCCTCGACCAGTGCCGCACAACTCCGGCGGTGGTCGAGTCGGTGGATGCCGAGGACGCCCTGACCGTAAGCGCTCGGCCGTTGCTCTGGGAGGACGGGATGTTGGTTCTCGGCGCAGCGGCACCGAGAACCGTGCGCTGGCGAACGGATGACCTCGCGTTTATCACCGAACCGGGCCCGGGTGACCTCGTCTCGCTGCATTGGGACTTCGTCTGTGACCAGCTCTCGCCGCGCTCGGCGAGAGCTCTGTTGGCGGCAAACCAGCGTGCGATCCTGGCCGTCAACCAGGCTGGCGCGGCGGCGCAAGTTCTGTCCTAGAGCGTTGCCCAGCACGTAGTTCGTACGTGCTGTATGCGGCGGCGCACGGATACCGGGTCGCCTGGCGTCGTCTAACTTCATCCGAAATCCTGCTGCAGATGAGGTGACAGGCGGATGCAAACTCTGGTGCTCCTGCGGCACGGCGAGAGTGAATGGAACCGCGAGGGTCGCTTCACCGGATGGGTCGATGTCGGCCTTTCGGAGAAGGGCGCACGCGAGGCCGCTTACGGTGGGCGCCTGCTCGCGCAGGCAGACATTCGCGCCGACGTGGTCCACACCTCGGTGCTCAAGCGGGCCGTCCAGACCGCGAACATCGCGCTCGAGGTGGCCGACCTGCAATGGCTGCCCGTACGCAGATCGTGGCGGTTGAACGAGCGCCATTACGGCGCGCTTCAGGGCAAGAACAAGGCCGAGACCAGGGACGAGTTCGGCGAGGAACAGTTCATGCTCTGGCGACGCTCCTACGATGTCCCACCTCCAGTGATGACCGAGGGCGACCGCTGCTCCCAGGCCAGGGATCCGCGGTATGCGTCGCTACCACCCGAGCTCGTGCCGAGTTCGGAATGCCTGAAAGACGTGGTCGCAAGGCTGCTCCCATACTGGTACGACGCGATCGTGGCCGATCTCGCGGCGGGCATGACCGTGATCGTCGTGGCACACGGCAACTCGCTGCGGGCTCTGGTGAAACATCTGGACGACATCAGCGATCAGGACATCGCGGCCCTGAACCTGCCCACCGGCATCCCACTCGTCTATGAGCTCGACGAGCGATTCCGCCCCATCAATCCGGGTGGTCGATATCTCGACCCCCAGGCAGCTGCTGAGTCTGCGCAGGCGGTGGCGCAGCAAGGGCGAGTGTGACCGATCCGGTAGTCGTGGCGGCCGGCCATTTCGCGGGGGATCAGCTACGGGGAAGTACTGAGCAGAAGTACGGCAGCGACGCGATGGCCTGGCAGCGATGTGGGCCTAGGCTCTGCTGGTAGCCAACGAATCCGCTGAAACGGAGCTTGCGATGACGATCCACGACCCCACGCTCTCACATGTCCGTGTGTCCGACGTGATGCACACCGGCATTCTCACGACCGACCCCACGACTCCGCTCCGCGTCGTGGCGCGATTGATGGCGGCACAGCGTGTTCACGCGGTTGCTGTTGCCGACCCTGACCACGCGCGCCGCCCATTCGGATTCATCACCGTCGCTGAGATCGCGGCAGCGGCCGCTGACGCGATCGACGAGACCGCTGGCGAGGCGGCCGCCACAGAGGTCGTCACGGTGCAGTCGACGGCATCCGTGGACGAGGCCGCACGGATCATGGTTGAGCACTCAGTCGATCATCTGATCGTGGTTGAAACCTCCAGCGGCCATCCGTGCGGGGTGCTGTCGGGACTCGACATCGCCGCAGCCTACGCTGGCTCTTAGCCGCCTTTCAGCCGCCGTTATTGACAGGCCGGACTGGGCAGGCACTCTGACTGTGCGCTGCCGGGGCCGGTCGGTTATAGGTCGTCGGTGCGCTGCATCCGGTAGTGGTCGCGCCAGATCAGCTTATAGATCGGGATTCGGCGGGGGAGGTCGCGAAGCCCGGGAATGAACGGGACCAGCACCAGCGCGGCGCTGAGGACGATCATGACCGCCATCACGAGCGCGTCGGCGTTGGCCGAGGTCGAGAACGGCTTGATCTGGTACCAGAACGTATACAGCCAGAGCCACACCTGCCCTGGGTAGCTGCCGGTCTCGTTCATCATTCCCCACTGGCTGCCGGTGAGGTTCTGTGTCGTCGCCCGGTTCGTCAACACGCCCCCGTCGGCCATGAACAGGAGCGGTTTGGTGTAGTCGGTCTGGTAGAACTGCTTGCTGGCCAGCAAGGCTCCGTCGAGGCCGCCGGACTGCGCAAACGTCAGTAGCGCTCCCATCATCTCCGGCACCGGGCCGTAGCTGCCCGGCTTTACCGAGACGCCTCCGGTCGCCGTCGCCTTCGCGTGGGTGAGCGCCTTCTCGTACGCGCTCGTCCAGCCAGACTGTGTGTTTGTGGACGCGGCCTCGTAGGCAGAGACGGCCTGCTGGACGGCGGGCTGCTGCGTCAGCGAGCGCAGTGGTGCGAGCACGAAGTCTTGGGCGGAGTTGATTGGGGTGCTGATCCCGAGCCATTGCTGAAGATGGATGAACCAGACGTGCTGGACGGCCCCGGTGCCGTTGTTGTAAGGCGGGCCGTAGCTTCCGGAGAAGCTCGAATGGTCAAGCTCCGTCGCCGCGGTTGTGACGAAGTCCACGGGGTCGCTGCGCGACCAGCTCTTCACTGTGCTCGGCGCAAGGTCCGGTGACGAGAACAGGATCGTCAGCACCAGTACGAGCGTGGCGACCACGCCGAGCGCGACCGTCGCCTCCTTGAGGATGTCGTAGCGACGGTAGCCGCCGTCCCAGGTGCGGTAGGACTCGTCCTCGATCTGGCGGCTCTCGCGGCTGCTCATGCCGGCTCCGGTTGATCGCCGGCGCCCGGCTGATCGCCGGACGGCTTGACGAGTTCGACCGCGTCCAATCGGAAGGGCGGCACGATCCCGTGCCTACGGACCAGCAGCACGTGCGCGACAACGAGCCCCACGACCGCGAGTGGGAGTAGGAACACGTGATAGCTGTACATCTGCCCGAAGTTCATGAGGTTGAAGAACGAGCCGACGCCCATCGAGTTCATCGCGTCCTTCGCCTGGGTCGAGATCCACTGCGCATCGAAGTTCTGTTGCGATACATAGCCGGTCAAGGCGCACGGGATCGCGACCAGGAACGTGACCACACCAGTCATCCAAACTCGCGCGCGGCCGCCTCGCCAGGCCGCCATCCAGTACTTCCCCCACAGGTGAATCACCATGAAGAAGAAGAAGAGCTCGACTGCCCACAGATGGACGCTGTTGAAGAAGTGGCCGATCCCGGTGACGTGCCACCACCCGGGCCCCTTCAGCGCCAGGACCGTGCCCGAGCCGATGATCATGACCAGCGAGGCCAGCGTCAGGACCCCGAAGACGTAGATCCACGACGCCATGTACGACGGCTGCCTATCGGGCAGCAGCTTCTCCGGCGGCAACGCTGCTACCAGTCGCTCCCGCAGCCTCCCTGTCCACGTAGGCGGATCAACCGCTGTCAACGCCGCCCCTCCCGTGCCTCGGGAATGGGGCCAGGATCGCGACCACGAACACGACCAGCATCAACACGATCACGATGACGTTCGACACGGACAGGTCAATGAAGTGCCAATGCACCGTGTGCGCCGGATGATTGAGATTGAAGATCGCGGCGATGATTGTCCCCGCTCCGCCCTCGCGTTCACCGCGAAGTCTGGCACGCCACGCAACACCCCTGCAACCAGGATCTGAGTGGCCGGTTTACGGACCGCGCTTCGGGACTGACCTCGTAAGGCTCGACAGAGCGGATGCAGGCTGCGCCAGTGGAGAACTACTGAACGAGCAGGCGGTCTTACCCGGCTGTCTGGCCACGGACGCACGGGTAGCTTCGGCGTATGGATTCTTCAGCCCAACAGACCAAGGTTCTGATTGTCGGCGGCGGCGTCGCGGCGCTTGAGGCTGCCCTGGCGCTCAAACAGTAGCGGCGACCTGGTTCAGACGACACTATTGGCACCAGGAGACCGATTCGTCTACCGGCCGATGAGTGTCGGTGAGCCGTTTGGCCACGAAGTGGCGCACTCCTATCCGCTTGACAGAATCGTCGCCGACCTAGAGATTCAGCGCTACACGGACACGCTCAAGTGGGTCGATACCGCGGCGCGAGTCGTGCATACCGAGCAGGAAGAGCACCTGGCGTACGACGTTCTTCTGCTGGCCCTGGGCGCGCGGCCAAGCGCGCCGATGCGACACGCGCTGACGATCGAGCCAGCTAGGCTCGACGAGCAACTCCACGGACTGATCCAGGACCTCGAAGGCGGGTGGGTCCACAGAATCGCGTTCGTCATCCCAGAGTCCACCAGCTGGCCGCTGCCGATCTACGAACTCGCATTGATGACCGCAGCACGTGCCTACGAGATGAATGTCGAAGCGCAGATCACGATAGTCACGCCCGAGGAGGCGCCGCTCCAGATCTTCGGTACCAGCGCAAGCGCCGCCGTGTCGCGTCGGCTCGCCGCGTATGGGATCACGACTCTCACCTCCACGCATTCCGTGATGCACGAGTCGCGCAGCCTTACGGTGTCCACAGCACAGGCGCCACTCGCAGTCGATCACGTCGTCACGTTGCCTGGGCTACACGGCCCAGCCGTTCCTGGCATCCCCCGAAGCGCTGAGCACGGCTTCCTCTCGGTTGACCGTCACAGCCGAGTCACGGGGCTCGACGGCGTGTTCGCCGCCGGCGACATGACGGACTTTCCGATCAAGCTCGGTGGCATCGCTGCGCAGCAAGCTGACGCCGCTGCCGAATCGATCGCTGCGCTGGCAGGCGCGGCGATCGAGCCGAAGCCCCTGGTCGCGACAATCCACGGCGTGCTGCTGAGCGGCGGTGGGCCCTTGTACATGCGAGCTCAGGTCACGGGCAGCCGGGGCACCCATTCCAGGGTCAGCGCCGAGCCGATCTGGGCACCAGCGACCAAGATTCACGCGCGATACCTCGCGCCACGCCTGCAGTCACTTGACGCGGCCGCGCATCATGCCGACGCGCACGCAGCACTGTAGGTAGCCGACGCGCAAGCAGCACCCGGCCTACTCGCTGGCCTGCGCCAAAAGCGTCTCCGCGTCATCTCGGATAGAGTGTCTCCCGACACTAAGAGCACCGGACCGCCTGGGAATCGGTGCGTAGCCTCGTTTCACGCCTGTGGGAAAACCACACCGTGGTGCGGTGTCTTCCACGTAGTCACGACAAGGGGATTCGGGCAGCGGAGCACGCGTTTCAGACGGACGTAGCGCGGCCTCGCAGGATCGAAACTAGAGCTGTAACGGGCAAACGGAGGACACCCCCATGCAAACTGATTCTCACAACTTCGATCTTCAAGAACAGAACGACGCCGGCCGGGCCACCATGAGCAGGGGTATCGGCGTCGCCGTGCTGTCGGCGCTGGGCGTCGTGCTCGCACTGATTGCCATCGACGTGTTCGCCATCAGCGGGGCGCAGGCCGCGCCGCCACGGCAGGTCGTCAACGTGGTCAAGGTCTCAGGCGCGACACCGATCGAGCGCACGATCTATCTGAGCGTCTCACCGGGGATCAAGCCTGGCCCTGACGGCAAATTGCATGACGCTTTCAGCGTCACCAACTTCACGGTGCGCGCCGGCCAGCCGGTCAAGCTCGTGATCGACAACACCGACAACGGCGACCACAGCATCACGACGATGGGCGGTGCCGGCGTCAACATCATCGTTCGCCCGGGTGTGCACACCTACACGCTGCTCGTTCACAAGCAGGGCAAGTTCATGTGGATGTGCACGCAGCCCTGTGATCCGTTCTCGATGGCCCACCTCGGCTACATGCGCGGCTACATCACGTCCATCTAAGAGCCGCATCGCCGACCGCCACGACGAAAGGGTCCCGGCAACGGGACCCTTTCGTCGTTGCGCTGCGTCCTGAATGCGCACACGGCCTTAAGTGCACCTTATCTGCCGGGCACGTCTCGTTCACGACTGCCCCTATCGGCACATATAGGGTCAGCGGCCGCCTCACGTCTTTAGACCTTCAAACCGACCAAGGAGACGCGTGATGAAAGCGCGAACACGGGTCGCGGCCCTGGCTGCCGCAGCGGCCGCGGTGGCGATCCCCACGGCTCTGACAGCAGGACCGGCGGTCGCGGAGCACCCGCACCACCCGCACCACGCCCGGATCCAGCACGTTCTCTTGATCTCCGTCGATGGCATGCACCAGTCCGATCTCGACTGGTATGTGGCCAACCATCCGAACTCGGAGCTGGCCAAGCTCGCCGAGGGCGGGCAGGAGTACACCAACGACCACACGGCGGATCCGTCGGACTCCGACCCGGGCGGCACGGCGCTGATGACCGGCGGGGACCCGAAAGTCACCGGCATCTACTACGACGATGAGTACAGCCATGGCGTCTTCCCGGCAGGCACGACGAACTGCTCCGGGCCGGTCCCGGGCGGCAACGTGATCTACGACTCGCCGGACGACAACCTTCCCGCCGTGCCGGACCTGCTGAATAACGGGAGCGGCAACACCTTCCCGTCGTTCGATGAGGGCGGCTCGATCTACCCGAGCGGCATTGACACGGACCCGGGCAAGATCATGAACCTGAGCCCGCACCCGCAGTCGGGTCTGAACCCGGCGACGTACCCGGTCGACCCGAAGACCTGCAAGCCGATCCAGCCGTGGGACTTCCTGGGGGTCAACACGATCTTCCAGGTGATCCACAACGCCGGCATGCGGACGGCGTATGCCGAAAAGCACGCGATCTACTCGTCGTTCAACGGCCCAGGCTCGAACGGCATGAGCATCGACGACTTCTTCGGGCCGGAGATCGACTCGCAGGCGGTCGAGCCGAACGGCGTGCCGTACCCGGTCGACGGCGCGTGGACGGCCGACAACGCCGCGACCAGGCAGTACGACTCCTACAAGGTCCAGGCGGTCATCAATTGGATCAACGGCTACGACCACTCCGGCACCGGGCCGAAGGTCGGCACGCCGGCGATCTACGGGATGAACTTCCAGACCGTCTCGACCGCCGAGAAGCTCAAGAGCTCCCCGGCGGTGCTGATCGGGCCAAACGCGCAGGGCAACTACACCGAGGGCCCATCGCTGCCCGGCGGCTACGTGACCGAGAACGGCGTCCAGGTGCCAGGGCCGCTGCTGCAGAGCGCGCTTGACTACGTCAACGACTCGCTGCAGCAGATGGTCGATGCGATCCAGGCCGCCGGTGAGACCGATTCGACGGCGATCATCCTCACGGCCAAGCACGGCCAGTCGCCGTTGAACAACAGCCAGCTCCAGCGGATCGATGACGGTCCGATCATCTCCGGCGTCAACGCCGCGTGGGCCGACGGAGCACCCGAGCAACCCGACGCTGGTCGTCCAGGAGGCCGACGACGACGGGCTGCTGTGGTGGCTGTCGGACCGCTCCCAGGCGGCGACTGAGTTCGTCAAGAACTACCTGTGGACGCACAGCGCCCCGGCGGTGAACTACGCGGGCCAGACGGTCACCGTGCAGCACTCCGGCCTGAAGCAGATCTTCGCCGGCCAGGAGTCGGCGAGGTTCTTCGGCGTCGCGAACTCCGACCCGCACCACCCGGACGTGTTCGGGATCGCGCAGGTCGGCACCATCTACACGACCGGCTCCAAGATCGCCGAGCACGGCGGAGACAACCCGGGCGACCGGGACGTTCCGCTCGTCGTGTACGCGCCGGGCAACGTCTCGCCCGGCCAGTCCGATCGGTGGGTCGAGACCACACAGGTCGCTCCGACGATCCTGAAGCTGCTCGGGCTCGACCCGAACCAGCTGCAGGCCGTCCGGGAGGAGGGCACGCAGGTGCTCCCGGGCATCCAAGCCCGCGTCGGCGACCGGCGCCGCTGACGGTCATTCTGGGGCGGCGACCTTCGTGGTCGCCGCCCCAGAACCTCTGGTCCGTTAGCTGACTCGTCTACAGCTAACGGCCACAGCTAACCAACTAGTAACTAACCGCAGCCGGTGTTGAACCCGCAGCTCGAGCACGTGTAGCAAGCGCCGGTGCGCTGCATCATGCCGCCGCACTGCTGGCAGGCCGGGCCGAGGTCGAGGCCGAAGCGGCTCTGGCTGGACTTGGCCGGGACGACCGGCGGTGTGTCGGTCAGGGCCGACGCGGCCGGCTTGGAGGCCGACGCACCCGACGAATCCGACGCGCCCGACCCGCCTGACCGCACCGGACGCGCCCGGATCGCCGTTGGGCGCCGGCTGCTGGATGTCCTGCGCCGGCACGGAGGTGTCGCTCGAGTGCGAGGTCAGCGCGTCCTCGGCGGCCTTGCGCGCGCGCACGGCCGGGGTGAGGATGCCGAGGTCCTCCTGGGTGTCGGCGTCGAGGAAGCGCGACGCGAGCCAGCGCATGATGTAGTCCGGCATCGACTTCGCGAACGGGATCTCCGGGTTGGTCGTCATGCCCTCCGGCTCGAAGCGCATGTAGCTGAACTTGCGCACGAGCGTCTCGAGCGGCACGCCGTACTGCAGGGCGATCGAGATCGAGGTCGCGAACGCGTTCATCATGCCGCGCATCGTCGAGCCTTCCTTGCCGATGTCGGTCAGGAAGATCTCGCCGACGGTGCCGTCGTCGTACTTGCCGGCGGTGATGTAGCCCTCGTGGCCGCCGACCGAGAACTTGTGCGTGATCGACTCGCGCTCACGCGGCATGCGGTGGCGGCGCGGCGCCGCCGAGGCGATCGCCTCGGCCACCGCCTTCTGGATCGCGGCGTCGACGTCGACCGGCACCGGCGCGCCCTGCTGCGCGTCGGTGCGCAGCGCCTGCGCGGTCTTGGAACCGTCGCGGTAGATCGCGAGCGCCTTGACCCCGAGCCGCCACGCCTGCGTGTAGGCGTCGGCGATGTCGGCGGCGGACACCTCGGCCGGCATGTTCACCGTCTTTGAGATCGCGCCGCTGATGAACGGCTGGATCGCGCCCATCATCTTGATGTGGCCCATGTGCGAGATCGCGCGCTCGCCGACGGCCACGTCGAACACCGGCAGGTGCTCAGCCGTGAGGTCCGGCGCACCGACGATCGTGCCGTGCTCGTTGACGTAGGCGACGATCTGCTCGATCTGCTGGTCGTCGTAGCCGAGCGTCTCCAGCGCCAGCGGCACCGTCTTGTTGACGATCGTCATCTGACCGCCGCCGACGAGCTCCTTGAACTTGACCAGCGAGAAGTCCGGCTCGACGCCGGTCGTGTCGCAGTCCATCAGGAAGCTGATCGTGCCGGTCGGCGCCAGCACCGTCGCCTGCGCGTTGCGGTAGCCGTGCTCCTCGCCGAGCGCGACCGCCTCATCCCAGGTCGTGCGCGCGGCCTCGAGCAGCGCCGTGTCGGAGCAGTTCTGATCGGCGAGCGCGTAGGCGGCGTCGCGGTGCATGCGCATCACGGCGTTGTGCGGTTCGCGGTTCTCCGCGTAGCGCTCGTACGGGCCGATCGCGCCGGCGACCTCGGCCGAGCGCAGGTAGCCGCGACCGGTCATCAGCGCGGTGATCGCGGCGGCGATGCCGCGACCCTCGTCGGAGTCGTACGGCAGGCCGTTGGCCATCAGGTAGGCGCCGAGGTTCGCGTAGCCCATGCCGAGCTGGCGGAACGCGCGCGCGTTGGTCGCGATCTCCTCGGTCGGATAGCTCGACGGCGAGACCACGATCTCCTGTGCGAGGAAGACGACGTCGACCGCCTTCTCGAACGAGTCGACGTCGAAGCGTGCCGTCCTGGCGGCGGAACTTCATCAGGTTCAGCGACGCGAGGTTGCAGGCCGAGTTGTCGACGTGCATGTACTCCGAGCACGGGTTCGAGGCGTTGATCCGGCCCGAGTTCGGGCACGTGTGCCACTGGTTGATGACCGTGTCGTACTGCACGCCCGGATCGGCGCAGCGCCAGGCCGCCTCGGAGATCTCCTCGAGCAGCTCGCGCGCCTTGATCGGCTCGCCGACCGGCTCGCCGCTGGACGCGCGCGATCAGATGCCAGTCCTCGTCGTTCTCGGCGGCGCGCATGAACTCGTCGGTGACGCGCACCGAGTTGTTGGCGTTCTGGTACTGGATCGAGTGGAAGCCGTCGCCGTCGATCGACATGTCGAAGCCGGCGTCACGCAGCGCGGCGGCCTTGTCCTCTTCCTTGGCCTTGCACCAGATGAACTCGCGGATGTCCGGGTGGTCGACGTCGAGCATCGACCATCTTGGCGGCGCGACGGGTGCCGCCGCCGGACTTGATCGAGCCGGCCCACGCGTCGGCGCCGCGCATGAACGAGACCGGGCCCGAGGCGGTGCCACCGCGGCTCAGGTGCTCCATCGAGCCGCGGATCCGCGAGAGGTTGATGCCCGAGCCGGAGCCGCCGCGGAAGATGATGCCCTCCTTGGTGTTCCACTCGAGGATCGACTCCATCGTGTCCTCGACCGAGAGGATGAAGCAGGCGCTCGCCTGCATCTTCGGGCTGCCCTCGGGATGCCAGCCGACGTTGAACCAGACGGGCGAGTTGAACGCCGCCATCTGGTGAAGCAGGATGTAGGTCAGCTCGTCCTCGAACGCCTGCGCGTCCTCGTCGGTGGCGAAGTAGCCGCGCGCTGCGCCCCAGCCGGCGATCGTGCCGGCGACACGCTTGAGCATCTGCTTGACCGAGCGCTCGCGCTCGGGCGAGCCGGGCCGGCCGCGGAAGTACTTCTGCGCGACGATGTTGGTCGCGTTCTGCGACCAGGACTTGGGGAACTCGACGTCCGGTCTGCTCGAAGGAGACCTTGCCGCCGTGGCCGATGCGCGCGTCGCGCAGCTCCCATTCGACCGTCGAGAACGGATCCTGCCCGGCGTTCGGTGAAGTACCGCTCGATCGAGAGGCCCTGCCCGGTCGCGCTATCCGTGACTTGAGGTCTGTGGTGTCTTCGCCATGCCTTGAAATCTCCTTCTCGTCTTCCGCTGCTGCTTGATCGATTCCTCTGCTCCGGCGAGGGCTGAGGGGGTCGAGAAGCATCCCGCTCGGCGGTCGGACGGAACGGGTGCAGTGAACGCTTGCGAGAGCTGCAGCGAACGCCGAAAACCACGGCCGTGCAGCACATTCAATTGTAGCGGCGGGCTGGCGCCCGTCAGCCGATTTCAGGCCTCCCGACGGCCCGCCTCGAGCGCCAGCGACTCGGTCGTGAGCGCGTGCTGCGCGCTGGCCGCGACCAGCGCCTCCTCGGCCCGGACGCGCTTCTCGGTCTCCGCGCGCAGGACCTCGACGAGCTCGTGATTCTTGGCCTCGGCCGCGTCGGCTCGCTGGCGTTCGCGCTCCCGCTGCGCTTCGGTCTGCTCGGCGACGGCGACCAGTTCCTCGCGGCTGCGCTGCACGTCCTTGATCTGCTCGCGCACCTTCTCGTCAAGCTGCTCGAGCTCGCTCGCGCGGGTCGCGAGCGCAGCCTCCGCCGCCTCGGCACGCGCCAGCGCGGTATCGCGCGAGCTCCGGGCGGCGTCGAGCCGGTTGCCGTACTCGGGCACCTGCGCGCGCAGCAGCTCGACCTCGGCCAGCAGCGGGCCGGAGGCCTCGGCGCGGGCCTGCGCGAGGCGGGCGTCGAGGTCGACGTCGTCGCCTGTCGTCGGCCGGCGAGTCGTCGGCCCGCGAGGCGCCGGCGGATGAGCGCTCGCCCGCCGCCGCAACCGCTCCTCGCAACAGCTCGATCTCCGCCGCCCGCGCCGCCAGCGCCGCGTCGAGCTCGGCCAGCGTCGACTCGAGCTCGGCGTTGTGGTGACGCAGCGCCTCGGCCTCGGTGCGCGCCATCTCGATCTCCGCGTGCGCGACGTCGATTCGCGCCTGCGCGGTCTCGAGGTCGTAGCTGTGCTGGGCGCTCTGAGCGCGCGATCGCGTCGCGCTGCGAGTCGAGCTCGTCCTCGAGCGCCGTCACGCGCTCGTACACGCCGGCGGTCTCCGCGCGCGCCGCTGCGACCGCGTCGTCCATCGCCGCCGCCGCCAACTCGCGCTCGGCCTCGCGCTCGTCGAGCGCCTGCTCCAGCACCGTGACCTGCGCCTGCGCGTGGGCGAGCTGCTCGTCGAGTGCCGTGACCTCCCGGCGACTCGCGTGCGCGCGTGCCTGTGCGACCTCGGCCGCCGCGCGCATCCGTTCGAGCTCGGAGGTGCGCTCGGCCAGCTGCGCCTCGAGCGCCGTCTGCGCGTGGGTCGCCTCGTCGGCGGCGGCCCGGATCTGCGCCTCGAGCGTGCCGGCGGTGGCCGCAGCGGCGCGCGCGCGGCCCTCGGCCTGGTCGCGGTCGGCGAGCGCCTCGTCGCGGTCGGCGAGCGCCGCATCGCGCTCGGCCCGCGCCTCGTCGCGCTCGGTCCGCAGATGGCCGAGGTCCGACTCGGCCGCCGCGCGCCGCTCGCGCTCGCTCTGCAGGCGGCGCTCGAGCTCGGAGATCGCCAGGCGCCGTGACTCGGCGCGACGTTCGGCGTCGACCAAGCGAGACGGGCCGGGTTCCTCTGCCGCCGGTCCGCTGACCGGCGGCGTCGCCCCAGCGCCGGACACCGGTGACGGCGACATGCCGAGTGCCGCGCGCCGTCGCGCCGGGGCGGGCAGGCGCACGACCTCGCCGTCGGGCAGCTCGAGCGCGAAGGTCGCGCCGTTGGCGACGTGCTCGAGCGGCACCGAGAACGCCGCGCGGATCAGATCGGCCGGGCCCGGCAGAGCGGGGAGCTGCTCGTGGCGGTACAGGTGCTCGCCGTTGGTGATCACGAGCGTGAGCGTGCCCGACGCCTGTCGTGCCGACGGCCGCGCGGCGACGCGCAGCAGCGCGGTTCCGGGTGCGGCCTCGACCTGTTCGAACTCGACCAGCTCGAAAGTGCGCGTCTGGCTCGGTCACGGCGCAAGTGATTCTAAGTGTGTGCGAACCTCTCGCGCACATGAAGCTTCTCGTCACCGGCGGCGCCGGCTACATCGGCTCGATCGTCGCGCGTGTGCTGATCGCGGATGGCCACGAGGTCGTGGTGCTCGACAACCTCGAACGCGGCCATCGCGAGGCGGTTCCGCCGCAGGCGCAGCTGATCGTCGGCGACCTGCGCGATCCCGGCGAGGTCGAGCAGGCGCTGGCGCCCGGCTTCGACGGAGTGCTGCACTTCGCCGCGCTCGCGCTGGTCGGCGAGTCGGTCGAGCACCCCGAGCTCTACTACCGCACGAACGTCACCGGCACCCTGAACCTGCTGGAGGCGATGGTCGCTCACAACGTGCCGCGGCTCGTCTTCAGCTCGACCTGCGCCGTCTACGGTCAGCCCGACGAGGTCCCGATTCCCGAGACCGCGCCGCCGCGGCCGCAGAACGCCTACGGCGCCTCGAAGCTCGCCGCCGACCACCTGATCGGCGACTTCTGCGTCGCCCACGGGATCGGCGCGGTCAGCCTGCGCTACTTCAACGTCGCCGGCGCCCGCGATGGGATCGGCGAGGACCACGAGCCCGAGACCCACCTGATCCCGAACATCCTCAAGGTGCCGCTGGCGCAGCGCGACTCGGTCCAGATCTTCGGGACCGACTATCCGACACCCGACGGCACCGCCGTGCGCGACTACATCCACATCGACGACCTCGCGGACGCGCACGCGCTCGCGCTCGCGCACGCTCGCGCCGGGGAGCACCGGATCTTCAACCTCGGCAACGGCAACGGCTTCTCGGTGCGCGAGGTGATCGCGGCGGCCGAGCAGGTGACGGGCCGATCGATCCCCGCGGTCGAGGCGCCACGCCGCCCCGGCGACCCGCCGAGGCTGGTCGCCGCCGGCCAGAAGATCCGCGACGAGCTCGGCTGGGAGCCGCAGAAGCCCGAGCTCGAGACGATGATCGCCGACGCCTGGGCCTTCGCCCAGGCGCACCCGCACGGCTACAGCGCCAGCTGAGCCGGAGTACTACCCGGGTAGCAGGTCCGCCAGCGCCGCAAGCGCCTGCGCCACCACCTGCTCGGGCGGCAGCGAGGCGTCGAGCACGCGGATGCGCTGAGGCTCGGCGGCGGCGAGCTCCAGGTAGGCGTCTGCGATCCGCGCGAAGAACTCGGCGCCCTCGCGCTCGAGCCGGTCGGGCGCTTCCCCCCGTGCATCCGCGCGCGCTTGCGCGGATGCCGGATCGAGCGCTCAGCAGCAGGGTCCGATCCGGGCGTCAGGCCCGCCGGTGGCGAACAGGTTGAGCTCGCGCACGGCTTCGATCCCGAGGCCGCGGCCGCCGCCCTGGTAGGCCAGCGAGGAGTCGACGAAGCGGTCGAGCAGCACCCACTCGCCGCGCTCCAGCGTCGGCTCGAGCGCCTCCTCGACGAGCTGAGCGCGGGCGGCGGCGTAGAGCAGCGCCTCGGCGCGGGCGCCGACTCGTCAGCGCCGGGTCCTTGACGAGCGCGCGCACCGCCTCGGAGGTCTGCACGCCGCCCGGCTCGCGCAGCAGCCGCGCCTCGATGCCGGCGAGCGCGAGCGCTCGCTGCAGGCCGGCCGCGAGCGTCGTCTTGCCGACGCCGTCGACGCCCTCGATCGTGATCAGCCGCCCGCGGTCGCGCATCGGCGCGGACTGTAACGGCTGCCGGTCGCCGCACTAGGATCGTGGAGGATGCTGGAGTCGCTCGAACGACATCCCAACGCGCTCGCGGTGCTCGGCCCCGCGCTGAAGCCCGAGGGCAGGCCCTCGCACGCGTATCTGTTCCACGGTCCCGGCGGCGCCGGTAAGCGGACGCTCGCGCGTGAGGTCGCCGCCACGCTGCTGGCGCACGGCGCGCCCGATCCGGCCAGCGCGCAAGCGCGCGCGCTGGCCGGGGCACACCCGGATCTCACCTGGGTCGTGCCGAGCGGTGCGCACGAGATCCTGGTGTCGGACATCGACCAGCCGGTGGTCGCGGCTGCGTCGAGGACGCCGTTCGAGTCGGCGCGGCGGGTGTTCGTGATCGAGGGCGCCGAACAGCTCGGCGACGAGGCCGCCAACCGGCTGCTGAAGACGCTCGAGGAGCCGGCGTCGTTCGTGCACCTGATCCTGATCACCGACCGGCTGGCGGACGTGCTGCCGACGATCCGCTCGCGCTGCCAGGTCGTGCGCTTCGACGCGCCGGCGGTGGAGGAGCTCGCGGCGGAGCTGTCGGCGGCGGGCGTCGCGGCCGAGGTCGCGCAGGCGTACGCGCGGCTCAGTCTCGGCGACGCCGGGCGGGCGCGAGCGCTGGCCGAGCCCGAGGGTGTCGAGCTGCGTGAGCGCGCGCAGGAGCTCGTGCGGCGGGCGCTGGCCGGCGAGGCGGGGGCGGCGGCGCCCTGGGACGGCCTGCTCGCGGCGGTGCGGGCGCGAGGAGAGCGCGTGCGGGTCGAGCTCGAGGAACGTCAGGCGCCGAGCTCGAGCTGCTTCCCAGTCGCGATCGCAAGCGCGCAGAGACGGAGTGGGGGGAGCGGACCAAGCGCGCCCGCCGGCGCGTCGAGACCGGGGCCCTGGAGCTGGCGCTCGATCTGGTCGAGACGTGGCTGCTCGATCTCGTCGCACTGGCGTTCGGGGCGGTCGATCTGGTCCGGAACTGTGACCGGCTGGGCGAGCTGCGGGCGGACGCGGAGGTTGGTCGTGGCGCCGATGCGAGGGCTCTGCGCCGCGCGGTCGAGCTTGGTCGAGGACACGCGCCAGGGCTTCATGCTCAACGTCAGCGAGGATCTCGCGCTCGAGGCGCTGACCTACCGGCTCGGGCAGGTCCTGGCGGGGTAATTGGCTGGTCTCTGGCATCGGGTGTCCGGGGCTGACGCGAGCCGCAGCGGTCCCCGCGCGCCCGCGCGTGTCTACCTCCGCACGCCGCGGCGTGCGGACGAGCAGGAGTTCGTCGAGCTGATGCGCGAGAGTCGCGCCTTTCACCGGCCGTGGGCGAGCGCGCCGACCGATCCTGCGCGCTTCGCCGCGTACCTGGAGGACTCGCGGCGTTCCGACTTCGAGGCGTTCCTCGTGTGCCGGACGGGCGACGATCACATCATCGGGTTCTTCAACGTCTCGCAGATCGCGCGGGGAGGTTTGCAGAGCGCCTATCTGGGCTACGCCGCCGGCGCAGCGCTACGCCGGTCAGGGCTACATGCGCGAAGCGCTCGAGCTCGTGTTGCGCGCCGCGTTTCTGGAGCTGCGGCTGCACCGGCTCGAGGCCAACATCCAACCCGAGAACGAGGCCTCGATCGCGCTCGCGCGCGGGGCGGGCTTCCAGCGGGAGGGCTTCTCACCGCGGTATCTGAAGATCGGCGGACGCTGGCGCGACCACGAGCGCTGGGCGCTGCTGGCCGAGGATTGGCGCCGCGATCGCCGCCTGTCCTGACGCGCCGGATCGAGCTAAGGTCTTGAGCGTCGGTTGCTCGCCAAACGTGCCTCGGTTTCTGCCGGGGAATCGGAGGAACGGGATTCGGATGTCAGTGATCGGACGGTCTCAGGTGGTGTTGGCGGTGCTCGCCTGCGCGGGCACGCTGATGTTCGCGGCGGGCGGCAGCGATGTCGCTTCGGCATTCGCTCAGAACCGTCCGGCGCTGGTGGTTCATCACAACGCCACAGCGCACGCGGCCACGGCTGCCGCGGTGACGAAGTTCTTGCTGCACGCGGGCATCGCGTACTACGTATTCGACCACTACATCTGGAAGCCGTTCAAGGCCGGCGATCTCCACGGTTTCACGCACACGTTCACGATCGTCAAGGCCGGCTTGGCGGCGGTGTTCGTCTACCACGAGGTGAAGCTGATGATCGCCGACGCGAAGAACAGCAAGCTGCTCTCGTTCCTCGCGACACCGATAACCGCTGTGGTCGCGAAGCTGGAGTCGCTGAAGTCGGACATCACCGGCGGGCATCTGAACGCGCTCGACGGAGTGCAGAGCAGCCTCGGCTCGATCAAGCAGCAGTCCAACGCCAAGGGCGCCGTGATCAAGGAGATCACGCACTCGCTGTAGTGAGCCGAACTTCGCGCTCTCGAGAGAGGAGCCAGCATGAGCGAGGAGCCCGGCCGCGAGCCCTCTTTTGAGACTGTCGAAACGGCCCCGGCCGCGGGGGCAGTCGACGAGGTGCCGGTAGCGACGGTGGCGATGGACGCCGCGTTTGCGCCTACGACATCGGTCCGGACTTCAAAGCGCCCGCTGCGAAACATTTCGGAGGTCCGACACTTCTTCCGGACCAACGACGTACCCGTTTACTTCTTCGGAGCGACATCGTTCAACCTGTTGGGCCTAGACCGGTGGGTGCGCAACTTCACCTACGTCGCCTATTACGACGCCTGGGACGGTGCCCACCCGCGGGTGTTCACCCCGCGGCACCGGCAGTACAGCGAGTTCGGCAGTGGCGAGGAGATCAACAACTGGTTGTTGGAGAACGCCGAGGTTCGCGCGTTCATCGACGGCCGGCGGCCGGCCGGCGTCCGGCCAAAGATCGCGATGGTGTTTTTCGACGAGGCGACCGAGCGGATCTGCGAGGAACTCGGCTACGACCTGATCCTTCCGTCCGCCCAACTGCGCAACCATCTCGACTCGAAACTCGTCACGACCCGCCTCGGCGACGAGGTCGGGGTGCCGAGCGTGCCCAACACGATGGGTGAGGCGGATGACTGGGACGGGCTCGTCAAGCTCGCAGAGAAAGCCGGACTTGGCACCGACCTGGTCGTCCAGACCGCATACGGCGACTCCGGCAAGACGACCTTCTTCGTTGCCTCCGAGGAGGACTGGCGCAAGCACGAGAAGGACATCGTCGGCCAGCAGGTCAAGGTGATGAAGCGGATCAACAACCGCCCGATAGCCGTCGAGGCGGTACTGACAAAGTCCGGGACGATCGTCGGACCGTTCATGTCAGAGCTGACAGGCCACCCCCAGCTGACTCCCTACCGGGGCGGCTGGTGTGGCAACGAGATGTTCCCTGAGGTGCTGACCGGCGAGCTGCGCCGCCGGGCTTCGGAGCTCGTGCGACTGCTCGGCGACCGGCTCGGCCAGGAGGGTTACCGCGGCTTCTTCGAGGTCGACGTGCTGGTCGATGTCGACGCGGAGGAGGTGTATCTCGGGGAGCTGAACCCACGGATCAGCGGCGCCTCCTCGATCACCAACGTCACCGCCGGTGCATACGCCGACGTCCCATTGTTCCTGTTCCACCTGCTCGAGTTTCTCGATGTCGAGTTCCAGCTCGACACGGACGAGATCAACGAGCGTTGGGGGGAACTGGCCTCGGTCGACCTGTGGTCGCAGATGATCCTGAAGGAGGTCTCGCCGGGAGTCGAGCGGATCGACACGGCGGCACCGACAGGTCAGTACTCACTGGACTCGAGCGGCGCACTGGTGTTCCGCCGTGCCGCGCTCGACTGGCACATGCTGCAGAACGAGAGCGAGGCGTTCTTCCTGCGGATCTACGGGCCAGGTGACTTCCGCTGGAAGGGCGCGGACCTCGGCGTGCTCGTCACCAAGGGGCGACTGCAGACCGGGACGCCGGGTAAGCCCGCCGCGCTGACGATCCGAGCCAAGCATCTGATCGCCTCGATCCGTGCCCACTACAGCGGCACGCCGGTGATGCCGCCTCCGCATACTCCGGCGATGGACATCGGCAAGTCCGACCCGGCCGCGCAAGGCAATGCGAAGAGGGGACACTGACGGTGCTCGGCGGCTCAGCTGCCCGTCCACTTTCGGACGTGACACTGGAGAACTGGCAGACGGTCCCACAGCTCCGTTGGTCGTTTCAGCACATCGAGGAGCTTTTCCCGACCGCGGTGATTGCGCGGGGCTCGGCCCCGGTCGCCAGCCTCCAACAACAGCCTGAGCCGCTCGGTGATGTCGCCGTCGAGCTCCCCGACGGGACAGGTTCGACGGTGAGCGAGGTCATCGCGGAAACAGACACTGACGGCTGGATCGTCGTCCGCCACGGCTGCGTGCTGGCCGAGTCCTACCCCGACGGAATGCCGGCCGAGACGCGGCATCTGCTGATGTCCGTAAGCAAGTCACTGGTCGGGACCGTGGCGGGTGCGCTGATCGCGAGCGGCGAGCTCGACCAGAGTCGACCCGTGACCGACTACGTGCCCGCACTTGGGAACAGTGGCTACGGCGGCGCAACGGTTCGCAACCTGCTCGACATGCGCTCGGGCATCCGCTTCTCCGAGGACTACCTGAACCCGGGTGCAGAGGTCCGTCTGATCGAGCAGGCGATCGGTTGGGCACCCCGGGCGCATGCCGGTGTACCGGGGACGATGTACGACTTCCTGCTCACGTTGCAGCAGCAGCGTCCCCATGGCGGACCGTTCGAGTACCGCAGTTGTGAGACGGACGTGCTCGGCTGGGTCTGTGAGGAGGCATCGGGCGTTCGCATGCCGGAGCTGATGTCGCGCCTGCTGTGGTCGCGTCTCGGCGCCGAGAGCGACGCGGCGATCGCGGTCGACTCGGCCGGCGCCGCGATGTTCGATGGCGGGCTCTGTACGACCCTGCGTGACCTCGCACGGTTCGGCACGATGTTGGTCCAGCGCGGTCAGTCGATGACCGGCGAGCAGATCGTCCCGGAATGGTGGATTGAGGACGCGCTACGTGGCGATCCCGACAGCCGCCAGGCGTTCGCCGACAGCCCCACCGTCTCCCTCATGCCAGGCGGCATGTACCGCAACCAGTTCTGGCTGCCGTTTCCGGACCGCAACGTATTGCTCTGTCTCGGAATCCACGGCCAGATGGTGTACGCCAACTGCGACACCGGCCTCGTCTGCGCGAAGCTGTCCAGCTGGCCGGAGCCTCAGCATGCGACCAAGCTGTTCTCGGCGCTCCGAGCGTTCGACACGATCTCGGCGTTGCGCGCATAGCGCTTCGCGTCAAGCGCCTGGGTGCCTTATCGGCGGTGTTGCTCAGTCCCCCTCCTCGGGGCGCCACGGAGGTTGTGGAGGGACTGAGATGAGTGCTCGGCGAAGCAGCGTGAGCAGTTGGCGGCGCTCGGAAGTGCTGAGCTCGCCCAGCACGTACTCCTCCACGTCGGCGACGAGCTGCCGGGCCTGCTCCAGGGTCCTCCGCCCCGCCGGGGTGATCGTGACCTCCCACGCGCGGCGATCACCCGGACGTCGTCGACGCTCGGCCAACCCGGCGGCTTCCAGGTCGTTGATCAGCTTGACCATGGCGCTCGGGTCGATGCCCATGTCGGCGCTCAGCTGCTGCTGGATCGCTCCGTCGCGTGCGCCGAGCACGTTGAGCAGCGCGAACAGCGCGGGTGTGAGCCCAATCGAAGCGAGCATCTCGGCCGTGCGGGTATGCGAGGCGCGCCAAAGCCGGAAGAACAGCTGGCCAGCGAATTCGGCCACCTCGATGTCGGTCGAGAGAGATGCCATTGCTTAAGAGGTTTACAGATCCGCTGGCCGAGCACAATGGTTGACACGCACAATGATAGTTGCGTACCATGATGATGCCTGGCATCCAGGTGACACCACATACCGGAATCGCAGACATCACGACAACAGCCTGAGGAGATATCGATGAGCCCAAACACGCTGCAGCCCGCCAAGAGCACCACCAGCAAGCAGTCCAAAGGCTTCACCGCCGAGGAACGCGCCGCAATGAGAGAGCGCGCCAAGGAGCTGAAGGCCGCCGCCAGCAAGGCGGACGGTGAAAAAGACGTGCTTGCGAAGATCGCCGAAATGCAGAAACCGGACCGTGTCATCGCCGAGCGGATCCATGCGATCGTCACCGCCACTGCGCCAGATCTCACCCCGAGAACCTGGTACGGAATGCCCGCCTACGCCAAGGACGACAAGGTCGTCTGCCACTTCCGCGACGCGCAGAAGTTCAAGACCAGGTACGCGACGTTTGGCTTCAGCGACAACGCCAATCTCGATCACGGCGCGATGTGGCCGACCGACTACGCGGTCCAGGAGCTGACGCCCGACGTCGAGAAAAAGATCGCCGCGCTCGTGAAAAAAGCGGTGAGCTAAAGGACCGCCAGGGAGCGCTGGGCCGCAACATAAACCCGACGACGCATCGAGTCCTGCTCGCCCTCGCTGGATACCGTCAACTCCGGGTTGCATGAAGCCATGACAGTGCTGGTAACCGACCCACTTGCGGCACGCGGCGAGCGCCGCGAACGTTGGCTACGCTTGCCGCGAGCAGCAGGACACCCGGAGTTTGCTGCACCCGCGCTGCACGAAACTCAGCGCAAATGGCGCAAAATCCGGGAAATCCCTGCAAATGCCGACGTAGCTCAGCTGGTAGAGCACTTCACTCGTAATGAAGGGGTCGGGAGTTCGAGTCTCCCCGTCGGCTCTAAGCCCTGCAAATTGCCATTTATCTATTTGCAGAAGATTGAGCTCAACCTCCTCCCCCCGAAAATGAAGGGGTTGGGCCCTGGCGAAGGGTTCAGAGGCTCCAATAGTCAGGCGGCGGCGAGCGGGTTTGACGCCATTGCGATCGCCTTGGTTCGTTGCCACGCCTCGCGGAAGCGATCGTCCGCGCGCCTGAGCGACTCGTAGTGAAGGGTCTGGGGCCCGAGTGTTCCCGTCGACTTTCGGAAAGTCCTGTAATTTGCAGGTTTGGTCGTGAGCGGGCCACTTCAGTGCGAACTGAAGGATCCTGATCGAGCCCTCCCGTCGGGGCTTGAAAGCCGTGCAAGATCAACGCCGTTGCCGCGTCGCCCAGGTTCAGCCGCGGAGGAGCGCGGCAACCGCGGTGACCGTGTCGAGCTCCGTAGCCTCCGCGACGCCGGCTTTGTAGTTATCGGTATCGCGGAGCGCGAGCGTGAGGGTGCGCTCATAGCGAGCGCGCTCGGCACGCAGCATCCGGAAACCAATCTGCAGCTCGATTCGCTCGGCGAGCGACCATAGCCGCCCTGCCGTCGTCGCGTCGTTGCTCTTTGCTGCGACACAGGCCAGGCCGGCCAGGCAGTAGGCCTCGAGCCGCGGATCGTCCTCTCTGACGCGCGAGCGCGAGCGCCTCGTGGTAGTAGCGCTTGGCGGTGGGCAGGTCGCTCTTGTCGAGGTAGAGGTCACCGAGGCTGTGGAGCAGCGCGGAGACGCTGCCGAGACCGTGCTCGCGCCGGCTCTCGATGGAGCGTTGTACAGCTCGGCGGATCGCTCGAACTCGCCGGTGTCTCGGAGTCCTTCGGCCAGGTAGAAGACCGCATCGGGCGATCCCGTGCTAGGTCGTCGAGGCGCTCGTTGATCGCAAGCGCCTGTTCTGACCATTTGAGGCATCTCCTCGGGCGAGCCGGAGACAAATTCGACGCCGCCGAGGCGCAAGAGCACGCTGCGCTTCGTTGCGCTCGTCGCCCGACTTCGCGATAGAGCGTCAGCGCCTCGGTCAGCGCTGTCCGCGCCGGCTCGGGGTGTCGGTGTAGGCGAGGGCGTGTCCGAGGCCGGCGAGCGCGTCGGCTCGCTGCTGGGATGAGAGCACGCACGGGATCCGCCAGCGCTCGCTCGTACCAGCCCCGAGCTCGCGTTGCGGCCGGCTCCCAACCAGGTGAGGAACAGCGAGTCGGCGAGCGGCAGGCCGGCCGCGATGTCGTGATCGAGCGCCCAAGCGAGAGCAAGCCTGACGTTGCCAGCGTCCCGTCGCAGTCGGGCAGGGCGTTCTCGCCCGCTCCGCGTCCTGGCGGCCGGCGGCGACGCCGAGCTCGAAGTACCAGCGGGCGTGGCGAGATCGGACCTGATCCTGGTCGTCGCTCGTGTCGAAGTGCTCGAGCGCGTACTCGCGGGTTGTTTCCAAGAGAAAGAAGCGGCCGCTGTCGCCCTCGCGGAGCAGGCTCTTGTCGACGAGCGACTGCAGGTCGTCAAGCGTCGCCTCACAGATCTGCTCGGCAGCCTCGAGCTCAAAGCCACCGACGAAGACCCCGAGCCGGGCGAACAACCGCTGCTCGCGCTCGCTCAGTAGGTCGTAGCTCCAGGCGATCGTGGCGCGCATCGTCGCCTGACGCGCGGGTAGGTCGCGGCCGCCGCCGACCAGCAGCGGCAGCCGCTGCTGCAGCCTGCGTCAGAAGCTGACTCTCGGACAGGAGCTTGACTCGCGTGGCAGCGAGCTCGAGCGCCAGCGGCAGACGATCGAGGCGAGCACAGATCGCATCGACCGCTGCACCCGGCTCGAAGTCGGGTTTGACCTGCCGCGCGCCGGCGAATTGAACAACTCGACCGCCCCGCGGGTGACAGCGGGCGCCACGGGATACTCCTGCTCGCCCGGCGATCGCAAGCCTTCCCGACTGGTGGCAATCGCTGCGCATCCGGGCGCAGACAGCGAGCAACTCGCCGACCAGGGGAGCGGCATCGAGGACCTGCTCGAGGTTGTCGAGAACCAAGCAGCAGCGACCGATCGCTCAGATAGCTCGGGAGGTCCTCACCGGCACCGATCACGGCCGCGATCGTCGGCACCACGACCGCTGGGTCGGCCACAGGCGCGAGCGCGACCCACCACACACCATCGGCGAAGCGGTCGGCCAGCTCGGCAGCCAGGGCGAGCGCGAGTCGCGTCTTGCCGGTACCGCCTGTGCCAGTCAGCGTCAGCAGCCGGTGACTCGTCGGCCAGGTCGAGCAGCTCCGCGAGCTCTCGCTCACGACCGACCATTGCGGTCGCCTGCATTGGCAGGTGGGTGGAGCGCAACGTTCGAAGCGGCGGGAATGTCGCCTCGCCGAGCTGAAACAGATGCTCCGGGGCCGCGAGGTCCTTCAGCCGGTGCTCTCCCAGGTCGCGCAGTTGAACATCCCCGAGCGCCCGCGTCTCTGCCGAGACGACAACCTGCCCTCCGTGCGCCGCCGAGGAGATCCGCGCCGCCTTATGCACAGCCATCCCGAAGTAGTTTCCCTCGAGCAGCAGGACCTCCCCGAATGGACTCCCATGCGAACGCGCAACGGCAGATCCGCGAGCGCCGCCTGCATCTCTCCGGCGGCAGCCAGACACTCACGAGCGCTCTGGAAGACGAAGAAGAACGCATCGCCCTCCGTTCCCATCTCCACCGCGTGACGCGCATGCGCAACGGAGCGAATCCGCTCACGATGATCCATCAACACGGTGGCGTAGCGATCAGGCCCAAGCTCGTCCAGCAGCCGCGTCGACCCCTCGACGTCGGTGAACAGCATCGTCACCGTCCCAGTCGGAAGACTTCGCTCAGCTAATCCCACGTTCGGGACGCTATCCCAGGCCGAGTCGTTACGCGACCCGTTGTGGCTTCGTGAAAGATTGTCCCAATCTTGTCCCGAACTCGAGTGACGCTGCGGCTGGTTAGTTTTGCCGGTGGCGTCGGGGCTCAAACGCGCACGCCAGCACATGCGCGTGGCGTGGCATCAACCTAATCGCGGTAGGCGCGACCGCGAGGGAGGATGCGTGTGACCACGATCGCGCGGTCTTGTGCGTCGAGCAGGATCAGCGCGCGCCAGTCACCGATCCGCAGGCGCCACTCCGGGGCGTTGGTCAGCTTGCGCAGGGCGCCTGGACGCTCAGGGTTCTGAGCGAGGGTGCCCAGGGCATCTGCCACTCGAGTACGAACCGGCGGGTCAAGGCGACGCAGGTCACGCTCTGCCGGTCGGGTGAGTTCTATGCGCCAGGGTTGATCGCTCACCCGAGGTCGCGCATCGCATCATCCAGCGACACGGTGTCACCTGTGGCGAGCGCTTCGCGACCTTCCACCGCCGCAGCCTCATCCTCGTCAGTCCACGGTTCATCGTCTGCCGGGGCGGCACGGAAGGCGGCGAGGACGGGGTCCAGGCGCAGATCGAAGAGCCGCAGCGCGTCTGCGGCCTCATTCTCGGAGAGCGCTGAGACGCGCTTGAGCAGCTGCTCTTTTGCGGTCATGGCCATCTAAGGCTACCGCGGGTCCGTGATGGCTCTTCGCGTTCGCTTCCCGGTGCCGGGATCGTGTCCCGGACCGTGTCCCGAACTCGGCAATTCTGACCTGCGACTGTCTGCAATCAGCTGCCGTGAATCGACCGTAGGTAGAGCAATTGTCCTGCGAATAGGCCACTCGTAATGAAGGGGTCGGGAGTTCGAGTCTCCCCGTCGGCTTAGAAAAGCCCTGTAAACGGGCTCTTGCACTACGCCGCAAATCGAGGAAGGTTCGCGCCATTCCTATGGCGCCTGACGTAGCCGCGGTCCTCGCCCAGCTTGGCCGGCGGCAGCACTGGACTGGAGACGACGACTTGGGTTTTTGGGGGAGACCAGCGGATACCTGGATGGCTCGGCACTGCGCCGCCGCTACGAAGCCGTGCTCGCCGGCGCCCGGTTGCGGCGGTTGCGGTTTCACGATCTTCGCCACACCTTCGGAACGCGCATGATCGCCACGGCCGAGATCCGACGGTGCAGGAGTGGATGGGCCACGCAGACATCCAGACCACAATGCGTTACTTCCTCTATGCGCCGCGGGCACAGGATGCCGCTCTTGTTGCCGAGGCCTTCGCTGTAGAGGGTGGTTCAACCAAGGCCACCGTGAAGCGCCCCACCAGAGTCCGACTTAGACGAGGGTGCGCCCGAAGGCCGACGGGTGGGCCGACCGCCTTTGCTCGACCTGCCCGCCGTCCTTTGTCTGACCGACACGACGATCGGTTTGTGAGCCTTTGCGATAGCGCGTTGTCCGGGTCTCTGAGAATCGGAAGCGATCGTGCGGGCACGCGCACTTTCCGCGGTGGCTGTCGCACAAATGGGGTGCTGTCTGCCGGGTTTAAGAGAATCCAGGGATGGGTCAGAACTTTCTGGATTGTGATCGTGAGCAGGTGTTTTTGTTGCCGCCGTCGCTTCGGGACTGGCTGCCGGAGGATCACGTAGCGTGGTTCGTGATCGATTCCGTGGCGCGGATGGATCTGGCCGCGTTCTATGCGGCCTACCGGGCGGACGGCCACGGTCGAGCGGCCTATGAGCCGTCGATGATGGTCGCGCTGGTTCTCTACGCGTATGCGACGGATGAGCGGTCTTCGCGGGGGATTGAGCGGCGCTGCCGCCAGGACATCGCGTTCCGGGTGATCACCGGCAACCAGACACCCGATCACGCGACCGTCGCCCGTTTCATCCGCCGGCACCAGGAGTCACTGAACGAGCTGTTCGGCGCGGTGCTCGGGCTCTGCGCGAGGGCGGGGCTGGTCGACTCCGGGATCGTGGCGGTCGATGGAACGAAGCTGACCGCGAATGCGAGCAGTGACTCGAATGTTGACTATGACCGGATCGCGAGGGAGATCATCGAGCAGGCGATCGCGACCGATCAGGCTGAGGACGAGCAGTTCGGTGAGGCGCGTGGGGACGAGCTGCCGCCGGAGTTACAGACGGCTGAGGGACGGCGCGCGTGGCTTGAGCGCGAGTTCGCCCGCGACCAAGAGGATGACCAGACGGAGTGTCGGGCCGAGCCCGAGGGCGAGTTTGATCCCGACCGGATTGGTCACAAGGGCCGGCGTGGCTGGCTGCGGGAAGCGCACCGCCACCTTGAAGTACAGCGGTGGCGAGATGCCGGCCCGATCCCGCGCTCGCGCGAGGAGCGGTTGCGGCTCGCGGCCCGATGCTTGGAAGACGATCTGGCCTCCGAGCATCGCGGGAACAAGGCCTACGAGGATCTCAAGGAGCATCTGCGGGCCACGAACAAGCGCAAGGTCGGCGGCCCGACGAAGCCCTACACCCCGCCGTTGATCCCGGCCGGTGAGGTGAACGTGACGGACCCTGACTCTCGCCGGATGAAAGGCAACCGCCGTTATATCCAGGGTTACAACGCCCAAGCGGTGGTGACCGAGCAACAGATCGTGATCGCGGCCGAGATCACGACATCACCAAACGATTTCCAGCAGCTCGCGCCGATGATCGATACCGCCCTTCGGGAGCTCGACCAGGCCGGCGCCAAGCAGCGACCGTCGGTCGTTCTCGCTGACGCGCAGTATTGGAACGAGCAGGGCATGGACCACCTCACCGCCGACCACGGCCTACAGGTCCTGATCCCGCCCGATGGCGGCAAACGCCAGGGCGAACGGCCTGGGTGGACCGGCGGGCGGTTCTCGTTCATGCGCACTGTCCTGGGCACCGAGCTCGGGAAAGAGCTCTACCGCAAACGCCAGGTGTCGATCGAGCCGGTGTTCGGCAACACCAAGCACAACCGCAAGATCTACCGGCTCAACTACCGCGGCAGATCGTTAGTCAGAACCGAGTGGCGTCTGGTGATGCTCAGCCACAACCTCCAAAAGCTCCACCGCCACCAGCTCGCCGTCGCCCTCGGCTAGACGCCGAGCCGCCATCAGCGCAAACAGTCACCAAGTCCCTCAGAGCTTCGACCTCGCCGCCATCACCGCGACGGCTTTGAGCGACAGCCACCGCGTAGAGCGGGTCTTGAGTTCGGCGTCGAGACTGCTTGCCGCGTGGTCGAAACAGGTGTCCGTGGCGGTGATCTTGGCGACGGCAGCCCGGATGCTTTGCCAGCCTGAGAGACAGTGATGAGCTAAGCGGGATCTGGCCTAGTTCCGAGCAGGAAGTCGGCCATGAGGTCTTGGACTGCTTCGACCATCTGCGTGCCGGTCGCAGTCTTGCAGCCTGCAGATCGAGCGGCCTGCACTAACGGGGTCGTCCCGTGTCCAGCGATGACATCGCCGACGAACATGGAGCGATCAAGCAGGCTCACGTCGATCGGCGATGGGTCGCCTGGCTCCATGCCCATGCTGGTCGCGTTGAACACCAGGTCACAGCCGCTCGGGTCCGGGCCGCCAGCCACGATCCGGGGGGTGCTCACCATGTCAAGCAGGGCCTCCACTCGAGAGTTGTCCTGATCGTGGACGATGAGTTCGCGTACGCCTGCATCGAGCAGTGCGATCGCGATCGCACTCCCCGCACCTCCGGCGCCCAGCAGCAGCGCACGCCCGTTCTCAATCTTGGCCCCCTGATCTCGCTGTGCTTTGAGGAACGCCAGGCCGTCGAGCATGTCGCCGTGCCACGTGCGGTCCTCGTTGCGTCGAATGACACTGACGACACCGAGGAGCCGGGTTCTCTCCGACTTGGTCGCGCAGTACATCGAAGCATCGAACTTGTGCGGCATTGTCACCAGAATGCCATCGACATTAAGCATTGCTGCCAGCCCATCCATGGCCTCCGCCAGCTTGCCCGCGGGCACCCGGATCGGGACACACACACCGTTATGTCCCCTCGCCGCGAAAGTGCCGGTAAGCCGCACCGGAGACTCGACGTACTCGATCGGGTCACCGATAATCGGAAACAGCCGTGTTGCCCCGTCGAGGTGATCGAACACCCGACGACTCTAACCAGACTTCGGCAGTCAGCTCTCCAAGAGCACTCGCCTCAGAGGCGTTCCATCACCCTTCTCACTGGGCGATGCTTGCCTCGTGAGGTTGCGAGAGCAGACAAGAAGAAACCGGCAACGAAACCAAACGATCATGACGGAGCTTGCGCTGCCTCATGAAAGGCGATGACCCGTTGAGTACGTCTGCAATGTCATCTTTCCGGAGTACGTGGACCCGACCGAGCACGTGATGTCCAATCTGGATGCGCGGGCCGAGTTCGTGAGTCAGCACGATCCGAGTCTCTACATGTTCGCAGTGTCGACCAGCGTCGTCTCGTACATCCGAGGCAACGTGGGCCGCCGCAGGGCGGCGCCGACACATAGTCAACAGGGAGACCTGCCATCGAGCACAGCGTCGCGCTTCCGCCGAGCGAGCCGATCAGCTTGGCCACTGAGGCTGCGTGATCAGGATCGCAGCCACCAACTGCTCGGCAGTCAGCGTGCGGTGTGTTCGTTGCGGACCCGTCTTGCTTCTGGTGTGGCGAGAAGCGGGTACCGCGCGATCGCCAGCAAGAGACCTGCTCAGACGCGTTGACGAGGGTTGAGCCAGAGGCTTATGCTCCGGATGTTGGCCGACAGCGAAGCTGAAACCGGGAAAAGAGAGGTTCTGATGCCGAAGACATCAAAGGCGACCGCCTCACGGGTCCAGGTCATCGAAGGAGTCGGCGAAGGCCGTTCTGAAGACCTCGATGGCTACACAGCTGCGTTCTCGTCTTACACGGCGGACTATGACCCCGCGGAGTTCTTTCGAGGGCTTCCCGACGACCGCTGCCAGTGCCGCCACTGGGGATACGTGGTCAAAGGCAGAGTTGTCTTTCGCTATGCCGACCGAGAAGAGACGTATGAGGCGGGTGATGCCTTCTACGCGCCGCCGGGACACACACCCGTGGTTTTCGAAGGAACCGAGGTCATCGAGTTCAGCCCGACTGACGAGGCGGCCAAGACGAGCGAGGTCGTCCGAAGGAACCGGGCTGCGAGCCAGTAGGCGTTAGCCGGACGAAGTTCCTCAGATCCACTTGTACCTCGATCACGTCGGCCCCGGCGTGGACGTCGTGTTCGTTGCCAGGCAGCTACTCCGTTCCCCGCGCGGGCGCCCGCAGACCGGTTTCGCTAGCGCGTGAACGGCAGGTGAGTTCGACGAGGAGCACACGATGGTTGTCGGTCCATGACTGGCCTCCTAGCTGGGATGCGCTACGCGAACACTCGGTAAGAGGATCCGGCACTTTGAGTCTCGTTGGCCGGTTAGGATCGGCTCACACGATGGGTGCGATTCCTGATGACGTTCGCAGACAGGCGCTGCACGCGTTCTTGACGCTGCCTCCGGTGCCCGGGTTCCAGGTGGTCGAGGGGACCCACGTTTGCGCGATGCTGCATCAGTTTCCGTTCGCGGTGCCGGTTGAGCCACGCGATAGGTTGACGGAGACGGATCTTGACGCTGCGGTGGACGAGGCCCGGACGCTCGTGCGGGAGCGTGGCCGCGAGATGCTGGTTTGGCAGGCCGGGCCTGATCACCCGTGGCTTGCTGATGCTCTCGCCCAACGCGGTTTGCGAAACGAGGACGCCGCCGGGTTCGAATCGGTCGAGAACGCGATGGCACTCCTCGCCCCGCCCGCCGGCGACGGAGGTGAGGACGTCGACGTCGAACTTGTTGAGTCGTTCGAAGCGTTCGGAGACAGCGTTCGAATTGAAAGCGTTGCGTTCGAGCTGCCGCCGGAGGGACAGGCCAAGCTTGAGGCAGAACTCGACGAGCGCTTCGCTGAGTACACGACCCCAGCCAGCCCGCTCAGGCGCTGGAACGCTCGGCTCGAGCAGCGCGTCGTCGGCACCGCCACAGCGGTTCTTGGCGATGTAGGCGTGAATCTGTTCGGTGGCGCGGTGCTCGCGGATGCTCGCGGCCGCGGTGTCTACCGAGCGCTTGTGAACGCGCGCTGGAAGCTGGCAGTCGAGCGCGGCACCCCGGCACTGACGGTTCAGGCCGGGCGCATGTCACGCCCTGTCCTTGAGCGCCTCGGGTTCCAGTTCATCGCCGAGATGCCGATGTACGTCGACGAGTTCGACAAGCCGGTCTCGTAGCCGCGAACACGGGCGAGGTTCCTGGGCAGATCTGCGTCGCGGTCGGCCGATCAGATCCGCGCAGACCTGATTCAGCGACCGGCAAGCGGGCTGACGTAGCGCAGGAATGCTGCGGTCTCAAGCGGTGCGCCGGTGGCCTGCGCGACCAGCGGGAGCGTGTCGATCCGGCGTCCGTGGCGATGCACATGCTCGGCCAGCCAGCGCTGAATAGGCGCCACTCGTCCGGCTCGCAAATCATCCTCGCGCGGCCCGAGCTCGGCCTCGATCGTCTCCCACAGCTGAGCTGCGATCAAGCAGCCGAGTGCATAGCTGGGGAAGTACCCGAAGGAGCCTGCCCCCCAGTGGATGTCCTGCAGGCAGCCGAGCGTGTCGGAGGTGACCTGCACGTCGAGCAGGCGGCGCATCCCGTCGCGCCATGCCGCCGGCAGGTCGGCGACGGCCAGCTGACCATCGATGAGCGCCAGCTCGAGTTCGAAGCGCAGGATGATGTGAATCGGGTAGGTCAGCGGGTCGGCGGATCCGCGGATGGCGGAGGCCTTGACGCCAAGCAGCGCGGAGTGCAGTTCGCTGGGAGTCACCTTAAATCCGCCGTGCGCCAGTTCGGCGATGATCACCTCAGCGAATGCGGGGTTGCGTGCGACGTGGTTCTCCCACAGCTTGCTCTGCGATTCGTGGATCGACATTGATGTCCCGTGTCCAAGGTTGGTGCGCTCGAGCACTGGGTCTATCTGTCGCTCGTAGAGCGCATGGCCGTACTCGTGCAATGAGATCAGGAGCGCTAGCAGATCGTCGTCGGTGTACCTCGTAGTGACACGCGAGTCGCGGCGGCCGATCCGAGAGCTAAACGGATGGGCGGACACATCTACCCGCCAACTTCCGGACTCGACCCCGAGCCGGCTCAGTGCACCATTGACAGCTGCCTGCTTCGCGGCTGTGGGCACCGGCAGCGCGTGGCGCGGCGAGTGCAGTTGGGCATCGGCCACCAATGGTGGCAGCGTCTCTGTGAGTTCGCCGAATATCCGTTGCAGATCCTCGGTGCGTAGCCCGAAGTCATAATCGTCCAGCAGTCCGTCGTACGTACTTGCTCCGTCGCCCGCGACACACTCCCCGTAAGCACGTGCCAACTCGACGTTACGCGTGAGAGCCGGCGCAAAAGCGTTGAAATCGTCGTGCTCTCGTGCGAGCCGCCAACTCTCCATCCCCTCGGCGTGAGCGCGAGCAAGCTCACCGGCGAGATCTTCCGGCACGCGACGCGCCCGCTCCCAGTCGCGACGCGCAATCCGCACGATGTCGTGGTTGAGCTCATCGAGCGGTATGCCGTCGAGTTCCGCCAACCAGCTCCCGATTTCCTCGGCTGTGCCCCGCTTATGGGCGATACGAGCCAGCGTTCCCAGCTGCTGCGCGCGTCCCGCGGCGCCCTCCGGCGGCATCATCACCCGCTGATCCCAGACAAGGAGACTGTGCACGGCATCCAAGTCCGAAAGCTCGGCTATGCGGGCGCGCAGCTTCTCGATGGCACTCACGAGCCACAGCGTAACGGGCACTCGGCTGCGTTTCCGCACGCCTCCCTCGGGGGTGCCGAGACCTTCAAAGCGCGGAAAGCTCTCATCCCTCCGGTGATCGCTCTTGTGTTGTCGGCCACCCAGGATCGCGCTATTGGATTGGCGACTAGGTAACGTGCTCGCAGGAGCACAGGAGCTCGAGGAATCGGTGTCCTGGGAGCCGACCAGCTACTCCCAGAGTTCGCCGCGAGCGAACTCGACCGAGTTTCCGGCGGGGTCCCGGATGTAAATCGATACGCGCTCTTTGCCCCAATCAATCTCACGCTCGATTTCGATCTCGCGTTCGGAGAGGTGCTTGCGCCAAGCGTCGAGATCTTCGACTCGAAACGCGACATGACCCTCGCCTGTGGTGCCGTGGGATGGAACCGGCCTCCCGGGCTTGGCGGCCGCGACGGGATCAAAGATCAGCAACACCCCTCCGCCTGGCAGGCGTAACGCCGCCATCAACTCGGGATCGGCCTCGATCAGCGGTAGGCCAACCAGGTCGTGGTAAAAGGTCACAAGCCCGCTGATATCGGAGCCGTACAGGACCGTTTCATAGACTTCGATGATTCCTGGGTGCGGACTGCTGGGGTCGAGAGAGGGGCTCATGGTCGCGGCTGAATTCTGTCAGCGTCCGAGCCGCAGACCGGCGAGTCCTGTTCACCGAAGCTGATCGGCGGGGATGACCGCGCGCAGGCGTTTCGCCAACTCGCGACAACGGCAATTGCATTCGCCTCCGGCTGGCCATATAGCCGCGCCATCGCATCGGCGCGACGTCCTGCATCGGTTTGAAGTGCGCTCGTCGGTGTGCTGCATCGAGTCCTCTATTCGAAGCGACAAAGCCGTCGAGTGACATCGACATTTCCAGGATCACTTCTCGCATTGCGGGCTCGCGAAGATTGATCAACGGCTTCGGCTCCGACTCCCTGGCTGGCCGTGGATCGGGCCGGGGTGGTCGAGGGCGACTCGGCCAGGTTGGGCGCAAGCTCCGACCCAGTGATTGATGGACTTAAGCGTGCAGGGTGGGTATGTAGGTCAGTTCTTGGATGTTTCCGTCCAATGTCTTGCTGTCGGTCAGCTCAAGGTCGAAGTCGGCTGCGCCCTGGAAGATCGGGCCGGTCCCGTTCTGGCCGGTGATCACTGGAAAGACCGTCACTTGGACGCGATCAACCAAACCCGCGGCCATCAGCGCTCGATTCAGCGACAGGCTGCCGTGGGAGCGTAACGGCACCGCGGAGTCCTCTTTGAGGCCGGCGACGATGTCGACGGCGTCACCGCTCACGAGCGTTGCATCTCGTGAGTCGAGCGGTCCTATCAGCGCGCTCGATATCACCGTTGCCGGCGCGCTCAACATGCGCGTTACCCATGGGTCATGCACCTCGGACTCCTCGCTGGCCGCGGCCAGAAAGTTCGCGAACAGCCGATAAGTATTCGTCCCGAAGACCATCCGCTGCGGCCTGCTGTACACGGCTAGGCGGTGCTCCAGCAACTCGGGGCCTTGCTTGCCCCAGTAGCCACCCCAGGTGCCGGGCTTCGCGCTGCCAAAGCCATCGAGACTGGAGAAGACGTCAAAGGTGTAGGTCGCGATCACGATTGCTCCTTTAGGGGTTTGAGCCGCCCGTTGTGTGCGGCCTCACCTCTACAACGAACGCCACAGCCCGATCCGACAACCCTCAACCGGCCCAGTTTTCAACCGACGTCAGCGGTCCACTTTCAATCGGCGTTGACAACCCTCGGCCGACCCACGGACAACAAGCCCCACCGGTTGCCTAACAAGTGCTAGACCCGCGAGGCCCGTCGACCGGCGGTCGCGACAAGCGCTTTCACGACCCAGCTCCCTCGACGCCGGCTATCGCAACGGCGACATACGATGCGCTGCGCGATATCGCCGCCCGATCCACGGCTTCTGCCGCTTCCCTCTTCCTGGCGAATCGCCCGACTGCTTGGCATCGGCGCGGGTCCGCGGTCTTGGGCGGAGGCGTCGTCTTCCCGTCGCTGCTGTGCAACGGGATGCGTTGATGACGACCGGAGCGGAGCGATGGTCTGGTTCGTCAGTTGCTTTGGTAGCGGTCGGGTCGGGGTGCTGGCGTGACCGGCTGCTCGTTGGTGGCGTTGGTGGTTGCGGCCCAGCTGGCTAGAAGGTCGAGGCCCTCCGCAGAGCGTGTGCCGGGTTCTGCTGTGTAGGTGAACATCGTCAGCTCGGTGTCGGCTGCGAGGTCGAGCCGTTCGAAGTTCAGGGTCAGTTCGCCGACCACGGGATGGTTGAAGCGCTTGGTGCCGGTGTTGTGGAAGCGCACGTTGTGGGACGCCCACCGGTTCCGGAACTCTTCGCTTCGCATCGACAGCTCGCCGACGAGTTCGGAGAGCCTCGGTTCGCGGGGGTCTGCGCCTGCGGTCTGGCGCATGATCGCTACCGTTTCGCTGGCGATCCGCTCCCAGTCTGGGTAGAGATCGTGCGAGCCGGGGTCGAGAAACAGGTAGCGGGCGGAGTTCACGGGCCGGTCAGGGTTGGCGTAGAGCGGTGCCCAGAGCGCCTCACCGAGTCGGTTGGCCGCGATGACGTCGTGGGCTCTGGTGCTGACGAACGCGGCCGCGCCGGTCATCGCGTCGAGCACCCATTGAACGTTGGGTCGCACCTGTTGCCTGGTTGGTTGGCGGCGGCGTGTGGTCGCGGCGGGCTGGCTGGCGCGCGCGAGGTCGAAGAGGTGAGCGCGCTCTGCGTCGTCGAGCTGAAGCCCACGCGCGAGCGCTTCCAGCACGCTCTCTGAAACACCACGGAGGTTCCCGCGTTCCATCTTGGTGTAGTAGTCGACACTCACCCCAGCGAGCAGCGCGGCTTCTTCGCGCCGCAGCCCCGGAACGCGTCGTGTGTCGCCAAACACGGGCAGACCGGCCTGCTGAGGGGTGATCCTCGCGCGGCGCGAGGTCAGGAACTCACGGATCTCGGATGGCGGTCTCCATCCCGGCGAGCGTAGATCACCCAGGGTCGGGGTTGGGGGTACTGCCAGTACCTGGATCAAGCAGCCCTCTCAGATCCGCCGAAGCGATGCTTGAGTAAAACCCGTCGCCACAACAGACCCGTGCCGACTCTCAACTCCCACCGATCTTTAGAAGGAGTCTCGCTCATGAAAACCGCTCAACTCGCAGACCTGACCGTCTCCCGCATCGGCCTCGGTGCAATGACGATGGCCGGCACCTACACCAGCGAAGGCGCCGTGGATGACTCGGAGTCGATCCGCACGATCCGCCGAGCCCTCGATCTCGGGGTCACGCACATCGACACCGCCGAAATCTACGGCCCGTTTCACAGCGAAGAAATCGTCGGACAGGCCGTCCAGGACCGCCGTGACCAAGTCGTCATCGCCACGAAGTTCGGGCTCGTGTCCCACAAAGGCGGCAGCCCAAAGGTTCGTGTCATCGACTCCAGCCCGGCAAGTGTCAAGGCTGCTGTCGAAGGCTCGCTGAAGCGCCTCGGGACCGACTACATCGACCTGTACTACCAGCATCGAGTTGACCGTGACACGCCCATCGAAGAAACGGCAGGCGCAGTCGCCGAGCTCATCACGGCGGGCAAGGTACTCCACTTCGGGCTCTCTGAAGCCAGCCCCGACACGATCCGCCGCGCACACGCGGTCCAGCCGGTCACCGCGCTGCAAACCGAGTACTCACTCTGGACACGGGACGTTGAGGACGAAATCCTGCCGCTCCTGCGCGAACTCGGCATCGGGTTCGTCCCCTACTCACCACTCGGCCACGGGCTACTCACCGGCCAGATCCGCACCGTCGATGACTTCCCTGACGACGACTGGCGCAAGACCAACCCCCGATTCACCGGCGAGAACTTCCTGCGCAACCTTGCAATCGTCGACGAGGTCCGCGCCATAGGTGACGAGATCAGCGCCACACCAGCACAGACCGCGCTCGCTTGGATCCTCACACGCGGAACCGACATCGCACCCATCCCAGGAACACGCCGCGTCACACGAGTGGAGGAAAACACCGCCGCCGACAGCATCGAACTCACAGCCGACCAAATCAACCGCCTCAACAACCTCGCCCCGGCCGCCGGAGCCCGCCACGACGAAGCCAACATGACCACCATCGACAGCTGAACCCCCCGGGCCGACCCTCGGCAGAGCGCCCATAGTGAGGGCTTATATGTCTCTTTGAGTTCTAGTCTTGGACTTCTGGACGCCGGGTGACCGGCTATCTGTACCGCCTGCGCCGGCACCGCTACGCGAACACTGGCCCGGAACGGTATTGAGCCACGATCCCTTTCGCATTTCGGCGCTTGCCTGCCACGCTAGTGGTTTGGCGACCTAGCGTCAGGCCTCGAGATGCCTGGGTGATGACCATGCCGGCGGCGGTGCTGCCATGAGCTTGGCGCCCACCATCCTTGCTGAGAGGAGAACCGCTGGCTCTCAGTTACTCGTGAACGGCGGATCGCGTCCCGTTATGCGTTTGTCGGCTCCACTGCCGTGGCGGGCGAGCGTTGAGCCTCGAGGGTCTCGAAGTCTAGGAACCGACGGAGGACGGTGAAGCGCCCATCCCGGACCGCGAAGAAGTCCGCCGCGAGCATGTCGATCGGATTGCCGGTCTCACGGTGCGTCGCTAGGCAGCGCCACTGGCAGGCGACGGTGTCATCGTCGGCAACAATCGCTTCCACGCTCCACCGCTCGCCGCCGAACGCTTGCGTGTGCCCGACCAAGAAGTCCTTGTGCGCATCCCTGCCATGCATCGCCTCGTCATCAGCCTCGCCGTTGAAATACATGGTGAAGTCGTCGCTCAGGATCTCGTCGGCGACCCGCACCGCCCGCTTCTTCTCCGGATCACCATCATCAGGTGGGCACTCCCTGTAATAGCGCAGCGCAAGCTCAATGTTCTTTTCGCGCGACACGGCAGCCTCCTAGTAGCTCGGCAGTTCTAATGTTCTTCTAGCGGAATGTCTCAGCTGGCGGTGAGTATCGGCACGACGGAAGCGGGTCCTCGGTCTAAGCGAGCGCTTTCCCTCCGACCACGAGTCGTCCGCGGCGAGCGCTTCGGCGACATTGGCAGAGCGTGCGCGCCCTTGGTTCGATGGATGCTGTTCAGCGTCGACGGCCGGCGTGTATAACTCGGGCGGTTATGGCACGGCGCGCTAGTTCCGGGACAGGGTTGCCGGGAGACACTGGTCAGTATGTTGATCTGCGCGCGGCCGTTTGGCCGGCCCAGGAGCAACGAGGCTGGGGGCAGTGGCGGCGGGTGCTGGTAGTCAAGAACCACAAGCGACAGTCGGAGTTGCTACCGCCGTTGTTCGGGACGGAAAAGAGTGGCGCACGCTATGACCGAGGCACGTGGCAGTACTGGGTGCTTCGATTCCCACTGGCGATTCTTGCCGGGGGTATGTTCCTCGGGCACGAGCTTCGGCACGCACTGGCGTGGCAGCTGGTTGTTGCCTTCGCATTCGGCTTGGACGTCGCCCTGACCTCCAAGCGCAGACCGGGGTCACGGACGCAGCAGTCTTCCGCCGTTATGGCTGCGTCGGTCGTTCCTGCTGTCCTCACGTTTGGGTTCATGCAGCTTCTGTTCGGAAACCGATTGCTTGGCGCATGCTGCATGGGGGTTTCTCTGTGCACCGCCGGCTACAGGCAAATCGTTTACCGCGTGGGGCGCCGAATCGCTAAACGTGCTGAGCTGGACCTGGCTCGGACCTAGCGCCGCCTAGCAACGGTGAGCGCTTTCGCCGGGACCAGATGCATCCCGCCGGGGCTGCTATGGCGACAACCTGATCATCGAGCGCAGGCCCACGGCTCAAATTCTGATCGCGTTCCCGCAAGGTCAGCGCAAACGGGTCCCCAGATATGTCTTAGTGAGAAGGTGTCTGTCGCGGGTTGCTTTTGGGCGGCTCGCGGTGGATGGTCCTTGACGGCGTCGGCCTGACCCTAAAAATGTCTGTCGCCCGGTTCGGGTTTGACCTTTTCGGGAGATGTCGACCGGCGCCGTTCAAGGACCGCTGGCGTGACCAAATAGGAGCGTGGCATCGTCGGCGAGCCAGGGCGGCGGCGTGCTGGTTCACAACGGCGGCACGGCCGCGACCCGCCCTCGATCCGGTCGTTGGGCTCGGTGCTCCGCCGTCGGCGTTTGGTCAGTGTTTCTCGGATTTGTTCACGTATTGGGTCGTGGTAGCCGATAGGGTCACTAAGACGCTGATGTTCCCGAGGCGCCTTTTAGCGTTCGGAGTACCCATGGGTCAGCAAGGCAGCTCAGCGTCGCATACCAAGAGTTTGCGGTTAGTCAGGAACCAGGACGGCAGATTGGGGTCAGCGACATCTCGTGTGGGCTGCTGTGGCAGCTGTGCTGTTGGTCACCGGGATGGTCGTTTCGACGTCGTGGCCGGAACCGTGGCACGGAGCGCGAAGGTTGTATCTCAGCGCCACTTCCGGACCGGGTCGGCTGAGATCGCCTCGACCCTGCAGCTCGCGATCGAGCATGAGCAGGATCTGATCGTCAGCGCGAGCGGGTTCGTGATCGGGAACCCGACGCATCTGACGCGGCAGTTCGTCGCGTGGGCACGTTCGGTGCATGCACTCGCGCGCTACCCGGAGTTGCTCGGCTTCGGTCATTCAGTGATCGTGCCGGCAGCGCGAGCTGGCAGCGTTCGCGGCGCGCGCGGTACGAGACCCATCGGGCGGTCCGCTGGCTGCCAATGGCACCTTGCGAGGTCGTGCCGGCCGGTCGGCGCGCCGTTCTACTGCCTCTCGGTTGGCTCGCTGACAAGGGGCGCGCCAAGGCCTTCCCGGCTGGCTTCGACTTCTGCGCAGCGGTCCCGTGGGAGCCGCGTCGCTCACGTCTCGCGATTCGGGCCAGGGTGCGTATCTGCCGATCCGGACGGGAAGCGTCACGCTGTTGTCGGTCCTCACGCCCGTGTATCGGGATGGCGGTCACGCGCCTGCGACCGTCGCCGGACGTCGCCGCGCATTCCTGGGTTGGGTTGGGATGTCGCTGGTGCCGGACAGCTGATCCTGGCGCGGGCGCTTCAGGGTCACCCTGATACGGCGCTGACGTTCCGTTACCACGACGGCCCTTGGAACGCGGCGTTCCGCAGCGGCAAGGCCCCAAGCGGCGCGCAGTCGACGACGGTGTCTCTGCACAACGGCTGGACCGTCGAGACGTATCGCTGTCGTGGCAGGAGGCGGCATCTTCGCTGACTACCGATGCGTTGGCGCTGTTGGTCGGCAGGAATCGCGCTGAGCGCGTTACTCGCTGCCCTTGTCTTCGTGTTGGGAACAGGTCGTGTTCGCGCCGTTACGGTCTGGTCGGTGAGCGGACTGGCGAGCTGCGCCATCAGGCGTTGCATGATGGTTTGACGGGCTTGCCGAACCGAGTCCTGATCATGGACCGGATCGAGCAGCTGCTGGCGCGCAACCGCCGCGCAGGAACCGAAGGCGCAGCGCTCTACGTCGATCTCGACGAGTTCAAGAACGTCAACGACACGCTCGGACACGACGCCGGCGACCAGCTGCTGGTGGCGGTCGCCGCCCGGCTGAGGAGCACGCTGCGCGACGCCGACACGATCGGCCGGATGGGCGGCGACGAGTTCGTCGTGCTGATCGACGGCGGCGACCTCGAGCGTGGCCCCGTACCTCGTCGCCGAACGCCTGCTCGACGTGATGCGCCAACCGTTCGAACTCGACGACGTCACGAACCCCACTGACCGTCAACACCAGCATCGGCATCGCGATCGGTGACCGCGCTACCGCAGGCGAGCTGCTGCGCGACGCGGACGTCGCGCTCTACGAAGCCAAAGCCCGCGGCAAGAACCGATACCAGATCTTCCATCCCGAGATGCAAACCACGATCAGTCACCGCGTGCGAACTCGAGTTCGATCTCCGCTCAGCATTGACTGACGAACAGTTCTTTCTCGTCTACCAACCGATCTACAACCTGGCTGACCTCACAGTCGTCGGCGTTGAAGCGCTGTTGCGTTGGCAGCATCCCACGCAATGGGCTCATGCGGCCTGACGAGTTCATCCCGATACTCGAGCAGACCGGCCAGATCCGAGAGGTCGGTCGCTGGGTGCTGAACGAGGCCTGCGAGCAGATGGCCGCCTGGCACGCCCGCGGCGACACCCTCGATCTCTCGGTCAACGTGTCCGGCGTCCAGCTCGACACCGACGAGATCGTCGACCACATCCGCGACGCTCTCGACGAACAGCGGCCTCGACCGCCGCATGCGCTGATCATCGAGGTGACCGAAACAGCGCTGATGCGCGACGCGGAAGCGACCGCACGGCGGCTGCAAGCGATCAAGGACCTCGGCGTCAGGATCGCCGTCGACGACTTCGGCACCGGCTACTCCAGCCTCGCCTACCTCCAACAGTTCCCGGTCGACTCCCTCAAGATCGACCGCATGTTCACCAGCGCGATCACGACCTCACCCGAGTCCAAAGCGCTCATCGGGACACTCGTGCAACTCGGCAAGGACCTCGGCCTCACCACCCTCGCCGAAGGCGTCGAAACCCCCAGCCAACTGGACCACCTTCGCGCAGACGAGGTCAACGAAATCCAAGGATTCCTGCTCTCCAAACCGCTCGACGCCGACACACTCGAGACCGAAATACTCCAGCCGACCCGCCCAACAACTCACGCCAACGACTGAGCTGCGTGCGTCGTTGGGTTCGGGGCCGCGACATGCCAACAGCGCCAGATCGCCAAGCTCGAACGCACCCGTCGCGGGTGGCACGCAACATCGTCGAGGGATGCAGAGGCTAAAGAACCTCGAACAAGCCCGCCGCACCCATGCCGCCACCGACGCACATGGTCACCACCACGTGTTTTGCTCCCCGACGACGGCCCTCGACCAAGGCGTGTCCAACGAGTCGTGTCCCCGACATCCCGTACGGATGACCAACGGCGATCGCACCGCCATCTACATTCATTCGTTCAGACGGGATCCCGAGGCGCTCCCGGCAGTAGAGGACCTGCACGGCGAACGCCTCGTTGAGCTCCCAGAGGTCTATGTCGTCGATCGTAAGGTTGAAGCGGTTGAGCAGCTTCGGAACCGCAAAGACGGGACCGATCCCCATCTCGTCAGGCTCACATCCGGCGACCACGAACCCTTTGAACGCTCCGAGTGGGTGCAGGTCCCGGAGTTCCGCCTCGCGATCGCTCATGACCACACAGGCGGCGGCACCGTCGGAGAGCTGACTCGCGTTTCCAGCGGTGATCGTGCCGCCGTCCGTGACCGGTTTGAGTGCCGCCAGACCTTCGGCCGTCGTGCCCGGGCGGTTGCATTCGTCAGCAGTGAGCACGACCGGCTCAAGCCGTGATTTGCCGCTCTCCTTGTCGAGCACCAGCCGTTCGGTTGAGATCGGTACGAGTTCCTCGTCGAAGCGCCCGGCCTGCTGTGCCGCGGCGGTTCGCGCCTGGCTTTCGAGCGACAGCACGTCCTGGTCCTCGCGTGAAATGTTGTATCGGCGGGCGACGGTTTCCGCCGTTTCCAGCATCGTCATGAAGATGTCGGGCCGGTGCTCGTCGAGCCATGTGTCGCGTGCCATGTATTCGTTGGCGTGTTCATTCTGGACCAGGCTGATCGACTCGAGACCCCCCGCGACCACGGCTTGAGCATCGTCGATGAGGACTCGGTGGGCGGCCATCGCGATCGTCTGCAACCCAGTGCTGCAGTAGCGGTTGACCGTTACGCCTGAGGTCTCAACGGGGAGGCCCGCACGTAGGACTATCTGACGCGTGATGTTCGCACCGGTTGTGCCCTCGTTCAGCGAGCCTCCCATGATCACGTCGTCCACTGCCTCTGGCTCGATGCCTGCTCGGCGGACTGCCTCGGTGACTGCGCATGCCCCAAGGGTCGCGCCGTAGGTGGCGTTCAGGGACCCGCGGTAGGCCTTGCCAATCGGCGTCCGGGCCATCGAGACGATCACTGCTTGTTTGCTACTGCTCATCTGCCGTCTCCTTGGTCCAGGGGGAGGCTCGATCTCAAAACCAACTCGGGTCCATCGTGAGCGTTGTCGTGTCGAGCTCGTTGAGCAGGTCGATCGGGTTGTCGGCCCTGGGGAGCTCGTAGCGGAAGAAGTAGCGTGCGGCCTGACGCTTGCCCTCGTAGAACGGGTCGTCTCCGTTGGCGATGAGGAACTGCTCCAACCAGATCCACGCGACGACGATCTGGCCGAGCGCATCGAGATACAGGGCGGCGTTCGCGAGACCTGACTCTTCATCCGCCTCAAGCAAAACGCTTGTAGTCGTGCTCAACCGCGCAAGACGGAGCTCGAGCGAGAGCCCCAAATCCCTCGCTTCGCCACCGCGCTCACGCGCGCGCGTGAGTGTGTCCGTGATTCGAGTCTTGAGCAGCTCGTAGTCGCGCCCGTGGGTGCGCCGGATCTTCCGTCCGAGCAGATCGATCGCCTGAATGCCGTGGGTGCCTTCGTGGATTGCGTTGAGACGGTTGTCGCGGTAGTGCTGTTCGAGGTCGTATTCACGCGAGTAGCCGTAGCCGCCGTGGACCTGGATCGCCAGGGAGTTCGCTTCTAGGCACCAGGTGCTTGGCCAGCTCTTGGCGATCGGGGTGAGCATGTCGAGCAGCCGCTCTGCGCTCTCTCGACTCGATGCGTCGTCCAGCGTCACCGCATCGTCCTGAAGGCGTGCGCAGTAGAGAACCAGCGCGAGGCCACCTTCGACGTAGCTCTTCTGTGCCAGCAGCATGCGCCGTACGTCGGGGTGCTCGATGATCGCGACCGGCGGCGCCGCAGGATTGCGGCCACCCAGGGGCCGGCCTTGGGTACGTTCGCGCGCGTAGCTCACGGCCTTGAGGTAGCCGGTGTAGCCGATTGCGCACGCACCGAGTCCGACGCCGATCCGCGCCTCGTTCATCATCCTGAACATGTAAGGGAGGCCGCGGTGCTCCTGGCCGACCAGGTACCCGATCGCTCCTGCACTTCCCTGTGGGCTGAACGTGCCGTCGCCGAAGGCAAGTGCTGTGTTCACCGTGCCGCGGTTGCCCATCTTATGGTTGAGGCCCACCAGCACGACGTCGTTGCGCTCGCGCTCGCCGTCTGCCTCCTCCAGGTAACGCGGGACAATGAACAGACTGATCCCCTTCGAGCCTGAGGGGCCCCCGGGGACCTTGGCCAGCACCAAGTGCACAATGTTCTGGGACAGTTCGTGGTCGCCGGCGCTGATCCACATCTTGCTGCCAAACAAGCGATAGCTGCCGTCAGGTTGCGGCTTGGCCAGAGTGCTGATGTCGGCGAGCGAGCTACCGGCCTGAGGCTCGGTGAGGCACATGGTGCCGAAGTAACGCCCCTCGAGCATCGGTACCGCCCACTGTTCGATCTGGTCTGCGGAGGCGTTGGCGATCAACATGTTCGCCGCTGCAGTGGTCAGGAACGCGTAACCGGTCGTGCCAGTGTTCGCTGCCTGAAACCAAGCTGAAGCAGCGGTCGCGAGCGTCGTCGGTAGCTGCATCCCGCCAGCTGACACGTCGGCGCTCGTGCCAAGCAGTCCGGCTTCGGCAAACGCGCTCAGCGCCTCGCCGACCTGCGGAACCAGGACGACCTTGCCGTCCTCGATCCGTGGCTCGGATATGTCGGCATCGCGGTTGTGCGGTGCGAACTTGTCATCGGCGAGGCGTTCGGCGAGGTCGAGCACCTCGTCGTAGTCGGCGCGTGATTGACCGCTGAAGCGCGGCCGTTCGGTGAGGGATTCGATCTCGAGCCACTCATGGAGCAGAAACTGGAGGTTGCGTCGGGACAGCAAGGTTTGGGTCGTCAGGCTTTGGTGCACGGTCTCCTCCTCACTTGCCGAGTTAGCGAACGACGAGCTTTCGCCGGGCTGCCGACCACAATACATGAACTTGAAAGCGCATTCAGGTTGTGGTACCGTCCGCCGCACCGGCGTTTCCGGCGGTTATCTTCCGGAGGAGAGACATGCAGATCTCGTTCGCGACCCCCACGACGCTCCGATCAACCGAGCATGTGCAACTCGCCGAAGAGTTGGGATATGCGCGTGCTTGGTTCTACGACACGCCCCAACAGAGCCCCGATGTGTGGATGATGCTTGCGCTGGCGGCGCAGGCCACCGAGCGGATCGGCCTTGGCCCCGGGGTGCTCGTACCGACGCTTCGCCATCCGATGGTGAACGCGGCGGCGACGGCCGCGCTTGAAGCGCTGGCGCCGGGACGGGTGGCAGTGGCGTTCGGTACTGGCTTTAGCGGCCGCCGGGCCATGGGCGTTCGCAGCCCGATCAAGTGGTCCTACATGGAGGCCTACATCCGGGCTTACAAGGGCCTGCTGCACGGCGATATCGTCGAGTGGGAGGGCGCAAGCATGCGGATGCTGCACCCCGCTGACAGCACAGCGACGATGCCGCTCAACGTGCCGGTCATCATCGCCGCGCTCGGCCCGAAGGGATATGCGGTTGCAAAAGAGCTGGGCGATGGCGTCTTCACCGCCGGCCCAGTCCCACCGGACTTCGCCAAGGAGTTCCGTTGGGTACCGCACCTCTGCTACGGCACTACCCTGGACAACGAAGAGGATCCGCTGTCGGACCGTGTCAGGCTGGCCGCGGGACCAGCCGTCCTCAACGTTTACCACGTGACCTACGAGGGCTACACCAGCTTCCCGGTGACCGATCTCCCGGGCGGCGCGGAGTGGCTTGCGGTCGTCGAGGAGAGCCCGGAGAGCGAGCGGCACCTCGCTGTTCACCACCAGCACCTCCTCGGCCTGAACACCGCTGATGAAGTTGCGTGGGCGAACGGAGCCGCCACGATGGTCCAGGCGCTGAGCTTCAGCGGCCCCGCATCTCAGATGCGCGACAAGGTCGCCGCACTCGCCGAAAGCGGCGTCACCGAGGTGGTCTACCAGCCGACTGGGCCCGATGTGCAGCGCGAACTCGAGGCGTTCATGGACGCGGTGGGATCGACCAACTTCGATGGTCCGTCGCTTGGCGGGGGTGCGCGGCCGACGGCTCAGGCCTGGACCGGCGGTTCGCCGCGGGCTTAGCGGCGACCTCGGGCAGTCATTTCGTTTCCCCGAGCGGACTGAGGGAGGTCCCATGAGTGACGCACAGTCCAGCGCCCAGCAGGCAATGCCCCCGCTCGTTGGCTTGGTGGTGCTCGTGACCGGTGCGTCGTCGGGGATCGGGGCGCACTTTGCTCGGACTCTGGACCATGCCGGAGCGCAGGTGGTCCTGGCAGCGCGTCGGCTCGAACGGCTTGAAGAGCTGGCGGCCGGACTCTCAGAGGCGACGGTCGTCGCGTGTGACGTGGGTGCAGTTGACGATCGCGAGAAGCTGTTCGACGCGATTACCGAACGCTACGGACGCCTCGACGGCCTCGTCAACAATGCGGGCATCGCAATGCAGACCCCGGCCCTACGTGAACCGGTTGAGGATTTCCGGCGCACAATCGAGATCAACCTGGTCGCGCCGTTCGCGATCGCTCAGGCTGCGGCGCAAATGATGCGCGTCGGTGGCGGCGGCACGATTGTGAATGTCGCCTCGGTCGCGGGCCTCCAATCGAGCTCCGCGATCCCGGAGGCGGGTTACGTGGCCTCGAAGTCCGGGCTGATCGGGCTGACCCGAGAACTCGCCACGCAGTGGGCTCGGTACAACATTCGTGTCAACGCGCTAGCGCCGGGCGCGTTCAAGACCGAAATGACTGGCGACTTCTGGGACCACGGCACAGGGGCGGCGTTCATCGAGTCAGAAGTGCCGCTTCGACGGGCCGGCAAGCTCGATGAGCTCGACGGCGTGTTGCTGACGCTCTTGGACCCCCGGTCTGGCTATCTCACCGGCCAGACGATCGCCGTCGATGGCGGCCTCACCGCCTGCTGATCTGGGCCGAGCCAGCGCTGAGCGCCCTTTATGTGGTGCTTAACACAATCTACTTGTACATGAATTCAGGTTCGTGTAGCGTTCTGGACGAGAGGGGAGATGACGGACCGGCGTCGCTCTGCTGGCCCCGAATCTCCAGCTAGAGGTTTGTTTCTTTGGTGCCCATACCTGGCGATTCGCGCGGTGGCTATCGCCCCGCGACGGCGACAGGTCGAGCTACCGGTGGAAACGAGGCCTTACACCACAAATCAGTGTGAGGGAGGAGAGGTAGCAATGCGCCGTTTTGTCAGTCCGCGGGTCTCAGCCGTGGTCGCCGCTTTGGCGATCGGAGGCGCGGTAGCCGCGTCCTCAGTGATCGGCACGGCATCTGCCGCAGCTTCCAGCAGCAGGAAATCCACAAGCTTCAACCTGGCTGCGATCAAGAGGGCAGTGGCAGCGTTCCAACATGGTCCGACCAAGTACGAGGGGCCCACCCAGGCCGTAAAGGTCCCGAAGAACATCAAGCTGGCGGTCGTCCCCTGCTCCGAGGCGTTCGCGGGGTGTGAAGAGGCATCCCTCGGTGTCAAGGCCGTCGCCGAGAAGCTTGGCTGGTCGGTGACCCTGTACAACGGTGACGGGACCCCGTCCGGGATGAACAACGCCATGCAGCAGGCGGTCACCTCAGGCGCCAACGCGATCATCACGGGCGCTGTGAACCCGGCGTTCATCGCATCGGGCTTGAAGGCCGCTGCCGCCAAGGGGATCCCCGTTGGGTCGGCGACTGAGGGCGTGGCTCCGAGCCCGGGCGGATACAAGTTCGACATCGGCCCCAACTACCAGACGCTGGGCGAGGCCGACGGTGACTACATCGTCGCCAACTCGAACGGCAAGGCCATCTATGTGCCCTGGAATGACAAGGAGTACAGCTCGGTCGTTGCCTTCGTCGATGCGGTCACCGCGACTGTGAAGAAGTGCACGACGTGCAAGGTCCTCCCTACCGAGCAGTTCGTGGGCGCGGATGTGAGCGTGACGAGTCTTGGTGCGCGTGTGGTCGACTTGCTGCGATCCAACCCGAGCATCGACTACATGGTCGCCGGCTACGATCCGGCCGCCGCGGTGATGGTCCCAGCGATCGACAGTGCGGGCCTCAAGGGCAAGGTCAAGCTGGCGTCAGTGATCGGTGCCGCGCAGAACCTGGCCTATGTGAAGGCTGGCAATGTGCAGACTGCTGACTCAGGGTTCGACAACAACTACATCGGTTACATGGCCGTCTATCAGATGACACGGCTTCTGGACCACATGCGACTCTGGACAACTCCCGGAGTGACCAATCCGATATACAAGTTCAGCGGTGACGTACCTGTGAAGTTGTATACGTCGAGTGACCCGAACTTCCCAATCGGTAACTACGACGCTAACAGCACGTTGCATTACGTGCCAAAGATGCGGGCGCTCTTCGGGCTCAAGTAGTCCTGAGACACGGGTCAAGGTATGACCGACTCAGTATTCGCCGCACCCCCTGTGCCGCCGAGTTCATCGGCGGCACAGGGGCCGGGCGTCGCACTTCAGGCCAACGGGCTCAGCAAGAGCTTCGCCAACACGCCGGTACTGCGGAACGTCGACCTCACTGTGGAATGTGGTGAGGTTCGCGCTCTGCTCGGATCCAACGGGTCGGGCAAGTCGACCCTCGTTCGGCTGGTCACCGGCACCTATGAGGCTGATCAGGGCTCGGATATTCGGCTGTTCGGCCACGCCTTCGGGCGAAGCCTGACTCCGGTCGCCGCCCGCGGTGCCGGCGTGCGCACAATTCACCAGGAGGCTCCGCTGGTCGGCCAGCTGTCCGTGGCCGATCACTTTGGGATCTCCCACGGCTTTCCATCCGGAGCGCTCGGGGGGATCAGTCAGCGAACCCTTCACGAGCTCGCCTCCGAGGCACTCGAACGGATCGGTGCGAGCATCGATCCGCGCACCCTGGCCCGCGATCTGTCAGCCGGTGACCGCGCACTTGTAGCCCTATCGCTCGCGCTCGCCGATGCCGAGCCAGGCAAAGCGCTGCTCGTGCTCGACGAAGCGACCGCACTGCTACCGGCCAACGAGGCGAACCCGATCTTGCAGAAGCTTAGGGAGCTGGCAGGTGATGGCCTTGCCGTGCTGGTCGTCACGCATCGCCTCCGTGAGGTTACGGACTACTGCGACACGCTCACGGTCCTGCGTGACGGGATGGTGGTGCTAACCGGCGGCGCTCGCGATTTCAGCCACGATGAGATTGTCGGCGGCATGGTCGGCAGTACCGGAAGCGTGGAGTTGCGAAACCACCATACCCGCGCCCGTTCTGGGCGCGAGAAGCCGTCCGCCCGCCCGCTGGTGCGGGTGCGGGATTTGAACGCCCAGGGCCTCGCGGACGTCACGTTCCAGATATGGCCAGGTGAGATCGTCGGTTTTGCTGGGTTGGTTGGCAGCGGCACGAGTCAGCTGGCTCGAGTGCTCGCCGGCGCGAGGCCGCACCGGAGCGGAACGATCGAAATCGCGGACGCGCTGCCGGCAAAGAAGTGGGACTCGCGCGCCGCGATCAATGCTGGTGTGTGCTTTATGCCCCAGGACCGCCACGCGGAAGGGGCTTTGCTTGCGATGTCCCTGCGAGACAACGTCGTCCTTCCCCGCTACGGGAGCTACTGGCGAGAGCGCAAGCGCGAGACTTCTGACGTGGAGGGCGTCATCCGTGACCTCGAGGTGACGCCGCCCATCGCGGACAAGCCCTTTGATGAATTCAGCGGCGGGAACCAGCAGAAGGCTCTGCTCGGGAAGTGGTTACTGCTGCGCCCGAAGGTACTCGTTCTCGACGATCCGACATACGGGGTCGACCCACATGCGCGAGAAACCTTGCTGAAGGCGATCGGCTCGGTAGCGGACAACGGAGGAAGCGTGATCGTCACCTCGACCGAACCCGAGCAGCTCGTACGGCTGTGCGACCGCGTACTGGTGCTGCAAGCCGGCGAACTCACTGACGAGCTGACCGGCACGAATGTAAACGAAGAGGAGATCACCCTTGCCTGCTCGCGCTGAAATTGAGAACGCCGTTGTCAGCGTGACCGGGGAGGGTTCCGAGGCCCTGACTTCTATGCCTGCAGCGACCTCACCGGACACGTCGGTGCGAGCCAGCCGAGTCGAACTGCTTCGGCGATATCTGACCAGGTACTCGTTGCTCGTCTTGCTCGTCCTTCTGATCGGCCTGTACTCAATCCTGAAGCCGAGCACGTTCCTGACTGTGACGAACCTCCAGAGCATGCTGCTTCAGCAGACGGTTCCGACAGTGATTGCGTTGGCGGTCCTGGTGCCGATCGTGACCGGAGGGTTTGATCTATCGGTCGGTTACGTGCTCGGTTTCACAGCGATTGTGGGGGCAAAGGTAGGCGCCGGCGCGATCGGCAACGGTTTCACGGCAATCGTCTTTTTGTTATTGGCGGGGTTGGCCGCTGGGGGGCTGAACGCGATCCTCGTAGCCAAGCTGCGGATCAGCTCATTCATCGCCACACTCGGCGTCGGCCTGTCGATCAGCGGCATCAGCCTCGGTCTGACCGGAGGGCAGGTCCTCTACTCGGGGATCCCAGCGGTGATCGCGCAGATCTCCGTCACGTCGATCCTGGGCATCGACGCCTCGGTCTGGCTGACGCTCATCATCGTGCTGCTGGTGTACTACCTGTTGGCGCATCTGCCGCTCGGTCGCAAGATGTATGCGGTTGGCGGGAACGAGCAGGTGGCACGACTCGGCGGGATCCACGTGACGAGGATCAAGGTCATTGCATTTGTGCTCGCAGGAGTGTTATCCGCCGTCGGCGGTCTGCTGACGCTCGGTCAGGTGGGCAGCGCCGATCCTTCAACCGGCCCGGAGTTCCTTCTGCCCGCTTTCGCCGCTGTTTTCCTCGGGGCGACGAGCATCCGTCCCGGATTCTTCAACGTCTGGGGAACTGTGCTGGCGATCTTTGTGCTCGCTGTCAACTTCTCCGGGCTTACTTTGCTCGGAGCCCCCTACTGGCTCTCGCCGGTGATTGACGGCATCGCGCTGATCGTCGGCGTACTGGTCGCCGGCAAGAGCCTTCGAGGCGTGCTGTCGGGTTAGCAATTGCGACCTCGGGCCCGGCTGAGCTGTGGGCCTTCTGGAGTGGAGCCCGGGAACGCGCCTCTCGCGCAAGGGTCAGGTGAGGAATTCGAGCAGGAGAGCGTTGACCTGCTGGTGGGCGTCGAGCTGCATCCAGTGGCTGGCTCCCTCGATGCGCACGTACCGCCACGGGCCGGAGACGTGCTCGGCTGACGCCAGCATGCGGTCCTCGGTCAGATAGATGTCACCGGTGCTCCAAAGACCGAGCGTCGGTGCAGCCACCGGTGGCAGCGTTGAGTGCGGCTTGAGCTCGATCTCGGGCGCAAGGTTCGCGCGATACCAGTTGAGCGCAGCAGTCAGCGCGCCGGGTCGGGATAGGTCCCGTAGATACCGTTCCAGGTCGCCCGCATCGCCGAGGAATTCGCGGAAGAGCTTCCAATCATCACGCATGATCAGCTGCTCGGCCACGCCGGTGAACTGAAAGAGCAGCATGTACCAGGACCTTTGACGCTGCTCGATCGAACGTGTCGGGTGCGTGTTCGGATTGCCGACAGACATCACCATCAGGCGCTCGACTCGGTCCGGAGCAGTGGCCGCGAACACCCAGCCGAGTGCAGCCCCCCAGTCATGGCCGACAACGGCTACCTTTTCGATGCCGAGGGCATCGAGAAGCGCGATGACGTCGGCGACGAGATAGCGCATCCGATAGTCGTCCACCTGCTCGGGCCTGTCCGACTCGCCGAAGCCACGCAGGTCCGGCGCCAATACCCGGAGACCCGCGCCGGTGAGTGCCGGAACCTGCTGGCGCCACACGTACGATGAGTCTGGAAACCCGTGCAGCAGCAGCACGGGCGGACCATCGCCCTCGTCGAGTACCGCCAAATTGACTCCGTCGCCGGCGACCCTGCGCACGGTCGCAGACTAACACAGCAAGTCGAAGTTGACTTCTGATTCAAGTTGCCTTACCCTGACGTGCCTAGGCCCATGGACCTGGTGGTGCATGCGCTTGTGGTCGTCAGATGTCCACAGTGAGGAGAGCCTTGTCGAACGCTGCTCAGCCGGTATGGGACCACGCGCACTTCGACCCCGGGCGCGTCGCATTGCGCGATGCCAGGGGTGCATGGAGCTATCGCGCCCTGCGGGACCGCGCGCGACTCGTGGGCGGCGCGCTGCTTCGCGCCGGTGTGATCGCCGGTGACCGCGTCCTCTTCATCGCCCCATCGGTCCCGGAGTTCGTCGCCGTGTACTACGGCATTCACGCCGCGGGTGCCATTGCGGTGACCGCCAACACCATGTCCACGACTCCTGAACTTGAGTACATAGGTGGCGACGCGGGCGTGAAGCTCGTGATCGGCTGGACCGGGGTCGAGGTTGCCCCTCGGGCCGCCGCGGCGAAACTCGGCGTGCCCTATTGGCCGCTGCGGGCTGGGCTGGCTGGTCTTGGTACTCCGCTTCCGCTGATCGATCCGCACCCAACTGACGACAATGACACGGCTGCGATTCTCTACACCTCAGGTACGACCGGGCGGCCCAAGGGTGCCGAGCTAACACACGGCAATCTGATCGCCGGCGCGTCGATCTTCGTCGGTGTTCACGGCCTTACACCTGACGACCGACTCGGAACGGCACTCCCTCTCTTCCATGCCTACGGCCAAGTGTGCGTGATGGCGACTGCGTTGTGCGCGGGTTCGAGCTTGTCGCTGCTGGCGCAATTCGACGCGGAGTCGATGGTGGCGATGCTTCGTCGTGACGAGCTGACGTTCCTGGCCGGAGTTCCCACCATGTGGAACGGGATGCTGCACGCCAGTGGGGATTCGAGCCCGTCTGACTTCGCCAGTCTGCGCATCGCAGCATCGGGTGGCGCAGCGCTACCCGTTGAAGTCAGCCGCGCCTTCGAGAATCGCTTCGGCTGCCGGATTCTCGAGGGGTACGGCCTCACAGAATCAACTGCCGCGGCGCTCTTCCACGGCCCCGACCGGCCGCGCAAGCCAGGATCGATCGGCGTCGCGCTACCCCGGTGCGAGGTTCAGATCCGCGATGAACGTGGCGCCGAGCTCTCGGCCGGTGAGGTTGGCGAACTTTACTTTCGCGGTCCGGTCGTTATGAAGGGCTATTGGAATCGACCCGAGGAGACCGCTGAAGTGCTCCAGGACGGCTGGTTGCGAACTGGCGACCTGGGTCTCAAGGACGCTGACGGAGACGTGCGAATCGTTGGACGAAAGAAGGACCTCGTGATTCGCGGCGGGTACAACGTGTATCCGCTCGAGGTGGAGGAGGTTCTCTACCAACACCCGGATATCGTCGAAGCCGCCGTCATCGGCATCCCCGATGAGCACTACGGTGAGGAGGTGGCCGCAGTTGTCGTGCTTCGCGACGGCGCCACGCCCGACGCCCCCGCGCTCCGTGACTGGGCAAAGGAGCGGCTATCCGCCTACAAAGTGCCCCACCTCATCGTGTACGCGCAAGAGCTGCCGAAGAGCGCGACCGGAAAGGTTCTCAAGCGTGCGATCGACCGGAACTCCATTCGTGCCGCAGCCGAGCCGATGGTCGCCGGTGTTGAGCGGCCGTTCGGCCGCTAGCTTGAAGTTGCCGTCAGATTCATATAGGTTTCCCGAACGAAGCCGATAGTCCGTCTGCCCTCCTGGCGAGAGAGAAGGTGAGCTGCGTGAGAGAGCTACGAACCATGGGAGATCCTGGGCGTTACTTTGAGTGCCCGCGATGGCACGAAGGAAAGTGGTGGGTGTCAGACTTCTACGGGCACCGTGTGAGCGTCATCGACGAGGACGGCTCCACGAGCGAAACCCTCGAGTTTGATTTCCAGCCCGCCGGGCTGGGTTGGCTGCCGGACGGGAGCCTGCTCGTGGTCGCGATGAAGGAGCGCAAGCTGTTCCGCCGCGACGCCGGCGAGCTGTTCGAGTACGCCACGTTGGGCGAGTTCTTTCCTGGCTTCGCGAATGATCTGATCGTCACCGGCTCCGGGTTCGCCTACGTCGGCAACTTCGGGCTCGACCTCGAGAATCCAACGCCAACCGTGCCCACGTGCTTAGTGGTAGTCCCTCCCGACGGCGACGCTCGCATCGTCGCCGAGGACCTGTACTTCCCCAACGGCTGTGCCTTATCCGCCGATGGCAAGGAGCTGATCGTCGCTGAGACGCTCGCCGGCCGCCATACGGCGTTCACAATCGAGTCCGACGGCAACCTCACTCGACGCCGTGTGTGGGCGCAGCCGGCGCCGCCCCCAGCCGACCCGTTGAACGCTTTCGCTGATCTGCAGTACGCGCCAGATGGCGTCTGCATCGACGCCGGCGGCTGCTTATGGGTCGCGGATGCCTTGAACCAGCGCGTTGTCCTTGTTGCCGAGGGAGGCGCGATCCTCGACGAGATCAAGGTGCCAGATGGCTTCCAAGCATTCGCCTGCGGCCTTGGCGGCAAGGATGGCACCACGCTGCTGATTGCGACCGCGCCTGACTTTGATCCGACCAAGCGCAGTGCCCTGACCGAATCCGTGCTGCTGGCTGCGACCGTGGACACGCCAGCGCCGTAGCCGCTCGGCTCAGGTTGCTGGTTGCTCGACGAGTCGTGCCAGCGCCTCGGCGACGGCAACTGGCTTATCGCTGCCGTCGCGCTCGAAGGTCTGGGCCAGTTGCAGTTGGATGCCACCAGGGACCGCCTCGGCGCTCGTTACGGTCGCGCGCATGCGGATGCGTGAGCCCGCCGGGACGGGCGCAATGAAGCGGACCTTGTTGTAGCCGTAGTTCAGCGAGTGCGCGAAGTCGTCGAAAGAGATCAGCTGGCCTGATAAGGCTGGGCCGAGCGAAAGGCTATAAAGGCCGTGAGCGATGGTTGTACCCAGCGGGCTGGCGGCCGCACGCTCGGGATCGACGTGAATCCACTGGTGATCACCCGTGGCATCGGCGAAAGCATTGATCCCGGCCTGCGTCACTTCGAACCACTCGGTCGGGCCGATGTCCTGACCGACCAATGCCTGTAGGTCGTCAAGCGACGACGGATGAAGCGGCAGCGAGCTGTGCATGGAAGCGACGTCTCCTTGGCTAGATGGGACTTGAACTCGACGTAGGATTCATCTAAAATGGAGTCTAGTACGAAGCGGACGCCATCGAGGCTCGGACTGCATCGCCAGCAGGCTATGCGGGCCTGATGAGACGGACCGAAGCCAATCGTGATCGATGGTCGTCCTGAAGGAGCTTGATGTCATTTTTTGAGCCGTCCGAGCGCGCGAAGCGATATCAAGACGACCTGCTCGAGTTCATGCACTCGCATGTGTACCCGGCTGAGTCGGTCTACGCGCACGAGATGCGCGAGGCTCACGACCCCCACCATCATCCTGAGGTCCTCGAGATGCTGAAGTCGCAAGCTCGAGAACGCGGGCTTTGGAACCTGTTCCATCCCGACCCGGAGTGGGGGGCCGGTCTGACCAACCTGGAGTACGCCCCACTCGCGGAGATCACAGGCCGAAGCTACGATCTGGCGCCGGAGGCCTGCAACTGCTCTGCGCCCGACACGGGAAACATGGAGGTGCTGACGCGGTTCGGCACCGAGGAGCACAAGGAGCGGTACCTGAAGCCGCTGCTCGATGGCACGATCCGGTCGGCGTTTGCGATGACTGAGCCCGGGGTCGCGAGCTCGGACGCGACCAACATCGAGCTGCGAATGGAACGGCACGGCGCTGAGTATGTGCTCAATGGACGCAAGTGGTTTGCATCCAACGCGCTGCACAAGAACTGTGCGGTGCTGATCGTGGTGGGGAAGACTGACCCCACCGCTCGCCCCCACCGGCAGCAGTCGATCGTCGTCGTGCCGATCGACGCGTCTGGCATTACGATCGTCCGCAGCCTCCCGGTGTTCGGCTACATGGACCGGGTCGGTCATGGGGAGATCACGTTTGAGGACGTGCGTGTCCCCGCCACAGACCTACTCAGCGGCGAAGGGGATGGGTTCGCGATCGGCCAGGCTCGGCTCGGCCCGGGACGGATACACCACAGCATGCGCGCCATCGGCATGGCCGAACGTGCGCTCGAGCTGATGTGCCGTCGCGCGCAATCCAGAGTCACTTTTGGCCTGCCACTGAGCGAGCGGGCGAATATCCAGGATTGGATCGCCGAGGCGCGCATGGACATTGAACAGGCAAGGCTGCTGACGCTGAAAGCCGCCTGGATGATGGACAACATCGGCAACCGGGATGCGCGCACCGAGATCAGTGCGATCAAGGTGGTTGCTCCGAACATGGCGCTGCGCATCGTCGACCGTGCCATACAGGTGCACGGCGGCGCGGGCGTGACCGACGACTTTCCGCTGGCCAGCATGTACGCCAACCTGCGCACGCTGCGCCTCGCCGACGGTCCAGATGAGGTTCACAAGCGCGCGATTGCGAAGCACGAGCTGCGTCGATACGGCCTCAGATCTCCATCCGCGCCGAAGTCCGCGGTTCCCGGTCGGCCTGCGCTTGCCTGATATGGCGGAGATCGATCTCACTGGCCGCACCGTGGGCGTGGCGTGCGTCACAAGCGGAACCGGCGCCAACCCGGCCTACGGACCCCCGATCGGTGATGTGGCCGCACACTCCGGCCCAGCGGCGGCGAATGTCTAGCGTCGAGCTTGTAACCGTTGATGTGCCAGCAACGTCGCGCTGGATCGATTCCCTCGGCATCGAATTCGCGGAGCCGTTGGAGTTCGAACGGATCGGGCTTGGGCAGTCGAACCTGACTTACTTGGTACGTGACCAGGCAGGACGCAGATGGGTGCTGCGACGCCCCCCGCTCGGCTCGCTGTTGGCTTCTGCACACGACGTCAAGCGCGAGGCCCGCATCCTCGCCGCGCTCGAACAGACGGATGTCCCGACGCCACGGGTGCTCGGTATCGCCGAAGACGACGGTGCCTCGCTGGCGCTGATCGACTACATCGACGGCGTCGTGGTGGACCGGATGTCAATCGCCTGGGAGCTCACACCCGACTGGCGTCGTGGGATCGGCCTGTCGATGGTCAGCACACTCGCCAAAATCCATGCAGTCGACCTCGCTGCGACCGGCTTGCATGACCTCGCGAGCCACAAGCCTTACGCAGAACGGCAGCTCAAGCGATGGTCCGGGCAGTGGCACGCGAGCAAGACTCGAGAACTCCCGGCTTTGGACCGGCTCACCGCGCGGCTACAGGAGGCGATACCCGAGCAACAGGAGACGACGCTCGTTCATGGCGACTTCAATCTTCGGAACGTCATCGCCTCGCCTGACGACGGGACGGTTCGTGCCGCCCTGGATTGGGAACTCTCGACGCTCGGAGATCCACTCGCCGACATCGGCACCTTGCTTGCCTACTGGCCCAGAACGGGCGAGGCCACTGCCGAAGGCTTCAATGCGTCCTCGCTACCGGGGTTCCCGGAGCGTGATGAGCTAGTCAGAACGTACGCCGAAGAGACAGGGCGGGATCCCGAGGCGGTGGGGTTCTGGCATGCGCTCGGGCTCTGGAAGATCGCGATCATCGCCGAGGGCATCGTGCGCAGGACCACCGAGGAGCCGCAGAACAAGACGGCTGGTGTCACCCCCACGGTCGAGCGCATAGATGAGCTGGTTGCCCGTGCGACTGACGTCGCATGGGCCGCCGGTCTGTGACGGCCCGTGGGGCCGAACAACTCAACCAGGGAGAAACGTGGCAGCCGAAAAGCGAACGGCGGTTGTAACCGGGGCGGCGCGGGGAATCGGCGCCGCCATAGCGCGGAGACTCGCGTCCGACGGAATGGCGGTGGCGGTCATAGACCTTGACCAGGGTTCGTGTTCAGCGACCGTCGAGGCGATCCTCCGCGATGGCGGTTCGGCGGTGGCGATCGGGGCGAACGTCGCCGATGATGCGGCCGTTGGCGAAGCGATCGAGCGAGTCCGGGCTGAACTCGGAGCGCCAACGGTGCTGGTCAACAACGCAGGCATCCTCCGAGACAACCTGCTCTTCAAGATGACCGTCGCGGATTGGGATGACGTAATGAATGTTCATCTTCGCGGTGCGTTTCTGATGTCGGCGGCGGTGCAGGGCTTCATGGTCGACGCGAACTTCGGCCGCATCGTGAACATGTCCAGCACGTCGGCCCAGGGAAACCGCGGACAGGTCAACTACTCGGCGGCGAAGGCGGGCCTTCAGGGGTTCACGAAGACGCTGGCGATCGAACTCGGCAGGTTCGGGGTCACAGCCAACGCGATCGCCCCAGGGTTCATTGAGACGGAGATGACGAGGGCCACCGCTGCCAGGATGGGCGTGGACTTCGAACAGCTGAAGAGCCAGATAGTCAGTCAGATACCGGTGAACCGTGCCGGCCAGCCCGAGGACGTAGCGGAGCTTGCGTCGTTTTTGGTAAGTGAAGGGGCCGGATTCGTGTCCGGGCAGGTGATTTACGTCGCAGGCGGACCGATGGACTGAAAGACATATCTGGACGGAAACGTCCCCGCCTCGCCCGCTCGCGCCGAGCGAGAAGGACCGGCGCGGCGTGGGAGCGCTACCGAGGCTTTGGGGCCGGCTTTGGTATGCCGAGTGCGTTGACCCAGAGCCGCGTCAGCTCTTCCACCAGCTCATCGAGCTTCCAGTCGTCACCCAGCACATAGTTGATATAGGCGACGCGCGAGACCATCGCCGAGAGGGCGGTGGCGGTAAGCATCGCGTCCAGGTTCGGATCGGCGAGACCGCGGGCTTGCAGATTGCGGATACTGTGCGCGTTGCGTTCGGCGAACGCCTTGGCTCGTCGCCGGCGAAGCTCTCGAACGTTCTCGTCGATCGTGGATACCTGTTCGAGTAGCCGCATGAGCTTGGCGTTGCGCTCATATACGAGTAGGTAGGCGCGATTGCTCGCCTCGATTACCGCCGCCGGATCGTCGTCGCCCACAACCTCTTGGATGTGCTGGTGAAGCATGTCGTCCTGCAGTTCAGCTAGCACCGCAGCAAAGATCTCCTCTTTGCTGTCGAAGTATGTGTAGAACGACCCCGTCGCGGTATTTGCCTCGGCGCTGATATCAGCGACCCGACTGTCGAGGTAGCCGTCGCGCTCGAACACGGTCCGAGCTGCGGCGACGAGCTTCGCCCGAGTCCGCGCGCCGCGCGCTGAGCGGGGCGGCTCTCGGCTGGCCGATGCGTCGGATTTGGTCGCCGATGGAGCCAGGCGCGGCCCTGGACGTGACGTCATGTTCGTGAATCTAGCGGGGTTCGCTTACCGCCAGCAATCGCGTGCACGTCGTATTACCTCGGACTGAGCGGGGCGAAGGCAGGCGGCCGGCCTTCCAGATAGCTGGCGACTCCTTCGGCAAGATCCGGCTGGCGGAAGGATTCGAGCATCAGTTCATCGGCCTCCGCAAAAGCCGAAGCGAAGTCTGAGTCCATGGCTCGCTGAATCTGGGCCTTAATCAGGCTCATCGATGTCGGCGACGAGTACATGGCCAGCTCGTCGGCGAACGCAACCGCCGCGTCGAGCAGGTGGTCAGGTTCGACGACGTGATCTACCAGCCCCATCGCCACTGCGTCCTCAGCCAGGACCACCCTACCCGACATGAGCAGGTCGAGGGCGCGACTCGGCCCAATCAGCCGGGGCAGAATCCAGGCTATTCCATACTCGGCGATGAGGCCGCGACGCGCAAAGGCGGTCGTCAATCTCGCCTTGGGCGCCGCGAACCGGATGTCGCAGTAGAGCGCCTCGACCAGGCCGAGGCCGGCCGCGGGGCCGTTGATCGCGGCGATCATCGGCTTGCGCACCGTCAGTGGGAATGAGCGTGGACGAGGCTGTGGGCTGACGGGGGGGTCGCTGCCTTCGCCGACGCTCTGCAGATCATCCATGTCTGCGCCCGAGCAGAAGCCGCGCCCAGCGCCGGTAACGACGATCGCACGAACCACAGGATCGGCGTCTGCCTCGTCTAGCAGCGAGAAATAACGTGCTTCCAGCTCATAGTTCCAGGCGTTCAGGCGCTCGGGGCGGTTCAGCGTGAGTATCAGGACTGCCCCACGACGCTCGGCCAGCACTGTGTCCTGGGACTGTGCGAGGGCTGCGGCTTCTGGAATTGGGGTCTGGCTCATGGGTGGCCTCCTGGCGTTGCGCATGTGAGCGCGGTGGAACCAGCTTGCATGAACTTGAAGTCAATGTCAAGATCAGGGGGACGGCGCCGACACCGGTCGGTCCGACAACAACGGTGAGCCCTCGATGCCGCCGACCTAATCGGAGGAGACAGAGTGATGGCCGTGAGTAGCAAGGCAGTTCATCTTGTCGCGCGCCCGGTGGGGGAGCCTACCCTCTCCGATTTCGCTGTTCTTGAGGTGCCCGTGGAGGATCCCGCTCCCGGGCAGCTACTCGTACGCAACGACTGGATCTCCGTCGACCCTTATATGCGTAGCCGCATGAATGACGTCAGGTCCTACATACCGCCGTTTGAGCTCGGTAGGCCAATGGACGGAGGTGCAGTCGGAACGGTCATCGAGTCAGGGTGTGAGGTTCCGGTCGGCGCGGCTGTCTTTCACCGACGCGGCTGGCGCGAGTACGCGACGCTTGACGCCGCGGAGGTCCAGATAGTTGACACCTCGCGTGCCGCCGCGTGTGCGTATCTCGGCGTGCTTGGCATGACGGGCCTCACCGCCTACGTCGGGCTGAAGCTGATCGCCCCGATCCAGGCAGGCGATGTCGTCTTCATCTCGGGCGCCGCGGGCGCGGTCGGCCTGGTCGCGGGAGTCGTTGCGCGGAAACTGGGTGCCGCCACGGTCATCGGTTCAGCGGGTGGACCCGAGAAGGTCCAGCGGTTGGTCGAGGACTTTGGCTACGACGCCGCCATCGACTATCGCACCGGTGATCTCCGCAGGCAGCTCGGCGCCGCGGCGCCGAACGGCATTGATGTCTACTTCGACAACGTCGGAGGCGAACACCTGAGAGTCGCGATCTCCGCGCTGCGCACCCATGGCCGCGTCGCGTTGTGTGGCGCGATCTCACAGTACAACGCCACAGGTCCTGTGGCCGGTCCTGACAACCTGATCATGGCCATCGGCAAGCGGCTGAGTCTGCGTGGCTACCTGGTTTTTGATCACGAGGACCTGACCGAGGAGTACGTCGAGTTGGCCATCGACTGGATGAAGGAGGGATCGCTCAGCAGCGAGCAAACGGTGGTCGAGGGAATCGACAACGCTCCCAGCGCGTTCCTTGAAATGTTGCGCGGTGTCAACACCGGCAAGATGCTGGTTCGGCTGTGAGCGACTCTGCTGCACCACTGCGGGGCAGAACGATTCTTATGTCCGGCGGGAGCCGGGGCATCGGTCTGGCGATCGCCCTACGCGTGGCCCGGGACGGCGCAAACATTGCGTTGCTGGCGAAGACTGATCAGCCGGATCCACGACTTCCCGGCACGATTCACACTGCAGCCGCGGAGATCGAGGCCGCTGGGGGATCGGCCTTGGCGATCGTTGGTGACGTCCGAGATGTTGACTCGATCGAAGCGGCTGTTCGCGCCACCGTCGAGCGGTTTGGCGCGATCGACATCGTGGTCAACAATGCTTCGGCGATCGACCTGAGTCCCTCGATTGACCTTCAAGTTAAGAGGTTTGACCTGATGCAGCAGATCGAAGTGCGCGGGACGTTTCTGCTGACTCGTGCCGCTGTTCCTCACCTGCGCAGGTCTGACCACGCTCACGTTCTGACTCTTTCGCCGCCGCTCAATCTGAGCAGACGGTGGCTCGGGGCGCATGTCGGCTACATGCTCGCCAAGTACGGGATGACACTCGCCGCGCTTGGCTTCGCAGCCGAGTTCGAGCCCGATGGAATCGCCTCCAACACACTCTGGCCGCGCACGGCGATTGCGACCGCCGCGGTCCAGAACCTGCTCGGCGGCGATGAGACCATGCGGCGATCAAGGACGCCCGAGATCATGGCGGACGCGGCCCACGCGATTCTCCGGCATGCGCCGATGGCGCAAACCGGTCAGAGCTTGATTGACGACGACATTCTCGCAGCCGCCGGCGTTACCGATTTCTCCCCTTACCAACACGGGGACGGAACGGAATTGATGCAGGACTTCTTCCTCGACTAAGCGCGTCACCGACGAACACATTGAGATGTCGTCAACTGCCCGCAGGCGCTGCAATTGGCCTGCGAATGGGTGACTCGTAATGAAGGGGTCGGGAGTTTGAGTCTCCCCGTCGGCTTTGACTAATTCGGGCGTTAGGTGGGATCTCCGACGAGGTCGGCTTCGGCGGCGGCGATCCATTCGTGCTTTTCGGCGCGCCACTCCTCGTCCGTACGACGCAGCTTCCAGTATCCGGTAGCTGACAGCGACTCTGTCGACAGGCCGCGTTCCAGCAACAGATGACGGCGGACGAGCCGGACGGTCGTCGCCTCACCGTGAACGAACGCATGTCCCTGACCGTCGGGCAGAGACAGCGCTCTAACGGTTTCGAGCTGCAACGACGGATCCTCCCCTGGCCCACGGCTGCGATGGACCCAGGTCGCCTGAACCTCTCCGGGCGATTCGAGCGGTTGTTGATGCTCTGGTCCGTCGACCTCGATCACCGCGAACACAGGGACACCGCGAGCAACCCGCGGCAAGGAGGCGACTATCGCCGGTAGAGCGGCGTCGTCACCGACCATCAGGTGCCAGTCGGCCTCCGGGGAAGGTGCATACGAGCCACCAGGGCCCATGATCTCAAGGTGGTCTCCTAGCTTCGCCTGAGCGGCCCACGGTCCGGCGATCCCCGCATCGCCGTGGACGACGAAGTCAAGCGTCAGCAGTAGACGCTCGGGATCCCATTCGCGGACTGTGTAGGAGCGCGTCTTGTCCCCGAACCGGCACTTGACGTAATGGTCGGTGAACTCGCCGGCACCAAAGCCTTCAAGGTCAGGACCGCTGACGATCACCCTGACCATGCTCGGCGTCAGCCAAGCTACTTCGGTGACCGTGGTGACAAGAATTCGGCGTTCGGGCATGTGCTCCTTCGGGTTCGCGAGTTTGGCGATGAGCCCTCATGCTAGGGCCCAAGAATTAGGGCGCCCTAACTCTCGTGGTCGGTCGCCAGTGCAACCCCGCAGCCGCCTCCGGACGAGTCCGCCTAGCGGATCGCCGACTCGATGGTCGCGCGGCCGAGTCCGATGATCTCGACGGTGTCCCCCGGCTTGCATATTTGGATCGCTTGCTCCTCTTGGCGGAGCAGCCGCCGTAGCTGCACGAACGCCCCGGCCCCCAAGATGGCAGGTATCCACAGCTCGATCACCCGGTAGAGCAGTACTGCTGCGGTCGCGGTCAGGGCTGGCACGCCGTAGAGGACTAGTGCTCCCACGAGCCCGAGCTCGGTCCCGCCGATCCCGCCAGGGATCGGGAGCCAGTTACCGAGCTGGCCGATCAGGTAAGCCATCCAGATCGGAGCCAGCTCCGGCGAGGCTCCCACCGCCCGGAAGCTCGCCCAGAAAGCAAGCTGATCGAAGACCAGGAACCCCACCAGACCGACGAGCAGGAGCGGGTCACCCCGCCTGAGTTGGTGCAGCGCCTCGCGGATGCCATCAGATGTGGCTGCCAGCACGGGACTGAGACGCGCCCATCGCGACCCCGCACCCTGCCGCCTGACCCGAGCCTCCGCCCAACGCGACAGCCGACCCAAGGCCAGCGTCGCCACGACTGCTCCAACGGCGATAACCGCCGGAAGCACCGTGAGAAGGAGCTCGCGGCCGCCGGGCAGGATCCCGATCGCCAAACCTGTACCCAGTAGAAAGAGCATCCCGATGGGCGTCGCACTCGTCAGCAAGAAGAACGCGACGGTCTTCCGCGCGATCTCATCTGCAGGCATTCGGCCGCGGCGAAGCGCCCAGACCCCGAGCGCCAAGCTGCCTGCGCCACCGAGCGGGAACAGGGAGCCGACACCCTCCTCGGCAACCCTGATCTTGTAGCTCGTGGCCCAGCTCATCCGCGTGCAGAACACCGCCCGGAAGGCGGGAACATAGGCCAACACGGACAGCACCTCGAAAGCGCAGACAACCAAGAGCCACAACGGTTGCGCGTGCGCAAACCGACTACGCAGCTCCCCCAGGCCGGGTACGAGCGTCACGACCACCACCACGATCGCCACCAAGCCACCGAGCCTCACGAGCCCGCGTCTCAGCCTGCGAGACGAGACATCGCTCGGGAGCGGCTCCGGTTCCGGGGCAAGAGAGTCCCCGCTCATATCGGCGTGGGATTGGCGGATGTGCTGGTGTGGCGTCCGCGTCTGTTATTGACCGCCACGGGTGCGCAAGGCACGCATCCCACGGCTCCGAGAACAGAGCCTGTAGCCACGGAGCGGAGCTCCTCGCAATCGGACGAATACGGGTGTTCGGCAACTCCGATTCTATGAGAGTTTGCTTGTGGCATCAAGTATTGAGCACACAACGATATCGGTATGGGCATACGACACAGTCGGCGGTGCGGCGTACGCGCGTCAGTCACGCTGGCGGCGTTTCTACCTGTAGTAGATGCTGACTACGGTGCATCAGCTGCCATATAAGGCGGCAGAGTCGCCAAAGACATTCCGCTCCAGCCACGCGTTCCTGAACGCGCGATTCGGGTCTAAGCGTTCTGCCAGCGCAGAGAAATCCTCAAGCTTCGGATATTGAGCGCGGATGTAGTCGCCTTCGGCGAGAAACACCTTTCCCCAATGTGGGCGCGCTCCGAGCGGGAGCAGGGCGCCCTCAACCAGTGTGAGCGCGGCTTCCACGGAGTCCGGCTCAGGTCGCCATGTGAAATGGATCGCAAGCGAATCACGTCCAAACGAGGGGCTCATCCAAAGCTCGTCAGCGGCAACTGCCCTGACCTCTGAGATCAGCAGTGCTCGGCCGTATGCGAGGACCGATCGTGCGCATCGCCGCAATCGCATCTGTGGCTGCGCTCCAATCGAGCAGGAACTCCGACTGCAACTCATCGCCGTTACTCGGAGTGAAGCCGATGCGAAAGTGGGGCAGGCGATCAAAGGAAGGACCTTCCAGACCCAGTTGGGGCGTGCAGTTGGCGGTGTCCAGGTCACCTACCGGGTGCAGGTTCGCTTTGGCTGGTCGTCCATCGGCGAGGGCTGGATGCATCGTCACGCTGCCGCCAGCGACTCGCTGCTTGATCCACGCCTGCTCGACATTCTCGCCCCAATGGGTGAACAGACTGACGCTGTAAGCCGAGCCCATCACCGCCCGTAGCTCGGAAGCCAAAGAGGGCCACGGAACGTCCTGCATCACGAACTGCCTCACGTTGTAGGCGGGCTCGATGTCGATTCCCACGCTCACAATCGCCCCGAGCGCCCCAAGCGCCACCACGCATCCGGCGAAATCGGGCTGGCCGCGCTGGACGTACACAGACTCTCCGTCAGCCGTGATGATCTCCAGCGCTGCGACGGATGTCCCAAGTCCTCCATTTCCGAGTGCCCGAGCCGTGGGTTCCCGTCGCGATCGCGCCGGCGACCGTGATGTGTGGGAGTGAAGCGAAGTTCGCGAGAGCCATACCGTGACGATCGAGCTCTCGCGCGAGCGTCCCGTAGGTCGTGCCGCCGCTCACGACCGCGGTGCGTCGACCAACGTCGATCTCGATCGACTCCGGAAGGCTTCGCATGTCGACCAGTACGTCGGAATCAGCGATCGCATTGAACGAATGTCGAGAGCCGAGGAACCCCACCTTCTGAGAGCTCGAGAGAACTGCGCGAAGTGCGTCGACCGAATCAGGTCTCTCGATACGCCCTTGATACCGATAATTGCGCGCCCAATTGACCTCGGAACCGTCGGCGGCGGCTGCAGCGATCCGGGGACTCATCTCCGAGCCTCAGGCTACCGATGCTCGCGCGCCCGCCCGATGACGAACGCCCCGCCCAACGAGGAGCGTGACGACTGCCGCTGGCGTCACGCCGGCGGACCTGTAGTTGCACAGCCAGCCGCCACCGTCGTGCCCCTGGCGCGTCATCCACGCACATTGTGGGGCCGCGACTCGTGATTGCTCTTTGCCTGCAATCGGTCGCGCGAGCTGACGATCGCGTCCACGACAACGTGTTGCCTGCGTCAGTCGTGTGTAAGCGTGGATGGCAGCTGTGCGAGCCCGGCTCGCACCAGGTCGCGTTCATCGCAGCTCGCCGGCACCACGCCGAGCTGGGGTCGCGAGTTCGAGTCCCCTGTCGGCTCTAAGAAAGCTCCGTAACTCAGCGCTTTCGTCCTCGCTCTCGGGCTCCGCCGTGAGATGCGCGTCGGCGCTCAAATGAAAGACAGCGCGGTTCGTCTCTCCAATGCGGCCCCACACGACCCTGATAGGTGATGGAATACGTCCCATAACCGACGACGCCGAGCCTACTCCCGCCCCACCGGATCCCGACGACTACGTCGCCCGCCTGCAGGCGCAGATCGACGCCGCCAAGGCCCGCCGTGCGGGCTACCGCGAGCAGGCCGCCGAGACGGTCGCCCGAGGGGGCCCTGTGCGTCCGACCGACGAGGAGCTGGGCATCATCAAGACCAACGATACGGTTGGCAGGATCGCCGCCGACGCGAGCGGGGAGATCCGGAGCGGGCTGAGCCGATTAACGTCGCGGTTCGGGCGACGGCGGAAGGACTAGGGCGGCTTGCTCCGTGAGCTGAGCTAGTTATACTAGTTCAATGCGGGAAGGCAAGATCGTCTTCACCGGATCGACTCCGCTCTACGAGCAGGTCGCCGCCGAGGTCCGTCGTGCGATCGCCGAGGGCGAGGCAAAACCTGGCGAGCGCATGCCGCTGTCCAAGGACCTCGCGACGGTCCTCGGCGTGAACACCAACACCGTTCTGCGTGCCCTGCGGATCCTCCAGGATGAGGGCCTGCTCGAACTGCGACGTGGGCGTGGCATCACGGTCGCGGGGACCGCCGAGCGGGGCGCAGTGCTCTCCAAGGCACGGGAGCTCGTTGCCTTCGCTCGCCGCAACGGCTACCAGCCGGATGAGCTGATCGCGATGATCAAGACCGTGTCCTGAGGATCCGCGATGCAGCTGCTCGAGCGACCGCCACAATTGAGACGCAAGCCCGGGAAGCGTGAGCCCGAGAACCCGGACGCGCTTATCAAGGAGGCCAGGCGCCTACGACGCCGGCGGTGGGCGATGGGAACGCTCGGCACAGCAGCGCTGCTTGGCGCCACTACGGTGATCGTTGCGCTAGCCGTGACCTCTTCCAGCGCGCCTAACGCCGTCGGCGGTGGAGCCAGCGCCGGGGTGCTGCCAAACGGACCTTTGGCAAAGCTTCAGCTAGCGGGACCGATGGCCGTCGCACCGGACGGAGCGCTCTACATCGCCGACGATCAGACCACCGACGGCCGCGACGACCGCGTGCTCGTGCGTCTGCCAGACGGTCGCTTCCGCGTCATCGCCGGCACCGGAAAGAGGGGCTTCTCCGGCGACGGCGGTCCCGCGGTGAAGGCCGAGCTCTCCGACGTCACGGATCTCGCCATCGGACCTAACGGCACGCTCTACATCGCCGATGGCGGACGCGTGCGAAGCGTCAGCCACCACGGGGTAATCCGCACAATTGTCGGCAGCGGCGGGCCCGCGAGAACAGTTACCAGCGGTACCCCGGCACGGTCAGCGGCGCTCGGCGTTCCGTTGTCAATCGCGGTCACCTCAGTCGGCCAGCTCTACATCTCGACTGAATCGCCCTCGGGTTCACCACGGTCACAGATCCTGCGACTGACAGCCGCCGGCGCTGTCGCCTCGGTTCGCGCCGTCGTCACATCTGCGCCCCGCGGCAATCTCGCGGACCGCGCGGCCATCGGCAAACAGCTCACAGACTTCGATCACATCGCCGTCGACGGTCACGGAAATATCGACGTAGCCGGCGGCCCCGGCGTCTATGGCGTCTGGCAGATCACACCCAACGGCGACGCGCATCTGGTCTCCGGGAGCTTTTACACCCAACGGGTCGGTGGCGCAGACCCGGTCCTCGAGCCGGGACTTCGCGGAGCTGTGTATGCAGCCACGGCCCGGGGCATCTTCCACGTCGAGCCCCACGAGCTCGTCCCGATCGCCTCCTTCACCAAACCGCTATCGCGGTCGCTGCATGGCCACCCGCTCTCGCCCCTCTACTTCGCGACGAACCCCACCGGCACGCTCTACGCCGATGACAACGGCCCGATCGGATACCAGCCCAAACCAGGCTACGCCGCCGCGTTCCTCCAGCACCTCGTGTCCGTCAACGACGGCCACTCCAGACTCCTCTGGCAGGAGCACGACACCACCCAAAGGTAGAACGTCGCGAGCGGGACCGTCTAAGCGCGCCTCCCGTGATCCCTTTCGCCCTTCAGAGGTCGCCGACCGGCGACGGGGCGCCCACCCAGTGCTGGATATCGTGTTGCAGGAATGGATCGCGTGACGGAGCACTACCAGGCGCCGGGCTGGTTCACGACCAACGTGTTTAACCGGTTCGTTGCTGCGCTCACGCGAGCGGGTGTGAGCGTGTACGGGTCTCGCGTACTCGAGGTTCGAGGGCGCAAGTCCGGTCAATGGCGTCAGACCCCCGTCAATCTGCTTCAGCACATGGGTGCCGAGTACCTAGTGGCGCCTCGGGGCCACACACAGTGGGTCAAGAACCTTCGCGTGAGCGGCGAGGGAAGACTACGCGTCGGCCGCCGGACGCAGTCTTTCCGCGCAGTCGAGCTGTCCGAAGAGAACGCCCCGGAAGTGCTCCGGGCCTACCTGAAGAAGTGGAAGTTCGAGGTCGGCGTGTTCTTCGACGGTGTCGGGCCGGAATCCTCAGACCAGGAACTGCGTCGCATCGCGCCCGATCATCCGATCTTTCGACTGATCGACGCCTGATCGCCTATCAGCTCTGCAGGTCGCATCGACGGCCAACCCAGGACCAGATCACCGACGAGCTGAGTCCGGCGATCGAGGCAGTTCCTACAGACCTCGGCCGATTGAGCTCCGGGGGATGGCGTCTGGCGTCATGACCGTGAATGCCCTTGATCCGACCGACGACTCGGGTCAAGATGCGAGCATGCATGATGTTGACGTCGTGGTCACCAGCCCCGAGACAGCTCAGGACGGTGTCGCCGAGTTCAGCGTGGACGGTGAGATGTTTGCGTTCTCGGTCCTTGACGACGAAGAGATCGTCATCCACCTGCTCCCACGCGATGGTGAGCCGCTCCTGATCGGAGCGCGATCCATGTTGCTCGCACTTGAACGCGCCCGCACACTCCTGTCGTAGTCTCACCGCCTGGGCCGGCCGCTAGGGATCAACCGCGCGATTGGCTTACGCAATCGTTGCCGCTCTGTGGCCGGTTTGTGCTTGAACCCTGTCCATGGTCTCCATGATGGAGATCGTCTCGTCGAGGGGCATCAGCGGACTTTCGAGCTCACCGACGGCGAGCCGCCGCGCAACCTCATCGGCTTGATGGCGAAGTCCGCGGCCCTCATGTGCGGACTGGATGGAGGTGATGTCGCCGCTCCTGAGGATGAGACTCACGCGCGTTGGAGCGTAAAAGTCGCCATCGATTTCGATCCTGGCGTCCGTTCCGACGATCGAAGCCCAGGTTGGACTCTTTGCACGGAGAGTGCACGTGAGCAAGGCTTGGGCGCCGCCGGCGTAGCCGAACACCATCGATGTCTGCGCGTCAACGCCGGTGAATGCTGGGTCGCTGATGGCCACGACCCGGTCTGGTGTCCCGAGCACCATCGATGCGAAGGACACGGGGTAGATGCCGAGGTCCAGAAGTGCTCCTCCGCCCAGTTCTGGCGCAAACAGACGGAATTGAGGGTCCTCAACGAACCACTGCCCGTGGTCGGCGGTCACGGTGACGACCTCGCCGAGCACGCCCTGGTCGAGCCAATCCCGGACCACGTGAATGTGTGGAAGAAACCGGGTCCACATCGCCTCCATCGCGAATAGCCCGTTCTCCCGCGCGACCTGAACGATCTCTCTCGCTTCGACAGCGTTCATGGTGAACGGTTTCTCAACGAGCACGTGCTTGCCCGCTCGGAGGGCGAGGATCGCGTTGTCGCGGTGCATCGGGTGCGGCGTCGCGACGTAGATCACCTCCACATCAGGGTCGGCCACCAGCGCCTCATAGCTGGCATGGCGGTTGGTGATGTCGAATGCGTCGGCGAACTCATCGGCGGATTCCTGACTTCTGGAGCCGACGGCGGTCACGATCCCGGAATCGGTCAGTCGCAGATCGGTTGCGAACGTGTTCGCGATTGAGCCCGTTCCGAGGATTCCCCACTTGAGTGTCCTGTCTTGCATGCTTTGTCCTTTCGTCGACTCAGTTGAAACCGAGATGCCCGCGTACAGCCGGCGTCGTAGGTCGAGGTCGTCAGTGCCGGCTTGCGCCTCAGGTGTCGTCGAGCCTCAGGGTCGCTTTCACCCCTCGGTACGCGAACGCTTCGGCGAACTCGTCGATTCCGACACTCAGCCCGATGAAAGACTCAACGGCGTCCGGCCACCGGCTCCGTGCTCGGTAGAGGGCGTCGAGCCCCGTCTCCCAGTCCTCTCGGTGGGCGTTGACACTCCCAACCAGTGCCCGGTTTTGCAGAATGGTGTCCACACCGAGTACGCGTCCGTCGACTTTGACTTCACGCGGGCGACCGTCGATTCCGAGCAGACACGCGACACCGTTGCGTGAGAGCAGGCCGAGGGTGTCAATCATCACCTGCGCGTCCCCCGTAGCCTCGACGACGAGGTCAAAGCCTCCGGCATCGGCTGCCGCTTGAGCGGCGGAGGTGTCGGCCGTGCAGAAGTAGACGGCGCCGGAGGCGGCAACGAGGCGTGCACGCTCGTCGGCAACACCGGACCGGCCAGCTGTCCATACGTCGTAGCCCCCGAGCCGGAGGAGATAAGTGCTGAGCATCCCGATCGCGCCCGTACCGAGCACCAGCGCGCGACGACGCATCCACGGCTGCCGGTTCGCGATGGCTTCAGCGTGGCGGATCCCGCGCGCGCAGATCGACGCCGGCTCACCGAGCACGCCGAGCGCCCCGAGACCGGGGGGGACGGGAATGAGGTAGTCGCGTGATTCGGCCACCATCTCGGCCGCGAAACCGTCAAGTCGTGTGATGCCACGCTCGTTGTAGTCGCCGGTGAGACAGGAGTCCGATGAGCCCTGTTCACAAGCGACGCAATGCCCGCACGTGCGGCGGACTGTCGCGCAGACCAGGTCCCCGCGGGTGAATCCGTTGCCGTCAGCTGCGACGCGGGCCAGCAGTTCGTGTCCCAGGATCAAACGATCCTCACCATCAGGCGCGACGCCAAAGAGACCGTCTGAGATCTCTCGGTCTGTGCCGCAGACTCCGATGCGCAGCGGCGACAGCATAACCTGCCCGGGTCCTGCTGCGACGTCGGGCACCGCGGAGACGTGTGTGGTGTTGGCCCTCCCAGGCGTGGTGACAAGCGCCAGCATCAGAGATCACGCAGCTGTCAGGCCCCCGTCGATTGTCAGAACGCTTCCAGTCATGAACGCCGCGGCGTCCGAGGCGAGATACAGCACCGCTTCGGCGATCTCCTCCGGCTGTCCCAGGCGACCCATGGGCTGCCGGGCCCGCAACGCGTCAATTGACTCGCCGGCGTCAGTGACAAGTCGCTGGACCCAGGGAGTGTCCACCGTTCCCGGACAGACGGCATTCACTCGTATGCCGTCAGCGACGTGGTCGACCGCCAGCGCGCGGGTGAACGCGATCACCGCTCCTTTGGACGCGCAGTAGGCAGCACGGTTGCGCAGCCCGACGATCCCGGCGACTGACGCCATGTTCACGATGCTTCCACCACCGCGCTTCACCATCGAGGGGATCGCGTACTTGCAGGTCAGGAACGTCCCGCGCGCATTAACGGCAAACACGTTCTCCCAGATCTCAAGCGATGTCTCCGGTGCTGAGGTCGTCGAACCGATGCCGGCGATATTGACCAGCACATCAAGGTCGTCCGGGAGTGCGTGCCGGACCGCGGGCTCGTCGCGTACGTCAAGCGCAACCGCGAGAGCGCGCTCGTCCCCGAGTTGATTCGCCACCGCCTCAGCACGATCTGGTGAAAGGTCGGCGATGGTCACGCGGGCGCCCTCTCGGTGTAGGGCGCTGGCGACCGCTTCACCAATGCCTGATCCTGCGCCCGTCACGAACGCGGACTTGCCCCGGAATCGCTCAACGCTCATCAGCTACCTCCCGAACGGGGTTACGCAACACTCCTACATCTTCCACGGCGCACTCCGATCGCGCGTCGGCCGGGTGTTGTGTGCGGTGATGCGCATGAGTCTGGTCAGGGGCGCAGGACGGCGCCCTCGGAGGCTGAGCGGACGCTCGCGCGGTAGCGCGCAAACACGCCAGTCGAATACGAGGTTTCGGGCGGACTCCAATCCCGCATCCGCGCGGAGAGCTCCTCGGCGGTCAAGTCGATGGTCAGCGTGCCTTCATTGACGTCGATGGTGATCACGTCGCCGTCGCGCACCGCGGCCAGCGGCCCACCCCTTGCCGCCTCCGGTGAGACGTGGCCGACCATCAGGCCGCGTGTGGCCCCGGAGAATCGTCCGTCGGTGACCAGCGCAACGGTCTCGCCAAGCCCAGCACCGACGACTGACGCGGTGATGCTGAGCATCTCGCGCATCCCAGGCCCGCCAGCCGGGCCCTCGTACCTGGTGACGAGCACGTCACCGGGCTTAATGCTGCCGGCACGGACAGCTGCCGCACACACTTCTTCGCTATCGAATACGCGCGCGGGGCCCACGTGACGGGTGCGATGGGTGCCGGCGAGTTTGGTGACGCTGCCCTCGGGCGCGAGGTTGCCGCGCAGCACATGGAGCGCGCCGCTTTTCTTGAACGGATGATCGGCGGAGAAGATGACCTCACCGTCAGGTTCCCCCGCCTCGGTGACCGCACTCGCAATGGTGCCGCCCATGACAGTGGGGGCGTCACCGTCGAGGTGTCCGGACCGGATCAGCTCGGCAAGTACGGCGGCGGTTCCGCCTGCGCGATGAAGATCCTCAGCGACCCAGCGGCCGCTCGGCACCATGCTGGCAATGACGGGGGTGCGCGCGGCGACAGCGGCCAACTCATCGAGAGTGAGTGAGACGCCGGCTTCTCGGGCGACGGCCAGCAGATGTAGCAAACCATTCGTCGAGCCCCCGGTGGCCGTGATCCCAACCATCGCGTTGAGCAGCGCTCGGCGATCAATGAAACGCCGGGCGGTCATCCCGTTGTTGGCCAGACCGATGGCGATGTCCGCGGCACGATCGGCCGCTGCCATTTTGGCGTCGGTGTCCTCTGCCGGGATCAGACCGTCTCCGACCGACGCGAGCCCGAGGCACTCAATCGCGATCGCCATCGTGTTGGCGGTGAACTGGCCGGCGCAGGCGCCGATTCCAGGACAAGAGACACGCTCCAACTCATCAAGCTCCTCACGGCTGACCGTCTGACGCTCATAGCCGCCGACGGCCTCCCATACGTCCTGGATCGTCACATGCTTGCCGTGCAGCGTCCCGGCGCGCATCGGACCGCTGTAAAGCAGCACCGCGGGTTTGTCGACGCGCGCCAACGCCATCAACGCTGCAGGGGTGGTCTTGTCGCATCCGACCAGGCAGACGAGCGCGTCAAAGTCGTGTGCGTGAACCATCAACTCGATCGAGTCAGCGATCACCTCACGCGAGACCAAAGAGGCGCGCATACCCGGGGTTGCCTGGGACTGGTTGTCAGACACCGCGATCGTGTTGAACGCCATACCGATACCCCCCGCCCGATTCACCGCCTCCACAACTCGGTCTGCCAGCGCCCGGTGGTTGAGATTGCATGGCATCGTGCCCGTCCACATCGAGGCGACGCCAACAATCGGTCCACCGAGACGAGCTGGATCGATCCCCATCGCCCGGAAGTGCGCCCGTGCGGGCGCCCGCTCGGCACCATCGCGGAGCCTTTCGCGAGCGTCTCGTCGGAGCGTCTCCCCACTCATGTCACACACCCTAACTAGGATCGTTCCAGTGTCCGACCGACGTTGCGCGATCTCACTCGCCCTCCTAATGGTGCTGGCCGCGGTGGCGACCAGTGCGGCGTCTGCATCTCCCACACGCGGGTCGATCGGTAGAGCCGACGGCAGCTGTCTGGTGCCAGGCGTCGGTCAAACGCTCGAGCAAGCCTGGCGCCCAGACATGCGCTCCGCGATCAATTACATACGCGGCCGGCAGGGCGACATCGCCTTTGCAGTCAGGACCGCAACGTCCTTCTATGGCTACCGCCCTGATCACCCGGAGTGGTCGGCCAGCGTCCTCAAAGCGATGCTGTTGGTGGCCTATCTGGACCAGCGATCGGTCGCCGGACGATCGTTGAGTGCCGCCGACAAGGACCTGTTGTCTCCGATGATCACATGGTCGGATAACGACGCCGCTGACGCGGTGGACGAGATTGTCGGCGCCAGTGGACTCCAGAACCTGGCTCGCCGGGTGGGTATGACCCACTTCGTAGCGGCGGAGCCGATCTGGGGAGAGTCCGAAATCACCGCCCGTGACCAGACCAGGTTCTTCTTGAATATCGACAGATACATCGTTGCGCGACACCGGGCATATGCATTGCACCTCCTGGCGAGCATCGTGCCGTCAGAGCGCTGGGGCATCGGTCAGGTCGCGCCCAGGGGCTGGCAGCTCTATTTCAAGGGCGGTTGGGGCTCGGGCACCGGGCTTATCGACAATCAGGTCGCGCTGTTGACGCGAGGCTGCTCCCGTATCTCTATCGCGGTACTGACCATGCACGATGGTTCGCACGCTTATGGCAAGCAGACCTTGAAGGTCGTCTTTCACGACCTGCTGAAAGGACTCCCGACGGGTCCGCACAGCCGCTATCGATAGGTCGCGCGCCCCCTTGTATCAGCTCAGGCGGTCCCCGGGGCTTCCGGGTCCTGACCAGAATCCGCTGCCTGGGCCATTGCGCGCGACTGGGCTCGCAGCGACGAGGCGCCCATCACGATCGCGTCCGCTGAGGACGGCTGACTTGCCCACAACGACCAGTATGGAATTGTGCGGCTATCGGGCCCGTAGGTCGCACGGTCGAGCTTGATGCGCACCGGTAGCGGGACGGCGTCACCGACGACGACGGCTTCCCCGACGTCTAGTGTGGGGAGCACGTCCGCGACGCCGGCAAACGCGCCAGGCACGAGCTGAACGATCGCCTCGTGGTCCGGGTCGTTGCTCAAGCGCAGGATGATGAAGTTGTTGCACTGGCTGAGCACGGTGCGATTGAGCTCACTTGGACGCTGGCTGACGACGGCTAGGCAGACTCCGTATTTGCGTCCTTCCTTGGCAATCGTCTCGAAGCAACGCATCGCCCACTTGTAGACCGGCGAAGCGTCCTCGGTTTCGCGCAGATAGACGTGAGCCTCGTCGCAGACGAGGCAGATCGGCGTCCGCTGTGTGGCCTCGGTCCAGAACTGGATGTCGTAGGTGAGCCGGGCGATCAGTCCGGCGACGAGCGGGACGAGCGCGGACGGCAGCCCGGAAAGATCGATCGTTTTTATGCCCGGCGTCCCGTCGCCTGACTGCAACAGCGTGAGAGCCATCTCTGACAGCCAGTCGAGGCTGTTCGACTGCTCGGGAGGCTGGAAGATGAAGGCGTAGCGCGGGTCCGCGCATCGAGCCTCGATCCGATTGATGAGACTCCGGAGCTTGCCGGCGTAGGGGCCGGGGAGGACCTTGCCGCTCGGCTGCAGGATGATCTGCTCCACCTCGTCGCGCTCGGCAGACGCGAGCAGATCCGCGATCCGGTAGGGAACCGGCGAATCGACCGTCGCGGTCATCATCGTGTCGTAGTGGCCGGCCGCGCCAAGCGACCCACGCTTCATTGCCTCGATCCGTTGGACTAGCCACAAGCGCTGATCGGCCGCATTGGGATCGTCAGTATTGAGCACGATCAGCGCGAGCTCGTCGATCTCGAAGACCCAGTAGGGGAGGTACATCAGGTCATCACCCGCGTCGACAAAGTCCGCTGGTCCACCGAGACGCAGGCGAGTCGCAATCCCGCCGTCTGCGAGCGGTCCGTATTCGCCGTGGAGATCGAGCACGATGAGGCTCGCGTTCTGCAGCCGCGCGGCGCGTTCCAGCAGTAGTGCCACCGCCCAGCTCTTGCCGGCCCCACTGTTGCCGAGGATGGCCAGATGCCGTTGGAACATGCGGTTGCCGTTCGCCACCGCCTCGGCGCCGTCATTGTCCCCGTAGCGACCCAGGATCAGTCGCTCGTCCGGCGCGACGTCATCTGAAATGCAGCCCATCAGGCGGCGCAGGTCCTCACCCTCGACGAGATAGCAGCCGGCGTGAATACGGGGCTGGTGCGCTGCCCCAACCCGAAACGTTCCACCGCCTCCGGCCGCGGGATGGAACGCACCGACCGGCATCAGGTGGGCGATCACGCGATCAGAAGTCTCCGAGCAGACGAGCGTGTCGATGATGCCCATCAGGAAGCCGTCTCCGGCATGCAGGGCGACCAATGCCGACACGGTAGCCCGCTGCACGGCCTCCTCGTCGGTGAGAGTGACCAACACCCGCTTGGCTTCGACTCTCATGACGCGGCCGAGCATCGGCCCTTCGTCAAGCGAGCGCGTCGGCGCGACGGCCTGCAGGTGGGCACGATCAGATAAAGCAGGAACCGAGTCGACGAACCGGCCCGTCTGCGCCTCGTCGCGCACGACCCGTTCACCATCGACAGCTCCCAAGGCTTCGTTAACTAACACTCCGACAATCATCGGCGCCGACCATGGAATCCCTTAGTAATCAACTTGGCCGGCGGACGCACTGAGCTGCCATTAGACCCAAACGCGACCGGTGATGAGCTATTTGCCGCCCTTCGGTCAGCGTGCCCTCAGACTGGCAGCGCCGGCCCTGCTGACACCGGCTCGTTCAGACCGCGAGTAGGGCCACCCATCGGATTTCCGCCCGGTCCGGCATAGTGTCTGTCGTGGTGCCCGACGTCCAGAATGCCGCCCCGGGTGCCGCCCGTGCGATGCTGAATCATGATGCCGCGATCAGTGCGCGGGGCATCTCCAAGTCCTTCGGCCAGGTGCGTGCGCTGATCGAAGTCGACCTCGACGTGGCCGGGGGGACCGTCCTCGGGCTGCTCGGTCCGAACGGTGCCGGCAAGACCACGCTGGTGCGAATCCTCACGACTCTGCTGCGGCCGGACTCCGGGTCGGCGCAAGTCGCCGGCCTCGATGTTCTGGGTCAGGAGGCCAGGCTGCGCGAGCGCATCGGGCTCGCCGGCCAGTATGCCGCCGTCGACGAGAACCTCACCGGACTCGAGAACCTGACGATGGTGGGGCGGCTGTACGGATCGCCGCGCAGAACTGCCAGGGCTCGCGGCCAGGAGCTACTGGAGCAGTTCGACCTGGTGGATGCCGCCAACCGCACGGTGAAGACCTACTCCGGCGGCATGCGCCGGCGTCTTGACCTCGCCGCCGCCCTCGTGGCGAAGCCCCCGGTCTTGTTCCTGGATGAGCCAACCACTGGACTCGATCCGCGCAGCCGCTTGGACCTGTGGGAGGTGATCGAGACGCTTGTGGGCGAGGGGGCGACCGTGCTGCTCACCACCCAGTACCTGGATGAGGCCGATCGGCTCGCGGACCGGATCGCGGTGATCGACCATGGCCGCGTGATCGCCGAGGGGACCTCCGACGAGCTCAAGGATAGGGTCGGAGGGGAAAGACTGGAGGTGCACCTCGAGGACTCCTCGCAAGCGGAGGCGGCGGTCCGTGCGCTGGCGCCGATGTGCGGCGAGGAACCGGCTATTTCCGACGGGCTGGTCCGGATTGGGGTCAGACAGCGGGGCGGGACGATCATTGAGGCAGTCCGCCGGCTCGATGAGGCGGGCGTCGGCGTCGACGACATCGCGCTCCGGCGTCCGACGCTCGACGACGTCTTCCTGGCATTGACCGGGCACGCAGCCGAAGAGGAGAGCCCGGAATGAGACGCCTGCTGTCAGACACGCTGGTGGTGACCGAGCGCAACCTGATCCGGCTCCCCCGGGCGCCCGAGCTGCTACTCGCGTTCACGATCCAGCCGATCATGTTCGTGCTGCTGTTCCGGTATGTGTTCGGCGGGGCGATCCGCGTGCCAGGGGGCTACGCCGAATTCCTCATCCCGGGGATCATCGTCCAGAACATCGCCTTTGGCGGGTTCGTAACCGCGCTTGGGCTGAACGAGGACATGCACAAGGGCCTGATCGACCGTTTCCGCTCGCTTCCAATGTCGCGCGCGGCCGTCCTGGCGGGCCGGACGTCCGCAGACGTAGTCACCAACGGTCTGTCGATGACGATCCTGATCGTGACCGGGCTGATCATCGGGTTCTCGTTCCAGACCAGCGCGCTGCACGTGATCGTCGGGCTGGTGCTCGCGCTGACGTTCGGCTACGCGTTCTCATGGGTATTCGCGTTCCTCGGCCTGCTCGTCAAGACGCCCGAGGCGGCTAACTCGGTCGGTTTCATCGCGGTCTTCCCGCTGACGTTCATCTCCTCGGCTTTCGTTCCTGGCCGGTCGCTGCCTACCCCGTTGCGGCAGTTCGCCGACGTCAATCCGTTCACGATCATCGTCAACGAGCTGCGTTGGCTCTGGACCGGCCAGCCTTCATCGGACCAGCTGTGGCAGGCATTCGCCTGGATCGTGTTCATCCTCCTGGTGTTCTCACCGCTCGCGGTGCAGCGTTACCGGCGGACCGCCAGCCGATAGGGCCTTACAGCGGCGCTTCTGGGATGGCGACAGTTTCATGATTCGGTGTCTGTTCGGGCGGCGTACGGGCTTCGCGGTGGCCGCCACCTGCGCTCTGCTGGCCGCCACCGGCGCTCTGCTGGCCGCCGCCGGCGTACTAATGGCCGCAGCCCTGCCGGCTGCTGCACGCTCGCACGCAGTCGCACCGTCGCTGTTCGAGCAGGGGTCGTGCGTACTGTTCGCGCCCACGCATGGCAACCGGCATCTGCGGGTGTTCATCGACGCTGGTCACGGTGGTCTCGACCCGGGCGGCGTCGGCACCACCAGCGGCGGCGTGAGGATCGGCGAGGCTCCTCTGAACGTGCTCGTTGCCAAAGATGCTGCGGCTCTGCTGCGCCGGCGCGGATTCAGCGTCGTGCTGTCGCGGACCGGGCATAACGCGGTCGCCCGTTTGACCAGCGGCGACGTTTCCGGCGGCGTGTACACGGAGATCGGAGAACATCGCGAGCTCGTCGCGCGTGACCGTTGCGCCGATCTCGCCCGCGCCAACGTCGTCATCGGCATGGACCTGGACGCCTCCGCGTCGCCCACCGCGACGGGCAGCGTGACCCTGTACAACGACGTACGTCCGTACGCCGAGGCGAACCTGCGATTGGCGCAGTTGGTCCAGAGCAACGTGCTCGCGAGCCTGCGCGCCGCCGGTGCGGTGATCCCAGACCTCGGCGTTCACACCGACGTCGGTTATGGGCACCTCACGGCGGCCGACCGGGCTTACGGTCATTTGGTGCTGCTCGGGCCGTACAAGCGCGGTTACCTCGACACGCCGACCACGGTGCCGGCGGCACTGATCGAGCCGCTGTTCCTGACCAACCCCGCGGAAGCGTCGCTCGCCGACTCCCGCGCCGGCCAGGAAGCGATCGGGAGTGGCCTGGCAGACGCCGCCCAGCAGTTCCTGCTCTCCAGAAAAAGCTCGAGTCGCGGTTGACCGCAGCGGCGCAGCGGCGCAGCGGACGTGGCGATACGCGGTCTGAATCGGGATCTGATGAACTGGCGGGCGTGGGCAAGGACGAGCTGGAGTTCTTTGACACCGAGACCGTTCCATGGACCCCCGTGTCGCAGCGTCCTGGAGTCTCAGAACGGATCCTTGCGCGAGATCCCGAGCGTGGGCTGCTCACGCGAATGGTCCGCTGGGACCCGGGTCTTGATACCTCGAGTGACGGCCCGGTCGCACACGAGCACTTCGAGGAAGTGTTGATCCTGTCCGGCTCGATGCATGATCTTGGTCTCCAGCAGACGTTCAGCGCGGGGTCCTATGCCTGCCGACCGCCGGGGATGAGTCACGGGCCCTGGACCACGGCTGAGGGGTGCGTCATGCTCGAGATCCAGTACGCGGGCTAGGGTGCTCGCGCGGTCCTCTGGCTGGCCTTGTGAGCAACCTTCGGGCCTCTGACCGGCCTTGTTAGCAACCTTTTTACAAACAGCCGGATCGCCGCGGGTTTACTGCGAGGCGTCACCTCACAGAGGAGCCCGTCGATGCCAAGGTCCGCGACACCGAGTTTTGCCAGGTCAATGTTCGCCCTGCTACTGGCGGCGAGTGCGCTAAGCGTGGCAGCGGCTCCGGCCGCGGCCCACGGACGCCATCACGGCTCTTGGCACCACGCTCAGGGTGGTTTTGCCAGCCGCGTGTTCGCGACAGGTAACGCGATCAGCCACCCGATCCCCGGCGGCAGTGAGACGATCTCTCAGCCGGATGACATCACCTACCTGAACGGACGGATCTACGTCGGATTTCAAGACGGCGTCGGCCCGCAGGGCCAGGCGAGTGGCTCTGGAAACGTCGACAGCACGATCGTCGCGTTCGATCGATCTGGCCGGCCGGTGGCCGAGTGGGACGTGGACGGCAAGTGCGACGGTCTCACCGCCGACCCGCGACTGAACCGTGTGATCGCCACCGTCAACGAGGACGCGAACTCCAGCCTTTACCTAGTCGACCCTCACGGTGGGGCCACTCAATACGCATACAACGAAGCCCTCCCGCACAACGGCGGCACCGATGCCATCTCTATTTACAACGGCATGGTGTTGATCAGCGCGTCCGCGCCGGGCACGACCGGCACCCAGTCTGCGCCGCAGGCAACCTTCCCGGCGGTCTACAGGGCGACGTTCGACCGGCACACGCACGTCGCCACGGTCACACCGCTGTTCTATGACGAGGACGCGGCCACTGTTGCGACCGTTGGCGCTGACAACTTCGGCCAGAGCGTCGATCTGGCGCTTACAGACCCTGACTCCAACGAGGACGTACCAAACTATGCGGCCCGCTTCGCCGGTGACTTCATGCTCACGAGCCAGGGCGACGAGGAGCAGATCTTCGTCCGGAACGCCGGTACGCCGTGGCAGCATCTGTCGGTGCTGTCACTGACGAGCTCGATCGACGGCCTGCCGACCTCAGTCGATGACACCGCTTGGCCGTCAGATCTGCGCGGGACCATCTACACGACCGACAACGCCGACAACTCGATCTACGCCATCACCGGTCCGTTCCGGCGCGGCGAGGTATTCGTCGCCGACACGCCGTGCGACGAGAACAGCGCCCCGGCCACGTGTCCCGCGCCAGGCTATCTACCGAACTTCCTCGGAGAACTGAACCCGTGGACAGGTGTCGTCACACCTGTGGAACTGGCGGGTCCTGCGCCGGAGGCACAAGGGGTGCTGTACCTCCCGTAGCCGCCGACGGCAGCCCCACCCAGCCACCAGCAGAGCCCCACTTGCCTGATCCCGGGTAGTCTTGCGGCATGGACCCAGAACGTGCACGGGCGCTTTTGGCCACAGAGCGCGCCCGCATCGAGGCAAGCCTTGCAGGTATCCGGGCCGATGGTCCGCTCGAAAGCGACGATCGTCTCGAGACCGGCGATGAGGGTTCCCAGGACCTCTACCAGGACGAGTTCAACGCCGGCCGGACCGAGGATCTTCACACACAGCTGGCTGCCGTGGAGCGTGCGGAGGCGAGGCTGGCGGCCGGCACATACGGTCTCTCCGTCGAGAGCGGCGAGCCAATTCCGGACGCGCGCCTCGAAGCCGTCCCGACCGCCGAGCGGACCATAGAAGAGCAGCGCCTCTACCGGCGCTCGTAGCCGTCGGTTTGAAGCCGGCCGGACAGCGCGGCGGAGTAACTTCTCGAAGATGGCACCAGTACCACCGAGTCCGTTGCTTTCGGACGCACAGCTGGAGCGGATCGCGGCGATCGGAGAGGAACGGACCGCGGCGGTTGGCGACGTGTTGTTCAGCGTCGGTGACCGTGAATATCCGTTCATGGCGATCCTCGAGGGTGAGGTGGCGATCGTCGACGAGCACGGAAACGAGCTATTGCGCCATCATGCGCGCGGCTTTCTTGGTGAGATCAACATGCTGACGGGCCAGACCGCGTACCTGAGCGCGGTGGTCACGCAACCGCTGCTCTATATCGCGGTCGAGCGGGAAGCGCTCAGGCAGCTGATGTTCGACGAGGGGCCGTTGGGAGAGCTCATCCTCGGAGCGTTCATGGCCCGGCGCGAGAGCCTGCAGGCGATGGACGTCGGGTTTGAGATCATCGGCCCGCGGTCATCCGTGCCGACCCGAAGACTCGTCGACTTCGCGCGGCGCAGCCGCCTGGCCTACACATGGCACGACCTCGACGAGCCCGGTGTGACACCGCTCGAGACTGCAGGTACGGGTCCGGACCAATATCCGCTGGTGCGGCTGCCAGGTGGCGTCGAGCTGAGCAACCCCTCAGACGGCGAGCTCTCCCGCGCGCTGGGAATCGGACGTGAGCTCGCCCCGCGAGAGGACGTCGACATCGTTGTGATCGGTTCTGGTCCGGCTGGGCTCGGAACTGCGGTCTACGCGGCGTCGGAGGGCCTCACAACGCTCGTCGTCGAAGGCGTGGCGCTGGGCGGCCAGGCCGGAACCTCGAGGCGGATCGAGAACTATCTTGGATTTCCGGGCGGCATCTCCGGGAGCGAGCTGACCACACGCGCGATCACCCAGGCGCGTAAGTTCGGTGCCCGCACGGCGACGCCCTACCGTGCCGTCGGGCTGTCTCCGGGCTCGGACCGCCACCTCATCACGCTCGACGCCGGGCACGTGGTCTCCGCGCGCGCCGTGGTGATCGCGACCGGGGCCGAGTACCGCAGGCTGCCGGTTGAGGAGATCGAGCAGTATGAGGGGATCAGCGTGTTCTATGCGGCCGGTCCGCCCGAGGCCAGGCGTTGTGCCGCAACGCGCGTTGGCGTGGTCGGAGGCGGAAACTCGGCCGGCCAGGCGGCTGTCTGGCTTGCTCGTGGCGGCGCGTTGGTGACGCTGCTGCACCGCCGCGCGTCGCTCAGGGAGACGATGTCTGACTACCTGATCCAGGAGCTCGAGCGCTTCGGCGTCGCCGTGCGGGACCGCGCTGAGATTACGTCCCTGCAGGGCGACGATGGAGAGCTGACCGCGGTCACGCTGAGTGACGGCAAAGAGCTCCCGCTCTCGACTCTGTTCCTGTTCATCGGCGCGAGCCCCTGCACCGAGTGGCTCGACGGAGCGGTGATGCGCGACGATGACGGCTTCGTGTTGACCGGCGCTCCCGCAGGCGCGAGCAACCCGTTCGAGACCAGTGTGGAGGGCGTGTACGCCGCGGGAGACGTGCGCTCCGGCTCGATCAAGCGATGCGCGACGGCAGTCGGTGAGGGCGCCAACGTGGTGAGTTTGATTCACACCCGCGTTGCGGCAAGTGTCGTTTGACGTGATGTCATCAACCAAGGGGAGCGGACCCGTTATGGCGCATGGTTTCAGCGGCTCGGCAGTGATCGACCGCCCAATCGACGAGGTGTTCGCCTTCCTGGCGGACGGAACGAACGACCCGAAGTTCAGCCCGAGGGTGCAGCAGATCCGGCGGACGACCGACGGTCCGATCGGCGTCGGCACCGTGTTCGAAAGCACTGTCAAGGATGCCGGCATGAAGACGAGCCGGAAATTCGAGCTGACGGCGTTCGAAGCCCCGACGAAGATCCGCTGGAGCGAGCGTTCAAAGAACATGATCACTGTCCCCGATGGCGGCTACGACTTGGAAGCGGTCAATGACACACAGACAAAGGTCACTGTCCACAACGTCTTCGAAGGTCACGGGTTCGGCAAGCTGATTGTCGGCTTCGCGGCTCAGGGTGCCATCAAGCAGGCGCCGGCGTTCGCGCTCCGCATCAAGTCCGCTGTCGAATCCGCCTGACGCACCGCGGTGCGAGGGCGCGTGCTCAGCGCGCCCGACCGCGTGACGTCGGCTACGACTTGCCCTCGTTCAGGCTGACCGCGGCCCGAATCAGGGCCACGAACGCCTGCTCATCGATCTGTTCACCCTCATGCACGTCGATCGCGCGCCGGGTGTTGCCCTCGAGGCTCGAGTTGAACAATCCCGCAGGATCGTCGAGCGAGGCCCCCTTGAAGAAGGTGAGCTTGACGAGGCTCTTGTACGTCTCGCCGGTGCAGATGATCCCGCTGTGAGACCACACAGGAACCCCGGGATTGGTGGCTTTGCGCCACTTCCATTCCTCAACCACATCGGGGTCTGCCTGCTTGATCAGAGAGCGCAGCTTGGCGAGGGTCCCGCCTCGCCAGTCACCCAGTTCCTCGATCCGCGCGTCGATCAGATCAGCCGGAGACTCCTCATCCTGCCCGGAAATGTCAGTCATTGCCTGGACGTTACCGCGCGGCGTCAGCCGCGGAGCGAGCGGTCCACCGCGCGGGCGACCTGATCGCGCGAGCGTGCTCGGATGGCGGAGCTGAGCGCAAGCCGCCAGCGGTCAGGGGTTGTCGCCGAGTGCCGCAACCCGAGGTCGGCGAGGACTGCGCCCTGATCCACGTGGGGAGCGATCTCCTCGACCCGCCGCCGGGCGGCGAGGTGCTGAGCATGAGCCAGCTGCATCCGACCGGGGTCGCCTGCAAGCGTCATGAGATCACCGGCAACGACCGGTATCGCGCGCCGCGCGCACTTCTCCCACGGCGCATCGGCGGCCGAGTCCACGACGACCTGACGGACGATTCGCCAGCCGGCGTGGTGAGAATCACAGCGCGCGACGAGAAACCGCGCGAGCGCATCCGCCACGCCTTGGGCTCCAGGATCGGACGCGTGGCTGTCCAGATGGCGTAGCGCATCGCCGATGTGCCGGCCGTCCTGCACCGCCCTGGCCAGCTCCCGCGGGCTCCGCCGCGGTTGGTCTTGTTCATTGTCGATCTCTCCACGGTACTCGGTGCCGACCGAGGCGTACGCTCGTGAGATGCCGATCCCACGGTTCCTGAAGGGCCGAGCCGCCAAGGAGGATGCCGTGCTCTTCGACGACCCGCGCATCGAGGGTTGGGAAGTCGTGAGCAATTTTGAGGATCAGGCAACCGCGGTGGCCTGGAGGGATCAGCTGCGGTTAATCGGCATCGATGCGTGCTGCACCGCCGATCATCCCCTCGACCGCGTCGGCCGCGGTGACGTCTATGTGGTGGTTCCGCCCGATCAATGGTCACGCGCCACCGAGGTCGTCGACAACATCGAATGAGCGCCGATCAGCAGAACACCGGTCGGTAAGCTCGACCTATGGAGAACGTCGCAATCGGTGACCTCGTAAACATCGTGGGCGGTCACCCCGGTCTGGTGTTCGACACCCCCAGCCGGTCGAAGGCGGTCGTCGCTGTGATCGATCCGGCCCGCGGTCCGGTGTTTCGGACGTTCCACCCCGAGACGCTGACCGAGCGTCACGAGGAGGGACCACACGACGAGGCGTTGCGGTTGCTGGTCCGCCGGACCCCGCCGCCGGTACACGGCGCCGGGCGCGGTGCCACCAACGCACGGGGCGGCCGGGCCGGGTTCAGCCGTGGCGCCGCTCACCGTCCGACCGGCAGGTAGAACAACCCTCCACACGGGCCGCTCCGTGTCCAGCGCACCACGACGGCGGACGCTGTCGCGGTCAGGGAGTCACAGAGGGTGGACTCCCCGCACTCGAACGCTCGAGTCGCGAGAGCAGATCGTCCACCTCAGCAAGCCACTCACGCAGCTCACCGGACTCTTCCCAGACGTCACGCAGCTCGCTCTCCTGGCGGACTCGGGTGACGGCCTGGACCGCGAGTTCGACCTCGTCGGCGTGCGGTCCGTGAGGATTTTCCTGAATCCAGGCGTCGATGTTGTCCGGGAGCCGCTCCGGCAGCTGGCCGGCGCAACAGGCGCAAAGCTCGGCGGCGGCGAGCGCCTCGCACGATGAGTCGGCGTCGAGCATCTCGGAGGCGCTGAGCGCATCATCGAGCGTCGAGGCCATGACCGCACCGGGATCGGGCGCTTCCTCGACGAGCAGGAACCAGTCTCCGGCGGCGTCGTTCTCGAAGCTGGTGACTCCCCAGGAACCCACGCGACGACCATACACGTCAAGTCGCGACACCCAAGCGTCGCCCCCGCCGCGGCGTGGCCCCGCCGCGGCGTCAGTCTGATCCGCGGGCCAGGGCGATAGCCGCAGCGACCAGCTCGGCGTTGTCCGCCGCGATGCGGCCGTCGGGAAGCACCAGCACGTCCTCCAGTCCGACTCGCACGTCGACCCCAGCTTCGAAGGCAGCTGCGATGACCTCCCACGTTCGTCCGCCTGCGCCGTGCCAGAGCTGCGGCACGCCGTCGGGGACCAGTTCGGCGATCGCGCGGGCGTCGTCGGCGCCCGCCTCAACCTCGACCAGCGCTCTGAGCACCTGATGTGCGAACGGGCTGCGCCGCAGCTCCTCGGCGTCCGCCGGCGCGCCCAAGCTGGCCTCGATGGCAATGCCGGCGTGCAACGCGGTGCGCGCGATCCCCGCCCAACCGACCTCGGAGACGTCAACGGCGACGAAGTCGGGTCGCTGCCGCCAGGTGGTGATCGCTGCCGCGCGGGCGAAAGGATCGGGATCGATCGCAACCGAGGTGGAGAGCCCGATCGGAAGCCCTGGGGTGGCAGCTCGGATCGCCGCGACTGCGGCGTCCGATGCCTTCGCGTCCATCGTCGGCAAACCGCTGCGGTCACGCGGATGCACGTGCACCGCGAATGCCCCGGCCGCTCGAACCGCACGCGCGTCTGCGCCGATCTCGGCCGGCGTCAGCGGCACACCGGCGTGCTCGGCGCGGGTCCGTCCTCCGTTCAGGCACGCTTCTACCGCCATCCGACCATCGCCTCAGGCAGATCCGACGTCAGGACTTGCCGGAAATCAGGTTCCAGGCGCGCGTGAGCTTCTGATGGCGGAACTCGGACTCCGACTCGGCCGGGTCGTCGCGCATCACCGCCGGGTTGGCTGACGGCTTCGGAAGCTGGGCGCAGGCGGCTGCGTCGAGCTTGAGCACGACGCCGCGGTCGTAGATCGACTCAACGTCGTCGGCGTCGGCAAAACGGTGATCCCTGCCGAAACGGTGCTCGCCGATCACGATCCCGTCAAACACGTCCTCACCTTCGTCGGCGAGGACATGTGTCACCTTCCCGATCTCCTCACCGTCAGAGCTGTAGACCGGCGTGCCAGGCTCAAGTGCCTCATACGCTGAGCGTTCGCCGAGATCGAGATCCATGACGCCAGCATATCCACTGCGCTAAGCGGCCAGGACCGCCATCGCCGCGTTGTGCCCGGGGATGCCGCTGACGCCGCCACCGCGACGCGCGCCGGCGCCGCAGATCCAAACGTTCGGCCGATCCGTCTCGACGCCCCAGCGGCCGACCTCCTCGGCGAGCTCGGCAAACGGCCAGCTCAGCTCGCGATGGAAGATGTTGCCGCCCGGCAGACCCAGCTCGGCCTCCAGCTCGGCGGGCGTGTGCCCCTCCAAACAGGGGCGCCCGTCAGCGTCGAGCACCAGGCAGTCCTCGATCGGCTCGGCCAGCACCGAATTCAGTGACGCGAGTGTCGCCTCGACTGCCAGCGCCTTCGCGCCTTCACGCTGGAACAGCCTTGCGGGCATGTGCAGCGCGAACACCGTCAGCGTCTGCGCACCGGCGGCTGCCAGCGCCGGGGAGAGGATCGATGCATCCGTGAGCGAGTGGCAGTAGGCCTCCGCAGGCACGACCGCCGGGATCTGCCCGCCCGCCGCCTGGCGGTACGCGGCCGCGAGTTGGGCGTAGCTCTCGTTCACGTGGAAGGTCCCTGCGAACGCGTCCTCCGGGCGCGTCGAGCTGTCGCGCAGCCGCGGCAGCCTGGTCAGCACCATGTTCAGCTTCAGCTGTGAACCCTCGGGCGCCGGATCCGGCATCGGATCGCCCAGCAGTCCCGCCAGCACCGACGGAGCAATGTTCGCCAACAGGTGCGTAGCGACGAGCGTCTCGCCCGCAGCCGTTTCGACCTTAACGCCGCCGGAGTCCACATGAGCGGCGGTCACCTCCATGCCGGTCCTGAGCTCCGCGCCGCCCCGCTGGGCGGCGCTCACCAAGGACGCCGTCAGCGCGCCCATGCCACCGACCGGCACGTCCCAGGCGCCCGTGCCGTTGCCGATCACGTGATAGAGAAAGCAGCGATTCTGGGCAAGCCCCGGATCGTCGAGTGCTGCGAACGTCCCGATCAGCGCGTCGGTTGCCACGATCCCACGCGTCTGGTCGTCCGTGACGCTGTGCTCGAGCAGCTCCGACAGCGGGCGCTCGAAGAGCGCCTCCCAGGCGGCGTCATCGCCGAGGAGAGCGCGCAGCTCCGCGCGCGAGCGCAGCGGTTGCAACAGCGTTGGAGCGACCGCGCGGGCGACGCGCTCGGTCAGCGCGTAGACCTCCGGAGCATCGTTCGGCGGGTAAGACGCCACCCGGCGTCGCCGCAGCTCGATCTCAACATCGAGCGACGTGAGGAGCTCCCGCGGGAACAGGCTGACCAGGTATGCGTAACGAGACAGACGCACGTCCACGCCTGCGAACGGGCTCTCGGACACCGCCGCACCGCCGAGGTGATCGAGCCTTTCGAGAACCACCACCCGCCTGCCCGCGCGCGCCAGCAGCGTCGCGGCGACCAGGCCGTTGTGGCCGCCACCCACGATGATCGCGTCGTATCTCAAGTCAGCTCGGCGCCTTCGGTCCGCAGGTCGCGGCGTGAACCTGTTCGGTCAGCGTGTGCAGTTGCTGGGCGAGCTTGTGGATCTGATCGGTCATGTCCGTGTTCTGCTGCAGCAGGTCGGTCTGGATCTTGTTGAGCTCGTCGCGGTGCTTGGCAGCGGCCTCCTCGTTGGCCTTGTCGGTCCGGGTCTGTGCCTTCTGGGCGATGATCACGAGCGCGCCGGTGAAGAAGGCGACGGCCGAGAAGACGAGGTTCAGCAGGATCCAGGGCTCGGGGTCGAACGGCTTGCCGTGCGCAATGTGCTTGACCGTCATGTCGATGTAATGCACCGCCCCGTTCGAGAAGACCCAGGCGAGGATCAGCGCCGTCGAGATGATCAGGAACCCCACCGTGCCCATGCCGGAGGCGACCCTCTCTGACATCCGCTCCATGAAGCTGCTGCCGTCGGCGTACTGCGGCCCGGGCTGGTCACCCTGGTAGTGCTTGTGGTGGCGCAGTGGATCCAGCGTCGTGTGCCCCTGCGCCGGTGCCGGTTGCTGCTGTTCGGGCACGGCGGCCGATCCTTCCATGCTGTCCTCCTCTCGCGCAGTCCCGTTTCGTGACTCGGTTCCGGGATGCGGCAGACCTGAAAACGACTTGATTGGCCGCGAGTCTCTCAGCAGGCGCCGACGCCTCGGGAGCGGGCTATGATCCGCGCCGCCAGTGGATCCCCGGACCAGACGGAGGACAGATGGTGCAACGACGCGTGAACGCCAGGATGCTCCTCGTGGGCAGCCTTCCGGCCGGCTCGGCCGAGCACGCCTTCCGCGCGGGCGCCGAGCTGTTCGGCGATCTGGTGGTCGCCCTCCCCGACGGCGAGACCGGGCCGATGGCCGGCTGGGTCAGCTTCGAGCGCGAGCAGCTGATCCGCAGGAGCGAGGACATCGTCGTCGTCTCCGAGACCGAGTCCCCGACGGGGCTGCCGCGTCACGCCTATGAGACACCGGTGTTCAGCGTCAAAGAGGGCGTCGAGCGGGTGCGCTTCGACCGCTGGCCGCGGATCGACGTCGCGATCGAGTCCTACCGGCTGTTCAAGGAGCTGCGCGACGCCGGCGCGATCCCGGACGGCCTGCGCTTCCAGGTCGGCCTCCCGTTCCCGGCGAGCGCGATGAACGCCTTCAAGGCCGACTTCGCGACCGACTTCCCCAGGGCTCAGGACGGCTACGAGGACCTCGTGGCGCGCGAGCTGTCGCGGCTGCTCGACGCGATCCCGCCCGAGGACCTCGCGCTCCAGTGGGATTGCGCGTACGAGACGCAGGACATCGAGGGCGTGCTCGCGTGGACCAACGAGGGCGCCTGGGAACGCTTCGCCGGGCCGGTCACCCGCCTGACGCGCTTGATCCCGGAGGAGACGCTGGTCGGCTACCACCTCTGTTACGGCACCTTCCCCGAGTGGCCCATGTACGAGGCCCGCGACTACCAGGTGCTGGTGCGGATGGCCAACTTCGCCGTCGCCGAGTCCGGGCGCACGGTCGACTGGCTGCACCTCGCCGGCCCCCGCTACCTGCGCAGCGAGGACCGCTCCTTCTTCCGACCGCTGGTCGACCTCGAGCCGCGGACCGCGCGCGTGTTCCTCGGAATCGTTTTGCCGCTCGACGGCTCGCCGGGGCTTCGCCGTCGGCACCAGACCGCGTCCCGATACCTGGACGACTTCGGCGTCGCGATGTACTGCGGCTTCGGCCGTCAGCCGGGACAGGACGGCGACGAGACGATGCGCGAGCACGCCGAGGTCATCCGCTCACTCGGGTGAGCATCCGCACGTCGCGCACCAGCAGCACCAGCGGGTTCAGCAGCACGGCGGCGCCGCACATCGCGATCAGCGCCGGGCCAACGCCGATCGCAACCGAAAGCGGACCGACCAGCACATAGCCGATCGGCGTCACCGAGAGCGAGCCGCCGTACTCGAACGAGCTCACGCGCGACATCGCCTCCGGCGGGATCTGCTCCTGCAGTGCCGTCCACAGGAAGGTGTTGGACATCGTTCCGCCGACGCCGCGGACGAACGCCAGCACGTCAATGACAACGAGCGGAAGATGCAGCCCGAGCGCAATGCCAACGAGCATCGCCGGCGTATAGGCCAGTACACCGGCGCGCAGCGGATGGCGGGGCTTGAAGCTGAGCATCGTCGCGCCGCCCACGAGCATGCCGACCGCCGACACGACCGAGAGCGAGGCGAACGCGGCGGCCCCGCCGTAGTGCTGCTTGCAGATCAGCGGCGCCAGCACCGGGAAGGACGCGGCGAGGATGTTGCCCAGACACATGTAGACGATCTCAGCCGAAAGCCAGCGGCGACTCGTCACCTCACGCAGCCCGCCCTTCATCTCGGCCAGGAAGTTCGACCGCTCCCGCTTGTCACGCCCGACCGCGGTCAGCGCCGAAACGCTGACGCACGCCAGCAGCAGCGCGCTCAGCAGGTAGCTGGCGCCGTCGAACAGCATCGCCCAGGGCGCGCCGATGCCGACGACGAGGGCCGCGCCGATGGTGGGGCCGAGCAGACCCGAGCCCGAACTGGCGATTGTCCTCAGCGCGTTCGCCTCCTGGCCGTAGTCGCCCGAGACCGATTGCACGAGTCCGCTCGATGCTGGCCAGAAGAACGAGGTCGCAGCGCCGAGCACCACCTGCGATACCACGATCTCGAGCAGGGTCGCGTGGCCGCTGATCAGCAGCACGCCGATGATCCCCTGGCTCACGAGCCGCACGAGGTCAGCGACGATCATCACCAGTCGTCGGCTCACGCGGTCGGCCACGACACCGCCGACGAAAGTCACCGCGATCGAGGCGATCAACTTCGCCGCCATCACGATGCCCAGATCGGTTGCCGAGTGCGTTCTGTCGAGCACCGCGAAGGCCAGTGCAATACTGACGATGCCGTCGCCGAGCCCGGAGACGAACGTCGCGCCGAAGACGTATCTCAGGTTGCGCACCCGCAGCGCGGCGAAGCGCTCAGTGAGACGTGGTCTGCTCAGTCGTCCTCGCCCGTGTCGTGATCTCCGCGTTGTCGATCTTCATCTCGTGCGCCGAGGGTACGGGGGATTGCAATCGGGCACTGAGCTTGATCGTCGCTTGACGGCCGGGTTAGATTCCAGGCCTGCCAAGCACCGCCGACAAGTTCTCGCTGGGCCGCCTCGGCGAGTGGCTGCACGCGCACGACCCGGGGTACGGCGCGCTGCGGCGTGCGACGCGGGCCGCGATCCTGATGCCGGCGCTGTTCGCGCTCGGCGACAGGGTGATCGCCAACCCGGAGATGTCCTACTTCCTCGCGTTCGGGTCATTCGCGATGCTGTTGCTGGTGGACTTCGGTGGGTCGCGGCTTGACCGGTTGCGGTCCCAGGCATTGCTCGGTGTCATGTGTGCCCTGTTCATCTGCCTCGGCACGCTGGTGTCGCAATCGACCGCGCTCGCGGCGATCGGCATGTTCATCGTCGCCTTTGCCGTGCTGTTCAGTGGCGTCGTCAGCTCGGTGATCGCGAGCGCGACCACGCCGCTATTGCTCTCGTTCATCCTGCCGGTCACCGTTCCGGGGACCGTGTCGCAGATCCCGGATCGGGTCGCCGGCTGGGGGATGGCGGCCGTCGTTTCGCTGTTCGCGATCACGCTCTTGTGGCCCTCGGCTGTGGCCTTCCCGGTCGAGCTGCGCGCGATCGCGGCCTGCCGTGCGCTGGCGGCGCGGATCCGCGCCGAGATCGCGTGGGTGATCGAAGGCGGCGCCGAGCTGGAGGCCGCCAACCTGGAGGCCCGCGCCGGCGCCGACGCCGCCGTGGAGGCGCTCGACAAGCTGTTTCTCGGAACGCCCTACCGTCCGACCGGTCTGAGCACCAAAGCACGAGCTGAGATCCGCCTCGTCGACGAGCTCCGCTGGCTGAGCGGAGTCGTGCTCCGCAGCGGCGTACGACTCCGGCCGCCGCACCCCGACCAGACCGTGTGCGGGGTCAAGCTCGCCGCCGCCGGCGTGCTCGACTGCGCCGCTTCGGCCCTCGGTTCCGAAGGCGCGCAGGCCCCCGACGACCTCACCGCCGCGCGCGATCGGCTCCACACGGCGCTGCGCGAGCTCGAGGAGCACACCACCAGCTTGCCGGCGGCCCAGGCGCAGCCGCGGGCCGGCAACGGCCAAGTCTCCGCCACCGCTGTTGTCTCGGCGCTCGATCCGGGCTTCCGCGCGCAGGAGCTCGCCTACATCACCGACCAGGTCGCGTCGAACGTCGAGTTCGCCGCGGCCGCTGGGCGTCGCACCTGGCTACAGCGGTTGCTCGGGCGCCAGCCGGCCGGCTTCACGGGACCGTTGAGCTCGGCCTGGGAGCGGGCGCGCGCGCACGCGGAGCTGAGTTCGTCATGGCTGCACAACAGCCTCCGCGGCGCGACCGGCCTCGGTCTGGCCGTGCTTGTGGCCGAGCTGACATCGGTCCAGCACGGCTTCTGGGTGGTATTCGGGACGCTCGCCGTGCTGCGCTCCAATGCGCTCAGCACCGGCCAGAATGCGATGCGCGGGCTGCTCGGCACCACAGCCGGCTTCCTCGTCGGCGGTGTGATCGTCGCGCTGATCGGCACCAACACGACCGTGCTGTGGGTGCTGCTGCCGATCGCCGTGCTGTTCGGAGGCCTGGCGCCGACGGCGATCTCCTTCGCTGCGGGCCAGGCGGCGTTCACCGTCACGCTGCTGATCCTGTTCAACCTGCTGATCCCCGCCGGCTGGAAGCTCGGACTCGTGCGCATCGAGGACGTCGCCCTCGGCTGCGCTGTCAGCCTCGCCGTCGGCCTGCTGTTCTGGCCGCGCGGGGCCGCCGCCGACCTCGGGCGGGCGCTCGGGCGCGCGTACGTGGACAGCACCAGCTACCTCGCGGAGGCTGTCGCCTATGGGGTGGCGTGCTGTCAGGCCAACGGACCCAAGACGGAGCCGCCGCGTGCGCCTGCACTCCAGGCCGCCGCATCGGCGCGCCGACTCGACGATACCTTCCGCGGTTACCTCACCGAACGTGGCGCCAAGCGCCTGCCCCTGACCGACGTGACCGCGCTCGTCAGCGGGGTCGCCGGCGTCCGGCTTGCGGCCGACGCCGTGCTCGACCTGTGGAACGGCGACGGCCACGCGCCGGCGCGTGACGGCGATCGTGCCGCGGCGCGACTGGAGCTGCTCGCGACGGCTGAGCAGCTCACGGCCTGGTATGACCGCTTCGCGGCCAGCCTCAGCGGTGCCGCCGATGTGCCCGAGCCGCTACCGAGCGACGCCGACGCCGACGGCCGCCTCGTCGCGGCGGTCGCCAACGATCTCCGCGACGGCGACGGCAACCAGACCGCCACCGGCGTGCGTGTGATCTGGACCGGTGACCACCTCGACGCGGTCAGGCGATTGCAGGAAGGACTTGTGGGGCCGGCGCGGACTGCGATGATTGGGGCTTGAGATGACGGACACCAACACAGAGCTCGCGAGGCGCGGTTTCGATGCCATCGCACACGGCAACTTCGACGCGCTCGCCGAGCTGCTCGATCCGGATGTCAAGTGGCACGGCGGCGATCCCGCGGACGGCTGCCAGAACCGCGAGCAGGCGCTGCGCTGGATGCAAAGCGGCCCGCGGCGCCGTCAGGCACCGCTGCCGGAACTGGTCGACGTGATCGGCGCCGGCGAGCGCGTCGTCGCGATCATGCAGCCGGCGCCGAGCGCCGAGGATCCGGCCCCGCAGCGCACGGCGAACCTCGCCACCTTCCGCGAGGGCAAGGTCATCGAGATGGTCCACTACGCCGACGCGGCCGATGCGTTGGGAGCGCTCGGCCCGGCTGATTAGCCGGCCCGCCCCGGCCGCCCGACCCTGGCGCTCAGCTGGGCCACGGCCAGCGACCCGCCGATCGCCAGCAGCGGCACCGCGGGCAGCAGGTAGCGCAGCGCAAAGCCGCCCGTAGCAGCCGTGCCGAGCAGGATCACGAGCGCGCTGCCGACCAGCAGGAAGACCTCGCGTCTCGCCGGCACGCGTAGGCAGACCGCCAGCACGGCCGCGAGTGCGAGCAGCGCCAGCACCGGCCGCGGCACGTGGATGACGCCGCGGTACGCGCGTACCACGCCGGCAGGCGCCTGGACCGTCGGGCGCATGCCCGGCAGGTCGCGGCGCTGCGTTGCCGGGCTCGTCGCCTCGGCGGCGGCCGACTTCGGCAGCGTGGTCGCGCTGGCCGCGTCGTTGTACGGGGTGGCGTCCGGGGTGAAGTAACGCAGGAAGTCTCCGAGCGTCGCGCTGACGAAGTCGAGCGGCTCCTGACGGATGATCGCGCGTGAGAACGACTCGAGCACCTGGTTGGTCGGAGCCACCTCGGACACCGGCTGGGTCGCGGGGTGGAAGAGGCGCTGCGCCGGTGACGGGCCCCAGATGTACCAGTCAGGAGCACGTGGGTGGCTCGCGCGTTGGGCGCTTGTCTCGCACAGTCCCCGTGCCGCCGGCTCGAGTTTGACGCCGTTGCAGTCGGCGAAGCCGGCGACCCGCCCGTACAGCGTCCAGCCGGGGGTCGCGGTCAGGCCGAAGACGTGGAAGCGGTGGTCGATCAGGGCGCTGTAGCAGAGCAGCGGGATCGCGGCGGCGACGAGAAACACGGCGAACGGGCGCCAGCCCGCTCGCACCCAGACGAGGTACACGAGGAACACCGGGATCGTGAAGGGGGCAACCTCGCGCACGAGCGTCGCAGATGCGACCAGCAGCCCCGAGACGAGCCCGCGCGCCAGCATGCTGTGAGGCGTAGGCCTCGGGCCGCCGCCGATGAACGGCCAGGCGAGCACCAGCGCCGCCGCCAGCATCAGCACCGTGAAAAAGGTGTCCGACATCACGTACTGCTCCAGCGTGATCGCGTAGCCGTCGAGTAGCACCAGCGCGGCAGCAGCCGCGGCTGCCCAGCGGGGCAGCCGCGCGCGGATCAACGCCAGGTAGATCGCGACACCGACGCCGACCCCGGCCAGGTGTTGAAACGCGACCAGTTCGGCGAGGCTGCGGTCGGGCAGTGTGAGCAGTCGGATCAGCACCGGATAACCGACGGGGTGCACGGTCGGCAGTCCGACGAAGGCGCCCGAGAGGCCGGTCGCGATGTAGCCCCACGAGTCCGGGAACAGCAATGCCGGCGGGTAGCCGACCATCGTCAAGACGCGCACCACCGTGCCGGCGAGCACCAGTAGCGTGAGCAGCCAATGCGATCGCAACCGCCGGCCGGCCGAGGCGATGGCAGGACGCCGGTCGAACGGCGCTAACGGACTGAGCGGCGGGGCGGTGGCGATGGCGCGAACTCTAATCCTGCTCGACCAGCGCGGCGGCCTCCAACCATTCGGACTCGAGGCGCTCGCGCTCGGCGACGAGCGCGTCCAGCTGAGCCGTCAGATCGCCGAGCCGTGTGTGGTCGGTCGCGCTGGCGGCCATCTGCTCGTGCAGCCCGCGTTCACGGCCGGCGGTACGTTCGAGCTCGCGTTCGAGCCGCTGCACATCCTTGCGTGCCTGCCTGATCTGGGTCCCGGCCTTGGGCCGGCGTTCGGCGCCGGCTGCCGGCGTGGCGCCCGAGACTACCGTCGTCGCGGGTGCTGCGAGCTCCGCCAGGTACTGGTCGACCCCGCCGGGCAGATGGCGGATGCCGCCGATCGCATCGAGCGCGAACACATTGTCGGCGACGCGCTCGATGAAGTAACGATCGTGGCTCACCACCACGAGCGTGCCGGGCCAATGGTCGAGCAGGTCCTCGAGCGCCGTCAGCGTCTCGATGTCGAGGTCATTGGTCGGCTCGTCGAGCAGCAGCACGTTGGGCTCGGACATCAGCAGGCGCATCAGCGTCAGGCGTCTGCGTTCGCCGCCGGAGAGATCGCGGACAAGTGTCCGCGATTTGTCGCCGCGGAACCCGAAGCGCTCGGCGAGCTTTCCCGCCGTGAGCTGCTCGCCGCCGGCGAGGGTCGCGCGCCTGCGGATCTCCTCGACCGACTCGATCACGGTCCGATCACCGGCGATCTCGGCCGCCTCCTGCGCGAGGTGCGCGAGTTTGACGGTTTGACCGCGCTTGACGTGGCCGCGGCCCGACTCGAGCTCGCCGGCCAGCAGCTGGAGCAGCGTCGACTTGCCGGAGCCGTTGGCGCCGACGAGCGCGACGCGATCACCGGGCCCAAGGCGCCAGGTGACGCGGTCGATCACCCCGTGCTCGCCGTAGCCGAAGAAGACGTCCTCGGCCTCGATCACCTTGTTGCCGAGTCGCGAGCCGGCGAAGCGCAGCAGCTCCGTTGTGTCGCGGGCGGGCGGCTCGTCGGCGATCAGCGCGTTCGCCGCCTCGATGCGGAACTTGGGCTTGGAGGTGCGCGCCGGCGGTCCGCGCCGCAGCCAGGCGAGCTCCTTGCGCACGAGCTGGAGACGTCTGTCTTCGCGCGCCGCCCGCTGGCGGTCGCGCTCGGCACGGGCGAGCACGTGGGCCGCGTAGCCGCCCTCGTACTGGTGGACTTCAGCGGCGGCGACCTCCCAGGTAAGGGTGCAGACGGCATCGAGGAACCAGCGGTCGTGGGTGACGACGAGCGTCGCGCCGTCGCGCGCGCCGAGGTAGCCCGCCAGCCAGGCGATCGCCTCGACGTCAAGGTGGTTGGTCGGCTCGTCGAGCAGCAGCAGGTCGCGGTGGTCGAGCAGCACGCACGCCAGCGCGAGGCGGCGGCGCTCCCCGCCTGACAGGCCCTGGACGGCGGTGTCGATCCCCTGCGGGAATCGCTCCAGTGCGACACCGCCGAGCAGCCCGTCGAGCACGCCGCGGAACTCGCGGTCGCCCGCCCACTCGTGCTCGGCGCGATCTCCGACCAGGACGTCGCGGATCGTCTCGCCCGCGGGCAGACGATCCGCCTGGTCGAGCGTGCCGATCGCCAGCCCGCCGACCCTCACGACCTGCCCCGCGTCCGGCTCCTCAGCCCCCGAGATCAGCCCGAGCAGCGTCGACTTACCCTGGCCGTTGCCGCCGACCACGCCGATGCGGTCGCGGTCTGCGATTCCGAGCGTGATGTTCTCGAGAATCGTGCGCGCCGCATAGTCCTTGCGGACGCCGCTGAGGTTGACGAGGTTACGAGTGGTACTCATCTTCGTCCGCCAATCCTTGCAAGGATGTCTTGAGATGACGCTCGTGGATGAGACGCCGCTCTGGATCGAGCTCGACGGCGCCGTGAATACGCGCGCCGTGGTGCCGGGTGTGCTGCTGCGCTCCGACAATCTGCAGGGGCTCAGCGAACGCGACGTCCAGCGCTTGGTGGAGGAGCAGGGGCTCGAGGTCGTGCTCGACCTGCGCAGCGACGTGGAGGTGGCGCTCGAGGGCCCGGGTCCGATGACCGCCGACCCACGGGTGCGGATCCAGCATCACTCGCTGTATCCGTCGCACGGCAACACGGATCTTGATGCGGAGACGATCAAACCCGGCACACGGCCGTGGGGGCCATCGTCACGACGCCACGCATACCCGGACGAATCGCCGGTCGTGCGCTCCTATCTCGGATACATCGACAGCCGGCCCGATTCGGTCGTCGCCGCGGTCCGCGCGATTGCTCGCGCCGACGGCGCGGCGCTGGTCCACTGTGCGGCCGGCAAGGATCGCACCGGCGTCGTGGTGGCACTCGCGCTCGACGCCTCAGGCGTCTCGCGCGAGGCGATCGTCGACGACTACCTCGCCACCGGTGAGCGGATCGTTCAGATCATCGAGCGGCTGCGCAGCTCGGAGACCTACCGCGCCGAGCTCGAGGGCCACGATCCGCGGGACCACGCGCCCGTGCCGGGGACGATCGAGCGCATACTCGAGTTCGTTGACCAGCACGCCGGTGGGCCCGCGGCGTGGCTGTCGGCCAACGGTCTCGACGACGCCGACCTGGAACGTCTCCGCGAGCGTCTACTTCAGCCGTAGCGGTACGACGTACAGCTTGCCGTGGATCTGGATCCCGATGTTCCAGAGCTGGAATGTCGTCAAGCTCTGCTTGAGGGTGAAGTGGATGTACCAGCGAGGCTCGCCGTTCGAGCTACCGTCCGGGAAGAACGAGGTTGCGCCGCCGGCCGGCTGCTGTGGTGCCACGGCGGCATCGACGTAGTAGGGCCGACCGTAGCTCAGCAGTATCAGCTCGTAGTAGCCAGGCGCGGGCGTGTTGTAGCGGCCATTGACCTTCTTGACGCCGACGAGCGTGAACGCAAACGGGCTCGGCTTCGGCTTGGGGGCCGGAGCGAGCAGGCTCTGACCCTGGGTAAGCACCACCGTGTGGCGGTGCGGGTAGTAGACGGTCACGCGAATTCTGTCGTTCCGGTCGTAGCGGTCCTTTGCGACCTGGAAGAGCGTCCCGCGCTTGAGGTTGCGGGTCAGCCATTTCGTGCCCAGCACGGCAGCTGCGCCGTCATTGCCCTTGGTGGTGAAGTTTCCGTGCGCGTTCGCCCAGAGGCTGCCGCTCGGATGCTTGGAATGCTTCTTGTGGCCGGCCTTCGCCACCTGTGCCCCCGCCGGAGCCCAGGTGCCGGATACGCGGATCGTCGTGGCGCCGCGCGAGTTGTTCTTGACCCTGAAGTCTCCACCCCAGGCCGTGAACGACTGGTTCTGCCCGTGTGGCTCGGGGTTGGATAGCTGGACCGTGCCGCCGGTCGCGTCGATTAACGTGCCCCCGGGGAGCGGGGTGTTGCCGCGCAGATTCGCGAAACCGTGCTGACCGGGGCGGCGATACCGGATCGTGCCGTGTGCCGCCGCGGCGAGGTTGCCGCCGCGCGGCGCCGTGGCCAGGTTCCTGTAGATGACGCTCAGCTGGTTGTTGCTCCGGCCCACCGGCGACACGCGTGCGTTATTCCAGTTCGAGCGCACGAGGTGGTGCAGTGACGCGATGCCCGCCCCACCCGCCGTGACCTCCGTGAAGCCGCTCGGGAGCGTCGGGAACGGACCCGTCACGCCCGTAATCGGGAAGGCACCGACCTGCCAGCCGACGTAGGTCGCGAGCGATGGGCCGCTGACGACCGCCGGCGCCTCGCTCGGGTTCGACAGATCCGTGATCGACAGCGACGTGTGCCCCGACCTGCCGGTCACCGACAGTTGCAGCAGGTCACCAGGTGCGACGCTCAACTTCGCGTTCCGTGTCGCACTGGTGTGTGTTCTGACGTCGGCGACCGTGAAGCTGGGCCGGTACCTCGCTGACTTGCCCGTGCACTCGACCTTGACGCCGGCGAAGTCCGCCAGCGCGGTCGCGTGGGTGACCGTCGCGTGGCTACCCCACAGCCGCACACCGAGCGCCTGGCCGGTGCGGCGGGCGCTGTTGCCGACGCATGAGAGGGCAGGAACGGTCAGCTCCGCAGACGCCGACTGGTTCGCCGTCCGCGAGCCCCAGCTGGCGGCGTTTGCCAGTTGAGCCTTCGCCACCGTGGCGACCTTGCTGGCGCTCACGTTGATCTGCTGGGTGAGCGTCGAGCTGGCCGGCCGGGTGAGCGTCGAACTCGCGGCCTGCGTACTCGCGGTCACCGTCACGGTGTAGGTGCCCGGGGTGGTGTAGGTGTGGCTGACGGTGCTGCCGGCGGCGGTCGTGCCGTCACCGAAATTCCAGCTGATGTTGATCGGCCCGTCGAGGCCGCTCCAGGTGTCGGTCGCCTGGATCGAGAAGCCTGACGCGGTTCCGGTGGCGGCGGTGGACGGGATCTGCACGTTGCTCAGCGCCGGCCCGGGGTCATACTCGCCCGCGACTGCGGTCGGAATGACGCCGCCACTGGGCGCGTAGCTCGTCCAGCTGAGCAGCGCGTCGCCACCGGAGTCGCCCGCGAGCGACAGGCGTCCGTCCGCGTCTGCCTGCGAGTCCAATTGAGCCGACGTGACCGACGAGCAGGTTGCGGCGCAGGCGCTCGCCGTGGCCGTGTTGACTGTGCCGTCGCCGGGGCTTGCCCCGGCGCCCTCCCAGGCGAGCGTCACATTGTCATTGCCGTCGATGGTGATCAGGGGGCCACGGACGGTGTTCTCGCCAGCTCCCGTGAAAGCGCTCTGATCCAACTGCTGCCAGTCCTCGCTACCGCCGCTGAGGTCAGCCAGCGGCTCGGTCGCACCGTCGACTGCGGCCTGCGAGGCTCGGCCTGTCCCGGTGACGTCTTCCCACGCCAGTGCGACCTCGTCGTCGTTGGCGGCGACGCGCGGGCGATACTGGGCTGATGGCGTGCCGAGGGGCACAGTCTGCGGAGAGTTGAACGCAGCGCCGGCAGCGCCCTCGAGCTGAGCAGCCGTCGCGCTCGCCACGTTGATCGTGACTTCTCTGGTGGGGGCACACGTGTCGTCGCCGTGCGAGCCGCACTCGTCCCACGCGAGTACGGCAACGCCAGAGTTCGTGAGCGCCACGACGGGATCGTTCATGCTGCCCGGCCCCGGGTTCGGCACCTCATGCTCGGGAGCCGCGAAGGAGCCGCCGCCGGCCGGCGCGTAGAAGGCGAGAATGTTGTCGTCACGGGATGGGAACGCCGCGATCACGCCGCTGCCGCTGGGGCTGGTCGCCAGACTCACCGGGCCGCTTGCGGACGCGAGCCTGTCGCTCCAGCCGGGCGCTCCGCCGGCGGCGAGCGTGCTCGCTGACAGGTAAGCGCCGTAGACGTCGCTGGGGAAGTCGCCGAACCCAGGACCGCCGGACCACGTCACCCATGCGTTGCCACCGGAGTCCATCACCACATGTGGGCGGTAACCGGGCGCCTGGGGACCGATGCCGTCGGCGATCTGTCCGGTCACGAAGCTGCTCGAGCCCGCGGCCTGGTAGCCGTACTCGACACCGCCGTCGCGACCGACCCATACGACCGTTATGTCCCCGGCCGGATCGATCGCAACCGTGGGCCGCGTGCCCTGCGCCACCAGCGGTGCGCCCTGCGCCAGCGCCTGCGGTGGGCCCCATGGAAGGCCTGGCTGGATCTCCGAAACCACCACCTCGCCGGTGATGATGTCCCTCCAGGCGATCACACCATGCCCGCTGGGATTGAGCGCGCTGGCCGGGTCGATGTCGAAGTGGTCAGTTGTATCGACCTGAGTCAGATAGCTCGCAGTAGTGCTCCCGGCCGGAACCGTCGACACCCAGCCGCCGGTTGAGCTCGTTGCGGCAGAGCCGGCTGAGGCCAGCGCGACCGGAACCAGGCAGCCGGCGACCAGCGCGGCTGAACCCACCCCCCAACGACGGATAGCTTGACGATGCAGCAAACAACAACCCCCCCGCGCAGAGACTACAGACGCTCCCCTATCCGGTCCACTGACCGATCGGCCTTTGCAAAGCGAATTGCAGCGAGTCGAATAGCATGCGCAGCCGATGCCTGTCGGCACACCGAGAACGGGGCGGTAGGTGCGGAGGATGCGCTGGCGCCGTCGGCGCCGGCTACTGCTCGGGGTGGTCGCCTTGGTCGCCGCGACGCTCGGCGTCGTCACGCATGCGACGGGCGTCTTCCACCGGACGGAGCTGCAGACAATCGACGCGCGTTATCAGCTGCGGGGCTCAGATCCCTCGCTGCTGAAGGACTTCGTCGTGGTCGGCATCGATTCGTCGACGTTGAGGTACTTCGCCAGTTCAGAGGCGGTCAAGCACCACTACACGGCCAACTGGCCCTTCCCGCGCCGTGACGACGCGCGTGTGATCGACAACCTCGTCCGGGCGGGCGCGAGGCACATTGCGATGGACCTCCAGTTCACCCAGCCGACCGACAACACGGACGACGAGGACCTGCTCAGGGCGATCGCGTACGCGGGCCACATGGTTCTGGCCACCACTTCCGTCGGGCCGCACGGGTCGACCGAGGTGCTGGGCGGCAACGCCAACCTGTGGTCGTTGGGCGGCCATTCGGTGCCGGCTAATGCGAGCGAGATCATCGACGGCGACGGCGTCTTCCGGCGGATGCAGTACTCGCACCAGGGGCTCGAATCGTTTGGCACGGCGATCGCCGCGCACGCGCTCGGCAGGCCGGTATCGCCGAAGCTGTTCGGCGGCCCAACCACGCCAGTGCCGATCGACTATGCAGGCCCTCCTGGGACCGTCCACTACATCTCGTACTGGCGGGTCTACGCCGGCGATGTTCCCGCCTCGCTCGTGCGCGGCAAGACGGTGATCGTCGGCGCGACCGCCTCGATCCTGCAGGATCGGCACCCAACGCCAAACTCGCCATCGATGTCGGGAACGGAGATCGTCGCCAACCAGGCCGCGACCGTGCTCCACGGCATCCCGCTGCGCGACGGCGCTGGCTGGGTCAACGTATTGCTGATCATCCTGTTGGGCTCGGCGGCGCCGTTGCTTGGCCTGCGCGGCTGGGCGCTGCGAGCGCTGTTCGGCGGCCTGCTGGCCGGCATGCTGTACGCGGTCGCGACGCAACTGACATTCGACTCGGGCTGGATCATCGCGTTCATCGACCCCGTTTTCGCATTGCTGGTCGGGATCGTCGGCACGCTCGCCGTGGTCTACCTTGGTGAGGCGTTCGAGCGCCAGTACGCGCGTTCCACGTTCGCGCGCTTCGTGCCGCCCGGCGTCGTTGACGAGGTCCTCGCAAGCAGCGACGATGATCTGCGCCTGGCTGCCGTCGAGCGTGTCTGCACCGTGATGTTCAGTGACCTGCGCGGGTTTACGCGGTTCTCCGAGCACCAGCCGGTGGAGAAGGTGATCGCGGTCGTCAACCACTACCTCAACGAGATGACCGAGGCGATCCTGGACGCGGGCGGCACACTGATCGCCTACATGGGAGACGGGATCATGGCGACGTTCGGCGCGCCACTCGAGCAGGACGACCACGCCGACCGGGCGTTGCGCGCGGCTCGCGAAATGATCGGACCGCGGCTGAGTAATTTCAACGCCTGGCTTGCCGAGCAGGACTATCCGTCGGGCTTCCGGATGGGAGTCGGGCTCAACACGGGGCCGGTGATGTGCGGCAACGTCGGTGCCGAGCAAAGGGTCGAGTACACGACGATCGGCGACACCACCAACACTGCAGCACGCCTCGAAGGCATGACGAAGGGCACCGAGCACATGCTGTTCATCGCCGAGTCGACGTGTGAGATGCTGAGCGAGAAGCCCGACGACCTGGTCTTCGTCGACGAGTTCGAGGTGCGCGGCCGCGAGGCGAGGATGCGCATCTATTCGATCCCCGACCCCGGTGATCCGGGGTCGCTCGAGGCCCGCTCTGCAAGCCCGCCGGCACGCGGCGCGGAGAAAGTCTAATCTCCGGATCAATGACCTGGGGCACGGTGTTCGTGGTGTTCTTCGTGAGCCACCAGGCCGGCGATTACGTCCTGCAGACCAACTGGCAGGCGATGCACAAGCGCGGCGGACTGGGCCGCGACCCGGTCGCCCGGCGGGCGCTGCTGTCGCACACGTTCACCTACTCGTGCGCCTACGTGCCCGCGTTCATCTGGATCTCATCCGAGCTCGGCTGGACCACGCTGGTGATCGCGGCGGCCGTCTCGCTGCCGCACCTGATTCAGGACGACACCCGGCTGCTGATGCTCTACGACCGCAGGGTCAAGGGACTCGATCCGATCGAGAACCACACGGTCGCGGCGCTCGTCGACCAGGCGTGCCACATGATCGCGTTGTTCGGCGCGGCGTTGCTGGTGAGCGCGCTGCGCTGATCGGATCTCTGCGAGCGGCCCAGTCGGCGGCGTCGCGTCCTTGGTGGAGCTGCGCGACGAACGTGTAGATCACCCGCCCGCACCGGCTGGTCGAGGCGTCGTGAGCCGTTGTAACATATGTAAGCTAGTTCATGGATTTGCAGGAAGCTACACGCCCCCCACGGCGGCGCTACTTGTGGCGGGTCGTGCTCGGCTGCTTGATCGTGCTTCTCGCCAGCGGCGTGGCAACGGCGGTCGCCGTGCTGGAGCAGGTCCACACAATCGTCCAGGACATCAGCGTCACCAAGCCGCTGAAGGTGAGTTCGAGCGTGCTGGCGCACTCAAGCTTTCGGGCAACCCGAGACGTTGCTGATGGTCGGCGATGACACCCGCTCGGTGTTCAAGTACTACAACGGCTTTGTCCCGAATCTGGCGAACGAGATGCTGCTTGTTCGGATCGACCCGAACAAGCCGTGGATCTCGATGATGTCGCTGCCGCGTGAGCTGTGGGTCAACGTGACCGAGCCCGACGGCGTGACGTATACGAACCGGCTGAACTCGGCGTACACGTACGGGACGACAACGCTGCTTAAGACGATCAAGCACGTCACGGGCTTGTCGGTCAACCACGTGATCGCCACCACGTTCACCCAGTTCGAGAACGCGATCAACAAGCTCGGTTGTATTTACGACACGATCGACGAGCGGTACTACCACAACAACGCCGACGGCGGCGATCAGTACCAGAACATCAACCTGTTGCCTGGATATCAGTGCCTCGATGGCAGCGAGGCCGAGATGTTCGTCTCCTACCGCCACACCGATACGTCGCAGGTTCGTGATGCCCGCGACCAGAGTTTCCTACTCGCCGTCAAAGCGCAGTATGGCCCCCTGCTGGCAGGCAATATCGGTGAGTTCGAGAAGATCTTCGGCCGTACCGTGCAGACGGACCCCGGGTTGCGCAGCACTGGCGAGATCCTGAATCTCGCAAATCTCCTGATCAACGCCGAGGGGTTGCGCGTGCGCCCGGTTCCGTTCCAGACGACACCCTGCAGCACCACGTGCCCAGCCGGGGATCTCACCGCCACACCGCAGCAGATACGGGCCAACGTGCGCAGCTTCCTGCATGGCAGCGACAACGTCCCGACCCGGCAGACAGTCGCGATCAGCCACAGGGTCCGTCGCCACGGCGGACTCGCTCGGCTACCGCTGACCGCGACGCTGGACTCGAACGTCGCTGCAGAGAAGACCGCCGCAGCCAAGTTGCAGTTCACGGCAGAGTTTCCAAGGGTCCAGGACCTGGCCGGCAGCATCATCCCTGTTGCCGCGCAATGCACGCAGCTGGTGCAGGCCTGCATCCGCAACTACATGATCCACGCTCCCAACGGCGAGGGGTATCCGAGCTACGTCGAGGTCTTCTCAAACGGCGACCTCGGCCAGTACTACGACGTCCAGGGGACGACGTGGACCAGCGCACCGCTGTTCGCGCACCCCAGTCAGACGATCCGGGTGGGGAGGCGGGCTTATGAGCTCTTCTACGAGGGCAGCCACCTCGAGACGATCGCGTGGCGCCAGCACGGCGCTGTCTACTGGGTCCACAACACACTCGGCGACGCCGTCGGCAACGGTGAGCTGCTGGCGATCGCCGAGCAGACCGCGCCGATCGGTGCGATTCGGGGTGCTCCCAGGCACCAGATCGTCAAGGCCTCCGCGGTTTCACGTCGCCACCTACCGACGCTCGCGACGCCTGTCACGACTGCGACACCTCTGATTGAGTCAGTGGGCCGAATCGGCGGTCTGATCACGGTCGCGCTGCTGCCGCTTGGCCTGCTCCTGTTTTTCTTCAACTGGAGACGGCTGCGAGCGCTACGCGAGCGTGTGCACACCGCCGCAGCGAGGGCGGCCTTTCTGGAGACCCGGCTGGCGGCGGTCGGCGGCTATGGGCCGACGGTCACGCAAGCAGCGGCTGGAGGCGCGACCTACCCAGGCCTGCCGGTCACACGCGGGCCGGGTCTTCCGTTCAAGCGGTTCAGATCCCGTCGGCTATGGATTTCAGTGGCCATCGGAGTCGGGCTCGCCGTGGCTGTTGCGGCGATCTACCTGGCACTCGACTCAGGTGCGCTCGGGCACCAACACAAACCGCGACCTCTGTCGACCACGGCGGTCGCAGTGCTCAACGCCGGTCAAACACCACATGCCGCCCACAGCCTCGCGCTCCACCTCACGCGCAAGCACGTGGATGTCGTCGCGACCGGAAACCTCAAGGCGGCGCCACCGACCTCCTACGAGGTCCTGTACTCGCCAGGCCACGCTCAGCAGGCGCGGCTGCTCGCACGGATACTGAAGGTGGAGCGCCCGCTGGTCGCACCCGTCAAGGCCGCTAGCGCCGCGGCGATCAGGTCAAAGCCGGCGCTGATCGTCGTGATCCCCTGAGCTGCACCTCCGGACAGCGCGTTCAACACATGCCCCGCATACGTATATTGGCCGGCAGAACATGACGCCGCCGACTGGACTCAGCGAGCGCTTGGCTCAGCGTGTCGCCGATACGATGTTCGCGCTCTCGACCCCCAGTCGGCTGCAGATCCTGGCGTATCTGCGGGACGGGCCACGGACAGTCTCTGAAATCGTTGCGGCCGTCGGCATGGAGCAGTCGGCAGTCTCACATCAGCTGCGGGTGTTGCGCGATCATGCCGTCCTGAACGTCCAGCGCAGCGGCCGTCGCCGGCACTATTCGCTGCGGGACGAGCACGTCGGAGAACTGCTCGAAGACGCGCTCAGGCACGTCCGCGAGCTCGACGGCAGCGATGCTGAGAGAGCGGACGAAGTGGGTGGCAATCCGCTCGCGGTCGACCCGAGGTCCCGAGACTCCAGCATGGGCCGGGCAGCTTCCTAGGGTGGCATCGCCGGCTCACGCCACCGCGCCGTTCGCCCGGTCCGCTGACCGGCGAAACGCTCTAGACCGCGCCCACCTCGGAGACATCGAGGGGGCGCTCGGCACGGTTCGGGCGGTTGACACGGGTCCGCGCCTGTCCGCTCGCCGCAAGCTGCTGACGCTGCTTGCCGTACTCGGTCCCGGGCTAGTCGTGATGGTGGCCGACAACGACGCAGGCACGATCTCCGTGTTCTCGCAGGCCGGCCAGGACCACGGCGCGAGCCTGCTCTGGGTGCTGCTCTTACTTGGCCCGGCGCTCTACGTCACTCAGGAGATGGTCGCGCGACTTGGCGCCGTCACCGGCGCCGGGCACGCGCGGCTCACGCTCGAGCGCTTCGGCCGACTCTGGTGCGCATTCTCACTCGGAGACCTGTTGGTGCTCAATCTGCTGACGCTCATGACCGAGTTCATCGGCGTAGCTCTGGCGCTCGGGTATCTCGGGGTCAGCCGCTATGTCTCGGTCCCGGTCGCCGCGCTCGCGCTGATCGCCATCTCGGCGGGCGGGAACTTCCGTCGCTGGGAACGGGTGATGTACGTGATGATCGTCTGCGACCTGTTGCTCATCCCGCTCGCCCTGACGAGCCGTGTGGAACCGGGCATTCGCCTGTCCGCGATGCCGCTCACCGCCCACGCGCCGAGCGCCACGATCCTGCTGCTGGTGGCGCTGGTCGGAACGACGCTCGCCCCTTGGCAATTGTTCTTCCAGCAATCCAACGTGGTCGACAAGCGGATCACGCCGCGCTGGCTCGGATACGAACGGATGGACACGGCGCTCGGTGCGATCCTGTTCGTGCTCTGCGCAGGAGCGGTCCTCGTGCTTAGCGCATCGGTGCTGCACCATTCCGCGCTGCGGGGCCACTACACGAACATCGGGGCCGTGCTCAGCGCCGTCGGCGGCCATCTCGGGGCCGGCGCGGGGATCGTGTTTGCGGTCGCGGTCCTGAACGCTTCGCTGCTCGCGGCCGGGACTGTCTCGCTCTCCGGCTCGTACGCGCTCGGCGAGGTGCTCGGGGTCAAGCACTCGCTCCACCGTGGTTTCACCGACGCACGGATCTTCCACGGCAGCTTCGCGACGATCGTCGTCCTCGCGGCGGGAGTAGTGCTGGTCCCAGGCCTGCCGCTTGGAACGGTGACCCTGCTGGTTCAGGCACTGACCGGGGTCCTCCTGCCGAGCGCGCTCGTGCTTGTGCTGCTGCTTTGCAACGACGCTGAACTGCTCGGACCGCTGCGCAACGGACCCTGGCGCAACGCGCTGGCAACCGCCGCCATTGGGCTGATCCTCGGCCTCTCGACGCTGCTGACTCTGACTCTGACCCTGCCCTCACTGCCGCTCGGCGTGGCCGCGATGATCACGATCCTGCTCTTGTGTGCGGGCGCGCTACCGCTCGGGCTGGTGATCCTCTCGGACTCGCGGGCCGATGGCGGCTCGGCGGCGTGCGACGACGGCCACGGCGGCACAGCTCCGACCTTGACCCCATGGGAGCGCCGAACCTGGAGCACACCGACGCTGGAACTGCTGCGCCCCGCCAAGGTCACACGGCCACGCGTGCTCGCGCTCGCGCTGATCCGCGGCTACGTGCTTGTGATCGTCCTGCTGTTGCTGCTGAAGCTCCTGGGCGTCTAGGCCTACGGACGGTGGGTCCGCGCTCAGCGGCGATGATCGCGTCAGCTAACGTCGTAGCGGCGGGGCGCGGGCAAGCCGCGCCCCGACAAGTAGGAGGACGGTATGGACACAATCCAGATGACCGCGCCGGAGCTGCAGCGGCTGCGACACGAGTTGAACGAATTGGAGAGCGACGGGCGCTCCCAGATCGCCGCCCGCATCAAGACCGCGCGCGAGTGGGGCGACCTGAAGGAGAACGGCGAATACCACGCCGCCAAGGAGGCGCAGGCCCATCTCGAGACGCGCATCCTCAGGCTGCGCGAGCAGGTGCGAGCCGCCGTCGTCGTCGAGGACGCCACCGGTGACGATGTCCGTCACGGCACCACCATCGAGGTGACCGACCTCGGCAAGGGCGGCAAGCAGACTTTCAAGATCGTCTCACCAAATGAGGCGAACCCCAAGGAGGGCCTGATCTCGTCGACCTCGCCCGTGGCGCAGGCGCTGATCGGCCGCCGGGCCGGCGACGAGGTTGCGATCGATATACCGGCGGGCGTCCGCAGACTCCGGGTCGACTCGATCTCGTAAGCTCCCGCCCGATGGAGATCAGCGGCAGCTCGGCGATCGTCTTCGGCGGCGCCTCAGGTCTCGGCGAGGCCACCGCCCGGCGCCTCGCCGCCGAGGGCGCGCAGGTGACGGTCGCCGATCTGAACGCGGAGCGCGCAGCGTTCGTAGCAGGCGAGATCGGCGGGATCGCCCATCCGACGGACGTCACCGACTCGGAGGCCGTGAAGCGCGCGGTCGACGCCGCCGTCGGCTTCGGCGCTGGTGGCCTGCGCATCTCGCTGTGCTGCGCCGGGGTCGGCATCCCGGCGAAGCTGATCGGACGGGACGGTCCGACGCCGCTGGAGCACTTTGCAAAGGTGATCAACATCAACCTGCTCGGCACGATCAACGCGTTGCGGCTGGCGGCCGCGGCGATGATCGACAACGAGCCCACCGCGGGCGGCGAACGCGGCGTCTGCGTCAACACCGCCTCGGTGGCGGCGTACGACGGCCAGATCGGGCAGGTCGCCTACTCGGCGTCCAAGGGCGGCGTCGTCGGGCTGACGCTGCCGGTCGCACGCGAACTGGCCGGCAGGGGCGTGCGCGTGATGACGGTCGCGCCCGGGATCTTCGAGACGCCGATGCTCGCCGAGCTTTCAGAGCCGGTGCGCCAGTCGCTGGCCGCGTCGATCCCGTTCCCGTCGCGCCTCGGCCGCCCGGATGAGTATGCGGACCTGGCCTGCCACATCGTCACCAACGAGATGCTGAACGGCGAGGTGATCCGACTCGACGGCGCGATCCGGATGCCGCCACGCTGAAGCAGCCTCCGATGCAAGAGATCAAGATCCGCGGCGAGATGATTCGCCTCGGCCAGCTGCTGAAACTCGGCGGTGTCGTCGAGAGTGGCGCCGGGGGCAAGGATCTGCTCGCCTCCGCGGCGGTGCTCGTCAACGGCACCATCGAGACACGCCGCGGCCGCCAGCTCCACGACGGCGACGTCGTCGAGGTCGGGGAGTGGGAGTCTCGCGTCAGCGCCGGCTGACGGGCTCGGGCGCCGGGCCGGTGATCGGCTCTTCCATGCGCGCGGTGAGCGGCTCTTCCATACGACCCGTGATCAGCTCGAGCTGCTCTTGGACGTGGCGCCGGACGTGGTTGTCGGTGCTCGCGCGACGCCACAGCGAATAGACGTGACGCTGGGGCGTGGGGTTGACCAGTGGGACCGCCCGCACCGAATCGGGTAGCGGCCCCCGCCCGAGGCGCGGCAGCAGCGCGACCGCGACGCCCTCCTGTACCAGCGCCACATGCGTCCCGAAGCTGCCGTCACGGAAGCGAATGTCCGGCCTCACGCCACGCAGGGCGAACAGCTGGTTCAGCAGGTCGTCGCAGATCGTGCCGGCGTGGGTCGAGACCCAGCGCTCACCCGTGAGCTGATCGGGCTCGATCACCTCGGCACCCGCCAGCGGATGGTCGATCGCCAGCAGCACATCGGCGACGTCATCCATCAGGTGCATCGCCTCGAGTCCTCCTCCGAAGTCGAGCGGCAACGTCTTCCAATCGTGCACGATCCCGAGGTCGGCGCCGCCGCGCTCGACCAGCCCGATGCACTCGCGTGGGTCGATCTCGTGCACCCTGACGCTCAGGTCGGGTGCCGTCCGGGCAAGCCCGGTCAGGAGCGGCGCCACCAGCCCGCGGCACGCGGTTGAGAACGCGGCGACCCGGAACTCACCGGTCGGATCACGACCATCGCCGAGCGCGAGATTCTCGAGCTCCTCCATCTCGCCCAGCAGCCGCTGGCCCTGCTGGGCCAGCAGGCGTCCCCGCTCGGTGAGGATCACCCCGCGCCCGACGTGCTCGAGCATTGAGCAGCCGCTCTGCCGCTCGAGCCGCTTGACCTGCTGAGAGACCGCGGACGGTGTGAAGCCCAGCGCCTCGGCGGCGCCGCCAACGCTCCCATGGTCGCGTACGGCGATCAGCGAGCGCACCGCGGCGAGATCGAGCATGAAGAAACCCTACCGCAAACGCTTTAGAACATATAGCTGGTGTAAACCATCGTCGGTCGTCATCATCCAATTCATGACGCCCCGTGACAGCCTGCGCGCAACGCTCGTCGCGATCATCTGGGGCGCCAACTTCGTCGTGATCGACGAGGGGCTGAAGGGCTTCCCGCCATTCCTGCTGCTGACCGCGCGGTTCCTACTTGTCGCCTTCCCGCTGATCTTCTTTGTGCCGAAGCCCGGGCCCTGGCGGCAGATCCTGTCGATCGGCGCGTTCATGAGCCTCGGCCAGTTCACGCTGCTGTATCTCGCTCTGCATCTGGGGATGCCGGCGGGGCTGGCTTCGCTGCTCGTGCAGGCTCAGGTGATCTGCACGATCGGGATCTCACGTGTGGTGCTCGGCGAGCACCCGACCCGTCAGCAGCTCCTCGGCGTCGTGATCGGCCTGTTCGGCCTGGCCGTACTGGTGATCGGTCACGGCTCGCACACGCCGCTCGGGCCGGTCGCGATCGTCATCGGTGCCTGCGTGTGCTGGGCGATCGGAAACGTCATGTCACGGCGTGCGCATATCTCAAGCGGTTTCGGGCTGACCGTGTGGTCGGCGGTGGTCGTGCCGGTTCCGGCGCTCGCGCTTGCGCTCGTGATCAACGGACCGCACGTGCTGGGTCACGCAGTCGCTCACGTCGGCTGGCTGACGATCGGCAGCACGCTCTACACGGTGCTCGGCGCCTCGCTGTTCGGCTACGGGGCCTGGAACTCGCTGCTGCATCGCTATCCGGTGGGCTCGGTGGTCCCGTTCACGCTGCTGGTCCCGGTGACCGGGATCGCGACCGCGTGGATCGTGCTCGCTCAGCAACCGACCCTGACCGAGATGCTCGGCGGGCTCGTGCTGCTCATCGGTGTGGCTACCGCGACGCTCCAGCGAGCAGGCGCTCGCCCAGGCGCGAGTGCCGCCGATCCGTGTCCGGAGTCCGCGCCGCCCGAGCGACCACCGCTCGACTGCCAACTATCACCGTCGCCAGCTTCGCCCGCGTGATCGCGGTGTAGAGCATCTCGCGCCGCAGGAAGAAACCTCCGGCCTGCTCGTGCGCGACGATGATCGCGATCGGAAGCTCGATTCCCTGGCCGCGATGCACCGAGCACGCGTACCCCAGACGCAGGCTCTCTGCCTCCTCGGGCGGCAACCGGAAGACCTGCTCGTCGCTACGCAAGAGCAGCGCCGCGTCGTCGCCGTCAGCCCCCGGAATCTCGTCCTCCAGGTGCAGGACGGTGCCGTTCATCAGCCCGAGTTCGTGGAGGTTGCGGCCGGTCATCATCAGCTTGTCGCCGATCCGCAGGCGGCCCCCGCGCACGGGCTGGCCGAGCGGGTTGAGTGCCTCGCGCAGTTCCCGGTTGAGTGCGTCGATCCCGACGTCGCCTCTATACACGGGCGCGAACACCTGGATGTCGTCGGTCGCGTCGACGCCATAGTGCTCGGGCAGCCGCCGGCTCACGAGCTCGACGACCAGCTCCAGCGCCTCGCGTGCGCTCGAACGCTCCATCAGGAAGAGGTCGTGCCGCATGCCCTCGTCCGGCGTGAACTCAGGCGCCTCACCGCGGCGGATCGCGTGTGCCCCTTGCACGATCATGCTGCCCGCTGCCTGCCTGAAGATGTGGGTCAGGCGCGCCGTCGGCACGACGTCGGAGGCGACCAGGTCGGCGAACGGCTTGCCGGCTCCGACCGGCGCCAGCTGATCAGCGTCGCCCACGAGCACCACGTGCGCCTCCGGCGCGACCGCGCGCAGCAGCGTCACCATCAGCTCGAGGTTCGCCATCGAGGATTCGTCGACGATCAGCAGATCACAGGGCAGCGGATCGTCCTCGTCGCGGTCGGGCAGCTCACCAGGCACCCAGCCCAGCGCCGAGTGGATCGTCTTCGCGTCGACACCGCTGGCCTCGGTCATCCGCCGGGCCGCGCGCCCGGTCGGCGCGACCAGCAGCACCTTTACGTGCTGCGCGACTCCGAGCCTCGCGATCGTGCGGATCGAGGCCGTCTTGCCGGTCCCCGGACCGCCCGTGATTACAGACAGGCGGTGCTCGAATGCGGCGCGCGCGCCCGTCTCCTGCTCGGGCGTAAGGGTGAGCTCGCCGCCGCTTGCGACCTCCTCGCCGACCGGCTTCAGCTTGCCGCCACCGCCGCCGTCACCGTCGGCACCGACCAGCAGCTCGAGCACGCGCTCGGTCAGCTCCTGCTCGAGCTCCCACGTGGGTGCGCGGTAGATCCAGTCGCCGTCGCGTACGAGGTCGCCGTCGGTGACCAGCTGGTCGATCGCGTCCTCGTCGGGAAGCTCGCCGAGCAGGTCGCGCGCAGCCGCCAGCAGCTGTCCGAGCGGCAGGCAGGTGTTGCCGGCGCGGCCCTCGGCCTCCGAGAGCGCGTACACGATCGCGGCGCCGACGCGTCCAGGGATCGCATCCGGTGATTCCGCTCCCGCCCGCGCGATCTGGTCGGCAACCCGGAACCCCACTCCGAACACGCGCGTGAGCTCGTACGGGTTCTCCCTGATCACGCGGAGGGCGGTGTTCGGGTACTCGTCGCTGATCCGCTTGGCCAGATACGCGAGCCCGTGCGGGGCGAGCAGCAGGTGCAGGCCGCGGATCATCCGCAGCTCGTTCCATGAGGCCGCCGCCTCCTGAGCCCGGAACGGGTTCAAGCCGACGCGCCGGAACGCCTCTCCCGGCTCCTCGTCGATCGCGTCCAGCACGTGCTCGGCGCCATACCGGTCGATCAGGCGCTGCGCACGCTTCTCGCCGATGTTCTTGATGCGCCGCAGGTATGAGACCAACGCGGCGCCGTCCTCCGGAGGTAGCGGCCGCGCCTCGACCACCTGGACCTGCTCGCCGTAGCGGCTGTCGGTCACCACCGTGCCTGTGACATGCGCGCGTTCCCCGTTCTCGAGGTGGATCAGCGGACCGACCAGCACCACCGGTCCGTCCGCACAGTCGGCGTCGAGCACCGCAAAACCGTTGTCGTCATTGGCGAATCGCCTGCGACGGACGGTCACCTCGGAATCAAACGCCTCAGCCATGAGGATGAAATTAGAGTGGATCGAGGCGGGAGCACCCGATTTGCGTCGAAAATGGCACACATAGTGATCAGGTACGTGCTGGCTCCGCACATCGCGCCGTTCGCGCGTGCGCTCGAGATCCCCCGGACGCTGGGTGAGTTGGCGACCGCTGCACAGCCAGTGGCCAGCGGGCCACTGGCGGCGGAGACGCGCGGCCGCCCGGCTCGCTGGCCACAGGCGGTGGCGATCACCTTCGACGACGGCCCTCACCCCGAGGGCACGCCCCGGATGCTCGAGATCCTCGCCGCGCACGACGCGCGCGCGACCTTCTTCCTGGTCGGCGAGCAGGTCGTCAAGCGTCCCGAGCTTGCACGCCGGATCCTCGACGGCGGCCATGCGATCGGCATGCACGGCTATCTGCACCGGCCGCACCCGACCCGTAAGGCGGCCGCCTTGGCCGACGACTTCGAGCGCGCGACAGCGGCGATCGCTGATGCGACCGGGACCGCGCCGCACCTGCACCGCCCGCCATACGGCGTCTACAGCCCCATGAGCCTGCGGATCGCCCGCGAGCGCGGTCTGCAGCCGCTGATGTGGGACCGGTGGGGCAAGGACTGGCGCAAGTTCACCACGCCCCGGAGGATCACGCGGAGGGTCGTCGCCGGCCTCCGGGCCGGCGACGTGATCCTGCTCCACGACGCCGATTTCTACAGCTCCCAGCGTTCACATCAGCGAACCGCGGCGGCGCTGCCTATGATCTTGGAGACGCTGAAGTCCGCGGAACTCGGTACCGTGGCGTGCGTTTGATGTCCCACCCCGTGCACGAGGCGGCGGGTGGGCGCGATCCGGGGCCCAGGAATGGGCGCGCCTTGCGTGGCGTCCTGGCCCAAATTCGAACCAACACATGAAGGATTCATGACGACTGTTTCCATTGAGACCGGGATCACGCCTGACTACGGGCGCTTCGCGATTGGGTTCGACCATCGCGACCGGGCGCGGCTGCACGCGCTGATCGACGAGGTGCTCGACTCCAACCGCTGGACCGAGGCCGACATGACGGCCCGCTTTGAACAGGCATGGGAGGCGTGGAACGAGCTCCCCGCCGTCGCCACGTCGAGCTGGTCAGGCGGCACGCTGGCCGCGCTGCACTTCGCCGGGGTGCAGGGGGAGACGGTGCTCTGCCCGTCCAACACGTTCATGGCGACGCCGTTCGCCGCGATTCGCGCCGGCGCCGATGTGCAGTTCGTGGACTGCAACCGTGACGACCTCTGCATGTCCTTTGACGACTTCGAGCAGAAGGCCGAGCAGCACAAGCCCAAGGCGGCCTTCCTCGTCCACATCGGTGGTCACATCGCTTTTGAATCGGAGAAGATCGCCGCCTACTGCGCTGACAACGGGATCTTCCTGATCGAGGACTGCGCGCACGCGCACGGCGCCTCGTGGAACGGACGCAAGGCCGGCAGCTACGGCGACGCGGGCGTGTATTCGATGTACGCGACCAAGACGATCTCCACGGGCGAGGGCGGCGTGCTCGTCTCCAAGCGGCCTGAACTGCTCGAGTTTGCGCGCGGCTTCCGTAACTACGGCAAGCCCACCTACGAGGTCCAGGGTCTGAACTTCCGGATGAATGAGTTCACGGCGGCGCTCGGTCTGATCCAGGTCGAGCGGATGCCGGAGATCGTCGCCTGGAAGAACGAGACCGCGCGCGAGTTCCTGGACCCGGAGTTCCCCGGCTCCAAGCTGGAGCTCCCGGACGGCATGGTCTCCGGGCTCTACAAGTACATCGTCTTCGATTGGCTCGACAAGTCCACCGGACGCGTCTACGACGAGCCCTGCCACCGGCTGCTAGGACATCAGGTCGATTTGCCGAACACGGATTGGGTGGCAAAGAACCATTCCTGCCCCCCGTTGTATTACCGTCCAGTTGAAGCGAATGAGCTGACCGAGAAGAGGACCGGCCAATGAGAGTTCTAGTCACCGGTGGAGCCGGGTTCATCGGCTCGCACGTGGTTGACAAGCTGCGCGACCACGGGCACGAGCCCGTGATCTACGATCTCCGGCCCTCGCCGTGGCCTGAGCATCAGGACGTAGCCACGGTCATCGGTCAGGTCACCGACGCGGTTGCGCTCACAGAGGCGCTGGCAGGTTGCGATGCGGTCGCCCACCTTGCAGCCGTGGCCGACGTCAACGATGTCCATGCCGAGCCGCATGACGCCGAGCAGGTCAACGCCCGCGGTACCGCCGCCGTGCTCGAGGGCGCCCGCCAGGCCGGCGTCACGCGCGTCGTCTACGCGTCGACGATCTGGGTCTACAGCGACACCGAGGACGAGACCGTCAGCGAGACCACGCTGCTGCCGCCGCCGGCGCACCTGTATACGGCGACCAAGCTGGCCGGTGAGCTGTACTGCAAGTCCTACCAGGAGCTTTACGGGATCAACTACACGATCCTGCGCTTCGGGATCCCCTACGGACCGACGCGCGCGCGAGGCGGCGGTGATCCCGGCGTTCGTGAACAAGGCGTTCGCAGGTGAGCCGCTGACACTGTCGGGCGACGGCATGCAGTCGCGCCGCTTCGTCTACGTGGAGGACCTCGCGGAGGGCGTCGTAGCCGGTCTCGGCGACCTCGCCGAGAACCGCGTCTACAACCTCTCAAGCGACGAGGACGTGACGATCAAGCAGATCGCCGAGCTCGTCCAGGAGACCGTGGGCAATACGGAAATCATCTATGGCCCGGCGCGGCCCGGTGACCTCGGCTCCAAGATCGTCGTCTCGGACCGGGCCCGCGAGGAGCTTGGCTGGACGGCATCGACCCCGTTCAGGGACGGCGTCCGGCGTTACGTCGAGTGGCGTCGCGAGCAAGCCGCCTTGAAGGACGGGGGGCGTCCCGACCCTTTAGCGCTGGCGGGCGAGCCTGACGAAGCAGAGGCTTGCCCGCGGAAGGTCCTGATCGTCTCGGCCGACATCGGCGAGGGGCACGATCTTCCGGCACGCGCTGTCGCGCGGGAGTTCAAAGAAGAAGATCCGGATGTGTTGATCTCGGTCGTCAACGGTCTCGCCGCGATGGGCCCGTTGACGACTGCGGTGCTGCGCGAGAACTCGGCGGTCCTGTTCCGTTGGGTGCCGCGGCTGTTCGATCTCCAGTACCGGCTGTTCATGGAGTTTCGCGCCCACCCGCTGGCTGGCGTCACACCTGCTGACCTGGTTCGGGCGGCGCGGACTGATGCGGCTGATCCGGGCGCACGAGCCGGACCTGATCGTCTCCACCTACCCCGGCACCACGCAGGTGCTCGGCGAACTGCGCCGCAGCGGCCGCCTGAAGGTGCCGTGCTATTCATCGATCACGGACCTCGCCGGGCTGCGCTTCTGGGCGCACCCGAATATCGATCTGCACTTCATCACGCACCCCGAGTCGCAGGCGGAGGTCGAGCGGATCGCGGGTCCCGGAAGTGTGCGTTGGGCCAAACCGCCGACCTCGCCGGCGTTCCTGGCGCCGCGCTCGCGGCGCGACGCGCGCGCAGCGCTCGGGTTGCCGGCTGACCGCCCCGTGATCGCGGTCTCGGGCGGCGGCTGGGGTGTCGGTGATTTGGCCGGCGCCGTGGAAGCCGCGCTGGCGGTCGCCGACGACGCCGAGGTCCTGTGCCTCTGCGGCCACAACAAGACACTCCGCGAGCGCATGAGCGAGCGCTTCGCGGGCGATCCGCGCGTGCGCGTGATCGGCTTCACCAACCACATGGGCGACGTGCTCGCTGCGGCGAACCTGCTGATCCACTCGAGCGCCGGCCTGACCGTGCTCGAGGCGATCATCCGTGGCTGCCCGGTGATCTCCTACGGCTTCGGCTACGGGCACGTGCGCGTCGCCAACCATGCGCTCGAGCGCTTCAAGCTCGCACAGGTCGCGGGCAGCGAAGAGGAACTGCGGCCCGCTATCGAGCGCGCCCTGGCCGAGCATCCCGCGCCGGACACGACGTTTGCGAAGCGGCCATCGACCGCGGCGCTGATCCTGGGCAGCACGCGCCGGACGCAGCCGCTGCCCGCTTGGCGTGTGCGCGCCGTGCGCAGCGTCACGGCGGCGACGGCCTCGGCGATCTTCGCGCTCGGCGCATTCACGTCCGGCGTCGCCTACGCGGCCGTCTCGTTCTTCGTCCCCGGCACGGCTCCGCGCACGTCCGTGCCGACGGTCTATTCGCAGGTCGGCGTGATGATCGACGCCAGCGCCACGCAGGCGCCGAGACTCGCGCGCGAGCTGCCGCGCGGCATGCGGGTCTCCTTCGCGCTCAGCAGCGCCTCGCGGAGCGTCGTGGACACGCTGCGGGACCGTAACGACGAGCCGGTCCCGCGGCTCAACGACAGCGGTCTCATCGGCTGGATCGGCACCGACCACACTCTGCGCAAGCTCGAGCGCCGGCTCGGATGGCATCACAAGTTCCTCTACACCTCGAACGGCTTCAGCCTCGCCCAGTATTTCCTCGCCAAGGGTGTCGGCGGAGAGCCGGTCGCGGGCAAGGTGCGAATCAGCAAGACCGGCCACCTGCCACGGTCGCTGAGCAAGGGGGAGATCGTGGAGCTTCGCGTCACCAGCCTGTCAGCGGCGCGCCGCCAGCTCGATCAGCTGGAGCGCGAGCTGCGCGCACGGAAGCTGTGGGCGGTCCCAGTTGGGAAGTTGCTGCAGGACTCCGGCGCGTCGGTCGGCGCGCCGGACTGAGCGCTACTGGCCGGACCGCCGGCCTCTGGTGGCCGGGCGACCGGCCTCTACTGGACCAGATAGTCGGAGCCGCGCGCCGCGTGGTCCCGGAGGTGCCTGCCGTGGGCCCGTCGCCGAGCATCGTGCCGCTGACGTTCGCGCTGATGTCGAGGCCCTCGATGAACGTGGTGAGCGTCTTGTTGCCGCTCAGGTTCAGGTTGGCCGTGCCGTTCGGCGCGAAGAGGTCGCCGTTCAGCGTCTGGCTGCCCGAGACGTTGAGATTGAGTGCCGATCGAGCTGGTGCCGGTGGCATAGAAGATCGGGTAATTGCTGGTCGTACCGGCGCCGGGACCGACGAGGTGCAGTCGCGCAGCGGTGTAGCCGCTGGTCGTGTACCCGCACGAGGAGAGCGTGTCGTTACCGCTGCCGTGAAGGTGATGGTCCCGCCGACGAAGCGTGTCGTACAGGGTGTTCGTTGCCGCTCAGGTCGATCGTGATCGAGCCGTTCCAGGTGCTCGGCGTCGACCGGATTCCCGGTTCCGCTGGCGCAGTAGATGTTGTTGGCGACCGCGGCATCACCATTGGTGCTGCCGTTCAGGGTGATGGAGGCGCCCGCGTTCGTGCAGAAGGTCGGGTAGCCGTCTGACTGGCAGGCGAGCTCGCCGGTGCCGCCGCACGCCGGGAAGTCCTGTGGTGTAGTCGATCGGGAATGGAGATCGGCGTGCGCCTGGGTCGGCGCGCGTCGTCCACGGGTCGTTGCCGCGTCCAGATGATGGAGTTCTGGCACGTGCTGGTGCCGTTCGGGCCGTAGGTAGCCGTGCCCCATGACTGATTGCCGCTGGCCTGTACCGCTGAGATTGCCGTTGCTCTGGATGTCGCCCTCGATCGTGTTGAGTTGCCGGAGCGTGTGAAGGCGATCCCGTTTGACGAGCTCGAGCAGTTGCTGTTGTCGGCGAACATGAAGTCGCAGCCGCTGTCCGGGGGTGCTGCAGGCGCTGTGCCCGGTTGTGCGAAGCTCGCCGTCGCCGTCGCCGCCTCAGTGGTGTTGTGGATCCCCACAATGCTCGCCAACGCGCTCGGGGTCGTGGCGCTCGGGTTGACCTTCACCGTGTCGGTTGTGGTGTTGATGACCACCTGGCTGGCTGCGATCGTGACCCCGTTGGCTGCTGCGTACGCGATCGCCACGTTGGTCGCGTCGGTCGTGTCGGTGTTTGAGGTGCAGCTCGATCCGGAGGGGCCGACGTTCGGGTGGGCGAGACAGTTGGCTGCGGCGAGCGCGGCCGAGTCAGCGACGACCTGCGTCTGGTGGTGCTTGGCATACCAGCTGGCGACGTCGATCCCGAGCGCCGCCATACCGAGCATCACGACCATCGAGAGTGAGAGGATGACCAGCGATTGCCCGGCCTCTTCGGCATGGAGCCTCCGTAAGGCTGTGTGTAGCGACGCGCGCATACGCGATGCGCATCGACACGCGCGTTAACTGTCTGAGCATTCGACTGATTCCCTCAACGTTTGATCTAGCTGAGGGCGGCATCGCCGGACGTTTGTTCTAGGGAGGCGTCGTGGCGTTACGATGAGAGCGAATCGCTGCCTGAGCTCGAGCTACCGGAGCTGCCCAATGGCGGGCCGTCACCTGTGAGGCCCAGGCTCGCGTTCACGATGTTGACGTCGAACCCCTCGATCAGCCCCGTCGAGCTCGTCGAAGAATCGCCGCCGCTGCTGGTGGTGCCCAGCTGAACCGTCCCGAGCGGAGCGAACAGCGTCCCACTCCAGTTGAACGTGTCGTTGTAGCTCTCGATGCCGCCGCCATTCGTAGAGCCGGACCCGTCCGTGGCGTACATCACGCAGCCGTCGGCTTGGGCGTCGAAACAATCGCTGGCGTCAAAGACCACGATGTTGCCGCCGATGAAGGTGTCGTTCTGGCAGCTCGACGTGTTTGCGGCGATATAGATCTGCCCGTTCCAAGTCGACGGCTTGCTTGGAGTTCCCGTGCCGATGGCGCAGTACACGGTGCCGGCGACCGGCGTATCACCGCTGATCGAGTTGCTGAACGTGATCCCGGATGCGGAGGTCGACGCATTGGTGCAGTACGGCGGCACGCCGGCGATCCCGGCGCCGCCGCCGCTGTTGCTGACCGTCGTGCAGGTGGTCGTGCAAGCGGTGAAGTAGGGGCTCTGGGTGTAGTCGATCGGCCAGGGCTCGCTCGATACCTGGGTCGCCTTCATGTTGTCCACGCTCGGCAGCGTCCCGCTCGTGTAGCAGCTACCGGCGACCGTCAGCCCCGACGCGGTCACGGTGACGTTGTATCCCTGCCAGGCCATCACGCCTTCACTGTGCACGGCGCCGGTCGTGTTCAGCGTCATGCCGCCCTGGCTCTGCGTGCCGAACTGGATGCCCTTGCCGCTGGCGCAGCTCGTGTCCGCTGCGTAGATCACAGAGCACTGAGCCGAACCCGCCTGCGTGCATGTCGACGCGGCGCCGGCCTTCCAGGTGGCCTGAGCGCTCGCGGCCTGCGTGGTCGAATGGATTCCGAATAGCTTCGCGAAGAACGCGGGCGCGGTGGCCGAGGCGCTCACGCCGACGGTGTCGGTTGTGGTGTTGATGTTCACCTGGCTGGCGGAGATCGTGACGCCGTTTGCCGCCGCGTACGCGATCGCCACGTTGGTCGCGTCGGTCGTGTCGGTGCTCGAGCTACAGACTCGCCCCGGAGGGGCCGATGTTCGGGTGAGCGAGGCAGTTGGCTGCGGCGAGCGCGGCCGAGTCGGCGACGACTTGCGTCTGGTGGTGCTCCGTGTACCAGGTGGCGACATCGATCCCGAGCGCCGCCATGCCGAGCATCACGACCATCGACGAGCGCGAGGATGACGAGCGATTGCCCGGCCTCTTCGGCATGGAGCCTCCGTAAGGCCGTGCGTAGCGCGCCCATATCTGATCCGCGTCGACTTGCGCCCCGACCAACTGAAGCGTCTGGCGCGGTTGCTCAACGTTTGATCTAGCCGAGGCTCAGGAGGCGTCGACGGACGTTTGTTCTAGGGAGGCGTCAGCGGCAGCTCACTGAAATGCTTGATGCAGAACTTGAGCCGAGCGCCCCTAGCGCTGATACATTGTCTTGATATGACGCTCCTAGGGGTAGGGCGCATCCGGGGTCGCCGCGCCAAGGGAGAGGGAGGGCAGGCGCTCGTCGAGATCGCGCTCGTAATGCCGTTCCTGCTTCTGCTGGTGACGGCGATCATCCAGTTCGGGATCATGCTGAGCGACTACAGCACGGTCGTCAACGCAGCTCGCGCAGGGCGCGCGCGCGCTCGCCCTCGGGGACCAGCCCACGAACGACCCCTGCGACCCGGCGGTCAACGCAGACGATCGCGAGCGCCAGGGGAGTTCACGATCCCGTCCGGCGACATCACGCCCTCGCTTCCAAGCTCGACGGGCGGGACCACAACGGAGGACTACTGCGGCTCCAGCAGCCCCGGATCGGCTGCACCTACGTGTACGACCGAGCTGCAATACGAGCGGCGCCGAGGTCGCGGGCGACCAGGCCGAGATCACCATCATCTACCCCTACACGCTCAAGGTCTTCGGCATGGCACTGTCACGCGTCAATCTGTCGACGGTGTCCATCGAACGCGGTCGAATGAGACATCTGACAGCACCTCTCAGGCGATCTTAGGAGCGAGCGCGGTCAGGCGCTGCCGCTTGGTCGTGCTCTCGCTCGTCGTGCTGATCGGCTTCGCCGGGCTGGCGATCGACCTCGCCCGCGTCTGGGTGGCCCAGCAGGAGCTCCAGCGGGCCGTCGATGCGCCGACGCTCGCCGCCGGCCAGGATCTGCCCGACAGCGGCCACCGCCTACACCGATGCGCAGGACTACTCGGGTACGGGCAGCACGGCAACGCGGTCGGCGGCTGGGGTGTCAACCGCCGGCGCTCCGAGTGTGACCTTCGAGTGCGCATACGCACGGGCCGGACAACGCATCGGGACACGCACGCCGACCTGCCTGACGGACACCAGTGGCGACGAGCTGCCACCCGACCACCCCGTCGCACCAATCGCGGTTCTGCCTACGCCGCGGACGCTACCACCTGCAACGCGGTGACGATCACCGAGACCGCGACGGTGTCAACACCGGCCTGCTCAGCCTATTCATACCGCAACTTCACCGTCACGGCGAGCTCGACGGCAGCGTCACGGGAAGTACGGGGCTGCCCAAACCGATGAACATCTTCGTCATCCTCGACACCACGGGCTCATCGATGGACAGTCGTCCTGCAGCGCGACGTGCGACTGGTGAGCGGCATAAACTCAGCCCGACAAGCTCGATTGCGCCAAGGCTGGGGTGCGGGCCCTGCTTCAGGCGATGCCAGTATGACCAGTGGGGTCGACGACGATGTCGGCATCATGGTGTTTCCGGCGCTCTCGATGACGTTGACGGGTCGAGCGACACGACCGGTTCGGACGGCACCTTCAGCGGCTCACGACCACCAAGAGCTCGACGACGACCAAGTGAGCGATCACGGGCACACGAGAGCTGCGTACGTCGGTGACGCGATCATGCGGGACCGGCATCCCCACCGGCACGACGATCACAGCATTGGTGGACTACGACGCGCAACTATACGGTGACGCTCAGCAATGCGGCCACGTCGACCACGAGCAGCGTCACCTACACGCTCACGACGACCGCGCCCCGCACGCGCGCCGTATTCGCTAGCCGCGACCCATCGTCGGCCGCCGCTGGCAGACGAGACCGACTGCAATCAGCCCAGTACGAGACACTCGGACGTCACAGTACCGCCCTGGCGACCGTACACCAGCACGCTCGGCACCACCACCGGTGGGATCCCAGCGCCAGATCTCTGCAGCCTCGGGAATTTCAGCAACTACACGAGTCCCCGGCTACATCGACAACTACCCCGGCTATCAGGCCGTGCCGCTGTCGAGCGACTATCTGTCTCCAGTGGCGTCCTCAACACGGACCTCGAACCTGGTCGACTCGGTCAACTGGGCCGAGTGCCGGAACCGGAGTTACCCGGGCGGCGACTACTACGGGATCAAGGACTTCTGGACGGTCAGGGCAGCTATCTGGCCGGTGCGATCACTGAGGCCCAGTACCGTGCTCGGGCAGCAGCCGCACAACGCGCACGATCGACGGCCACGGTCATATCCGGTGACGAACGGGATCATCATCCTGAGCGATGGTGAGTTGACATCGGACCCGGATGAACACCAAGCCGGTACGACGATGGCGTTGATCCTGGAGCGAGCGGCAACGTCCACTTCGCCAGCAACACGCCGTGCGAGGATGCGATCAACGCCGCGAACGCGGCGAAGGCCGCCGGACACACTCGTCTTCTCGATCGCGTATGACGACTCAGGTGGTCGGCCTGCGACGACAGCGGCAACGGCACCGGCATCGTCGCTGACTTCTCTACCTGCTCCGCTCACCTCCGGCAACGACGCGTACAGCGGCAGCGGCCCTTACGACGGCTCGGCGTGTGCGTACATGCAGTACCTCGCCACCAGCTCGTCATACTTCGCCGACCAGTCCAGCGCGGAGGCTCTCACCAGCGGACTTCAACCAGGCCGCCAACGCGCTGACCGGCAATTCGGACCTGACCCCCGACTGCACCCGGCGCCGCCGGGCTGCTGATCGCCGCGACCTGCCGACCGTCTTCGGCATGCTGATCGAGTTGCTCGGGAGGTTGTGATCGGCCGGGCTGATGCGAACATATGTTCGCTTTGCCCTCGCCTCGCCACAGCTGATCACCTGCATCCTGGTGCTCCGCTTCGAGCTGAACTGTGCCGCCGGCACCCGCACCGACGCGCTCGGGGTCCCGATCGCGATCGCTCCTGAGCCCGGCAGCCAGCAGATCGGGGCCGTCTCGGCCGCCGCTGAGGCCTTTGGGATCGATCCGGGGATGCGCCTGGGCGAGGCGCTCGCCCGCTGCCAGCAGCTGACGCTGATCCCGCCCGATCCGACCGGTGTCGCCGGACGCCTTGGAGCGGATGCTGATCTCGCTCGAAGTCGATCGGGGCGGCGGTTGAGCCGCTGCGCCCCGGACTCGTCTGCTTCGACGCGCGCGGGCTGCTGCGGCTGTACGGTGGCACGCTCGCCGCGGTGCTGACCGCGGCTCGGCGTGCGCTCGGCATGCCGGCGCGCTTCGGCGTGGCGCCGACGCGGTTCGCGGCGCTGGCGGCGGCGACCGCCGCGCGGCCGCGTCAGCCGCTGGTGATCGACGGCGACGTCCGGCAGGTACGGGAGTTTCTGGCACCGAGACCGGTCGAGCTGCTGCGGGGCGACCCCGAGCTGGCGTCGCTGCCGGAGGCGTTCGAGCGGCTCGGGGTCCTCACGCTCGGCGAGCTTGCGGCGTTGCCGCGGGCGGCCGTGGCCGACCGCTTCGGGCCGCTCGGCCTGCGCGCCCAGCGGCTCGCCCGCGGTGGCGACACGCCCTTGCGCCCGCGCGAGGCGGGCGAGTTGGTGCACGAGTCGCTCGAACTGCCGGAGGCCTCCAGCGGCCTGCAGCTCGAGCGCGCGCTCGGCCTGCTGATCGACCGTCTGCTCGCCCGGCGCGAACGGCGTGGACGCACGCTGCGCGCCGTCGTGCTGTCGGCGAGGCTGGTCGAGCACGGCGGCACCTGGCGCCAGCAGGTCACGTTCCGCGAGTCGCTCAGCGACCCGGTGCGGATGCGGCTGGCGCTGACGCCGCGCCTGCAGCTGCTGCCGGCCCCGGCGCACAAGCTGCGCCTTACGGTCGAGCGCTTCGGGCCGCCGACCAGCGACCAGCAGGCGCTGCTGGAGGAGCCGGCGCGGGCGCGCGCGGCTCGCCTGCGCGAGGCGATCGGCCAGGTGCGCGCCGCCGCCGGACCCGACGCCGCTCTGCGCGTCCTGCACATCGACCCGCGCTCGCGCTTCCCCGAGCGCCGCTCGGTGCTGGCGCCGTTCGAGCGGTGAGCGGGCACGAGCGGAGACGCGGTTGAGCGTGACGGCCGAGCGGTGACCCGGACTCGCAGACTCACCGTCCCCCGGCGCGCGACTGTCGACGTCGACGCCGACGGGCCCCACGGCGCGTCGACGGCCGCGAGGTCGACAGCGTCCGCGAGACCTGGCTGCTCGAGGACCACTGGTGGACGGAGCTGCCGCTGCGCCGGCGCTACTGGGAGGTGGTCACGACCGGTGGGAGCGATCGGGTCGTGTTCCACGACCTGATCGCCGGTGGGTGGTGGCGCCAGCGGTGAGGGCTACGCGGGGGGTGGAGGGGCGGGAGAGACGGCTATCTACCGGAGCATCTATACTTTGGTCTATGAAATCCGCTACGACGATCAGGGTTAGCGAACAGGCGAGACACCGCCTCAACGAGCTCGCACGCGCGGCGTCGACTACAACAATCGACTACGTCGACCAGTTGGTCGCGAGGCTCGAGGAAGACCAAATCCTCGAGCCAGACTCGTGGAATCTCTGAACGACCCCACGCTGGTCGCTGATGCTGCCGAGTTCGACGGCACGTTGATGGACGGTCTTGATCCCAACGAGAATTTCTCGGCGTGGCGGTAGCAGGGCCGCCTCAGGGAGAAGTTGGTGGTGTGCGCTGGACCCCGGTGATCGGTAGTGAGATCGCGAAGACCATGACGCCCTCGACCGGCGCTACCGTTCAGGGAGCGATGAGCGAGACCGTCACGTTAACCGCGGTGTTCACCCCCGACGAGGACGGCTGGGTGATGGCGCAGCTGGCTGAGTGGCCGGCAGTTATCACCTGCGGCCGCACCCTGGAGGAGGCCCGGGAGATGCTCTTGGACGCGGCAGCGGAGATGATCGCCTCCTACCAGGACCAGGGCCGCACCCCACCGATCGGATCGGGGCACACCGAAACGGTCACGCTCGATCTCCAGCCTGCGGCTTGAAGCGCCGCGATCTCGAACGCCACCTCGCTGGCCACGGCTGCGAGGTTGTGACGCTACCGTTCATAGGGCCATGACCGCCAAAGAACAGCTCCGAGAACGGATCGAGACCCTCACGGAGGCCGAGGCTGCTGACACGTTGCGGCTGCTCGACCAGCGCCGCGATCCGTTGGCACGTCTTCTTGAGAACGCGCCGCTCGATGATGAGCCGGTCACGCCGGAGGAAGAGGCGGCGATCGCCGAAGCTAACGCTGACATCGCTGCGGGGCGCCTGATCTCGGTGGACGAGATAGTCGCCGAGTTCGGTGACTGACCCGTCCGGCTGGCGGGTCGAATTCACCCGCAACGCACAGCGGGATCTGCGTCGCCTAGATCCACAGATCCGTCAGCGCGTCCTCGCCGGGATCAAAGGCCTTCGCGACAATCCGCCCCAGGGCGACGTCAAACGACTCGCTGGCGTCGACCCGGCCGAATGGCGGCTACGAGTCGGTGACTGGCGAGTCCGGTTCACGATCGATGGCGACCAGCACCAGGTCGTGATCAAGCGCGTCCTGCCGCGCGGCCGCGCCTACCGCGACTGAATGACGGGGCAGGTTGGCGTCGCACGGTGGTGTCACTGCTGATCCCTCCGACAGATCTTGCGGCGCCTAATTAACATCAGCTCGCGATGAGCGCTGAGAGACCCGGACTCGACCCCACCCGCACGGCGATCGGCACCTGGAGCGGCGGCCGCTTCATGCACTTCGGCGAGCCGCTCGACGACGCCCGCTACCAGGCGCTGATCACCCCCGACGCCGAGATCCCGACGGTCCTGACCGCCGACGTCTACGGCGCCGGTGAGGCCGACACGTTGCTCGGGCGAGCACTCGACAGCGCGTTCGCGCAGACCGACCCCGACAAGAGGCTCACCCGCGAGCAGGTCTGCGTCGTCGGCGCCGTCGGTCACGACTTCTACGAGGGCGAGCGCGACGGCGCCAAGGGCTTCCCGCGCTTCACCGACCCGCGCCTGCGCGGCCCGGAGCAGTACGCGAGCTACCTGAGGATGGCGACCGAGCGCAGCCTCGAGCGCTGCGGCATCGATCAGTTCGACCTGCTGCTGCTGCACAACCCCGACCGCACCGGCTACACGTCAGAGACCGTCTGGGACGGGATGCAGGCGCTCAAGGACGCAGAGCTCACGCGCCGGATCGGTGTCGCGCCGGGGCCCGCCAACGGCTTCACGCTCGACCTGATCGACTGCTTCGAGCGCTTCGGCGATCGCATCGACTGGGCGATGGTGATCCTCAACCCGCTCGAGCCCTGGCCGGGCGAGCTCTGCCTCGACGCCGCCGCCAGCCGCGACATCGACGTGATCACGCGCGTCGTCGACTACGGCGGCCTGTTCTTCGACGACCTGCTGCCCGACACGCGAGCTCGGCCCTCACGACCACCGCAGCTTCCGCCCGCCAGGCTGGATCGAGGCCGGGCGCGCGCGCTTCGAGCGCATGCGCCCGATCGCACAGGCCGCCGGCCTGACGATGATCCAGCTCGCCTGCCAGTGGAACCTCGCGCACCCGGCGGTTCAGACGGTCGTGCCGACGCTCGTGCAGGAGGCCGGTACCGACGCCCGTCCGGTCGAGGACAAGCGCGCCGAGCTGGCGGCGCTGCCGATCGAGCAGCGCCTCACGCCCGAGGATGTCGACGACGATCCGCGCGATCGGCGACAACACCGGCTCGATGGCGCTCAAGGGCGCGAGCCCGAGCTTCGCCGGTGACGAGCGACCCGACGGCTGGGCGCTCGACGAGCGCCTGGTGAACGTCGCCCGCCGCTGGAGCATCGATCCCGCGCGGGATCTCGTGAAGGCATAAGCGCTGCTCAGACTCGCTGCTGCGCCAGCACGAGCCGGTCGCGGCTGGCCGCCAGGCCCAGTGAACAGCATCGGAACCAGGAGACGAGCAGCATCGTCAGCGGCAGCGTCCAGCTGTTCGAGACGCCGTGCAGCGCACCCATCGCGAACGGCCCGGCCGAGGCGATCAGGTAGCCGACGCTCTGAGCCATCGTCGAGAGCTGCGCGGCGTGGTGGCTGTCAGGCGCGCGGCCGACGATGTAGCCGAGCGCCAGTGCGAGCGGCGCGCCCTGGCCGAGGCCGATCAGCGCGCACCACAGGTAGGTCGCCCGAGACCGGAGCGGCGATCAGACCGACGTAGCCGGTCCCGCGCAGAGCGCGACGCAGAGCAACAGCACCACGCCGGGATGGCGCATCCGCCGCTCGAGGCTCGGTGCGCGTGAGCGCCGCCGATCATCCCGAACGACGCTCGCATAGGAGAGCATCCAGCCCGCGTGCGTGGCCGACATGCCATGACTCCGCAGGATCGTCGGCAGCCAGCTGAACAGTGCGTAGAAGCCGAACGACTGCACACCCATGAAGCCGCTCACGCACCAGGCCAGCGGGTCGCGCCAGAGGCCGCGCACCGGCGCCTGGATCGTGGCCGCCTCCCGTGCTCGCTCGCCGCGCACATGGGGAATCCAGAGGATCAGCGCCAGCACCGCGAACACGCCCCAGAGCGTGATCGCGACCCGCCAGCCGACGCCGGTCGCGTGCTCGATCGGCACGGTCAGGCCCGCCGCGATCGCGGCGCCGCCGGAGAGCGTCACCGAGTAGAGCGCCGTCATCAGCACGCGCCGCAGCGGGAAGTCGCGCTTGATCAGGCCCGGCAGGAGCACGTTGCCGACGGCGATCCCGGTGCCGAGCACGGCCGTCCCGGCGAACAGCGTGAACAGCGACGGCACCAGCCGCAGCGCGCAGCCGCAGATGACCGCCGCCAGCGTCAGGCCGAGCAGCGGGCCCATGCTGAAGCGCCGGATCAGGCGAGGCGCCGCCAGCGCCGCGAGCCCGAAGCAGAACACGGGCAGGGCCGTGAGCAAGCCGCCGCCGACGGAGCTGAGGCCGGTGGCGTGCCGGATCTCGCCGAGCACCGGCGGGACCGCGGCCACGACCAGGCGCAGGTTGAGCGAGACGAGGAGAAGCGCGGCCGCGAGCGACCGATTGCGGCGCATGCCTGCGGGTCAGCCCGCCGCGCCCGCCGCCGCTTCGGACTCGCGCCGCCGACGGATCCAGTCGCACGCGGTGTCCAGATCGGCGAGGCCGATGGCGGCCTGGACATTCAGCCACATGCCGTGGCTGAGGAATTCATTGAGCTCATCCTCGTCTGCGCCGGTGAGTTCACGGACGTGCAGGCCGAGCTGCTCGTAGGCCGCACTGACGTGCTCGCGGATGACCTCGTCGTCACACGCGGCGTACGCCTGGAGCTGCATCATCAGTTTGGGCCGGTTCGACGCGAGCAGCTCGATGTAGCTGTCGCCCAGCGCTGCGAGGATGTCGCCCCGCTCGTAGGCGACACCGGCGTTTGCCCGCTTGAACTCAGCGGCGCTCTCGGTGAACAGGCCGCTGACCATCTCGAAGCCACGCTCGACGGCGGCGATGAAGAGGTCGCGCTTGGTCGCGAACAGGCTGAACACGTAGGGCTGGGCGACGCCGACGCGGCGCGCGATCCGATCGACCGGGGTGCCGTGCAGCCCGCCCAGGGCGAACTCCTCGATCGCAGCGTCGATCAGCGCGTCCCGGCGCTCAGCCGCCGGAACGCGCTGCTTCGACTGGTTTGAGATGTTCGCCACGCCCTCGATCCTACGCCGCGCTGGGGGCGGAAGCCCGGGCCGGAACCGTCGCGTGCACGGACGCCGACTGCGCCCGCGTGTCGAAGCGGACGACGAACGCCACCACGGCGCCGGCGAGCAGGACCGCCGCTCCGACCAACATCGTCGGCTTCAGCCCGTTGACGTACGCCTGTCCCGACGCGAAGCTGCCGTGCGCGCTGAAGATCGTGGAGAGCACCGCGATCCCCAGCACGCCGCCGAGCTCGCGGATCGCGTTTGTTGCACCCGAGGCCTGGCCCGTCTGGTCGGTACGCACCGATGCGAGCACCGCGCTGGCGGCCGGCGCGAAGACGAGCGCCATGCCGGCGCCGCCGAGGATGAACGGCACGACCATGCTCGCGTACGACTGGCCGACCCCCGCCTCTGACGCGAGCCACGCGAGCGCGATCGCCTGCAACACCAAGCCGGTCACCATGAACACCCGGCTCCCGAACCGCTCCGCGAAGTAGCCGGCGGCCGGCGAGACGAGCATGATCGCACCCGTCCAGACGAGCAGCTTCAGCCCCGCCTGGAACGGCGAGTTGCCGAGCACGTTCTGCAGGTACTGGCTCATGAAGAAGATCGAGCCGAACATGCCGAAGTACATCGACAGCGACACGACGTTCGTGACCGCGAAGCTGCGGCGCTTGAAGAAGGCCATCGGCAGCATCGGGTCTGAGCTGCGCAGTTCCTGGGCGACGAATGCGACCAGTAGCACGATGCCGGCTGCCAGCGAGATGACGACCTCGACGGCCGTCCAGCCGAGCGTCTGGGCGCGGATCAGGCCGAAGATCAAGCCGAACAGGCCGGTGGATGCGAGCCCGAGTCCGGGCAGGTCCAGCCCGCGCTCGGGGCCGTAGCTCTCGTTGAGCCGGCGTGCGGCGGCGGGAGCGAGCGCGATTCCGACGGGCACGTTGATCCAGAAGATCCAGTGCCAGGTGCTGAGCTGGATCACGGCGCCGCCGACGAGCGGACCGAGGGCGACGGCGATCCCGCTGATCCCCGACCAGACGCCGAGCGCGAGGCCGCGCTGCTCCGGCGGGAAGGCGTCGGCCAGCAGCGTCAGCGTCAGCGGCGTGACGATCGCAGCGCCGATGCCCTGCAGCGCGCGGGTCGCGATCAGCACGCCCATGTTGGGCGCCAGCGCCGATCCGGCCGAGGCAACGGTGAACAGGATGATCCCGAAGACGAACATGCGGCGGCGCCCGAAGCGGTCGCCGAGCGCCGCGCCGGTCAGCAGCAGCACCGCGTAGGAAAGGACGTAGGCGTTGACGATCCACTCGAGCGACTGGATCGACGCGTGCAGGTCGCGGTGGATGCTCGGCAGCGCGACGCTGACGATGAGGTTGTCCAGGACGACCATGAAAAGGCCGACCGACACAAGCACCAGCGTCCAGATGCGACTGCGAGATGCAACGGCTTCTGTGGATGGCACGGCGTTCGCTCCCTTGCTTAGTGAGCACTAACTGCGAAGTAAGTTAGCAGCCACTAATAATTTGTCAAGGGGCAAGTACCGGGTTGACCGCCATGCGAACATACGTTCGTGTCGATCTACGCGGAGCTGCACGCCCACTCGGCCTACTCGTTCCTCGACGGCGCCTCGCTGCCTGAGGAGCTCGTGATCGCCGCGCTCGAGCACGGCTACGAGGCGTTCGCGCTGACCGACCACAACTCGGTCTCCGGCTCGATGGAGTTCGCCCAGAGCGCCAGGGCGCTCGGCCTGCGCGCGCTCCACGGCGCCGAGCTCGACCTCGATGACGGCCGCCATCTGACGCTGCTGGTCCGCGACGCGACCGGCTGGGCGAACCTCTGCCGGCTGCTCACGCGGGCGCATGCGGAAACTCGCGCGGGGGGTGGCCCGCTGGCCACCCCCGTTATTAGCGTCTCGGACGTCCTCGCTCACACCGAGGGCCTCGTCTGTCTGAGCGGCTGCCACTCGCGCGGCATCCACGACGAGCCGACGCTGCGGCGGCTGCGCGAGGCATTCGGGCCCGAGCGCCTGCGCGTCGAGCTGCAGCGTCCCTACCTGCCCGGTGACCGCGCTCGCAACCGGCGGCTGGCCTGGCTGGCGCGGCGGCTTGGGCTCGCGCTGCGTGGCGACCGGCAACGTGCATGCACACGCACGCGAGCGCGGGCCGCTGCAGGACGCGTTCGTCGCGCTCCGCCTGCACACGACGCTCGACGCCTCAGAGCCCGACCGTCGCGGGAACTTCAGCCACGTGCTCGCCACGCCGGCGGCGATGGCGGCGCGCTTCCCGGAGTATCCGGAGGCGGTCGCGGAGACGGCGCGGCTGGCGGAGTCGCTCGAGTTCGACCTCTGCGAGGACCTCACATACAGCTATCCGGGCGCCGAGGACCCGCGCAAGCTGCACGAGCTCGCGGAACTGTGCGGCGCGCGTCTGCGCGAGCGCTACGACGACCAGCCGGGTGCGGTGCGCCGGGAGGCGGTCGGGCGGCTCGAGCAGGAGCTGCGGATCATCGAGAAGCTGAACCTCGCCGGCTTCTTCGTGCTGCATCACGAGATGCTCGAGCTGGCGCGGGAGGTCGCGGTTGAGGTTCGCGGACGTGGCCCGGGCGGGGCGGAATCGCCGCGGGCGGTGCTGCCACCGGGACGCGGGCGTGGCTCCAGCGTGTCCTCGATCGTCTGCTATCTGACCGGGCTCTCGCATGTGGACCCGATCGCCAACGAGTTGGCGATCGGCCGCTTCCTGAGCGAGGACCTGAAGGCGCTGCCGGATATCGACCTCGACTTCCCGCGTGACATTCGCGAGGTCCTGATCCCGCGCGTGTCCGAACGCTTCGGCAAGGATCGGGCGGCGCTGGTCGCGGCCTTCCCGACCTACCGGGCGCGCGGCGCGATCCGCGAGCTTGGCAAGGTGCTGGGGCTGCCACCGGGTGAGATCGAGCGGGTCGCGCGCGGCAGCGAGGGGTGGGATGCGCGCGGGGTCGGGCGGGACATCGAAACGGCCATCGGAGGCGTGAATATGTCCCGCCCCCCGGCCGCTGGGCGTGGCTGGCACGGCTGGCGGCACAGGCGCACGGGCTGCCGCGCCACCTGTCGCAGCACCCGGGCGGGATGATCGTCGCGACGCGGCCGCTGATCGATTGCTGTCCGGTGGTGCCGGCGGCGATGGAGGGGCGCTACATCGCCCAGTGGGACAAGGACTCGTGCGCCGACGCGGGCTTTCTGAAGATCGACCTGCTGGGGCTCGGGATGCTGTCTGCGGTCGAGCGTTGCGTCGAGCTGATCGCGCGCACGCGCGGGGAGCGGATCGACCTCAGCCGCATCCCGCACGAGGATCCGGCCACGTACGAAGCGATCCGGAACGCGGAGACGACCGGCGTCTTCCAGATCGAGAGTCGCGCGCAGATGCAGTCGCTGCTGCGCACGCGGCCCGAGAACCTGAAGGACATCGCGATCCAGGTGGCGATCGTGCGCCCCGGCCCGATTCAGGGCGGCGCCGTCAACCCCTACATCGAGCGGCGCCAGCGGCTGCGGGTCGACCCCGACTTCCAGATTCCCTACGAGCACCCATCGCTGGAGCCGGCACTGCGCGAGACGCTCGGGGCGATCATCTTCCAGGACCAGGTGCTGGAGGTGGCGGCGGCGTTCGCGGGGTTCCGGCCGGGGGAGGCCGAGGACCTGCGGCGGGCGATGAGCCGCAAGCGCTCGGAGGCGGCGATCGAGGCGCACCATCAGCGCTTCGTGGAGGGCGCGATGCGTCTGCACGGGGTCGACCTGGAGACCGCCGAGCGGGTCTTCACGAAGGTCAAGGGCTTCTCTGGGTTCGGCTTCCCCAAGTCCCACGCGGCCGCGTTCGGACTGCTCGCCTACCAGTCGACCTGGCTGCGGGTGCACTACGGGCCTGAGTTCCTGTGCGCGCTGCTGAACGAGCAGCCGATGGGCTTCTACCCACCCGACGCGCTCGTGCACGAGGCGACGCGACGGGGGATGGAGGTGGTCGCGCCGGACGTCAACAGCTCCGACGCGGAGTGCTCGCTGGACGCTGAGGGGCGCGTGCGGATCGGGCTCGGCTACATCCGCGGCGTGCGGCGGGTGGAGATCGAGGCGCTGGTCGCGGAACGGGAGCGGAGTGGGCCGTTTGTGAGCCTGTCGGAGCTGGCGTCGCGGGCCGGGACGGGGGCGCCGGCGCTGGATCTGCTGGCGTGGTCGGGTGCGTGTGACTCGCTGGTACTCGCGGCGGAGCCCGCAGCCGTCGTGGGGACCCCCTTCCTTTTGAAACAAGGTGAGAATGAGAATCATTCTTATTCTCATTCTCGTCAAGGTGAACCCCCCCATGGGACGCAGCGCCACATCTCGCCCCGCCGGCTCGTGCTGTGGCAGCTGGGTGTTGCCATGGCCGCTCGCGGCGTAGCCGGCGGTGGCACTCAGCTCGCGTTGCCGCTGGAGCTGCCGGACGCGCCGGCTCTACGCGAGCTGTCGGGTTGGGAGACGATGCTGGCGGATTACGGCACACTGGGGATGACGGTCACCTCGCACCCGATGGCGCTGCTGCGCTCGCGCCTGCCGGAGGGCAGCATCGACAGCCGCGAGCTGGTGACGCTCGCCAACGGCTCGCGGGTGCGGATCGGCGGCCTGGTGGTGGCGCGTCAGCGCCCGGGCACGGCCGGCGGCGTGGTGTTCGTGCTGCTCGAGGACGAGTTCGGGGTCGATCAACCTGATCGTGCCGCCCGCGGTCTACGAGCGCCACCGGCTGACGGTGCGGACCGAACCGCTGACTGCTGGTCGAGGGCAGGCTCGAGCGTCACGCCCAGGCGGGCGGCGCGATCAACGTGCTGGTCAACAGGGTCGATCAGATCGCGGCGCCGGGCGGCCTGGTCGCGCAGGTGCAGGACTTCTCGGCCGCCGACGAGCGTGTCCGCGCCGAGGAGCAGGCGGCCGCTGCGGGGCGATGTCGACGATTTCCGCGCCGTCGCGCCGCCGGTGATGAGCTTCGCGGCCGGGCGCAGACGCTGAAGACTCGGCTTCCGTGACGTGCCGCTCGCTCGCACGATAAGGTCCCCGGCACATGGTTGGCTCGTGGCATCATCATCGCCGTGGTCTTCACCGCGCTCGCGATCACCGTCGCCTACGGCGCTTCGAAGGGAAGCTTCAGAGGCGTCGCCAGAGCGCGTGCTGACCACCAGCCGCAGCGGCTCGCGGCTGCTCAACTCAACGCTGGCGGTCGTCTACATCGGCTTCGGCATCTGCGTGCCGCTGCTGTTCATCTTCGGCAACTACGACAACTCGAACGCCCAGGTCGGCGGCATCAAGCTCACGGCGTCGATGCAGGTCGGCCGCGAACTCTTCGGCGAGCACTGCGCGGTCTGTCACACGCTGGCCGCCGACAACGCGGTCGGCAAGACCGGGCCGAACCTCGACACACTGAAGCCCTCGGAGGCGATCGTCCTGCACACGATCGCCAACGGCTGTCTGCAGAAGCCGACGGTCGTCGGCTCGGGTACCACCTGTCTCGGCTTTGGCACGATGCCGGCCGACATCGTCGAGGGTCAGCAGGCTAAGGACATCGCCGCGTTCGTGTCTGGCGTCGCCGGGCACGGGTAGTCACCGCACAGCCGACAGGCGCGGCCGTGAACCACGTTGCTCACGCCTCGGCCGCGCGATCCTAAGACCTCCTAAACGCTCGGCTCCGTTTTCGCAAACTGCGGGGTAGCCTGTGACGTACCGCACGCTTCCGTCGGCGGGCGCTGTTACGCTCGCGCCTACGTCAAATTGCTTAATTCCTGCTCGGCCGCCTGGTTTTCAGGCCGGAACGGAAGCGGGGGACCCAAGTTGTTTGGGGCGAATCGCGTTCAGGGGACGCGTAGCGCCGCTCTTTCGGCGCGAGCCCGTCAGCTAACCCCGTAAGCGCTGCAACGAGAAAGAGGACGCGATCTCCAATGCCGCCAACGGGGTCGACATTCACGGACTGGCAACAGGTCGACAACCAGCGTCGGCTGCTGATGGATGAGGATTTCAGCTGGTCCGACCCGCCTGCACGCCCGCGCCGTCGCCGCGCCGAGGCGCCGGTGCGCATCCGCCGCCGCACGGCGGTGGCCGACGCCGAGCCCTTCGAGCGTGACCCAAGGGACGAGGCTGGCGAGACCCACAGTGAGTTCGACGAGGTCATGCAGCGCTGGAACGAGGCCTACGGTGACTCCTCTGGTTACCGGGCAGCGCGTGGGGCGCCACGTGACCGCGAAGAGCAAATGTCGTACGCGGGGCACGTCCAGGCGGAAGCGGTCGACCACGGCAACGTCGCGACATTCGACCGCGATGACGTCGCCAGCTACGCACAGGCGCCAGTGCACGAGGACCGATCCGGCGCCTATGACCTCTCCGGCGGCTACGACCTTTCCGAGCCCGACCAGGCTGACCGTCGGACCGTCGTGATCACCGGACGCGGAGACGATCGCTACATGCCTGCCCGCCGCCGCCGCCCGTCATCGGAGTTGCGCTTCCATGAGCGTTCGAGCTTCAGCCCTGACCGGACCGCGATGTGGGCCGTGCTGCTGGGGCTGGCGCTGCTGATCGGCGCTGTCGTTCACTGAGCTTCCGCTCGACCTACGGAAGTCGCGTGTCACGCCGCGACACAGCGAACTCGCGCTCTTCTTCGCTCAGCTTCGCCACGTTGACCGGCGTGACCAAGCTCCAGTGCTTGCCGACAGGGCAGCGCTGAAGGCGCCATGGCCCGAACCGCACGGCTTTCAGCGAGCCGCCCGGAATCCAGATGGTCGTGAACAGATGTCCTCGGCGGCACCGAACGATCGCTCGCGCGCGGAAGAAGGAGCCGCGTCGCCGTCTCACGACTAACGCTTCTGCGGCTGTGAGGGCGCCCGCTACAGCAGCTGCCTTGTGGCGTTTGCCCAGGTTCATCGGCACTTCAGGCTAACACCGGCGCGCGACCCCTTGACGCACTCGGAAACAGGCGTAGACTTATCAAGCGTAAGCAGGTCTAGAAAGTAAAGGACCTGTGAACGTACCTCTCCTTACGACCACCAGCCGCTGCGCGAGCATCAAGGCGGCAGGGCCATCCCTCCCTCCCGATCATGCGGTGCCCGACATGAAGACAACGATGAGCAGGTTCCAAATCCACGACGAACTGACAGCGCCGGAGCGCTCAGCGCCGGTGCTGCGCGGCGCCCTCTCGAGCGGCGGCCAGCTCCCGAATTTCCTCGGCGTGCTCGCCGGCTCGCCGGCGGCGTTGCGTGCGTATGCGCGCTTCCGCTCGGAATTGCGCCACGGCACGCTCGGCCTCGCGACGCTGGAGCGGATCTCGCTCGCGGTCTCACAGCACCACGGTTCTGAGCAGGGGATCATCAACCACTCACGCGCGGCGCGCGCGGCCGGCCTTGGAATCGACGAGATCGCGCTTGCGCGCCAGTTCGACTCAGACGACCTGCGTGAGGCCGCGCTGTTGCGCTACCTGCGTGCGCTGCTGATCGAGGGTCGCCCCGCGATGTACCTCCACGAAGAGGCGCGTGAGGCCGGCTGGGACGACGAGCAGTTGCTCGAGGCAATCGCCGCCGTCTCACTCGAGGGCTTCACGGCGATGGTCAACGTCGCCGGTGAGGTGCCACTCGACGGCTCCTCGGAGGAGTCAAGGGTCCTGAAGGCCGCGTAGAGTTCTCGCCGGCATGGAGGCATCCAGCCAGACCGAGGGCAGGACTCCGGCGGAAGCGGACGCTGGGGAAGACCTCTCCCCGCACGGCTGCGAGGACGTACCCGCATACGGCCACTGCTGCCCCTACTACCACGAGGCGATCGAGTTGGTCGGTCGCCGCTGGACCGGCGCCATCATCAGCGTGTTGATGGAGCGCCCGATGCGCTTCTCCGAAGTGGGACAGGCGGTGCCGGAGCTCTCCGACCGCCTGCTGTCGGCGCGGATGAAGGAGCTCGAGGCGCGTGGGATCGTGCAGCGCACCGTGCACCCAGGCCCGCCCGTCCGCGTGGAGTATTCGCTCAGTCGGATGGGCCGGGAGCTCGACCCGGCGCTGAGTCAGCTGCAGGTTTGGGCGCAGCGCTGGCTCGACCATCACACGGCGGCCTGAGCCGTCTCCACCGCCACGCAGTAACGTTCCGCCGCGATGAACGTCCACCCGGACACCACTGCCCAGCAGGTCCTCGACCGCGTCAGCGACGAGGGCATTCGCTTCATCCGCCTGTGGTTCACGGACATCCTCGGCAACCTCAAGGCGTTCAGCATCAACAGCAGCGAGCTGGCCGACGCGTTCGACGGCGGCATGGGTTTCGACGGCTCATCGATCACCGGCTTCAACGCGGTCGAGGAGTCGGACATGATCGCGGTTCCGGATCCCAGGACGTTCGCCATCCTGCCGTGGCGCGCCGAACACGCAGTCGGGCGCCTGTTCTGCGACATCCGCACGCCGGAGGGCACGCCCTACGAGGGCGATCCACGACACATCCTGCGCCGCGCGGTCCAGCGGGCCGAGTCGATGGGATTCGACAACTTCTTTGTCGGGCCCGAGCTCGAGTACTTCTACTTCCGCGACTCGCGCTCCACCGAGGTTCTCGACGAGGGCGGTTACTTCGATCTCACGACGCTCGACGCGGGCTCTGACCTGCGGCGCGACACCGTGCTCGGGCTCGACCAGCTAGGCATTCAGACCGAGTACTCCCACCATGAGGTCGGCCCCAGCCAGCACGAGATCGACATGCGCTACGCCGACGCCCAGACGATGGCGGACCACTGCATGACCTACAAGATCACGGTCAAGGAGTACGCGCTGAAGTACGGCTGCCACGCGACCTTCATGCCCAAGCCGCTGTTCGGCAAGAACGGCTCGGGGATGCACACCCACCAGTCGCTGTTCCGCGACGGCGGCAACGCCTTCTTCGACGCCGACGACCCCTACCACCTGTCCGACACGGGCAAGGCATTCGTCGCCGGCCAGCTCCGTCACGCCCGTGAGATCAGCTCGATCTTCGCTCAGTGGGTGAACTCCTACAAGCGACTTGTCCCCGGCTACGAGGCGCCTGTCTATGTCGCCTGGTCGCGCCGCAATCGCTCCGCGCTCGTGCGCGTGCCGGTGTACCACCCCGGCAAGGAGAAGGCGACGCGCATGGAGCTGCGCTGTCCGGACCCCGCGTGCAATCCCTACCTGACCTTCGCCGTGCTCCTGCAGGCCGGGCTCGAGGGCATCGAGCACGGCTACGAGCTGCCCGACCCGATGGAGAAGAACCTCTACCACCTCTCACCCGAGGAGCGGCGCCGCCTCGGCATCGAGCAGCTGCCCGAGACGCTGGGCGAGGCGATCGAGCTCACCGCCCAGTCGGAGTTGGTGCTGCGCGCGCTCGGCGAGCACACATTCAACCGCTACATCGAGATCAAGCGCCAGGAGTGGGACGACTACCGCGTCCAGGTCACACCCTGGGAGCTAGAGCGTTACCTGCCGGTCCTCTAGCGCACCGCTAACACGATCCGGAAGTGCGTGCTCGTGCCACCCGCGATCAGGTAGTCCAGCTTGCCGAGAACGCGCTGGGCCGAGGCGGAGCTCGTGCCCTTGGACAGCTTCGCTATCAGCTCGAGCGGCGCGAAGTCGATGTAAATCGGTACGTGGCTGCCGGCTGGGAGCTGGGCAGCAGCCGCCCTGTATGTCGCGGTCTGCGACAGCCGCGACACGGGCGACAGCAGGTCGCTCGGCTTGGGGTACCCGGACGTTATGACCACATGCCCGGCCGCGGTGGTAACGGTCAGGTGTCCGGTGATAAGCCGCTTGAGCGCCGCGACGAGCCTGTCGCCCGCGGCGCTGCTGGGCGGTAGGAGCTCGAAGCCGACTCGCAGACTCCGGCGCGACGTACCTGCCAACGAAAGTGACATCGGCCCGAGGGCCGGCAGCACGTCCCGCTCGAGAAACGGCACGAAGCCCCCCAGATGGCTCGCCGCCGTGCCGCCTTGCGCCTGCGCCTGTGTCACCAGCCCCGGCAGCAACGCCCTCAGCCCAGTTGCGTCCTTCCGGCCTACGCTGAGGGCGAGTGCGAGCCAGGAGTTGCCAGGCAGCGAGCCGACGTCCGCTGGTTGCGCGCTTGAGTTGGTGAGACTCTTTGGAATCCCGTGCGTGACGACGTCCAGACGGAACTCGTTGAGTGGCACGCTGAGCCCGATCGCGGAGCTCGCGTTTGGTCCGAGTTTCTGCAGCTCGGTCGAGAGCTGCGCAGAACCCGGCTGGTCGCCTGAGGTTGTGAGCGTCGGTGTCAACGCGTCGAGGAGTTCGCGGTCGCGCGCGAAGACGGTGAGGAGCTGGTCGGGGCCCAGCTGGGAGATGTCTGACTTGAAAGCGGCGTCGCCGGCGAGTGAAGCCTGCCCGGTCGTTGCGAGCGCGGCCCCGACGGCGGCCTGGCCGCCGAAGATCGCGTAGTTCCCAACGACCTGTCCGCTCTCGTCGGGGCCGTTGAAATGACTGGTCAGGAACGACTTTGCGGCCGAGGGGTTGTTGGTCGGCACAACGAACAGGAGGTCGTCGATGAGCGCCTGCTCACCTGCGCCCTTCGGTGGAATGCCCGTCAGGGCCACGCCGACGCGCTGACCGAACCAGCTCTGAAGCTGGTCGAGGAGACCGTTAGCCGAGATTTTCCGTTCGAGCTCCGCAACCAGGCGGTGCGATGCCCCCTTCGCCGGCCAGGTCGTCGATCGTCTGTGTCAGGTTGGTCCCGAGCGCGCCCTGCGGCCTGACCGCCAGCGACATGTAGACGAGGGCGTTGTCCGGGACCTTATTGGCGGGATCGAGCGCAGACGGACCGGTGCCGCCGCTGCCACCACACGCGGCCAGCGTCATCGCGCTCAGCACGACCGCTGCAACTGCCCCCAACGAGCCTCGTCTGCTCATCTGTCATGGAGCCTACTCTCGTCAGAGGCGCTGAGCGACTCCACCAGCGCCTCGACCTCGGTGACGGGCAGCTGGCAGGTGAAGCGCTCGCAGACGTAGGCGGCCTGCCGGCCGTCGATCGTGGTGCGGCCCTCGAGCAGCGGGACCGCGGTGCCCTCGGTGCTGTCGCGGTCGGTCCCGGCGAGCACGACGTGGGGGAGGTAACGGGTGCGAAGGGCGCCGGACAAGGATCCCGCGCCCCCGGCGCCGACGATCGCAACCTCGGAGGGGTCGCCAGGTGCAGGTCGAGTGCCTGTAGTAGATGGCCGAACGCGGTCGGGTGGCGCATCGCGAGCGGCGGCGTGAAGCGCCAGCACGCCCGCCGCCTGGCGCTCGTATTCGGCGTTGCCAGAGAGCCGCGCGAGCCGCAGCAGCCCCAGCGCGGCCGCCGAGTTGCCCGATGGGGTCGGCGCGTCCTCGAGGTCCTTGCGGCGGCTGACCAGGTGCGGCACGTCGGCGGCGGTCGTGAAGAAGCCGCCGCGCTCAGGGTCGCCAAAGCGCTCGATCATCGTGTCGGCGAGCGCCACCGCCTCGACGTACCAGCGCTCCTCGAAGGTGGCCTCGTAGAGCACCAGCAGCGCCTGCAGCAGGTAGGCGTGGTCCTCCAGGTAGGCGGGGAGCATCGCGCGGCCGTCCTTCCAGGTGCGCAGCAGGTTGCCGTCGTCGTCACGCAGGTGCTCGAGCAGGAAGGCCGCGCAGGCGCGCGCCGCCGTCCAGGTAGTCCTCGCGCTCGAGCGCGGCGCCGGCGTCGGCGAGCGCCGCTGATCATCAGCGCGTTCCAGGCGGTCAGGCGCTTGTCGTCGAGCCCGGGCCGAACCCGCTGCTCGCGCGCCTCCAGCAGCCTGCGGCGGATCTCCGGCAACTCGCTCGGGCGCCGGACCGCGGGCCTCGAGCACGTTCGCGCCGTGCTCGAAGTTGCCCGCGTCCGTCGCACCCGAAGTAGGCGATGCGCCGGGTCGGCCAGCTCTCGCCGAGCGCGTCGCGCAGCTCGTCGCCGTCCAGACGTAGAACTTGCCCTCGACCCCGTCGGAGTCGGCGTCGAGCGCGGAGCAGAAGCCGCCCTCGGGTCCGCGCAGCTCGCGCAGCGCCCAGTCGAGCGTCTCGACGCAGACCTCGGCGAAGCGCCGCTCGCGCGTCACCTGCCAGCCGTGCAGGTAGGCGCGCGCCAGCAGCGCGTTGTCGTAGAGCATCTTCTCGAAGTGCGGGACGGTCCAGGTCGCGTCGACCGCGTAGCGCGCGAAGCCGCCGCCGACCTGGTCGTAGATGCCGCCGGCGGCCATCGCGCGCAGCGTCGCGGGGGCCAGCTCGACGTCGCCGGCCGCCAGCAGGAACTCGAGCGTGCAGTGCGGCGGGAACTTGGGCCCACGACGCCGCGCCGCCCCAGCCGCCGTGGTCGCGGTCGAACATCTCGGCGAGCGCCTCGACCGTGTCGGCGATCACCGTGCGCGGCACGCCGTCGTGATCGGGGCGCTCGAGTGTGGCTCCGGCTGCGATCGCCGCGGCCAGCCGCTCTCCCTGCTCGCGCACCTGCTCGGGACGCTCGCGCCAGGCCTCGTCGATCGCGTCGATCACCATCCGCCAGCTCGGCATGCCGGGCCGCTGCAGCGGCGGGAAGTAGGTGCCGGCGAAGAACGGCCGCTGGTCGGGCGTCAGGAACACGTTCAGCGGCCAGCCGCCCTGACCGGTCATCGCCTGGCAGGCGGCCATGCACGTCGCGTCGATGTCCGGACGCTCCTCACGGTCGACCTTGACACACACGAAGCGCTCGTTCATCAAGGCGGCGATCTGCCCGATCCTCGAACGACTCGTGCGCCATCACGTGACACCAGTGGCAGGCCGAGTAGCCGATCGAGACCAGCAGCGGCCGGTTCAGATCGCGCGCCCGCGCCAGCGCCTCGCTCGCCCCACGGGTACCAGTCGACCGGGTTGTCGGCGTGCTGGAGCAGGTAGGGCGAAGTCTCCTGCGCGAGCCGGTTCATGGCTTCAGGCTACCCGCAGCGCAGTAGCTGTCACGATGCCGCACCATAGGTTCGAAACAGACTCCAAGGAGGCCGCCGTGTATCGAGTAGCTGCAAACTCAACGTCCGCGCCTGCAGCCATCGGCCCCTACTCGCACTCGGTGCGTGCAAAGGGCGAGCTGCTGTTCATCTCCGGTCAGATTGCGGCCGATCCCGCTACTGGTGAACTGGTCGGGGACACGCCCGGGCAGCAGACCCGCCAGTGCCTGGAGAACCTGCACGCGATCGCGAATGACGTCGGCGGCTCGCTCGAGGACGCGGTCAAGGTGACCGTCTACCTCACCGACATGGCGGCGTTCGCGGAGGTCAACGAGGTATACGCCGGCTTCTTCAAGCGCGACCCACCGGCACGTGTGGCGATCGCCGTGGCGGGGCTACCGAAGGGCGCGCAGGTCGAGATCGACGCTGTGGTGGCGCTTGGCGACTGACGCTCGCGCAGATCTGGTCACGCCGGACAGCATCGCGCGCGCCATGCGCGCGGGCGAGCACGTGGTGCGGGAGACGCCGATCATCACCACGCGCACGCTCTCGGAACGGGCCGGGACGAAGGTGGTGCTGAAGGCCGAGAACCTTCAGGGCACTGGCTCGTTCAAGCTGCGTGGGGCGATGGCGAAGCTCTCCGCGCTGGGCGATGACGCGGCGCGCGGGGTCGTGTGCGGCAGCGCCGGCAACCACGCGCAGGCCGTCGCCTACGCGGCGCGGGCGCGCGGCTGTGCCCTGCGAGGTGTTCATGCCGGAGGCCGCGCCGATCGCCAAGGCCGACGCGGTCGAGGCCCTGGGCGCGACCCTACACCTGACCGGGCACATGGTCGACGAGGCGGTCGCCGCCGCGAGAGCGCAAGCCGACGAGACGGGCATGGAGTTCATCCACCCGTTCGACGATCCGGATGTGATCTCCGGGCAGGGCGGGGTGGGGCTCGAGTTGTTGAGCCAGGTGCCTGATATGGCGCGCGTCGTGGTGCCGGTCGGTGGTGGCGGCCTGATCAGCGGCATCGCGATCGCGATCAAGTCCCAGCGTCCGGAGGTGGAGGTCATCGGCGTCCAGGTCGAAGCCTATGCGCCGTTCATCCGCTCGCTCGAGGCCGGCGAGCCGGTGGCAGTCGAGTCGTCGCGCACGATCGCCGACGGCATCGCCATCAAACGGCCCGGTGAGATCACGCTCAAGCTCATCGAGCGGTGGGTGAACCGGTTGCTGGTCGTTTCCGAGGACGAGGTCGCCGAGGCGATGGTGTTCCTGATGGAGCGCACCAAGCTCGTGGTCGAGGGCGCCGGCGCCGTGGGTGTCGCTGCAGTGCTCAGTGGCAAGCTCTCGGGTCCGGTCGACGGGCCCACAGTGCTCGTGCTCTCGGGCGGCAACGTCGGCGCGGGCTTGCTGGCCGAGGTCGCTCGGCGGCACGAGACGCAGCAACGGCGCCGGCTCGTCCTGCGGGTGCGGATCCCGGACCTGCCGGGACGGCTGGCGGAGCTGCTCGGCCTGGTCGGCCGGGTCGGCGCCAACCTGGTCGACGTTCAGCACATCCGCGAGGGTCTCGACCTGCACATCCAGGAGACTGCCATCCAGTTGGTGCTCGAGACACGCGGCCCCGAGCACGCGGCCGCAGTCCATGCCGCGATCAAGGCCGGCGGTTACGAAGAGGCGACCGAGATCCGCTGACGCGCCATGCGCTGACGCGCCTCGTCGACGAGTGCGCTGAAGATCTGGCTGGAGGTGTCGGCCTCCGGATGCCACTGGACCCCGAGCAGGAACGTGTTGTCGGTGAGCTCGATCGCCTCGGGCAGGTCATCGACGGTCGAGCGACCGGTGACGACGAGCCCCTCGCCGATCACGTCCACACCCTGATGGTGGTGGGATTTGGTCATCGTCAGCTGGCCGCCCGCGGCGTGCGCGGCGAGCGAGCCCGGGACAAGCTCGACGTCGTGCTCGTTGCCGTCGAACGTGCCGGGGTTGCGACGGTGCTCCTCGGTGTGGAGAACGTCGGGAAGGTGCTGCACCAGCGTTCCGCCCCGGACGATGTTGAGCAGTTGCATGCCACGGCAGACGCAGAGCGTGGGCATGTCGCGCTCGATCGCACGCGTCAGCAGCGCAAGCTCGAACTCGTCGCGTGGTGGGACGATGCCGGTCGTCGACGGATGAGGCTCCTGTCCGTAATGCGCCGGATCGATGTCGCATCCGCCGGCCAGCACCAATGCGTCGATGCGATCGAGGATCTCGTCGGGGTTCTCGACCAGCGCGGGATCGGGCGGCAGCATCAGCGCCAGCGCGTCCGCCCGCTGGATCGCTTCGACGTAGGAGAACTGCAGCAGTGCGCAGGTCCCGTCCCAGAGTCCATATTGCGCCCGCTCGAGCGCCGTCGCGATTCCGATGACTGGGCGACGATCACTCATGTATCCGAGGGTATCGGGTGCGCGAGAGAAAGCGGCCCACCGCCCTACCGGTCACCCCCGCGCGCCGCCATCGCCGCGGATACGTCGTCGGTGATCACGCCGGTGAGGCGCTCATCGCTCAGCAGCTGCGCGTGGTCGGCCGCCATGAAGTCCCACACGATCAGCTCGAGTCCCGCGCTCGTGACCGCCTCGATCAGCGGCTCGTCGACGAGCTTCATCTCCGGCAGCACGGTCCCGGCTCCTGCAGCGCCGGCCCGCTGGCCGGCGCCCTCGGCCGTCCACATCATCAGCAGCCCGAGCCGAAGCCGTGGCGCAAGCGCCGTGAGCTGCGCGAGCAGCGGGTCCAGGAACGAGGTCACGATCAGTTCGTTGCCGGCGGCGGCGAACTCGCTCAGCAGCGGCGCGACCTGCTCGGCGTAGCCGTCCTCCTTGAGCTCGACGTCGAGCCCGATCCGGCGCTGCGCCCAAGCGAGCACGTCGGTGAGCAGGGGCGGCCGGAAGCCGGTCCGCTGCTCGAACTCATCCAGCGAGCAGGAGTCGAGCGTCACCTCGCCGAGCCTGTGATCGTGCAATACCGCGAGCTCGCCGGCGGCGGTGCGGCGGACATCGAGTTCGATCATGTCGGCACCGAGCTCGACTGCCGCTTCGAACGCCTGCAGGGTGTTTTCGGTCGCGCCCGTGCTGTGGACGCCACGGTGCGCGATCACGAGCGGCCTGGCCGACATCGCGGCGACGCTATCAGCGCTCCCGGCCCCGATCAAAACCTGGCACGAACGTTGCCGCTGCTCGCTGTCTATCCTCGTCGCCACCAGGCGACGAGGACACGAGGGGTGCCGGATGGCGACCGCAGCAGCCTTTCCTGAACTGACCGATGAACAGCAGGCGATCACCGAGATGGTGCGCCAGTTCGCTGACGAGCAGATCATCCCCAACGCCGCGCATTACGACCACGAGGATCTGTTCCCCGAGCCGATCGTCGAGCAGATGAAGGAGCTCGGGCTGTTCGGGGTCACGATCCCCGAGGAGTACGGCGGCATGGGGCTGGATCTGACGACCTACGCGATGATCGTCGAGCAGCTCAGCCGTGGTTGGATCAGCATCTCCGGGATCGTGAACACGCACTTCATCGGCTCCTACCTGCTGATGAAGTTCGGCACCGATGATCAGAAGCAGAAGTACCTGCCAAGGATGGCGACCGGTGAGATCCGTGCCGCGTTCAGCCTCTCGGAACCGGAGCTCGGTTCCGACGTACAGGCGATCAAGACGAGGGCGACGAAAACCGACGACGGTGACTACGAGATCAACGGCCAGAAGATGTGGGTCACCAACGGGCTGCTCTCGACGCTGGTGTTCACACTCGTGAAGACCGATCCTGACGCCGATCCGCCGTACAAGGGCATGACCTGCTTCATCTGCGAAAAGGAGCCCGGCGCTTCGGAGAACACGGGGCCCCATGCGGGTCTGAACGTGCCACCGAAAATCAAGAAGCTGGGCTACAAGGGCGTCGAGTCGACCGAGCTCGTGTTCGACGGCTACCGGACCCCGGCCGACAGCATCCTCGGCGGCGAAGAGGCGGGCCTGAACCGGGGGTTCGGGCAGATGATGGACGCTCTGGAGCTCGGGCGTGTCAACGTCGCTGCGCGCGGCGTCGGGATCGCGCAGCGCGCGCTGGAGCTCGCGCTGCGGTATTCACAGCAGCGCAAGGCGTTCGGCAAGCCGATCGCGCAGCATCAGGCGATCCAGTTCAAGCTCGCCGATATGGCCACCCAGGTCGACGCTGCCAGGCTTTTGACTTACCGCGCCGCTCGTATGAAGGACGCCGGCGAGCGCTCGGACATCGAGGCCGGCATGGCGAAGCTGTTCGCATCGGAGGCTGGACGTTTCTGCGTCGAGGAGGCGTTCCGGATTCACGGCGGCTACGGGTACTCCAAGGAGTATGAGATCGAGCGTCTCTACCGCGACGCGCCGCTGCTGCTGATCGGCGAGGGAACCTCGGAGATCCAGCGCATGGTGATCGGCCGCAAGCTGCTGCAGCGGCACAAGCTGTAGTGCGATGAGCGGACCCGTAAACTCACAGGTCTGTCCGCGCCGTCTGACACCAAGACGCTGATCGAGACGGCCATCGGCCGATTCCTCGAGGAGGTGCCGGGTCTGGCGCCGCTGACAATCGTGGCCGGGCTTGAGCTGCACGGCCGCGGTGATGTTCAGCTCTACCGGATCGAGATGCCGGGCCCGACCGTCACCAAGGTGATCCCCAGCGACGCCAAGGTCACGCTGGAGATTCGCCGCGAGCGGTTCAATGAGCTGGCCACCAAGGGTCACCTGGCCGACTGGCGCCTGGCGTTCGAGCACGGAGACGCCCGCGCGACCGGGATCGATCAGTACCTCAAGCTGATCGTGAAGGTCGTCGAGGCCCAGGAGGAGCGCAGCAGAACCAGACGCGCCCGGCACTAGCCGAGCGCGACCCGCTCTGCGAGCGCCCTAGCCGAGCGCGACCCGCTCTGCGAGCGCTTCGGCCTGGCTCAGTTGCCGATCGATCAGCTTCAGCCCCGCGTCCCAGAAGGCCGGATCGGCGAGGTCGATTCCGACGATCTCCCCGAGCTTCTCCGGCGCCCGCGAGCCGCCCGCCGCCAGCATCTCCAGGTAACGGGGCACGAACGACTCACCCAGCTCGCGGTAGCGACCGTAGACGGACAGCGCGAGCAGTTGCCCGTAGGCGTAGGCGTAGACGTATCCCGGTGTGTTGATGAAGTGTGTGACGTAGGACCACCACGAGTGGTAGCCCTCGGTGATCTCCACCGAGTCACCGAGCATCTCACGCTGGCTCTCAACCCAGGCCTGCGAGATGTCCTGATGGGAGAGCTCGCCCTGGCTGCGGCGGCGCGTGTGTACGAGGTGCTCGAAGCGGTTCATCGCCATCTGCCGGAAGACGGTCGCGATCGAATCATCGATCCGTCCGGCGAGCAGTTCGAGCCGCTCCCGGTCCGAGCCCGACTCGGCCAGCAGCCGTTCGAACACGAGCGTCTCACCGAACACCGATGCCGTCTCGGCGACGGTCAGCGGCGTTCCCTGATGAAAGACGCTCTGTCGCTCCGCCAAGCACCGAATGCAGGCCGTGGCCGAGCTCGTGCGCGACCGTCATCACATCACGGCGCCGGGCCGTGTAGTTGAGCAACACGTACGGGTGCACGCCGTACACGGTTGCGCAGAAGGCGCCGCCGCGCTTGTTGTCGCGCACCGGCGCGTCGATCCAGCTCTCGTCGAAGAAGCGGCGTGTGATCGCGCCCGCCTCGGGTGAGAACGCCGCGTAGGTGTCGAGCACCAACTCACGCGCCTGCGCGTAGGAGAACAGCGGCTCGTCGGTCGCGATCGTGGCGCCGCGGTCGTAATCCGCCAGCTTCTCGACGCCCAGCAGCCGCGCCTTCAGCCGGTACCAACGCTGCGGAATGTCGTAGCGCCCGCGAACGGCGTGGATCAGCGCCAGCACCGACTCGTCGGAGGCCTCGTTGGCCAGGTTGCGCGCCGCCAGCCAGTGCGGGTAGTTGCGCAGGCGGTCGTCGACGGACTTGTCGTAGACGAGCGTGTTGTAGATGAACGCGCGCGTCCGCAATCCCGGCTCCAGCGCCTCGGTCACCGCCTCGGCCGTGAGCCTGCGCGTCTCGGCGTCCGGGCCGAGCAGGGCGCTGAGCGCGAGGTCGAGCGGCTGCTCCTCGCCATCGACGTTCACGCGGATGGCGGAGAGCTGCTCGCCGAACAGTCGTGCCCAGGCGGAGCTCGAGGCGATGCTCTTCTCCGCCATCACCTTCTCCTCGGGCTCGGTCAGCAGGTGCGGGCGGTAGCGGCGCGCGCTTCGCAGGTAGTGCGCACAGAACTCGAGGTCGACCGCGTCGTCGTCGCCGAGCAGCGCCTCCACCTGATCGTCCTCGAGCGCGGCCCACTCGAGCTCGAAGAACAGCAGCTGCGTCTCGCAGCACGGTGCCACGCTCCTGCACCTTCTGGAGCAGCGCTCCGCGCGCCGGATCGGCGGTGTCGGTGGTGAAGTCGAGCATCGCGTAGCTGCCGGCGCGGTCGACCAATTCCATGATCGCGGCGAGTTCGAGCATCGCCTCGCGCAGGCCGGCCGCGTCGAGCGTCGCGATCTTGCCGGTGTGGGTGCTCGCGAACGCGGCGCTCCGCGCGAGCGCCTCATCGAGCAGGCGCTCCACGCCGGCGGAGCCCTCGCCGTCGACGATCGGGCGAGGTCCCAGGCGCTCGCGAGCAGCTCCGGGTCGGCGAGCAGGTCTGCCGTGGTGACCATCGCCGGCGAGGTTACTGAAGCGGATGCAACTCGAGCCGCCGGCGGCGCCCGACCGCGACCGCCACCCGCCCCTCGAGCAGCGACTCGAGATCGGAGCCGACCAGCTCCCGGCGCCAGCCGCCGAGCGTGCGCACCTCGGGCTCCGGTGCGGACTGCCGTGCGGCGGCGATGATCTGTTCCAGGTCGCTGCGCGACGCGATCAGCTCGTAGGCCAGGCCGGCCTCCATCGCGCGGGCGCGCAGCAGGGCCTCGGCCAGTGCGATCAGCGGCGAGTCGCTCGCGTCGGAGTGGCCGCGCCTCGCCTCGCGCGGGATCGGCGGGTCGGCAAGGCCGGCGCCGATCGCCTCGAGCAGGGCGGCGCCCCGGCGCTTGATGAACGATGGGTGGACGCCACGGATCTGGCCGCAGCGCGTCGAGGTTCTTGGGATGACGCTTGGCAAGCTCGAGCAGCGGCGGATCCTGCAGCACCTGGCCGACGGGGCGGTCCTCGGTCGAGGCCGTGCGCTCGCGCCAGGCGGCGAGGCGCTTGGCCACGGCTCGCGCCTGCGGGTCGAGCTGGCCGACCCGCGGCAGCCGTTCCCATGCGGTCTCGGGGTCGCGCTCGTCGGTGGCGGTCTCGAGGCGCCGACACTCCTCGACCGCCCAATCGACGCGTCCGGTCTCGCGCAGGCGGCGCTGGATCTCGTCGGCGAGCTGCAGCAGGTGGGCGACGTCCTCGGCGGCGTAGCTGAGCTGCTCGGCGGTCAGCGGGCGCGCGTCCCAGCGCGTGTAGCTCGCGGTCTTGCCGACGCGCAGGCCGAGTACGGCGCCGATCAGGTTGCCGTAGCCGGCCTGGGCGCTCTCGCCGACGAAGCCCGCGGCGATCTGCGTGTCGAATACGTTCGTCAGCTCCGTGGCCCACGCTCGGCGCAGGATCGCCACGTCCTGACGGCCGGCGTGCAGGACGATCTCGACCTCCGGATCGGCCAGCAGCTCCGCCAGCGGCCGCACGTCGACGTTCTGGTCGAGGCCGTCGATCAGGATCGTGCGGATTCCGGTCGGCTCGCGCGGGTCCTCGACGGCGACCTGGGTGAGGCAGAGCAGCGCGCGGTAACGCCCTTCGGACATGAACTCGGTGTCGATCCCGAAGCGTCCGTTGGCCTGCGCCAAGGCGACCGCGGCGGCGACGTCAGCGGAGTCTGCGAGTCCTTGCATGGCGGCACCATACCCGCTTTGTCATGGGCGTTCGGGACGCGACTCCCGGCCACGCTTTGGAACACCTACCTCCATGGTAGGATTTAGGCGGATGATCTTCTCCTCCAAAGCCGAGTACGGCGTGCGCCTGATGGTCGAGCTCGGGCGCCAGTCGCCTGAGCAGCCCACCAGCCTGAAGGCGATCGCCGACGCAGAGGGCCTGCCGCTCGCCTACCTCGAGCAGGTGGTGGCGCGGCTGCGCAAGGCCGACCTCGTGATGAGCGCTCGCGGCGCGCACGGCGGCTATTGGCTGGCGCGCGACCCCGCGGAGATCACGATGTACGACGTCGTCGCCGCGCTCGAGGGCCCGATCGCTCCGATGGAGTGCTTCGTTCACGACCAGATGGAGCGGATCGTCTGCTCGCACCTGCCGGAGACCGGCGCCGGACCGTGCGCGACGAAGCTGCTGTGGACGCGCGTGCAGGGCGGGATCATCCGATCGCTGCAGACGACGACGCTCGCTGAGCTCGTCGAGTTCTCGCTCAGGGCTGACCCGAGGAGCGCTCGGGCCGGCCGGCTCGAGTTCCGGGACGCCCCGAGAGCGCCGGCGCGGGCTCCGTCGTTGCCGCGTAAGAGCACTTCAATCATCCAAACACCGAGACCTGAGAGTCAGATGCCAGACCTAGAGATCCGAAACCTTCATGTGCGCGCCGGCGACAAGGAGATCCTGCGCGGCGCTCGACCTGTCCGTCGGCGGCGGTGAGATCCACGCGCTGATGGGCCCGAACGGCTCTGGCAAGTCGACGCTCGCCAACGCGATCATGGGGCACCCGAACCTCGAGGTGACCGAGGGCGAGATCATCTGGGGCGGCGAGAACATCACCGAGGCCGCCACCGACGAGCGTGCGCGCCTGGGCCTGTTCATGGCCTTCCAGTATCCGGTCGCCGTGCCGGGCGTGACGGTCACCAAGTACCTGCGCACGGTCCTCAACGCGCACCGCACGGCCAAGGGTGAGGAGCCGATCTCGCTCAAGGACTTCCGCGAGACGGTGCAGTCGGCGATGGAGCTGACGAAGGTGCCCGAGGAGTTCACCCGCCGCTACCTCAACGACGGCTTCTCCGGCGGTGAGAAGAAGAAGCTCGAGATCCTGCAGCTGGCGCTGCAGCGGCCGTCGCTGGCGATTCTCGACGAGACCGACTCGGGCCTCGACATCGACGCGCTGCGCATCGTCGCCGAGGGCGTCAACACCGTGGCCGGCCAGCGAGGGCTCTGATCTCGGCGTGCTGATCATCACCCACTATCAGCGGATCCTGCACCTGGTGCAGCCGAGCCACGTGCACGTGCTCTACCAGGGCCGGATCGTCAAGGAGGGTGGTCCCGAGCTGGTCGGCGAGCTGGAGGCCAAGGGCTACGGCTGGATCACCGACGAGATCGATGCCGCGGTCGCCGTCTGACGGCCAGCAGCCTCAGGATTGCGTGACCTGACCGCCGAGTTCCCGGTTCTGCGTCGGGAGATCGACGGCAAGCCGCTCGTCTACCTCGATTCGGCTGCGACCTCGCAGACGCCGCAGGTCGTGATCGACGCGATCGTCGACTACTACACGAACTACCGCGCCTCGGTGCACCGCGGCGTGTACCCGCTGTCGTCGAGGCGACCGACCTCTACGAGGGCGCGCGCGAGCGGATCGCGGCCTGGCTCGGCTCGACGGTCGCAGGAGACGATCTTCACCGCCAACGCGACCGCGTCGCATCAACCTCGTCTCGCACTCCTGGGGGCGCACGAACCTGAACGCGGGCGACATCGTGCTGGTCACGGAGATGGAGCATCACTCCGACGTCGTGCCGTGGCAGCTGATCTGCCTCGAGCGCGGCGCCAAGCTCGAGTACGTTCACGGTGCTGGACGACGGCCGGCTCGACCTCGACGACCTACGATCGCCGGCTCGAACGCGAGCCCAAGGCGGTCTGCATTGCGCACGTCTCGAACGTGCTCGGCACGATCAACCCGGTCGCCGAGATCACACGCCGTGCCCACGACGCCGGCGCGATCGTCGTGATCGACGGCACCCAGGTCGATCCCGCAGCTTCCCGTGAGCCTGCCGGAGATCGACGCCGACTTCTACGCCTGGACCGGACACAAGGCCTACGGACCGACCGGCATCGGCGTGCTCCACGGGCGCCGCGAGCTGCTCGAGGAGATGCCGCCGTTCATCAGCGGCGGGCACATGATCCGCGAGGTCTTCGACGACGAACTCCAGCTGGAGCGAGCTGCCCGGCAAGTTCGAGGCCGGCACTTCCCCGATCGCCGAGGCGATCGGGCTCGGCGCCGCCGTCGACTTCATGCAGGAGCTCGGTATCGACGCGATCCGCGCCCACGGACAGGAGCTCACCACCGAGCTGCTGGAGCGGATGGCGGACTTCCCCGGGCTGACCGTCCACGGTCCGCTCGATCCCGCCGACCGCGGCGCGCTGGTCTCGTTCGCGATCGACGGCGCCCACCCGCACGACATCGGCGAGATCCTCGGCCGCGAGGGCGTCTGCGTGCGCACCGGTCACCACTGCGCCCAGCCGCTGATGCGGCGCATGAAGCTCGGCTCGACAGCCCGCGCCTCGTTTGCCGTCCACAACACATCCGCCGACATCGACCGGCTGATGGACGGCCTCGAGACCGTCCGCAGGGTGATGCAGCTCTAGTGCCGGATTGAGGAGCCACTGATGGACGACCAGCTCTACCGCGAATACATCCTCGATCACTACAAGCACCCGCACAACCACGGGTCGCTGGAGCACGCCGGACATGGAGGCACACGACCTCAACCCGCTGTGCGGAGACGAGCTCACGTTCCAGCTCACGCTCGACTCCGAGGGCAAGGTCAGCGAGGTCGCCTTCGACGGACACGGCTGCGCGATCTCGCAGGCATCGGCCTCGATGCTGTCGGACGAGCTCAAGGGCAAGTCGACCGATGAGCTGCTCAAGCTCGACCGCCAGACCGTGCTCGACCTGCTCGGCATCGACATCTCGGCGACGCGGCTGAAGTGCGCGATGCTGTCGCTCAAGGTGGTCAAGGCCGCGGCGCTCGGGCACGAGGTCGACTGGGATCCCGAGGCCGCCTGATCTGAGGCGGCGGCGTGGCCCGCAGTGCCTAGACGGCGAGCTTCACGCCGTAGCTTCGAAGACGCATCACGCGTAGGATCTCCAGGTCGTCGCGCAACGCGTGGTCCAGCATCGCCAGCGAAGGCCGCCATTCGAGACTCCAAATCCGATCAATGCGCTAGGATTTGACCTGTGCGCGAAACCATCGACGTCTGCCCACTGAGCGAGCTCGCGCCCGGCGAAATGCGCCTTGTCGAGCACGACGACCTCGAGATCGGCGTGTTCAACTGCGGCGGCGCCTACTACGCGATCGAGGACCGCTGCTCGCACGACGACGGGCCGCTGGCCGAGGGCCCGTTCGACCAGCAGGCGTGCACCGTCGAGTGCCCGCGGCACGGTTCAATTTTCGACCTGAAGACGGGCAGGCCCAAGACGCTGCCCGCCTATCAACCGGTGGACACCTTTCCGGTGATCATCGATGACGACATGATCAAGCTGGAGGTGGCATAGATGGCTACTACCGAACCGACGCTTTCACCCGAGATCCAGCTGACCGAGAACGAGCAGCTCGCCGGGATCAACTCCGATTACGACGAGCGCTACGGCTTCCACGACGCCGAGAACTACCTGTACAAGGCGCCGAAGGGCATCAACCGCGAGATCGTCGAGAAGATCTCCGAGTTCAAGAGTGAGCCGCAGTGGATGCGCGACTTCCGCCTGAAGGCGCTCGAGTACTTCTTCGCGCGCCCGCAGCCGACCTGGGGCTCGCCGATGCTCGCCGAGGTCGACTACGACGACATCCACTACTTCGTGCGTGCTTCCGAGCGGGCCGAGCGCTCCTGGGACGACGTGCCCGAGGACGTCAAGAACACGTTCGACCGCCTGGGGATTCCCGAGGCCGAGCGCAAGTTCCTCTCCGGTGTCGGCGCTCAGTACGAGTCCGAGGTCGTCTACCACCAGATCAACGAGGACCTGGTCAAGCAGGGCGTGATCTTCACCGACATGGACACGGCGCTGCGCGAGCACGAGGACATCGTCAAGGAGTACTTCGCGACGATCATCCCGCCCAACGACAACAAGCTCGCGGCGCTGAACTCGGCCGTGTGGTCAGGCGGCTCGTTCGTCTACGTGCCGAAGGGCGTCCACGTCGAGATGCCGCTGCAGGCGTACTTCCGCATCAACACCGAATCGATGGGCCAGTTCGAGCGCACGCTGATCATCGCCGACGAGGGCTCCTACGTGCACTACGTCGAGGGCTGCACGGCCCCGACCTACAGCGCCTCCTCGCTGCACTCGGCCGTCGTCGAGCTGATCGCCAAGCCGGGCGCGCGCATCCGTTACACGACCGTGCAGAACTGGTCGGCGAACGTCTTCAACCTCGTCACCAAGCGCGCGGTCGCGCACGAGGACGCGACCGTCGAGTGGGTCGACTGCAACCTCGGCTCGAAGCTGACGATGAAGTACCCGAGCGTCTACCTGGTCGGTGAGCGCGCCCACGGCGAGATCCTCTCGATCGCGTTCGCCGGCAAGGGCCAGCATCAGGACGCCGGCGGCAAGATCATCCACGCCGCGCCGAACACGACCTCGAACATCTTCGCCAAGTCGATCTCCAAGGACGGCGGGCGCGGCTCCTACCGCGGCCTGCTGGAGATCGCCAAGGGCGCCCACGGCTCGAAGTCGAAGGTCGTCTGCGACGCGCTGCTGCTCGACGAGCATTCGCGTTCGGACACCTACCCGACGATCCGCATCTCCGAGGACGACGTCAACGTCGGTCACGAGGCGACGGTCTCCAAGGTCGGTGAGGATCAGCTCTTCTACCTGATGTCACACGGGATCCCGGAGGAGGAGGCGTCGAAGCTGATCGTGAACGGCTTCATCGAGCCGATCACGAAGGAGCTGCCGATGGAGTACGCGGTCGAGATGAACCGCCTGATCGAGTTGCAGATGGAGGGCTCCATTGGCTAACCCCGCCCCGCCGCCCGTCGCCACCAGCACAGCACTCGAGCTCCCGACCTTCAAGGGTCGCGCCGGCTGGGAGTTCACCGACATCGCGGCGCTCGACCTAGACGCCTATCAGCTGTCGACGGTACATCCGGCTTGGGGCTCGGATGCACCGGGCACCCTGTGGGACCTGCCAATGGCACAGCTGCCTGCGGGCGTCGATGTGAGCCGCAGCGGCGATACGACAGTCGTGACGGTCGCGCGTGGCGTGGCAGTCGAGGAGCCGATCGCGCTCACCACCGTGGTTGGAGACGGGCAGCTGGCGAACCTGCGGACGCGCGTGGTACTCGAGGAAGGAGCCCAGGCGGCCGTCTGGGAGCAGTATCTGTCAGCAGGTGACTGCGTGCTGAACGTCGCGACGGAGCTCGAGGTCGGCGCGAACGCCCGGCTGCGCTACGTGTGTGGCCAGGGCCTGTCCGAGGAGGCGTGGATCTTCGGCGCCCAGCGAGCGGTGATCGGGCGCGACGCGTCGTTGGACTGGGTGGCTCTCGGCTTTGGCTCGCGCTCCGGGCACGTGCTGATGGAGACCCGGCTCGCCGGCGAGGGCAGCGAGGCGCGCGTCACCGGTGCCTATGCGACGCACGGTCACCAGCACATCGACTTTGACACCACACAGGAGCACGCGGCGCCGAACACCACCTCCGACCTGGCGTTCCGTGGCGTCCTGCAGGACCGCTCCAGCGCCGTCTGGAAGGGCAACATCATCGTCGACCCCGGCGCGCAGAAGACCGACGCGTTCCAGGACTCGCGCAACCTGCTGATCTCCAAGCGCGCTCACGCCGACTCGATCCCGGGGCTCGAGATCCAGGCCAATGATGTGCGCTGCACGCACGCCGCCGCCGTCGCTCAGGTCGATCCCGAGCAGCTCTTCTACCTGCGCGCGCACGGCCTCCCCGAGGCCGAGGCCAAACGCCTGGTGATCGAGGGCTTCCTCTCCGCACTCGTCGAGCGCTTCGAATCCGGGCCAGTGCGCGAGGTGCTCGGCGCCGCGCTCGAGCGGCGTCTTGCACTGATCCTTAATTAGGTCCGACTCGCACCGCTGAGGAAAAAGCCCAGCGCCCCGCCGCGAGGGTGTAGGTTGCGCATCAAGGTTGGAAGGCGACCCTTAGGAGGCATGCAATGTCGTTCCGCGTCTTATCGCGTGCGTGCGCTGGGCTTCTCGTCACCGCGCTGATCTTGTTGGGCTCGGTTGCGACGGCCAATGCCGGGCAGCTACAGCCCGGGAAGTTCGGCGAGCTCGACTGCAACGGGCAGAGCACGATGCAGACATCTGTGAACTCAAGACTCAACTGCAGTGATATCCGTGGCTTTGACACTTGGACCCCCAACACATGGGATGGGCGGTTCTACGACAACGGCGAATACATCGGTCACGACGAGCCCGACATGACCTTCCTGTCGAATGCCCGAGGCTCCGGCGACGACGTCACCTGGACCGAGACGATTCCGCGCGATCCCAGCAGGGCGCCGACCGTCAAGCATCCGGGTTCGGACGTTTCCCACTGGTTCGAGCTGACGCCGGCGCCATGGTTCTCGATGGCGATGTGCGACCCGAACTCCTACCCGAACACCGATCCGGGGTCGCCCTCAGCATGCAAGCCGGAGAGCGATTCCAACGCCCCGACGTGTATCGGGGGTAACACGACGAACTGCTCCGAGGGTGGCGGCTCTGCGTTCATGGAGATGCAGCTATACCCGCCCGGCATGCCGCCGTGGGTCGACTCGACCAGCTGCGACGACAGCCATTGGTGCGCCGCGCTGACGATTGACAGCCTCGAATGCACCACAGGTTTCGCAACCTGCAACAGCGGTTGCGAGGAGCCGATCAACTTCGCCTGGATTCAGCGCGACGGTGTGCCGACCGGCCCGGCATCGCCCCAGGAGTCCGACCTGGCGAGCAGCACGCCCAACCGGCAGACGCTGTTGCTGAACCCGGGCGATCAGATCAGGATCCACATGTTCGATGCGCCTGCCCCCGGAGGTGGGAAGGCCTTCGAGGTTGTGATTCACGATCTGACGACCGGCCAGACCGGCTACATGCAGGCGTCGGCGGCAAACGGCTTCGCGACCACCTCGATGTCCGACTGCTCCGGCACGCCTTACAACTTCCAGCCGGAGTACTCCACGGCCGGGGCGGCGGAAACGATTCCGTGGGCGGCACTGCAGACCAACATCTCGACCGAGTTCGAGACTGGCCACTGGGAGCCGTGCACAAGCGTGACGGACCCCGGCACATACACAATCGGATCGTTTACCGACGTGTTCTACAACACGTGCAATGGTCCATATGAGGACGCCGGCCCGCCCGACAGCACAACCCCCGAGGTCTCGGACGCGTTCTGCTACCCGGCCGGGGACACCCACGGGGCTCTCAACAGCGCACCGGATGAGATGTCCGGTTGCGAGGACAACTACTACCAGAACGGCGACCTCGACTTCGACGGTACGCCGTACTACCCGGAGTGGCCGACCGGTCCAAACCCGACGTCGAAGTTCCCGGGGAGCTTCGTGCAGAGCCTGCCGACCACGGGCGGGGCACAGTACTCGAAGTTCTTCATGCAGACCGACATCGCGCTCAGTGAGTCGACCTGCACGGCGACCGGTGCCGGATGTTCGGTGCCACCGGCCGGTCCTGGTGGCTTCTATCCCTACTGGACCCGTGTCACCACGACCAGCCGTGGCCAGGCGAGCTGCACGCTCGAGTTTGGCAATGTCAGCCGCGGCGCCGGGGTCAATGACTTCGGCGGAGATGCGGAGTACGGCGTAGACCTGCAGTCGAGCCTCGGTTATCCGGAATACGAGGGTCCGGTGTTCACTAACGCCTGCAGGAGCGGAAACACCTAACCGGCAACAGCGCGCGGCAAGCCGTCGTCTTCGATGACGACGCTTGTCGCGCTGCTGCGCGGGATCAACCTCGGCTCGACCAACCGCATAGCGATGCCGGAGCTGCGCTCGGCGCTCGCCGACGCGGGATTCGAGAATGTGCGCACCTACGTGCAGAGCGGAAATATCCTGCTCGACACGGAGCTCGAGGAGGGTGCGCTCGCCGAGATCGTCGCCACCCTGATCGCCGATCGCTTCGCGCTGGCCGTGCCCGTCGTGGTGCGCGGCGCTGCCGAGCTGGCCGAGGTGGTCGCGGGCAATCCGTTCCCCGACGCGGCGTTGACCGCGCCCAAGCTGCTGCAGGTCACGTTCCTGTCGTCGCCGCTGCCGGCTGACGTCGCCGCGCGCGTGCGGGGGGCCTCTGACGGCGCGTTTGCGCCCGAAACCGAGGCGATATCTCTCGCGCTATCGCGCCGGAATGTGTACGGATGGCATCCCCAGGGCATCCATCAGTCGAAGCTCGCGCGCGAGTTGAGCGATCGCAAGCTCGGTGTGATCGCGACCGCGCGAAACTGGACCACGGTCACAACGCTTCTGGAGATGGCCAGCACCGATGTCGGTTGAGCCCACGCATCCATACACGGTCATCGACGTGTTCACCGACACGCCGCTGGCCGGCAACCAGCTCGCTGTCTTCACCGAGGGCGAGGCGGTTCCCAGCCGGCTGATGCTCGCCGCCGCCCGCGAGCTGCACCTGTCGGAGACGATCTTCGTACTGCCCGGCGACGAGGACGCCGACGCCACCGTGCGGATCTTCACGCCGGCCGCCGAGCTGCCGTTCGCCGGGCATCCGGTGCTGGGCGCCGCCTTCATCGTGGGCGAGCGGGACGACCTCGCGACCGTGCGGCTGCGAACGAGCGTCGGCGTGGTTCCGGTCACGCTCACACGCGAGCACGGGGAGATCGTCTACGGGGAGATGGAGCAGCCGCTGCCGACGGTGCGCGTGTTCGAGCGCGAGGCGGAGTTGCTCGAGGCGTTGCGGGTGTCGCGCCCAGTGCTGCCACTCGAGATCTACCGCAACGGTCCGGCGTTTGTGATGGTCGGACTCGCGGACGCCGAACAGCTCGCGGCGATCGAGCCCGACATGGCCGGCCTCACCCACCTCGGCCCGGTCGGGATCGACTGCTTCGCCCCGTCTGACCCCGACGCGACGCACGGCGATTGCGTCCGTGTCAGATGCCGCGTCTTCTGTCCGGGGATGGGCGTCCCGGAAGATCCGGCGACCGGCTCGGCGGCCGGCCCACTCGCGCTACACCTCGTGCGCCACGGCTGGAGCACGCCCGGACGGACGCTGACAGTCGCGCAGGGCGTCGAAATGCGGCGTCCGTCAGAGCTGACGGCGCGGGTCGAAGGCACCGGCGAGCACCCGACGCGGATCCTCGTCGGCGGCCGCGCGGTACGCGTCGCACAGGGCCATTTCCGTCTGCAATAGGCCGCGCTGAGCGCCAGCGCCCACGCGACCCGGCGAGGATTCAGTCCTCGTCCTTGTCCTCGTCTTCGTCCTCGTCGAACTCGAGGTCATCTAAGGCCTCGGGATCGTCGAAGTCGGAGTCGTCCTCGAACGGATCCTCGTACTCGAAATCGTCGTCGTCGCCGTCGAGGTCTTTCTCATGCACGCTCATGTCGCGCAGAGTAGTAGATCCGGCGGCGCAGGTCAGTGCTTTTCGATGACCTTGTCAATCAGGCCGTACTCAGCCGCCTCGTGCGCCTTGAAGAAGCGGTCGCGCTCCGTGTCGGCATGCACCTGCTCGACCGTCTGGCCGGTGTGATGCGCGTAGATCTCGTCGATCCGGCGGCGGACGTTGAGCACCTCGCGGGCGTGGATTTCGATGTCCGTCGACTGGCCCTCGAAGCCCGATGAGGGCTGGTGGATCAGGATGCGGCTGTTCGGCAGCGCGAAGCGCTTGTCCGGCGCGCCCGCGGCCAGCAGCAGCGATCCCATCGACATCGCCACGCCGATGCAGATCGTCTGCACCTGCGGCTTGATGAACTGCATCGTGTCGTAGATCGCGAGGCCCGAATAGATCGAGCCGCCCGGGCAGTTGATGTAGATCGAGATGTCCTTGTCGGGGTCCGAGGACTCCAGGTGTAGGAGCTGGGCGACCACGAGGTTGGCCGTGAGGTCGTCGATCGGCGTCCCCAGAAAGATGATCCGCTCGTTCAGCAGACGGCTGTAGATGTCGAACTCGCGCTCGCCGCGGGCGGTGCGCTCGATGACCATCGGGATCAGAGGCATGTTGTGGACGCTAGCTGATCGCTTGCGTGGGGGCGCTGCGGCCTCCGAGCGCGCTGTGGCCGGATTGGTGGCCAGCCAGCCATCCAATCCGAGGTCAAACCGTCGAGTCCAGCCAGGCCCGGCGGCTTGTGTGCTCCGGGGCGTGGACACCGCTCGCCAGCTCGGCGCGAATCTCGCCGATCGTGCCGAAGCGCTCGGCGATCACGTTGTGCTGGTGGATCGTCTCGAGGTTCTCCTGGCGGGCCGAGACGAACACCTCGTCGGGCAGCTCTGGCAGGTGCTCGATCACGCCCCTGATCATCTCGCGGACGCAGTCCTCCACGAAGCGCGGCCGCCGGTGGGCCTTCTCGACGACGTGCGCTTCGTCCGAGCGCTTCATCAGCTCGTAGATCTCAGACGACATCGACTGCTCGACGATCTCGAGCAGGACGCGTGCGTCGAGCTCGATGCCGGAGCCCTCGGGCAGGCCGATGTGCAGCGTGCCGAGGCCGCGCTGGTTGTGCGTCGCGACCGGCACCGCCTCGAGGATGCGGTCGATCTCCTCGGCATCGAAGCCGTCCTCGCCGAGGCGGGCGCGGGCACCGGCGGCGACGAGCTCCTGCGCGCATGGGCAGGCGGTCATACCCTGGGCGGCGACGCCGATCAGGCGGCGCGTGCCGGACTCGGTGCTGAGCGCGCAGCCGTACAGCGTGTACAGCTCCTGTGTCTCGATTCCCGAGACGGGCGCCGGCTTGTATTCGGGGAAGCGCGCCTCGACCGTCACCTCGGCGCGGCGCGCGCCCTGGCGCTCGCGCACGAGTTGGGCGATGTCCTCGGCCAGCGTCTCCGCGCGGAGCGGCGACTCGCCGAGCACGACCTCGCGGATCGCCTCGTTGACGACCTCCTCGAAGCGCGACATGTGCGCGCCCTTCTGGTCGGGACCGAGCTCGACGACGCACTCGAAGCGGGCCCAGAACAGCTGGTTGTTGTCGCCCTGGCGCAGGCGAATGACCTTCTCGACGTTGGTCACACCGACCTGCGAGAGGCTCAGCTGTACGGACGGAAGCTGGGACTGAACGTCGACCGTCGATACGCGTGTGGAGGACTCGATTGCCATCGCGAACCCAAAGGTTAGAGCAGCCGCGATCGGGCTCGTCGTGGCAGACAACACTAAGTTTTGGAATCTGTGGTATCACTCGGCGGTCTCTTGAGGGAGAGATGAAGAGAGAGGGAGCCGCTGCCGCAGGGGCTCTGCAACGCTGATCCGTGATCCGGAAGGAGTCGGAAGGTTGAGCGATAAGGCAACCGCTTTACTGAGTGACGAGGCACCGATCTCGGAACTCGACGAGTTTCGCGGGCTCATCACGGAGGGACAGGAGCGCGGCTTTCTGACGTTCGAGCAGATCGCGGCATGCCTGGAGGAGTTCGAGGTCACCAAGGAGCAGGTGCACGAGCTGCACTCCTACCTCGACGAGCACGGGATCGAGGTCGTCGAGGTGGATGGCAGGCTCGCGCGCTCAGAGCTCTCAAGCGTCGAGGCGCGTGCGGAGGCAGCCGCCTCCGAGCCGGATGCGAGTCGCGCCCGTGCCAAGCCGGTCGAGGTCGACCTGACAATCGAGCCGAGCCTCGATTCGTTGCGGCTCTACCTGCGCTCGATCGGCCGCGTCAGCCTGCTCACAGCAGAGCAGGAGGTGACGCTGGCGCGCCGGATCGAGCGCGGCGACATGGCCGCCAAGCAGCAGATGATCGAGGCGAACCTGCGGCTCGTGGTCTCGATCGCCAAGTCCTATCTCGGGCGCGGTCTGACGTTCCTGGACCTGATCCAGGAGGGGTCGATGGGCCTGATCCGCGCTGTAGAGAAGTTCGACTACCGGCGCGGCTACAAGTTCTCGACCTACGCGACCTGGTGGATCCGCCAGGCGGTCACGCGCGCGATCGCCGACAAGGGGCGCACGATTCGGATCCCCGTGCACATGGTCGAGAAGCTCAACAAGGTGATGCACGTCGAGCGCCAGCTCGTGCAGCAGCTGGGGCGCGAGCCGACGCCGGCGGAGATCGCATTCGAGCTCGACACGACCGTGCGCGACGTGCGCGATGTGCTGCGGATGGCGCAGCAGCCGATCTCGCTGGAGAAGCCCGTCGGCGAGGAGGACGAGTCGGAGCTGGGGGACTTCGTCGAGGACCAGACTGCGGAGTCGCCGTTCGAGCTCGCCGCCGAGCGGCTGCGTCGCGAGAACCTGCGTCGCGCGCTGGCGGCCCTGCCCGAGCGCGAGCGCGAGGTCATCGAGATGCGCTTCGGGCTCACCGGTGAGCGCCCATTTACGCTCGAGGAGGTCGGCCGCGCGTTCAACGTCACGCGCGAGCGCATCCGTCAGATCGAGAACCACACGCTCAAGAAGCTCGAGGCGCTGCCCGAGGCCCAGCGGCTGCGCGACATCGACTGACGCCATCCGGACCAGCCGTGTGCGGTCCGCGGGTCGCTCGCCCGGGGTCACGTCCGGCCGCTCTGCGAACATGTGTTCGTATGGAGACCAAGGCATGGACGCCGAGGCGGCAGGGAAACGCCGGCGAGCTCTCAGCGATCGTATGGTTGATGGAGGTTGGCGCGGTAGTCGCGAAGCCGTTTGTCGAGGTGTCGGATTACGACCTGATCGCCGACTTCCTCGACGGGCGGCCACCGTTGCGTGTGCAGGTGAAGACGTCGACGAACTGGGAGCGCGGGCGATTCAGCGTTGCCGTCTGTACTCGCGGCGGCAACCAGAGCTGGAACCGGATCGTCAAGAAGATGGATGCCTCGCGCTGTGACTACCTGTTCGTGCATGTCGGGGACGGACGACGCTGGTTCATTCCAGCCGCGGCCATAGGCGGCGGCGTGTCAATTCGCGTAGGCGGTCCGAAATACGCCGATTACGAGGTCGAGCCGGGCTCACCCCTCCAGTCGCGATCGGGGGCGACCGAATAAACTCGGCCGCTCTGGCGGGATTCCCGAGCGGTCAAAGGGGATCGGCTGTAAACCGATTGGCTATGCCTTCGAAGGTTCGAATCCTTCTCCCGCCATTAGCGATGTCCGACGTGCCGACGGCCAAAGCGTGAAGTTCGACCGGCGCGAGGTCGCGGCCGTGTTCGCCGGCGGCGTCGTCGGGACGCTGGCGCGTGTCGCCTTCACCCAGCTGTTCGCGTCGGGGGACGCGAGCTGGCCCTGGGTCGTGCTCGCGATCAACATCAGCGGCGCCTTCCTGCTCGGCTACCTGGTGACGCGGCTACAGGAGCGCCTGCCGCTCTCGACCTACCGGCGCCAGCTCATGGGGACAGGGTTCTGCGGCGCCTACACCACGTTTTCCACGATGCAACTTGAGTTGCTGGACATGTGGAACGCGCACCACTACGGCTTGGCGGCCGGATATCTTGGCGCAGGCGTAGTCTGCGGCTATGTCGCGGTACACGTGTCCACGGCGCTCACACGCGGCGTGCGGGTGAGCCTGTAAGCGAAGTAGGCGAAACGGATGATCTTTCGGCAGATAGTGCACGACGACCTTGGCTGTGCGTCGTACTTCATCGGCGACGAGCACGCCGGCGTCGCGGCCGTCGTCGACCCGCGCTTCGAGATCGAGGCGATACCTCGAGCTGGCGCGCTACCTCGACGTGCGCATCGGCCACGTGTTCGAGACCCACAACCACGCCGACCACGTGTCCGGGCACGGTCGTCTCGCCGCAGCGACCGGCGCCGTGATCCACGTCCACCGTCTCGTCGAGCCCGATTTCGCGCACGAGCCGTTCGATCACGGCGACGAGTTCGAGCTCGGCAGCCTGCGGATCAGGGCGCTCCACACGCCCGGTCACCGGCCCGAGCACACCTGCTTCCTGCTGACCGATCTGCGCCGCGGCGAGGATCCGTGGGCGGTGCTGACCGGCGACAGCCTGTTCGTCGGCGACGTCGCGCGACCGGACCTGGCGGTCGAGCGAGCCGAGGGCGCGCGCGGCATCTTCCACTCGCTGCGCGACCAACTGCTGTCGCTCCCGGACCACATCGAGGTCTGGCCCGGGCACCTCGGCGGCTCGATGTGCGGCGGCCCCGGCATGGACCTCAAGGTTGCCTCCACGATCGGCTTCGAGCGCCGCCACAACGAGATGCTCGCGATCGAGGACGAGCAGGAGTTCGTCGACGCCTCGGTCGCCAAGCTCGGCGCCCAGCCTCCCAACTTCAAGGCGATCGTCGAGCTCAACCACGGACCGCTGCTGACCGACGGGATCGAGCTCGCACGCCTGTTTCCCGGCCAGGTCGAAGCGCGCCAGCGTGAGGGCGCACTGGTCGTCGATGTCCGCACCGACACGCAGTTCGCGGAGGGGCATGTGCCGGGGTCGATCTCGATTCCGCTGCACCGCGGCGGCTTCGGCACCAAGCTGGCCTGGGTCGGCGCCGGTGCCCCGCAGATCGTGTTCGTGGGCCGCGACGATCAGGACGGCCGCCGCGCCGGCCGTCTCGCGGCGGCGGTCGGACTGGCGCCCGCGGTACGGCGTGGAGGTTTGCTTGCGGGTGGCTGGACGAGCTGGAACGCCGAAGGCAAGCCGCTCGTTGCGTTGCAGCAGGTCGCCGTCGAGGAGATCGGCCCCTACCTCGACGCCACATCTCCTGCACAGGTGCTCGACGTGCGCGAGCTCGCGGAGTTCGAGGACGGACACATCCCGGGCTCGACGAACGTGCCGTGGCATGACATCGACGCGATTCCGGCCGGCATCGACCCCGGTCGCCAGGTGCTCGTGATCTGCGCGTCGGGCCAGCGCGCCGGAACCGCGGCGAGCATGCTCCAGCGCCTTGGCGCGACCGACGTCATCCATGTGGTCGGCGGCGGCGTGCCGACGTGGGGAGGGCTCGGAGGTTCGTTGACAACCGGCTCTGAGCCGCGGGCGGCCGCGCTAGCCTGAGCTCGTGGCCGAGACGGAACTCGCTTCAGACGTCGAGCTGCGCAGCGCACAGGCGAACTCGTTCGGCGCTGCGGCCTCCACCTACGAGCGAGCCCGGCCGAGCTACCCGGATGACGCCGTCGACTGGCTGCTTCCGGCCGGCACGCCCAAGATTGTGGACCTCGGTGCCGGCACCGGCAAGCTCACTCGCCTGATAGCCGCACGCGGCCTCGAGGTCACCGCCGTCGAGCCGTCGGCGGGCATGCTGGAGCGGTTGCGCGACGCGCTTCCAGGAGTGACGGCGCTATATGGAAGGGCCGAGCAGTTACCGATCGACGACAGCTCGGTCGACGCTGTGCTCGTCGCGCAAGCCTGGCACTGGGTGGACGTGCCGTCGGCCTCTGCCGAGGTGGCACGGGTACTGAAGCCCGGCGGCCGTCTCGGCCTGGTGTGGAACCATCGCGACGAGCGCGTCGACTGGGTGCGCGAGTTGACGGAGATCACATCCCGCGGCGTCGACCACAACGATATGGATCCCAGCAATCCGCCGTTCGGCAACGAGTTCGGGCAGATCGAGTACTTCGTGACCGAGTGGCGCGCGCCGATGACACCCGCGGCACTGCAGGAGCTGATCGCCTCGCGCAGCTACTTCATCGTCGCCTCGGAGGACGAACGAGCGGAGATGACGGCTGCGATCGAGGATCTGCTCGAGCATCACCCCCAGCTCGCGGGGCGCGATCGCTTCGAGCTGCCGTATCTGACGTACGCGTCGCGCGCCCACGTCGCCTGAGGCATCGCGCGCCCACGTCGCCTGAGGCGTCGCGCGCCCACGTCGCCTGAGGCGTCGCCGGGTGCGACCCGAGCCGTGGGAACATCTAAGGCGGCGTGCGACTTCACGTTCTCAGCGATCTGCACCTCGAGTACGCGCCGTTTACGCCACCGCCGGTCGTCGCCGACGTCGTGGTGCTCGCAGGCGACATCGCCCGCGGCACCGCCGGCGTCGATTGGGTGCGCCGCCGGTTCGACGGCCGCCCCGTCATCTACGTGGCCGGCAACCACGAGTTCTACGGCCACGACCTGCCGGGCCTGACGCGCACCATGCGCGACGCGGCGATCGGTTCAGGCGTGCGCGTACTCGAGAACGACGAGGTGGTGATCGACGGCGTCCGTTTCCTGGGCTGCTCGCTGTGGAGCGACTTCAACTTCGCCGGGGCCGAGAACCGGGCCAACTCGATGCGCGTGTGTGAGCGCCTCGTCAGCGACTACAAGCAAATTGGTGCCTCGGAGCTCGGTCGGCGCCTTCGGCCCGACGACACGCGGGCGCTGCATCTTGCGAGCCGGGCGTGGCTGACCGAACGCCTGGAGCGTCCGCACGTCGGGCCAACCGTGGTGATAACCCACCACGCGCCGATCGTGCGCTCGGCGCCGACCAACCCGCTGCTCGCGGCGATCGGCGGCGCCTTTGCAAGCGACCTCACTGAGCTGATGGATGGCACCGCCGTCGACCTATGGGTGTTCGGACACATCCACCGCATGGTCGACACCGAGGTGAACGGGACGCGCGTGGTCAGCAACCAGCGCGGGTACCCGCACGAGCCAGTCGCCGGGTTCGACCCGGGGATGGTCGTGGAGGTGTGAGCGTGTGAACGCCCCCGCTCGGCCCTACTGCAGGTCGACGACCACCTTGCCGACGGCGCCCTGCTCGACCGCATCGTGTGCGGCCTCGATCTGATCGAGCGTGAAGCGGTGAATCGGCAGGGCGGTCAGCGCACCGGCTGCGAGCGCCGCCGAGGTGCGCTCGATCGCGGCCCGCAACTCTGCCGGCGGGAGGGTGTAGAGCAGCATGAACCGCAGCGTGAGGTTCGGCCCCATCAGCCGGCGCACCGGCACCTGCGCGACGCTCGCGTCGTCGGCCGCGTACGAGGTGATCAGCGCGTGTGGCGCCGCGACGGCGAGGTCGAGGTCGATGTTCTCGTGAAGCGCGACCTCGACGAAGCGGTCGATCCCGGCGGGCGCCGCCTCACGGATCCTGTCGACGACGTCGGGCTCGCGGTAGTTCACGACCGTGTGGGCGCCGGCCGCCTGCGCCAGCGCAGCCTTTTCCGGACCGCTGACCGTAGCGACCACGTGTCCGGCGTCCTCGAAGCGCGCGAGCTCAATCGCCGCGTGGCCGACTGCACCGGCGCCACCGGAGATCAGGACGCTACGGCGCGCGACGGGACCCGCGGCGCTGAGGCAATACGAGGCGGTCAGCGCCGGCACTCCGAGTGACGCACCGAGCTCGAAGGAGGCACCGTGCGGAAGCGGGATCGCGTGCTCCGCGGGCACGATCGCGTACTCGGCCGCGGTTCCCCAACCACGGTGACGGGCCGCCATCAGCACCCAGACGCGCTCGCCGACGCGGCTCGCGCTGACGCCGGGGCCGACCGCATCGATCGTGCCGGCGCCGTCCTGGTTCGGAACCAGGAACGCGCCCTCCGCCGCTGTGGAGCGCTTACGAGTCTTCCAGTCGGTGGGGTTGACGCCCGAAACGGCGACTTTGACGCGAACCTCGTCGGGGCCTGGCGTCGGCGCCTCGACCTCGCGCACGCTGAGCGTTGCGGTCCCTCCGGAGGTTTCACAGATCGCGGCGAGCATGCGAATTGCAAGCCTAGTGGAGGATTCACGACTCTCACTCCACCGACCCGAGCCGGGACCGCTACGTTTCCTGCGTGACCCGCACGCGCGAGATCCGCTCCTACCTGATGGACATGGATGGCGTGCTCGTCAGCGAGGAGAACGCGATCCCGGGCGCGGACGCGTTCATCGCGCGCCTGCGTGAGCGTGAGATCCCGTTTCTGGTTCTGACCAACAACTCGATCTACACCCCGCGGGATCTGTCGGCGAGGCTGCGGCAGCACGGCATCGACATCGCCGAGGAGAACATCTGGACCTCGGCACTCGCGACCGCGCGCTTCCTGGACGACCAGCGGCCCGGCGGGACCGCGTTTGTGGTGGGCGAGGCCGGGCTGATCACGGCGCTGCACCAGGCGGGCTACACGATGACCGATAACAAGCCGGAGTACGTCGTACTCGGTGAGCAGCGCTCGCTCAGCTTCGAGCGCATCACCATGGCGACGCGCCTGATCCGCAACGGCGCCCGCTTCATCGCGACCAACCCGGACGCGACCGGTCCGTCCGTGCGCGGCCCGATCCCCGCCACCGGCTCGGTCGCGGCGCTGATGACGCATGCGACCGGAGTCGCGCCCTACTTCGTCGGAAAGCCCAATCCATTGATGATGCGCTCCGCGCTGAACGCCATCGGTGCCCACTCAGAGAGCACGGCGATGATCGGCGATCGCATGGACACTGACATCATCTCCGGGATGGAGGCCGGGCTCGAGACGATTCTCGTGCTCACCGGTTTGACCACGCGCGAGTTGGCTGAACGCGAGCCCTACCGCGCGTCGCGCGTGATCGACTCGATCGCGGACCTGCTGCCCGAACTCGACTAGCTGTTGCGACGCTCGGCGGCGCGCTGCCTGACGGTTCGCTTGTCGTCGAGCGCCATCGCGCCGGGGTGCCCGTCGCCTGGCCACGGTGTCAGCAGCAACAGGATGCGAGTGTCGGTGAGCGCATCGACGCTGTGGCGCTCGCCCGGCTCGAATTTGACCATCAGCCCGGCGCCGCCGTTGACATGCTCGGTCTCGTCATTGACGGCGACCTGTCCGCTCACAACCAACACCCACGCGCCCTCGTGAACCTGATGCTCGCGCAGGCTGCCGCCCGCTGGAATCTCCAGAACGATCGCACGGCCGTCATCCCCGCTCTCGAGGATCTCCGGTGCATGCGGGCTCAGCGTGACGGCCTGTAGGTCCCAGCTCTTCATGTGTGGTCAGCCTCTCATAGAACGTCAGCCAAGTCGAGGCGAGACCCAGTTGGGCGTCACCGCACCAGATCCATAGCGTTCGCCCTGGGCGTCCGCGGCCAGCGAATCCAGTCGGACCTCGTCCTCGTAGGTGAGCTGCACGTCGGGCGCGCCGGCATTGTCCTCCACGTAGGCGGTGCGCTTGGTTCCGGGGATCGGCACGATCCACGGACGCCGGCCGAGCAGCCAGGCGAGTGCGACTTGGCTCGGCGTGGCGTCGCGCGCCTCGGCGATCTCGAGCACGACATGCGCCAGCTCCTCGTTTGCGGCACGGTGCTCAGGGCCGACACGCGGGAAGCGGTCGGCGACGCGGAAGTCGCCCGGTTCGAGCTCAGTTGCTGCCGTCAGGCTGCCGGCCAGCAGGCCGCGCAGCAGTGGCGAGAACGGCAGGAAGCCGATGCCCATCTCCTCGCATGTATCGAGGATCTCGCCCTCGACGCTGCGCTCGAGCAGTGAATATTCGCTCTGGAGGCTGCTGATCGGGTGCACTGCAGCAGCGCGGCGCAGGTCGGGCGCGAGCGCCTCCGACAGGCCGATGTAGCGGACCTTGCCCTCCTCCACGAGCTCCTTCATTGCGCCGATCGTCTCCTCGATCGGCGTCTCCGGGTCGACGCGATGCTGCTGGTAGAGGTCGATGGTGTCGATGCCGAGGCGCCCCAGGCTGCGCTCGCAGGCGGCGCGAACGTACTCAGGACGGCCGTTGAACGAGCCGGTGCCGCCGGTGCCATCGCGTGTGATCCCGAACTTGGTGGCAAGCACCACCTCGTCGCGCCGGTCGCGGATCGCGCGTCCGACGAGTTCCTCGTTGTGGCCTTCGCCATAGACGTCGGCCGTGTCCAGCAGGTTGATGCCGAGGTCGAGCGCACGGTGGATCGTGGCGATTCCATCGGCATCACTTGTGCTTCCGTAGGTGCCTGACATCGGCATGCAGCCGAGTCCGATCGCCGACACCCGCGGTCCGTGGTTTCCAAGCTGACGCATTTCCATGTGATCGATTGTCGCGCAGCCGCCGGGCTGCCGTGCCGGTCCGGGGACGGCGCGGTCTGCCGGAGGGCGCGGTCTGCGGGACGGCGCCGTACGCTTCACCCATGTCCAGCACTGCTGCCCGCCTCCGCTCTGTCCTCTACATGCCGGGCGCCAACGAGCGGGCGCTCGAGAAGGCACGGGAGCTGCCGGCGGACGCGCTGATCCTCGATCTGGAGGACGCAGTCGCGCCCGGCGCGAAGGCAGAGGCGCGTGCGCGTGTGTGCGAGGCGGCCACCTCCGGTGGCTATGGCGACCGCACGGTCACGATCCGCGTGAACGGGCTGGGGACGGAGTGGCACGCCGCCGACCTGGCCGCGGTGGCCGCCGCCGGACCCGACGCGATCCTCGTGCCGAAGGTCAACTCCGCCGACGATTTGCTGACGGTGGAGCGGGCGCTTGAGCGCGCCGGGGCACCTCAAGCGACTCGGATCTGGGCGATGCTCGAAACGCCGGCGGCCGTCCTGCGCGCCGCTGAGATAGCGGCCGCGAGCCAGCGACTCAGCACGCTCGTGATGGGTACCAACGACCTGCTCAACGAACTGCGCGCGGAGGCCGCTCCTGGACGCGGGTCGCTGCAGGCGAGCCTCGCGCTGTGCCTGCTGGCCGCGCGTTGCGAGCGCAAGACGATCCTCGACGGGGTCTACAACGACGTCCGTGACGACGAGGGCTTCGAGTCCGAGTGCGTCGAGGGAAGGCGGCTCGGATTCGACGGCAAGACGCTGATCCATCCGGGGCAGATCGAGATCTGCAACCGCGTCTTCTCGCCGTCCGCTCAGGAGGTGGAGCACGCGCGGCGTGTGATCGAGGCCTTCGAGCAGGCGACGCGGGCCGGCGCCGGTGTGGCGACGCTCGACGGAAGACTGATCGAAAACCTGCACGTCGAGAGCGCTAAGCGCGTGCTTTGGCTTGGCGGAGCGTCAACCTGAGTGGACGCAACCGAGCTCCGAGCAGGTTGGGGCGTAGTACGCTTGTGTGTATGGGCAAGGTGACAATGCAGGCCCAAGTAGCCACCGAGTCGCACGTGCTTGGAGTACCGAGACCTGCCGGTTCAGGAGTTGTTCCGCCGCTGGCAGGACCACCACGACGAGCGTGCCCGCGAGGCACTGGTCGCCCAGTATCTGCCGCTCGCGCGGAAGCTGGCGCGCCGCTACCGAGGCGCGCGGGAGCCGCTCGATGACCTCGAGCAGGTAGCCAGCCTCGGCCTCGTCAAGGCGATCGATCGTTATGACTCGAGTCGCGGCATCGGCTTCCAGCACTTCGCGGTTCCTACGATCCTCGGCGAACTGAAACGCTACTTCCGTGACTCCGGTTGGGCGGTGCACATGCCGCGCGGCATCCAGGAGCTGGCGCTCCAGGTTGCCCAGGCAGAGCGGCAGCTCGCCGCCAAGACCGGTCGCGAGCCGACCTACAACGAGATCGCGGAGTTTCTCGAGATCAGCATCGAGGACGTACTCGCCGCGGCTGAGGCGTCCGCTGCGCACCATGCAGTGTCGTTCGATACGCCGCACGACGATGGCGACGGCGAGACGGGCACGCTGGGCGACTCGATGGGTGAGGTCGACGAGCGTTACGACCTGGTCACATTGACGGCCTCGATCGCGCCGGCGGCCAAGCGTCTGTCCGAACGAGACCGGCGCGTACTTGCGCTGCGGTTCGTCGAGGACAGGACACAGAGTGAGATCGCGGACGAGGTCGGCGTGTCACAGATGCAGATCTCGCGCATCCTGAGCAAGGCGCTCAGGCAGCTCGGCGCGGCGGTCGACGACGACCGCTCTCGCGCGCGTCGCAAGCGCACCCGCGCCGCTTAGCCCGGCGCTGGCTGCGGACCGCGTTCGCCGAAGCCGCCGGCCAGCGGGCCGGCGGTGCCGACGAGGGGTTATAGACCGCTCGAATGAGGAAGCCTGTCTGTGGGACCAGATAGGGTGCGATGACTTGAGCACAGGCGTGATCGGCGAAGCAGCGTGCGTTCGCCTAGAGATCGAGAATCGGCCTCAGAATGTTGCACTCGTAAGAGCGGCGCTGTCGGGGCTGGCCGAGGCGGCCGGTTTCGACGCGGAACTCACTTCCGACATACAGACGGCAGTGAGCGAGGCGTGTAACAACGTCGTGCTGCATGCGTACGAGGGCGCGGCGGGACCGATGGACGTAACGGTCATCTATGGGTCAGATCGGATCGACGTTCTCGTGGTCGACCGCGGCACCGGGATCACGCGGCTGTCGAGTGCGGGAGATCACATGGGTCTGGGCCTGGCGTTGATCAGCGCGCTCGCGGACCAGGCGGAGTTCACGAGCCTGAGTGACGGCGGCACCGAGGTACGGATGCGCTTCCGTCGCACGGACGATGCTTCCGAAGACTCGATACTGCGCGAGCACGAGTGGGCGGTCAGACCACAGGACCTCAACGGAGATGTGGTGCTGCGGTGTCAGCCGGTGACGCTGCTGCGCCATGTGCTCGGACGCGTTGCCCGCGCCCTTGCCGCGTCCTCGCACTTCACCCTGAGCGGGGCGGCAGAGCTCTACGCGATCAACGATGCCGTTGCCGATTATGCGGAGGCTGCGGCCGACGGGCACGTGGTCATCGCGATCTCGGGATCGTCGCACCGCCTGACCCTGGACGGCTGGCCGTTCATCGCGCGCGACGGCGCCGGCGCCGGCGACGGCGTAGCGCAGCAGGGAGACGGCGCCATCGCCGCTCGCGTGGAGTTGATTGCCCGGCTCGTCGACCAGTTGAGCTTCGAGCGCGTCGAAACCGGCGGTCTCGTGCATATGCTGGTGCTCGACCACGGCAAGACCCGCGACGCGGCGCGTTAGCGCTCCGGGCGCGTTGGAAACGCGCCCGCCGGGTAGCTGGCAGCTATGCGGACGAGTCAAGAGCAGCCGCCCGGTGGCCTCATGCTGGGACGGGCGATCCGGCGTGTGATCCCACGCCCCCTGCACCGTCGCTGGCTGCGCTGGCGCTGGGTATCAGGTCCGTTGGCCCGAGACTGGTGGCCCCAGTTCGAGCGCGAGTTTCGCGCCTACTGCGGCACGAGCCCAGGGCGGCCACAGCGACACGAGACGGATCACTAGTGGGAAGCCTGCGCCTGTTCGATGAAGGCACCAGCTCCGAGGAGCTGGCTTACATACTGCTCGAGGAGGCGAGGCTGCGGTGCAAGTCGCTGCTCGACGAGGAGCAGGCGACGAGCGATGATACGGGCACGCTGACCGTCGACAGGCTCTACGCCGAGCTCGGAATCGCGGGGTACTACGCCAGCGCCCGCCTCGAGCCGGATCGGCGGCGGGAATTGCTCGCGCTCGCACACACGCGGTCACGGCGGGACGACGCAGACAGCGGTGCGGTGCGCCAGCTGACCCGCGTGACGGCGGCCGCGACCCGCTCGGTTGAGAGTGCCCTCGCGCTCACCGGTCTTCTCGATCACATTCACCTCGCGCACGTCCATGTGATGTCAGCGTGCGAGACGCTCGACGCGCTGTTCGCGCTCCGGGTGTAAACGCCCAACCGTGGGAGCGGCTACTGACATGGACGTCAGGATCAAACTCGAACAGGACAGCGTGCCGGACTCGGTCGCGCTGGTTCGTTCGGTGATCAGGTCGATCGGCGCTTCGGTAAGCATCGACCAACGGGTGCTCCAGGACACGATCACGGCGGTCAGTGAGGCGTGCAACAACGTCGTGCTGCACGCCTACCCACTCGGCAGCGGGCCGTTGATGTTCTCACTCGAGATCCGCGGCCGGCACACCGAGGCGGTCGTCCGCGATCGTGGCTGCGGAATGCGGCGCCCCTCGAGCAACCGCCTCGGTCTTGGAATGGGCGTGGCAGTGATCAGCGCGCTGGCGGATCACGCGGAGTTCAGGAGCGACGCCTGCACCGGCACCGAGGTGCGGATGACCTTCGGTCGTTCGGCTCCTCAGGCTCAGCCCTGCGAGTCTCGAAGTTTGGACGCTGTCGGAGCTGGGAGTGTCAGCCGCTCCGCAAGTCCTGTCAGGCTGAGCAAGCGCGCGGCCTGCGCGTTGGGGTTCGCGACCCCCAGCTCGATCCCGCGCTCGCTCGCCTGCTGCTGGGCGCGCACGAGCACGCTCAGTCCCGTCGAGTCGATGAACTCGACTCCCGCTAGATCCACGACGATCGTCGTCGCGCTGGTGGTCAGCACCTGCTCGAGTCGGCGCTCGAGCGCCGACGCATCGGCCAGCGACAGCTCGCCCGTGAGAGCGAGAACGCAGGCGTTGCCGTCCTCCCTCGATTCGACCGTCAACCCGGGCGCCATTGAGCTCAGCCTACACGGCAGGCTCGGATCGGTGTACCGCACTGGACCCAGTTGTTGGCAGTCGAGCGCAACGAATCGCCACAGCTATGCTGATGACGATCCGCATCGCTCACTCCAAGGGGTTGTGAATGCGACGCGACGTAGTGCCGCCGCGACAGTTGGTGGGAGATCCCAGCGAGTTGCTGCTCATCGAGCGGGATGAGCGAGCGGCGGACCTGTTGATCCGGCAACTCGGCGAGGTCCTGCCGCAGTTGGGGGTCACCTGGGCATCCGAGTTGCCGGGAAGCCGACACCGGCTTCGCACCTGGCGTTGACTGCGTGCTGCTCGACATCGCCACTCAGGACGAGCCGAGCACCGACGTCGTCCACCGCGTCCGAAGCCTGTATCCGGACCTACCGGTGGTGGTGATGACACCCGACGACGACGACGATGCCGGCACCGACGCGCTGACCGCCGGGGCGCAGGACTACATCTCGAAGCGCCGGGCGGCTGACGGCGTTGCCGTCGCTCGCGCGATTCGTCACTCGGTTCAGCGCAGCCGCGCGGAGCGCTATGCGCGCGAGCTCGCGATGCTGCGCTTCCGGACCGCGGAGACCGCCCGCGTGCAGCGTGGCCTGATGCCGCGGATGTTGATCGATGATCCGCGTGTATGGGTTCGCTCGGGGTATAGGCCGGGCGACAGGCGCCAGGTGCTCGGCGGCGACTTCTTCGACGTGTGCAGAGCTCGCCGAATCGTTTGAAGATGGTGCTCGGTGATGTCTGCGGGCACGGTCCCGATGAGGCGGCACTCGGTGTCCAGCTGCGCATCGCCTGGCGCACGTTGGTTCTGGCGGGGGTCGAGCAGTTGCGCCTTGCTCGAGACGCTCGACCGCCTGACCTATCAGGAGCGTCACGCCGAGCACGTCTACGCGACGGTCGCGACCATCGACGTCGACCTCAACACCGGCAAGGCGTCGTGGCGATCGCGGGCCACCCGCCGCCGATCGTCGCGGTCGGAGGTAGTCGCCCAGCTGCTGACCCAGCATGCCGGTGGTCCGCCGCTTGGGATCGGGCTGCCGCCGCGCTGGGAGCTGGACGAGGTCGAGCTCGGCGAGAGCTGGCTGCTGCTGCTGTACTCGGACGGTATCTATGAGGGCAAGGTCGTCTCGCGCGGCACGCGTCTCGGGATCGAGGGACTACTGGAGCTGCTGAGGGCCGAGGGGCCCGATGCCATCTGGGAAACGGTGCCGAACCGCCTGCTGGATCAGGTTGAGGCGTTGAATGACGGGCCGCTCGAGGATGACGTGGCGCTGCTGGCCGTTCGCTGCGACCGGCTCGAGGAACGGCTCTAGAGCGCCCCGCGCTGGTGTTGCTCGCCAACGCGACCGGATGTACTCAGCGTCGGCGCGCGATCGCGACACCCGCGAGGCACAGCAGACCGCCGGGGATCGCGAGCAGCGGTGGCGTCTGGCCGAGCGTGATCCAGCTGATCAGCACCACCAGCGGTGGCACCACGTAGGTGGTGGCGCCCTGGCGGCCGGCGTTCATGCGCGAGAGCACGTACGCCCACAAAAGGAAAGCGATGGCCGTCGGTCCGAGCCCGAGATAGATGACTCCGGCGAGCGTCGCGGCGGAAACGTGGCCGAGCTCGTGCGCGGTCTGCGGGACGAATTCGAGCAGCACGACGACGCCTGCGACTGAGGCAAGCCAGGTGACCGGCAGCGCGCCGGCGACTCGCAGGGCCGGCTTCTGCACGACCATCGCGACCGCGTAGGCGACCGCCGCCACCACGCACAGGCCGGCGCCGAGCAACTCGTGCGTGCCGTGTCCGGCGACGCTCAGTGCGATCAACCCCGCACCCCCGAGCGCGACCGCGCAACCCGCGAGCAGTGCACGCGGGAATCCCTCGTGCAGCAACCAGCCGGCGAGGAGCGCGATGAACAGCGGTCCGGTGTTGACCAGCAGAGAAGAAGTGCCGGCGTCGACCCAGCGCTCGGCGGCGTTCAGCGACAGCATGTAGGCCCCGAACCAGAGCACGCCGGAGAGGGCTGCGCGTCCCACCGCGCCGCGACCTGGCGGCGCCTGCCGGCGCACCACCATGGCTATGCCCAGCGCGAGGCTGCCGACCGCGATTCGGGTCAGGGCCAAGGGCCCCGGGGAGAGGTGGCGACCCGTGGAGCGGATCACGACGAACGCGGATGCCCACATGAGAAGCGTGAGTGCGAGCGCGCCCACGATCCGGGCGCGCTCGGCCTCACGAGTGGTGCTGTTCGCTGTCGCGGTCGCGGTCACCATCCCTTTAACGCTCGCCGTCCACAGTACGTGAGAGGCTGCGCCAACGGCACCGCTGTTCGAGCGCGCAAGTTGTAGCCGTCCGGTTTGGGGGGCCACCGGCGTCCGTACCGACTCGCGGTCAGGTCAGTGTGAGGTGGGGCGGCGCAGCGGCGCCGCCCTTACGATTGCAACTGTGACCTATTCGATCGTCGCTCGTGACCAGGAGACCGGTGAGCTCGGCGTTGCCGTCCAGTCGCACTGGTTCGGCGTGGGCCCGCTCGTGCCCTGGGCACGCCCGGGCGTGGGCGCGGTCGCGACCCAGGCCAATGTGCGGGTTGCCTACGGGCCGGAAGCGCTGGAGCTGCTCGCCACCGGGATGAGCGCCACCGACGCGCTGGCCAGGCTCACCGCAGCCGACCCCGGCGCCGGCGCGCGCCAGCTCGCGATCATCGACGCGCACGGCGGGGTCGCCGCACACACCGGCGACGCCTGCATGGACTTCGCCGGGCACGTGACCGGGGAGCAGGTCTCCTGCCAGGCCAACATCATGGCCAACGCCACCGTCTGGGGCAGCATGCTCGAGACGTTTGGTACGTCGGCTGGCCCGCTGGCCAGCCGCCTACTTGCGGCGCTCGACGCAGCCGAGGCAGCCGGCGGTGACATCCGCGGGCGCCAGTCGGCGGCGCTGCTGGTCGTGCCCGCAGAGGGAGAGCCGTGGGAAACGACCGTTTCGCTGCGGGTCGAGGATCACGCTGAGCCGCTCATCGAAATGCGGCGGCTTTTTGATCTGCGGCGCGCCTATGAGCAGGCGGGAATCGGGGATGACCTTACCAACGAGGGCCGGCACGAACAGGCGGCTGTGCACTACCGGCAGGCGGCTGAGCTCGCGCCCGGCAATCATGAACTGCTGTTCTGGTCGGGTCTCGGCACGGTGATCTCGGGCGATCTCGATCGCGGGGTCGCGCTGGTGCGCGAGGCGATCGCGTTGCAACCCGGATGGGCGGAGCTGCTGCCACGCCTGTCTGCGGATGTTGCGCCCGCCGCACCGCTCGTGTGTGAGCGCCTGGGCCTGTAGTTGAGCCGCCGCTCGGTCAACCCGATGGAGGTCAAGGCGAGCAACGCCGAGACGTTGCGCTTCTGCGTCGAGGTCTCGCGCCCCTATGCGCGCCTATTGATTCCGAGCTGGATCTTCGTGACCCTGGGTGTGCTGGTCGACAGCGTGGGGACACCGCTGGTATTCGCCGCGGCGCTCGAGCGCATCACGAAGCTCGGGCGCGATGCGCACCTCTGGCACACGTTCGGAACACTCGTGATCCTCTACGGGGCGCTCCTGATCATCGGCATGATCTGCTGGCGGTTGGCCGGTTGGCTCGAATGGGAAGGCTGCACCAAGGCGTTTGCCAACTCGATCTCGGTCTCCTTCGACCGGTTGCTCGAGCTCAGCTACCGCTGGCATATCGACCACCCGTCCGGTGAGGTCTCCTCGACACTCTCCACCTTCTCTTGGGCGCTGATGCAGTCGATCGATGAGCTGACGTGGGGGATGCTGCGGATCGTCGTCGGCGTGCTGGCCGCGATCGTTGTGCTGTTGATCTACGCCTGGCCGGTGGGACTCACGCTGGCCCTGTGCTCCGGTCTGTTCGTGTGGCTGGTGATAAAGAGGTCAAAGCCCGTCACCGAGGCATCGATGCGCTTCTCCGCCGCCCACACCGAGGCCGAGGGGGTGGCCTTCGACGTGATCCGCAACATCTCAACTGTCAAGGCCCAGAGCGGCCAGCATCTGGAGCGCGGGACGCTGGCGGCAAAGCTCCACGGTTCGGTGTCGGCCGATCTTGGCGCACGGCGCGCGTTCACGATCACGCGCACATGGATGTCGGGGATCATCAACTCGATGAGCTGGGCCGCGCTGTTCATCGGCGTCGTGCTGGCGCTGCATCACGATGTCTCGGCGGGAACCATCTATCTGATCCTGTTCTACACCTCCCAGGTCGCCGATCAGATCATCCAGAGCTTTCAGACCGTGCGCTCACTCTCACGGGCCCTGGGTCGCGGGACCAAACTGGTCGGTCTGATCAATTCGGATCCAGAGGTGGTCGACGCACCCGGCGCGCCCGCGCTGACCGTCCGGGACGGCGAGATCGCGTTCAGGTCGGTGGCGTTCTCCTACGCGAAGGACCAGCCGCTGATCGAGGACCTCAACCTCACGCTCGCTCCCGGTGAGCGAGTCGGGGTCGTGGGGCCCTCCGGCGGCGGCAAATCGACCCTGACGCGTCTGCTGCTGCGATTCATGGACGTCACCGCCGGTGAGATCCTGATCGACGGTCAGTCGCTGCGGGCGGTGACGCAGGACTCGCTGCGCCGGCATATCTCCTATGTGCCGCAGGATCCGCAGATGCTCCATCGCACGGTCGCACAGAACATCTGGCTGGGCAACGACGGCCCACCGGACCTCGACCGGATCGTCAACGTCAGTCGCGCGGCGCACGTGCATGAGTTCGTCTCGGAGCTTCCCGACGGCTACGACACGATCGTGGGCGAGCGCGGCCTGAAGCTCTCCGGCGGCCAGCGCCAGCGGGTCGCGATCGCTCAGGCGATGCTCAAGCACGCTCCGATTCTGGTTCTGGACGAGGCCACGAGCGCGCTCGACTCGAACTCTGAGCGGCTCGTGCAGGAGGCGCTCTGGTCGCTGATGGAACGCTGCACCTCGCTCGTCGTTGCCCACCGGCTATCGACGATCGCGCGTCTGGATCGGATCATCGTTGTCGAGGACGGCGCCATCACCGATTCGGGAACGCACGCCGAGTTGCTGTCTCGCGACGGCACCTATCACCAGCTGTGGCAGCACCAGTCGGGCGGCTTCATCGAGTGACGGGTGCAGCCAGGAGATCGGGCAAGCTCGAAGAACTCCTCGTTGGTCGGCGTCCGTACGCTTGCGGGTAGCGCCATCCCGGCAACGGCACGAGGGAAAGGACTTGCATGAAAAGCACGAAGACCATGACCTGTAAGCAGCTGGGCGGTCCCTGTGACTTCGAGCTCCGCGGCACCACGGCCGACCGCGTGATCAAGGCGCAGGATCAGCATCTGAAGGACGCGGTGGCGCATGGTGACGCCACGCACGAGCAGGCTTTGAAAGAGATGAAGGGTCGTTGGAAGTTCCCGATCTCGGGAATGGGGTGGTATCGCCAGGTCAAGCGTGACTTCGCCGCGCTTCCGGAAACCGAGCCGGAAACCGCTCCGGAAACCGCTCTGCAAACCAAGCCGGAAACCGCTCTGGAAACCGTTCTGGAAACCGAGCCGGAAGCTGAGTGATCTGATCGCGACCTGACGGCCGCTCGACCCGGCAATAGCGCTCAAAATAGACGTGACTGAGCCGGCTCGGGATGGGGTCGCCGGGGCATTGCGAGCGCCTCCCGATCGGCGCGGATCATGCGGCTAAAGCGTTCCCGAGGGGGCATCAGGGGCCCTTCCAGGAGCTGCGTGAGCCGTCGGCGCTCGCTGACGGGCATGTAAGCGCCGCGCCGGTATAGCGATTCGTATCGCGGCACCAACTCCGGCCGCTGCTCCTCCAGCCACTCCATGAACACCTCGCGCACTCCCCGGCGCAGATGCAGCGCGATCCCGGTGATGTAGCCGGCGCCCGCTTCAGTCGCCAGCCGGACCACCTCGCGAACCTGCTCGGGGGAATCGTTGATCCCAGGCATCAGCGGCGCCACCAGCACCCCCGTCTTGATACCCGCGCTCGAGAGCTCGGCAATCGCATCCAGTCGGGCCTTCGGGCTCGGGCTGCGGGGCTCTGTCGCGCGCCACGCCTTCTGGTCCAGCGTCGGGATCGACAGCGCTGCACTGAAGTCGGTCACGGCGCTCAGCTCGAGCATCAGGTCGAGATCGCGCAGCAACAGTGGCGACTTCGTCAGCACCGAGCAGGGATTACGCGCGTCACGCAACGCCTCCCATATGCCGCGCATCAGCTCGTAGCGCCCCTCGACCCACTGGTAGGGATCGGTGTTCGTGCCGAGGGCCACGTGCTCGCGCTGCCAACGGCTGCGGCCGAGCTCGGCCCGCAGCCGCTCGGGCGCATTGACCTTGACAACGATCTCGCGCTCGAAGTCCCGTCCGGCGCCCAACCCGAGGTATTCGTGCGTCGGGCGCGCGAAGCAATAGTTGCATGCGTGCGTGCACCCCCGGTACGGGTTCACGGTCCAGCGGAAGGGCATCTGGCTCGCCTCGGGCACGCGGTTCAGGATCGACTTGGCCTGGACTTCGTAGAACCTGGTGTCGACGGCCTCCGGCGCATCGAAGTGGCGAACCGTCACGTCGCGATACCCGGGCAACCTTGCGCTTGCCTCTTTGTCGACTGTCTGTTGATCCCACCGCACGAACGTATGTTCGCATCTGCGCCGGACGGATCTTCAGGATCAGGCGTCGTCGGCGGGGTCATAGGGCGGCGCAACCCCCCAACCCCAGCGCGGTACGGGGGCGTGCGCGACAACCTGCGCTCCCGGCTGAGAGTTATGGACCGCCAGGCGGGTGCCCCACTCGGCATAGCCCATGATCGCCGCTCGGAACTCCGGATCCGCCGGCAGACCAGCATCGTCGGCAGCACGGCTCAGAAGCGTCACGAACGTCAAGCGCTGCTCCGCTGTGATCGCCAGGCCACGATGACGGCCCAGCATCCGCTCGTAGCCGCCGCGCCGCTCGGTGTAGGCCGCCGGGCCGCCCATCACCTCCACCCACCAGTCCGTCACGTGGATGCGATGTTCCTCGCTCACACGCCCACCGAACATCGCCGCGATCTCCGGAGCCTCGAGCTCAACCAGGTCGTAGAACCGGTTCAGCCACCGGGAGAAGGCTTCCCGTCCACCGGCCCAGTCGTAGATCGTCGCCACTGTCTCTGACACCGTTGCAACGCTACCGAGTCACGCTGTGGCCACGCCACCTCCGTCCTGCCCGCGGCGGCGCCTGGCCGCAGACTGAATGGATACGGTGCGATCCTGGAGGCACGGGGCGCAGTTTCAGCCAGCGTTGTCGATGTTGGAGCATTGGAGGCGGGATGGACGCGAAGGTCAATCTGGCAGAGAAGTTCGCACTACTCGACGGCCCATATCAGCCCGGGGTGGTCGGCTACATCAACGATTACAAGCTGCAGGTCGTCAAGGTCATCGGACCGTTCGTCTGGCACAAACACGAGGACACGGATGACTTCTTCCTGGTGATCAGCGGCCACCTGACCATCCATCTACGCGATCGCGACGTCGAGCTCGACCCGGGCGAGCTGTTTGTTGTCTCCAAGGGCGTAGAGCACTGCCCAGATGCCAGTGGGGAGACGATGGTCCTGTTGATCGAACCAGATGGCACGCCGAATACCGGTGATACGGGTGGCCCGATGACGGTTGAACCACGCTCGCTCTGAGTTACGGTTCGCCAGCTTCGCCCGTCCCCGGGCATCCGGCCGGGAGGGGCAAGGCTTGACTCTCACCCAGGGGCAATTACGAGAATGTCGTTGTGACTGAGAAGGCCGCCGAATTGCACATGCCGATCGGCGAGTTCGCACGCCGGACTCGCCTAACGGCGAAGGCACTCCGCGTCTACGACCGCATCGGTCTGCTTCCTCCGGCAAGCATCGATGAGGACAGTGGGTACAGGCGCTATCACGCCGGCCAGGTTCGCACCGGCCAGCTCATCGGTCTGATGCGCGGCGCCGATCTGAGCCTCGCCGATATCCGCCTGATCCTCGATGACCTTGCGGTTAGTAGCGACCTTGCCGGCGCGCGGCTCACGCGGCTCTCCGGGCGGATCGAGCACCAGCACACCAACCGCAAGCGGCTGATCGGTCACATCCAAGCCATTCTGCAAGAAGGAGACGATCCCATGTTCCCAATCGCCACCCGTCGCGTCCCCTCACGGCGCGTGATGTCGATCCAGCGGCGCCTTCATGGGCATGAGACCGACGGCTTCGTGCGAGAAACCAAGGCGGCCTTCATTGCGCACCTTGACGGAGCGCAGGCGACTGGCCCATTCACCCTGATCTTCCATGGGCCTGTCAACGCAGACGAGGACGGCCCGCTCGAGGTGGTGCTCGGCTGCCCGGACGACGTCCAACCGACGGATCTCATCGGGATCCGCACCGAGCCGGCTCACGACGAGGTCTATACGACCATCACCAAGGCGCAGTGGGCCTACCCGGCGATCCTTGCAGCATATGACGCCGTTGCCTGTTCCAGCGAGGCCGTAGCCCGTCCCGATGCCGGGCTGTCTTGTCGAGAGGTCTACATCGCCGCGCCCGACGAGATAGCCGACGACGATCTGATCTGCGACATCGCGTACCCACTAGCCGAGCTGGAGCAAGACCACTAGCGCCGTAAGCAGCGATACCAGCCCAGACGGGCGTTGACCCACAAACGTCTACGCCGCTTCCCAGACGAACCCGTCAGGGTCGACGAACGAGCCTGCTGCGCTGTTGACTGCGAGGCCGTGCGGCCCGTCACCGTCCGGGGGGACGCCGGCGTCCTTTGCCAGCCCGGCGCGCCCCGGGTAGAGCGCCAGTTTAATGCCGCCGGAGGAGCGTCGAACTCGGTGTACCGGCCCAAGAAGCTCCGCTTTACGGTGAGGCCATGCTCGACATAGAAGCGCTTGCTCGCGCCCATGTCCGCGGCGCCGATCAGCAACACGACGTCGTCGATCTTGCGTGTCGCGGGCCCTTTCTCTTTTTTGGCGCTGGTCGCGAGCTTCCAGATCACGCCGTCAGCGTCCGCCACGATCGCGCCGTACCCCCATATGCCCTTTTCCGCGGGCTTCACGGATTTGGCTCCGGCGTTGAGCGCCGTCTCCAAGAGCGAATCGACCGTCGATGGCTGGCTCACGACAAGGGAGATTGTGAAGCCGCGGAAGCCACTGGATCGCGTGTCGGCTACGCGCGCATGGACCTGCGTGTCAAGGTCGAAGGCCGCTTGGTAGAAGTCTTGTGAGGCGGCCGAGTCGGCCACCTCGAGGGTGAGTGATTCGATTGTGTTGTCCATGCCCGCGAGGCTAAGCGATGCCTGACGTTTTGGCTTCTCGAATCCTGCTCGTCGTTTCACGGCGATCCAAGCCCGCGGTCCGGTTCGGCTGGCGTAGAGTCCGGCCATGACCACCTTTGTTCTCCGTCTCATTGCCCCGCGCCCAGACTTCGCCCAGACGCTCACGGATGCTGAACGGGAGATCATGGGCAGGCACGCTGCGCACTGGCGCCCCTATGTCGAGCTTGGGGACATGGTCGTGTTCGGGCCGGTCCTCACGGACGAGGACTCCTACGGCCTCGCCGTTGTCGAGACCGACGACGAGCAGGCCCTTCGCGAGTTCGCCGCGCACGACCCGGTCGTGACCACGGGGACGGCGGGCTTCGAGATCGGACGGATGGCGACGGGGTACGTTCGGGGAGGCTGAGCGCCAGCGCCGGCAGGCGCGGGAGCTATATGTGAACGCCGCCGCCGTCGTCAAGTGTCCAGGCCGAATTGTGGGCTACTTCCCACACGTATCCGTCGGGATCGGCGAAGGCGCCTGTCGTGCCGCCCCAGTCGGCGCGGTGCGCATGACGAACGATCGTGCCTCCCGCGTTCTCCGCCTCCGCGATCACATCAGCCACCTCTTGCGGGGTACGGACGTTGTGCGCGAGCTCGATCCCAGGAGCCCCGTGACCGCCGAGCGCGGTCCACAGGCCGAAGACCATTCCCCGGCCTGGAAGAAACACACCTCGCTGTCGGGCTGCTTCGCGCCGGCCCAGCCGAGCGCTTCGTAAAACGCACGAGCACGCGTGAGGTCGGTAACACCAAGAGTCACCAGGCTGATCCGCTGTTCCATGATTCAAGCCTCCCAGAGATCGTCCTGGTTATGGATGGGACACCGGTACCACAGTCGTGCCAGGCCAGCCGGCCTCCGAGTCGCCGTGGCGGACGGTGCGCGCGGATCGATATTGGGTGGACGCCTAGCTGTGACCGTGCAGCAGCTCGTCCACGTCGGGCTGCTGCTGCAGGATCTCCTCAGCCGACTGGGCTTGCTCGATGATTTCCTCGGTCGACGGCGCGTCCTCGATCACATCTTCGGCTAGCGGGCTCTCGACGTCAGGCAGCGTGGGCGGCGAGGGCACCTTCGGATCATCACGTTGCTCGGCAGGTTCGGGCATGTTTGCAGTGCTACCCGCGTGCGGACTGCTTACACCGGGCGTCAGGCAACCTGCGCGGCGGCCCATTCGCGATCGAGCATCGCGTAGATCGCCGTATCGCTCCACTCGCCCTTGAACCACAGGTCCTTACGGAAGAGAGCCTCTCGGCGCATGCCCAGGCGCTTGCAGAGCGCAGCCGAGCCACGGTTGCGCGCGTCAAGCTGGGCGTGCACGCGGTGCAGTTCGAGGTCGTTGAAAGCGATCGCCAGCATTGCACCGGCTGCCTCGGTCATGTAACCCGATCCCATGTGGTCAGGGTGGAGCGTCCAGCCGATCTCCGCGCTTGCGTTGGCGGTGTCCTTGATCGCAAAATAGAGGTCTCCGATCACGCGACCGGGGTCGCTGGCACGCTCGACCGCGAGCTGCCAGAAGTCACCGTCGCCGCTGAGCACGAGTGCCGCGGAGTACTTCGCGACCTTCTCAGCGACCTCGTCGCGAGTGCGTGGTTCAAACATCAGGTAGCGGCACACGTCCGGGCGCGATTGGTACGCGTGGATGTCGTCGACGTCTCGGCTTGTCATAGCGCGCAGCACCAGGCGATCGGTGCGCAGCGGCGCGGAGAACTCGTAGGGCAGTCGCACGCTCGGCATGACGGCTGCAACGGTACGACAATGCGAACGGGCTGGCGGGCCAGCGGGCCCGGCCAGCATGGGCGAACTCCCATTTGTGGGCCGAATGAGCCAAACTGATTGATTTATCTCGCCCACCTGTGGTCCGTGCCGCGCGCAGCCTCGGTGTGCGCGAGGGAAGGAAGCTCATGCTAGATCGTGTACTCAAGGTTTCGTTGGCTGGATTGCCAGCGTGGATCGTGTGCATTGCTCTGCTAGCCGTGAGCGGACCGGCGCGTGCGCAAGATCGGGAAAACGCCACAGCGCGCTGTACAGACGGCGCGACGGGGGCCGCCGCTATCGCTTGTGCGAACTACCAGCGTGCCGTCAACGGAATCCCGCGTATCACAGAGGACGTGCGGAAGGACGCATCATCTTGGTGCCCTGATGAGGACGATGAGAAAAAGGGGGTCGCCGACTGGCGGGACATGTCGCAGGCAGTCAGCGCGTGGGGAATGTCAAGCTCCCCATGGGACAGCGCTCCGTTGCACCAGGAGGACATTTACAACCCGTTGCTCAGCCAGGCCGGGGACGTGACCATCGATGGAGAGGCGTGCTGGGGAACCTTGCCAACCATCAGTATCTACCGCATCACCTCGGTCCACTACTACACGTTCATAAGCGAGCGCGGTAATAGCCAGGTGCCGGCATCGGAAACGACAAACGAGTCGCCATTCACGCCTCAGCAACTCGTCGGTCTCGGCGGCAAAACCACGGGACCAACGATCATCGCGTACTCCACGGGTTTCAAAGGGGAGCTACTGGAGGCGTCGGGCGCGATGACTGCCACGGCGTGGACTTTGAAGACCCATGGGAAACGCGTCCAGGGAGTCAAGATGGTCGACGACGCCATAGCCGCCAAACACGGCTATTCCGGTTATGTGGATGGCGATTCGGTGTTCATCATCCCGGCCCATCCGCTCCACCCGGGTGGCTACATCGGCACCATCACCTGGAAGAGCCCGCGCGGCCAAACCGGTACCCAGCATTACCGCTTCAAGGTGGTCTCTCTCTGAGATCAGCGCTCCTCGGTCGTTTGACAGCGCAACCCACGAGTGGAGGTGCGGGCATGCGCCGAGAACCCGGTGGCCAACTCACGCGGTGGGTGCGTGCGCCACGCAGGGGGCGCCGTCACTCCTGGGACTGTTGCTTTTGGGCGAATTCCGAGACTCTCTTGGCCGGCGCGTATCGCACTGAGCACGGGTTTGGCGTCGGCCGAGCTCCTGGCTAGCTGACGGGGTCGTCGATCTCGATTAAGCCTCCGGTTCCCGTGGCTGCCCAGATGTGGCTTCCGTCGAAGGTCATCGAAGCCACGCCGTCGGCGAGGTCGACGCCGATGTCATTCAGCACGACCGAACCAGTGGAGGCATTGATGCCGACCAGCGTGTGCCCGCCGGCTATCCAGATGTTTGTGCCGTCAGACAGGATGGCGGTTGGTGCTACTTCTTGGAGGTTCTGGGTTGAGATAACAGCCCCGGTTGCTGCACTCAGTTCTGTCAGAGTGCCGTTCTGGCCTGTTCCACGGCCGGCGACCCAGACATCTCCGTCGGAGACCGTGAGGTAACGCGCAGTCCCGGTCGAGAGGGCGTATGTCCCGATCAGCGATCCGTCGGTGGCATCAAGCTCCGCGACGAAGTTGGAACACGCCACCCAGACATCGCCGCCGGAATAAGCGACGTCCGAAGCGGCCTCGGCCGCTCCACATCCGCTGTAGTTGCCGATCGCCGCGCCGTTTGAAGCATTCAGTTCCGTGACGGTGCCGTCGGGGTTTGCTACCCACACAGCCCCGTCGCCGTAGGCCAGCGCCCCTGGCTGCTCGGCGCTTCCATCGGTCCAAACCGACCCGTAGCTGACCGGGTTGGAGGTGCTGAGATCGGTAACCGACGAGAAGTCGCCTTGGAAAGTGGAAACGTTGCCTGAGACCCAGATGTCGGCGCCGTCCGTCACGAGCCCCATTTGGCCCGCGGCCCCATACAAAACCTCCGTGGGGCCGAAGCCACCGAGGCCCGCGCCGTTCGACGGGTCGATCTCTGACACAAAGCTGGGGGAGGCAGCGGCCCACAGATGCGAGCCGTCGTAGACCACGCCGTACCAGGAGCCGCTGCTTTCCCAGGCCGGCATGTCGGCCGGTCCCATGCTCAGCGTTTGCATGATGTAGCCGGTCATCGATACATCAACGGTCACGGTTGCCGACGCGGTGCGTCCAAAGACGTCGGTGACGGTGTATGTAAGCGAGTCGTCGCCGAGAAAGCCCGGGTTTGCCAGGTAGGTGAACGCGCCACCGCTGGTCAGGACTGCCTTACCGTTGGCGGGCTGGGCAAGACTCACAGTGAAGCCGAGACCGCTGGCGTAATTGTCCAGCCCGGACCATGTCGGCACGGTGAGCGTGGTCTCGTACGCCGCCGGGAACGACACGTTTTCCGCGGTTGGCGCCGGGATCACGCCGGTGCTTATCGCACCAGTGGTGGTGATTCCTGTGATCGTCGCGCCAGTGAGATTGGCGTCGGTGAGATTCGCGTCCGTCAGGTTCGTCCCGCTGAGGTTCGCGCCTGTGAGACTCGCGTCGGTGAGATCGACGCCGCTCAGATCCATGTTGTGGAGGTCCGCTCCGCTGAACGGAGCCGATTCCAGTGAGACGTTGGGACCAACAAAGTAGCCATCGAGGATCTCGTACCCGGCTGTGAGATTGCTCGGGGTGCCGTCAATGCCGCCGGACACAGTTCCCTCGAAGCTCGCGCCCTCCAGGTTGGCTCCGGTGAAGTTGCCGCCGGTGACCGTTGCCGCGCTGAACGAAACCCCTGCCAGGTTCGCGCCTGTCCAGTTCGCGTTGGTGGCAGTGGCATCGGTGAGGGACACGCCGGCGAGGTTCGCACCGGTCAGGTCCGTCCGAGTCAGATTCACGTTCGTCAGATCAACTCCAGCAAGATCCGCGCCTGCGAGATCAAGACCAGATAGGTCGGCACCCTGCCAGTCAACCTGCGTGAGGTTCGCGCCGGTCAGGCTCGCCCCTTGCATGCGGGCGTTGGTGAGCAGCGCGCCGGACATGTTCGCGTCGATGAGATCGGCGCCGGTCAGATCTACCGATCCGTCTGCGGTCGCGCCTGTATGACGGCGCAGCGACCTGCTGGCGTGCCGGATCTTGGGTGCCTTGTCGCGTGCGTCCTTGAGCGACGCGTGAGACAGGTTCGCACCATGGAAATCGGCTCCCGCGACGTTTGTGCCAGCCAGATCCGCCCGACCCAAGTTGGCACGACCGAGATCGACTCCGGCGAGATCAGCGTTGCTCACGTTGACGCCCGACAGGTTGATCCGGCCAAGGTCAGCGTCGGCGAGCGACACGCCAGCGCCGATCAGATAGCCATGAACGAGCCGATACCCATGAGGCACCGATGCCGGCTTGCCGTGCAGGCGCCCTGTACGAACGCCAGACAGCCTTGCCTGTCCCAGTTTTGTTCCCGACACGTTCGCGCCCGTAAGGTTCGCGTCCGTCAGGTTCGCATCTGCGAGGTTCAGTCCGCGCAGACTCTTCCCGGACAGGTTGCACCGCGCGAGATTCGCGTGCGCCCCCGCGTGCGTGTTGCACTTCCGGGCAGATGACTTAGCGCTGGCCGTAGGCGTCGCAGCCGCAAGACAAAGCGCGAGCAGCGATGTGCCGATCGCGACACCGCCAACAAACAAGCGAGAGACTCGCCCTCTGCAGAACATGGATTCCGTTCCCCCTAAACGTAAACACAACTGAGTTCCCCCGAACCCCGCGCGCATAGTCTAGAAGGGCTAGCAAGCCATTCCGAGATTTCCTCGCAGACACGCGACACATCCCGACCGGTCGCCGCATTGCGTGTCAAACGTCGAAACTCCGCGTCTGACCCGCCAAATCGCTCGCCATCGCAAGCGCTGAGTGGCAAAGCGCCAGCACCGACCAGGTTTGCCGACCGGCGCTGAGTCAGCGCACGTCCGGCTCGTTGACGGTTGTGCGTTTGGATATCGACATCCCGCCCGCGACCGTCGCTTCGAGCGTGACCGACAAGCGGCGGTTCCTCGCGTTCCTCAGGAGCTTGAGGGCGGCCGCGGTCAGCCTGATCTTCACGGTGCGCGAGCTACCGGCCGGGAGCGAATAACTGGTGTGACCGATGACGGTGCTCACGCGCTTGCGTTTGTGATGCTTGAGTGTTACCTCGTGCGTATAGACAAGCTTGAGCGAGCCGTGGCAAGGCGCAGCTTTTGAGCCGTGCACACGGATGCTGACATCTTTGCCTGAGAGCTTCAGACCGCCATCGCTGATGTAGATGGTGAGCCTCGGTTTGGGCGGGGCCGACGCCGTAACCGTGACCGACACCGGCGCAGGAGTTGGTTCCGGTGGCCCGCCGCCTGTCGGGGGCGGGCTGCCCCCGGCCCCACTCGAAAGCGACACCCCCGCGGCGAGGATTGCGTAGACCGCGCCGACGGTAGGGTGGGCTTCGATTCCGCTCACCTCGATGCCAGTGCCGGTGTGGTAGCGGTCTCCGTAGGGCACGAGCGAGGGGGTGTCGTTGATGTAGGCGACGTTGCGGCCCATCAGCTCCGTGGCGATCGGGTAGCTGTTGAGCCAGGCGGGGAGGTAGAACAGCCATGCGACCTTGTTGAGATCGCCCGCGTCTGTTTGAAGCGGCATCCCGTAGGTGGTGAGCTGGTTCAGGTAGAAGGTCGCCTGGTCAGCGGCAATCTGATCAGGGACCAGTGAAACGCCGATCACCATCTCGTAGTAGGCGTCGTAGAGCGATGACCAGGTGCCGGTGGCACCTTGCACGACGTTCAGATAGTTACCCGCTGACGCGTCCGTCGAGAGGGTGACCCATGGCCCGACGTTGCTGGTCGCGGCATCCAACCAGGCGGTGGCGTTCGCAGTGTCTCCCAGGATCGTTGCGATCTGGCTCGCGGCCGCCAGTCCAATGATGGCTTTGATGCCAAGGTTCACCGAGCCCGTGCTCGTCGAGTAGTCGGGGGCCCAGTCATCGGTACATAACTGCGTGCTCGGGGTCGGCACCTGGGTCATCAGATAGTCGGCCCACTGAGTCCACAGCAGCTGCCACTGGCTGAGGAACGGAAATGCGGTCGAAGCTCCCACAGCGCGGGCGTAGCCGGCAGCCATGATCAGCATGCCGGCCGACTCCTCGATCGGCATCTGCTCGCCATTGCCTGGCACCCGTCCGGCGGCAACCGGGTAGACGCCCAGGTCGTGAACGCAGTAATACGGCGGAGGTGACTCGCTCCAGGCCGAAGCGTCCTGCCAGGCCGGCGACGCACACCAGTCGAGGATCGGCGCCATCACCAGCGGGATCAGGTCAGGGTCGAGCCAGAGCCAAGCGAGAAACGCCTGATCGAAGATATCGACCGTGTTCGTATCGCCATCGGAAGAGATCTCCTTCCCCAGCAGCCAGGGATCACCGCTTGGGCCGATAGCGAGCTCTGTGCCCCCGTAGCACTGGCGCAGCGCGAGCGCGCACGCGGCTGCATAGCCCGATCCCGCGGCCGTGGTCGCGTCACTCTCTATCTGCGCGTCGAGTGTGGTCGCGCGCTGGCGCGCGGACGCGGCGCCGGAGATGAATGCGGCGGTCATCTCCTGCCAGCCCGACCAGTACTTCGTCCACAGCGGCAGCAGTTGCGTCGCGGACTGCCCGTAGCTGATCAGCGGCGTGCGCACATGTCCCAACACGAAGTTGGTGGAGGCTTCAGTTGAGCCGAAGTCGACGGCGAACGCGAACGCGGGCTGGTCGTTGTTGATGGCGCGCGGATTCGGGTCAGAGCTGTCGAGCAGACTCCCCGTAGAAGCGAACTGGCTGCGCACCGTAACTGAGTCGCCCGACTGGTAGGTGAGCGACGAACCCGCCGGCGCGGCCCAGACGACCGTGCCCCAGTTCGCCATCTGATCGGTCTCCGTCAGGGAGCCAGGGCTCTGAAGCTCCACCGTCCAGTACTGCCCGGTCGCATCAGACGTCGTCTGCCACTCGATCAGCGCGCTCTCATTCGAGGAAACCCACTCCCCGGTGATGTCGGCATAGACCTGGACATCGTGCGAGTTTCTGTCGGTGAAACTCACCGAGACGGTCAGCAGCGTCAGCGGGACGGACTGCAACTGGAGGTTGCCCGGCTCGACAGGTGAGAGCCACTCCGCAACCAGCTCCACACCGCCGGCTGCGGCGGTGAAGATCGAGCGCGTTGCGGTCACCTCCGTCGAGACCGGATTCAAAGCTGTCACCGCTGTACCGCTGCTCAGCACCGGCTCGCCCGCCCAAGCGTAGAGCTGGCCATCGATCATGACCAATCCGACGAACCCGCGGGCAGCGCCATTCCAGAACTGCGGCGTTGCCGCGGTCAGTGCGGTGGCAGGCAACCAGGTGGAGAGGTAGGGCGAGCGCACGGCAAGCGGTATTGACGGAGGCCGAACATCGGTGCCGCCGAGCGTCACTGTTGATGCTTGAGGACTCGACGCTGCGGTACCGCGCGCTCCGCTCGTCGCCGCCAAGGCGACCGGGTCGGTGCCGCTGAGTTCCTGCAGCAGTGAGAACCCCGGTGCTGCCAGGGTCGCAGCCCCTACCACCCTCAGGAGCGTCCGGCGGTCGATCGGCCGGAGAGTCAGATCGTCAGACAGAGCCGAGCCATGTTAGAGCGAGAAGCACCCGGGATCAGGGGGGCGGCTCTGGACCGCGGGTCAAGACACGAACAGTCGTGGGTCGGCGGTCGCGATGCCGTGAACGCCGAGTCGACGAAGCGACTGGATCACCTCGCGCTCGTTAACCGTCCACGCGTACAGGCATCCCGTGCGTGTCAGGACATCCTCGAGTAACTGCTCGTCGACGAGCCGGTGCTGTGCCATCAGCGCGTCCCAGCGCCGCGACGCGAGACCCGCGAGTACCTGGACGCGCCAGTCCTGCCAACGCCGACTCAGACGTGCAACCCGGCCCCCGATCGAGATGCCAGTCAGCGCACGCGGTTGGAGCTCGCGGACCCGGTCCAGGACCCCGGGCACCTGTGAAGAGACAAGAGCGCGGTCGAGCATCCCAGCGTGGCGCAGCTCGTCGAGCAGCGCAGCCTCACAACCGATGTGCTTGACGTCGACGTTGATTCCCACATCGCGGAAGCTTCGCGACGACAGGTGCCCGAGCGCCTCGGCCAGACTTACGCACGCGCGGCTACGGGCATCCAGAATCGTGTGGGCAAGAATCAGCTCCCCGCGGTGACCCCTCACATCAAACTCGACCATATCGACGCCGACATCGACCGCGGCCTCGAACGACGCCAGCGTGTTCGCGGGAGCCAGCGCGCTCGCGCCACCATGCCCGATGCACTGACAGCCATATCCATCCATGATCACAACGATGCCACCCCGCGCAACTAGACGAGAACGCGTCGCTTGAAGTTGCGCAAGCCCATTGTCCAAAAGAAAACGCCGAAGCCGATGAGCACGGGATACACCGCATAGAGGGGCATATGGGATGCCTGAGTGAGCCCGGCCCGCAGGCCCTCGTTGATGTAGATCAGCGGGTTGACGAGGACCACGACCTTGAGCCACTCGAAGCCGCCGATCTTAACCGGGGACAGACGGGTCCATTGGTAGTAGGTGCCGCCCAGGAAGGTCAGCGGCAGCACCACAAAACCAAACATCAGGCCGATGTTGCGAGGCTCAAAGGTGGTCCCAAGCAACAGCCCCAGGGATGTCATCGACACACACGCGATCGGGATCAGCGTCACGACCACCAGCCAGTTGACCGTCAGGTGGGCGCTGACGCCGCTGGCGTGGACGACCGCCGCGATCGGGAACACGATCACGGCCGCCAGCAGGCCCTGGACCGCGCCGGACATCACTTTGGCCGCCGCCACGAGCCAGATCGGGCAGGGCGCCTGCACGCGATCCTCGATCTCCCGGGTGTAGCCGAACTCCGTCGACATCTGCAGGGCAACTGCCTGGATCCCCTGAAACATGATCGAGATCCCGACGACGCCAGGGACCAGGACCGTCGCGAACGCCGATTCGTGCGCTTTGCCTGTTCCACCCCCGATCCCCTGGCCGATGTGAGGGAACACGTACAGGAACACGAAGACGAGCAGAAATGGTTGGATCACCGTCCGCAGCACGAACTCGCCGAAGTTCTTCCTCAGCACCGTAATGTCACGGAGGATCAGCGCGCCGAGAGCGATACGACCGGCATCAAAGGTGGAGCGTGTGGGACGCAGCGCGATCGGAGGCGTGCCCGTCGGCTGGGTTGCCGTGGTCATTCGCGCAACTCCTTGCCGGTCAGGCTGATGAACACGTTCTCAAGCGTGGGCTCGGCGACCGTGAGGTCGGCCAGCGCAAAGCCGCCCGCCTCAGCGGCCGCGACCACCTGCGGGACCACTCGCTCGGCGCCCTTCACGTGAAGCTCGACGCCGCCCTCGATTACGCGCGTGCGGGTGACCCCGCGGATAGCAGACTCAAGCGCAGCCGCGAGTACGGCCCTGTCCCCAGAGGCTTTGATCGTGACGATCGTGTCGGCCCCGACCGATTGCTTCAGTGCGGCCGGCGTGTCGAGCGCCAAGACCTTGCCACGGTCGATGATCGCCACCCGCGTGCAGAGATGCTCGGCCTCCTCCATGTAATGCGTGGTGAGCATGATCGTCTGCCCGGCCCGGTGAAGCTCTCCGAGGATCTCCCATAGGGCCAAACGGGACTGCGGATCCAACCCTGCTGTCGGCTCGTCCATGAAGAGCACAGCTGGTCGGTGGAAGATCGCCCGCGCGGCCATCAGCCGCTGCGCCATCCCGCCCGATAGTGCATACACGGAAGCGTTGCCCCATTTGCTCAGCTGGAACTGCTCCAGCAGCTGGTCTGAGATCCGACGTGACTCGGCTGCACCAATCCCGAACAGGCGCCCGTGGAAGTACAGGTTCTCCCACACGGTCAGCTGGCGGTCGAGCGTGTTCTGCTGCGATACGACTCCGATCATCTGTTTGGCGAGGGCCGGTTGGGCGACGACGTCAACGGCGCCGATGTAGGCCCTACCCGATGTGGGAATCACCCTGGTCGTCAGCATCCCGGCGGTGGTCGTCTTGCCGGCGCCATTGGGACCGAGCAGCCCGAATATCTCACCCTGCTCGACGCTGAGGTCGAGGTTGTCGACAGCCTTGAAATCGGCGCCTGCGTAGATCTTGGTCAGCTGCTCAGTGCGAATGATCGCGGTGCCGCTGGTGCCGCCACCAAGTGGTGCGCCATGATCGGCTGCGGTGGACAACGCCATCTGGACACATCATGCCCGATCAGAGCCGAGCACCGAAACCTACCCGAGGAGCAGTTGCAGGGATCAAAATGAGCTGGCCGGATGACACCAACGCAACGTCCGGCCCACACAAACCCTAGGAGGACATCATGCCCGGACTCGCGGGCCGCGTCTCGACGCTGACAAAGGCCAAGGTCTCGCATCTGCTCGACAATGCTGAGGATCCGGCCGAGACCCTCGATTACGCGTACAACCAACAGCTCGAGGACCTCCAGAAAGTCAAGTCCGGAATCGCTGAGGTTGTCACCGCCAAGAAGCGCCTGCAGCTGCAGGAGCAGCAACTTCATGAGCAGGCCGACACGCTCGACTCGCAGGCTAAACGGGCGATGTCCGCGGGTCGCGAGGATCTTTCGCGCGCGGCGATTGAGCGCAAGCAGCTGATCCTCGGGGAAGTCACCTCGTTGGACAAGCAGGTATCCGACCTCGAGGCTCAGCAGCAGCAGCTGACCGATGCCGAGCGCAACCTGCAGACGAAGATCGAGGAGTTCCGCTCCAAGAAGGAAGTGATCAAAGCCCAGTACTCGGCGTCGGAGGCCCAAGTGCGGATCTCGGAGGCCGCAACTGGCATCGGCGATCACATGGCCGACCTCGGCGAGGCGATGCAGCGGGCAATCGACAAGACCGACGACATGCAGGCGCGGGCGGCGGCAGTCAACGAGCTTCAGGCCGCCGGTACTTTCGAGGACCTGACTTCAATCGGCGGCCCGCCGCAGGACGACGTCGACAAGCAACTCGCGCAAATTGGGGCGCAGGGTGCGGTCGACCAGGAGCTGGCCGAGATGAGGGCGGAACTCGGCCCCGGCGCCGCGCAGCCCGCCCTCGGCGCCAGTGAGGCGACGACCTCCGCTCCGGCTTCCTCTCCGAATCAGGAGGCGACCCCGGGCTCGGGCGACGAGACGCCTTCCCCCTAGCCCTGCCGTGCGCTCCTTGTCCGCTGGACCCTCGCGCGGACTGGGCGGAGGCTGGCTGCGAGGATCCGCTGGACCCTGGCGACTCCGGCCCTGCGTGGTGGGCCGGTGGGGGTTGGGGAGCGGGCGGGCTAGCTGAGGTAGGGATCCGGGGTGGTCTCTCAGCGCCGGCTCCCATTGCGCCCGGTCGCACGGTTTCACAGGAGCAGGTACCCGCTGAACCGGCGGCAGCGAAGCCGCACGCCGCAGGCTAGACAGGGCCTCGGACAGGCTCGCAGGCATGCGCTCACTCGACGGGCTCGCGGCACCCGGGGCGACATGCCCGGCCAGCCCTGCTGTGATGCTCGGGCTGTTAAAGAAAAACGCGGTCCGGGGGTGACGACCGTGCCTGCTTTCGCGCGTAGCCTGCGTGCGGAATAAGCCTGTCAGTCACCTTCGAGAGCCGCTCTGCTTGGCTTTTGCGAGCAGTGCTCTCTCCCGAACCGCTGAGAGGCACACTAATCAACAGCTGGTCGAGACTGCAAGTCACCCCAACGACCAGATCCCGCAATTTGAAGGAAAAACCGCCTCTGACGAAGTCTGCGGGGCGAGCGCGCAGTGGCGGAGCCGGTGTCTGCGCGGGTCCTCACCCGCTTGACGGCGCCACCGGCATCGCGAAGCCTCGGCCCGAGCCCAGACCGAAGCCCGGTAGGTGACACCTGGCCGCCGCATGCTTGAACGCGGGCGTTGTGACGATCGATCCGGTCAACGTGAAGACGCCGTCGGGACCGCCGACGATCGTCGTGCGAGGCGCAGGCGGCCCGGACGGCGCCGAGTCGGTTGGATCGGGGAACGACTTCAGGCCGTGGGCGCGCATGCAAGCGGCGAGCTTCACACCTTGTTTGATTTGCGTCGCCGAGTACGAACCCGGGCCGGGAGTCCCTCCGGGCAACAGTTTCTGACACGCGTTCTGGGCCGAGGCGAACGCGGGCGATTGCGTATTGACCCCCGCGCCCCCCAAAAACTGAACGCCCGCGCCGACCGAGGTCGGATCGGGGAAGTTCGGCACCCCATGGACTCGCATGCAGTCCGCGTACTTGATCCCAGCCGACGTCCGGCGCGGGCTACCTTTCGCCTTCCCGGAGGACCCACAAGCGGCCAGCGCGAGGGCGCAGCCGGCGACCGCGAGAGCGACGGCGAGACCGGATCGACGTAGTAGGAGCCCACGCATCTTGAACGGCTTGTAACAAACCGCGGATAACAACCAGGTAACGCCCGTGCTCCAGGGCACCCTGCTACATCAGGGCGCGGTCGTGCTGAGTCAGGGGGCGGTCGTGCTGAGTCAGGGCGCGTCGGAGATCATCTGGAGCAATTCAGAGCGCGTGTAACCCTGCCCGCGCGCCAGCTGGACGAGTTCCGCCACGCGGGTTCGTACGACGCTCTCTTCCGGCGTCCCGACGACCTTGATGCCCCGGCGCGGCGCCATCTCCAGCAGACCTTCATCACGGAGCGCGCGTAGTGCTCGGAACACGGTGTTGGTGTTCACACCCATAACCGCCGCAAGATGGCGTGCCGGCGGAAGCCGGTCTCCCGGTCGCGCTTCACCCTCGGCGATGGAGCGACGGATCTCGGCTGCAACCTGCTCGTGCAGTGGAGCGGGATCATCGCGATCTAGCTTGACATCCCTCAATGTGCCATTTATCGTAGCACATTGACCGGTGACTCTTCAGGCTCCCCAAGTCCCCTCCGAAGGTGAGCGCGACATCGACGCGGGTGTCATCGAGGACGCCCGGGCGAGACAGCGCAGACATCGCCGTGTCGGCACGACCCTCGCCATTGCCGCGATCGCCGCCGGAGTGATCCTCGGGTTTGCAGGAGGGGGCAACGGCAGCCAGCGCGACGGCGGCCACGCTCGCAGCGGCGGAGCGCCCGGGCGCGGTAGCGGCAATGCAGCTCATCAGGATGGCAATGCGTTCGCCGGCGCGCCGAAGTCGCAGGCTGGCGCGATCGATGGGCCCTCGAGCCAGCGATGCCCGCTGGCTGCACCGAGCCGCTTTCTGCCACCGCGCTCGGGCTGCGTGACCGCTATGCACGCAGATGTCATGGGCAATGGGAGAACCGACTTGGTACTCGCTTACTCACGCCTGAACCACGTCAGCGCCGGCTACGTTGGTGGGCCTCCGATCTGGAGGAAGTACTTCGGTGCGACCCAAGCGTTCCTCATGATCGTTCTCCCTGACGGGACGCGGATCTCAGCCCGAATCAACGGCGTCAAGGCGGTCGCGATCGTCGCGGTGGGCCACGTGAATAGCGATCCTGGCAGTGAGATCTTCCTCCAGACCTTCCACATCTCAAGCGGATCGACCGCCACGGCCTACGGCCTCAGCCATGGCCGGCTGGTGGCCGCTGGCGCGACCCTCGCATACGGGGGAGACTCCGGCCTGCAAGCCGGGTTCACCTGCTCCACGACCGGCAAGCCGCACCTCGTTCAGAGGACTATCGTGCTCGGCTCGAGATACGGCTGGTCGACGGAGACAAAGGTCACCTACTCGTGGAACGGACCGAAGCTCGTCCAGATCGGCAAGCGCAGCCTCAAGCGACGCGGCTGGCCTGCGCGCAGCGAGATCACGGTCGGAAACGGCTGCGGACCGGTCTCCTGACCGGCCCGACAACCCTCTGCCGAGCCGGGGGTGCCCCGCTGGGCACCCCCTACACAGCGAGCTACGCCATCGCGAACTGCGGCGCGAGCTGGGCCAGCCGCAATTGGTTGCCGGACGGGTCGCGCAGCCCGCAATCCCGGCCATATGGCATGTCAGTCGGGGGCGTGGTGAACTCCACACCGGCCTCGCTGAGACGCTGGTAGTCGCCGTCGACGTCGTCGGTGGTCAGGAACACGGTGCCGGCGAACCCCTTCGCCATCAGCGCGTTGACCTGCGCGGCGGTTTCGGTGTCCATGATCGGCGGTCCCGGGATCGCCATCAGTACGACGGCGAAGTCAGGCTGACTCGGCGGGCTGACCGTCAGCCAGCGAAAAGCGCCGAGCTCCGGCATGGTGACGTCACTGCGAACCTGCCAGCCAAGCTTGCCGACGTAGAAACCGAGCGCCTCGTCCTGGTCGTGAACCCAAAGCTGTGCGTTGCGTACGTGCATCTGTTGCTCCTTTCAAGCGTTGTCGCAGGCAAGCTAATCCGTGACTGCGGCCTGGTCTTCTCGGTTTATGCTGTGTTGCGGGCGCCCATACAGATGCACGTAACAGGCGGGGATGATCACGTGCGCTGCGGCCGGCGGGAAGCTCGCGCGATATTCGGTCGGCGTCTTGCCGAAGTGATGCTTGAAGCTGGTCGTAAACGACCCGAGCCCGACCAAGCCGACATCGAGGCAGATCTCGTTCACTGACCGGTCGGTGGTCCGCAGTAGCGCAGCTGCCCGCTCAAGCCGGCGGGTCATCAGGTAGGCCTTCGGGGACTCGCCGAACGTACGCCTGAATTCGCGGCTGAAGTGCGCCCGCGAGAGCCCGGCTGCGGCCGCCATCTCCTTGACGCCGATCGGCTCGGCGTAGCGGCCGTCAACGAGGTCCCGGGCGCGCAGCAGGTGCCTGGCCGGTGGCACGGAAGTCATATCGCGAGGCTACTCCGAGAGCCCTCCAGCGGCATGACCTCAAACGACGGGTTTGTGTATGGAGCGGCGCGACTGGGCAGTAAGGAGCACCAAATCCGTTCTGAGCGTGTTTAGTAGAGCTGTGAGCGACCGAATGTCTGCCCGCCAAGCGACCCCGACTTTTCTTTTACGTCTCCGAGCAAGAGCGCGCCTGCCGCTGGCTCTCGCAGGTGTGTGTGCGCTCGTCGCCTTTACTGGCCTGTTCGCGGACACGGTGGCCAGCGCACGCGATGCTGCCGCTGTTCGAGCTGGCAGAAGCTCTACAGCTGCCTGCCCGTGGCTGAATCAGTCGCTTCCGGTTGGAAAGCGGGTGAACATGCTGCTGTCGCGCATGAGCCTGGCCGACAAGATCGCCGAGATGTACATCAACCAACCGACGACGACCGGTCCGTACGCGGGTTACGAGGGCTGGGTACCGTCGCAGCCGACGCTATGCATCCCCGCCCTCATCGAGCAGGATGGCTCGCTCGGTGTGGCGTATGGGGCCTCCGGCGTGACGCAGTTACCGGCGGAGGTCTCGCTCGCATCGGCCTGGGATCCGTCGCTTGCGTATCAGTACGGGGTGGTCAACGGACAAGAGCATCGGGCCAAGGGGATCGCGATGGTGCTCGGACCCGGGGTGAACATCCAGCGTGACCCGCGTTGGGGGCGCAACTTCGAGATGTTCAGCGAGGACCCCTTCCTGACATCGGCGCTCGGGAACGCCGATATCGAAGGTATCCAGAGCCAGGACGTGATGGCCGACGTCAAACACTTCGTCACCTACAACCAGGAGACGAACCGCGACACCCCCGCTGACGACACGATCATCAGTACACGGGCGCTTCACGAGATCTACTTGCCGCCCTTCTATGGCGCCATCATGCAGGCCCACACCGCGTCGATCATGTGCGCGTACCCGCTGCTGGAGGGCGTGTACTCATGCCAGGACCCGAGCCTGCTCACCGGCTTACTCGACGATCGGTGGGACTTTCAGGGGTTCGTCCGCTCTGACAGCGCGGCCAACTGGTCGACCGTCAATTCCGCGAACGCTGGACTCGATCAGGAGCGTGGGAGTTACTACTGGGACAACGGCCAACTGGCGGCTGCCGTTGCCGATGGGCAGGTGAGGTCATCGACGATCACCCAGGCCGTCCGGCGGATCTTCACCCAGATGTTCCAGTTCGATTTATTCAACAATCCGCCCACTGGGAACCTATCGACACCCGCGAGCACCCCGGCAGATAGCGCCTTTGCTCAGAACGTCGCCCAGCGCGGAACGGTGCTGCTCAAGAACACCGGGAGCATCCTGCCGCTCAGCACCGCGACCACCAAGTCGATCGCCGTGATCGGGCCCGACGGCACCACCAACCCGCAGACCGCCGGCGGTGGTTCGAGCCACGTCACGGCGTCGTCCGTGATCAGCCCTATGACCGGAATCACCGGCCGCGCTGGCTCCGCAGCAACGGTCACATCGTATTCCGGCACCGACCCGACCCAGGCCGCTATCACCGCTCAGAACGCCCAGGTTGCGATCGTGTTCGCGAGCTACTCGGAGAGCGAAGGGAGCGATCTGCCAAACATCTCGTTGCCCGACGGCCAGGATGCGATGATCGAGGCGGTCGCGGCCGCCAATCCCAACACGATCGTCGTGCTGAACACCGGCGGACCGGTGCTGATGCCGTGGCTGAGCAGTGTCAAAGCCGTGCTGGAGGCGTGGTACCCGGGGCAGGATGACGGCGCCGCGATCGCCTCGGTGCTCTTCGGTGACGTCGATCCAAGCGGCCACCTCCCACAAACCTTCCCGACCAGCCTGTCAGCGATCCCGACGGCGTCGCCGGCTCAGTTTCCCGGGGTCAACGGCCAGGTCGACTATTCGGAGGGGCTCGACGTCGGCTATCGCTGGTACGACGCCGAGCACGTCACGCCGCTGTTTCCCTTCGGCTATGGCCTGTCGTATACGAGCTTCTCTTTCAGTCATCTGACCGTTACGCCCGGATCGGTCGTCAACAGTGCATCCGGCCCAGATGCCCTAGCCGGTCAGGGCGCCCGACTGGCCCGCGTGACCGCCACCATCACGAACACTGGCCAGGTCCGGGGCAGCGATGTGATGCAGCTGTACGTGGGCGACCCGACCTCAGCCGGCGAGCCCCCGCGCCAGCTGGAGGGGTTTCGCAGGGTAACGCTGTTGCCACACCAGTCGCGAACCGTCAGCTTCGCGATCACCGGCCACGAACTCTCCTATTTCAACACGAGCGCGAACGGATGGACCCTGCCCGACGGTCGGTTCTCGCTCTACGTGGGAGACTCGTCCGCGCTGACGTCGCTACCGCTACGTGGGAAGCTTAAGGTCACGAGGACGATCGGCAGCCGCTACGTCGGGCTGAGTGCGCCCTCAATTGTCAATCCGGGCGCGACGTTCATCGCGAGGGCTAGGTTTGTCAACCACGGGAACCTGCCGATCACGAACGGGATCGTGCGCTTCAGGTTCCCGGCCGGGTGGAAGGTCGTCCGTCTCGCGCGCACCCGAGCGCTATCGCTGCAAGCCGGGCGGAGCACGACACGTAACTTCCGCGTGACAGCTCCCGAGCCAGCAGAGGGCGGAGTCCGGAGCCTGACGGCGCAGCTTTCCTCGAAGGGGATCGACAATGCCGGCGACCTGAGCGCGACCGACACGATCTCGGTGCGTGGGCCACTCACGGTAAGCGCGAGTTCACCGGTCGTTGTCGGCCCGTCTCTTTCGGCTCCTGCAACGGTCGTGGTCACCAACCATATGAATCGAGCTCTGGTCGTACACCTCGCACCCTCCCTGCCCGCCGGGGTGACGATCGCACCGGCATCGCCACAGGTGTCGGTGCCTGCGCGCCACACGGTCAGCCTCAAGTTTTCGGTGTCGGTCGCGGCGGGCCAGGCGGCGGCCAGTGACCGAGTCGCGCTGATCCCAAGCTTCACCTACCGAGGCACACGCTATCCGCTGGCATCGGCCGAACTGACCGTCGACATCCCATACGCATCGCTGCCGGCCGCGTATGACACGAGCGCGATCAGCGATGACAGCGCTATCGCGGCAGCCGACTTCGACGGGGACGGCAACAGCTATTCCGAGCAGGCGTTGACTGCGGTTGGACTTGCCCCGGGGGCGCCCGTAACCGTCGACGGGGGGACGTTGCAGTGGCCTGACGTTCCGGCGGGAACCCCCGACAGCGTGCTTGCGGACGGTCAGACCATCTCACTCGCGGGTTCGCCGGCAGCCACACAGCTGATCGTGCTCGGAGCGTCGAGTGGCAGCAAGCAGTCAGGGACGGGCATGATCGATTACACCGACGGGACCATGCAGCCGTACGTGCTGACGCTGGACAACTGGTTCAATCCCCCAAGCAGCCCGTCCAACTCGGCGATCGCCACGGCAGCCTATGTAAACGACTCGACAGGCGCCGCCGGCGTGGTTGGCCAGCGCCACCACAAAGCGTACGTGTTCGCAACCGCAATCCCGCTGCAGGCCGGAAAGACGGTCGCGAGCGTCACCCTACCGACGGTTGCGACACTGCCGGGGGTCTACCCAATGCACGTGTTCGCTTTAGGGCTCGCCACCACAGCGACGCCGTAGCAATCGATCAGTAGACGGTTAAACGCTACTGCCCAGGGGGCAGATTGGCTTCCTGTGCGATGTACTGCGCCCGGCGGATGAAGACGACGGAGTGATACACGATCGTTCCGTCTTGGAAGGTCAGCTGGCCGCGTCGAATGAATCGCATGAACGAGGGGGCGGCCGGAGCGCCGAGCTGCACGACACCCGGTCCCCGTTGATGCTTCATCAGCAGCTTGCCGGGAAAATGGAGCGGCCAGTCGCGGAACACATAGACGTTCTCGTCCGTGACCAGCACGATCCGGTGAAAGTAGAAACCAAGGATGCTGAGCACGAGATCGATGTAAGAACCGATGATGGGAACGAACTTCAAGATGTCCTCGATCCCACCGAAGACGACACTCGTTGCGAGGTTGTTGAAGGTGAACGCAATGGCCACAGCACCCTCGCCGTCGACGTGAGCTCTGCGGGCCACTCGTTTGGCCATGCGCCGGTTGTAAGGACGAACCGTGTACTGGCGCGTGGGGGACTGCACGAACGGGTCAGAACTCATCGCAGGGCACTGGACTCAGCGGCGGTCATGGAGGCGGTTCTAGCATAGGAAACCGCGTGGAAGCACCCGCGAACTCGCCGACCACGGCAGCCTTCCGGACGGCAGGTCTTTTCGTATTTGAGCGATCGCTTTGAGCGAGTGCTAAAATCGCTGTGATGGAGCGACATCTGACGGAGCCGGGCGGCAAGATCGAACCAGGCGGCACGACTCCGCTGAGCGGAACGAAGCTGCAGATCGCCGAGGCGGCACTCGAAACGCTGACGACGAAGGGGTTCGCTGGGGCGAGTGCACGCGCGATTGCCCATACCGGCGACTTCAACCAGGCGCTGATCTTCTACCACTTCGGCAGTGTGCAGAACGCGTTGTTGGCCGCGCTTGATCTGATCAGCGAGCGGCGGCTGGCTGCTTATGGGCCGGCGTTCGACACGGCCCGGACGCCGTCCGAGCTCGCACGGGTCGCCCGGGTGATCTACGACGAGGACTTGGAACGCGGGTACGTCACGGCGCTTGGCGAGATCGTCAGCGGCGGGGTCTCTGATCCGGAACTCGGTGCTGAGGTCGCGACACGGATCACGCCTTGGATCGAGATGGTCGAGCGCAAACTGGAGGATCTCCTTGCAGGCTCACCACTGCGTGCACTGGTGTCAGCGGGAGACCTGGCGTTCGGCATCGTCTCGTTGTACTTCGGTGTCGACATGCTCAGCCACATGCAGCGTGACCACGCCCGCGCCGAATCTCTGCTTGGCCTGGCGACCCGTCTGGCGACGCTCCTTGAAACCGTACTGCCACCAGTCCACGAGGACTGAGGATGAGCCACGCCCACCCAGGCACCATCAGCGACGCCCAACCATTCGATGTCGTGACAGGAGCCTTCAGCTATTCGGGGGCAGAGATCGCCGAGCGACTGCTCGGCTCCGGGCGCGGGGTCCGGACGCTAACCAACCACCCCGACCGTGAACACCGCTTGCGCGCCAGCGTCGACGCCCGCGCGTACCGGTTCGACGACCCGACGGCGCTCGTCCACAGCCTCGAGGGCGCCGCAACGCTGTACAACACCTTTTGGGTCCGGTTCGACCATGGCAAGACGAGCTTCGCGAGCGCGATCGAGCACTCCCGCATGCTGTTCTTCGCCGCCAAGCACGCCGGAGTCCAGCGAATCGTCCACATCAGCATCACGAACCCGGCGCTGGAATCTCCGCTGCCCTACTTCCGCGGCAAGGCCCTTGTCGAATATGCGCTCGCGCAGAGCGGCGTGCCGTACTCGATCGTGCGACCAACCTGGGTCTTCGGTGGAGAACGCGATGTTCTTGCCAACAACATCGCCTGGATCCTGCGACGGATGCCGGCATTCGCCCTGCCGGGCGACGGCGCTTACCTGGTGCAACCAGTCCACGTCGAGGACCTCGCACGGATCTGCATCGAAGCCGGCAACGCAACAGGCGATCGTGTGATCGACGCAGCCGGACCCGAAACGATGCCCTTCCGCGACCTTGTCGCGCTCGTCCGCACCGCCGTCAACACCCACACTCCGATCCTCCGGATCCCTCCGCCGGTGATGCTGGCGGCAGCGCGAGCCCTCGGCCTCCTCGTCGGCGACGTCGTCCTGACCAGGGACGAGATCCGCGGCCTGATGGCCGGCCTACTTGTTTCACACGAGCCGCCACGCGGCCAGATCGCTTTCAGCGACTGGCTCGTTGCGCATAAGAGCTCCGTCGGGCGCTCCTATGCCAACGAGCTTCAACGCCACTTCGCCACGACCAACGCCACCACGTAACAAGCCCTCTGTCGGACTCGAACCGACGACCCCTTCCGTTGTGGGCATAAAGCGTCTCATGACGGAAATCGTAGGCACCGCAGAGGCGGCTCACAAGACGGCGAGGACTGGCGCAGTGACGTAGACGCCGCTTGACTCCGTGGATATGCCATGTAGCTGACCGAGTCACGTCGTGGCAAGCGAGGCGTCGCCTCAACGATCGCTTCGCGAACATTTTTAGCCCATAGCTAGCGCGAGAAATCGAGGGGAAAGAGGCTGTCGCTATTAGAGCTAACCCGAAGCCAAGGCGCTCGTCAGATGTCGTCAGATACCGTGACCGGTCTCATGGTCGGCGGGCACCGAAGATCACTTGTTTCTCGGCTCGCGGTGATTCTCATTGCGGTCGTCATCGTCCTGGGAGCAGATGCGGGCCAAGCGTTAGGGGTAGTCCGCGGAAAGACCGTGTCGATCACTGCCGCACCGTGGACCGTGGTCGTGTGGGAGGCATACGAACCCGGGCGTAGTTATGCGGCGTGCACGGGCGTGATCATCGACCCGCGTCAGATCCTGACCGCCGGGCATTGCGTGACGCAAGGAAACTCCGCAACGCCCATGGCACCATCTGCGTTCAGGATCGAGGCTGGCACCTCGAACTATGAGCACCCGTTGGCGTCAGATCACCCGCAGTTCAGTGCCGTGAGCGCTGTGCGGGTGATGCCGGGGTACATCGCCGACACCAACTCCAACCCCTTCAGCTTCAACCTCAACGGGCCAGACCCTGTCGCGACCGACCTTGCGGTCTTGACGTTGTCAAAACCGTTCGAGCTGAGTGGCGCGGACGCTAAGGCGGCGTCGGTCCCGAGCACGACCACGCCCGAACCGACGCCGGCGACATGGGTGGTGATGGCGGGGTTCGGCGACGAGAACGCCAACGCGAACGCGCCCTCCAGCGGCGCTCTCCACGAGGTCCCCAAGTCAACGGCAGAGAAGACTGGCTGCCAACAAGTGTGCATACTCACGAGAACGTCGCCTTGCAGCACCAGGCGAGACCTGTGCGTGTTCGATTCGGCCGGCACCTGTTGGGGAGATAGCGGATCAGGACTCGTTGAACCCGGCCCGCACCCGATCGTCGTCGGAATCCTCAGCCGCGGCTGGCTGGGCTGCCGGCCGGGCTGGGACAACTATGTCGCCGTGACCGCGCCAGAAGCCTTGCGTTTCATCAAAAGCAATGCCGGGGCCGACGATCGCCGCGCGAGCGTCGCTGTCGTAGTTGCCTTGCTTCTGGTCGGTCTCTGCCTCCTGGTGTTTCGCCGGAGAACTGCAACTGCAGGCCGACACGTAAAGCGGTTACTGCTTCGCGCTCCTCGGTAGCGATATCGGCATCACCTTCGAGCTCTTGCTGTTAGCCCGATGACTGCTTTGGACCAATCGCGCAGTCCGCGCCGACTTACTGCGTGACGAGTCCTTGGCCACGGAAGCGCTGCCGTGGCAAAGCGAGTGTGTGAGCGACTGTCGTCTTGGCGTGCCTCGCTGCCAGCGGCGTTAGGTTGAGGGCCATTTCTGACCCTCGGGGCGCGTCGGGGACCCAATGTTCGCTTGGCCGCGAGCGAATAACTCACGGCATTCCAGTGGTTTCCAGGTTGTGGTTGACAACCTCGACGTTGTGCCCGTCCGGGTCGAGCACGAACGCGGCGTAATAGCCATCGTGGTAGCGAGGTCTCTCTCCAGGTAAGCCGTTGTCCTCGTAGCCGGCCGCTAGTGCTGCCGCGTGGAATCCGCGGACGGTGTCGTCGTCGCTTGAGGTGAACGCGACGTGGAGATTCTCGGTGAGCCGTCGCTCGTCGCGGACTAGCCAGAAGCTGTAGTCCTCCCCTGACAGCTGCAAGCGGTCCGGATCATGGGGCGTCAGGCGCAGACCGGTCTGCAGGGCGGTGGCCGCGTAGAAGGCCATCGAGGCCTGCACGTCGCGGACGCGGATCCAGAGGTGATCGACGCAGCCGGTTGGCACGGCGGGCTGACGATCACGGTAGACCGCCTGGACGCTGTTGCCGTCGGGGTCCAGCAGGAAGGCGCTGTAATAGGTCGGGTCGTACTGCGTCCGGGGTCCCGGCGCGCCTTCCTCGCGGTACCCGGAATCGACGGCCGTCCACCAGAACTCGTCAACCTGCTGGCGGTCGCGGGCACGGAAACCGACATGCAGTCCTCGCGTCAGCGGGTGCCGATCGTCCGTCGACCCGATCCACCAATCGTCCCAGCCCATCACGTCGTCGTCCACATAGCTCGGCTCCCTGCCCAGCACGCCCAGGATCGTGCTGTAGAAGCGCTTGGACTCCCAGAGGTCCGAGACGGCGATTGCGACGTGATCGAACATCGACCCAGACTACCCAGCGCAGAATGCCACCGGAACAGCCGATGGCGGATCGGCTGGGTGCCACACCATCGCTCGGTTCGACCGCCGGTCGCTCAGCGAGCGGTGGATGCCCACCTTCCGTCGCGCAGAGGAACTTACGCCCCATGACGAGCGGCAGAGGCTACGGCACGAATGCGCGGATACGATGAATCGCGTTGCCGTTGCCGTTCACAACCTATCGTGGAACCACGCCCAAAAGTTCCCCGGAGTCGCTGGGGTATGGCAGGCGCACATTGATCGCTGCACGCAGATCGTCAGAGTGCTTCAGGTCGCTTACGAATGGGGCGGTGAACGGCAGCCGCTGGACAACATCATCGTTGTTGTCTCGAATCTCATCCAAGGAATCAGATTCAAAGCGCCCAACGGCTCGTCGCGCTCTGTCTTTCTCAAGCCGGCGTACCAGCAGCGGATGCAACAGTTGCTGGAAAAGACAGCAACCGACATCAGGAAGTTTGACCCTGCGTATCAAACACCGCAGCCGAAGAAGAAAGGTGACTGCTTTGTTGTCACCGCGACGATGGGCAATGAACTGGCATTCCCTGTCGTCACACTTCGGTCCTTTAGGGATCAGGTCCTTGTTGGGTCCGCTGGCGGGCGTCGTTTCATCCAGTGGTACGAACTCAATGGTCCTCGAATGGCAGACACGATCTCACGGTCGCGCCTGCTGCGGGCATTGTCGTTCGTGTTTGTAGTCGCGCCATCAACCGCGTTCACGTGGTTGCTCATGAAAGTCAGAGGCGGCAGGCTCTGACCTACACGCCAAGCGCCTTCGCTCGAGCTGCGTCGTAGTCGTCCTGGGTAATCAGCCCGGCGTCGAACGCTTCCTTGAGTTGCCTGAGCCGCGCCATGAGGTCGTCGCCCTGACTTGGCGCGGACTCGGCATCGTTGGCGGGCGTTGGGCCAGCTCCGCGGCTTACGCCGCTAGTGGGCTGCTGCAACTCGCTGAGGCCAATGCTCCCGGCTGCGACGCCGAGACCAAACATCCCACCAGCCCCACTGACCTCGCCCGCAGACTGCATCCCAGATGCCACCGAAGCCTGCAGGTTGGAGTTGCCTCGTGCACCGGCAAGTGCGTCAGCCCGCTGTACGGCTCTCAGGAGCTCTCGCGTTGACTCGTCATATTCGATCCCGACAATCGAGACATTTGCAATACTCACGCCGCGATCAGTCGTCCAGTGGTACCCCTGCTCAACCGCCTCGGACAGTGACTGCGCAAAGCCGATCGAATCCTGTTGGATCTTAGTAATTCGATTGCCCTTAGACGAGTCATTGGCATATAGGCTGAATGCCGTCGCAAGGGACGACACCACCTCGGTAAACAACTGCGTCGCTGTCGCGTTGCCTGCATCAGTGAAGTCGAATACCTCCCCATTCTGGAGGTAGGCCGCAGGTAGAAAACTCTTCGTAAAGAGGATCGGGTCAACAATCTTCAGTGTGTACGTGCCTCGGGTGATCGCCCCAGCCTGAGCGTTCAGATAGGCATCGTCCCAATAAATGTCTGACTGGGTACCGAACTTGTTGTTCGGGAGCTCCTTGAGGCTGACGAAGATCGCAAGTTGCTGCGCTCCGGGACGACCCCCGAACTTGTAACGCTCCCAGGATTGCATGACGAGGGGATACACGTAACCGTCGTCGGCGAAGACCGACTGCGAATTGATGTCGTCGGAATCCCAGATGTAGGCGCCTGGGTCCGCCACGAATGCCGTGAGCTCCCCGTCTTGGAAGGTGAGCAGCCCGTAGCCCTCCGGCACGATGATCTTTGAGCCATTGGTGATGATCGCACTGGATGCCTTCGTGTTCGCGCCTCGGCCAGCATCAGTGCCGTGGGCTACAGCTGGGAAGACTGCCGCGGTCTGAGGAAGGCGGTTCGGCACGACTAGGAAGTCCTTCCACTCGTCGGCTAGCGTGCCACCGATCGCACCGACAGCAGCACGAATGAGTCCCACAGCAGCACTCTCCTTGACTCTCGACGACCGTGCCAAAGCATAGTCGAGCCAAACACGATGAGTTGCTTCGTTCGTCAAATCGGGCGAGCTCCAAGCAGCGCGTCGATGCATGGTTCGTCCAACTCAACGGTCGGCTCCGCCGCACCGGCACAGCCCGGGGGACGATGGCGTTTCTCGGGAGCGCTCGCCGGCGTGATCCGGATGCCGACGATGCCTATGGCGACGGGTCGCAGGCGCAGAAGACGGTCCTGCGCGATCGCTCCCACGAGCTGAAGTTTCTCGAGATGGATGTCCGTCGCGCGCCCGCGCGACGGATACGACGTGGTCAGGGAAATGAATCCCTTTAGCGCCCGTGGCTACTGCTCGCCGCCGTACCGGCGGCGATGCTTGATGGAGAGGCCGGCCTCTTGACCGGGCCCGCCTGCGCATACGAAAGTCCGTCTTCGCGTCAGCGCGCCATTCCCCCTCAGCGCCGGCGCTCGCGCCGCTCCTGCCGGCGCTCCTCTTGCCGCTCGCGCCGCTCCTGCCGGCGCTCGTCATGGCGATCGCGCCGGGCTACCTGATCCTCGACGCGGTCGAGCTCCGGAGCTGGGCCGTACAAGCGCCACGCGTTGCGCGCGAGGGGAATGAGCGCGACGAGCAACACCCAGATCGGCCAGAACGACCCGCTCGCGCCCGTTGCGAACCAGGTGACCGTGCAAACCCCGAACAGCACCAGCGAGCCGCCGCTCTGCTGCACCACGCGGCGCTGCAGATGCGCCCGCCGCGCGGCGAGGTCCGCTCTCTGCTGCACCGGCCCGGCCGGCAACGCCGGCAGATCGACCAGCAGCGCTCTCAGCTCGCCGATGGTTCGTGCGGCGTATACCGTCTGGATCCGCTCGGACAGCTCCTCCTCGGTCAGCCGACCGGCCGCGAAATGCTCGCGAATCTCTCCCGCAGCCCCCTCGCGGTCCTCATCCGAGGCTCGTACGTCGTCGCCCATGCCAAATCGGATGGTAGGACCGCTCGCGAGCATCGGCGCACCCTGGGGGTGCTTACCAAACGGCGTTCGCGGCCGCCTCGGCAGGGCTCGGATCAGCTCCGCCCGCCTGATTTCATTCATGATTCAGAGCGAGAACAGTGCCTCACCGCATCGGCGATATTTCGGCCATGCGTGCTGGCAGAGCCGGGCGCTCGCGGGTCGATGAACGCATTCGTCAGCGCTCCATTGGCGGGGCTATCACTATCGCGCAGGAGCGAGCGTTCCAGTGCAGCGGGTCGTGCGATCGAATTCGTGTCGCCGCGGGTTTAGATCTGGCTACTTCGCCGCGAACTGGATCACGCGGGGCGGCACCCGCTCTTCGGCTGCGACGCGCATCTCGCCGTCGCCTGCGAAAGACCTGAGTTGCGCGCGGATACGATGGCCGGGCTCGCCATCGCTTTCGGTCTAACCGGCGACTGGAGCACGCGATTGCCTTGGCGACTTAGGAGGCGTCGCGACGGGCTCTACGATGCAGGCGCCGGACGAGCGCAATCGCCCGCGAGCGAGAGTGGTGGAAATCGATCGAAGCATCACTCTCGGGCGGCCCCGGCGAGAGTGCTCCTTTCCGTGGGACGCGAAGGCGCAGGCACCGCAACCAGTGCAGCCGTACGCCCCGAATTGCCAGGGCATAGACGGATTCGCCGGCCGCTCGACGACTTGACGCTTTGACCCGCGCTATGCGGGCCAGCGGACCACGGGCTAACCTGCTGGCCGTGCTGAGACCCACCGTAACCCGCGCGGGTTACGCCCTGACCGCTGTGGCTGTGACGCTCGCTTGTGTCGGCTGCGGAGGCAGTACCAGGCGAGTGGCGTCGATGACGCCGAATGCGATCGCTGCCGCGTCCAGAAAGGCGCTGCTGCGGGCCTCGTTTGTGCGGATCCGTGGAATGTTCGATGAACACGGCCAGACGTGGCGCTTGAACATGGAACTTGTTGCCAACAGCAGCGGCAAGGCCACCTTCTCTAAGGACGGGTTCTCCATCAACGTGCTCCTTGTAGGCAGGTACGTGTACTTCCAGGCGAGCGCTGCCTCCTTGAAGCACTTTGGCTATGCCGCCTTCGCGAAACACTACGGGGGTGTCTGGATCAAGGCATCGGCCACCACGGGATCGGCCGCGACCTACGGGACTCTCATGAACAAGACGAAACTGTTTGACCTGGACAGCCACTCTGCGCACGTTTTGGTTAGGGGGCCGCGGACCACGATCAATGGGCAGGCAGCGGTAACGATCACGGACAAGACGAGTGGAATGACTGTGTACGTAGCGGCCAAGGGCACCCCGTTCCCGCTAGAGGTCAAGTCACGCAACCCGGTCGAAACGCTGTTGTTAGGCGGGTACGGCCAACCCGCCTCGGTCGTGGCCCCCGCACACTCCGTCAACGGGGCATAGCTCGCACTAGCGGCGCCCTGGCGCGATGCGTAGGCGCGGGCCAACCGGGCCTACGCAGAGCGGAAGCCAATCCGCCCAGCGCATTGCTTCGGGCCAGCAGCCATTCGCGAACCTATGATCAGACCAGGCTGCTGGATTGGCGCGGAACGCAGAAGCCGAGCGCACGGCAACGAGAGTGCCGCTCCGATCGAACAGCAGGTGCGAATGAGGAGCGTCTGCTGCGGAACGAGCGGGGATCGGCTGCGGCGCCGTGCGCTTGGTGAAGTAGCCGGCCGGGGGATGCCCGGCTCGGTCCATGCTGGACCGATCTTCTTCTGGATCTGGCGCCCGTCTGGCAGACGGTACTTGGCGAACCACACCGGCCCGCGCACCCGGTCGACCCTGAAGACGTGCCCCGTGGGGGCCCTCCATTGCCCACTCACGACCCCAAGTCCACAAACTTCTGGGGACAGATTGGGGACACTTTTCGTGTCTCGCCAACGCACCGGAAACAAGAAATCCGGCTATGCAGGGACTTTGCAAGCCCTCTGTCGGACTCGAACCGACGACCCCTTCCTTACCATGGTGATTTAGGGCGAAAACGAGCGTCCACGCTCGGGGCCGATTAGACACGAAAAGACCTGCAAAACGCAGGAAGTTCGATGTCTTGTCGTGATCACTCAAAATCGCTCGTTCTCGTCCTATTGGACGCGGAATGGACGCGGAGCCGGCAGCCTCTCAGCGCTGCCCAAGCCTGGTTGTCGACCGCCGCTCGAACGCAACGTTCGCGCGGTTCGGTCGCCATTCACCGATTCGTTAGGCACGACCTGCTCGTGCCTCCTGACTCACGCGCGCCAGGCCCTCTGGCCTGGTCGCGCGTATCGACCCTAGCCAAGACAGGAGCAGCCGTGTCGACCACCACATCTACCTACCGCTACAGCTGTAAAGACGAGCGTAAAGACGGCCATGTAGACGGTCGTGTTGTCGCCTTTACGCGCCGACGCGAAGCCAGACATCAAGATGCGTCGCTTGCTGTCAGCACGTACGCAAATCAAGACAGCCAGATCGTCCTACGTACAGACGCAGAGACAGACGGCCGTAAAGATGGACGTAAAGACGTAGGTACGTACAGCCGTAAAGACGATCGTCAAGACGTCAGTAAAGACCGGCGCACGGCTTTCGTGATCGTCTTGGCGAACCACAAGGGTGGCGTCACGAAGACCACGTCGACCGCGAATCTCGGAGCGCTGTTCGCCGAGGCCGGCCTGCGAGTGCTGCTCGTCGACTGCGATCCGCAGGCCAACCTCTCTGAGACCTTCGGCTGGACTGACGACCGGCCCGGAGAACGCCTCGAAGACCTTCTGGAGTCGCCTGAGGCGGCCCACCGCTTTGCTCCGCCCGCCGCCCTGCGCGACGACCTTGCGTCCGGTCTGGAGTGGCGAGAGAGGCTTCGGATCATCCCGACCACCGACGCGCTTGCCGATGTCGCCGCAGACCTGCCGGAGGCTATCGGCGCCGGGTACGAGTCACGGCTGCGGGAAGTGCTCGAGCCGCTGCGAGAGCGGTTCGACGTGATCCTGCTCGACACGCCGCCGGGCCTCGGCACATTGCCTGGTCTTGCGCTGCTTGCCGCGGACGGACTGCTGATCCCCGCGCTCGCCGCTGATCTGGACGTGCGCGGCGCGGGCAAGGTCTACGACCTCGTCGAGACTCAGCTGCCGGACCTGCGAATCCTCGGCGTGCTCGTGGCCGCGAGCGAGTCACGGTGGCGCATTACCCGAGAGGCGGTTGATCGCATGACCACCGACTCGATGCGAGTTCTTCCCGTCTGGGTGCCGAGGTCGGTGCGCGTCGCGTCGGCGCCTCGACACCAGGCGCCGACCGCCGTGTTGGAGCCGGACTCGATGGTCACTCACGCTTATCGCAAGATCGTCGGGCAGCTCGTCGAGGAGCTCGGGCTATGAGCACCGGACAGACCATGCAGTCGGTGCGCCGGCGAACGATCCCGGGCATGGTGAGCCAGGCTCCGCGACCGGCGAGAGGCGGCGCCGGCAGACGAGCAAGGGGTGAGCCGCGGGTCGGATATGGAGGCAGCGGGCGATCTACGCGCTGGTGCTGAGGACCGTCGCAGGTCGGTCGACTACAGCGTCACGCGCCTGGTCAACTTTCGCTTGCCGGTCGATGTTCACGATCGCTTCCGGGCGCTTGTGCGGGAAGCTGAGGAGCGGCATCCGAGGCTTCGGAAGGCGAGCCTGACCGAGCTGGTGATCGCTCTGCTTGAGGAGGGTCCACAAAGCGCGGACGACGTCGCCGAGATCATTCGCCGCAAGCGGATGGACGAGCATGAGGAGCGCTGAGGACATGCCAGGCTGTGCACTCAGCTGTGCACCTAACTATGCACTCAGAGTGCACAGTCGGGTGCCTCCCGCCCCCGCAAACACTGGGGATTTGGCTGCACCCCGAGTCCGACTACCCGCCCCCCACGTATTCCAAGGAATGGTGGATTTCGGGTAGTCGGACTCGGGGTTTGCTGGGTGTGGGAGTCAGCGGGGGCGGGAGGCATTGAGGGCCTGGAATGAGCAGCTACTGGGAGTTGGTGATGGGTGGAGTACTGGTGGAAAGAGAAATGAAAGATGAGGAGGTGTTGTGTGATGGGTCCTGGACCGTCGTCGATGGCTGGTTTGACTTGGCTTGCTGGTGTTGGTCCGTCGCCTCTTGAGGCTTGGGGAGTGGCTATGGGCTGGGGTCGGAGGGCAACGTATTCGCACGTAAGCCGGTTGCGTAGTTGCGGGTTGCTCGAGAGCTGTGACCGCAGGCGTGGGCAGGGGTCTTTGGTGTACGCGACGCGGTCAGGTGCTCACGAGTGCGGTGTGCGCGTGCCGTTCGTCGATGGCGAGCCGTCGCCGCACGCGTGGCCTCACCACGACGCGAGCGCCTGGACGGCAGCGTGGTTGACGGCTCGTGGCCGCGAGCTTGTCGGCCCCCGCTCGATGCTCACCGGCGGGAATGGCGCGGTGAGCTTCAGTGGCGTGAGCGCGGGGAGCTTCGCCGTCGCGGGCATCGACCGGACCTCGCCGGACGGCTTCCGGACGGGCGGGTTCCTGCCGATCGAAGTCGAGCTCTCGCTCAAGTCGTCCGCTCGACTCAAAGCCGTGTTCGCGTTGCATGCTCGCTGGGTCTCCTCGGGCCACTGCCCGGCCGTTGTCTATGTCTGTGCGGACACTGAGCTTGCGGCTCGCGTGCGGATCGTCGGTGAGGCGGCAGGCCTCAGCGTCAATACGGGCACACTGCGGCTCGAGCTTCTGCACACGATCAAAGAGGAAGCCGTTGACGCGCGCCTTGGTACTCCAGCGGGTGACTGGGCGGCATCGACCTTGGCGGTGGCGGCATGAGACTCGGATCGCAGTTCGTCGTCATCGATCTGTTCGTCACGCTGGCCCTCGGCTTTGCTGGTGCCGGCGTTGCGTGGTGGCTGCGGCGGAGAACAAGCCTTTCGGCCCGGAACTTCTATCCGCCGGCGGCGATCGGCGCGACTGCGTTCGTAGCTACGGCCGCGGGACACGAGTGGTTGGCGGCGCTCCTCGTTTTGCCGTTCGCCTCACCGTGGGTTGCCGGCGCGGTGGTCGGAGCGCGTTGGCGCTCGACAGATCTAGGGGCGGGGGAGGAGCTCCGCAACCATGAACTGTCGCGTCGTTGGGTCTGGGAACCATCACCGCCGCGTGCGGACGGTGAACGGCTCTATCTGCGCTCACAAGGCGAGCTCGTGCACGAACGCGCCTGGCCCAGACACATCGACTACGTCTCGATGACCGCGCTCGGGGATCGCGGGCCACGACTCCCGCTCGGCGCCGGCCAGCATGTCGTCCTATTCGGCGCGACCGGAGCGGGCAAGACAACGACCGCACGAAAACTGATCGCGGCCCGCACCCTCGACCAAGGCGCCGCACTATTCGTGCTTGATCAGAAAGGCGACCCTGAAGACGTCGAGCAGATGAAGGCGCTGGCAGCAGCCGCCGGCGGTGCCGTTCATTCTGTTCGACTCCCAGGATCCCGAGACAGACCGCTGGCAGCCGCTGTGGGGCAGCCCCGATGTTGTCGCCGCCCGAGCAGTCGAGCCGATCAAACAGTCCGAGCCCTACTACTACGACGTCCTGCGACGCCACCTCGACGTCGTTTGCAAGGTTCTCCATGCGGCAGAGATGTGGCCTCCTTCCGTGCCGCTGCTCGTCGACGCCTGCCTGCCTACGAATTACACGCAGGTGCTCGAGGTGAGCAACCGGCTCGGTGAAGAGCACGCTGCGATCAGACAACGCGCGGACTCACACGGAACGTTCGTCAGCTCACCGCGCGGGATGGAAGACCTCGCGGGCGGGACATTCCGACTCGAGGTCGCGCTGGCTCTCGCGGGCCGACAACTGGTGACACCTCGCCGAACCAGCACCGGCGGGGCGGCCGGGGTTCGGCTCGTCGATGCGCATGCGAGAGCGAGCCGTCGTGATGTGGCGCACCCACGCCGACACAATGCCCGACGAAGCCGCGGCACTCTCCGTGCTCGCGCTCGCCGACATCCACGACGCTGCCGAACAGGCAGGAGTGCAGTGGACGCTGCTACTTGACGAGTTCGGTGCCGTGATCAAGATGGCAGCTCAACGAGGAGTCGCCATCCTGCAACGCGGGCGCTCACACGGTGGACAGGTGATCGTCATCACGCAATCGGTCGCCGACATCGACGCGCTCACAGGACAACCCGGTCTCCTGGCAAGCCTGACCGACAACTTCGCCGGCGTCGTCGCCCACCGCCAGACCTCACCAGAGTCCCGGGACTGGCTCGCAAAACTGATGGGCACCCGCTCGCTCTGGCAATCGACCAGCCAGACCGGTGCGCACGGCCAGACACACACCGGCCGCGGCAGCGCGCGTCGAGTTCGAGAGTTCCGCATCTCCTCCGACACATTCGCCGCACTCGGAGCCGGCGAGGCCGTGATCTACACACCAATCGCGGGAGACCCCAAGCGCGGACACATCATCCCATTGACGCTCACCCGCAAGATGCCTTGGCGAATCGAGCCGGATGCCGAGCTCACGGCGTGCGAAATCGCGGTACATCCAGCGACGGCACTACCACCCGCTCCCCCTCCAGAGGAGCAATCACCCACGCAGAAGCCGCAAGCTCCGACGGTCCCTAGCGGCAAGCTATGAGCACGCGGGCGGTGTCCATCCACGCCCGCGGCAAGGCCGAATCGCGTCCCTGGCCGGGTCATAGCAACGTCGGCAGTCGATTGGTCCTAGGCGATCAAGCTTCGAAGAAGACGGTTTCTCCGGGGCCCTGGAGATGGATGTCGAAGCGGTAGCCGTCGCGGGTCGGCTGCGCGAGCAGAGTATTGCGGCGGGCGGCCGGAACCGTCGCGAGCACCGGGTCCTGGGCGTTGGCGTCGGTCTCGTCGGCGAAGTAGATGCGGGTCACGACGCGGTTGAGCATCCCGCGCGCGAACAGTGTCACGTCGATGTGCGGGGCCTGCAGCGGGCCGTTGTTGGGGCCGGGCACACGTCCGGGTTTGACGGTGAGCATCGTGTAGGTGCCGTCGCCGTCCTCGACCCCGTAGCGACCGAAGCCGCGGAAACCCTCGAGCGTCGACTGCTCGCCGTAGCCGTAGATGTCGGCGAAGTGACCGTCGGGGTCGGGTTGCCAGAACTCGATCAGATGATCGGGGATCGACTCGCCGCGCCCGTCGTGGATCGTGCCGGTGATCCGGATCTGACCGGGGGTGCCGTCGGGCACGATGCGGTTGCCGCCGTCAAACGGGACGCCGATCGCGAAGTACGGCCCGACGGTCTGTGAGGGAGTGACCTCGAAAATCATGTTCACAGCCTCCTAGAACGCTTCTTCGAACAATGTCGCCGCCGGGCCTCGCAGGTAGATGTCCCAGTTGAACGCTTGGGCCCAGTTGGGCTTGGTCTCGTGAATGTTGAAGCTCGAGACCATCCGCTCCCGTGCCTGCTCGTCCCGGACCGAGTTGAAGATCGGGTCATACGGAAAGAACGGGTCATCGGGGAAGTACATCTGCGTCACCAGCCGCTGCGTGAACGCGCGACCGAGCAGCGAGAAGTGGATGTGCGCGGGACGCCAGGCGTTGTAATGGTTGCCCCAGGGGTACGGGCCGGGACGGATCGTCGTGAACTCATAGCGGCCGTTGTCATCGGTCTGGGTGCGCCCGGCGCCCTTGAAGTTCGGGTCAAGCGGCGCCGCCCAGCGATCCCACTTGTGCGCGTAACGGCCCGCCGCGTTGGCCTGCCAGATCTCCACCAAGCGTGTTGCGCAGGGGCTTGCCCTCGGTGTCATACACGTGGCCGGAGACGATGATCCGCTCCCCGATCGGCTCGCCCTGGGCCTGGACCGTGAGGTCGTTGTCAGACGGTTTCAGATCGACGGCAGCGGAGAGCTGCGGACCGGTGATCTCGGTCACCGTGTGCGGCAGATAGATCAACGGCTGCTTGGGGTGGCGCAGCTGCGTGGACTTATACGGCGGGTAGTCGAGTGGCGGATGCGCCCCTACCGGGTCGCGCCGGTAGCGCGCCGGAGTGTCCCCAACCGGATCATAGATCTGAGGAACTCCAGCCTCAGGCTTGGTTGTACTCATCGGGCCATGCCTCCACGTCTCAATCAGGCTTTCTTGTTGGCACTAACGCGCTCGGGCTGTGTCTGGCAGATCGACACCTGCAAATCATCGACCTAAGGGCCTGAGGAGTTCGTGGCGAAGTCTGCGCCTACTCCAGGCGCTGTCTGCAGCTGGGGCCTTTGGGGCGGCTGACACAAACGCCACTCAAATGAGGTTGCGTGGATGCTTCACGGCGGCTTGTGCCGCTGCGACACGCGCTATCGGGATCCGGTACGTGCTGCAGGAGACGTAGTCGAGCCAGGACTGGTGGAAGAACTCAATCGAGGCGGGATCACCGCCATGTTCTCCGCAGACCCCGAGCTTGAGCTCCGGGCGTGCTTCCCGCCCGACCCACGCTGCCAGCCGCACTAGCCAACCGACTCCGGGGGCGTCGATCGTCTCGAAGGGACTGCGGTCGATGATCTTGCGCTCAACGTAGGTGGGCACGAATGCGGACTCGACGTCATCGCGGGAGAAGCCGAGCGCGGTTTGGGTGAGGTCGTTGGTGCCGAAGCTGAAGAAGTCAGCATGTTTGGCAATAAGGTTCGCGACGAAGCAGGCGCGGGGCAGCTCGATCATCGTGCCAACGGTGTAGTCGGCGCCGATCTCGAGGCCTTCCTCATTGCCGACGGCGATGACCAACTCGCGCATCAGCTGGATCTCCTGCTCGTAGCCGACCAGCGGAATCATGATTTCGGGGTGGGGTGGAGAGGGGACCGACTTAGCGGCGCGCATGATCGCGTGGATCTGCATCTCGTAAATCTCGGGATACAGAATGCCCAGCCGGCAACCGCGCGTACCGAGCATGGGATTCTCTTCCGAAATCTCCTCTACGCGGGACTGGAGCCGCTCGAGGCTGGCGAGCTCGGGGCTGCTTTCGATTCGGGCGCGCTCGACCTGGGCCGCGAGTTCGGGCAGATGGGGGAGGAATTCGTGCAGAGGCGGATCGAGCAGCCTGATGGTTACCGGCAGCCCGGCCATCGCCTTGAACAACCCCTCGAAATCCTGTTGCTGCAACGGCAACAACTCGGCCAATGCGGCCTGACGCGATGGCCGATCGTGGGCCATGATCATCGCGCGCATCTTCGGCTGGCGGTCGGGGGCCATGAACATGTGCTCGGTTCGGCACAGCCCGATGCCCTCCGCGCCAAGCTCGCGAGCGCGTGCGGCATCCTCTGGGGTGTCGGCGTTAGCGCGGACCTGAAGGTCGCGTAGCTGATCGGCCCAATCGAGGACAGTCTCGAAGTAGTGATCGACCGCCGGGGCCACGAGCGAAACGTCCTCGACGGTGACGACGCCAGATGTTCCGTCGATCACGATCACGTCACCTTCGTGGAGCACCGCGCCGTCAATCGAGATTGTGCGCTGCTTGGCGTCGATCGTCAGCGCCTGCGCGCCGACCACCGCGGGCCGGCCCATGCCGCGAGCGACCAAGGCGGCATGCGAGGCCTTTCCTCCTTCACTCGTCAGGATGCCTCTAGCCGCGTGGAAACCGGCGACGTCGTCGGCGTCAGTGAAGGCTCGGGCGAGGATCACATCCTTTCCGACTTTCGCAGCCTCTACAGCGTCTTGCGCCGTGAAAACGATCGCGCCGCGGGCTGCGCCAGGGGAGGCGTTCACTCCGCGCGCGAGTATCTCGAACGTCGCGTCTTGGTCCAGGGTTGGGTGGAGGAGAGCGTCGAGCGTGTTGACGTCGATCGTCGCGATCGCTTGTTCGCGTGTCAGCAGCCCTTCGTTAACGGCGTCAACGGCGAAACGGACGGCAGCCTGGGCGGGTCGCTTCGCGTTGCGGGTCTGCAGCATGTAGAGACGGCCCTCCTCGACCGTGAACTCTGTGTCCTGCATGTCGCCGTAGTGAGCTTCGAGTGTGCGCAGAGTCGCGGTGAGCTGGCCGTAGACGGGAGGCAGCCAGTCACGCATTTCGCCGATGTCGCGCGGAGTGCGCACACCGGACACGATGTCCTCCCCCTGTGCGTTGGGCAGGAAGTCACCGCTTGGATCAGGGCCGCCCGTGATCTCGTTCCGTGAGAACGCCACTCCCGAGCCGCTGGAGTCGCCCTTGTTACCGAACACCATCTGTTGGACGTTGACCGCGGTGCCCCAGTCATCGGGTATCTGGTTGAGCCGTCGGTAGGCGACAGCGCGCTCGCCGGTCCAGGAGTCAAATACCGCTGTGATGGCCAGCGTTAGCTGCTCGAGCGGGTCCTGCGGGAAGGCCTCGCCGGTGTGGTCGCGGTAGATCTGTTTGAAGCGCTCGCAGAGTTCGCGCAGGGCGGGCGCATCGAGATCCGTGTCTTCGATCACCCTGCGCTTGGCCTTTGCTGCCGTGATCGCCTCTTCGAATAACGCGGCAGAGATTCCCCGAGACACATTTCCGAGCATCTGCACGAAACGGCGGTATGAGTCCCAAGCGAACCGCTCGTTTTCAGTGACGGTGGCAAGACCGAGTACCGACTGGTCGCTCAACCCTAGGTTCAGCACCGTATCGAGCATTCCGGGCATGGACTCCCGTGCGCCTGAGCGCACGGACACGAGTAACGGACCCTCAGGGTCACCGAGCCGTTTGCCGGCGCTCGCCTCCAGACGAGCGAGCGCATCGAGGACCTGGGCGTCCAGCCCGTCGGGCGTGATGCGGCCGCGACGCATGTATTCGACGCATGCTGCGGTGGTGATCGTGAACCCGGCAGGGACCACGTCAGCGCCAAGTAGGCGCGTCATTTCGGCGACGTTCGCACCCTTTCCTCCGAGCAGCGCGCGCATGTCACGCGACCCTTCCTGGAAGTCGTAAACCCACTTTGGTGACGTGGCGTTCCCGTCTGCTTCGCAGCAAGCCGATTCGGACAACAGCTATTCCTTCCCGAGCTGAGCCGTGCGCGTCGGGTCATGTCCGAAGGTCGCGTCGTAGTCACGTTGCTGAGTAGCGGGAAGGAACCGCTGCTCGAGTTCGCGCAAATGCGGAGTGCCGACTAATTCAGACGACGGTGCCCGGCCCCACGGGCTGGAGTTGGACCGCTCCGACCATGCGTTGATCGCACTGTCGCCGTGGGCTCGGAATTCGTGCAGCACCTCCCAGGCGGCCTGCGCGCCGGCGCTGGAGGCCAGCGTGGGGAAGAGGATTGCTCTGACCCCGGTTTCGGCGAACTCACTTAGCGTAGGTCGGGGACCCGACCCTCCCCAGATCGTCATCACTGGGGCTTTGACCGCCGCGCAGGCGGCTTGCAGCTGCTCCGTAGATTCGACCGAGTTCAGCCAGACAAGGTCTGCTCCTCCGTCGCTGCTGTAAGCAATACACCGCTCAAGAGCATCATCGAATGTCGTGCCTTGGGCACCGATCGCGTCTGTACGCGCGCAGATGATGAAGCTCGGGTCGAGCTCGTCACGTGCGGCGACCGCTGCCCTGATCTTTCCGACCGCCTCGTCGAGCGGGATGCAGCGGCGGCCGGCTTCGGTGCCAGACTTCTTTGGCGCCTCTTGATCTTCAATCGAGATAGCGGCCACTCCGGCGCGAATGAACTCTTGGACGGCAAACGAGACATTCACCGCGTTCCCGTACCCGGTGTCGGCGTCGACGATCACAGGGATGCTCGCCCGGGCCGCGACGTGCCGCACGTGATCGACGACGTCGCGAAGGCCCAACACGCCGCAGTCCGGTACTCCGTAGAGGAACCAGGAGATCTGCGATCCCGCGATGAAGAACAGCTCGAACCCGGCTCGTTCGGCCATCATCGCCCATAGGGGTGAGCAGCCTCCGGGCACGGCGAGCATCTCGGGTCGCTCCAGCCGTGCCCGGAGCATCTGACGGGTCGCTGTCGGATCGCGTGTGAGCGTCATACGCCAGGCGTCTCGTGCTCTCCGGTTCCGTGCCGCTCGGGGGTCGGGGGCCCCACCTAGCGCACCAGCGCGTCCGCCGCGCTCTGAATTCCTTCCAGTAACGAGCTGCGATCCCCATCAGGGACAGACGCGCGACCGGCAAGCAGCAGTTGGACAGCTTCGACCAGTGCATCGATGCGGTCCGCGGGATCGCCCCGCCAGGCGACGTGCCGATCGGGCCTCACGAGCACTGCGCCTCCGATCCCGGTTCCGCAAATGTCCGCCCATCCTCCGTAGCGATCGGTGAGTGTCCGCCCGATCGAAACGACCAACAGCGGACATCCTGAACGTTCCGCGGCGGCATCCGCGGCTGCCAGCCACTCAGGCTCGGCGGTCGCGTCCACGAACAAGGTGAAGCCCTCGCTGGCAACGAGATCGACAGTTGAAACCTGCTCGTCACCGCGATCAAGAAAGACGTGCGGTATGTGGTGGCCTGGCCTGGCGGTCGGTTGGAATTCGATCGGTGATTCCTGGGGCGAAACCGGGGCGGGGCTGCCGTCGGGAATCACCGCTCCGAACTGATACGCAAACCCGGCTTCGACGTTCAGCTGGCTGAAGTCCTCGGCGTTGGAGGCCACAGCTTGGTCGGTTGCTGACCGTCGACGCGCACCCTCTGGTGTGTCACTAGCCCAAACCTGCACCTCTCGCCACCCCTCCTCCTCGGCTTGCCCTGGGCGCAGCCCCAGGGCGTGGGCGATCGGCTGATGCTTGGCTGCGTTGCGGAGCGCGTGCTCTACGTTGAACGCCGCCACCGGCTGACGCTCGGCCTCATACGTATCCAGCAATGAGTCGCCGGCGTAACCGCGAATGACCGCAACGAGTTTCCAGCAGAGGTTGAACACGTCCTGGACCCCGGTGTTCAGGCCAAGGCCACCGGTTGGTGGGTGCCGATGGGCCGCGTCGCCGACGAGGAAGACCGGACCGATCCGAAACTGCTCGGCGACGATCCCCTCGTACTGCCAGTGGCTGATCGCCTTGATGTTCGCCTCGAGGTCGGGGATTCCGAGCCGACGGCGTAGAAGCGGCACCACCTCGTCTGGTGGGGTTTCTCGGCTGAGTCCCTGAACACCGATCAACCACTCGGCGGACTCATTCGCCCACCGGTCGGGACCAAGAGCTTGCATCGCCGCCTGGCCCGACGGGGACATGATGTAGGTGATCAGCGCCTGCTCGTCCGCGTACGCTGACAGGTCGGCTTCGAGATAGACGCTTGTGATCTCTCGGATTGCTCTGGCTCCGTCGAGCGGCACCTGCAGCCGGGCTGCGCAGACGCGACCGCCGTCGGCTGCGACGACGTAACGTGCGCGAATTCGGTAGGCCTCTCCGCTGTCACGATCGGTCGACGGTGACAGTGACGCCGTCAGCGTCAGGCGCCAGATCGACAACCTCCTGGCGGGCTCGGAGACGCCCAGGGCTACGAGCGTCGGCGTGCTGCCACAGCAAAGTGTCCAACCGTACCTGTGGCAGGTTGGCGAATGGGCGAGGGCTTGCCTGGCTATAGCGAACGCGATCCGGACCGCCGCCCCAGGCATAGAGCTCGCCGATCTTATGGCGGCGACCTACGTCCGCGCCCCCGAGCGAGGTGTACCAAGCGACGCGATGCCAGCGATCCTCCGGTGGAGAACGGGCGTAGATGTCATCGGCCACGCCGAGATCGTGAAAGATCTCCATGGTCCGCACGTTCAACAGGTGAGCGCGTGGAAAGTGAGCTTTGAAGTCTCGACGCTCGAGCAGCAGGAAGTCGATCCCGGCTCGCTCGAGGAGTAGCGCGGTGGTCAGGCCACACGGCCCTCCTCCGACGATCAGGACGGTGACATCTTCGTGCCCGTCGGTTGGCGGCTTGATTGGTCCGCTGCTGTCCACTCGCTCGCTCGGTTCATATCGGGGAACTTGCCCGTTGGACCAAGTTGGTCTTGACCGCCGCGAACGCTCTGCCTGGTGCTGCTCAGATGCGATAGCTGTGTCTTCAGCCAACCAGTGCCAACCGGCTGGTGACTGTAGATGTCGCTTGTCAGCGTGGCCAATGCTTTCTGGTCGTGCTGTGGATAACTGTGCGTTATCAGCCCGAAAGCCCCTATATGTAAGGCGTCTAGACCCCGTCAGCGGCGGCGGGAACTGCGGTGCGGTATCTGGAAGGAGCTCTTCTAGGGTCTCTTTGAACGACAGGAGGGCCGCTGACTCGTTGGTGGCGCGATAGGCGAACGCGAGTTCAACTTCGACGTCGCGCTTGGTCAACGGCCGGAAGACGACACCCTGCCAGGGGACTCTGATGCTCGACTCCGGAACGATCGTCACGCCGACTCCCGCGGACACCATTCCGAAACGTGCTGCCGGGGTGCTGCCCTCTTCGATCACCTGCGGAGTGAAGCCGTAGCTTTGGCAGACGGCGAGCTCCTGGTCGAAGGAGATCGGGGCAGCGGTTCGCGACACCAGAACGAAGGTCTCCTCGGCGCAGTCCGCGAGGTCGACAACGTCCTTGGCCGCCAGCGGATGGTCCTCCGCCAGCCCCACGATGTAGGCCTCACGGGAGACGGTTATGAAGCGGATGAGCTCGTCATGGCCGGATGGTCGAACGAACCCGACGTCGAGTCGTCCCTGTTTGATTTCGGCCGTCTGGATCGCGCTTGGCATCTCCTGCAGTACGAAACGGACCCCGGGATAGCGCCGTCGGTATTCCCGCAGTACGGGCGGCAGGAAGCTGAACATCGCTTGGCCGATGAAGCCAATGTCGAGACTGCCTATCGCGCCGCTGGCGGTCATTTTCGCGGTGTTGGCCGCATGATCGGCGCGCTGAAGGATGTCTCGCGCCTCGGCGAAGAATGCCCGCCCGGCCGGTGTGAACTCGATGCGGTGCTTCGTCCGCGTGAACAGCTCAACGCCAAGCTCCCGCTCGAGCGCCGCGATCTGCTTGCTAAGAGCCGGCTGCACGATGTGCAGACGCTGTGCGGCATGACCGAAATGCATGTTCTCGGCCACGGCAACGAAGTACCTGAGGTGGCGAAGTTCCAAGCTAGCTGGGCTCCTTCTGAGGCAAACTGGAGCGCTCCGCGAACAGCGCCGGACGCGCGTGGCGCTGCTGCAAGTCTATCTGCGCCCGCCCGCTTTCTACCGGTCCTCGCCGCTATCTGTCCAGGAGGCGGGCGCCTGGACGATCCGCGCGGCGCGATCGTCGCGTCGCATGCTGAGACGGCCATCACGGGTATGCGGGAATCTGGTTCTTGACGGTCACCCACTGCGTGTCGGTGAACGCTTCGAGATTCCACTCGCCTCCGAACCGCGAACCGCTGCCAGATGCTCCTAGGCCACCGAACGGAGCGTTGGGTTCGTCACCGACGGTCTGGTCGTTGATGTGCACCATGCCGCTCGGGATCCGATTGGCGAGCTCAAGTCCGGAAACTACATCTCGTGTGAGGATGCCCAGCGATAGCCCGTAGGGTGTGTCGCTGGCAAGCGCAGCCGCCTCGTCTAGGCTTGAGAAGCGAATTACTGGAGCGACTGGCCCAAAGACCTCGGAGGCGTACGCCGGGCTTCCGGCACCCACCTGGTCAAGCACGGTTGGCCGGTAAAAGAGGCCCTCATATTCACCGCCGGCGGCCACGCGCGCACCCTCGTTGACGCTGGCCTGCACCAGGCTGTGAACGCGGTCGCGTTGGCGTTCGTCGATGATGGGCCCTAGGTCGACGGCATCGGTAGAGGGATTGCCGACGCGTATTGCGGCGGCCTTCTCCGCGAGCTTGGCGACGAATTCGTCAGCGATCTTGTCCGAGACGATATGACGCCCGATGGCCATGCAGATCTGGCCTTGGTGCCGAAACGAACCGAATGCGGCGGCGTTGACCGCACGGTCAAGGTCGACGTCGCCGAGAACGACGAGCGCGTTGTTGCCGCCCAGCTCGAGATGGGCACGTTTGAAATGCCGGGCCGCTGCCTCGCCCACCTTGCGTCCCGCCTCGGTGGAGCCGGTGAACGAGATGACGCGCACGTGCTTGTTGGCGACCAAGGCCTCTCCGACGTCAGCGCCACCCGGCAGGATGTGCAAGAGCCCTTCGGGCAGTCCGGCCTCCTCGAATATCCGGGCGAACAGCACGCCTCCTGAAACTGGTGTGCGCAGGTCGGGCTTGAGGATCACGGCATTCCCGAGAGCCAGCGCCGGTGCGACTGATCGGATCCCGAGGCCCAGCGGGAAGTTGAACGGCGTGATCACGGCCACGACGCCGACCGGCAGCCGCCGCGACATGCTCAGATGCCCGCGGGCGCTTGGCAACAACTCCCCGTATGGTCGGGAGACGATCGAGGCTGCCTCATGACATTCATGCCCCGCCATCCCGGTCTCGGCTTTGGCCTTCATCGGAACCCCGCCGGTCTCGCGAACGATGATCGGTTCCAGTTCCGGTGCGTAACGCTCCCACAGTTCGGCAGCTCGTCGCAACACCGCGGCGCGCTCCTCGTAGGTGGCCGCGGCCCAGTCGCGCTGAGCGACCGCCGCGCGTTCAGCACAGGCAACTACGTCAGCCGCCGTCGCCAGTCCCACGCGCGCGAACTCCTCGCCGGTGGCCGGTTCAAGGACGGCAACATCGCCTCCCGACGCTGGGCGCCAACTGCCGTCGAAGAGTGCGCCCTCCCAGACCGGGACTTCCATTAGCTGCTTGGCCGGCGGCTCTGTCACCGTCATCAGTATCTCCTTGTCTTGTGCCCCGCGTAAGGAAGCAGGATCCACGGTTTGTCGTGACGTCGGCCTCAGGCCGCTGCGGGCGCCGACCGGGCGCCGCTCTTTATTCCAGCGGCTCGCTCGATGACATCCTCGGGACTGGCGGGTACCTGATCACCGACCCAGGCGATGTACTGGTCGGGGCGGACCAGGATCAGACGCGCTTGGTACTTAAGGCGGTCGTCGGCCTGGGTATCGCGGATCACGCTTAGAGGCACTCCGGATGATTCGGCGGCCTGCTCGAACGCGGTGATGACGGTCTCGTCGGCGTCTAGCGCGATCAGGGCGAAGCTGTGACCGAGACGAGCGAACACGTTCTCGCCGTCAGAGAGGATGCAGGGTGACAGGTGCTCTCCGGCGCTCGCCGCGCTCGAGCCCGGTACGACAGACCCGGTGCGCGCGTGGGCCGAACCGCAGACGACCGGAGACCCGGCGTAGCTCGGCTCTCGATGTAGACGAAACGGAGTGTCTTTTTCAGGCAGCTCGTTCCATGCCGCCTCGAACGCTGAGCGATCGATCCCGGGCGCATAGCGCTCCAAGAACTCGTCGGTCGGTCTCGATGCCAAGCGCGATCAGGTCACCGACATCGGCGAACACGGGTCGGCGCTCTGCCTCATAGGAATCCAAGAGCTGCTCCCCGCCGCGGCCGTCGAGTGTGGCCGCCAGCTTCCAACCCAAGTTGACGGCATCCTCGAGTCCGCTGTTCAGGCCGTAGGCCCCATAGGGCGGATGTTGGTGAGCGGCGTCGCCTGCGATGAAGATTCGACCGTTACGGTAAGCGTAGGCGAGCATGATCCGCCCCTCCCAGAAGCGGATGTGATCGATCTGCGCCTCGAAGTCGAAGCCTGTCGCCTCCTGCATCACCGCGAGGACGTCGAGCGCGTCTGAGTTTGTGTCGGTTGGGACCGGTGCATGGAAAAAGAACTGCTCGCCTAGGTTCACGCGGCCGAAGAACTGCCACCAACCTGCCAGTTCACGTCGCATCACCCGGTAGGTGGTGGCTGGTGGAAGCTCCTCCAGGCGCGCGTGTAGGTCAGGTGATCGGAAGACCACGAGCATCATCTTCTTGCCGTAGTCGCGGCCGTCGCGCTGGATATCTGCGCTCTCTCGCACCGTCGACCGGCCGCCGTCGCAACCTACGACGTAGTCGGCGGACAGAACATGACGCTCGCCGGTCAACGGGGTCTTATCGCCCGTCGAGCTCTCCCAGCTGTACGTGCGATCGGTGCCCTGCGGCGTGCCGACGACGGTGACTCTGACCCCGGCCTCGTCCTGCAGGATCTCGGTGGCGGTCAGTCCGAAGAGCATGGTCGCCGACGGTAGTTGCGCAATGCGGTCACGCAGTACCCGTTCAGTCTGATATTGGGGCAGGCGCTCACCAGTCTGAAAGTAGGCCTCCGGTGCCGCCGGGACGGCGATCGAGCCACCGTACCGGTAGCCGCTGAGTAGATTCTCGTACGCGGTGATGGTCCCGATCCGATGGCCGGCGGGGAGGCACCCGCGCCGCGCGCAGCTGCTCAAGGCAGTCCCAGAAGTAGAAGTGCTCGACCGTGCGTCCGGTTAGCAGCTGTCCCTTCGGGATGTCCTGAAGTTCGGTGTTGCGCTCAACGATCGCGCATGAGATGCCACGTTGCGCTAGCTCAACGCCGAGCGCTACTCCGACGGGCCCACCACCGACAACGATGACCTGATAGCGACCCTTCACGATTGCGCTCCGTCGGGCGCTCGCGCAATGACCGCTAGCCGCGGTCGCACTATCTCATGCATCCTCAACCTCCCAGACGACCAGTACCAAGGTTCCCAGAGACTGTATCACCAGGCGGAACGCATCGCACTCAGCGGAATAATGGCGGTCCGCTCGCCAGCGGTTGGGGCGGGTCGCCGGTATGCCAGCAGGGCCGGCAAGCTGCGGTTCAGCCCAGTTGCCTGGCAGCGTCGGTCGTTATCTGACGGAGCGCCTGGACCAGCTCGGGGAGGCGGTCGTCGGTCAGTCGCCCTTCGGGAACCGAGATCGCCAGGGCTGCGGGTGTTGCGCCGCTCGCTGTGCGCTGGACCATTGCCACGGCTGAGATGCCCGTCGTGCTCTCGCCGTGGTTGATCGCGTAACCCTGATCCCTGATCTGCTCTAGTTGCGCGAACAGCTCGTCGCGGTTAGATAGCGTCTGATCGGTCAAGGTAGGAAGCTGCCGCTTAGGGTAGATGCCTCGCAGCTGCCTCTCATCGATCTCGGCCAGCAGCGCCTTGCCGCCTGAGGTCGCGTACGCCGGGTACACGACGCCGACCCGACCGGTAACCCGGAGCGGCCGCTGACACTCGACGCTATCGGTGAACCTGCAGTTCCCGCCCTCGAGCACGATCAAATGGACCGTCTCGTCGGTCAGCTGGCTCAGCCGTTCTAGGAACGGGTGCATGACGCCCAGCATGTCGGTCGCTCGGGCCACCGTCAATCCGAGTTCAACGAGCCGCGGGCCCGGCCCGTAGGCCCGCGAGGCGATGTCCTGCCGGACGAAGCCGTAGGAGAGTAGTAGTGCCAGCAGGCGGTGCGCGGTAGAACGGGCCACACCTAGGTCGGCCGCCACTTCGCTGACCCGTACCGACTCGCGCTCACGGAACATCAACAGCAGCCGCAGGGAGTTCTCGACCGATCCCACCGGCCTCTCGGACGCTGCCTGCTCGTCGGATGCCGGAGAGGCCGCCGTGGGCGGGGCGTTGTTCGAGCTGGCCGAATTGGAAACTCGTGGGCTCTTCAAATTCGCGCGCTCCTCCTAGATCCGGAGCGCTGCCACGGCAGAAAGCCGGCAGTCGCGCGCGGTCGGTGATGCTGCCTGGAGCCTACCGACGTGATACCCAGAAAGGCACGCCGGCGGCCCTCTAGCCTTTCGGAGTCGAATCCGCTTCGGCGTTGCCGATCGACGTCTTGAGTACGTCGTCGAACTTCCCATCGATAAGGATGAACACCATTCTTGCCCACTGATCGCCGCGATTGTCCCACGCGTGATCGGTGCCGCGCTGAATGACTACGTCGCCGGCTTGCAGCAGGGTCTCTGTGTCGTCGAGCACCAGGTAAATCTCACCGTCGAGCACGATCCCATAATCGATGGTTTCGGTCCGATGCATCGGCGAGCGTCGACCGGGAGGGAAGGTGGTCATCCGGATGAGCGTGCCGTTGGCTGGCGGCGGGATCACGATCTCGCGGTCGGTCGGCTCGCGATGCTCCGATGCCGAGATCGGGGCCGGAGTAGCGGTCGTGTTCCACAGTTCGAAGAACGCGCCGTTGCCGACTCGCTTCAGGGTTGGGGTGGGCTCATCTGTGACGAAGACTGATCGGCCGTGCTGATCGTGTCCAGTGACAACCCGTCGTGGTGTGTTCATCATCATCCGGCGCCCATCGGCCTGATTCCCTCGGCCTTGATTTTGTCGGGGGTTGTCATGCCAGCGTGGCGTGACTGGGATGGAGTTGACGATCTAACCAGGCGACGATCGTCGGCATGGTCGGGCCCTGGCCCATGTGACCTCCGTCGAACACTCTGGCGGATTTTGGATCGCCATGGTCGAGACTGAGGTAGAGGTCGCCGATGGAGTTCTGCAGGTCCTCTCGTCCGTTTACCAGAAGCAAGGGGCCGACGGCTCGGTCCAGCCATCCTTGGTCGAGCAACGACAGTTCTGGACATCGGGCGACGTAGTCCTCGAAGGTTTTGCCGCCGAAGATGCGGGCGCGCGCCGCCATCAGGTCCATCAGGTATGAGGAGGCGTTACGTGACTTCTCCTGCCACTCGCGCGTAAAAGTGAGATGGACGCCGCCGCCCCAATTTACCGCTGCACGTATACGGTCGCGATGGGTGTAGGCCAGCTTCATGGCCCAGTAGCCTCCGAATGATGCGCCGATGACCACTCGCCGGTCGGGATCCAGGTCCGGCTGCGCGTCGAGCCAATCAAAGACCGGCGTGTACTGCCGCTCGGCGTCGGTGGAGGCAAGGACTGGCGACTGCCCGGTGCCGGGCATGTCGACCAGCACGACCGCGAACCCGCGCGCTCGGAGGAGGTCTCTCATGATCCCCATCTCCTCCTTCCAGGTGTCGATCCCGGCCCACACGAGAGCGACCGGGGTGGGGTCATCGGCCTGCAGCGGCCGCGCGAGGTAGAAGTGAACTTCGTCTCCTTCGCCTTCGCGTCCATCGAAGGGCACTGAATGGATTTCCACGGGCGGGTCCTCGAGCGCGGCTGCGCGGCGGAAGTACTCGCGCGCGCGCGAGTAGCATTCCATCTTGGCGGGATGATTTGGCACGGGATACCGGCCTAGGAAGGCCATTCGGTACGCCTGCAGCCAAGCTTCCTTGGCGTCTGAGGCGGCTGTCGCGGCCTCTGCTTGCGCGGCGGATCTGCGGGCTGCGTCACCCCAGGCTCGTGCCCAGGGCTCAGGCTCGAGGCCTTCGAGCCCCATGATCACTGCTTTGGCCGCGTGCGGATCGAGCTCGCGGAAGGGATGAGTGCGTCGATCGAGCCTATCGAGCAGCCATGCTCTTCCGTCCGTCAGCGTCCTCGCTTCCGTCATGATCTTTCCTCTCTCAACGCATGGTCTTGGACAGCCGCCGTTCGCGGCGTCTTGTTCGCTGTCGTCTCGCGGGTGTTGGGGCGGCGATGACTACCTGCGCCGCGGGATCAGCTCACGATTTTCTGATCGAGGCCGATCGGGTTTCCGGCTCTCCGTGTCACGAGATAGCTGGCGGAGCGAAACTCGTGAAGGGGTAGATCCGCCAGCTTGCTCACGACGTGGTATTGAGTCGGCATTTCTTCCCATCGGGCGGCCCGAAACGCGAACTCTCCGCTTCCCTGACGGTGCTCGAGTGTCTCGGCTGGCGGTCCGGCCTTCCCGAAGGTCAGGTAGTCGACATCAGCCTCGCCCCAGGCGCCTGTGCGCGGGACGTACTTTGCGGTGAGCACGCAGGCCGGACCTCTTGTCTGTGGAGGCGGTGCCTGCTTTAGGCTCTCGGTCTTCATCTCGAAGAATTCGAAGCCGAGCCATGATGCGGTCCCGGAAATGCGGTTCTCCGTCTCACTCTGGGATTCCACGATCGGGTCGGGGATCTCAGCCCAAAGCTTCGGCTGGCCGAGCTCGTCACGGCCGGTCACGATCGGATCGGCAAGGCTCTCCCAGAGAACCGGCATGAAACTGGCGTGCAGAAGTTCTCCTTTGTGGCGGAAGGTGACCGGGACCGTCACCTGCAGGATGTTGTACGAGCGGCCGGCGAGCCAGCCAATGTCGTATAGACGCGTGATCCTGGCCGTCAGTAGCGGCTCGCCGTCGAGCTCGCATCCGTTCGGGAGTAGTGCGCTCAGTGCGTCCCCGTCCGAGACTGCGCAGACGGAAACCGACGCCATGCGCACGGCGCCAGCCTCAAATGGTGCGTCTGCCGGGACATTCCGTGGTCCGGCGCTCGGCCCGAACGAAACGGGCATGCGGTACATCGGCTTAAGCCCGGATGCGGCTGGGTTGCCCATTGAGCGATCTCCTCGTTCTGACGGTGCAAGGTCGGGTTTAGCTGACAAGCTGAGCCTCGCGGTCCTGGGCCGTGAACTGTTGCGTTGGCGCAGATGATTCGGGGAGGCGCTCGATGCCGTCGGGAGTAGGCGACTGGCGGAACATTCCGAACTGGTTCACATGCCACGCGGTGTTCGCTCCGTCGATCCCGTTGGTAGGCCAGTAGATCGTGTCCCAGTCCGGCATGAAGTTCCAATATCCGCCGGCCTGAAGCTCAATGAGAGTCCCTCCTGGCTCAAATACATAAGCGAAGAACAGCTCACCGATCCCGTGTTTGAGAGGTCCTGCCTCCAACTTGAAGCCGTGTTCGGAGAGAACATCGAGAGCGCGCAGTAGATCCTCGCGCGTGTCGTAGTAGTAACAAAGGTGGTTCATACGACCGGGCTTGACGCTCGGATCGCTAGGGCGCTCGGCGATCATCGCCAGATCGTGGTTTTGAGGCCCGGAGGTCAACGTTGCGAAAAACAGATTGTCGCCCGGTCCGAGCGTCCCTTCCATGAACCGGAAGCCGAGGACATCGCGAAAGGTCGCGATGTCCTCGGGGAGCTTCGCCGTGGCCGTCGTAAGGTGGTCGATTCTGCGGACTGGCGCACCGTGCGTGACCTGTCGCTGGGGGCGATTCGGGTAGCTGCTCTTGAGTTCGGGAGGCGCGACGTACAGCTCGGACTCCCAGACAAGCTCCGCCAGGTGACCGCCGGGAAGCCAGAACTGGAACGCGCGGCCGTGTCCAACGTCGCCGTCTATCCACCGGCCTTCGAGCCCTGACTCCTCGATGAGCTTCGCCGCATCATCGAGCTCCCTGGGACCGTCAGTACGCCACGCTGCATGGCCGAGTCCCGGCCTGGACGCCTCGGTGATCTTCAGGCTGTGATGAAACCACTCACCCCATGCGCGCAGGTACACCGAGGTGCCGTCGCGGGCGCTCTCCTGCATGCCGAGGACATCCTTGAAGAAGCTGACGGTTTCATCGGGCTTGGCGCTGAACAGCTCGACGTGATGGAGTTGCGATACGAGCTTGTAGCTCATGCTTGGTCCGTGTCCCTTCTTGCTGAATTGTCTGATTTTGCGCGGCGTCGCTGAAGGCTGTGATAGCCGACAGCCTCGCGGGCGCTGCGCAGGCTTCGCCCCTCAGTGAGCGCGTCGCGGATCGACTGCTCGGCGAGTTCGATCTCGATCGCGGCTGCAATTACTACATCTGCGCTTGAGGCCGGGATGACGACGAGTCCGTCGCCGTCGCCCAGCAGGAGATCTCCGGGCTCGACACGGATGCCGCCCAGGGAGACCGGGCCGCCGACTTCCTCAACCCGGACGCGGTCCTTTCCGGTCCGCATCCAGTTGCCGCGGCTGAAAATCGGATAGTTCAGCTCGATGCTGCGATCGATGTCACGGCAGACTCCGTCGATCACGGTTCCTGCCACTGTGCGGGCCGCCGCCGTGGTCGTCAGCAGGTCGCCCCACACGGTTGCGTCCAGGCGGCCCTGATTGTCAAGGACGACGACCTGTTCAGGCTCGATGTCGTCGATGTAATCCCCGACGGTGCCGGGGTCATCGCCGACCGGCCCGTAGCGAAGAGTCCAGGCACGGCCGAGCAGACGAAAAGACCGACTCAGCGGCATGATCCCTTGGCATTGGCCCGGGATGCCGCATTGATCCAACGCGTCGCTGACTCCTGACGTTGTCAGGTCCGCCAATTGCCTCAGTTGGTCATCTGCCATGGCAGCTCACTTTGAAAGCAGGGATTCATAACTAGCGCCCATCACCTCGGATATCGGTGCTCCTTGTCGCAGTGCCCGCGCCATAGCTGTCTCGCGGGCGGCGATCTGTTCAGCCGCGGCGACGACGTCGGCCTCGGATGCCTGCGGCACGAACGCGACTCCGCTGGCGTCGGCGATCACCAAGTCGCCCGGGCGGACGATGATTCCGAGAACGGTGACAGGCTGATTCCAGGCCTTCTCGACGACGCGGCCGCGGGCGGTCACCGCGACCGGAGCGCGTCCGAAGACGGGCAATTCCAGCTCGACGGCCTCGGGAACGTCGCGGCACGCTCCGTCGATGATCACCCCCTCGATGCCTCTGAGTGACGCTGCCAGTGAGAGCAGGCCGCCCCAGCCGGCGCAGTCCACGCGCCCCTCGTTAGCGATGACGATCACCTCGCCCGGGCCTGCGGCGTCCACTGCTGCAGTGCAGAGATGCCGTGTGGGAGGTGCATCCTCGGCTAGGCCCCAGCTGAACTGTCACGACTCGCCCGGCGATCGCTCGAGAGGTGCTGAGCGGCCGCAGCCCTACGACACTGGGCGGCAGCCCGGTGCGGTCGAGCGCATCGGAAACGGCGCAGGTGTCGAGGGCCCGGAGCCTGTCGATGATCGACGCGCTCATGGCTCGATAGAGGGCAGGTCGTAGATCATCAGGGTGCTTTCGCCGCTGTCAAGTCGCGCTAGAACGTCCTGTTCATGATCGACGCGTCGCCGGGCGGCAACAGCTACCTGCTGCACCGCTTCGGCTGAGATCACGACGACCCCGTCACGGTCGCCGACGACCATGTCACCGGGACGCACGGACGTCTGACCGATCACGACTTCGGCGCCGAGCTGTCCGCCCGCGCGGGGGTCCTTGGATGTGCCGCGCAGGCAGACATTGGCGGCGAATACTGGAAGGCCGATCTCGGCCAGTCGCTCGACGTCGCGGACGCCACCATCGATCACGAGGCCCGCGAGTTGCTGGACGAGCGCGGCGCGGCTGAGGATCTCGCCCCAGTACCCCGCCTCGCGTTCGCCTCTTGTCTGAACGACGAGGACATCTCCCGGTTGTGCGGCGTACACGGCGTGATGTATCCAGAGGTTGTCGCCCGCGGGACAGTCGACCGTAAACGCGGGTGCACAGACCCGGAAGCTCGGATCAATCGGCTTGATCTCAGAGGGCAACGCTCCGCGTTGACCGCCGGCCTCATGGAGTGTCGCCGCATCCAGCCCCTGGAGTGATGTCGAAACCGCCATCGGCCCTGGCTACGCGACCGGCGCTAGTTCGCCCCATCGAGCGAAGGCCAACCCACAGCCGGTACCGACCGGTGTCCGGTACACAGGCGTGTATTCATCCCAGGCGAAGGGGAGATCCTCACAGCACGCCGCCAGCGCGATCCAGTTGCGGATCTCTGAGTTACCAGAGTTCAGGAGATGAACTGGCAGATCCAGCAGAGCCTGGGGGTTCCCTGCCCGCAGCGGCTCGAGCGTCTGCATGTCGAGCCGTTCGTCTGTCACGAAGTGGCTCAGGCCACCGGAGGCAACCACCGCCACCCTCAGGTCTTGCGAATAGCTTTCGATCGCGTCGCGCAACGCCTTGCCGAGAGCCCAGCAGCGCGCTGGCGGCATCTGGTTCGGCGGCCAGTAGGTGTTAACGACGATCGGCACGAGCGGAATCGTCCCAGGCTCGTCCAGCAGCTGACACTCGACCACACCGAACGCGTGTCCGAGCCCGGAGGGTGCAGTCGGCTCCCCGATTACCGCCGGATCGAAGCCGTGGTCGATGAGCGCACCGATGGTGTGGAGCGCGAATGACTCGTGACCGGGCCAGCGGTTACGGGCGTCCATCCCATAGCCGGCGTGGACGTCGTCCAGTCCGCCGACCCGGGCGCCGTAGCGACCGCGTCGCCCTGCGGTCGTGAACTCAAGCGTCTCCCCTGAGTAGACGGCCAACGCCGGGAGGTAGTCGTCATCAAAGAGTTCACGCTGATCGTCTCCGATGACGAGGAGCAGATCAATTCCTGCTTCGCGGACCTCTTCACGCAGCCGCGCCAGAGAGGTCCTGACTAGCTCTCGCTGAGTGGCGAAGCGCTCCTCGCTGACCAAGTCGGCATAACGGTCGCCGGCGGTCTGCTCGAGCTCCTCGTAGCTCACCGGCTTGCCGGTTGTGTCGACCAACAAGCTTGAGTACTGGTCCAGTTGGGCGATCTTAAGCCAAGTCGGCACCTCCGACACGACCATAGGCCCGTGTGACATCGCAATGCCCATCCGCAATTCAGCCAACGCGTATGCTCCCTCTCCTGCCTAACGCTCGATGGCGAGGCCTCTGATCAACCTACCCGTGACTCCGCTTTCAAAGCTCGCGGGTCGTTTTGATGTCGGCGCCCGGAAGGGTCACCCTCATCACGGTGTTTCACCCTAGAGAGCGTTTGGGCTCAGCGCCAATGCCTTCTAGTTGGGCGCTGATCACCGCGGGCTATGATCGCCGTTCGGGCTTCGGCACGGCGGCCGGGAGCTTGAACAGTGATCGGGCGTTCTGCTCGTAGATCGCGGCCCGATCCTCGTCGGTGAGCCAATCGATCTCATCGATAAGAAGCCGGATGTCGTCGAACCAGCGACCATTCGCGGGGTTGCGCACCGAGCCGGTTCCAGGCTTCTCCGAACCGAACAAGCACCGGTCGGTGCCGACCGTTTTGAACAACAGCTCGATCGCATCTTTGGTGTAAAGACACGTGTCGAACCACAAGGTGCGCAGGCGATCGATGTAGGTTCTCCCGCTCGGGTCACGCGCCACCTGCGCCATGTAGCGACCAACCTGGTACGGGACGGCACCGCCGGCGTGGGAGATGATCAGATTCAGCTCCGGAAAATCCTGGGTCACGGTGGAGCTGAGCAGACTGGTGACGGCGATCGTCTCCTCAAGAATGAAGTGGAGGCTGTAGCTCTCCCGGGCCGGCGGGCGACAGCCGGCCGAGTGGACCAGCGCCGGAACGCCGAGCTCGCACAGGGCCTCATAGATCGGGTACCAATACCGGTCGCCGAGCGGCGGGAGCGGCGGACCCTGACCTTCCATTGGATCGGGGTTCAGCAACACACCCACGAAACCCAGCTCCTCAACCGCGCGGCGCATCTCAGGAATCCAATCCTTCGGCTCCGTCAACGGGCTCTGCGGGAGCCCTGCCATGCCCGCAAAACGCTCCGGAAACAGCTGGCAGCTCCTATGGATCATGTTGTTGGTCTCTTCCGTGAACCAAAGCACGATCTTGCTCGGTTCCTCGCTATGCATCATCTGATACGGCCGCGGCGAGATGATTTGCATGTCGATTCCAGCGGAATCGAGGTGATCCATGTGCGACATGCCGAAGGATCCGACGTCGTCCACCACGGCGGCGCGGAGCTCGTCGTCGCTGACTTTCACGCCCCCTCTGCCATGCGAGCCTCGGTGCGCGAGGAGGTTGCCCTTGTATGCATACAAACGCTCGTGTGCGCTCATGTGCCCATGAACATCGACGATCATCGACTACTCCGATTCATGCGGATTGGCAGCGGTCGACCAACTAGGTCTGCTGCGCCAGCAGCCTAAGACAGGATCCCGCGACCACTAAATGTCTTTCCGCTCCGGGTTGATAACTCGCAGTTATCACGTGCCAAACCGTGCGGGAAACCTTCTTCTCGACGCAGAGCCCGATGGCGCTCGACCGGGCCTCGCCCATAGCACCGAGTTATCAGTTGGGCACGCGAAAAGCATTAGATCAGTCCTTCGCTCGCCCCTAGACTCGCTGCCAAGGCGGCCCAAGCCGCTTCGACAAGGAGGAGAGGAACCTTGGTATTACAACGACGCATTGCGGCGGCAGTCTTCGTCGCTCTTATCGCAGCCGCCACGCTTGTCGCGTGGGCAGTCTCGAGCAACAGCAGAGCCGCAACGCCGAAGGTAACGGCGCACGCCGCGGCGCGCGGTCCTGCGGTTGACGTGTGGGACATCGTCCCGATCGGCGCGCCGAATCAGACGGCCCCGCAGATCCCATCCGGCGTGAAGGCAGCGTTCCGGTACATCAACGCGCACGGCGGGAATCGGTCCCCGATCATCAGCGAGTCGTCGTGAAGGTCTGCAACACGCAGGGCACCCCGAACGGTGAGCTCCAGTGCGCGCAAGCAGGCGGCTGCCGATTCGAAAGCGGTCGCAACGGTCGGCAACCTAATCGTCGCCAACACGGCCGCGGCGACGGCGGTGTTCCAGAAGGCCGGATTGCCGGCGATCAATCCGTTCACTCCAGTCACCGGCTGATTTCACGGCCAAGATCAACTTCCCGCTCTTCGCACCGAACTTCACGGCTGCGGGATGCGGACTGTTGGCCCCGAAGGCAGCGCACGTGAAGTCCATTGGATTTGCGTCGCTTTCGCTGCCGATCTCGATCGACGAGGCGAACACTGCGGTAGCGGCCGCGCAAAAGGCTGGCTTCAAAGTCACCGGCCAGGTTCAGGTGCCGTTGACCACGACCGACGTTTCGCCTTACGTTCAGCAGCTTGCAGCAGAACAACCCGCAGTTCAGTGTTCTGCTGTTCGATCCTGAGCTGGTGAGCGCGTGGCTCGCAAACGCGGCACAGATCGGTAAGAGCGGTCCGGTCTGCTTCCAGGATGGGCTCGTTAGCTATCAGACGCTGGTCGGGCTCGGTTCAAACGCATCGAACGTGTACGCGGCATCGTTCCTGCCCGACCCGTCATGGAAGGGCTATCCGATGCTCAGCCAGTTCCGCGCACAGACCGCCGCAGAGGTCAAGGCCGGCGACTCGTCGGCAAGCCTCGCGCAGGGTAACGATCCGCTGCTGGTTCTCGAGGGCTGGGTCGCTGCAGAGGTCGTGCCGCAGGTCGGCTCCGATATCAAGGGGCGGATCACCCGCAAGAATTTCCTGCGGGCGATCAACAAGGCGACGGTTACGTTCGGATCCGCGGAAGGGCGAGGTGCTGCCTCCGATCGACTTCGGAAAGCCGAACACGATCAAGCAGTACTCGCGCCTGTTCAACACTTCCCTGTTCCTGAAGAAGTGGAACGTGGCCACGAAGTCGTGGGTTAGGGTGACGAGTCAGCCGATGGTAAACGGCGACAAGCTCATCCCGTAGCGGGATGATCACAAGGTTGTAAATCAGCCGCCGGGCCTCACGGCTCGACGGCTGTCGACCAAGGACGGGAAACGTCGTGAGCACCGCAATTCAGTACGCGCTGCTCGGCATCGGTGCCGGAGCGATCTACGCCCTGCTCGGTCAGGGGATCGTTCTGATTTATCGTGGCTCCGGGGTGCTCAACCTAGCGCAGGGCGCGTACGCGATGATCGCGGCGTACGTCTACCTGCAGTTGCACACACCCGGGAACTTCGGGTTCGGGTCCTTTTCGACTCAGACCGGTTGGCCCATCGTGCCGTCCTTCGTGGTCGCGGTCGGGTCGCTGCGGCTCTCGGTCTGGCCACCGATCAGCTGCTGCTCAGACGGATGCGCCAAGCGTCGCCGCTCGCGCGACTGATCGCGACGGTTGGCGTGCTGCTCGTCCTCGAGTCGCTCGCCCTCAAGATATGGGGCGACAATCCTCCGTTCGTGGCACCGATTCTGCCGACGCAGATCTGGCATCTCGGCTCTTCGATAACGGTTCCCTCGGGCTACGTTTGGCTGCTGGTAATAGTCGTGGCCTTCACGGCTGTCCTGACGATCCTTTGGCGCTACACGAGAATCGGTTGGCTCACGTCCGCTGTGTCGGACAATCAGCGTGGCGCCGCGGCAGTCGGCATCTCGCCGGAGTTCGTCTCCTCGGCGACTTGGGTGGCGGGCTCGGCGCTAGCGGGCGTAGCCGGAATCCTGTTCACGCCGATAACGCAGGCGTCCCCTGCCGGGGTAAGCCTGCTCGTGATTCCCGCGCTTGCTGCCGTACTGCTTGGGCGGATTCTCATCGTTTCCGGCAACACTGGTCAGTGGCGTCGCGGTTGGATGCGCCCAGGCTGTGCTTCTGAACTACAACGACTTCTTCGAGCAACATCTCCACATCACGGCGATGTCCGATGTGCTGCCGCTGATCGTGATCATCGTCGTAATGGTTGTCCGAGGATCCTCGCTGCCGCTCCGCGGCGAGATATCTGACCGGCTACCGGCGATCGGCACGGGTCGCATCCGCTGGAGACTCGTGTTGCCGGCGATCGCGCTGATGCTCGTCCTCATCTTCACCGTGTTCGCTGGCAGCACACTCGCCGCGCTGGCGGTCACCTTCAGCACTGCCACGCTCCTGCTGTCGATCGTGGTGCTGACCGGATACGCCGGACAGATCTCACTCGCGCAATACGCGATCGCCGGCATCGGCGGGGTAATCGGAGCAGAGCTAGCGGCACACGCGGGCTTCGCGTTCCTTGCCTGCGCTCCTGTGCGGCACGTTCGGAGCGATGCTCATGGGAATAGTGCTCGCCATCCCGGCACTCCGTACGCGCGGCGTTAGCCTCGCCATCATCACCCTGGGCCTCGCTTGGGCGGCACAAGACATGGTGTTCACCAACCCGAGCGTCGGCGGGGCCGATGTAGGAATCAACGTCGGGAGCGCTTCGCTGTTCGGGCTTGGACGTCAGTGGTGCGGACCAGCCTGCGAGGTATGCCGCTCTAACCCTTCTGGTATTCGTGATTTGCGGCATCCTCGTCGCCAACCTCCGTCGCGGGCGTCTGGGCCGCAGGATGATCGCCGTGCGCTCCAACGAACGTGCAGCTGCGGCGTCAGGGGTTGGCGTGTTCAGAACCAAGCTGATCGCATTCGCACTGTCCGGCGCACTTGCCGGGCTGGCCGGCATTCTGATCAGCTTCCAATACCAGAGCGCCGTCTTCAGCTCCTTCGACCCCTCGTTGTCGCTACTTGCGCTTGCGTGGATCGTGATCGGAGGCCTCGGCTATGTGTTCGGCACGATCGACGGCGCAATCGTCGCGCCCGGAGCACTGCTCTCACTCATTGGCTTGCACTGGGGGGGCTTTGTCACCTGGCTACCGATCATCGGAGGCGTCGGCGCTTTGCTGGCCGTGCGGTTCAACCCCAACGGCATCGCGCACCAGCAGGAACGGGACTTTCGCAGGCTCGCGGCCAGACTATTCAAACGGCCGGGTCGACGCGCGTCAGCCGATCTGGACATCCCCGCCGAGATCGCACCAGTCCGTGTACCCGCGAAGCGACTGCGAATCAACGACCTCACCATCCGTTACGGCGGCGTTGTCGCCGTCGACGGTGTGAGCCTAGAGGTCGGGCCAGGCGAGGTCGTCGCTTTGATCGGGCCTAACGGCGCCGGTAAGACCTCGCTCATGGATGCCGTATCGGGCTTCGCCCGCTACCAGGGCCAAGTGGCCCTGGATGATCAGCCGATCGACCAGTGGCCAAGCCACCGCAGAGCCGCTGCCGGACTGGTCCGCTCCTTCCAGGGCCTCGAGCTGTTCGCCGAGATGACGATCCTTGAGAACCTGCAGGTGCCACGTGACAGGATCGACGGCTGGGGAGCGTTGACGGAGCTCGTTAGGCCTGCTCGAACCTCGCTGCCGCCTGTGACCATCGCGGCCATCAACGAGTTCGGGCTTGAACCGGTGTTGCACAAACTTCCGGATGAAATCTCCTACGGTCAGCGGCGCCTAGTGGCCATCGCACGCGCCGTCGCGGCAGAACCGTCGGTACTCCTGCTCGACGAGCCGGTTGCCGGGCTCAGCGAACACGAATCAATCGAGTTCGCCCAACTCGTGCGGCGCCTGGCTGACGTGTGGGGGATGGCGGTACTCGTGATCGAGCACGACCTCAACTTCGTCATGAGCATCTGCGACCGGATCACAGTGATCGACTTCGGCAGACATGTGTGCCACGGAACTCCCGAACAGGTACGAACCAACCCTGCCGCCGTCGCCGTTTATCTCGGAGAGGAAACCGAGACCGACACCAGCGAAACGCTCGACGCGCCACAGGTGACCCAGTGACCGCGCTGCTCGCAGCAAGGAATATTTCGGCTGGCTATGGCGGCGTCGAAATCGTGCGCGATGTGTCGCTCGAGGTGCACCCAGGTGAAGTCGTCGCACTGCTCGGAGCCAACGGAGCCGGAAAAACAACAACGTTGCTGACCTTAGCCGGGGTGCTGAAGCCCCTCGGCGGCGAGATCCTGATTGACGGACAGGCCACTACAGCACCGCTACATCGACGGGCTCGCAACGGCATGGCGTTCGTCACAGAAGAACGATCGGTGTTCCCCAAGCTCACAACGCGGCAGAACCTTGCCGTCGGCAGGGCCGACATCCAAAAGGCCACGACCCTGTTTCCGGAACTCGAAGCTCTAATGTCACGTCGCGCCGCGCTGCTGTCCGGAGGCGAGCAGCAGATGCTCACGCTGGGACGGGCTTTGGCGCGGGCACCCGAGGTATTGCTTGCTGACGAACTCTCGCTAGGTCTCGCTCCAAAAAGCGTGACGCGGCTTCTGCGAGCCGTTCGCGCAGCTGCGGACCAGGGAGTAGGGGCACTCCTAGTCGAGCAACACGTACACCGGGTCCTCGAGGTCGCCGACCGCGTTTACCTGCTGCAGCAGGGCCAGATCCGCTTCAGCGGCACCGCCGCGGACGCTCGCCAGAACATCGACGAGATCCAGGCCACCTACTTGACTGCCTCTTCGGCAGCTCGACAGTGAGCGGCCACAACATTGCGGAGCAGCGTGTGATTGCGGTCAAGAGGATCCTCGTGGTTGGCGGCGGAATCGGCGGCCTGTCCGCAGCGATCGCCCTACGACAGTCAGGATTCGACGTGGACGTGGTGGAGAAGAACCCCGCCTGGGACGTTTACGGGGTCGGCATCATCCAACCCAACAATGCGCTGCGCGCCCTGGACAAGATCGGCCTCGCGCGCGCAGCAGTTGCGCAAGGCGCTCCCATCTATGGCGGTCGGCTCTATCAGATGGACGGGCAGACTCTTGTCTTCGAGAACGACAGCCCGCCCTCGGCGGTAGAAGGCCTTCCGCCCGGCAACGGGATCACTCGTCCGCGCTTGCACAAGATTCTCCAGGACGCGACGCTTGGCAGCGGCGCCGACGTGAGGACGGGCGTGACACTGACACAGCTGATCGACCGGGCCGATTCCGTTGAGGTTGAGTTTACCGACGGCAAACTCGGCGACTACGACCTTATCGTCGGCGCCGACGGCCTCCACTCGCAGGTTCGCAGCATGGTGTTCACGGACGCCCCCGAGCCGAAGTTCAACGGTCAGCTGTGCTGGCGCTACAACCTCCCGCGCATCGACGGCTTGGATCGCATCTGGATTTTCCGCGGACCAAGCGGTTCTGCCGGGTTCGTGCCGATCGGCAAGGACGTCATGTACATGCTGTTGACCGAGAAGCCACCGGCAGGCTCATCGCTCCGGCCGCCGAGAGAGGGACTTGCCGCTGCTTATAGAGAGAGCCTTGCACCGTACGGCGGCCTCGTTGCGGAGTACCGCGAGATGGTGGTTGACGATGACGCCGTTGTCGTCCGGCCGCTCGAGAATGTTCTGGTGCCGTCGCCTTGGCATAGAGGACGGGTTCTACTGATCGGCGACGCGGCACACGCAACTACGCCACACGGCGGTCAGGGTGCGGCTCAGGCGATCGAGGACGCAGTCGTGCTCGCCGAAGAGCTAGCCACAGAGCGCCCCCTCGAGCAAACGCTCAAGGCGTTCACAGCCCGTCGCTTCGAGCGCTGCAAGATCATCGTCGAGGGGTCGGAGGCAATCGGCGCCTGGGAACAGAACCAAACGCTGCCGATCAACGTCGCCGAGCGCCGCCAGGAAGTCGTAAGGACGGCCAGTGCACCTTTCTGACGGCCCGGCTCGAAAGGCTGCCTGCAACCGGCCGACGGCCATCGGTTGGGCGAGGCACAGGGTTGTTTGCTCGCGCACACCCGCCAGGCAACGGCATTAGGGCACGGGCAATCGTGCCGCTGGTTGGGAGCGCCAGGGCCAACGCCAGCCTACGGGCGAAGTAACTCCCCGGCAGCGTTTGAGGCCGAGCGACCGTCTCAAAGAAATCGCAGGAGGAGAGAGGGAATACGTATGAACACCAGATATCTCAAGGCCCCGAACCCGCCGACGACGGAGGCGACCGAGGAGTTGCGCGGCCGTGTCTCGCAGATCCTCAAGGACATCGAGCGGGGCGGGATCGACGCGGTGCGGCGCTACTCGCAGGAGCTCGACAACTGGGCGCCCGCGGAGTTCGTCGTCTCCGACGCCGAGTTCGAGCGTGCGTCGGCTGAGCTCGACGACCCGATCAAGGGGCACATCGCGTTCGCGCAGAACCAGATCCGCACGTTCGCGACGGCGCAGCGCGGGACGGTCAGCGAGCTCGAGGTGCGAGGTCGGCGACGGTGTCACGCTCGGCCACCGCCTGATCCCGGTCGACGCCGTCGGCGCGTATGTGCCCGGCGGTCGCTATCCGATGCTGGCCTCGTCGTTCATGACGGTGCTGGTCGCCAAGGTCGCCGGCGTCGAGCAGGTCGTGGCGTGCGCGCCGCCGCAGCGTGAGAAGGGGATTCATCCGACGATGCTCTACGCGATGCGGACCTCCGGTGCCGATGCCGTGCTGTGCCTCGGCGGGGTGCAGGCACTGGCGGCGATGGCGTTCGGGCTGATCGACGGGCTGGAGCCGGTCGACATGCTGGTCGGCGCCGGCAACGCCTACGTGGCCGAGGCCAAGCGTCAGCTGTTCGGCCGCGTCGGGATCGATCTGCTCGCGGGCCCGACCGAGGTGCTGGTGATCGCCGACGGATCGGCCGATCCGCGGCTGGTCGCGACCGACCTGCTCGGCCAGGCCGAGCATGGCCCGAACTCACCGGCAGGCTGCATCGCGATCGGCGAGGACGTCGCCCGCGCGGTGCAGGCCGAGGTCGAGGATCTGCTGCGCACCTTTCCCGACCGCGGAGATCGCCGGCCAGGCATGGAGCAACCACGGCTGGATCGCGATTGCCGAGGACGATGAGGAGGCCGTGGCGATCGCCGACGCGGCCGCCGACGAGCACCTCGAGGTGCAGGTCGCCGAGGAGAAGCTCGACTGGTACCTGCAGCGGCTGAGCAACTACGGGTCGCTGTTCCTCGGGGACCAGGCGACCGTCGCCTACGGCGACAAGGCCGTGGGCACCAACCACGTGCTGCCGACCTCGCGCGCGGCTCGCTATACAGGAGGCCTGTGGGTGGGCAAGTTCCTCAAGACCTGCACCTATCAGCGGCTCACGCCGGAGGGCACGCGCCTGGTCGCGCCGGCGGTTGCCGCGATCAGTCACGAGGAGCACTTCGAGGGTCATGCCCTGACCGCCGAGGTGCGCCTGCGAGCGGCTCGCGCAGCTGCAGGCGTGATCCGCCGATGAGCGATCCCTGGCGCCTCGACGGGCGCGTCGCGCTCGTGATCGGTGCGGGCCGTGGGCTGGGCCGCGGGTGCGCCCTCGAGCTCGCCCGCGCCGGCGCCAGGGTCGTGCTGGTATCACGCACGGAGTCCGAGCTCGTCGCGGCGGCGGCAGAGGCGGGCAACGACGCGGCTGTGATCGTCGCCGACGCGACCCAACCGAGCGAGGTCACACGCGTCGTGCGAGAGGCGGCCGAGCTCGGCGAGCTCGGCGTGCTGGTGGTCGCCGCCGGCACAAACCGGCCCGGCCCGGCGCGGGACTATGCGATCGCCGATTGGGACCTGCTCTTCGACCTCAACGTGCGCGCGACCTTCCTGGCCTGCCAGGCGTTCGGGGACGTATTGCTGACCCGTGGCCTGAGCGGTTCGATCGTGACGTTGTCCTCGCAGCTGGGATCGGTGGGCTATCCCGGGCGCGTCGCCTACTGTGCGACCAAGCACGCCGTCGACGGCATGACCAGAGCGCTCGCCGTCGAGTGGGCCCGCGACGGGATCCGCGTCAACGCCGTCGCGCCGACCTTCGTCGAGACACCGCTGACCAAACAGTGGCTCGATGACCCGGCATTCCGCGCTGAGGTGCTCGAGCGGCGGCTGCCGACCGGCCGCCTGGCCGAGATCGAGGACGTCGCCCACGCCGTCCGCTACCTCGCGTGCGATGCCTCCAACAATGTCAACGGCCACATCCTCAAGGTCGACGGAGGCTGGACCGCATGGTAAGCCGCGACGGCAGGCGGGTCGCGATCATGAGTGCCAACTGCCGTCGGCTGCCCGGCCCGGGTTGTCGAGACGGGTTGGCAAGCGTTCATATGACTGGGGAGCTGCCGGAGCCGCAACATGAAGCGCGTGCTTCGATTGGGCCTGAGCAGCGCGTGGCCATGGGACGAGAACACACCGCCTTCGACTCGATCGGCTCGGATCTCCTAATCGGCACCTTTCGTCACCGGTTTGTCGCAGACTTCGGCCGCAGTCAACCCCGGTAGCCCGAGGGCTTTGACGGCGCGTAACACCGGTCTGCGTCCGAGATGCAGCAGCCCGGCTGGCGCCGCGTCGTCTACGGCTCGGCGAAAGTTGGCGCGCGTCCGACCTGAAAGGCGGGATCGTCGGTCGAACGAGCGGCCTGGAGACGTCCAAACGCCTCCTCCTCTTGATCAAGAACAAAAGCCACACTGGGCCGGGCTTCGCACCGGGTCGCGTGCGCGATACAACGCGTAAAGCGAGCCCCATCCATGCCCGAACCAGTCGCGCGGAACCACAGCCAGAGTAGATGTACGTCAGCGAGGCTCCAGTCGCCAAGGATCCACTCCCGTCCCTCCAGCCGGTCCTCGAGGATCTCGAACTGACGCTCGAGTTCATCACGAGCCCTCGCTTGAATGGCGGGCCAAGCGTCCGCCTGGTCGCAAAACATGCGGGGGAAACGAAGCGGCGTGATGAATCTATGAATGCCTGCTGCAAACCATGAGACCAACTCGAGTGCTTCGATACCGAGTTGCCCGTCCGTCGGCAGTAAGCAAGCCTCCGGATGCCGCCGAGATAGGAACGTCTGGATTGCGGGGTTCTCGGTAACGACCAGCGAGCCGGCGCTTAGCGCAGGGACCTTGTTCTTGGGGTTCACGGCAAGGTAGTCGGACGCATGCTCGCTTGCCCTGTCAACCACGACGACGTCGTAGGGCACGCCGATTTCCTCAAGCGCTACGTAGATCACACGCGCGCACGTCCCTGGAGACCAGTAGAGCCGGTAGAACGCATCCGCCGTCTCAGCGCGGTCCTCAGAGTCGCCTGGATGCTGCATCCGTGCCGAGTCTACGCAGCTCTCCTGAAGGCTATGAGTCGGACCCGACGAGGCGTCGCCGGGTGGTCGGGAAGGCTCATCATCCGTGTATCACGATTGGGTGTTTGAGTTCGCGGGAGCAAGATCGCCTTCGGCAGTAAGTTCTCGGCGGGCAGCCGCAAGGCAGACGCTCGCAGCCGGATCGTCAGGTCTGGACTCCAGTACGCGCTCATAGAGCCGCACTTGCTCAGCAGCAGTCAAGGTACGCGGTTTGCCATCGAGCGACGCGAACACGTCGGAGGGTGCGACGTTGGGCTGGGCGACGATCGCCTCTGCCAGGGCGTCGAGACTCGCACTGCTGAACAGCATGACCCAGGGCCGGTCGGGATGGGAAATCGAATAGCTCGTCATGCGAACACATGTTCGCCTACGTGATGCTGGTCTGCAAGTCACTCGTGGACTGGTGTCGCGCGTCGGTGCCCCACGCGCCGCGAGCCGGCCATGAGGACGAGTAGCGGTCAGTCTTTTCGTTGCTGATGCTGGGTTGCCTGGAGCGCTCGGAGTTCGTCTAGCGCTTGTCGATCCTTGTCACGATCCGCGATCTGCTTGGACCTGATGATCGCCCCAAGGGAGGCGACCAAGATGCTGCTCTCACCGACCTCGACGACGAGGGCGTCTTCGGCGAGCCTGCGGTATTGAGCCCGCTCGTATTGGGATTTGTCGGGTATCCCGAGGAGGATGTCGATGTCACCCGACGCGGTTCGCCAGTTGGTGACCTCCATGTTCTGGATGCCTTGAGCATCAGGCTCATGGCCGAAGCCCTTGAGGTGCGCGCCTAGGCGCCCCGAACGCGAACACCAGGCGCCGTGCGCCAGTCTCCATCGGCGCAGACATGCGCGCCTATTACGACCACCTCGGCATCGACATCCCCGAGTGGGCATCCCGCGAGGTCAACGTGCGCTGCTTCGCTGATCCCGACGCCCATCGCAACGGCGACCGCCACCCTTCATGCTCGGTCAACCTCGACCACGGCGCCTGGCACTGCCACGGATGCGGAGCCAAAGGCGGACCCTACGACGCCGCCACCGCGCTCGGATACTCCGCACGATCCGCGATCGACCTCATGGTCCGACACGGGCTGGGAAGCCCTCTGTCGGACTCGAACCGACGACCCCTTCCTTACCATGGAAGTGCTCTACCAGCTGAGCTAAGAGGGCGGGCCCGGTCAGGTTAGCGTGCCCGCCCCGCCCGCGGGCACAGCAGTCTCGCTCCCGGGCTGCTGCCAAACTGCGCCAATGCTGGGAGAGCCGATCACAGACCTCGAGCTCGAGCGCCAACGCACGCTCGGAGAGATCCTCGGTACGGCCATGCGGCTCTACGGGCGGGCGCCGTTGCTGTTCCTGCTCCTCGCCGGCATCGTCGTCGTGCCCTACGAGGTCGCGGTGGTGCTGCTCGAGCACGGGAAGGGCCAGTCATCGACCGGTACGGCGTTCCTGCTCGGGCTGATCGGTCTGGCGCTGGTCAACCCCTGTATCGCCGCCGCGCAGGTGCAGGCGATCCTCGACCTCGGACAGGGAGAGCACCCGCGCGTTGCGGATGTGATTCGCCGCGGCCTGAGCGTGTTGCCGGTCGTCGCGGCCGCGGAGATCATCGCCGATATCGGCATCGCCATCGGCTTTGTGTGCTTCCTCATCCCCGGCGTGCTTCTGGCGATCCGCTGGGCGGTCGTGGCACAGGCCGCCGCGGTGGAGCGCACCGACTGGCCAACCGCGCTGCGTCGCAGCGGTCAGTTGACGCACCGCAGCTACTGGCGGATCTTGGGGCTGCTGTTCATCGTTGGCATATTCAGCGAAGTGTCGGCCGATGTGATCGGCACAGGCAGCCACCTCGGGTTGACGATCGCCGGCATAGCCCTCGCAGTTCTCGCGGGATCATTCGGCACGCTGCTCATCAACCTCCTGTACTTCGACCTGCGCGCCCGCGAAAACGCTCGCGTAGCCTGAAACCTGCTCTCCCAATCACAGTCCCTGGAGGTTCGATAGTGCCAATCCGCGTCGGCGTACAGATCCAGCCGCAACACAGCGACTTCGCCCGCATGCAGCGGGCATGGCGGGACGCCGAGGAGCTCGGTGTCGACACGATCTACACCTGGGATCACTTCTATCCGCTCAGCGGCGAGCCCGAAGGCAAGCACTTCGAGGGCGTTGTCTCCCTGAGCGCCCTGGCCGCCAGCACGGAGCGCGCCCGTATCGGCGCACTCGTGTTCTGTAACTCCTACCGGAACCCGCAGCTGCTGGCCGATGTGCACCGCACGATCGACCACCTCTCCGGCGGCCGCGTGATCTTCGGGATCGGCGCCGGCTGGTTCGAGCGCGATTACGACGAGTACGGCTACGAGTTCGGCACCGCGCCCGACCGCCTGCGCGCCCTGCGCCGCGACCTGCCGCTGATGAAGGAGCGCCTCACGAAGCTGAACCCGGCGCCGCTTGGACCGATGCCGATCCTGATCGGGGGTGCGGGCGAGAAGGTGACGCTCAAGCTGGTCGCCCAGCACGCCCAGATGTGGCACACGTTCGCAAACGACCTCGACGTCTACCACCACAAGGCCGAGGTGCTGGCCGAGCATTGCGAGAAGGCAGGCCGTGATCCAGGCACGATCGATCACGTGATCGGTTCGCTCCGCAACACGCTCGGGATGGCCGACGAGCTTGCTGCGGCCGGCGTCGCCGAGATCACCTTCGGGGTTGGTGGTCCCGACTACGATCTTGGTCAGGTGCGCGAGGCGATCCAGTGGCGCGACCGCCACAACGCAAGCTGACGCGACGTGAGCGAACGCGTCCCCACATCGCTGCTCTCCGCCGCCGGCCTGATCGCAGGCTTCGGCACAGTGGTCGCGACCGGCTCACGACCGCTGGGCGGCGCCGTGCTGGCGCTCTTCGGCCTCACCTGCATCTACTTCTGGGTCCGGCGCGACGGCACCGCGACGGCCTTGCGCCTGACCCTCGTCGGCCTGGCCGCGTTCGCCCTCTCCCACATCCTCGGCCTCGCGATCGGCGCCTGGCCCTCGGTACTGGTGGTCTCGGCGCTGACCGCCTGGGCCTGCTGGCGCTGGTCGGACTCCAAGTGGCTTTTCAGTTCAGCTACTGGCCCGCTGGCCAGCAGCTGACCGCGCCTCGCTCTCAGCCGATCGGCGGTTCGTAGAGCGCGCCGTCGAGCACGTGCCGGCGGCCGAGCGGTTCAGGTAGCGCCACGAACACCGGCGTCTCGTGTCTGGACGTGCGCCCTATGTAGCCCTCGAGCGGCTGTACATAGACCCGCAGGACGAGGCGGTCGGAGCCGAGGTACAGGTCGGGCGTTAACAGGCGATCCTCGACCGGCGTGCCGCTGGCCATCGTCTGCTCGGTCACGAGGATCTGCAGTGCGGTGAGTGATGGGTCGAGCGCGAACGTCGGATCGAGTCGCCACGACGAAGCGCGCACGCCATCTCGGACGGCGCGCAGCGGGCGCGAGTTCGACGCACCGAGCGGCGCCCATCTGCCCAGCCGGCCGCGCCGCACGGCGACTGTCAGCAAGTGCGGTGGGCGGCCTCGCCCGTATAGAACTTCGTCTTCGGCACGGGCGAGCTCGCGCCAGCCTGTCAGCTTCTCAGCGGTCTCGATCGGCGGCGGCTTCGGCTTTGGCCGCAGGAGGCGGGTCGGCTGTGCCTGCTGGCGCCCGCGCTCGATCTGGACGAGCAGCGCCGCGACGGGCGGTTCGTGCGGATCCAGCGGCGCGAACGGCTGAAACGGCCGATCGGGCGGAAACGGCAGGCCCCCGCCGTCGCTGATCAGCCCCGGCTCGGGCGTCGATCCCTGCGGGATCAACGTCGGCGCGTGCGCCCAGGCCTCGGGCGCCGGCGGCTTGCGATTCTGATTCTTGGTCTCGGGCACGCCGCGAGGTTACTCGTGAGTGTGCTGCGTTCAGCCCCAGACCTCCTCGGCGACCTCGACTACCAGTTCGAGCTTGGCCCGTTGCTCGTCGATCGTGAGGACGTTGCCCTCCTCGGTCGAGGAGAAGCCACACTGGCCGGAGATGCCGAGTTGGTCGATGTCGACGTATTGCGCGGCCTCGTCGATCCGGCGTTTGAGCATGTCCTTGTCCTCGAGCTCGGCGCGCTTGGTGGTGACGATTCCGAGGATCACCTGCTTGCCCTTGGGCACGTGGCGCAGCGGCTCGAACGTCCCGGAGCGCGCGTCGTCGAACTCGAGGAAGTAGCCATCGACCTTCAGGTCGTTGAACAGCGCCTCGGCGACGAAGTCATAGCCGCCCTCAGCGACCCACATCGACTGGTTGTTCCCACGGCACAGGTGCGTGGTAATGACCATGTCCGCCGGCCGGTTCGCGATCGCCCGGTTGATGACCTGGATGTACTGCTCGTGCAGGTGTCCAGGATCGCCGCCGATGGCCTCGATGTGCTCACGCTGGGCAGGGTCGTTGACATAGGCGAGACTCGTGTCATCGAGCTGCAGGTAGCGGCAGCCGAGTTTGTAGATGCCCTCAAGCTCCCGCGCGTAGGCGACGTCGAGGTCCGCCCAGAACGCGTCGAGGTTGGGGTACACCGCCCGGTCGATCGCCGGGTTGCCACCCCGGTAATGGACCATGCTCGGCGACGGAATCGTCAACTTCGGCGTCTGGTCGGCGTGCGCGTGGTCGCGCACGAACGCAAACGCGTCAGCGAAGATCGTCTCGCCCAAACCCACCTTGCCGGAGACGCGCATGGCCGGCGGCGCATAGTCATAGGTGCCCCGCTCGCTCTTGAACTGCACGTGCAGCGACTCGCCCTCGACCTGGGTGACGCCCTCAAGCTGGTAGATGAAGTCCATATGCCATGAGCTGCGGCGCAGCTCGCCATCGGTGACGGACCTCAGGCCGGCGGCGCGCTGCAACTCGATCGCCTCGAGGATCGAGGCGTCCTCGACGGCGCGCAAGGCGGCGGCATCGAGTCGCCCGGCTTTGAACTCGGCGCGCGCCTGGTGCAGCGCCGGCGGTCGCAGCAGGCTACCGACGTGGTCTGCTCGAAACGGCGGGGTCTGGCGGTCGGTCAAACGATCCTCCTCTACTCGCAATGACGGATCACGACATTAGAGGTTCGCTGGTTTCGGGGGGAAGGGGTAGGTGCGGCGCTCCTGGCAGGGCCCCGGTGAGACAATCCGCGCATGAGCGATTCACTTTGTGCGGAGACCATCAAGATCAAGGGATACGGCGGCGACGAGGTTGAGGCCTACGCCGCGCGTCCGGCCGGGGACAATATGCGCGGCGGCGTCGTCGTGATCCACCACATGCCCGGGTATGACCGGGCGACCAAGGAGATGGTGCGGCGCTTCGCCGAGCTTGGCTACGACGCCGCGATGCCCAATCTCTACTGGCGCGAGGCGCCCGGCGCGGCGCCTGACGACGCCGCCGCCACGGCGCGTGCCCAGGGCGGCGTGCCCGACGAGCGACTCATCGGCGATGTCGGCGGGGGCGGCCGAATGGCTGCGGGCGCTGCCTACCTCGAACGGCAAGGTCGCCGTGATCGGGCACTGCTCGGGCGGGCGCCAGAGCGTGCTGGCGGCCTGCAATCTTGAATTCCAAGCGGCCGTCGACTGCTACGGCGCGTTCGTGGTCGGCACCCCGCCCGAGGGCTTTCCGCTGAAGGTCACCGGTCTCGAGGACCAGCTTCCGAAGCTGAGTGCTCCCCTGCTCGGGCTGTTCGGCAATGAGGACCAGCACCCATCACCGGAGCAGGTGGACACGCTCGAGGAGATCCTCAAGGCAGATGACAAGCCCTACGAGTTCCACCGCTACGACGACGCCGGCCACGCGTTCTTCGGGGTCGATCGCCCCGCCTACCGTGTCGCCGCTGCGAACGACGGCTGGGAGCGGATCGAAGCGTTCTTCGACACATACCTGGGAGCCTGAGCCATGTGTACCTACGCGACCCTGAATACCGACCTCGATGGCAGCGCCAAGGGACCGGAGAGTCGGTGGTTCCACGTCAGCCACGGGACCGTCTACTTCGACCACCCGGTGCATGCGATGGCCGACCACACGCTCAACATCGATTTCACCGACCCGTCGCGTGGTCCGGGCGCGCGCGTCGCGGTGGAGCTCACGGCGAGCTCCGCGCGCGCGCTCGTCGAAGCGATCGAGGGCGCACTCGCCTCGGCGCCGGTCGAGATGACGGCCTGAACGGCCGCCAGATCAAACCGGCGCGGGGTTGTTTCCGCCACGCGTCCGCTCGGCTTGTGATTGCTCCACCATAGGGCCATCATGCGGCCATGGAGGCTGGCGGAAGCCGCATCCCGTCCGTGGCCGAGGAAGGTACGGATTCCCGGTGGGGAGCGCTCGAAACGACGCTGCCACTGGTGTATGTGGCCGAGTTCGACCGCGCCGGAACGATCCGCTACGTCTCAGACGTCGTGGAGCAGTGGACCGGTCATACGCCGGCGGAGTTCCTCGCGGACTCGCAGCTCTGGTATGAGTGCGTGCACCCCGAGGACGTGGCTCGTGTACGCAACGCCGAGCAGCTCCTGTTCGACACCAAGGAGCAACTGAACCTCGAGTACCGAATAATCGACGCTGAAGGGCGCGTGCGCTGGGTCTGGGAGCGCAACACGATCGTGCGGGACGCACGCGGCGTTCCGATGTGCACGCATGGGATCGTCCTCGACCTCAGCCGCTACGGGGTCGACAAGCTCGATGCGGTCGATGCCGACGCCCACGCGGCGCTGCTGATTCGCCGCAGCTTCCTGACCGGCTTGCCGACGCGTCAGGTTCTTCCCGAGCATCTGGAGATGGCGCTTGCGCGCGCGGAACGCGACGGTGATCTCGTTGCGCTGCTCGATATCGACCTCGATCGCTTCCGGGGTGTCAACGACGCCGTTGGGCATGCGGGCGGTGATGTTGTGCTGGCGGAGGTCGCCGGCCGGTTGAGGGAGTGCTGTCCCGCCGGCGAGCTGCTCCTGCACAGCGGCGCCGATGAGTTCCTCCTCATGCTCTCTGGGCTCGAAAGAGGCGCGGCCGAGGCTGCGGTGGAAGCGGTCGCGCAGAGCATCGCCGACACCCTGGCGGCGCCGTTCGGGGTGGCGGACCAGCGAGTCGAGGTGAGAGCCTCGATCGGCTATGCACTCGGGCCCGTTGACGGCGGCGATCCGGAGGAGCTGCATCGTTCGGCACACGCTGCTCTGGCCGCCGCCAAGGCGGCGGGGCGCGGCGAGTTGTGTCGATACCGCCGCGGCGCCGCCGACGTGCTACGTCGGACGTCGGTCGACCATCGCCTCCGGCGGGCGATCGAGCGTGGTCACATCAAGCCTCATTTCCAGTCGATCGTGGACCTCACAACCGGGGAGGTCCGCGCGGTCGAAGCGCTGGCCCGCTGGGAGAGCGATGGCGAACTGCTGTTGCCCGCCAGATTCGTGCCGATCGCCGAGGAGAGCTCGCTGATCATCGACCTCGACATGCACATGATCCGGCGGGGCTGCGAGACGGCGCGCAAGTTGCTGGACCTCGGGCACCGTGTGCCGGTGCATGTGAATGTCTCGGGGCGGATCGTGAGCTGGCACGGCTTCGTGGGGGTCGTGCTACAGGCGCTCGACGCCGCCGGAATCGAACCGCATGACCTAAGTCTTGAACTGACGGAGAACGCTGCCATCACCGGCTCGTCTGCCAGCGTCGCGCTGCTCGAACTGCGCGACGCCGGCGTCACGATCGCGATGGATGACTTCGGCTCCGCCTACTCGTCGGTCGCGCGGCTACGCACGCTCCCGGTGACGCTGGTGAAGATCGACCGCGCGATGGTGCTCGCGGCCACCGGCGAGCTGCCGCCCGGCGAGCGGATCGGTCCGGCCTCCCGTACGCCTGAAGCGGGCGCGATGCTCTTGGCGGGCGTGATGCGCTTGGCTGGGCAGCTCGGATTGAGGACGATCGTCGAGGGAGTCGAGAGCCGGGAGGTGCGCGATCTCGTCCAGACGACCGGCGCCGACATGGCGCAGGGCTACTTCTTCGGCCGCCCTGCGCCCTTCGACGATCTCGTTGAGACGCTCAAACAGACTGGCCGTTAGCGGTCAGTGATACCTCGATGTTCCCGCGCGTGGCGTTGGAGTACGGGCACACCTGATGCGCCCCCGCGACGATCGACTTCGCCTTCTCGGGATCGGTGACCTGGGGCAGTGTCACGTCGAGCTTGACGGCGAGCCGGAAGCCCCCGCCCTGCTCGGGACTCAGGCTCACGCTCGAGTCGATCGAGACGTCGCCGACCTCCTCGTGCTCGCGCCGGCCGATGACGCCGATTGCGCTCTCGAAGCAGGCCGCGAAGCCAACCGCGAACAACTGCTCTGGGTTTGTGCCGGCTGCGTCACTGTTGGGGTCCAGTTCCTTCGGCAGCCGTAGCTGTACTTCCAGCTTTCCGTCGTTGGTCTTTCCGTGCCCTTCAGCGCGTCCGCCTGTGACGGTCGCGTATGCGGTGTAGATGGGGTTCGCCATGCACCCATTTTCGCAAAGCGGCTTGCCCGGTCCGGGTGTTAGCTCAGACGAGGCCTACCTCAAGCCAGACGAGTCGCGGTGGCCGTGATGACGGCCCTGAAGCAGCCGCCACAGCCGGTGAAAAATATGATGGGTGGGAGGGTCGGGCGCTAGCCCATGCGGATGCATACGCGAATAGTCAGAGAGCTTGCGATCGGCCTCACGCACGGTCTCCTTGGTTCGATCAAACTGGGCGTCCAGCCACCGCTTCGGTGGGATGAATGACATGCGCTGACTCTATTGCCTGCGCATGCCGCCGTCGACTGGATGTGGAGCGCGCCCCGGGAGTGTGCTCGTCAAGCCGTTGTCACCGCAGGCTCGAGCCTGGCGCGCGCGGGACCGCCGGCCCGGTAAGACCACAGCCGTCCGAGCGTGTATGCGCTCGCACTGAGGGTGCCGACGAAGAACCCGACCGGCCAGTTGGTGTTGTAGGACAGCGCGATCGCCGCCCAGACGATGGCGACTGCGATCGCCACCGAAAGCGCCAGCGCCACCCCTGGCCGTGCAGTGAAGGCACGCGCCGCCGCGGCCGGGCCGATCATCAAGCTGAAGATCAGCGCCGTGCCGACGACGGGCACGGTCACCGTCGTCGCCAGCGCGACAAGCGCGAGAAAGGCGAGCTCGAGCTTGAACGGGTCGAGGCCCTGAGCGCCATCGGGCAGCACCGAGGCCAGCAGCAAGGGTCGCCACAGGATCGCCAGCGCGAGCAGGCAGACGGCCGTGAGGCCGATCGTTGGCCAGATCTCGTTGTCGCTGATGCCGAGTACCTCACCGAACAGCAGCGAGTAGACGGCGGGTGCGTACTCGACGCTGAAGCTCAGGAAGAGCGCCCCTAGTCCGAGCATGAAGACAAGTGACAGTGCGGTCGCCACATCGTGGCGGCCACGCCTGCTCAGCAGGCCGATCCCGAGGGCCCCGCCAAGTGAGAACACCCCGAGGCCGAGCAACGTCGAGACGCCGATCAGGCTGGCGCCGGCGGCGCCAGCGAATGCGCCGTTGGGTATCGCGTGGGCGACGAACGCCGAGCCGCGCATGACGATGAAGAAGCCGACCGCGCCACCGATGATCGCGACCAGCGTCGCGACGATCCACGCGTGCGTCATGAAGCCGCTGAACATGGCTACGCCCGCCTCCGGCGCCGTCCGCTCAGAGGAGCAGACGCCAGGTAGACAAGCAGCACCAGCGTGACCACGAAGAAGCTGACGGGCCAGCCGTGGTGGGGCCAGTAGTAGCTGTCCCAGGCAAGCAGCACACCGAGCCATGTGCACCCAAGTCCGATCCCAGCCGCGGCGAGGATCGCACGGTGCGGGCGGCTGGTGAGGCGCAGCGCTGCGGCGGCCGGCCCGACCAGTAGTGCGGTCGACAGGATCGCGCCGATCGTGAAGGCGGAGAGCGCGACCGCCACGGCCATCGCGAACAGGTAGGCGCCGCCGACAACACGCACGCGGATACCGCGGGCCGCAGCCAGTTCGGGACTGACGCTGACCAGTAGCAGCGGGCGGTACAGCGTGGCGACGATTGCGGCCGTTACCGCACCCAGTCCAAGCACGAGCGGGAGACTCGACGACGAGATCGCAAAGATCGAGCCGAACAGGATCGAGATCGTGGCGCCGGTGGTGCTCTCGTCATTGGTGCCCAGATATAGAAACAGCGCCGCCAGGCCGAAGCCAAGGCCGAGCACGATTCCGGTCGCAAGGTCACGTCCGCGCACGCGTTGGATGCCGATCAGCTCCATCGCGGCCGAGGCCGCAACCGAGATCCCGACGAAACCCCAGAGTGGGCCGATGCCGATCAGATAGGCGCTCGAACCTCCTGCGGCACCGATGTCGCCAAGCGCCTCGCCGGCGAATGATTGCCCGCGGATCACGGTGAAAACACCGATCCCGGCCGCCACGATCGAGACCACGCCGCCGATCGCGGCAGCCAACTGAACCTGCGGGCTGGAGAAGAAGCCGGGCTCGATGATCGCGTGCAGAACCGCCTGCATCGCCGTCAGAAGATCTCGACGTCGTGGTCGTGGTGGTGCGGGTGGGTCGGCTCGGCGTCGTCGCTGTCACCGGCGACCACGATCACCCGCCCATGCACGCGCAGTACTTCGACCTGGTGGCCGTAGAGGCGGCTGAGCACCTCCGAACGCACGACCTCATCAGCCGTGCCGCAGGCGGCACGACCGTCGGCCAGGTAGACGACGCGATCCATCACCGGTAGCAGTGCGTTCATCTCGTGAGCTGAAATCAACACCGAGATCTGCTGCTCGCGCGCGATCCGCGCGAGCAGGTTGACGACCTCACGGGCGCTGCGCAGATCGAGGTTGGCCAGCGGTTCGTCGAGCAGCAGCAGGCGCGGGCGGCTGATCAGCGCGTGGGCGATCAGGATCCGCTGCTGCTCACCGCCCGACAGCTGTCCGACGCGCGCGTCGGCGAAGGCCTCGGCGTCGACCGCCGCAAGCATCTGCTGAACCAGTTCGCGGCGCGCTCGCGACGGGCGCGGCAGGCCCAGACGGTGGCCGTCGATACCCAGCGCCACCATGTCGCGCCCGCGCAGCGGCATATCAGGGTCAAGCAGGAACTTCTGCGGGACGTAACCGATGCTGCGCCGTCCACCATCGGTGGCGACCGTGACGGTCCCGCGCGTCGGTGCCAGCAATCCGAGGATCACTCGCAGCAGCGTCGTCTTGCCGGCACCGTTCGACCCGATCAGGCCGGTCAGTTCGCCCTGTCCAAGTGTGAAGCTGACGTCGTCGAGGATCGTGCGACCACCGAGCTCGACGGTGATGCCCGAGAGCTCGAGGGCCGGCATCACAGCTTCGTGGTCGACTTCCCGGTGGTCACGGCTCGCTTCAGCGCGTTGACCTCGGCCAGCATCCACGACTGGTAGCTATATCCCCGCGGCATCGTCTCGTAGACGCCGACAACCGGCACGTGGTACTTGGCGGCCTGCTGCAGGAACGACTGGGTCAGCGTGTCGGTGACCTGCTGGTTGTAGAGGAACACCTTGACCTTGTGGTCCTTGAACAGACTGTTCTGGAGGCCGATGTCCTGCGGCGCTGGGTCAACGCCGTTCATGATGTCTGCCTGCAGGTTGAACGGGGTCATGTTGTGGGTGCCGGCGGCCTGCAGCATGTAGTCGCCGACGGGCTCGGTGGTCGCGACCGGCGTGCCCGGGTGTTGCCGCTTGAATGCGGCGATCGCGTTCCGCCACGGGTTCAGCGACGCCTCGAACCTGCGGGCGTTCGCCGCGAAATACGCCCGGTGGGCCGGCGCCAGCGCCGACAGATCCTTGACCAGCGTCGTGGCGACCTTCCGCATCGTCGTCGGCTTGTACCAGAGGTGCGGGTTCGGCGTGCTGTCGGGCAGTCCGAGCAGCGTCTGGACGTCTATGACCTTTCGCGATGAGTCAGAGGACGCTGACTCGATCTTGTTCATGAACGTGTCGTAGCCGACTCCGTTCTGGACCACGAGCTTGGCGGCGCTGACTTTCTGGGCGACGCTCGGGCTCGCTTCAAAGGTGTGCGGATCCGTGTTGGGGTTGCTCATAATCGCCGCCACCGACACGTACTTGCCGCCGATTTGGGAGATCACGTTTGCGTATTCGTTCTCGGCGCCGACGGCGACGATGCGGCCCTTGCCGGCAGTCGCGTTGGATGAGCCACAGCCGGCCACCGTGACCGCGAGCCCTCCTATGGCGATCACCGCGACGAACATCGGCCTAACCGAGATGGTCCTGAGGCGGAAAGGGATGGTTCTGAGGCGGACAGGGATGGTCCTGAGCCGGACAGGGATGGTCCTGAGGCGGGCCGGGTTTCTAAATCGGGCGAAGTCAGGGGGCATGTCCAAAACTATATGAGAATGAGTCTGATTCTCATTCTCATTTTCGTTTTGAGAGAGGTATGCTTGTTGCGATGGACGAGAGCGATCACGTCACGGGGAGCGAGCACGAACACACCGCGGACAAGCCGGCCGCGACGGTCAGTGGCTCGTCTGCGCACGTCACGGAGGTCCTGATCGCGCGAGCACAGGCTGAGCTCGCGGATGCGGAGCGCGCATACGACGCACGCATGAAGAAGCGCGACCGTGAGCGTGCGGCCGCAGACCAACGTAAGGCGACGCTCGATCGAAAGCTGAACCCGGAGGCGGAGGCCTGGGTGCGGCGAGCCCGCGCTCTCGTCCGGCAGGCAGGTCATAACCGTGGCGCCGCGCGCGACACGCTGATCCGTCTCTTTGCAGGCCAGAACTGCGCCGTGAACATTACTGAGGTGGAGGAGACGCTCGAATTCCAGGGGCGGCACGTTGCGCGCGCGAGCATCTATCGGGCGCTGGAGATCCTCAGCGATCTGGGCCTGGTTGTGCGGGTCGATGTCGGCCACGGCGCGGCTCGCTACGAGCGCGCGTATGACCACGACGAGGAGCATCACCATCATCACCTGGTCTGTGATACCTGCGGCCTGCTGATTCCCTTCGACGATGAGCACCTCGAGCTCGTGATCGACGGGCTGAGTGAACGCCTCGGGTTCGAGACCAAAGGTCACGAGGTGACGCTCCGTGGCACCTGCGAGGACTGCCGCCTCGGGGTTTCGGATTAGCCGCGGAAGGATTGGCAGATGAAAGAGCACGCGGCGCGGCTCGACGGCCTGGGAACGACGATCTTCACCGAGATGACGGCGCTCGCCGAACGGACCGGTGCGATCAACCTCGGCCAGGGTTTTCCGGACACTGATGGGCCGTCCGAGGTGGTGGAGGCCGCCGTCGCCGCGCTGCGCGGCGGCGCCAACCAGTATGCGCCGCTGCCGGGCGTGCCGGTGCTGCGCGAGGCCGTGTTCGCGCATCAGCGCGAGTACTACGGGCTCGAGCCCGAGGAGGTGCTGATCACATTTGGCGCCACCGAGGCGATCGCGTCGGCGCTGCTCGGGCTCTGCGACCCGGCTGATGAGGTGATAGTGCTCGAGCCGCTGTACGACTCCTACGCGGCGTGCATCGCGTTTGCCGGCGCGCGGCGGCGTCCGGTGACGTTGCGGCCGCCGGAGTTTGCTCTCTATCCCGATGCTCTACGCGCGGCTGTGGCGGATGCAGGCGGCCGGGCGCGGGTGCTGCTGCTCAACAGCCCCCACAACCCCAGCGGCCGCGTGCTCTCGCGGGAGGAGCTGCAGACGGTCGCCGAGGTCTGCATCGAGCACGACCTCGTCTGCGTCAGTGACGAGGTCTACGAGCACCTCGTCTATGAAGGCGAGCACGTACCGGTGGCGACGCTACCCGGCATGGCGGAGCGCACGCTCACCATCTCGAGCGTGGGCAAATCGTTCAGCTTCACCGGCTGGAAGGTCGGCTGGTGCTCGGGGCCGGCTGAGCTCGTGCGTTCGGTGCGAACCGTCAAGCAGTACCTCACGTTCGCAGGTGGCACGCCGCTGCAGCACGCCGCGGCGGCGGCGCTGCGCCTCCCGCCCGGCCATCTGCAGGCGCTGCGCAACGAGCTGCGCACCAACCGTGACACGCTGGCGGCCGGAATCGCCGCTGCCGGTTGGCGTCCGCTGATCCCCGCAGGTACCTACTTCATCAACGCCGACGTGGGTGTCGAGGCGGTTGCGTTCTGCGCGCAGCTGCCGGAGCGCTGCGGTGTCGTCGCGATCCCGACGAGCGTCTTCTACGACGACAAGACGGCCGGCGCGTCGCTCGTGCGCTTCGCGTTCTGCAAGCGGCCCGAGGTGATCTCGCAGGCCGCCGAGAGGCTCGCGGCAATCAGCGCGTGAGCGCCGAGGCCCACTCGGTGTAGCTGATCCAATCGACCTCCGGATAGCGGGCGCGCAGCGCCCTCGGCTCGACCGAATAGCCGCGCTCGGACAGGAACTCGTACATCGCCCGGACGTCCGGGTTGGCGACGGTCGCGAACGGCACGTGCTCGTACTGCACGCCGAACGCCGCCGCCATCTGTAGCGGCGTCGGATCATCACCGGCGACCTCGACACGGACTCCGAGGTGCTCGCTTCGCTGGGCGAGTACCGTTGCCACGAGCTGGCCCAGATTCGCCAGAGCCACCTGCGCAAGCGGCTTGTCAGGCGGAATCGCGATCGGCAGCAGACCGCCGCTGATCGCCGGCATCGAGCCGAGCACATTCTCGTAGAAGTAGCCGGGTGCAATCACCGTCCACGGGACCGAGCCGGCCGCAAGCAGCTGCTCGATCTGCCATTTGCTCGCGAAGTGCGGGACCGAGGAGACGGTGCCGGCCGAGGCCACCGAGGCGAGCACGAGCCAACCGAGGCCGGCCGTTTCGGCGGCGGCGATGATGGCCTCGCCCTGGCGCCCCTCGCCGGCGGCCCCGTTCTCAAAGGGTGTCGTGACCGCGTACACCGTGTCGACCTCCATGAACGCGGGCGTCAGCGAGGCGACGTCGAGCAGGTCGCCCGTTACCAGCGTCGCGCCCGCGTCGGCCAGCGCCTGCGCGCGACTTGATGAGGAGTCGCGGACCAGCGCCCGGACCTGGTAGTCCGCGGCCAGCAGGCCGCGGGCAACGGCCCCACCGTGGGTGCCGGTCGCTCCGAGCACGAGTACGGATTCAGGGGCGTCGGGCATTGCGGCGTCCAATCGTAAACTGCTCGCATGGGAGCGAATGCGACCGAGGGTGTCGAGCACGTTGACGTGCTGATCGTCGGTGCCGGGATCTCGGGCATCGGCTGCGCCTATTACCTGCAACAGCACCACCCACGGCGCAGCTACGCGATCCTGGAGGCGCGTGGCGACCTCGGCGGAACCTGGGATCTCTTCCGGTTTCCGGGGATCCGCTCGGACTCGGATCTGCACACCTTCGGGTTCGAGTTCAAGCCGTGGGAGAGTGAGTACGCGATCGCATCGGGCGCGGAGATCCTCGACTACATCCGTGAGGCGGCGCGCGAGAACGGGATCGACAGGCGGATCCGCCTCGGGCAGCGCGTGCTGTCGGTGTCGTGGTCATCTGAGGAGGCACGCTGGCTTGCCGAGATTCAGCGAACCGACAGTGACGAGCGCACGCAGATCAGCGCCGACTGGGTGTTCTCCGGGACCGGCTACTACCGCTACGACGCGGGCTATCTGCCGGAGCTTCCAGGTATCGAGCGCTATCTGGGGCGCGTCGTCCATCCGCAGCAGTGGCCGCAGGACCTGGATTACGCTGGTAAGCGCGTCGTTGTGATCGGCAGCGGCTCGACGGCGGTGACGCTGATCCCGGTCATGGCCGAGACCGCCGCACACGTGACGATGTTGCAGCGCTCGCCGAGCTACATCCTGTCGCTTCCGTCGAAGGATCCGGTCGCGAAGAAGCTGATGAAGGTGCTCGGACCGGAGCGGGGCTATCAGTGGGCGCGGCGCAAGAACATCTTTATCCAGACCGCCATTTATCAGTTCTGTCAGCGCTACCCGCAGCGCGCTCGGAGGCTGATCCGCCGGCTGACGATCAAGCAGCTTCCCGACGGATATCCGGTCGATGTGCACTTCAACCCGCGCTACAACCCCTGGGACCAGCGGATGTGCCTGGTGCCAAGCGGCAACCTGTTTCGGTCGATCCGGGAGGGGAAGGCGTCAGTCGTGACCGACCGCATCGAGACGTTCACGGAAACGGGCGTCCGGCTGGCATCGGGCGAGGAGCTGGAGGCCGACATCATCGTCACCGCCACCGGCTTGCGGCTACAGGCATTCGGCGGGATCGACGTGTACGTCGACGGCGAGCGCGTCGACGTCCCCAGGAAGATCGCCTTCCGTGGGCTGATGCTCGACGGCATCCCCAACTTCGCGTTCCTGATCGGCTACACGAATGCCTCCTGGACGCTGAAGGTGGGGCTGGTCTGCGAGCACTTCTGCAGGCTGCTCGCGCGTATGGACGAGCTCGATGCCGACACCTGCATCGTCGAGCTGCCGTACCCGCATATGGAGACACGGCCGCTGCTGAACTTCGCCGCGGGATACGTACAGCGCGCGCTCGATGAGCTTCCCCGTCAGGGCACGCGCTCGCCGTGGCAGCTCGCGATGAGTGTCAAGACCGACACTCGTGTGCTGCGCGACGGGCCGGTCGAGGATCGCAACCTGCACTTCTCGCGCGCGCGTGAGCGCGGCGGCGTGACCGTGGCGGCATGAGCAAGGTCGGCGGCAAGGTCGCGGTCATCACCGGGGCCGGATCAGGGATCGGGCGCGCGGTCGCGCTCGAGCTTGCGCGGCGCGGGGCCCGGGTGGCGGTATCGGACATCGACGATGCCGGCCTGGGCGAGACGGTCGAGCTGGTCGAGCGCCAGGTCCCAGGGGCTGTCGCGCACCAGCAGCGGCTCGACGTGGCCGATCGCGAGGCGTTCCTGGCGTACGCAGATGCCGTCGTCGGACAGCTTGGCGTCGTGCACCAGATCTACAACAACGCCGGGATCGCTTCGGGCCGGACCGTCCTCGACTCAGAGTGGATCGTCTACGAGAAGGTCATCGCCGTGAACCTATGGGGTGTGATCCACGGCACCAAGGCGTTCCTTCCGCATCTGATCGCCTCCGGTGACGGTCACGTGATCAACATCTCGAGCCTCAACGGGTATTTCGCACAGGACGAGCTGAGCGCGTATTGCACGACGAAGTTCGGTGTGCGCGGCTTCACCGAAACGCTGCGCATCGAGATGCTGCGCGACAAGCACCCGGTCCAGGTAACGGTCGTTCACCCGGGCGGCGTGAAGACCTCGATCGCGACCAGCTCTGTGCAGCACGCGGCTGACCTCGGGATCGAGGTCACGGACCGCGAGCGCAGACGCGCGCAGGTCTACACAGACAAGCTGCTGAGGATGGATCCGGCACAGGCGGCGAACATCATCATCGACGGCGTCGAGGCCGGCAGTGCTCGCGTGCTGGTGGGCAACGACGCGCGCGTGATCGACCTGATCGTGCGTATGTTCCCGGTCAGGTATCACCGCGTGGTGCTGCTGTTCGACAAGCTGATGCGGATGCAATGATCAGGCGCGAACGGCGACGAGCTTGACCGTCTCGCCACGGGTGGCGGGCACGCTCAGCGTGACCCGGTGGGCCAGTGAGTGCGTCCGCGTGCAGGAGACGACCGCGCGGTTCCTGATCACGTAGGCCCAGGCGCGCGTCGCGGTCCTGCCGCGGCGCGTGATGGAGAGGGTCAGAGTTCTGCTGGTGCGGTTCTTGATGCGCACACGCGCAAGGCTCTTGGCTGTGCTGCTCTTGACTGTCAACGCCGAGGCGACATGGGCGGCGCCGCTGAGCGTGACATCACCCGCGGTGGCGGCAGTGATCGGGCCGATCCAGCGCGTGGTCACGGTCGCGCCTTTGCCCTTGCCGCGCGTGAGCGTGGTGACGACCTTGATGTAGCGGCCGTCGTCGGCTCGCTTCGGTTTGTACGTGGTCGCGCCGTGAGTCTTCAGGAGCGTGCAGGTGCGCGCGCAGCGGTAAAAGCGGACAGTCTTCGTTCGAGTTGGTTTGCGGCGGGCTCGTGCACCGGACCTGTCGGGCGGCTAAATGGAAGGTGGCCGTCCCGCCCGAGTTGGTCTCTGCGACTGCGACTCGGATGTACATCCCAACGTTGGCGACCGTTGGGCTGTAGCTGGGCGCGGTGGTCCCGCCGATGTTGCCGAATCGCGCCAGAGGAACTCCTCGACTCCTGCCACTGGTAGCTGGGGGCTGAGTTACAGCTCCCGTCGTCCCAGGTGCCGGGCTGGGCGGAGAGCGTGTGTCCCGTGGCGGCAGTTCCGCTGATCGCCGGCAGGGCTGAGGCGCTCGGGGCCGCCTCGTTCGGCGTGGTCGTGAACGGTGCTGTCGTACCCGTCGACGGTCCCGTCGCCGTTTGCCGCCGCCAGCGCAGAAGTGATAAGGGTACTCGGGGCCAGCCCACATAGTGCGGTGGAGACCGACTTACGGCGGCCACTGCCGACCTGGAGGCCGACGACTGCTCGATGTAGGCGGAGTTCGCGCCGTAACTTGCAGCGGTGCGCGTACTGGACCGCAGTACGTGCGCTCGAGTGCGCCGTTCGGATAGACGCTGCCGGTGACGTGGCGTCGTCGAGTTGGCAGCTGGTCGAGCCGTCGCCGATGCCAGGACCACCGACAGCGACAGTCACCGTTGATCGAGCCGTTGCCGGTCGGTCCGTCCCAGCCGGTGCCGGCGTTGCAGATCAAGAGCTGACCAGAGGATGTCTGACAGGCACCATCGGATCCCGGACACGACGTCGTTTAGGAGTGAGGCGTTGGTGTAGGCCCAGGCAGGAGACGGCGCCGGAGTTACGCCGGCGACCGCCTCATATGCGGCTGTTAGCGGTGTCGCGAGACTGGTGCCCCCAATGAAGCAAAAGTTGTTGGACGTACCAGGGACCGATACGCCCTTGGAGCCAGATTGTGAGTCATAGACGTCCAGCCCGCTGTTCGGGTCGGCGTCAGCCGAGACGTCGTTGTAAGCGCGCCCGTACATTCGGTCGTGATGCCGTTTGATAGGAGGGGATCGATTGGCTCGTGTCGCAACCCGAACCTGTCGCACCACCGTCTGAGTTCCAGGCGGACTCGCCAAAGCCGCGGGGGTCGTCTCGCCGGGCTCAGTGACGTGCCGCCGACGGCGGTGACGTCGGCCCCGGCCGCCGGATAGCTCACGGTGGTGCGCCGAGATAACCATCGTCGCCGGCCGCGGCGAGCGAGGCGACGTCGGCGAACGACCAGTCATCGTTGTCGGCGAAGTCGGGTGGGCCGTCACTTCCGAAGCTCATCGAGATCTGGTTGGCGCCGAGCCTCGGCAGCGGTCGCGGCAGCCGTCTCCAGATCGGGCGAACCGTGGTCGTCGTCGCTGTTGGCCTCGACCAACAGGATCTTGCAGAGCGGGCACAGCGACGACACGGCGTCGAGGTCAAGCGACTCCTCGATGTTCCAGGATTTTGTCTCGTCGTTCGACTGCCTGGGCAGTGGCGAGGCTGCCCCTGCCTGGTTGACCTCGTCGAAGCATGAGGTCGTGACGGAGCCTCCGCACGCAGGCAGGGCGACGAGGCCGTTTGCCGAGCGGAACGCTTCCATGTCGGAGTACGCACTCGGATCGTCGTAAGCGTCGATGATCGCGACGGTGTCACCGGAGCCTCGGTTGGCCGACAGCCAGGTCGTGTCGTAGGCCCACTGCAGGAACGCGGCGGTGCCGGATTGAGGAGCGGGGGTCCCGGTCTGGTCGGGGCTGAGAGCGGGCGCGGCGAGCGAGCCGTGGCGAGTCACCTCCATCGGGCTGGCGTGCGGGGTGTTGAGGGGCCGGGCGGGCTCACCGGTGCTCTTCACGATCAGTATCCGCGCGAGGCAGCTCATCCGCCCCGGCTTGGGCGGACCGCAGACCGGTTTGGTCGTCAGCTCTGAGGCCGAGTAGCCGGTCTGACGCTTCAGTGAATCGGAGATCGTGGCGGGGTTGACGGGCGTCGCCGCGCTCGGCGCCCTGCTGTGGGTGGCTGCTGCGGACTGCGAGGGCAGAACGGCAAACCCTGCCAGGACCGCGAGCAGCGTCGCGGCGGTGTGGCACTTGGATCGTCCGGGAGCGTTAGACATTGGATGCGCGGCACCAGACCATAGATGCGGATGCGGCGCCCGTTGCCGGGTTCTTACAACTCTCTTAACGCACGAACCGGTGGCAGGTGCGCTTGTATGCTGGTCAACGCGTGAAAGCGCAGGGAAGGGAACGAGATGCCGACGCGTAGCTGGCGAATGACGACGATCTCAGCGGTACTGCTCGCTGCCTGTACGGCGATGCCCGCACCGGCCTCGGCGTCGATCCGAAACGTCTGTATGCAAAGGGCAAGAGCCGCCGTCGCGCGCGACCTCGGGGTGCGCATGGGCGCCGTCGCGACTTCGCTCGCGCTGGGTGGCAACGGTGAGCCGCAGTGCGTGTATGTGACGCATCCGAAGCCCGGCCACGGGCCGTTGACCAGGGCAACGGTGACCGTCAACGTCGACAACGGCGCGCAGGCGACTTGGAGATTGATGCGCACCGTCGTCGAGGCGTCTCAGATCTTCGGAGTGCCGCCGCCCGGCTGGAAGCCGCCGATTGGCGAGCAGCACCTCGGTCCGTACGCCTCGTGGTTCCCTGAGTTGACCGCGCTGATGGCGACCAACGGTGTGGACCTGCTTGACGCCTCGGTGATCTGGCGGAATGCAAACAGGACCCAGAGGGTCGCGCTGGCGCGGGCGGCGATCACGCCGTACGAGCGTGATCACCACGGCGTCCGTTGACAGCGCGTGGGGCCTAGCGCGCGCAAAGAGGGGCGGGTCCAGCGGGACCCGCCACAAGACCCACCGCCCATCGAAGGTGTGCGGAGGTCACGCGTCGAGGCTCGCGGCGTCGACTTCCACCTGACCGAGGCGGGACCGTCTGACGGCCTGCCGGTGCTGGCGCTCCACGGCTGGCCGCAACACCACTACGAGTGGCGCGATCTGCTCGCCGACCCGCCGGCGGGCCTGAGGATCATCGCGCCGGACCTGCCGGGATACGGATGGTCGGGGCCGCCGCCGCACAGATGGCAGAAGGAGCAGGTCGCGTCCGACGTGCTGGCGCTGATGGATCAGCTCGGGGTGCGACGGGCGGTGCTGGTCGGCCACGACTGGGGTGCCGTCGTCGGGTACCTCTTGGCTCTGCGCGCGCCCGAGCGGTTCAGTGCCTACCTCGCGCTGAACATCTCCCATCCCTGGCAGACGACCAGGACGGTGCTCCCGCACTTCTGGCGCTTCTATTACCAGCTTCCGATCGCGCTGTTCGGCGAGCGGCTCCAGCGTGACACCGAGCTGACCTACCGGGCCATCCGCGGGAGCCTGGCCGACCGCGCGCGTGTCTCGCGTGAGGACGTTCGCTGGTTCAGCGAGCGCGCCCGCGATCCGGTCTGTGCCCGCGCGGGGTGCGACACCTACCGCACCTTCTGGCGCGAGGAGCTACCGGCGTCGGTGCGGCGGCGCGAGACCCGGCGCTCGTCGGTGCCGACGCGCGCGGTATTCGGAGTCGCGGACCGTGCGATCCACTGGTCGTTGGCCTCGGCGAGAACCGCGCTCGCCGATGACTACACGCTCGAGCTGATTCCCGACTGCGGCCACTTCATCGCGGACGAGCGGCCGGATCTCGTGAGGGAGCGCCTGGTCACGCTGGCCGCGGCATTCCCGCCCGCCACGTAACGTTTCGCGCCGTCGCCGGACCAAAGAGTGGAACCCCAACCACTCGGAGGCATCATGCTCACACCCCGCAAGCTCAGCGCAGCCGCTGCGGCCAGCGGTCAGCTCGATGGCTCGGTCTCGCCGCGCGAGATCGGCTCGGGCACAGTACCGGACGCAGGGGAGGGCGTTGCCGCTTCCTGAATATCGGGATACTCCGGTGGTGCGGGATCGGACCCACCCGCCCCGCGCCACCGCTGGTACCCGGTTCATGTCCACTCCTCAATTTCGCCGCCCCCGCTGGAGCCGCACCAGCCACCTCGACCCCGCCGACGCCGACCTGCGTCTGCTTGAGCGCCTGCGGTCGGGAGACGAGGACGCGTTCGTGACCCTTGTGGGCAGGCACCATGATCCGATGCTGAGACTTGCCAGGACATTCGTTCACAGCCACGCCGTCGCCGAGGAGGTCGTCCAGGACACCTGGCTCGGGGTACTGCGCGGAATCGACCGCTTCGAGGGTCGCTCGTCGCTGCGGACCTGGTTGCTCGCGATCCTTGTCAACCGTGCCCGTACGGCCGGGACGCGCGAGGCCCGCAGCATCGCGTCCGATACCGCTGTGGCTGCCGTCGATCCCTCGCGCTTCGATGCCTCGGGCGCCTGGAGTTCGCCGCCGCAGCATTGGTCCGAAGCCGTCGAAGAGCGCCTCGGCGCGGCTGCGCTGCGCAACGAGATTCTTGCTGCGCTCACGGCGATGCCGGAGCGCCAGCGCGCCGTTGTCATGCTCCGGGACGTGGACGGTCTGCGCAGCGATGAGGTCTGTCAGGTCCTGGAATTGACGCCCGCCAACGAGCGAGTGCTGCTGCATCGCGGCCGCAGCCGCCTGCGCCAGGCTCTTGAGACGAGGATCGAGGCGACCGCATGAGCCTTCTGAGTCCAGCCGAGATCCCGTGCCAAGAGGTCGTTGAGATGGTGACCGACTACCTCGAGGGCGCGCTCTCCCGCACGCGACCGCCGTCGCATCGAGCACCACCTCGCGGGCTGCCCGCACTGCACCGCCTACCTCGCAGCAGATGCGCGAGACGCTGCGGCTGACCGGTCGACTGGTGCCCGAGAATCTGTCGCCGGAGATGCAGCGAGAGTTCGGCGAGATCTACGAGCGCTGGCAGGATGAGCGGGGCGGCACTGACTGATATCAAGTGATATCATCGAGATATGTCAGCTGATTCCAAGCCGCTGTTCGTGCGCCTCGCCAACACAGATGCCGACCTTCTGGACGCAGCGGTCGCTGCCACCGGCAAGAGCAAGCGGCGGCTTGTGAGCGAGGCTATGCGCGAGCATCTGGCCGGCGGCGAGCATCTGGCCGGCGGCGAGCATCTGGCCGGCGGCGAGCATGTGGCCGGCGGCGACCACCCGGGCCGCGAAGAGCTCACGGTCGGGCGTATCTCGTTGGTGGAGGAGGGCCGGACGCCGTTGTCCCATGCCGACAGAGCGGCCCCGCCCAACGAGGTGATGACGCTGCCTGAAGCCGCCGCGTTCCTACGGCTGGGTGAGGCGCAACTCGAGCGCAGCGCTGACAAGAGCGAGGTTCCAGCCCGCCGCATCGCCGGCCAGTGGCGGTTCTCCCGAACCGCCTTACTCGCGTGGCTGGACGGCGCCGCCAGCCTTCCGGACGAAGCTGGCTAGACCTGATCGAACCGGCGCGAGTTACGTCGGACTTACGTAGCCGGCGAGTGTGTCGTCGTGGTGGCGGCCGGCGTCGGCCCGCGTCTGGTCGGTCCCGGTTTCGACTACGGAGAAGCCGGTCCTGTCGCCGTCCCCGTTGATCACGTCGGGGCCTCGCTGGTTGCGCGGGTCGCTGGTCACGATCGCCACGTGTGCGGCTGACGGATCGGCGCTGAGCGAGACGCCGTAGATCGCCACGTCGCCGGGCGCAGCCACGTACCCGCTGGTTGCCGGATGCCACGCGCCGTGGTCGAGCGCCCACTCGTAGAAGCTGACGGCGCCGGCGTTGAGGTCTCCCGGGTTGTAGCCGTATGTGAACTGAACCCCTGCCTTACGCCAGGCCCAGGCCGCGAAGTCGGCGCACCACTCCTCGGACAGCTCGCCGCTCGGGCACTGGGCCGTGCCGGCATCCCAGTAGGCGCTGAACTTGTTGCAGTACGAGTGGGCCGGGTTGGCGCTGTAACCGACCTGGCTGTTGGCGATCGCCACGATGCGCCCGCGCACGCTCAGGCCAGCAAGCGAGGCGTTGCTTGGCGGCGGGAATGAGCCAGAGCTCCCAAGCGCCCCGTTGATCATCACGGCCAGCACGAGCGCTACGCCCACTGCGAGAATCAGCCCGAGCCGGCGCCTCGGCCGTCGTGGGCGCGTCGTGCCTGCGCTACGCCGCTGCGAGCCGGACGACCGCTGCGAGCCGGACGACCGCGGCGGAGACGAGGACGGCCGCGGCGGTGCACCGCGCTCGTTCGCACGCCGTAGATCACGGACCTCCTGCCTGAGCTCCCGGATCCCCGCCGGTTCCTCGCCGCGCGGCGCTCGATGTCGATTGCTGGGTCGCGGTTCTTCGGTCATTGGCTGGATCTAAAGGGCAGCGATGGCCAGGTGCGTCCGTGCAAGCAAGGCCCCAGCATGAACCAGGGCAGGTTACAGCCCCGTTTCTTCTGCTATCTCACTGCAACGGCTACGTGCGGACGGACTCGCCCACCACGTGAATGACGGGCAGCCCAAACTTCCGTTCGGCCTGGTGCACCAAGTCCCGCCTGAGCCACTGCGAGACACCAAGTGGCAAAGTGCAAATTACGAGCGTGTCGTAGGCTCGGATTTCGCGGAGCTCGTCGGCAATTGCCTGCAGCGGATCCTGGACTCCCACCGCGGTGCGATCCACTTTCGCTCCAAACGTACTCTCGAGGATCTGCCGGAGGCCGTGAGCGTTCTGTTGGGCCTCATTAACGGTCTCGCCCTCCCACGTGTAATTCTCTCCGGGGGCTTCTGGTACCAAAATGGCAAACTCGGCGGCGGGGTCTGCCGCCGCTAACTCACCAACTTTGTCGCGGAGCTCTGTGGCGAAAGCGGTCTTATGTGTGACGATGAGATACTGAGCCATGCCTGGCACCTCGATTGGACTCTACGCTAGGTGAAGGCTACTAAGGCGGCCCAGACCGTCCCGGCCAATGCTGCCAGGTAGCAAGCCGCGCCCAGGGGCAGACTGAACCGCCTGAAGCCAACGTCGATCAACACGTGCCTGAATCGGTGCGCCCAGTGGAAAAAGGTCAGTGACGCAATTGCAAACAGCACCACCCGCCCGATGGGGTTGGTGACAATCGCATGGAGGCGAGCGAACGTGACGTCGTTCTCTGCAACCAGGAATCCGATCACGATGATCAGAACCGGTGCTAGAAGCGCTGCAAGCATGCCACCGGCGGAGAACAGAGACCAGAACAATGGCTCGTTTGATCTACGCACCTTGCTTCTCCCTGTCAGACCAGCACGATGATCAGGATGATCGCGCTCAACGCGAGCATCGCGACGTAATGCGCTCCGATGAGCAAACCCGGCGGCACTTTGTTCTCGCCTCGCCGTAGCGGCAGCGCCTTTGGAACCGCCTGGAACCAGGTGATCGTATGCAGCAGCGCGAAGATCAGCGCGACGCAGGTGAAGATGAGCAGCTCGGGTGACTTGAGCGTGGTTTCAAAGTTCCTGACCGAATGTTGGCCGTTATGTACCTGCGTCACCAGCACGAGCAGGAGCACCATGTACGCGGCCACGAAGACGGCCGAGAGCTCACGGAGCATGAAGAGCTGGTACGGCCACCGCGTCAGGAACCACTTTCTTGACCGGTGCCGTGGATAGGGCGTAGGCGTGCGCGTAGGCGTGGCCATTCGCTGTTCCGCCTACCTGCGTCCAAACGGCGTGAGGAACGACCGGTACCAGCCCAAGGTGCTCTCCAGTTTCGCCTGTTGGATCGCACCTGCGGGATCAACGCCCTTGGGGCATACCGCGCTGCACTCTCCGACGAAGGTGCAGTCCCAGACGCCGGTGTCCAGCCACACCAGGTCATTCCGCTCTGCGTTGCCCTCGTCGCGCGAGTCGTGGTTGTAGCGCTGAGCCAGGGCGAGTACGGCCGGTCCGAGAAACTCCTCGTCGTTCTGATAGACCGGGCATGCCGCGTAGCAGAGCATGCAGTTGATGCACATGCTGAACTGCTTGAACTCGGCGAGCTGGGCGGGCGTCTGCAGGTACTCGCCCTGATCCAATGGCCGCTCGGTCTCGCGAATGATCCACGGCTTTGTTGTCTCCAGCTTCTCCATGAAGTCGTCCATAACGATGACCAGGTCACGTTCCACCGGGAAGTTGGCCAGCGGCTCGATGCGGATCGGGCCGGGAAGATAGTCACGCAGAAATGTGGCGCAGGTGAGCACAGGCACATCGTTCACCATCGCACCGCAGGAGCCGCATACGCCCATTCGACACGACCAGCGGTACGAGAGCGTGCCGTCGACCTCGTCCTTCAAATAATTCAGCGCGTCGAGGACGACCCAGTCCTCGTGATACGGCACATCGTAGGACTGGAAGTATGGCCGCTCGTCTTCGTCTGGGAGGTAGCGTGCAATCTCCAACGTGACCGTGCCTAGGAGTGCCGCTCTGCTTATAGCCGCCGCTTCCGTTATAGCTGTTGCTGTCATGGTGCCTCCGTCCCAGCTCCTAGTGGTCGCGACCGTAGACCCGTTCGCCCGGCGGCCAGTTGGTGATCACAACGTTGCGGTAGTCGATCCGCGGCTCGCCATCCGTGCGATGGGCGAGCGAGTGCTTCAGGAACTGGCTGTCGTCACGGTTGGGAAAGTCAGTCCGTTGGTGTGAGCCTCGTGACTCAGTGCGCCTCAGCGCCGAATGCGCAATCGCCTCGGCGATCTCGAGCATGAATTGCAACTCCAGGGCGGTGGTGAGCTCGGTGTTGAAGCTGAGACTGTGATCGTCAAGCTTCACGCGCGCGAAGCGTTCCTTGAGCTCGGCCAGCTTGGTAGTGGTCGCGCGCAGCGTCGCGTCGGTGCGGTAAATGCCACAGCCTGTCTCCATTGAGTGTCGCAACTCGGTGCGGATTTCGGCGAGCGGCTCCTGTCCGTCGTACTTGTTGATGAAGTCGGAGGCTATACGCGTCTGCTCTGTGTCAGCCTGCTTCGTGAGCGATGCGACGGGAATGTCGGGATGCTCGCGGGCCCATTCGGCTGCGTTGCGTCCTGCGCGGGCGCCGAAGACAAGAATCTCCACAAGCGAATTGGAGCCGAGCCGGTTGGCGCCGTTGATGCTGACGCAGGCGCACTCGCCCGCCGCGTACAGGCCGGGCAGCGCGGTGGCCGCATCCGTTGTGGTGTCGATGCCTCCCATCATGTAGTGGACCACCGGACGCACCGGAATTGGCTCGTACACCGGATCGATGCCGACGTAGTTCTTCGTCAGCTCGCGGACAAAGGGGATCTTTTGGTTGATCTTCTTCTCGCCAAGATGGCGGATATCAAGGTGGACATACGTGCCGTATTTACCGTCGAACACGTTCCCGCGGTCTTGTTCCTTTACGAACGCCTGTGATAGACGGTCGCGCGGCCCAAGTTCCATAGCCCGCAGAACCGGGTGTCGCGGGTCGTGTACGTCGAGCGGCTCACCGAGGTCGTAGTTCTGGAGGTAGCGCTCGCCTTCTTTATTGAGCAGGATTCCGCCCTCACCACGTGCTGCCTCCGTGATCAGGATGCCAGTACCGGGCAGCCCAGTCGGGTGATACTGAACGAACTCGAGGTCCTTGAGCGGTACCCCGGCGCGGAATGCGATACCGAGCCCGTCGCCTGTGCTGATCGCCGCGTTTGTGGTGAATGGGAATACGCGACCGAAGCCTCCGGTGCAGAGGATGACTGCCTTGCCCAGGATGGCGCGTACCTGCCCGGTGCGGAGTTCGATCGCGGTCACGCCTTGGCAGCGGCCGTCCTCAACGAGCAGGCTGGTCGTCATCCACTCGTCATAACGCTTGACGTTCGTGTACTTGAGCGAGGTCTGGAAGAGCGTGTGCAGCATGTGAAAGCCCGTCTTGTCGGCGGCGAACCAGGTCCGCTCGATGCTCATCCCGCCGAATGGGCGAACCGCGACGCTTCCGTTGGGTTCGCGGCTCCAGGGACATCCCCAGTGCTCGAGCTGAAGTAGCTCCTTGGGTGCTTCGCTCACCAAGAGCTCGACGGCGTCCTGATCGGCGAGCCAATCGGAGCCAGAGATGGTGTCGCGGATGTGATCCTCCGAGGAATCGCCAGATTTGATGACGCCGGCGGCCCCACCTTCAGCGGACACGGTATGGCTTCGCATCGGATAGACCTTGGAGACGATCGCGACATCCAACGTGGGATCGGTTTCTGTGGCCGCGATCGCTGCGCGCAAGCCGGCGCCGCCTCCGCCGACGATCACGATGTCGTGCTGCAGTACCTCGGGCATCGTCACGCCACGCTACCGGCTTTGCGGACTGCCGATCGCGGCACCAAGCGGCACGGTGAGCCGCCTTCGCCTTGGCGAAGCTGCGCGGGATCCGGTCCTTGGCCGGAGTGCTGTGAAGAGCTGACTCGACTCATTGCTCCTGCCCAAGACGGTCTTTCGGGTCGCGTGCCGCGAGTTTGCGCCGCAGCGTCTCTCGCAGGTCCCGCCCTCGAAACTACACGACTGCCGCTGGGAGGTGGGGATTCTCGCCAAAGCGGTGCATCTACCGGCTCGGGCGGGCGGCCGTTGGTCTCGTCGGCGAAGCAACGATCGCATTGAGCACCGGCTTCGGCTCTTCGAGAATCCTGTGCTCACCAGAGTTGAAACCTTTAGCCACGACTGCCGTAGCCTCTCGTTTGCCGATGTCCTCGCTTCGCAAGCGTCACGCAGTGCAGCTGTTTCGTGGACTTCCCGAGCGCTACGACCGGGTTGGTGCGGTGATGAGCTTCGGCCAGGATCCCCGGTGGCGGCGTGCCCTGATTGAAGCCATTGCACCTGAAGCGGGAATGCGGATTCTCGACGTCGCAACGGGCACCGGGATGGTCGCGTTCGCACTCGCGGGGCGAGGCGCTGACGTCGTTGGCCTGGACCAGAGCGAGGAGATGCTCGACGCCGCGCGGGAGCGGTTGCAGCGCACTCCGAAACTGGCCGAGCGTCTGTCGTTCGTGCCCGGGGAAGCTGAGGCGTTGCCGTTCGGCGATGGTGAGTTCGACGCGCTCTCGTTCACGTACCTGCTGCGCTACGTCGATGACCCGGCGGCGACGATGCGTGAACTGGCGCGTGTGGTCAAAACCGGCGGCCGGATCGGGATGGTCGAGTTCGGCGTGCCCGGCGACCCAACGCTGCGCTGGCTATGGCGTATCCACACGCGCGCCGGCCTGCCGCTGTTCGGTCGCGCGGTGTCGCGGGCCTGGTACGACGTCGGACGGTTTCTGGGCCCCAACATCGAGCAATTTCACGCCGCGCAGCCGGATCTGCCGGCGCTATGGGGTGACGCGGGGATCGCCGAGGCGACTCAGCACGACCTGAGCTTCGGCGCCGGCATCCTCCTCACGGGAGTCCGAGACGTCGCTGAACGTAACTAAGCCCGCCATGCGGCATAAGGCGGCCGTGCCGCGCCCGGCGTTCTACGCGCTGTCTCCGGGCGGCTGGCGTGACCTGGTGACGATTCTCCACCCGCCCTACACGGCATGGAATCTCAGCTTCGTGGCGATCGGCGCAGCGCTCGCGCCGACGTTTGTGCTCTGGCGGTTGGGCGCCGCGCTGGGTGCCTTCTTCCTTGCGCTCGGCGTCGCCTGCCACGCCCTTGACGAGCTTGCCGGACGGCCCCTGGGGACGCGGCTTTCGCGGAGGGTGCTGATCGGGCTGGCAGTGGCTGGGTTGGGCGGTGCGGTGGCGATCGGGATCGCGAGCGCGGTGATCCTGTCGGCGTGGCTGATCCCGTTCGTGGTGGGCGGCACGTTCCTCGCGCTCGCCTACAACCTTGAGCTGTTCGGTGGACGCTTTCACACCGACCTCTGGTTCGCCGTTGCATGGGGCGCCTTTCCCGCGTTCACCGGCTGGTTCGTGGAGGCCCTGCAGGTGAGGGTCGAAGGCGTGCTCGTGGCGCTCGCTTGTTTCCTGATCAGCACCGCCCAGCGGCGATTGTCAACCCCTGCCAGGGATCTGCGCCGGCGGACCGTCTCGGTGAGCGGGCGAGCAGATCTTGCGCAGTGGCGAGGTGCGGGAGCTCGACGCTGACCGTGTACTGGCCCCGCTCGAGGGAGCGCTTTCGGCATTGTGGATGGCAATGGTGGTGCTCGCGGTGACGCTCGTCGTCGACGCGGCTGTGGTGTGGTTAGCGCGGCTGAGCGCAACGCAGGTCGGCGTCGAATCCGCCGATCTGGTATTGCGCGAGCGTCGGCGCCGCGCCGGTGAAGCCACCGCTCGTGCAGTTCTGCCGCGCCTGTGCGAGTGTCGCTTCGGTTCCGGCCACCCAATCGGGGAGTTGAACGCTGAAGGCCGTGGGTGTTGTCTGCGCAGTCAGGCCCGTGATCTCCTTCCACTGGGCGCTCGTGGAGTAGATCCCGATCGGCCCCGTCGCGCCGGCGTTGTGCAGGCCGGCGATGTAACCCTGCAGCGCCGCGATGTTGAGTTGGTAGGTTCCAGCCCAGCTCAACGCCAGTTCAACATCCAGCCACCACGGTGCGGTCTTGGCCGCGACCGGGTCCTGCGCGGCGACGAGGCGGTAGGAGTAGGCGGCGCGCTGGACGCCGTAGATGTAGGAGCAGGCGTTGGTCAGCAAGCCGTTACAAGCGCCGTAGATCGGCGCGGTGCCGCCCTTGGGCCATTCCGAAACGTGAGCGCCAGGGTTACCGGTGTCGATGTACAGCGACAGGGGTGGCTGCTTTGGCCGCTTCTGCCCGGGCGCGTCTCGCGCCCAGCGCAGCTCCCCGCCCAGACACGGGTTTGCGTCGTGCGCCAGTCCGCCGTTGACACCGACGACCCCGAACAGCAGGTTCGTCGGGTAGGAACCCGAGCACTGTGGATAGGACGCGTCGTAACCAGTGGGCGGCGACGAGCCGCCCAGTACGACGACGAGCACCACGACGACGATGCAGGCAAGCACCACCACCGGAATCCATCGCGCTCCGGACCGAAAGCGACTGGCAGGTAGCACCGGGACGCGACCGGATCGTCCGGCGGGATCTAGCGGTTCTCAGCCACGAACTGGCTGGCCGTGAACGGCGTCCCTTGCGGATCCGCCAGCACGGTCAGACGAACGTACGGGGCGTCTAGCGGTGGAGCGAGCACCTTACCGCCGAGCTTGGTCGCCTCGGCGGCGGCCGCGTCGGCGTCGTTGACGGCGAATGTGACATGCCAGTGCGGCTGCTCGCCGTCCTTCAGTGGTTCGAGCACCGCGACGACGTCTTCGAACCCGGCGGCACCCATCTCGGCCGCGCCCTTGCGCATCCCCGGAGTCAGTCGTCTCGAGGTAGTCGCCGTAGCCCGGCAGCGTCCAGAACTCCGCGCCACCGAGTGACAGCGTGGTCCAGCCGAACACCTCGCGGTAGAACCTCTTGGCGGCTTCCAGGTCGGGGGTGTGGAGGGTGTTGAAGTTCACGGCACCGTGCTCGTTGACGACCTTCGCGCCCTTGGTCCGGCCGGCCTGCCAGACGCAGAAGACGGCGCCCTGCGGGTCCTTGAGGATCGCCATCCGGCCCGCGTCAAGAACATCGAACGCCTCGTGCGAGCACCTAGCCTCCCGCAGACTGCACCTTGGCGACAGCTTCATCCGCATTCGTGACTGCGACATAGGTGTTCCACGCCGGCACCGGAGGGTGATCGGCCGGAAGCTCACCGATCCCGGCGGTGCTGCCGCCATGGATCGTCGCGATAAAGAACCGCTCACCCGGGGGTTCGCTCGCCGGGATGAACTCCCAGCCGAACAGCCCGCGGTAGAACGGCAGCACGGTCTCAGGATCCTTGTAGCTCGCATCAACCCAGCACGGCACGCCGGGGATGTAGTCGTCGCGTTCCGACATCCTGCCCTCTCCTGATCGTTGACGGTACGCAGACCGTACCCTCGATTTAGATCGACGTAGTCTGACGGTCTGGCGTGGTTGAGTCCGTGTCGGATTACGTCGCTGTCTCGTTTGAGGGACGATTCCGTTTCACATGGCTCTCAGCTACACGGATTACTACGAGGTCCTCGGTGTCTCGCACGACGCGGACCAAGACGCCATCCGTCGGGCGTACCGGAAGCTGGCGCGGCAGTATCACCCGGATCTGAACTCGGACGGGGATGCCGAGGAACGGTTCAAGGAGTTGGGTGAGGCGTATGAGGTGCTGTCCGATCCGGAAAAGCGTGAGCAGTACGACCGGCTTGGCGCTGATTGGCGGGAGGCGGAGCAGGAAGCTCCTAACGAGAGCTTCGGCGAGTTCTTCACGGGTCAGGGGTGGGGCGATGGAACTGGCGTGGAGTTCGGCGGGGACCTGTTTGAGGCGCTGTTCGGAGCCCGCGCGCAACGCGTAGGCGGGTCGTTGCGTGGGCGCGACCGGGAGGCACAGCTTGAGCTCTCGTTGGAAGATGCGCTCGCCGGTGGTCGACGACGACTTACGCTGGATGGCCGTCAGGTGAGTGTGAACTTCCCGGCGGGCGTGCGTGACCGCCAGTTGATCCGACTGGCTGGACGGGGAGATGAGGGGTTTAACGGGGGCCCTCCCGGCGACCTGTTTCTGCGGGTTGTCCTTAAGCCCCATCCGCGCTTTCGCCGGCGCGGCGATCACGACCTGGATGTCGATCTACCGGTCACACCTTCGCAGGCGGCGCTTGGGGCGACCGTGACTGCGGAGACGCCGACAGGCAGCGCGCAGATCCGGGTGCCCGCGGGCTCATCCAGCGGACGGCGATTGCGGCTGCGCGGTCGTGGGCTTCCTAAGCGCGGGGGCGAAAGCGGTGATCTTCATGCTGTGGTGAAGATCGTGGTGCCGAAGACGCTCACGGACCGCCAGCGCGAGCTCTACGAGCAGCTGGCTGAGAGCTCAGCCCCGGCCGAGCAGGAGGCGTGACTATGAGTAAGGACCCATTGACACAGCCGAGCGATCGCGACCCTCCTGAAGAGTCGGTCCAGCTGACAGTCCTCGCTCGGATGGCCGGGGTCCAGACCGTGCACGTACGTCGCTACGTGGAATTCGGGCTGCTCGAACCCAAAAAGCCGCGACGGAACGCGCCCGCACCGCCCGCACGATTCGACCCGACCAGTGCCGCACGAGTGGCCAGGGCGGAGCGGCTGCGCCGGGACCTCAATCTCAATTACGCCGGTGCCGTGCTCGTGGTCGAGTTGCTCGACCGAATCAGCGAGCTCGAGGCGCGCCTTCCGCGCTCACACGCTGACTAGCGCTCCGCTCACACCTGACTAGCGCTCCGCTCACACCTGACTAGCGCTCCGCTCACACGCTGACTAGCGCTCGGACGGGCGGATGACTCGGACAAACACCGCGCGTGGGGCGTCACGCGCCGCGTCTACCACGGCTGTCGCCAGCTGGTCCTCGATCTGCTCGGCTGCTCCGACGACGATGACGAGTGGTTGCGTGCCGGTTCCCGCCTGTCGCAGCACATGCCGAAGCCCGTCCGCTTGCCGTTCAAGCGCCTCGAATGAAGGGACCGAGAGGATGGGCTCGCCGGCCATCTGCTCGAGATTCCCGCGCTTGTCTGTAGGTCCCGTCTCGACCAGCACGTCGTCTCCGCGGAGCACTGAAGGCGGCTCGTCGCGTAGCTGCCGCTCGATCGCGCTGCCCTCGGGAACCTGGAAGATGACCTTTGGCTCGGTGATCGAGCGAGCGTACCCGGTTTGAATCCCGCGCTAGCCGAGCCGGCGTTGCCAGTCTGAGGGCACGCGACCGACCGGGCCCGGGACGCCCTGCTCAACGGGATGGCTGTGCGGTGGCGCTAACTCGGGGCCGTCCACGAAACTGTTGGTGCGGTAGTCGTAGAACCAATCCTCACCGGGCTCGAAGCTCTGGATGATCGAATGCCCCGTCTCGCGGAAATGGGCGCTCGCGTGACGGGCCAGCGAGTCGTCGCAGCAACCGATGTGCCCGCAGGTCGCGCAACGACGCAGATGCAGCCACCACCCCTGCGGCGTTGCTGCATCACACTCAACGCAGCCCGTGCCGCTGGGAGGGACAGTGCGATCGATGTCAGTCATGAACCACAGTCTGGCAAATAGCTCATCGCCGGTGGCAGTGTTCCCCGCTCGCCGCTGAAAATCTGAGGGCGTCGGGTGATCGCTTGGCTTTCAGGCTTGTCGTCAGACCGGACCGTGACTTGCAGCGGGCTGCCGATGGCCGCAGGCGGACGAGCGCTGACGACGAGGATGCCGGCTACCGCCTCAGACAACGTGAGCCGCTGGCGCGCTTACTACTGGGTGAGTGAGTCGCTCCCCCCGCTCGACCCGCCGGTTAGGCTCGTTGGGCCGTCACCGAGGATGTCCTGGGAGCCGCCGATGAAGTCGATGTACTGGCCTTCAAGGAAGTCATCGGTCGTGCCTCCCGCGCCGTTGAACTGGATCCACCCGTTTGGGGCGAAGATCGAGCCGTTGATCGTCTGGCCGCCGCCGGTGACGCATACGCCACCGTTGCTCGCGCTTGAGCAGTTGCCGCTACCCGTCGCGTACAACACCGGGAAGCTCGTTAGCTGTGGGGACAGGCTCCAGCCGTTGTTGCCGAACTCGATCGTGCCTCCGATCCAGTTGCCGGTGACCGTGGCGCTGTCTGACTCCAGGTAGATCAGACCGTTCCAGGTGCTCGGCTCGCTCGGCGTGCCGCTGCCGTAGGCGCACCAAACGTTCCCTGATGGTGGGACCTCGGACTTGCTGCCGTAGGTGAACCCCGTCGAGGAGGCGCTGTTGATCGAACTCGAACCGGCCGTCCCGGCAGCTTCTGTGCAGTAGCTTGGCGTCCCGTCCGGGCCGGTGCACGTGTAGCTGTAGCCGCTGCCGCACGGCGTTACCACCGTCGTATAGTCCTCGGGCCAGGTCGTGATCGGCGCCTCACCCGAGGCTGGCGGCGTCGACGATCCGCCCCACGTGTCACCGGACTCGTTTGATGTGTCGATCTCGCACCCGGAACCATTGCCAAACGTGGTTGGTCCGAGTGTCTGGCTACCGCCGCCGGCCTCGTAGATCGAGCCGTTACTGTGCACGATGCCGTCGATCGTGTCACTGCTGCCGTTGAAGATGATCGGGGAGCCGCCGGGGTCGCCCGCAGTATTGGAGCAGCTGGACCCCATCGCGAATACAGCAGCACAGCTGCTACCTGGGGTCGAGCAGGACGATGTGCCGGCGCTCCATCTGGCTGTTGCGCTCGCGCTCTCGGTGGTGGAATGCACTCCAAAGACGCCTGCAAAGAAATTGGAGCCGGTGCTGCTGGGGGCCACCTTTACGGTGTCGTTGGACGTGTTGATGCTCACCTGGCTTGCTGTGATCGAGATGCCATTGTCCGTGGCGTAGTCCTCGGCAACGGTTGTCGCGTCGGTGGTGTCGGTGCTCGAGGAGCACTGGGGTGACGGGCCTGTGTTTGGATGGGCCAGGCAGTTGGCGGCGGCCAGCGCTGCCGCGTCGGCTACGACCTGAGCTTGGTGGTGTTTCTGATACCAGGTCGAGACGTCTATCCCTATCGCAGCCATGCCCAGCATGGCGGTCATCGCCAGCGCCACGATGATCAGCGACTGCCCGCTCTGCTCGCACCGGAGTCGGTGGAGAACATGGATGATCTGGTTGCGCATAGTCACTGCCTGATATCGGTAACAGCGGGGCCGCTAACCGAACTTGCAGCGAAAACTGCACGTTGATCTAGGAGGGTTCGCCGCAAACGCCCGCCGCGGCCCCCAGAGCAACAAAAACCCGCCCTCAGCAGCGGGTTTCCAACGCGCCCGAAGGTGTCTGGGGTCACGACATATGTCATGGGTGATGTGTCGCTCATGAGTCGCGACATGTGTCACACCTGGGGTTGGGGTTAGGTTTCCGCCGGTCGTTGCGGAGCCCAGCCCGGAGGGCTGTGGCGCAGCGGCGACCGGCGGGCGAGGCTCGCGGGCATGTTCTGTGCACGCGTTGCTGTTCTCAGAGTCGTTTCGAAGGAGTTGACCGTTGGCCAGTCAGCAGCCGAATACGGGTTCTCCCGTCGGCAGCTGTTTCGGCTCTTGGCTGCCTACCGGGAGGGAGGCTTGCCGGCGCTCGAGCCGCGCTCCAGAGCCCCGAAGACGAATCCCGTGCAGACCCCGCCGGAGGTTCGTTTGCGGGTGATCGAGCTGCGGGTGCGACTCGTTGCTGATGGTCTTGATGGCGGACCTGAGACGATCCGCTGGCACCTCGAGCAGGAGGGGCTGCGGGTGCTCTCGACCTCCACGATCCGGCGGATCCTGCACCACGCGGGGCTCGTTACCCCAGAGCCGCGCAAACGCCCACGCTCCTCCTACATCCGGTTTCAGGCGGCGCAACCGAACGAGATGTGGCAGTCGGACTTCATGCACTGCCGGCTTGCTGACGGCGGCGATGTGGAGATCATCAGCTGGCTTGATGACCACTCGAGGTTCCTGCTCTGGGCAACCGCACACGCGCCCGTGACAGGCGACGTGGTGGTGTCCACATTCCTAGACGTGGTCGACGTTCACGGCATCCCAGCATCGACGCTCACCGATAACGGGCGGGTCTACACAGCCCGGTTCGGCGGTGGTCGCAACGCGTTCGAATACCTGCTGCCGATGCTCGGCGTGCACCAGAAGAACGGCTCCCCGGGACACCCACAAACCCAAGGCAAGATCGAACGGTTCCACCAGACCCTGCAACGCTGGCTCCGCGCCCGGCCAGCAGCCAAGAGCATCCGCGAGCTGCAATACCAGCTCGACACCTTCCGTGAGCATTACAACGAGCACCGGCCCCACCGAGCACTCCAGCGCCACACCCCAGGGCACGCCTACCGAGCCACACCCAAGGCCCTTCCTGCCGGCCCACGACCCCAAGGGCACTACCGGCTGCGCTACGACCGCGTCGACGTCAACGGCAAGATGAGCTTCCGCCGCGCCGGTCGCATGCACCACCTCGGAATCGGCGCCGTCCACAAACACAAACGCGTCCTCGCGCTCGCCGACGACCACCACATCACCGTCATCGAGCTCGAAACCGGCGAGATCATCGCAACCAACGACATCCAGCCCGACAACGTCTACTGGCGCAACACACAACGAGAGCCAGGCCGCTGGCCGAGCTCACACAAATGACAGATGTCGCGACTCATCGGTGACAGATGTCCCGACTCATCACACAACGCGCCCGAAGGGATTCGAACCCCTGACCTTCGGTTCCGTAGACCGACGCTCTATCCAGCTGAGCTACGGGCGCGAGCTTGGCCCGTCGATGGTAGCGCCCCAGACGCGAGCCCCGATGGCGGGAAGCGGTGATCTGCGCGTCGTGGCGAGCTTGGGCGCCGGGCAAGCCGTCCACGCGGGCCCGACCTCGGCCGGCTATTGGAGAGCTGGCCCAAACGGGTACGAATCACAACTAAGCCCATTGACTTACTGAGGCTTATGTAAGCCTTCGCCAATGCCCCTGGATCAGACCCTATCCGTCGATCAGGCGTTGGCCGTCGATCGGAAGCTGCCGGCCGATCAGGCTGAGACCCGCGTCAGAGCTCGATCGTGGTCTACTCGTACCCGGTCCCGAAGGCTGCCAGGTTGGACGCGCCTCGTGAGTCCGCTCTTGCTGTTGGTGATCTGGCAGCTCACGCATGTCTTCAAGCTCATTTCCGCGCAGAAGCTGCCGCCGCCCACGCTGGTCGCGAGCACCGCTTGGAACCTGATCGCGCACCCGACACCCGCGTACGGGAGTCTTCAGGGAGCGCTCGCTGTGTCGGTGGAGCGATTCGCGATTGGGTTCGCGTGCGGCGGCTCCGTCGCGATCATGTTGGCACTCGCCGCCGGCCTCAGCCGTGTTGGTGAGGCGGTGTTCGATCCACTCGTGCAGATGATCCGGACGCTTCCGCTGTTCGGCCTGATCCCCGTCTTCATCGTCTGGTTCGGCATCGGCGAGCTCCCGAAGGTCGTGCTCGTAGCGCTCGGCGCCGCCGTACCGCTGTACCTGAACACCTACTCCGGGATCCGCTCGATCGACGGCCGCCTCTACGAGCTCGGCCGTGTCCTGGACCTGAGCCGCACGGAGCTACTGCTCAACGTGGTACTCCCCGGGGCGATGCCGCAGGCGCTCGTCGGCCTGCGCCAGAGCCTCGGGGCCGCCTGGCTGTCGCTGGTGGTGGCCGAGCAGATCAATGCCAACGCGGGCCTTGGGTTCATGATCAACCAGGCCACGGAGTTCCTCCAGAACGACGTCATCTTCGTGGCGTTGATCGTCTATACGCTGCTCGGCCTCACGACCGACTGGTTCGTGCGGATGCTCGAGCGCCGAGCGCTCGCCTGGCGGACGGACCTGGTGATCGCGTGAGCATCGCCACCCAGCCATTGGGGTCCCCGTTCGCCGTCTCAACCCAAATCGGCGACACGACCGGCGCGCCCGTCGTGCGCGTCAATGGCTTGGTCCGCGCATTCGGCGGCCGCCGCGTGCTTGACGGCGTCGACCTGCAGGTCCGCCCGGGTGAGATCGTGGCCCTGATCGGACGTAGCGGCTCGGGCAAGTCGACGCTGTTGCGGATCCTTGCCGGCCTCGACGAGGACGTCGCAGGGGACGTCGAGGTCGCCGGGCGAGTCGCGGTCGCATTCCAAGACGCGCGGCTGCTGCTGTGGAAGCGAGTGCGTGAGAACGTCGCGCTGGGACTCCGCGATCCGGACCGCGTCAACACGGCGGAGGCGGCCCTCGCCGAAGTCGGTCTCGACAGCCACCTGCGGGCCTGGCCACTCACCCTCTCTGGCGGAGAGGCGCAACGAGTCTCGCTGGCGCGCGCGCTCGTGCGTGAGCCTGACCTGATGCTGCTGGACGAGCCGTTCGGAGCGCTGGACGCACTCACGCGCTTGGCGATGCAGCAGCTGGTGCTGGATCTCTGGAGGCGACACCGCCCGGCGATCCTGCTGGTCACGCACGACGTTGACGAGGCGCTTGCTCTCGCCGACCGCGTCGTGCTGCTGGCCGACGGGCGCATCGCCCACGAGGAGCGCGTCGCGCTCGAACGGCCGCGTGAGCGGGAACACCACGACGTGGCTAAGAAACGAATCCGCCTGCTCACCGAGTTGGGCGTCTACGAGAAAGGTGCAGTTCTGTGAGGTTCATCAAGCTCTCTCGCACTACCACGGTCGGCGTTGGCGCCGTGCTCTCCGCCGCCGCGATCGCCGCGGTCGGCCTGGGCGCGTCGTCCGCCGGCGCGCACGCGGGCGCGGCACGCGCTGCCAGCGATATACCGTCCGCCAAGGTGGCCAAGCCCGCAAGGAGCGTCAAGGGCTTGACGCTGCACGTCGGCGATCAGGCCGGCACCGGCGCCGAGGCCGTACTGGAAGCCGCCGGTCTGCTCAAGAAGCTCCCGTTCAAGGTCGCCTGGTCCGACTTCACCTCGGGCCCGCCGATGCTTCAGGCGATGGCCGCGGGCAGCCTCGACATCGGTGGCGTCGGCGACGCGCCGCCCGTGTTTGCGGCATCGGGCGGTGCGAAGCTCGCGATCGTCGGAGCGCTCAAGACCGGCACCACGAACGCCGCGGTGGTCGTGCCCGCCAACTCGCCGATCAAGAACATCGAGCAGCTCGCGGGCAAGGCGATCGCTGTCGCGCAGGGCAGCTCGGCCGACTACCACCTGCTGACTGTGCTCGACAAGGCCAAGCTGAAGACGAGCCAGGTCACGCTCGACTATCTGCAGCCGGCCGAGGCGCTCGCGGCCCTGCAGTCCGGCCAGGTGGCCGCGTGGGACGTGTGGTCGCCATTCATCGAACAAGCCGAAGCCCAGGGAGACCACATCCTCGTCGGTGGCAAGGGCTTCGGTAGCCCCTACTCCTACCAGGTCGCCTCCAAGGCGGCGCTTGCCAACCCGAAGAAGGTCGCGGCGATCCAGGACTACCTGAAGGTCCTCTACGAGGCCTACACCTGGGTGACGACCCATCCCGGCACCTGGGCGAAGACCTGGGCACAGGCGACGGGCCTGCCGCTCTCAGTAATGACCCAGGCGGCCGTGGACGATCCGCAGAAGCCGATCGCGGTGACCAGTGCGATCGTCACCCAGGAGCAGGGTCTGGTGAACGCGTTCGCGAGCTCCGGCCTGATCCCGAAGAAGTTCAACTTCGCGCCGTATGTGACCAGCGCCTTCACGAGTGCCGTGCCGACCAAGGCGAAGTAGATCCAAAAACGCGACCAACCACCGAGGTGACTGATGGCTGTCTATGCACCGGAAGTGTCTGACTACGAGAACATCACCGTTCGTGAGGTCGGTGGGAACATCGGCGCCGAGATCGGTGGAGTCGTCGCATCCGGCGAGCTCGCGGACGACGTCGTCCGCGAGCTGCGCCGGGCGCTCCTGCGCCACCGGGTCGTGTTCCTGCGCGACCAGGACGGCGTTGACGCCGACGCCCAGCTCGAGTTCGCGAGCCGGCTCGGCACGCCCACCAAACCGCACCCGACCGTCACGGGCGACGGCCGCGCCGTGCTGCCGATCGACTCGGAGCAGGGCAAGGCCAACAGCTGGCACACCGACGTCACGTTCGTCGACCGGATCCCGTCGATCAGCGTCCTGCGCGCCGTCACGCTGCCTCCGTATGGCGGCACCACCGTATGGGCCAACACGGTCCGCGCCTACGAGACGCTGCCGGCCGCACTGAAAGCGCTCGCTGAGCGCCTGCGCGCGGTGCACTCGAACCGCTACGACTACGCCGGCCACCGTGGCGAGCAGCGGCTCGGTGGCGTCGACGTCAAGGAGCAGGCCTACCGCGAAGAGTTCGAGCAGCTCGCCTTCGAGGCCGAGCATCCGGTCGTGCGGCTGCACCCGGAGACGCAGGAGCCCGCGTTCGTCCTCGGACACTTTGTGCGCGGCTTCACCGGGCTCACGACCCCTGACTCGAGCGCGCTCTTCGATGTCTTCCAGCGCCACATCACTCGCCTGGAGAACACGGTCCGCTGGAACTGGGAGCCGGGCGACATCGCGATCTGGGACAACCGCGCGACGCAACACTACGCCGTCGCCGACTACGACGACCACCCGCGCCTGCTGACGCGCATCACCGTCGCCGGCGACATCCCCGTCGGCCTCGACGGCACGCGGAGCGTCGCGCTCAAGGGAGACGCCTCGCAGTACTCCGCCGTCGTTGCGCCACCGACCTACGCGTCGGCCGCCATCTGAAACCGTGATACCGGGGGTCCCTGTCCCGCTGGACAGGACCCCCGCCACAGCGCTCAGGCCGGCGTCTCAGGCGGCGGTTGACACCACGGGCGCGAGCTGCGCCGCCTCGGTGCGGTTGCGCACCCCGAGTTTGCGATAGAGCGTCGCCGCGTGCTTCTTCACAGTCTCGGCGCTCACGTGCATCGCCGCCGCGATCTCGCGGTTGGTGGCGCCCGTGCTGAGCAGCATCAGCACCTCGCGCTCGCGCGCGCTCAGCTCGGGCCCGGCGGCCCGGCCGGACCGTTCGGGCAGCGGCTGGCCGACGAGTGCATGCCTGACCGCGGCGATCACCTGATCGACACTGTGAGCCGGGGTGATGACGCCGGCGGCACCTCCGGGCAGGGCGGCCTGGACCGTCAGGGCGGCGTCGTCGCGCACGCTGAGCAGCAGCGACATCGCCGGACGCGCGCTGCGCAGCGGCGCGATGTATGAGCTCACGAAGGGACCCGCCTCGGTCACGTCGACGATCGCCACGTCGGGCCGTACGCGACGCGCCAGCGTGACGGCCTCTTCGCGGTCGCTGCTCAACAGGCAGCGCTCGATCCAGGGCTGGCTCCTGAGCAGCAGGCCGAATCCGATGCGGGACGCGGCGTGCCGTTCGAGCACCAGCGCCTGGACCGAGCTCTCCGCGATCCCGAGCGAGCTATCGGCCGGCTCCGGCAAGCTCCCGTACCTCCGCATACCGGCTCGGCGGCCGCTCGAGGCCATAGCGCTCGCGCAGGGTGGTGCCCTCGTACTCGTGCCGGAACAGGCCACGACGGCGCAGTTCGGGAATCACGTGCTCGACGAACGTCTCGAGGTCGCCGGGGAGCGCCGGCGGCATGATGTTGAAGCCGTCAGCGGCGCCTTCGTTGAACCAGAGCTCGATCTCGTCGGCCAGCTGTTCCGGGGTGCCGACAAAGGAGCGGTGGCCACGACCCCAGCCGAGCTTGGCGAGCAGCTGGCGCACCGTCAGGTTCTCGCCGTGGGCGAGGTTGGCCACCAGCATCGAGCGGCTCTTGAAACCCTCGATCTGGTCCTCCTGTGGAACCTCGGGCAGCGGCGCATCGAGCTGGGCGCCCGTCAGATCAACATCGAAGTACTTCGAGATCTGGTAGAGCCCGTACTGGGGGAGGATCTGCTCGTCGAACGCCCCCTCGCGCCCTCGCGCCTCCGCCTCGGTCGAGCCGAGGATCGGGACGATGCCAGGCAGGATCACGATCTGCTCGGGCCGGCGCCCCGCCGCGGCGGCGCGCCGCTTCATATCGGTGTAGAAAGCCTTGCCGTCCTCGAGTGAGCGCTGCGTGGTGAAGACGGCCTCCGCATGGCGCGCGGCGAAGCTGCGGCCCGAGTCGGACTGACCGGCCTGGACCAGCAGCGGGTGACCCTGGGGCGAGCGCGGGGCGTTCAACGGCCCCGCCACCCGGAAGTAGCGTCCGGTGTGGTCGATGCGATGGATCTTCGAGCCGTCGGCGAACACGCCCGCCGCCTTGTCGCCGATCGGCGCGTCGTCCTGCCAGCTGTCCCAGAGCTTCTTGGCCACCTCGACGAACTCCTCGGCACGCTCGTAGCGCTCGGCGTGCAGTGCCCGCTCGTCGAGGCCGAAGTTCAATGCCGCGTCACGGCTGGCGGTCGTCACGATGTTCCAGCCGACGCGGCCGTGGCTGATGTGGTCAATCGAAGCGAATCGCCGCGCGAGGTCGTAGGGCTCTCCGTAACTGGTCGAGGCGGTCGCGATCAGACCAACGTGCTCGGTGGCGACCGCGAGCGCGGCCAGCAGCGTAGTCGGCTCAAGGAGGCCGATCGGCCGGTATCGCGGGTCGTTCTGCAGCGACGGCGAGTCCGCGAAGAAGACCGAGTCGAAGGTGCCGGCCTCGGCCACACGAGCCAGGTTTATGTAGTGCTCGACGTTGACGGTGTCGAATGGGCTGGACTCGGGCAGACGCCAGGCTGCCTCGTGGTGGCCAATGTCGTGGAGGAAGGCGTTGAGGTGGAGGAGTCTTTTGGGAAGCATGTCTTTACCATAGCCAAGTAAGTCAATTGAGTTTGATGACAAAGCGGGCGGTCCCCAAACGGGTAAGGCGCGAAACGCGCGACATATGCCGGCTCGCGTCACAGCGGCTTTTAGGTTTGCCGCCCGCGCCGTTGGGGTAGCACCGGCCCGCTATCTGACCGTGCACGGACGCACGGTCAGATGCCAGCGATCAGCCAGCACAGAGAGGACGTCCCACGTGAGCGTTCAAGTTCGAGACTCGAAGAACGGCACGGGCTCCAACCGGGTAGAGCCCGACCTATCGGAACTGCTGCAGGCACTCGCGGCTGCCCGTGACGGCGACTTCTCCGTGCGGCTCAAGCCGCAGGGCCGGGGCGACATGGCCCGTGTGGCGCGGGCCTTCAACGAGCTGCTCGAGCGCAACGACCGCATGTCGCGTGAGATCGGCCGCGTGGGCAAGATCATCGGCCGCGAGGGTCGCATGACCGAGCGCTTCTCGCTCGCCGACGCGGAGGGCGAGTGGGCTCGCAGCGTCGATTCGCTGAACGCGCTGACCGACGACCTCGTGCGGCCGATCACCGAGGTCGCGCGTGTGATCGTCGCCGTCGCCGAGGGCGACCTCACGCAGAAGATGGCGCTCAAGATCGGTGGCCAGCCGGTCAAGGGTGAGTTCCTGCGCATCGGCACCACCGTGAACACGATGGTTGAGCAGCTGCGTTCATTCGCCGCCGAGGTCACGCGCGTCGCGCGCGAGGTCGGTACCGAGGGCAAGCTCGGCGGTCAGGCCGAGGTGGCAGGCGTCTCCGGTACCTGGCGCGACCTGACCGAGAACGTGAACCTGATGGCGGCCAACCTGACCGATCAAGTGCGCAACATTGCGCAGGTGACCACGGCGGTCGCGCAGGGTGACCTATCGCAGAAGATCACGGTTGAGGCCAAGGGTGAGGTCGCGGCACTCGCGGACACGATCAACTCGATGACCGACACGCTGCGCGTATTCGCCGAGCAGGTGACCACGGTCGCGCGCGAGGTCGGTACCGAGGGCAAGCTCGGCGGCCAGGCGGCCGTGCCGGGCGTGGCCGGTACCTGGAAGGACCTCACCGACTCGGTGAACTTCATGGCGGCCAACCTGACCGATCAGGTGCGGAACATCGCGCAGGTGACCACTGCGGTTGCCCAGGGCGACCTCAGCCAGAAGATCACCGTCGACGTCAAGGGCGAGATCCTCGAGCTGAAGAACACGATCAACACGATGGTGGACCAGCTCTCCTCCTTCGCGGACGAGGTCACGACCGTCGCGCGCGAGGTCGGTACCGAGGGCAAGCTCGGCGGTCAGGCCGAGGTGGCCGGCGTCTCTGGTACCTGGCGCGGCCTGACCGAATCGGTAAACGGCATGGCGTCGAACCTGACCGATCAGGTGCGCAACATTGCGCAGGTGACCACGGCGGTCGCGCAGGGTGACCTGTCGCAGAAGATCACGGTTGAGGCCAAGGGTGAGGTCGCGGCGCTGGCGGACACGATTAACACCATGGTCGAGCAGCTGCGTTCGTTCGCTGCCGAGGTCACGCGCGTCGCGCGCGAGGTCGGTACCGAGGGCGAGCTCGGCGGTCAGGCCGAGGTGGCCGGCGTCTCCGGCACCTGGCGTGGCCTGACGGAGTCGGTCAACGGCATGGCCGCAAACCTCACGGATCAGGTGCGCAACATCGCGCAGGTGACCACCGCGGTTGCCCAGGGCGACCTCAGCCAGAAGATCACGGTCGACGCCAAGGGCGAGATCCTCGAGTTGAAGAACACGATCAACACGATGGTCGACCAGCTCTCCTCCTTCGCGGACGAGGTCACACGCGTCGCGCGCGAGGTCGGTACCGAGGGCAAGCTTGGCGGTCAGGCCGAGGTGGCAGGCGTCTCCGGTACATGGCGGGACCTGACGGAGAACGTGAACCAGCTCGCGGGCAACCTCACCACGCAGGTGCGAGCGATCGCCGAGGTGTCCACGGCCGTCACCCAGGGCGACCTCACGCGCTCGATTTCGGTCGAGGCGCAGGGCGAGGTCGCGGAGCTCAAGGACAACATCAACCAGATGATCGCCAACCTGCGCGACACCACGACTCGCAACCAGGAGCAGGACTGGCTGAAGACCAACCTCGCCCGGATCTCAGGCCTGATGCAAGGGCAGCGCGACCTCGCCACCGTCAGCCAGCTGATCATGTCGGAGCTGACACCGACGGTCTCCGCCCAGCACGGCGCCTTCTTCCTGGCGGCCGCGGAGGACGGCAAGGATCCGGAGCTGCGTCTGATCGCGGGCTACGGGTATGAGCGCCGTACGAAGGTGCCAAAGCGCTTCGCGCTCGGTGAGTCGTTGGTCGGCCAGGCCGCGCTCGAGCGCAAGACGATCCAGATCGACGAGCCACCCGCGGACTACATCCGGATCAGTTCCGGCCTCGGGTCGGCGGCCCCGGCAAGCATCCTGATCATGCCGATCCTGTTTGAGGATCAGCTGCTCGGGGTGATCGAGCTCGCCGGGTTGCGCGCCCCGAGCCAGATCCACCGCACCTTCCTCGAGCAGCTGATGGAGACGCTTGGCGTGGTGCTCAACACGATCATCGCCAACATGCGCACCGAGGAGTTGCTCGAGCAGTCGCAATCGCTCAACACTGAGCTCGAGCAGCAGGCACAGCTGCTCGAGGAGCGCAACCTCGACATCGAGCGCAAAAACCGTGAGATCGAGCAGGCGCGGATCGGCCTGGAGGAGAAGGCCGAGCAGCTCGCCCAGAGCAGCCGTTACAAGTCGGAGTTCCTCGCGAACATGAGCCACGAGCTGCGCACCCCGCTCAACAGCCTGCTGATTCTCTCCAAGCTGCTGCTCGACAACGAGACCGGCAACCTCACCGGCAAGCAGCTGGAGTTCGCCCGCACGATCCGCGCCGCCGGCAGCGACCTGCTCGAGCTGATCAACGACATCCTCGACCTGTCGAAGATCGAAGCGGGCAAGATGGATCTGCTCCTGGACGAGCTCCCACTGATCGACGTCTGCGCGTATGTGCGTAGCACCTTCGAGCCGGTCGCCGCCGACAAGGGCCTCACGCTCGACGTCGTACTCGACGAGGACCTGCCCGACGTGATCGTCACCGACCAGCAGCGACTCCAGCAGATCCTGCGCAACCTGCTCTCGAACGCGTTCAAGTTCACGGCGCAGGGTGGCGTCACGCTCCGCATTGCGCAGGCCGGTGAGGACGCCGTCACCTTCGCGGTCACGGACACCGGCATCGGCATCGTCGAGGACAAGCTGGCGGTGATCTTCGACGCGTTCCAGCAAGCCGACGGCACCACGAGTCGCACCTACGGCGGCACCGGCCTCGGCCTATCGATCAGCCGCGAGTTGGCACGCGCATTGGGCGGTGAGATCAGCGTGCGCAGCCGGCTCGGCGAGGGCAGCACGTTCACGCTCAGCCTGCAGCTCGAGGCGCCCGATAGCGTCGTCGCCCTGTCCGCGGCCGACAGGATCGACCGGAACGGCGGGCGGGCGGACACGTCCGGCTGGCCGGCCGACCGCGACGGTGGGCAGCCGGACTGGCTCGGCGGGCTGACCGAGGTCCCGCTGGCGGCCGAGCTGAGCGATCCCCGGCCGCATGTGCTGCAGACGATCACCCGGCTGGTGGTGCTCGACCGTGACGGCGCCACGACCGGGACGATCAGGGGCCTCGTGGGCCGAAACCACGGCGTCGACCTGAGCGTCTTCGACGATCCGGGAGAGGCGATCCCGGCTGTACTCGACACTCGGCCGGATGGGCTCGTGGTGGGAACCGGGTTCACCGATGCCGACCTGTTCGGACTGCTCGACGCGGTCGCAGAGGACCCGCGCCTTGAGCGGTTGCCGTTGATCCTACGGCTCGAGCAGGCCCTGTCCGAGGAGGACGAGGCCCGCCTTGAGACCTACGAGTCGGCGCTGCTTGCCCGCGTCGCGACTACGGACGAGGCGCTAGCGGCAGAGGCAGCGCTGATCCTGCATCCGGCGAGCGGGTCTCCCGTAACCGGGGCGATCACGGGCGCTCCCGTCTTCAGTGACCCGACGCTGCCGATGCTCAGCGGACGCATCCTGCTCGTCGACGATGACGTGCGCAACCTGTTTGCGCTCGCGAGCCTGCTCGAGGATCGCGGGCTGGACGTCCTGTTCTCGGAGACCGGCCGGGACGCGCTCGAGATCCTCGATCGCGACGCCGGGATCGACCTTGTCCTGATGGACATCATGATGCCTCAGATGGACGGCTACGAGACGATCAAGGCGGTCCGCCGGCGGCCGGAGCTGCAGTCGCTGCCGATCATCGCGGTGACCGCCAAGGCCATGCAGGGAGACCGCGAGAAGAGCCTCGCCGCGGGCGCCTCGGACTACATCACCAAACCGGTCGACCCCGACAAGCTGATCACCCTGGTTCGGGGTTGGCTGCGTGTCTGATCACCGGGAGCACCACGGCAGCATCCTGCTGGTCGATGATCATCGCGAGAGCCTGGCGACGCTGCACGCGGTGCTCGAGCCGCTGGGAGAGGAGTTGGTGCTGGCCGAATCGGGCGAGCAGGCGCTGCGAGCACTGCTGCACATCGAGTGCTCGGTGATCCTCCTCGACGTGCGCATGGCCGGGCTCGACGGTCTGCAGACCGCGCGGATCATCCGCTCACGGCCGGGCACCCGCCACATCCCGATCATCTTCATGACCGCGCAGGCGAGCGAGCTCGACGACATCGCGCTGGCCTACGAGTCGGGTGCCGTGGACTACGTGGTCAAACCGTTCGAGCCGGAGATCCTGCGGGCGAAGGTGGCCGTCTTCGTCGAGCTGCACCGCGAGCGCGGGGAACGCGTGCGCGAATCGCGTGCGCGTGCTGAGGCCGAAGCTGTCACGCGGGCGATCCGCACGCTGCAGATCCTCTCCGACGCTGCGATGCGCCACCTCGACCTTGGCCTCCTGGCTACCGAGCTCGTCGACCGCAGTGCCGAACTCTTCAAGGCCGACGCGGCGGCGTTGCTACTGCGTGACGAGAATCTGCCCGGCCTGAGCGTGCGTTCGACTCTGGGCGAGGTGCCCGTACAGCCAGAAGATGACCACGTGCGCCTCGGGGACCGAGTGCTCGGCAGACTCGCCGCCGAACACCGAGCTGAGATCCTCTTCGCGGATGAGCTCGATGACGAGGAACGCGAGGCCGCCGGGCTCATGGGCGAGCTCGCGACTGTCCTCGCCGTGCCGCTGCTCGTCGCTGGCGAGTTGATGGGGCTGCTACTGCTGGGCGCCCGTGATGACGACCGCTTCGGACAGGGCGACCTCGAACTGCTGACGTTGGCGGCGGAGCGGATGGCGCTGGCGGTGGATCATGCGCAGCGCTATGCGGACGGGCGTCTGCTCGTCGAGACGCTTCAGCGCAGCCTGCTGCCTGAGCGGCTGCCGCTACACCCGCGGGTCCAGGTGGCGGCTCGATACATGCCCGCGGGGCTCGCACCCCAGATCGGCGGCGATTGGTACGACTCGGTTGAGCTCGACGGCGAGCGCACCGCCGTCATGATCGGTGACGTCGTCGGCCATGGGATCCGCGCAGCGGTCACGATGAGCGAGCTCCGCAACGCGCTGCGCGCGTTCGCGATCGAGGGCCACAGCCCGGAGATGGCGCTGCGTCAGCTCGATCGCGTCGTCCACGTCACGCGCGGCCCGGGAATGGTGGCGACAGTGCTGTTCGTTGTGATCGACGCCGCCAACGGCACCGTCACGCTTGCGCGCGCCGGACACCCCCCGCCGGCGCTGCGAGGCGTCGATGGCAGTGTGCGCTTCCTTGACACGGCTCGCACGCTTCCACTCGGGATCGACCTCGAGGACCTCCCGAGCGAGGAGGTCTACCCGATGAAGCCCGGGGAGACGCTCCTGCTCTTCACCGACGGCCTCGTCGAGCGTCGCGGTGAGTCGATCACGCAGAGCTTCGATCGCCTGCTCGACGCGCTCGCCGGCGCGCCCGCCGAGGTGGAGGCGATCTGCGACCACGTGCTCGCGCAGACCGTGACCGAAGAGGGCCGCGACGACGATGTCGCGGTGCTCGCGGTGCAGCTGATCGGGTCTGCGCTCGGCCCTCTCGAGCTGACGCTCCCGGCCCGAGCGGAGGCGGTCACGCGCGCCCGCCACCGCCTGCGGGGATGGCTTGAGGAGAACGCGCCCGAGCTCGACCCGGTCGCGCGCTCGGATCTCGAGGTCGCCTGGAGCGAAGCGTGCAGCAATGTCGTGCGGCACGCCTACGGCCCGGCGGACGCGTCCTTCGAGGCCTGTGCGACTCGTGAGGGCGACGAGCTGCGCTTGGTGATCCGCGACCGTGGCCGCTGGCGCGCTCCGCGCGGTCGCTTCGGCGGGCGCGGCTTGCCGCTGATGGAGCAGCTCTCCGACGAGCTCGTGATCGAGCGCGATGTAGACAGCACGACCGTGACGATGACCCGCTCACTGGCGGCGAGGGGACCGGAAGCGGCCATACTCAGTCCATGACGGACGAGCCCCCGAGGGAGGGACTGCTCGTGGGTGGCGGCTCCCACGAGCTCGCCGGCATCAGCGTCCTGGAGCACGATGGCACGATGGTCGTGACGATCAGCGGCGAGGTCGACATCTCCAACATCGACCGCGTCGCGGAAGTGATCTTCGCCCAACCCAATACGGGTGATGGCCTGGTCGTCGACCTCTCACAGGTCCGCTACCTGGACAGCACCGCCATCTCGCTGCTGCATGACGTGGCGCTGCGTCTACGTCAGCGCGCCCAACGGCTGGTCGTCGTGAGTCCCGCCGACTCGCCCCCGCGCCACGTGCTCGAACTGACGGCGCTGTCCGCCAACGCACCGCTCGTCGAGGAGCTGGACTCAGCCCTCAGCCTGCTCGGCGAGGCCTGATTCCCTACGGACCCTTAGACCGGTTGGGAGTAACGCGCGACCGTGAATCCCATCAGGGCTGGGACGTGGATCGCGAAGATCAGCAGTGAAAGTGTCAGCACCACCAACGTGCCACCGCGCACGTGGTTGTGGACGAACACGAACTCGAGCATTCCGCCGATCACGAAGTAGGCCAACAGTGACCACTTCGCGACCGCAAAGAAACGCTCCCAGGCAAAATCCTTCACGCGCGTGAGCGAGAACAGGTTGCCGGCCATCAGCAGCGCCGAGAGTGCCAAAAGGATCACCGCAGGAGCCAGCGACACGTGCTCGGGCAGGTTCGCCGAGAGATAGATCCCGCCGGCGATGATCAGCGCCAGCGAAACCATCGCGACCTGTGTGACGGGTGGGTATTTACGCTCGTCCATGACTGTCAGCTGCTCGCGAGTTTGGTCATGATCACCAGCGTCGCAACCTGCATGAGGCCGGTGATTCCCGCGGCGTAGATGAAGCGCTTCATGAGCTTCTCAATCACCTGTGGGTTCGGCCGCGGCTTCTTGAGCTCGATCAGCACAGCGATGTTCGCCGGCTCCAACAGCCCGAGCGCGACGATCGCCATCACTCCGACCACGATCATGCTGGCAACCACCCAGCCATGCTGTGGGTAGGTGGTGAGGTTCGTGCCCAGATGAGTCGACAGCTGCCACCCCGCAACGAGTGTCGCCGTGACGATCGCGGGCATCAGCACAACCATCTTCGGCATGAACTTGACCGTGAACTCGATCCGCGCCGGAATCGAGAGGCTGCCGAGGATCGGACCAATGATGAACCCGAGGAACAGGTCGATCACCGTCCAGCCGGCGCCGAAAACGACATGCATGAACTCGAGCGGCCACAGGCCGCCGATGGCGACGACCACGATCAGCGCCACGATGATCACGCCGGCGAGCGCGAGCCCTACGCGTGGAACGATGTCGAAGTCGGGAATTGCGGGTGGGGGACCGGCGTGAGCGGCCTCGGGCCGAGGCTCTGAGGCCGGATCGCGTGCGATGGAGACCATAGGGCGGCAGCCTATGCCCGCGGCCGGATTGAATCAAGTTCATCGTCAGTCCAGTCCTGGCAGGATTCACAGCCGTGCTCGCTCGCCTGACCATCCTGATGCCGCGGTGAGGCTGAGCGCGCAGGCGGCGCGACGCATCGCGCTTGCCGCCCAGGGCTTCAGCTCCGGCTCCCGGCCCGCTGGCCGGGAGCCCGGCCTTGCGGCAATCACCAGGACAGTCAGGCGTCTGGGGCTGCTGCAGCTGGACTCGGTGAACGTGTTCTCCCGTGCCCACTACATGCCGCTGTTCTCGCGGCTCGGGCCCTACGACACGAGGCTGCTCGATCGGATTGCCGCGCACGGCACTGGTCGCATGGATCGCCGCCTGGTCGAGTACTGGGCGCATGAGGCGTCGCTGATTCCGGTTGAGTACCACCCGCTGTTTCGCTGGCGCATGGATGAGCGCGATCGCATCTGGTCAGGTATGAGGCGCGTATTGAACGAGCAGCAGCAGCTGATCGCCGAGACGCTCGATCTCGTGCGTGAGACGGGCCCGGTTCGCTCCCGCGACACGGGACACGTCCGCAAGACTCCGGCGCCAGGGGAGATGTGGAATTGGCACCAGGGCAAGGTCGCGCTGGAGGCGCTGTTCTTCACAGGCGCCATCGGGACCTCGCGCCGGATCAACTTCGAGCGCCACTACGACCTGATCGAGCGGATCCTGCCTGCGACCGTGTTGGCCGAACCGACCCCCAGCCGTGCTGACGCCCAGCGCGAGCTGACCCGGATCGCCGGCCGGGCACTCGGGGTCGCGACGGTCGCTGACCTGGCCGACTACTGGCGAATCACCCGGAGCGACCTGGTCCCGCGTGTTGCCGAGCTCGTCGGCTCAGGCGAGCTGCTGCCCGTGGAGGTGGTCGGCTGGGATGCACCGGCCTATCTCTGGCATCGGGCGCGCCGGCCGCGATCGCTCCCCGCCCGAGCGCTGCTCTCGCCGTTTGATTCGCTGATCTTCTTCCGGCCGCGGACCGAGCGGCTCTTCGACTTTCACTACCGGATCGAGATCTACACGCCTGAAGCGAAGCGCGTCTACGGGTATTACGTGGTGCCGTTTCTGCTCGACGAGCGGCTCGTCGCGCGCGTCGATCTCAAGTCCGACCGCCAGGCGGGTGTGCTGCGTGTGCGCGGCGCCTTCGCCGAAGCGGATGTGGACCGCGCGCGCGTCGCGCGCGAGCTGGCCGCTGAGCTCGAGCTGTGCGCCGGTTGGCTGGGGCTGACAAACGGCGTCACGGTCGCCCAGCGGGGCGACCTCGCGTCAGCGCTCAAGCGCTCTCTATGACGTCGAGCCCGGGCGGAGGTACTCGCCCAGGTTGATCACTGTGCCCAGGTGGGCGAGCTTGTCGGGGTTGACAACCGACCGAACGCCGGTGATTTCCGCCCCACTGATCTCTAGCGCCAATGCCGCCATCACGCGCCCTTGCGCGTCGAGCAGCAGCGCACCGGCTTCGCCGTTGAACTCGAGCGGCCGGAACGTGACGGCGCCCGGCACCCGAGCGCGTGCCTGCGACCAGCTGTGCAACGTCCGCGCCACTCGGCTGCGGCCCCGGACTGAGCGCGCGAGTGCCGGCGCCTTGCCGCCGCCATCGCCCGTCAGCACCACGTCGTGGGCGAGCACGGCCTCGAGCTCGGCGAGGTCGCCACTGTCGGCGGCCGCGAAGAACCGCTCCGCGAGTTCGTCCCGGTGCTCGCGTGTCGTGTGAAACCGTGGCTGGTTGTCGCCGACGTGGCGGCGTGCACGCGTCGCCAGCTGGCGTGCGTTGTCCTCGGATTTGCCGATGATCGGCGCGATGTCGCGGTACGGGTAATCGAAGACGTCGTGGAGTAGGAATGCGGCGCGCTCCTCGGGCGTCAGGCTCTCGAGCACGAGCAGCATCGCCATCGAGATCGAGTCGGCCACCTCCGCCTGGCGCGCCGGATCCTGCGGATCGTCGGTCACGATCGGCTCGGGCAGCCACTCGCCGACATAGAGCTCGCGCCGCGCGCGCGCCGAGCGCAACTCGTCGATCGCAAGCCTGGTCGTGACCGTGGTCAGGTACGCGCGTGGGGAGGCGATCGGCTCGTCCCGCTCGAGCGCCTGATGGACGCGCAGCAACGCCTCCTGGACCACGTCCTCGGCCTCGGAGACGCTGCCGAGCATCCGGTAGGCGACCCGGAAGGCCAGCGGCCGCAGCTCATCTAGCAGCTGTTCACGCTCGGTCATGCCATTGGCCTCTGTCCGGTCACGACGCTAGACGCGTGCGGCCATCGACTGTTCGACGAACTGTGCGACCCATGGTCCGGTGGGCTGACGCGTGGTCGCATTTAGCCGGTTGAACGCGTTGATCGCAGCGATCGACACCACCAAAGCTGCCAGCTGCGGCTCGGTGTAGTGGCTGGCCGCCTCGTCCCAGATCGCGTCCGGCACTGGATCGGGATTGTCGGCCAGTCGCGTGGCGGCCTCCGCCAGCGCCAGGGCGGCGCGCTCGGCGTCACTGAAGTAAGGCGTCTCGCGCCACGCGGCGAGCGTGTGCAGCCGCTCGCCGCTGGTTCCGAGGATCTCGAGCTCGCGTGAGTGCATGTCCGCGCAGACGCTGCAGCCGTTGATCTGGCTCACGCGCAGCTGAATCAGCGCCAGCGTCTCCTCAGGCACGTCTGCGTTTCGTGCCGCCATCCCGAACTCCCGCAGCCCATCGAGCGCGCCCGGAACGCTGAGCGCCGGGTTGTTGATCCTTGCTTGCATGTCGTCCGTCCTTTCAGTAGTTCTTTCAATTCCTACCCCTATGACGGAACGGGATGCGAGAACGTGACGCCGGACGAACGGGAGCGGCATGCACCAGCGGAGGGGGGGAGATTCGAACTCCCGAGACCCTTGCGGGCCTGCCGGTTTTCAAGACCGGTGCATTCAACCGCTCTGCCACCCCTCCAAGGCGTGGATGTGCGAGCGTAGCGATTGATGGCCCGTCACGTGGTGGTCTCCGCTCGGTGTTGAACAGCAGCAGAAGGACCGTCGTGGGCTGTGGGTGGATCATTGTGAGACTCCTTTAGGTCCTTTGGCATCGAGGCGACGAACGCCTCGCTCGTGATCGACGCGCGACGCCAAAGCTTGTTTGCAACCGGTTGCAAAGCAGGTCAAATAAAGAGCGCTCATGCGGACTCGCGGACGACGAGTTCTGCTGGGATCGAGACGTGCCCGACCGCGCCAGTTCGCAGCTGTTGGATCAGGCTGTCCGCGAGCAGGCGTCCGGCGAGCGGGCCGGGCTGGCGCACCGTTGTCAGCGGCGGATCGGTGTGGGCGGCGATCGCGATGTCGTCGTAGCCGACGACCGCCACATCGTCCGGGACGGTCCGCCCAGCGGCGCGCAGCTCCTCGATCGCGGCGATGGCCATCACGTCGCTGCATGCGAAGACCGCGTCGATGTCGTTGTGGTGCTCGAGCAGCTCGCGCATCCGCGTCGCGCCCGATGCGGAGCTGAACCAGCCGTACGTGACGAGCGACTCGTCGACCTCGAGGTTTGCGGCTCGCAGTGCGGTTTCGTAGCCGCGGTAGCGATCCTGCGATTCCTGCTCCGTATCGGGGCCACCGATGAATGCGACCCGGCGTCGTCCTTGGTCCAACAGGTGCGCGGTCGCGATGCGCCCGCCGGCGTAGCTGTCGCCGCTGACAGTGCTGTAGGCGTGAGACGTCGAGTCCAGTCCCCAGACGACGAACGGCGCCCCGCGCGTCTCGAGTGCCTCGAGGTGCTTGACCGTGCAGCTCGCCGCCATCAGCACGAAGCCGTCCACCCGGCCCGAGTCGAGGTAGCGAGCTATCCAGCCCGTGTCGCGCGACTCGATCTGGATCACGAGCAGGTCGTAACCGCGCGCATGCAGGCCCGCGGCGAGGCCGCTCATGACCTCGAGCAAGAACGCGTCAGTCAGCTTGTCGCCGGGGACGGACCCATCCGGCATGTCGCTCGGCCCGAAGGGCTCATATGGGTAGGTCGCCAGCGCCACCACGTTGGTCCGGCGCGTACTGAGGCTGCGTGCTGTCGCGTTCATCTCGAAGCCGTGCTGCTCAGCGATCGCACGCACGCGCTCGCGCGTTTCGGTGCTCACGAGCGGGCTCTCGTTGAGCGAACGGGAAACCGTCGCCTTGGAGACGCCGGCGATGCGGGCGATATCAGCGATGGTCTTTGACGCGCTCGGCAGACATTGGAACCGGTTGCATGATAACTCACGGACTGCTAGTTTGCAACCGGTTGCAAGACGAAACCGTCGAATCCACCTTGACCGGCAGGCGCACCGGCGCTGCGCTGATTGCGCTCGGCGCGTCGGCCGCCTGCTTCCTCACGGCTGAGAGCCTGCCGATCGGCCTGCTGCCCCAGATTTCGGCGACCATGCACACGTCGCTCTCAACGAGCGGTCTGCTGGTCACCATCTACGCGCTGATCGTCGTGACGGCGACGGTCCCGCTCACTCATCTGACCCAGCGAGTCCCGCGCAGGCTGCTGCTGGGCACGGTGGCTGCCTGCCTTGCCATCGGCAGTGTGGGCTCGGCGCTCGCGCCGAACTTTGGGGCACTGGTGGCGTCCCGCGTGTTCACCGCCACGGCACAGGCGATTTTCTGGGCCGTCGGCCCTGTCGAGGCCGCAGGCCTGGTTCGGCCGCACCTACGCGGCAGGGCGCTGACGGCCGTGTTTGCAGGTAGCGCTGTCGGGCAGGTGCTCGGTCTCCCGGCGGGCACGGCAATCGGTCACGCCGCCGGATGGCGGGTGGCATTCCTGGCGCTGGCGCTGGCCGGGCTCGCGCTGTGCGCCGCGATCGTCGTCCTGCTCCCGAACCGGGCGCCAGGCCTTCCGCACGCCGATTCTGACCATGGGTCTGACCGGCTGCGCTACCGCGTGCTGATCGTGTTCACGGCGCTTGCTGTCGCCGCCTATTTCGCCATGTTCACATATGCCGCCGCATTTCTCGTGAAGGTCAGCGGCCTGCCGAGGAGCTCGGTCGCGCTGGTACTCCTTGCGACCGGGCTGGTCTCGACGCTCGGGCTGGCGAGCGGCAGCACGCTCTACCTTCGGCACCGCCGAGTAATGATCCCCGCGTCCATCGGGTTCATGCTCCTGGCGCTGCTGGGCCTGTTCGCCTTCGCCGAGGTGACGCTGTTGGCGTCTGTCTTTCTGGCGCTTGTGGGCCTGGGGCTGAGTCTTTTCACCGTCGGCGGTATGACTGCTGTCATCGAGCTCAAACCATCCAATGGCAGCGCCTGGTACTCGACGGCGTACAACGTGGGGATCGGAACCGGTCCGCTGGCCGGCGGCTTCGCCCTACAACAGTGGGGGCTGCGCTCGGCGCCCTTGGCCGGCGTGATGATCGGGGCCGTAGCGCTGGCGCTGATGATCGGCACGAACCTCCGCCTACGCCAGTATCAGCACTGAGCCGCCTCGCCTGCTACGTATGTGTGTATGAGCAAGCTTTCGACGCTGAAGATGTACCTGCGCAAGTCGCCGAAGCGCGAGCAGGCGACGGATCTCTATACGCACCGCGTGACGCTGCTTGACGGCGGCGAGCTGGACCTCGCGAACTGGCGCGGCCAACCGACGCTGTTCGTCAACACGGCCAGCAAGTGCGGCTTCACGCCGCAGTACGAAGGATTGCAGTCCCTCTACGACCGCTTTCACGATCGAGGCCTGAACATCCTCGGGTCACCTTCGGGGGACTTCGCGGACCAGGAGTTCGAGGATGCCTCAGAGATCGGCGCGTTCTGCCAGAAGAACTACGCGGTGGGGTTCCCGCTGACCGAGAAGACCTCAGTGCGCGAGCACCCGGACCCGTTCTGGCAGGACCTCACGAGCCAGCCGAACTCGGAGCCGCCGAGCTGGAACTTCACCAAGTATCTCGTCGGTGCGGACGGCCGTTTGATCGAACACTGGGGCACGAAAGTCACGCCTGAGGACGAACAGATCGTCGACGCGATCGAGCGGGCGCTCGAGCCGGAGTCGAGCAGCTAGACGCGAGACCGAGGCGCCGCACGGATGCGATAATTCGCCGGTGCCCAGTCACCTCCTTGTCTACGTCGGTGTCGTCGTTGCGATCGCGTTACTGCCCGGTCCCGACACCGCGGTCGTCACCAAGAACGCGCTGATGCACGGCCGTGAGGCCGCGCTTGGCAGCGCGATCGGCGTCAACGTCGGGCTCTCGGTGTGGACGCTGGCGACGGCGCTCGGAGTGGCGGCGATTCTGCGCAGTTCGGCCACCGTCTACGACGTCCTCAAGCTCGTCGGCGCGTTGTACCTGATCTGGATCGGCGCACATGCGCTCTGGGACTCGCGACGGGCCCGCCGGGACGCGGGTAGCGGGGCCGGGGCCGCTCACGGTCGCACGATCGACGGCCGCGGCGGCTTCGTGCAGGGCCTGATCAGCAACCTCGCCAACCCGAAGGTGGGGATCTTCTTCACCAGCCTGCTGCCACAGTTCGTCTCGCCGCACAGGTCGGCGCTGCTGCAGATGCTGATGCTGGGCGGCATCTTCATCGCCTTCAACGTCTTCTGGATGTGCAGCTATGCGTTGGCCGCCGTCCGGCTCGCCCACGTGCTCAGTCGCCCGCGGGTCAAGGCCGCGCTCGACCGCGTCTCCGGCCTCGTGCTGGTCGGTGTGGGCATCCGCCTCGCGATCGAGCGTTAGAGCGGAGCGCTGCGGCCCGCGGTAGCGCCAGCAACGGCGAAGAGCGGAGAGGGCGGGATTCGAACCCGCGAAGGAGATTTCTCCCCTTACTCGCTTAGCAGGCGAGTGCCTTCAGCCACTCGGCCACCTCTCCGGAAAGCCCGGCTCCCGGGCGTGCGGCGGAGTGTAGAGCGGCTTGCGCCCGGGCCGCGCCGCCATGTGAGAATCCCGTCATGTCTTCAGTAACTCTTGCTCACGGCGGCTGATGGCTGCATCGCGAACCGGCGTGATCGGCGCCGGGATCCTCGGCCTCGCGGTGGCGCGCCGGCTGGCCGAAGTCGAGCCCGGCGGCGAGCTGACGGTGCTCGACAAGGAGAGCCAGGTCGGCGTTCACCAGACCGGCCATAACAGCGGCGTCGTGCATTCGGGCGTCTACTACGCGCCCGGCTCGCTGAAGGCGAAGCTCTGCCGCCGCGGTGTCGAATTGCTCAAGCCCTACTGCGAGCAGCGCGGGATCACCTACGACGAGTGCGGCAAGCTGATCGTCGCGCGCGACGCCGACGAGCTCGGTCGTCTCGAAGAGATCGATCGGCGCGCCGTCGCCAATGGCGTTCCGGGGATCAGGCGTCTCGGGCCGCAAGAGATGGTCGAGGTCGAGCCGTATGTGCGGGGGGTCGCGGCGCTGCATTCGTCGACGACAGCGATCGTCGACTTCGCCGCCGTCGCCCGCGCATACGCGGACGATGTCAGGGCCGCGGGTGGCACGATCCTGCTGGGAAACGAGGTGGTGGGCATCGAGCGCCGCAACGGCGAGGTGCGCGTGCGCTCGAGCACCGGCGACGAGGTCGCGTTCGACCGTCTCGTCGTCTGCGGGGGTCTCTACTCGGACCGCCTTGCGCAGATGGCGGGCGAGGGTCGCGAGCCGTGGATCGTGCCGTTCCGGGGCGAGTACTACAAGCTCGTGCCAGAGCGCCACGACTTGGTCAGGGGCCTGATCTACCCGGTGCCCGATCCGGCTTACCCCTTCCTCGGCGTGCACTTCACTCGCCGCGTCGACGGCGGCGTCGATGTCGGCCCCAACGCTGTGCTCGCGTTCAAGCGCGAGGGCTACCGGCGACGCGACTTCTCTGCCGCCGACCTGCTCGACGTGCTGAGGTCCCAGGGCTTTCGCCGGCTCGGGCGAAAGCACTGGCGCACGGGCGCGCACGAGATGTGGGGCTCGCTCTCCAAGCGGGCTTTCATCGCCAGCGCGCGCGACTTCATCCCGGCGCTCACCGCCGCTGACGTCGAGCCGGCGCACGCCGGCGTGCGCGCGCAGGCGCTCGACCCCGACGGCTCACTCGTCGACGACTTCCGGATCACCCGTGTTGGCGGTCTGGTTCTGGTCCGCAATGCCCCCTCGCCAGCTGCGACGTCGTCACTTGCGATCGGCGAGTACGTCGTCGATCAGCTGAGGAGCGGGGTCCTAGCCGGTTAGCGCTTCTTCGGCGCGGTGCCGAAGACGTGGTCCCAGAACGGAGCGCTGACGCCGTAGCCGGTGTCGTGGTCCTGGAAGTGGTGGCGCATATGCAGCTCGCGCAGCCACTTGCCGAGCCGCGTCGTCGCGGTGTGATGGTGCACGTGGTAGTGCAGCATGTCGTAGCCGAGGTAGCCGCCGAGGAAGCCCGCGCTCAACGGCAGGAATCCTGGCGAGCCGAAGATCGCGTAGAAGCCCAAGACGAACAGCGCCGCCAACGGGACACTCAAAGACGGCGGCATCACGAGCCGCAGGGGGTCATTCGGATGGTCGTGGTGCACACCGTGGATGATCCAGTGCAGGCGCGCGCCGATGCCGTGGTCTGGCTCGAAGTGGAAGACGATGCGATGAAGCCAGTACTCGGTGAGCGTCCAGATCAGGTAGCCCCCGGCGATCCAGCCGACCGCCCAGGCGCCGACGTGGTGCACGAACCCGATCACGAGCAGCACGATGATCGTCGGCACGAAGATGAACAGCGGTACCGACCAATGCACACGCGACACCTTGTCCAACCACTTGGTGTCGAACATCGTCGGTGACGCGCGCAGAACCTCGGAGCGGCTGAGGCCCGCGAGCTCTTCAGGGTGCGGTGCGGCCATCACACCTAGGATACCGGGAGCATGGCGGCTACAGCCAAATCCCGTTGGTGGGAGGCGCGGCGTGCACAGAACCGCAAGCCCGCGACCTACCGGTGCCCGCTGTGCGGCCAGCTGTTGCCGGCGCTCAGCGAGCACATGCTGCTGTTTCCGGAGGGCGACCACTCTCGGCGGCGACACGCGCACAGTGCCTGCGTGATGAGAGCGCGGTCTGAAGGCCGGCTGCCGACGCGGGACGAGTGGGAGCGGACGCAGCCGCGAGCGGAGCGGCCGAGCTTCTGGCGGAGACTTCGGCGGTCTGCCTAGAGACCTCTCACTCCGCCCAGAGAGGCGCGTTGTGCTCCGCCTAAAGGGCTCCGTCCGCGGCGACCTCAGTGCCGCCGGCGAGCAGCGCGTCGGCGAGCATCCGTGCTACCAGCTCATGGATGTCGCAGACGTGCCCGAGGTGCAGGAGTGATTCCGTTTCGGCGGCGACGTTGCCGTCCCCAAGCCGCAGGACCAGCGGGATGTCCCGGCGAACGTCGCTGGCAGCCAAGCCGATCGCAACGTTGGCCAGATCATCAGAGGTGACAGCGGCGACCAGCGCGCAGCCGCGGACGCCGAGCAGTTCGAGCGTCTCTCGATCGTCGCCGCGGCCGATCGCAACCGGCACGCCCGCACGTCGTGCGAGCCGCACACAGGGCGCCTCGGCATCGCTATCCAGTGCAATCACCGGGATCTGCTGGTGCTGTAGTTCCTGCGCCAGGCGGAATCCGATCTGGCCGAACCCGACGAGCAGTACATGTCCGCGTGCCACCGCCCGCCGTCGCCCGAACAGCGTGGTTAGCCGGGGCCGGCTTAGGCGTCGCACGAGCGCAGCCGTGAAGACCGCGACCAGGACCAGCGCGATTACGGTCACAACGACCGAGACGAGCTTGAACCACGTCGCCGCGGAGCCCGATCGAGGCACGTCGGTGACGGTCGCCAGCAGGCGGGAGCTGAAATAGAGCGCGTTTGCGAGACCGTCGTGCAGTGCGATCATCGTGATCGCGGTCTGCACGACGAGGGCGGCGAGCAGTCCGATCGCTGCGATGACCACCAGCCGCAGCGAATCGTCGACGATCCGCAATCCCGTGGATATCCCCCTTCGCGGATGCTCGATCAGCGCCGTGCAGTGCCGCGCGAGTTCGCGCGCCGCCACTTCGGCAGTCGCGACGATGTTCACCGACGGCACGATCTGGCGAAGTTGGTGGGCGATCGTCCGGTCAAACAACGTCACCCACAGCGGCAGGTCGGGCCGCAGATGGGCTCCGAGCAGAGTCAATCGCAGCGCGAGTGCGTCATCGTGTGTGACCACGGCTATCGCTGTCCACTCGGGCTCCGCCAGCGTTGTTGCCAGCTCCGCGTCCTGGATGCCGGTGACGGTGTCGGCCTCGCCGCCGAGTTGCCTGAGCCTGAGCGCGAGCGCCTCGCCAACGCCACCCGCGTCGCCCAGGACAAGAACTTTCATCGTCAAGCCGATCACCGCCCAATAGTGCCGGGCTTTGAGCCCGAGGTCCCGCTACCGCGGCGAGCACACGAGCGTCGATCCTACCCGTCTGCGTGTCCTACTGTGAAGGTGCTAAAGCGCTTGAGCGCTGCTCTTGAGATCCACAACGCCGGAGATAGTGGGCACGCTGGCTAAGCTTCCTGCCCGGTCGGCCCTGAACGAGAGGAAGCTACAAACCAGATGAGCAAAAAGGATTTCCTGTTCACCTCTGAATCGGTGACCGAGGGTCATCCCGACAAGATCGCCGACCAGATCTCCGACGGCGTGCTCGACGCGGTGCTGGCAGAGGATCCGTTCGCGCGCGTAGCGTGCGAGACGCTCGTCAACACGGGACTCGTGGTGGTCTCGGGTGAGATCTCGACGACTGCGTACGTCGACGTTCAGGAGATCGCGCGCGAGACGATCCGCAAGATCGGCTATACCGACGCCGCGCTCGGCTTCAGCGCCGACTCGTGCGCTGTGATCAACACGATTGACAGGCAGTCCTCCGACATCGCCCAGGGGGTCGACCGAGCGCTCGAGGCACGCTCGGGTGCCGGCGAGGACGAGCTCACGCTCGCCGGTGCGGGCGACCAGGGGATGATGTTCGGCTATGCGACAACGGACACACCGGAGTTGATGCCGCTGCCGATCTCGCTCGCGCACCGCCTTGCACAGCGTCTCGCTGAGGTCCGCAAGGACGAGACGCTCCCGTACCTGCGACCGGACGGCAAGACCCAGGTCAGCGTGCGCTACCACGACGGCCGCCCCGTTCAGATCGAGAAGCTACTCATCTCGGCACAGCACGCCGAGGGCTCCGACGCGCTGATCCGTGAGGATCTCTGGGAGCACGTGGTCGTGCCTGTGCTGCCGAGCGACCTGTACGACGAACACCAGTTGCGCGAGGGGTTTCTCGTCAATCCGACCGGGCGCTTCGTGATCGGTGGTCCGGTTGGTGACTGTGGTCTCACGGGACGCAAGATCATCGTCGACACTTACGGCGGTATGGCCCGTCACGGCGGCGGCGCCTTCTCGGGCAAGGACCCGTCGAAGGTCGACCGCAGCGCCGCATATGCGGCGCGTTGGGTCGCCAAGAATGTAGTCGCCGCTGGGCTGGCGGATCGCTGCGAGGTTCAGGTTGCGTATGCGATCGGTGTCGCCCATCCTGTGTCGGTGATGGTCGAGACATTCGGCACCGAGCACATCGACAACGACAGGATCGAGGAGCTGGTCGCTGAGCACTTCGACCTGCGCCCGGGAGCATTTCGGATCGAGCTCGATCTGCACCGCCCGATCTACCAGCAGACGGCGGCCTACGGACACTTCGGCCGCACGGGCGCGGACTTCACCTGGGAGAACACGGACAGGGCGGCGCTCCTGCGCGACGCCGCCGGGCTCGGCTCCCAGGAGGCGGTCTCCGCATGAGCCTGACCGTTGTTGGATCGATCGCCTATGACACCGTCAAAACCCCGTTCGGTGAGCGCGAGCGGATGCTCGGCGGCGCAGCCACATATTTTGCGCTGGCGGCGTCCCAGTTCGGCACCGTGCGTCCGGTCGGCCCGGTCGGCGGTGACTTCGGCGATTCCGAGCTCGAGGTGCTGCGGACCCGCGGCACCCTGACCGACGACGTCCAGTTCGTCCCGGACGGGAAGACCTTCTACTGGGCCGCCGAATACGGCTGGGATCTGAACACGCGAGAGACGCTCGACACGCAACTCGGCGTCTTCGGCGAATTCGAGCCGCAGCTGAGCGCGGCCGCGCGTGACTGCGATGTCCTGTTCCTCGGCAATATCCAGCCGACGCTGCAGTACTCGGTACTCGATCAGTGCCACAACCCACGGTGGACGGCGCTCGACTCGATGAACTTCTGGATCGACTCGGCGCGTGACGATCTGGTCAGGGTGATCGAGCGCGTCGACTGCCTCCTGCTCAACGACGCGGAGATCCGCGAGCTGACCGGCAAGCCATCGCTGGCGGCCGCGGCGCGGGAGGTCCTGGCGATGGGCCCGTCGTCGGTGATCGCCAAGCAGGGCGAGTACGGCGCAGTGCTGGTCTCGCAGGAAGGCTTCTTCTCGCTGCCGGCGTTTCCGCTTGAGACCGTTGTTGACCCGACGGGCGCCGGCGACAGCTTCGCCGGTGGCGTCTGCGGCTATGTCGCTTCGCAGTCTGAACGGCAGATCGACCATGCGCTGCTGTCCACGGCGATGGCGTACGGGACGGCGATCGCATCGTTCAACGTCGAGGAGTTCGGCACCGAGCGCCTCGTGCGACTGGGGTTGGACGAGATCAACGCGCGCGTCGCCGAGCTGCACCGGATCACCCAATTTACGCATCCATCTGTAGAGGAGACCGTCGCATGAGCACAGCCAGCCAGTCCCCGCCATCCGTCCCCGAGACGCTCCCGTTCAAGGTCGCCGATCTGTCGTTGGCCGAGTTCGGCCGCAATGAGATCCGGCTCGCCGAGCATGAGATGCCGGGCCTGATGGCGACCAGGCGTGAGTACGGTGAGTCCAAGCCCCTTACCGGTGCGCGGATCATGGGTTCGTTGCACATGACGATCCAGACGGCGGTGCTGATCGAGACCCTGGTCGCGCTCGGCGCCGAGGTCCGCTGGGTCTCCTGCAACATCTTCTCTACGCAGGATCACGCTGCTGCGGCCGTCGTCGTCGGCCCCGACGGCACCCCTGAGCATCCGCGTGGCGTGCCGGTCTACGCGTGGAAGGGAGAGACGCTCGATGAGTATTGGTGGTGCACCGAGCAGGCTCTGAACGGCTTTGATGGTGGCCCGAACATGATCCTGGACGACGGTGGCGATGCGACTTTGCTGGTCCACAACGGCCGCAAGTACGAGCAGGCCGGGGCGGTCCCGGACCCGTCTACCGCGGATTCTGAGGAGTCCACGGTGATCCTCGAGCTCCTCACCCGCTCGCTGACCGAGGATCCGCAGCGCTACACCCGGATCGCTGAGGGCATCCGGGGTGCGACGGAGGAGACCACCACAGGGGTACACCGGCTCTATCAGCTGGCCGAGGCCGGGGAGCTGCTGTTCCCGGCGATCAACGTCAACGACGCGGTGACCAAGAGCAAGTTCGATAACAAGTACGGCTGTCGCCACTCGCTGATCGATGGCATCAACCGCGCGACGGACGTGCTGATCGGCGGCAAGGTCGCCGTCATTTGCGGCTACGGTGATGTCGGCAAGGGCTGCGCCGAATCCCTCAAGGGCCAGGGCGCCCGTGTGATCGTCACCGAGATCGACCCGATCTGCGCGCTGCAGGCGGCGATGGACGGCTTTCAGGTCACGACCCTTGAGGATGTCGTCTCAAGCGGCGACATCTTCGTGACCACGACTGGCAACAAGGATGTGATCACCGCTGCGCACATGGCGGCGATGAAGCATCAGGCGATCGTCGGCAACATCGGCCACTTCGACAATGAGATCGACATGGCCGGCCTGACCGCCACCCCGGGGATCAAGCGCACGACCATCAAGCCGCAGGTCGACGAGTGGGTGTTCGGAGATGGTCACTCGATCATCGTGCTGTCCGAGGGCAGATTGCTGAACCTCGGCAACGCGACCGGCCACCCGTCATTCGTGATGTCGAACTCGTTCACCAACCAGGTTATGGCGCAGATCGAGCTCTACGGCCACACCGACCTCTACGAGCGACGCGTCTACACGTTGCCCAAACACCTCGACGAGAAGGTCGCCAGGCTGCACCTCGACGCCCTCGGCATCAAGCTGACCAGGCTCACCGAGAGCCAGGCGGCGTACCTCGGCGTCCCCGTCGAAGGTCCGTACAAGCCCGACCACTACCGCTACTAACAGCAGTCTCTGGCGCGCCTGGGTGCGTGGGACCCAATCCCGCCACTCCGGCGGCCCCTCCCGCACTCCGGCGACCTCCCGCCACTCCCGGCGGCGATGCCACATGCCAAAACGCGGCCTCGCATGTGTGCCGAGAATGTGTCGTGGTGTCACGACTTTGTGAAGTCGTTGGGCTATCGGCAACGATGTTGCAATGTCGTCACACGGCGTGACACTTTGGACACACATGTGAGGGGCGCTTCACGGCACCCCGAATCAAGCGCGCCGGGGGGCGAGCCGGTCCGGCGGGCCGATTCGGGCCGGCGGCAACGGGCCGATTCGGGCTGGCAGTGGCGTCCCGGCTTGGAGCCTGGCAGCTAGGGGCTTGGAGCCTGGCAGCTAGGGGCTCGGAGCCTGGCGGCGACGGAATGGATCGGGGGGCGGCAGCAGCCGCCCCCCGATGTCACCCTCTGTGGATGCTGTCCTCAGGCCGTCGTCGGGACCGGCGGCGAGCTGTCCTGGAATGCCCCGAGCGACGGAATGTCGGACGGGTACACCTCGTGGCCGTGTTCGGCGATGTCGCCGATCTCCATGTTCTCCGTCGACATCCGCAACGGGATGAAGAAACTGATCACCTTCAGGATGATGAAGGTCGCGATAGCCGACCACACGATCACCCACGCCCCGGCGATGGCCTGCCACTTGAGCAACGTGGCGCTGCCGTGCACGAGGCCGGTTGCGCTGCCCTCCGGTGTATAGGTCTTGCCGGTCACGTCGTAGAAGACGGCCATATGCGGATCGGCGAACACACCGGTCAGCAAACCGCCGGCGAGACCGGCTACTCCGTGCGTGTAGATCACGCCGAGCGTGTCGTCCACTCTGCGGAAGAACCTCCACGAACTCGCGTAGTTCATGAAGTAGTAGACGATGATCGACGCGATCCCACCGTCCGCGATCGCCCCCCAGCCGTTGACGAAGCCGGCGGCCGGTGTGATCGCGACGAGGCCGACGATCATTCCGTTGACACCACCGAGCAGGCTCGGCTTGCGGCGGGTGACCAGGTCGCACACGACCCACACCAGGAACGCCACCGCCGTGGCGAGGTTGGTGTTGAGCACCGCGGCGGCGGACGAGTTGGCCGACGAGTACGGGTCGCCACCGTTGAATCCGTTCCAGCCCAGCCACAGGAGGCCGGCTCCGACGGCCACCATCGCGACGTTGTTCGGCGCGTCGATCTCGCGATCGCGCTGCAGACGTGGTCCTATCACGGCTGCGGCGACAAAGCCCGAGACACCTGCAGACAGGTGGATCACATAACCGCCCGAGAAGTCCAGCGCCCCATGATGGGCGAAGAAGCCGCCACCCCAGAGGAGGAAGGCATCGACGGTGTACACGATCGAGACCCACAGGATCGAGTAGAGGCACCAGGCCTTCCAGTTGACACGGCCGAGCACCGAACCGAGAGACAGGATCGGCGTGATCGCGGCGAAAACGAACTGGAAGTAGACGAGCGCCGACTCTGGGAAGCCCGTCAGAGATGGCGAGCTGTACGCGCCAGGAATCACACCCTGCCCTTGCAACGCCGTGTGGCTCAGCACCGGTCCTGGTTTTCCGATGAAGGAGTTAAAGAAACCCGGGTGCGAGCTGGCGAACGCGGGTGCACCGAAGCCCATCTTGAACGCGTACAGGACCCAGATCACGAGCACGACGGAGAACGTCAGGAACGTGAGCATCATCGAGTTGATGCTCCAGCGCTTCTGCATAACGCCGCCGTACAGCACAACCAGGCCGGGCACGCTCATCAGGCCGACGAACGTCGCCGCCGTCACCTGCCAAGCGGTATCTCCGTGGTTTAGCCAGGGAAGCGCAGTAGTGGTGGTCATGCATCTCCTTCTTCTCGTGGGCATCGTTCGCGCGCGAACGATGTCTTGATCCCCTGATCAAGCTGACGCTCCTAGGCTCTTGTACGCCGGTATTCCGAGCTATGGCCAAGCGTCTAGGGGTTGCCACGGGACCCCTAGACATTTGGATAAGGCCCGTACCGAGGCGCGTTGTCAGGCCGCCGACGGAGGTGCGGTGTCCGACCGCCGACGGAAGTGGTGTCAGGCCGCTGGGGTGGGGATGCCGGCCTTGCGGCAGGCCGCGTAAAGAGCGGTCTGGAAGTCGCCGTCGATGCTCGCTCTGCTGCGCGGTGATGCGCACAGAGCTCTGGCGGCGCTACCGCATTCGGATGCCTCGGAGCCGCCGATCATCGTCGTGTAGGTGAAGGCGACGCAGCCTTTCCCAACTTGCTTCTGGTGTGTAGTCAGTGAGTACACGACGAGCCCGATGACTACCAGCGTGACCAGCGCGAACAGCCGCACTAAGACGCGTTCCAAACGGCGACGCGGGCGCGGCTGCGCGATCTCCTGGTAGTGGCCGGGCGCAAAGACCATGAGGCGGCCAGTCTAGTCCCGGGCCAGTCAGAGATCGGTTGCGGCCCAGTCCACCGGCGTGGGCGCCGGCACCGGTCTGCCGACGGCGAGCTCGATGTCAGCGTGTTCGGTCAGCGGGATCTCGGTGGGGTCGCCGCGCCAGCGCTTGCCGTTGACCGTGGCGGTGACGAGGCCACGGGCGCCGGCGACACGATCGCTGCCGAGCGGCTGGTTCCAGATCCGGAAGAAGTCTCCGAGCGTGAATTGCCGCGGGACCGGGGAGTCCACAGAGATCAGGCCGTCGGCCGCACGCGTGTGGAGCCAGTACATGCAGGTCTGTGCGCTGAAGATAAGTCCGTGTTGGCTTGTCCGTGGGCTGAGGCCGACCATCCCGATCCCGCCCGGCAGCGCGCGCGAGCGACCATCGACGTAGACCTGTAGATGGGCGTAGGCAGAGTACGCGAGCTGCTCGAGCGACTCGCATTGGATGCGATTCACCAGCTTGCCGGGTTGCGTGGTTGTGGCCGCGGCCAGGAAGGGACCGGTCTCGATCGCGACGCCCTCAGGCCCGATGTAGGGCTTCGAGGTCGGCGCCGGGACCGTGCTGGTGGGAGTGGTGGTGGTCGTCGAAAACGTCACCGGCACTGTCGGCGGGCCGCTATTGACCACACCGCAGCCGCCAACGGCGAAGGCCGCGCTCGCTGCGAGCGCGGCCAATGCCCACCGTCGCACTGCTCCTAGGGCTTCACTGACGCGGCCGCCTCAGCGACGCGAGCCGCCGCCGCCGCCGAACAGGCTCAGCAGCAGCAGGAAGACGTTGAAGATGTCCAGGAAGATGCTCGCCGCGATCGGCACGGGGCTGTTGTAGTTCTTGTGCGAGAGACGGTTGAAGTCGAGGATCGTGAAGCCGCCAAACACCACCAGCATCAGCGCGCAATAGACGACGTTCGAGCCAGGGATCGCCACGAACAGGGCAATCAGCCCAAACAGGAACACCACGCCGAAGGCGATGAAGACGAACTTGTAGAACTGCGACAGGTCCTGCCGCCTCGAATAGCCGAACGTGCCCAGGATGCCGACGAACAGCGCCGTCGAGCCGGCCGCCTGATAGACGGCGCCTGGGTTGGTCTTCACGTAGTAGACGATGACCTGCGAGATCGCCATGCCCAGCAGCAGCGCCATACCGAACAAGAGTCCAATCGCGAGCTGCTCGTGCCCGCGTGCCGACGCCGCGTTCAGGGCGAAGACGCAGGCGAAGGCGCCGATGAAGAAGATGATCCAGGGGGCACCGGTCATGTTGCGCACGACGTAGGCGCCCAAGGCGGCGAAGCCCAGCGCGAACGCGACGAGGCCCATCACCTCGCCGAACACCGCGCGTGCGCGGTCACCTGTCAGTGCGGCGCCTTGGCCGAACCCGAGCTGTTCGTAAGTGGGCATTTCAGTAACTCCTCAGACGGTCTCGAAAAAGTTCCCTCGAAGCTCGTCCCGCGACCACCGGACTGCGGCCGGAGACGAGGTCATTTACAGAGGAAAATTTAGAGCATCCGCCGGCCTGCCCACCGAAGAAGACTTTAAGCCCGCCTGATTTCTAATCGTGCGATGAACCGCGTGGTTACGCCGCGTGGTGCAGAAGCGTGCTGCGCCTCAACGACGCATCCCGCTCGACCGCTTGAACCAATCCCTCAGCAACCGTTCCGGCATCCAAGCCGAGGAACTTGGCCAGTTCCCGCACTCGTTCGCGATGCGCCAGACCGATCTCGACGGTGCGTCGATCGGGGGGGACTCGCACGAGCGTGATCCTTTCCATGTCCTATGAACGCATCGCCGAGACAAAAGTTGCCCGCCAACTTTCTCGGGCTCGCAACTTCTCGTCTTGTGAGACGCTGAAAGGCATGGGACCACTCGAAGGCATCAGGATCCTCGAGGTCGGCGGCATCGGGCCAAACCCGTTCGCCGGCCTGCTGCTGTCCGACATGGGGGCCGACGTGATCCGACTGGACCGCGAGGCGGGCACCGGCTTCGGTCAGTCCGGCCCGAATGATCCGTCGCTGCGCAACCGCCAGACGCTCGCGGTTGACCTCAAGAGCAACTCGGGCAGGGCGCTTGCGATCGCGCTCGCTGAGCGTGCCGACGCGCTGATCGAGGGCTTCCGTCCTGGCGTGATGGAGCGCCTCGGGCTCGGGCCGGACGCGCTGCTCGCGCGCAACTCGAAGCTCGTGTACGGGCGTATGACGGGCTACGGCCAGGATGGCCCGATGGCGATGACGCCCGGCCACGACATCAACTATGTCTCGCTCAGCGGCGTGCTCGGCGCCTCCCAGCGCGTTGGCGAGAAGCCGATGTTCGCCATCAACACGGTCGGCGATTTCGGTGGTGGTGCCGTGCTGATGGCGTTCGGAGTCGTCTGCGCGCTGCTCGAAGCGCGCACGTCCGGTCGGGGCCAGATCGTCGACGCGGCGATGGTCGACGGTTCGGCGCTGCTGCTGACGATGGTCCACGCGCTGCGCGCGGCGGGCAGCTGGAGCGACCAGCCCGGCACCAACGTGCTCGACAGCGGTGCGCACTTCTACGAGGTGTACGCCACCGCCGACGGCGGATATGTCGCGGTTGGGGCGATCGAGCCGCAGTTCTACGCCCGCCTGCTCGAGCTGCTCGAGCTGCCGGCCGAGCAGCTGCCCCAGTGGGATCGTGAGCGCTGGCCGGAGTTCAAGAAAAGGTTCTCAGCGCTATTCGCCTCGCGCACGGCGGCTGAGTGGGCGGCACTACTCGAATCCGAGGAGGTCTGTGTGACCGTCGTGCGCGGGCCCTTCGAGGCGCACCTGCACCCGCACATGGCGGCGAGGGGCACGTTCATCGAGCTCGACGGCGTACGCCAGCCTGGGCCGGCGCCACGCTTCAGCCGCACCCCCGCTCAGGCGCGGGCGGCGCAGCAGGATCCGCAGGCGGCCCTCGCACGCTGGGGCATCACGTCAAGCTGACCGGCTCTCGCGGGATCAGACGCGGGTCGAACTGGGCGACCAGCTCGGTGGCCGCGTCCACTCGGTCTCGCCCGCCGGCGAGACCGAGGCTGTGAGCGAGCAGCGCCAGCGTCGCCGATGCCGGCTCGTCGCGATCCGCGAGCGTCGAACCGTCGTCGCGCTTGGCCAGGCGCGCGCCCTCGGGACCGAGTACTAGCGGGACATGGGCATAGCTCGGCGTCTCAAGGCCCAGCAGCCTCTGTAACAGGATCTGGCGCGGCGTCGAGTCGGCGAGGTCGGCGCCGCGGACGACCTCGCCGATGTCCTGCGCCGCGTCGTCGACGACGACAGCGAGTTGATAGGCGTGGACACCGTCAGCACGAACGACGACGAAATCGTCGACCACGCCGCGCTGGGCACCCAGCAGCTGATCCTCGAAGTCGATCCGCTCCCGATCCGCGCGCAGGCGCAGCGCGAACCGCTCTCCGGATTCGATGCGCCGCCGCCGCTCCGCGGCCGGGAGCTCGCGGCAGGTGCCCGGATAGGCGCCCTCGGGCAGCTCGCCGTGGGGCGCCGAGGCGGCCTCGCGGATCTCAGCGCGGGTGCAGAAGCACGGGTACAGCCGGCCGGCTGCGTGTAGCTTGCCGAGGGCGTCGTCGTAGAGCCAGTTGCGCTCCGATTGGCGCACCGGCTGCTCGTCCCAGTTGAGGCCCAGCGTGTGCAGGTCGGCGAGTTGCGACTGCTCGAACGCGGCCCGCGAGCGCTGTGGGTCGAGGTCCTCGATCCGGAGCAGGAAGCGGGCACCCTGGCTGCGCGCCATCAACCAGGCGACCAGGGCGGTCCGCAGGCTGCCGAGGTGCAGCGGCCCGGTGGGGGAGGGAGCGAAGCGGCCGTCGTGGGTCACGCGGCGATTGTGACGGTGTGGCGTGGGGGCGGCTCAGTGGAGCCAGCCCCCACAGCGTTACAGCTCGGGATCCTCTGACCGCGGCGGTGGCTTCCTGCGACCCTTGTTGGGGGTGCGGCCCAGCACCTTCAGTACTGGATCGTGCTTGTCGACGACGCGCTCCTTCATCGGGATGATCGCGTTGTCTGTGATGTGGATGTTCTCGGGGCAGACCTCGGTGCAGCATTTGGTGATGTTGCAGAGGCCGATGCCGCCCTCGTCGGCGACCTGGTCGAGGCGATCGACTCCGTCCAGCGGGTGCATGTCGAGGCTCGCCATGCGGACCATAAAGCGGGGCCCGTAGTAGCGGTTGTGCATGTGATGATCGCGCAGGATGTGGCAGACGTCCTGGCACATGAAGCACTCGATGCACTTGCGGAACTCGCTCATGCGGTCGGTGTCGGCCTGGTCGATCAGGTAGTCCCCATCCTTAAGATCGACGCCCTCCTTGAGGTCGTCGCGCGGCGTGAACGGGGTGATCTGCTCGTTGACGCGGTAGTTCCACGACACGTCGGTGACGAGGTCGCGGATCACCGGGAAGGCTTTCATAGGCTCGACGATGATCGGCTCGTCGGCGGGCAGGTGGTCCAGGCGGGTCTTGCACATCAGCCGCGGTCGGCCGTTGATCTCGGCGCTGCAGGAGCCGCACTTGGCGGCCTTGCAGTTCCACCGGACCGCCAGGTCGGGGGCCTCGGAGCGCTGGATCTCGAGCACCGCGTCGAGGACGACCATGCCGGGCTCGGTCTTGAGGTCGTAATCGACCAGCTCGCCGCTCGTCAGGTCCCCGCGCCAGATCTGGAGCCTGCGCGTTCCGACCGCCATTGGCATCTCGCTCATGATGCTTTCTCGCTCTCCTTGCGGGCCTCGACCAGCTCCACCAGCTCGTCACGTTTCACGACCGGCGTCGGCGTCAGCGACATGTCCTTGTCGCCCTCGCCTTGGATGACAATGTTGTGTTCGCCCCAATAGTCGCTGTAACCGGTGTGATCCAGGCGGCTGTGACCGCCGCGGCTCTCCTCGCGCATCAGTGCGGCGCGCGCGATCATCAGTGACACGGTGAGCATGTTCTTGACCTCTGTACAGAGCTGCCAGCCAGGGTTGTAATCAACGCGATTCGATGGTGCCCGGAGGTTGTCGGCCCGGCGCTCGAGGCTCTCGAGCTTCGCGATCGCGTCGGTCAGGCCCTCCCTGTCGCGAAAGATGCCGACGCCGTCACCCATGACCTTCTGGAGGTCCTTGTGCATCTCGAAGGGGTTCTCGAATTGATCACCCCCGTCACCGTTGAGGAATTGGTCGACCTGGGTCTCGGCGGCGGAGAGCTCCGCGGCCGGCAGCGACACCGCGCCTGAGCGGTTGGCGGTCTCGGCCGCACCGATGCCGGCGCGACGCCCGAACACGAGCAGGTCGCCGAGCGAGTTCCCACCGAGGCGGTTGGCGCCGTTCATGCCGCCTGAGGCCTCGCCGGTCGCGAACAGGCCCGGCACGCGCGTCTCGCCGGTATCGGGATCGACCTTGATGCCACCCATGAAGTAGTGGCAGGTCGGACCGACCTGCATCGCCTCCTTCGTGATGTCGACACCGGCCAACTCCATGAACTGGTCATACATGCTCGGGAGCTTGCGCTTGACGTAGTCGGAGTCGAGGTGGCTGACGTCGAGGTAGGCGCCGCCGTGCGGTGTGCCGCGCCCTTCCTTGACCTCGGTGTAGATCGGCGCGGGCGACCACGTCGCGTGTGGAGAGCTCCATTCGCTTGGGGTCGTAGCGCTCCATGAAGCGCTCGCCGTCCTTGTTGCGCAGGATCCCGCCCTCGCCGCGGACCGCCTCGGTGACCAGCAACCCCGCGACACCGGGCGGATACACCATTCCCGGTGGGGTGGAACTGGATGAACTCCATGTCGACCATCTCCGCGCCGGCCGCGAAGGCGAGCGCGTAGCCGTCGCCGGTGCAGTCCTGGGAGTTCGATGTGATCTTGTAGATGCGGCCGCTGCCACCGGTCGCGAGTATCAGTGCCTTGGCGCTGAAGCTGAGCTGCTCGCCGGTCGCGCGCCGGTAGCCGAAGCAGCCGACGACGCGCTCGCCGTCCTTGATCAGCGTCGTGATCGTCGCCTCCATGAACACGTCGACGTTCGAGTGCACGGTCTTGTCCTGGAGCGTCCGAATCATCTCGAGGCCGGTGCGGTCTCCGATGTGGACCAGGCGCTTGTAGGTGTGGCCACCGAACGCGCGCTGCGACATCAGACGGTCGGGCGTACGGTCAAAGACGGCGCCCCAGTGCTCGAGCTCGCGCGCGCGGTCCGGGGCCTCCTTGGCGTGCAGTTCGGCCATCCGCCAGTTGTTGAGGTACTTGCCTCCGAACAGCGTGTCCTGGAAGTGGACACTCCAACTGTCCGCCGGGACGACGTTGCCGAGCGCGGCGGCGAGGCCGCCCTCGGCCATGACCGTGTGGGCCTTGCCCAGCAGTGACTTGCAGACGAGGGCGGTGCGCGCCCCGGCCTCGGCGGCGGCGATCGCGGCCCGCAGGCCGGAGCCGCCCGAGCCGAGCACGAGGACGTCGTAATCGTGGTGCTCGAGCGCCATCAGAAAATGTGGTGCGGGTCGGCCATCAGAAGATGTGGTGCGGGTCGCTGAAGACACCGGAGGAGGCCAGCCAGATGTAGAGGTCGGTCAGGCCGACGGTGAACATGCTGATCCACGCCCACTCCATGTGACGGCCGTTGAGGATCGAGACCTTCTGCCACGCCGTGTGACGCGTGCGCGCGCCGGCCGAGCAGGAGAAGCAGTTCAGCTTGCCACCGACGATGTGGCGCCAGGAGTTGCACCCGAACGTGAAGGCCGACAGGCACAGCACGTTGACGAGCATGATTCCGTTCCCGACGCCGATCCCGAAGCTCCCGTCATAGAAGAAGCCTCGGATTGTGTCGTACCAGAGGAAACCGACGACGATCGCCGCCAGGTAGAAGAAGATCCGGTGCAGATTGTTGAGCACCAGCGGGAACTTCGTCTCGCCCGTGTACTTGCGGCGCGCGACGCCTGCGACGGCACACGACGGGGGCGCCAGGAAGAATGAGCGGTAGTACGACTTGCGGTAGTAGTAACAGGTGGTCCGCAATCCCAACGGCGCCCACAACACAAGGAACGCCCACGGCAGATTCGTGTTGAACGAGAGGATGCCGGGCAGGTCAGGCGAGAAAAACGGCGACTGTAGATGAGCGCCATCAGCCGTGATCGCATAGTGCTTGCTGAGGATCGCTCGAAACAGCGAATAGATGCCGAACAGCGTCAGCGCGGTCACGATCGCGACCGGCTGCACCCACCATTGGTCACGCCGCGCCGTCGCGCCGAGGCGAGGCGGAGGAGAGGCAACAGTTGTCATCACACCAGGGTTTTCAGAGAGAGAGTTTGGGAGGTGCCAGCAGGGGCGTTGACTGGGAACGCTCACCGATTATCGGGGAATCGGTCGATCGCTGACGCCACCATCGGTTCCGCTGGGCCGCCCGGCGGTTAGGCTGTGGCCCTCGATGGAGCGCGAATTTGACGTCGTAGTGGTTGGCGCCGGGCCGGCCGGGGAAATCGCCGCCGGGCGGCTTGCGACACGCGGCGGCAAGCGCGTTGCGATCGTCGAACACGACCTCGTCGGCGGTGAATGCTCGTTCTATGCGTGCACGCCGTCGAAGGCGCTGCTGCGCCCGGCCGAGGTCCTGAACGAGGTGCGGCGGGTGCCCGGTGCCGCAGAGGCGGTGACCGGCTCACTCGATGTCGAGGCTGTGCTCGCCCGCCGCGACGAGGTCATTCACGACCTCGACGATGCCAGCCAGTTGCCTTGGCTCGAGGACCGAGGGATCGAGCTGTTTCGCGAGAGCGGGCGGCTGGACGGCGAGCGCCGGGTCGTCGTCGGTGAGGATGTGCTGCTCGCCCGTGACGCTGTCGTGCTGGCCACCGGCAGCACCGCGGCGATGCCACCGATCCCGGGTCTGGCCGATGCCGGAGCGTGGTCCAACCGGGAGATCACGACCGCCACCGAGCCGCCGCGACGACTCACGATCCTCGGCGGAGGTGTCGTCGGGGTGGAGATGGCCCAGGCCTGGGCTTCGCTTGGGTCGAAGGTGACGGTGATCGAGGCGCTCGATTCGCTGCTGGTGAACGAGGAGCCGTTTGTGGGGCGAGAGGTCGGTCAGGCGCTGCTTGAGCTTGGCGTTGAGCAGCGGTTCGGCGTCAAGGCCGTGTCGGTGTCAGTGTCGGTGCTGGTCCATGGTGAGGCGCCCGAGATCACCGTCGAGTTGGACGACGGCTCCGCGGTCGTCGGCGAGCGGCTGCTCGTGGCGGTCGGGCGCAGGCCGTTGAGCGCCGGCATCGGGCTCGAGACGGTCGGGCTTCGCGACGGCGGCGTTGTGGAGGTCGACGACGGCCTTCAGGTCCCGGGCCTGCCGTGGCTGTATGCGGTCGGGGATGTCAACGGGCGCTCCCTGCTGACGCATGCCGGCAAATATCAGGCGCGAATCGCCGCCGACCGGATCCTCGGGTCGTCGACTGCGCGAGCTGTGGGGGACGGGCGCGGATCGCCGCGGGTCGTGTTCACGGACCCGGAGGTCGCCGCGGTCGGCATGACGCTAGCGGCTGCTCTTGAGGGGGGTGTTCAGGCGCTGGCTGTGGATCTCCCGACTGGGACCTCGGCGGGCGCAAGCTTCGTCGGCCGCGGTGCCGCCGGTACGTCGCGCTTTGTGGTCGACACCGCCCGCCAGGTGCTGGTCGGCGTGACCTTCGTCGGCCCCGGGGTCAACGACTTCCTGCAGGCGGCAAGCATCGCCGTCGCGGCCGAGGTGCCACTTCCGAAGCTGGCGCACGCCGTCGCCCCCTTCCCGACGCGCAGCGAGCTCTGGCTCGCGTTCCTCGAGGAGTACGAGCGGCAGGCGGGCGTCAGCGTCCACAGCTGAACCGCAGTGTCTCGCGACGGCTTAGGCTTAGGCCATGTCCGCTCCTGATTCGAACGACGGAGCGTTTGAGGTGGTAATCGCCGGCGGTGGCGTCGCCGCACTGGAGGCGACGCTGGCGCTACGTGCGCTCGCAGGGGACCGCGTCTCGATCACCCTGGTCGCGCCGAACGCGGAGTTCCATTACCGGCCGCTGGTCGTTCGCGAGCCGTTTACGTCGGCGCCGACGTCGGCGTACAAGCTTGCCGAGATTGCCCAACGGGCAGGCGCTCATCTGCTGGTAGACCGCTTCAAGTGGCTGGATCCGGGTGCTCGCAATCTCCACACAAATCATGGGCTCACGCTCCACTATGACGCCGCACTGCTGGCGCTGGGCGCGAGGGCGCACCCGCGCTTCCGTGACGCACTGACGCTCGATGAGCGTCGGCTTGGTGAGCAGCTCGCGGAGTTCGTCGAGGCGTTGGATCGTGGTCTGGTCAGCAGCGTCGCGCTCGTTGTGCCGTCGCTGCCGATCTGGTCGCTGCCTGCCTACGAGTTGGCGCTGATGACGGCCAATCGTGCCGCGGCTCAGGGGCGCGAGGTCACCGTGCTGTTGATCACTCCTGAGGACGCGCCTCTGGCGGCGCTCGGCGTGAACGCGAGCGCGGAGGTGGGGCGCCTGCTGTCCGAGGCCGGCGTCACGACCATCACCTCGGCCAATTGCCAGATCCGGGAGCCGGGCAAGATCGACCTATACCCGCTGCGGCGATCGTTCAGCGTCGACCGGATCATCGCTCTGCCCGAGCTCTATGCGCCCGCGGTCCCGGGCGTCCCGACCAGCGCTGAGCGTGGCTTCGTGACGGTCGATCAGTACGGCGCGGTCCCCGGCCTCAAGCGCGTCTATGCAGCGGGCGACCTGATCGACAGCCCCGTCAAGCACGCCGGTCTGTCGGCCGACCAGGCGGACGTCGTCGCCGGGGCGATCGCCGCGCTCGCCGGCGCTCCGCTCGAGCCGCGGCCGCTTCGACCGGCGCTGCACGTGCTGTTGCTCGGCGCCGCCGAGCCACTGTTCATCCGCTCACAGACAGTCGGTGAGCACGACACGGACGTCGAGATTGGCAAGGATCCGCTGTGGGAGCAGGCGGAGAGGCTCCACACCGACTACCTCGGGCCGGCCCTGGCCGAGCTCGATGCCTAGGCCGACGCGCCGGGCCGGTCTGCGTCCGTGAAGACCACGCGGTTGCGGCCGCCGGTCTTCGCCTCGTAGAGGGCTGCGTCGGCGCGGGCTACGAGCTGCTCGGGCGCGTCTCCGATAGATCGCAGGGCGATCCCGGCCGAGCATGTCTGCTGTGCGGGCATTCCCGCGCATAGCCGTGCGACGATCGCCGCAATGGTGGTGACGTCCGCGCCCGTCACGAGCAGCGCGAACTCCTCGCCGCCCAGCCGCGCGAGAAAGTCTCCGCGCACGCATCTCGGAGCGCCAGCGGGATGCGGCCTCGCGCAGCAGGCGGTCGCCGGCCGGGTGCCCGCTGGGTGTCGTTGAACCGCTTGAAGTGGTCGATGTCCAACATGGCCACCGCCACCGGAACGCGGCCCTGCATGGCGCGGGCGAGCTCGGCGTCCCATGCACGGCGGTTCGGCAGCCCGGTGAGCGCGTCCGTCAGCGCCTCATCTGTGAGCTGACCGATCATGTCGGCGCGATCGATCACGCTCGCGATCTCGTGCGCCAGCAGCGACGCGGCGACGACACCCGGCCCGTCCTCGCTGCACGCGGCCGCTCCAGCCGACGAACAACACCCCGACCGCCACGTCACCCTTCAGCAGCGGCTGGTAGAGGACCGACGCGGGCGCGCCGCTCGCGCGCCACAACTCGATATCTCCGACATGATGTCTCGGCGTTCTCCGTGATCAGGATCGGCTGGCGTGAGTGGAACGCCTCGTGGACGGCGCTCTGAGCAGCTGCGGGCGTTCCGGCCGCTTCCCTCTCCGCCGTGCTCGCGCTGAGTCTCAGCGTCTGCGATCCCGGCTCGGGCTCGAAGAGGCCCGCCACGATGGCATCGCTGATCTCCTTCACTGCCCCACAGGCATCGCGTCTGGGGTTGGGGCTCTCGAACAATCCCTGAACCGTCTCGTTGATGCGGACGAGCATGCGCTCGTTGTGCCGTGCCGCCCGAGCGCGGCGGCGGATGTCTGCGACGAGACCGTGGGTCACGAGCCCGACGATCGAGCTCACCGCAACCGCCAACAACGCGGAGCGGTAGCCGCTGGTCGGATACTCGGGCGGACCGACGAGCACCAGCGGCGTCAGGTAGAAGGCCAGAACCGCCGCGAGCACGATCCAGAGGGCGCGGCGGTCCCGCACGTAGAGCGCGGTTTGGAACACGGGCAGCAGGGAGACGATGCTGATGCCGGCGGTGCTGCCGCCCACCGCGTTGCGCGCGAGCGCGAGCGCGGCGAGGAAGCCGAGCGAGCCGATGACCGTCCCGGATCGCATGTGCCCTCGCAGACCCCTCGAGAGTCCGTACGACCAGGACAAGGCGAGCAGCCCGACTGAGACGGCGTACTGCGCCCAGTCTGTGTGTGCGCCCACCAGGACGGCGCCCCAGGCCGCCAGAGTCGTCACCGCGAATGGCCCCAGCTGCCTTGCGAGTTGCCTTCGGATGTCCCGATCCACGATCGTGCGTCCCTGCCTACCCTCGGATAACCGCAGTGACTGTATTACCTAGGCGTCCGGCAAGTGGGCGGGACCGGTCAGCGATGTGGAGGGTGCGGTTGGGCAGGCGCGACAGTTCCGATCACGCCTGCGCCGCTGGGCGAGCCTTCACTACTGCGAACTCGCGGTCTTGACACTCGATGTCGACAGCGAGGTTTGGCGGGACGCGGCCGCGCGTACGCTCGCTCCGACTGCGGTCAGCGGCTTGGCGATGCCCTCCAGCGAACGTCGCTCGGCTTTGACGCCGAAGGCGATCTCCGCGATTCCGCCCAGAATCATCAGGATAGAGCCGATGACGAGTGCGACAAAGACGTCCGACGTCTTGCCAGTGGGGACGAGGCGGCCGAACAACTGCGGGCCGATGATCCCCCCGATCCCCGTGCCGACCGCGTAGAAGATGGCGATCGCGAGGGCACGGGTCTCCATCGGGAAGATCTCCGAGACGGTCAGGTAGGCCGCGCTGACGCCTGCAGAGGCAAAGAAGAACACCACTGCCCACGCGACTGTGAGGGTTGTTGCCGTCAGCTGGTGCTGATCGAACAGGTAGCCGGTGATCAGCAGGAGTACGCCTGAGAGTATGTACGTGCCGGCGATCATCGGCTTGCGACCCACCGAGTCAAACAAGCGCCCCAACACGAGCGGCCCCAGCAGGTTCCCGGCCGCAAACGCGACGAGGTAATACGGAGCGTTCGACGTGGACACCCCGTAGAACGTGCTGAGCAGCGTCGCATAGCCGAACAGGATCGCGTTGTAGAGGAACGCCTGGCCGATGAATAGGGACAAGCCCAGAACGGTTCGTGTGGGATACCTCGAGACGATCGCTCGCGTGATCTCCCACAGAGGGATCGACTTGCGCTGATGAATACAGATCGTGTCGTCTGGATCCGGGTCCTTCAGCCGCTCTCCTGTGGCTTCGCTGACCTGACGCTCGATGTCCCTGGTCACCTCTTCGGCCTCGTCCTCGCGGCCGTGAATGAAAAGCCAACGCGGGCTCTCCGGGACCTGCCGGCGAACAATGAGGATGGCGAGTCCGAGGATAAAGCCAAGTCCGAAGCAGACACGCCACTGCAGCAGCGGCGAGAAGATATGCAATGCCGCGACCGACAGGAGTGCGCCGGCGGCCGCGCCAGCCCAGTAGGTGCCGTTGATGATGATGTCAATCCGGCCGCGGCGAGCAGCGGGAATGAGCTCGTCGATCGCCGAGTTGATGGCGCTGTACTCACCGCCGATGCCCATCCCCGTGACGAACCGGCACCCGAAGAAGAAGAGCGGCGTCCAGGCAAAGGCCGTGGCAACAGTGCCCGCAAGGTAAACACCCAGGGTGACCATGAACAGCCGCTTGCGGCCGAACATGTCTGTCAAACGACCGAACACGAGGGCGCCGCAGCATGCGCCGGCCACATACATCGACGCTGCCCAGCCGGCAACCTGGGCCGAGGAAATGTCAATGCCACTGCCCTTGGCTGAGATGGCGCCGGCGATCGAGCCCACGATCGTGACCTCGAGACCATCGAGGATCCACACTGTCCCCAAGCCGACGAGAATCCGTCGGTGCCAACGTGACCATGGCAAGCGGTCGAGTCTTGCTGGGATGTTGGTTTCTATCGTCCCGAGCTGTTCCGCGGGTGCTACTGATGTGTTCATAGTTTCTCTCGCAAATGCTTGGATCGTCCTAGTCGGTAGCTACCCCGCCTCGCCCGCTCAAATGCACTGCAGCCGTGACACTGCCTCGGCGGGTTATCTGGTACGTCAAAACGGGTCCAGGTCGACCTGAACCTCATGCCCGCGGTGGCTGCTGTGGGACGTCGCTGCTGCGATCCGGATAGTTGCGCCGCCCGCGGCGCGCGATCCGCGATGAACGCCATCCACATCAACGAGATGACCAGCCCGAGGCCACCGACGATCAGCAGGATCAGACCGACGTTTGCAGGTTCACCCCGGAGGTCGTCGCACTGACCGCCCAACGCAGAATCGCTCCAACCGCAATCAGAAGTAAGTGAGCCACCAAGTCCCATCTCGTCTCCATTTCGGTTTCGGTTGCACGAGCAGAGTTCGCTCAGTGACACATAAATCTGCCCGCCTTCTGCAGATCTGAATCGCCGTGTTCACCCGATCGGCGGGTTCACCGAGTCGAAGGGATAAACCACCGCACCACCGGGTAGATCATCTGCCACCGGCCGTTACGCAGGCCGAGAAAGGAGAGAATGTGATGATCGCTCTTGTGGCACTTCTGCTGATTCTCGCCGTGTTTGGCGGGTTGGGATTCGCGGCACACATCCTGTGGATCGTGCTGCTTGTTGCGCTTGCACTCTGGGTGCTGGGATTCTTTGTCGGCGCGGTCGAGTCAGGATCGCGGCGTCGCTGGTACGGCCGCTGACGCGACTGCGCGCGCCGCGGCCGTGCGCAACCCTTGGGCGCCGGCGCCATGGATAGGCACCGGCGCCCTCCCTTTGCTCCGCTGCGTTATGCAGCATCAGGAGCAGAGTGAGGATGAGCCGTGGGCAGTTGACGGAGGTGCACACGTGCCCGCTCGTGTACCGACATGTAACTGGCGGTCGCGCTCAGTCCGGCAGGTGAAACGGCACACTCGTGATCACGATCCCGGGGCTGCGGATCAGCATCCTTCGCAGTCGTGCGGCGACACGGTTCTGGAGGAGCACCTGCCAGCGATGCTTGGGGATCAGCTCGGCGACCACCACGGTCAGTGTGATGTCCGGGTGCTCGTCGTGCAGCGCCTCGATGTAGTTGGCCAGCGGCGGGAGTGTCGAGCGGTAGGGGGATACCAGCACCTCAAGCGGTAGGTGGTTTCCCCAGGCTCGCCAGTAGCGCTCGAAGCGTTTCGCCTCGTCCTTGCTGGGGCTGACGTGCAGCGCGAGGGTGGGAATCTCCATCGAGGCGGCGTAGGCGAGCGCGCGCAGTGCGGCGCGATCCAGCACCGCGATCGGCACGACCGCGAGATGCCTGACCTCGTCGGGGCAATCCTCGGTCTCGAGACGGCCAGTGTTGCCGCCGGGGGAGACGGGCTCGGCGCCTTCTCGTGTGCAGTCTCCGGCGCGTCTCCGCTCCTTCGTGCCCCGCGTCCCTCGTCGTCGGGTTGCAGCGCGAGCGCTTGGCGGGTGTTCGCGTAGTACCGGTGGATCCGGCGGCAGCAGACGACGATCACCGGGATCAGGATCACGACGATCCAGGCGCCGGCGGCGAACTTCGTGATGGCGGCGATGAGCACCACGGCGCCGGATAGGACGGCGCCGACCAGGTTGGTGACCAGCGCTCTGCGCCAGCCGTGCTCCTGGTGGCTCCACCAGTGGGCGACCATCGCGCTCTGCGCGAGTGTGAACGCTACGAACACGCCGATCGCGAACAGCGGGATCAGCGGCTCGGTCTGCCCGTTGAAGACCACGTATAGGAACGCGGCCGGGATCGCCAGCACGATGATCCCGGAGGAGAACGCGAGCCGGTCGCCCATGTGCAGAAACAGCCGCGGGACGTACCCGTCGCGGGCCATGAAGTACAAGAGCCGTGGGAAGCCGTTGACCGCGGAGTTGGCGGCGATCAGCAGGATCAGCGTCGTGGAGATCTGCACGAATGCGTAGAGGACGCCGCTGCCGACGGTGTCGTGCGCGATCTGCGAGAGCACGGTCGTGTTGCCGGGGCCGGCGCCGTCCAGGTGGGCGACGACGAGCACGCCGGCGAACATCGCGACGAGCAGGAACACCATCCAGGACAGCGTCGTGCGGGCGTTGTCGGCCTCCGGAGGCTTGAACACCGGGACCGCGTTGGAGATCACCTCGATCCCGGTCATCGCGGTCGCTCCCGATGAGAACGCGCGGAGGATCAACAAGACACCAAGCGCCTCGGTCGCGTGATGAGCCGGCGGCGCGATCGTGGGGAACCCGTGACTGGCTGATTTGATCAACCCGACGACCACGACCAGGGCGATCGACAACACGAACATGTATGTCGGGACGGCGAACAGAGCCCCCGCGTCGCGCGCGCCGCGGAGGTTCGCGAGCACGAGCAGCAGGATCATCGCCAGGCCGATCGGGACCGTCGCGGAGGTCAGCGACGGCAATGCCGAGGTGACAGCAGCGACGCCGGCGGCCACTGACACGGCCACGGTGAGGATGTAGTCGAGGATCAAGCCCGCCCCCGCGAGCAGCCCCCAGTTCGCACCCAGCTCGTGACGGGCCACGATGTAGGACCCACCGCCGTGCGGGTACGCGCGGATCACCTGCCGGTAGCCGAGGCTGACAGAGATCATCAGCACGACCAGGACGGCGCCGATCGGCAACGACAGGCCCAGACGCGAGCTGCCCGCCAGCACCAGGATCGCCATCATCGCCTCCGGGCCGTAGGCCACTGACGACAGCGCGTCGGGCGAGAGCACTGGCAGCGCCAGCAGCTTGCCCATGCGTTCCTCAGCCAGCGCCGTGCTGCGTAACGGCGGGCCCGACGACTCGCGTGCTTGAGCGCCTGTGCAACACGTCCGAGGCTCGACTCCGTGTCGGCGGTCGAGTCGACTTCGAGCTCACCGCCCGCGTCCCCGCGGGCACTCCGTATACGCAGGAAACGTCCTGCGATCGCATCATCGCCGTGTAGAAAGCGGAGGCTTGGATCGACGGGCAGCGACTCACGCGAACGCGTCACGCCAGACCACTGACGACCGACCGCGCGCAGCGCTTCGATCTGCCGATGGTCGAGCGCGGGCAGCTGCGCGTCGGGCGTGACGGTCGCGTCCGGAGTCTGTTCAGACGATCCTTTCGACCCTCCCTCCGGGTGCCCAGGCTGATCGGTCACTGGTGACGATTATGCCGACAGGGCTCCGGGTCAGACCCGGTTCGGATCAGGCCACGGGCTGCTGGCTGAGCTCGCCGATCGCGTGCTGGAGCTCATTTCTGGCACGGGTGATGGCCTCCGGGCTGGCGGCGATCGCGTCGAGACCAAGGATCGCCGCCCCGACAATCGGGCCCTCGTGGGCGATCACGACGCTCGCGGTCGCGGCGGTGGCGTGAACGCGTCGCTCGATGCGCTCGATCATCCATTGGGGCGCGGCGCGCATTAGACCACCGCCGATGACGACGTCGGCGCCCGCGTCAGCCAGGTCAAGCCGCGTAAGGGCCGTGCGGGCAAGCACGGCCACCTCATCTGCAACACGTTCCAAGATGTCGCGGGCGGCGTCGTCGACCTGGGCCTGCGCGTAGACCACCGGACTGAGCTGCGCGAGCGCCTCCAGCGAGATCTCCTTGAAATGGATCGCACGCGCGACCTCGAGCGGCGAGGTCATCCCGAAGTGCTGGGGAACCGCATGTTCGAGTGTTGAATGCGGCTCGCGCCCATCGGCACTGCGATTGGCCGCGCTGAGCGCGGCGAGCCCGACGTCATAACCGCCACCCCAGTCTCCGGTGATCGCGCCGAGCGACGGGAAGCGGACGGCGCGCCCGTCCGCGGCAATGCCGACTGCGTTAATGCCGCCGCCGCAGACGACCGCGACGCCCCACCCGCGGTCCGTTCCCGTGCGCAGCAGCGCCAGCGTGTCGTTCTCCACGACGAGGCTCGGGGCCCAGCCCAGCGCGCCGAGTGCCGCCTGGAGCGCATCGACCTCCTCGTCCAGGTCGGCTCCGGCAAGTAGGACACGGGCCACATCGGCGACCGGTCGCCCCTCTCCGGCCAGGCCGGCGCCGGCCGCGGCGTCCGCGACCAGCTCCGACAGCACCGAGACGCAGCCATCGAACCCAAGCGCATGTGGCGAGCTGGTGCCGCCGCGCACGAGCGCCAGCAGCCGCCCGTCCGAGCCGACGAGCGCCACATCAGTCTTGATGTTCCCGCCGTCGATCGCCAGGACGACGTGAGTTTCCGCGGCGGCGCTCATGTCCCGCAGAGTTGGCCGAGCAGCTCGCCGGCGAGCGCGTACTCGCGGACGAGTGGGTTTGTCATCAGCGCAAGCCGCGCGAGCTCGTCGTCGCCGTCGGTCGCCGCGCGCGCCGCGATCCGCTCGTACGCGGCGACGTGCTGGACGAGACCGAGGAGCTCTGGAGCGAGCGGGCGCTGCGGCAGCGGCACGGCACCGTCACGGCCCACGCGCGCGGGAACCTCGACGACGTCATCCGCGGCCAGACCCGCGAGCGTCTCGCCGTTGCGGGTGTCGACCACCAGCGTCTCACCGCTGTCTGAGAACAGCGCCGCCAGCAGCTGGATCGCGGCCTCGCTGTAGAAGGCGCCGCCGCGCTGCTCGAGCAACTCGGGCTTGGTGTCGAGGTTGGGGTCCCGGTAGAGATCGAGCAGTCCGCGCTCGATCTCGGCGACCGACCGCGGCCCGCGGCTGCTCGTGTCGCTGCTGCTCGACCACGGCGCGTTCCGCGTAGAAGTACCGCAGGTAGTAGGAGGGGATCGCACCGAGATCCTCGAGCAGCTGGCGCGGCAGGCCGATCTCCTGCGCGAGGTGACCGCCGAAGCCGTCGAGCACGTCGCTCAGCACATCCCGCCCGTCCAGCCAGACGGCGCGGATCCAGGTGAGGTGGTTGAGTCCGACCTGGTCGACGAGCACCCGCTCCGGCGCGACCTCGAGGTGCGCGGCGATCTGCCGCTGGAAGTTGATGGCGACGTTGCAGAGGCCGATGGCCCGGTGGCCATCGTCCAGCAGCGCCCGCGTGACGATCCCGACCGGGTTGGTGAAATCGACGATCCACGCCCCGTCGGCGGCGATCTCCCGCGCGCGCCGCGCGATCTCGAGCACGACCGGGACGGTGCGCATCGCCTTCGCCAGTCCGCCGGCGCCGGTCGTCTCCTGTCCGACGCAGCCGCAGAGCGCGGGGGTCTGCTCGTCATGCAGGCGGGCGGCCTGACCGCCGACGCGGATCTGGAGCAGGATCGCGTCGGCAGCGTCGAGCGCGCGGTCGAGGCGGCCGGACAGCTCGAGCGCGCCGTTGTACCCCTGCCGCTTCAGCATCCGCTGCGCCATCGCGCCGACGACGTCAAGCCGTTCAGCGTCGATGTCGTGCAGGACGAGCTGGTCTATCGCGATCCGCTCACGCTCGCGCATCAGCCCGGAGACGAGCTCAGGCGTGTAGGTTGAACCGGCACCGATAACAGCGAGCTTCATCTGACCCAGTCGTGGTATGGAGTAATTAGGAAAGGCTCCTAACTAGATTACCCATCGTAGTTGCCTCTCTCCCGACACGTCAAGCGAAACGAGCGTTTCGAGACTGGCTACGCTTTGGTAAGCTTCCTTACGAAACCATGCGAGAAAACGGTAATCCCGGAGCCGAGTCGCGGCTGAGCCTGCTGCGGGAGCTCGGCGAGCAGGCGGTGCTGGAGACGATCTTCCGCAAGGGACCGATCACCCGACCCGAGATCGCGACGGCGACCGAGCTGTCCAAGCCGACGGTTTCGGCTGCCGTCAGCCGGCTCGAGCATGGCGGACTGATCCGGGCGGCCGGCCGGCGCGCCGGCCAGCGCGGCCGCCAACCGGTCGCCTACACGGTCAGCAAGCAGGCCGGGTTCGTGGTCGGCAGCGATATCGGTGGCAGCAACCTGCGCGTGGCGGCGGCCGACCTCTTCGGGGAGCCGATCTGCGATCTCAAGCAGCCGACGACCAAGGGCGGGAGCCGTGCCCTCGGGATGCAGCTCCTGGAGATGGCCAACGAGGTGATCGATCGGGCCAGCGACGTCCACGGCAGGCCGCTGGCACTCGCGATCTCAACCCCGGGAATCATCGATCAGACGACGGGACGCGTCACGTCGCTGGCCTACAACGTCGCGCCTGAGGGCGGCTTTGACCCACTCGAGGTGATCCGCGACCGCCTCGACATGCCCGTGCTCGTTGAGAACAACGTCAATGTGGCTGCAGTCGGCGAGAAGTGGTTCGGCCTGGCCCGCGGCGTGTCGTCGATGGTCTTCATCTCCGTCGGAGCCGGCATCGGCATGGGGGTCGTGATCGACGACGAGCTCGTTCGCGGAGCACACGGCGCCGCGGGTGAGATCGGCTACCTGCCGCTGGTCGGCGATCCGTTCAACCCCCGTCACCGCTTGCACGGAGGGCTCGAGGACGAGATCGGTGCGGCCGGCATCGTCGCGGCGTTCAACGAGCGTCGCGCTGCCGGCGATCCGGAGCTGTCGGCCGTTCACGACGTCTTCGAGCTCGCGGCCGGCGGGAACGCGACCGCCCAGACGATCGTCGATCTCGTCGCGGCCAGGCTCGGCACCGCGATCGCCACCGTCTGCGCGATCCTCGATCCCGAGCTGGTCGTGCTCGGAGGCGGGATCGGATCGAGCCCGCTGCTGCTGTCCCCGGTGCGCGGTTCCGCCGCGTCTCTGGTCCCGATCACGGCCCGTATCGAGACGAGCCGGCTGGGCGACCGGGCCGCCCTACAGGGCGCGGTCGCCGTCGCCCTGCACTCGGCGCGCACGACGTTGCTGTCCCGCGGCGCTGCTCCCGCGGCGCGGACGCTGCCGGCCGGAGCGCTCGCGCGCGGGCGTTGACCGACCGCCAGCGTTTGGCCTTTTGGGAAAGGCAGGCGCCAATCTCCGCGCGTCCTTGCGCTCCGTCTATCAGAGCGATACAGTCATTTTGTTTAGGTCTTTTCCAAAATCTGCGACACGGCAGAGGCCATCGCGGGGCTCGATCCGAATGGACGCCTCGCGGATAGCGGAGCGGCCGTGAAGCGGTTACCGTCGGAAAGGGGAATGGAGGGTGAGGATGAAACGCTTTAGGTGGGCCGCATTGCCGGCCGTGTTGTGCCTGTCCGCGATCGTCTCGTTGGGGGCGTCCGCCGAACGCTGTCGCCGCAGGCGCGTCGGGCAAGCTCGTCATCGATAACGAGAGCGGCGCCACGTGGACCTGTCAGTTCAACCCGTTCAACGCAGCGGTGACGCTGACCTCGTTCGGCTTCGTTTATGAGCCGCTCGAGTTCGTGGACATCCTCGCGAAGTCGACCAGCAGCCAGGTGACACCCTGGCTCGCGAAGTCTTCGGCGTGGTCGAACGGCTTCAAGAAGCTGACGTTCACCGTCCGCAGCGGCGTCAAGTGGAGCGACGGGCAGCCGTTCAGCGCGGCCGACGTCGCCTACACGTTCAACGCGATGAAGAAGGACCACGCAATCGACCTCAACGCCCTGTGGGCCGCCGACGGCGGGCCGCTGACGAGCGTGACGCAGAGCGGATCGAAGGTCGTCTTCAACTTCAAGTCCGCATCGCAGCCGTACTTCTATTACATCGCCGACCAGACGCCGATCGTGCCAAAGCACATCTGGTCCAAGCTCAACCAGACCAAGCTGCAGACCTACACCGACACCAGCCCTGTCGGCACGGGCCCGTACACGGTGTCCGCCTGCACCCCGCAGAACATCAAGTACCTGAACAACACCGAGCTACTGGCAGAGCAGGCCCGGCCACGTGGTGCCGGCGGTGCACGAGGTCGACTACCCGTCGTTCCTCAGCAACACCTCGGCCAACCTGACGCTCTCGCAGGGCCAGGCGCAGTGGGGTGGTCAGTACATCCCGAACATCAAGTCGTTCTACATCGACAAGGACCCGTCGGCCAACCACTACTGGTTCCCGCCGGTGCTGAACGTCGCGCTGGTGCCGAATCTGACGAACCCGCTGCTGAAGCAACTCGCGGTGCGCAAGGCGATTGCGATGGCGATCGACCGCTCGGTCGTCTCGAGCCGCGGCGAGTCCGGCTATCAGGCACCGGCCAACCAGACCGGCGTGATCGTGCCGACGTACTCCAGCTGGTACGACAAGTCGCTCTCGCAGCCGAAATACAACCCGACCAAGGCCATCAAGGTCCTGGAGGCCGCGGGCTTCAAGCGCGGCTCCAACGGGATCTTCAAGAGCAAGAGCGGCCAGCCGCTCTCGTTCACGATCAAGACGATCAGCGGCTACTCGGACTGGGACGCATCGCTGCAGCTGATCACGCACCAGCTCAAGCAGGTCGGGATCTCGGTCACGGTCCAGGATGAGAACTCAGGTCCGTACACAACGGATCTCCAAGGTGGTCACTTCCAGCTGGCATACGCCGGTAGCGGTGGTCCCGCACCGAGCCCAGGGCCGAGCCCGTACTACGAGCTCCGTGGCTGGCTGTTCGGCGGCAACATCGGATCGACCAACTACTCGCGGTTCAAGTCAGCGTCGACCGACGCGCTGTTCGATCAGTACCCCGCCGACACCGCAGCTCAGCAGCTGCAGGTGATGTACAAGATCCAGAAGGTGATGGTCGACGACATCCCCTTCATCCCCGTCACCGAGGGTGTCGACTGGTTCCAGTACAACACCGCCGCGTTCAGCGGCTGGCCGACGCCAACTGATCCGTACGCCCAGCCGTCGCCGTACCAGGCTCCGGACATGGGCGTGGTGCTCACGCACCTGACCCCGAAGTGAGGAAGGCGTAGCACGGCGCCGGTGAGGCTCGGTAACTAAAAGAGATGAGGTACCTCGCCAAGCGCGGCGGATTGTTTCTGATCACCCTGTGGGCAGCACTGACCGTCAACTTCGCGATCCCGCGCTTCATGCCCGGGAACGAGGCGTCGGCAGTGCTGGCCACCTTCCGCAACGTCAATCCGGCAGCCGTGCACGCGCTCGACCTCGAGTTCGGCGTGAATGTTCACCAGAACATCGTGCAGAGCTACCTGCAGTACTTCGGGAACTCCCTGACCGGCAGCTTCGGCTACACGGCTCAGGGGGTTCCCGTGTTGCACCAGATCGTTTCGACGATGCCGTGGACGCTTGGGCTGGTCGGTGTGACGACCGTCATCGCGTTTGTGATCGGGACCGTCGCCGGCATCCTCAGCGCCTGGTGGCGCGGCGGGCGACTCGACGCGCTGCTGCCGCCGATGCTGTTCATCGTCTCCACCGTGCCGGTCTTCTTCGTCGGCCTGCTGCTGATCTACCTGTTCGCGATCAAGCTCAACTGGCTGCCGTTCAGCTCCAACTACGACCTCGGCGCAACGCCGTCGTTCTCACTGTCATTCATCTGGGACGTGATCAAGCACGCGCTGCTGCCGGCCTTCAGCCTGGTCGTCGTCACCGCCGGGTTGTGGGTCTACTCGATGCGGAACAACATGGTCACGACGATCTCTGAGGACTACGTCAAGATGGCCCGCGCCAAGGGTCTGTCCAGCATGCGGGTGATGTTCGACTACGCGGCCCGCAACGCGATCCTCCCGAACCTGACCGGATTCGCGATGCAGCTCGGCTACGTGCTCGGCGGCGCGATCGTGATCGAGTACCTGTTCTCCTACCCCGGCGTCGGCTACCTCTTCTACACCGCGACGACCGACCACGACCTGCCGCTGATGCAGGGCCTGTTCCTGTTCTACACACTCGCGGTTCTGGTCTGCGTGCTGATCGCCGACCTGGTCACCGCCGCGATCGACCCACGCACGCGAGAGGCCTGAGATGGCGCTGCCGGTCCCAGGCTCAGAACTCGCGGACGCTGACGCACCGGTCGGCGGCGGCTCGCCAGCACCCCGTGCGAGCTCGCGCCTGCTGCGCGCGATCCGCGGCAACCGCAAGGCCACGGTCGGAGCGGCGATCCTGCTGCTGATCATCTTCGTGGCGGCATTTCCAGGGCTGCTCGCGCCTGACAGCCCCTCGGCGGCGATCTACGCGCAGGATGCGAGCCCGTCGTCGGCGCATCTGCTCGGCACGACGCAGCTGGGACAGGACGTCTTGTCGCAGCTCATCTGGAGCACGCGCCAGACGCTGCTCGTCACGCTGCTGGTGAGCGTGATCGCGACCTTCATGTCGATGATCGTCGGGGTGACGGCCGCCTACGTGGGCGGCCTGACCGACCGTGTGATCACGGTCGTCATCGACGTCTTCCTGATCCTGCCGGTGTTGCCGCTGCTGATCCTGCTGGCGGCCTACCTGCCACCGGGCGTGACCTCGCTGACGATCGTCCTGTGCATCACGAGCTGGGCGTTCCAGGCCAGGCAGCTGCGCTCGCAGGGCCTGTCGCTGCGCAACCGGGACTTCCTGGTGTCGGCGCGCGTGCGCGGCGAACGCGGCGCTCTACATCATCCTCCGGGAGATCGTTCCGACGATGACCTCACTGCTGGTCGCGTCGTTCCTCTCGCTGGCCGTGTACGTCGTCGGCTTCGCCGCCAGCCTGCAGTTCCTGGGGCTCGGCAACAGCGGCCAGTTGATGTGGGGCACGATGCTCTACAACGCCAACCAGGGCGCGGCGCTCGAGTCGGGCAACGTCTGGTGGGCGCTCGCTCCCGGCGCCGCCGTGGCGTTGCTGGGGGCGAGCTTCGCGCTACTCAACTATGCGTTCGACGAGATCGGCAACCCGGCGCTGCGACGTGACACGAAGGAGGCGGCGTGCCCGACGCCACTGCTTGAGGTCGACGGCCTGACGATCGAATACCTGACCGATGCCGCCGACGTCCGGGCGGTTGAGGACGTCAGCTTCTCGGTTCAGGCCGGCGAGTTCGTCGGGGTCGTCGGCGAGTCGGGCTGCGGCAAGTCGACGATGCTGTTCGGGGTGGCACAGCTGCTCTCACCGCCCGGCGAGGTGACGGCCGGACGCGTGATCTTCCGGGGCCAGGACATGGTCAGGCTGAGCGCCGGCGAGCTGCGCCACATGCGCTGGCGCGACTACTCGGTGGTGATGCAGAGCGCGATGAACGCACTCAACCCGATGAAGAGCATCGCCGCGCAGTTCAAGGACGCGCTGCAGGCCCACGAGAAGCTCTCGAGCACGGAGATCCACGAGCGCTCGGCCCACGTGCTCGAGATGGTCGGCATCGACCCCGCCCATCTGAAGAGCTTCCCGCATCAGCTGAGCGGCGGCATGCGCCAGCGGGCGATGATCGCGATGGCGCTGCTGTTCACCCCACAGCTGGTGATGATGGACGAGCCGACCTCGGCGCTCGACGTGGTCGCGCAGCGATCGCTGATGAGCAAGATCCGCGAGCTTCAGACGACGCTCGGCTTCGCCGTGATCTTCGTGACCCACGACATGCATGTGGTCAGCCGCTACTGCGACCGCGTGCTCGTCATGTACGCCGGCCAGGTGGTCGAGTCGGCAGCCACCGAGAACATCTTCGAGCGGCCGCTGCATCCCTACAGCCGTGGCCTGATGGACGCCTTCCCGTCGGTCACGCGGCCCGCGGCGGGAGCTGGTCGGGATCCCCGGCTCGCCGCCCGACCTGGCGGAGCCCATGAGCGGTTGTCGCTTCCAGCCGCGCTGCCCGGTGGCGATGCCGGTTTGCGCCGAGCTCGAGCCCGAGCTCTACCCGGTCGACGTCAAGCGACGGTGCGCTGCCTGCTGTACACGGACGTCAACCGGCTGGGAGAGACGGGCTGATGGCTGACCGGTCACAGCCGACCCAGGGTGACGGCACGGTGGAGGCCGGCCCAGCGGGGCCGGCAAAACCTGAGCCGCTGCTGCGCGCGGAGGGGCTGACCCGCCACTTTCGCGTCGGCGGGATGTTCTCCAAGGAGGTTCTGCACGCTGTTGACGACCTGGACCTCACGATCAACGAGCGCGAGATCGTGGCGCTCGTGGGCGAGAGCGGCAGCGGCAAGAGCACCGTCGCCCGGCTTGCTGGCGCGCATCTACGCGCCGACCGCCGGCGAGATCTATTACCGCGGGCGCCCGGTGCGGGAGCTGCGCTCGCGTCGCGACGTGCTCTGGTACCGGGGAGAGGTCGCGATGGTCTTCCAGGATCCGTTCAGCGCCTTCAATCCCGGTCCACCGGATGTCCCACGGGATCATCCGCAACCTTGCCCTGCACCAGCGCGAACTGAGCCGTGCGGAGCGGCTGGCGCGAAGCTGAGCGCGTCTGCGAGAGCGTTGGGCTGAGCAAGCGCATGCTCGCTCGCTACCCGCATGAGATGAGCGGCGGCGAGCGCCAGCGCATTGGCTTTGCGCAGGCGCTCGCGCTGCAGCCGAAGCTGATCCTCGCCGACGAGCCGGTCTCGATGCTGGACGTGTCGATCCGTGCCGGGATCCTCAACCTGATGGTCGGGTTGCGTGACCGGGAGGACGTCTCGCTGCTCTACATCACCCATGATCTGGCGAGCGCCCGATACGTCGCGGATCGCATCCTCGTCATGTACGCGGGTCAGATCGTCGAGGCCGGCCCGACCGAGACCGTGCTCTCGGATCCCCAGCATCCGTACACGCGCCTGCTGCTGTCAGCGGTCGCCGATCCGCGCGACGCCGACACCGACTTCTCGGCCGACACCGGCGAGCCGCCACGCGTGATCAACCCGGGCGAGGGCTGCCGCTTCCGCTGGCGCTGCCCGTACGCGATCGACACCTGCCAGACCGTCACACCGCGCCTGCGTCCGCTCGGCCCAGTGCAGGTCGCCTGTCATGTCGCCGGTCACCTGGGGGAGGAGGCAGATCGCCACGCCGGCTGTCACGGAGACTCCGGCGAGCTGAAAGGGCCTGCCGTCGGGATGGCGCCCGGCATGGCCGCGGTAGTTCTCAGCCGTCGCGGTGCGTGATCAGCACCGTCCGCTGCGAGTGTGATGCGACCGCGCCTGCGACGCTGCCCACCAGCGCTCCGCCGAAGCCGCTGCGACCATGGGATCCGAGCACGATCACGGATGCGTCGTGCTCGTCGGCAACCTTGACGATCCCCTTCCAGGTTGGCGCCGCCTCGACCGCCATGCTGCGGGCGTGAAATCCGGCAGCCTCGGCGCGAGCGGCACCGCCGGCTGCGGTCAGCTCCGCTGCTTGCTTCACCGCGGGGGTCTGGGCAGCGTTGAACTCGATGCCGTCGGGTACGACGAAGCCGACGTCAAACGGCTGCCAGACGCACACGACCAGAGCGTCCCGCTTGTCTGCCAGCAGCGTCCCAGCCTTATCAATCGCCAGATTGGCGAGCTCCGATCCGTCGTACGCGAAGACGACCGGCCCAGCTTCTGCTGACGTGTTCGCTGCGCTCATGACCGCGCCGGCTCCTCAGTTGTGGGTGTCGTGACCATGCGGCGACGCACAGCAGCAAGTAGCGGCGGAGAGGGCCATGCCGGCGCTTCGCCGGTGAGGAAGAGCGGGATGTCCGGTGCCTGCGGCCGCGCGCCGCCGAGCACGTAAAGCAGTACAGCGATCAGTGCGCCCGCAATCGCCAGTCCTGCGCCGATCCAGAGTGCAATCCCGGTGCCGCCGTACCTGCCGGTCCCGACGGTGGCTGCGAAGTGCGCGAACACTGGGGCGATCATGAACGCCGCCACAGCTCGCATCAGCTCGACGATTGCGAACACTCGCTGAAGGTTCGCCGACGGGAGTGAGAAGCCGGCGACGAACAGTGCCGGCGCGACGGTTGCGCCTACTCCAATACCCGTCAGTCCTGAGCCGATCAGGGTCAATGCCTGGCTCGGCGGCAACTGGATCCGGAAGACGATGATGCCGGCGGCCAGTGAGGCCATTCCGGCCAGCGGTAGGTACTGCAATGTGCGATGACGCAGCACGACGCCCAGCGCCAGCGCCGTGGCGACCGCACCTGCGAACTCCGGCAGGTAGAGCAGCCCGACGTGCAACGGCGAGTAGCGAGTCGCCAGCATGCCGGCCGATAGCTCGGTTGCCGACACCGATGCCGCGGCCGCGAACAGCGCGACGACGATTCCCGCCACCGGGATGGTGCTCGTCAGCATGCTGCGGATCGTCAGCAGCGGCCGGCTGCGGAGCGACTGGTTGATGATCAGGGTCACGATCGTCGCCAGACCGCCGAGCAGCGGCACGATCGTGATCGTGTCGAGGAATGGGTGAGTCAACAGTTCGGAGGCGCCGAAGAACGCGGCGGCGGCGCCGACGGCCGCAAGCACGATCGCCAGTGGGTCCCGTGGTGCCGTGGGGTCGGCCGGCGGTGCGTCCTCGAACGTGAGCAATGACAGCAGCAGAGCCGTTGCGGCGATCCCGGCGACAACCCAGAAGAGCGGGCGCCAGTTGTCGGCGCTGGCCTGGATGCCACCGATCAGCGGACCGAGCGCGACGGCACCAAAGATGCACATGTTCATGATCATCGCCGTCGTGCGCAGGCGCGACGCCGGGAAGCCGAGGAATAGCGGGGGCGCCGCTGAGATCAGCAGGAGACTCGTGCACAGACCCTGCAGCACGTGGCCGACGATGAACATCGCCGGATCCGCCGCGGCCGCTGTCGCCATCGACGCGACGAACAGCACAGACGCGTAAACCACCATCATCCGCCGCTGCGGCAGAATCTGGGCGAACTGAACCGCCAGTACCGTGCCGACTGCGTAGGCGGCGTTCGCCATTCCAGATCCGAGGCTCATCGTCTGCAGGCTCATGTGCAGACGCGCGGCGATGATCGGGGTTATCGGTCCGAGGGCCCCGGACAGGGCCAGGTACGGAACGAGTGCAAACACCACCATCGAGGCGACGGCGGGATAGCGACCAGCGAGCGGACCCTGTCGCATCAGCCCACTTCTTCCAGCGATTCGGATTCGACCGGCCATGAGGAACTCCGAGTGAGAGAGATGTTGTGCGGGGTGCGGCCCTGGAATGGAACCTCGCCCGCCGTTCGTGCTGAGGAGGGGAGCCCTCCCGGCGTCCGTATAAAGACTACCGTATCCGGAGCCTGCCTCCGGAACGCTCGCCGGCCGGTGCTTCCGTCCGAGCTCGGTTCGCCCTACGACAGCAGAGTGCCGGCCGGGGGCACGATCCACAGCCTCGGAGCCATTTCTGCGACGACCTCCGGATCCAGCTCGCTGACTGTGCTGACGCCCGCACGTTCGATCTTCATCGAGAGCTCGCGCCACGCCTGCGCGACCGGCGCGATCCGCGCGGTCGGCCCCCAGCCGACCGCGCTTCGAAGCTCGTCGGCTCGGGCGCGTACCTCCTCGCCGCTGAGCTCGCCGAAGGGCCGGTTCGCGCCGCCGCAGTAGACCGTCGTCGCGAGGATGCGATCGAGCTGGGAGCTCAGATCGGTCATCGCGCCAGCCTCCGCGCCGCGACTGCCGCCTGTCCGTAGGAGATGCCGCCGTCGCCCGGCGGCAGCAGTTCGGGCACCAGTACCCGCAGACCGGCGCCGCGCAGGCCGGTCGTCGTCGCCTCGAGCAGACGGCGATTCTGGAAGACGCCTCCCGAGAGCACGACCGTCTCGGTCTCAGCCGAAGCGGCCGCAAGCGTGCATGCGGTGACCGTCGCCGCCGCGATGCCGGCGTGAAAGCGCGAAGCGATGACGCCCACTCCCGTGCGCCGCTCGACGTCGGCCACGACCGCGCGCAGAGCCTCGAGCGGGTCGATCACGACCGATCCCTCGGCCTGTGACACGTCGACCTCGTAGGCGCCGCGCTCGCACGGGTCGCAGGCGGCCTCCAGCTCGATCGCCGCCTGTCCTTCGTAGTGGACCTCGGTGCGTACCCCGCAGAGAGCCGCGACAGCGTCGAACAGGCGGCCCATGCTGGTGGTCACGGGAGCGTTCAGACCGGTGTGCGTCATCTTCGTGACCAGTCGCCAGTGCCGCTCGTCCACGGCCCCGCGCAGCGCGGCTGGTATTGGAGGCTCGGTCCCGTGCAGAGCGGTGAGCCAAGCGCACGCCATGCGCCACGGCTCCCGGATCGCGCGCTCGCCGCCGGGGAGCCGAACCGGCCGCAGCGCGCCGGCACGCCGGAAGCCGGCAAGGTCACCGACCAGTAGCTCGCCGCCCCATACGGTTCCGTCGGTTCCGTAGCCGGTGCCGTCGAAGATCGCACCGACGGCGGTCTCGGTCTCGCCATGCTCGGCCAGGCACGCCGCCAGGTGCGCGTGGTGGTGCTGAACGCCGACGCGCTCGAGGCCACGGTCACCGCCGGGTTCGCCGTCGGGCTCGCCCACGACGAGCTCGACGCGCGTATTTCGTGCTCAGGTACTCGGGATGCAGGTCGTGGACGACGACCTCGGGCTCGACGGAGAAGAGCTGCTTGAAATGCTCGATGCCCTCGTGGAACGACCGCAGCGTCTCGTAGTTCTGCAGGTCCCCGATGTGGTGGCTGACCCACGCGCGCGATCCCCTCGCGACGCAGAACGTGCTCTTCAGCTCGGCGCCGCACGCCAGAATCGGGCGGGTCGCGGGGTCCGTGAGCGAAATGCTCGCGGGAACGTAGCCGCGGGACCGGCGCATGAACATCGGCCGGACGTTCGACCGGGCGTCGGCGTACTGGTCCCCGACTGCTACGACGCGTACCACGGAGTCGTCGGTACGGGTCTCGATCGGACGATCGTGAACGAGCAGCATGTCCGCGATTCCGGCTAGACGCGCGCGCGCATCGTCGTCGCGGTAGGCGATCGGCTCATCAGACACGTTGGCGCTCGTCATCACGAGCGTGCCTCCCACGTCGGCGAGCAATAGGTGATGCAGCGGCGAGTACGGCAACATCACACCCAGCTCCGGCGCTCCGGGCGCGACCGAGTCTGCGACTGCACCATCACGATCGCGGCGTGCGGCGAGCACGATCGGCCGTTGTGGCGCGCTCAGCAGTGCCAGCTCAAGCTCGCGGAGCTCGACCAGCGACGCGGCGTCATCCGCGGTCGCGACCATCAGCGCGAACGGCTTGTCCTCCCGGTGCTTGCGCGCCCGCAGCGCGCTCACCGCGACCTCGTCATCGGCGCGACAGGCGAGGTGGAAGCCGCCGATTCCCTTGACCGCGACGATCGCGCCGTCGCACAACGCGGTCGCAGCCGCGAGCACCTGATCACCCGAACCACTGCCCCCGGCACGAGCAGCGTGGCCGTCCGGATCGATCAGCCTGACGCACGGCCCGCACTCAGCGCACGCGTTCGGTTGCGCGTGGAAGCGCCGGTCTGAGGGATCCTCGTACTCCGCCCGGCAGGCGGGGCACATCTCGAATCGGGCCATCGTCGTGAAAGGTCGGTCGTAGGGCACGCCGCGCACGATCGTGAAGCGCGGTCCGCAGTTCGTGCAGTTGATGAACGGATAGCGGTGGCGGCGGTCCCCGGGATCGAACAGTTCGTCCAGGCAATCGGCGCACGTAGCCGTGTCCGGCGTGACCGGAGCGTCGGCCACCGCACCGCGCGGGCTCTCGCGGATCGCAAACGAGCGCTCGCCCAGCGGGGCGAGCGCTGAGATCTCGACTCGTTCGACGACCGCCAGTGGTGGCGCGTCAGCAGCCAGCCGATCGAGAAACTCGCCGACGCGCTCGGGTTCGCCCTCCACCTCCAGCAGCACGCCGCGCGCGTCGTTCAGAACCCAGCCAGCCAGTCCGAGCTCGTTCGCGAGCCTGTACACGTACGGCCGGAAGCCGACGCCCTGGACCGTGCCGTGCACCCGCGCGCGTGCCCGGCGCGAAGCGACGGCCCTAGCCGACGAGCTCGCATAGCGCGTGGTAGGCACTCGCCTGCGCTTCCTGGATTCGCGGGATGTGCTGGGAGCGCGTGACGATCACGTGGTCGGCGAGTCCCTCCGAGCCGATCTGGCCGCCGTCATAGCCGACCAGCGCGACGGTCGCCAGGCCCCGCCGCCTCGCCTCGTCCAGCGCCGAGATCACGTTTGCGGAGTTCCCCGAGGTCGACAGTGCGATCAGCACGTCCCCGGCGACGCCGTATGCGATCACCTGACGCGAGAAGATCGCCTCAGTTCCGATGTCGTTCGCGATCGCGGTGAGGATCGAGCTGTCCTCGGTCAGGTCGAGCGCGGGATGGCCGAGGCTGCGGAAGTCCGCCACGGTATCCATCGCATCGGTGGCGGAGCCGCCGTTGCCGAGCGCGAGCAGCTTGCCGCCGCGATCGAAGGCGCCGCTCAGTGTCTCGGCAGCGGCGATCAGCGCCTGCCGGTTTTCAGTCAGGGTCTGCGCGACGGAGCGCGCCTATCTCCTGCGACTTCATCAGTGCGGAGCGGCGCACGTCCTCGAGGACCGGTGCGAGCGACGACTCGTGCTCGCCAAGGAACGGATAGAGGAAGCTCGACGCGCCGGCGTCGTGGGTTCGCCGCGGCTCGCGACCGGTCAACAGCCCGCGGTGATCGAAGAACACGTGTACCAGCTCCCACAACACGTGGTAGAGCGTCTCGACGAGCTCCTGGCGAACGTGGCGGTCACGTGAGGGCGGCTCGAACTCCCATTCCGCGCCCGTGTCGCGGCTGAAGGCGACGGTCAGGCAGCCACGCGAACGGGCCACCGTGATCGCCCGGGCTGCCTGACCGCCGTCATCCCCGGTGCCGAACGCGATTGCAATGTCCTCAGCCGCTGCAATCAGCTCGACCTGACGCGCGATGTCGCCGCCCTCTGCCGCAAGTCCGATCGCCGGCAGCGCTCGCTTGCCGACGATCACCGGGTGCACGAACTCGACCGCCACGTGTCGCGCGTCCGAGCGCGCCGACGGGGTCTGCCCGAACGCGACCAGACGGCCGCCCCGGGCGAATCGCTCCGCCATCAGGTGGCAGAGATGCGCGAGCCGCTCGGACTCGGCCTCGAAGAAGCGCAGGTTCGCGGCCGTCCGGTGCTCGAGGAGTTGCGTCGATCTGGGCGCTGGATCCGCGGTCGACTCCGACGTTGGCGATCGGGTTCACGCAGCAACCCCTTGACGCTCGCGTGCAGCCAGCTTCGTGAGCCAATCTCGCCAGGCCGCGACCCCCTCGCCGGTGCGTCGCGCTCAGCAGGATCACGTCCACGTCCGGGTGGACCTGGTCGATGTTGTGGAGCAGCCTCTCGAGGTCGAACTCGAGGTGGGGGAGCAGATCGATCTTATTGACGATCACGAGCTCGCAGGTGCGGAACATCAGCGGGTATTTGAGTGGCTTGTCCTCGCCCTCGGTGACCGCACACACCATCACCCGCGCGTCCTCGCCGATCCTGAACTCGGCCGGGCAGACGAGGTTGCCGACGTTCTCGACGACCAGCAGATCGATCTCATCCAGCGGCAGCGACGGGATCGCTGAGCGGACCATGTTGGCGTCGAGGTGGCACTCGCCGCCGAAGCTCGGGTCGGTGTTGATCTGCGTCACCGGCATGTGCAGCGAGGCAAGCCGGTCCGCATCCATCGAGCCCTGGACATCGCCCTCGAGCACGCCGACGCGTACGCCTTCGAGTCCGTGCGCGATCTGCTCGAGCAGCGTTGTCTTGCCGGCGCCCGGCGCGCTCATGAAGTTGATCACCTTCACGCCATGCCGGTCGAAATCGTCCCGGTTGGCACTGGCGATCGTGTTGTTGGCGTCGAGCGCGTCCTCGACGATCGTCACCTTGACGCGATGCATTCTGCCTCCTCGACCTCGGTTGACTCGACTTCGATTGACTCGACTTCGAACTCGTTTCCGCTTACGAGCTCCACCTCAGCCCCGCCGCATGTCGGGCACCTGAACGCCGGGATCTCGATCTCCCATTCGTGCGCGCACGGCTGGCATCGCAGCCGTGCGCCGATCACCTCCAGCTCGAGGCGCGCGCCCTCGCAGCACGTGTCCCGCGCAACGAACTCGAAATAGAACTCGAGCGTGTCGGGCACCACCTGTCGCAGCCGTCCGACGCGCAGGCTGACCACGGTCACGCGCCTGCCCGCCGGCGTGCTTGACGGCCGTGTTGACGATCGCGCTCGAGAGAGACAGCTCGTGCATGCCGGCCCACCCGCCTCACTCGGCGGTTCCGACGGCGGTGCTCGACAGCAGGTCCTCGACGGTCTCGAGGACCAGATCGACCGCGCTGTCGACGGCTCCCCCGACCTTCGTCGACAGACCCCAGCCCATCTCGTCGACCTCGGCGGGCTCGCACGCGATCACCACCACCCGCCCCGGCCACGCGCCGACCGACTTCACGAAACGCAGCACGGTCCCCGGATCCATACCGTGGGGGTTGATCACCTCGCCGTCCTCGATCCCGCCGTCGACGGACGCTTCATCGGGTTCGATCACATAGAGCGTTCCGGGCTCGCCGCCCTGCTTGGAAACGTCGAGGATCACCAGCGCGTCGTATCCCCGCATCACCTCGTAGGCGAGGTCGAGCCCTCCGGTTCCCGCGTCCATGACCGACACCCCGGTCGGAAGCTCGCGTGCTGACAGTCGCCGCGCCACCTCTCCGCCGAAGCCGTCGTCCCTGAGCCAGGCGTTGCCCACGCCCGCGACCAGCACGCTGTGCAACTGGTCCTCCGATGCAGTCATGCTTCGATCACCTCCACCTCGGGGGCAAAGAAATACAGCAGGCGCCCGGTCTCGCGCATCAGGTCCTGGCCGGGGTCGTCGTCGATCGTCACGCCGAGATGCGTACGGCCGTCGTAGGCGGTCATGATCCGCTCGATCGTCGCCGTCCGGCCTTCGAGCATCCGGGCTTGGATATCAGCGTCCGGCGCGGGCCGGATCACGACCTTCCCGCCGCGACGGAAGGTCTTGCCGTCGACGTCGGCGACCTCCTCGCCGAGCGTTGGGTCGAGGAGACCCGGTGGCTCGGTCGGCGGTTCGTCGGTCTGCGGATCGCGCACTGTGACGCGACCGTGAAGCGCGACGATGTCCGCGGGAGTCGCCGCGGCCGCGCGCGTGATCATCTCCCTGACGGCCGAATCCTGCTGCTCGATCTCGGCGCGCTCGGAGTCGCTCAGGACCTGGACGTGGAGCAGCAGCGCCTCCTCGATCTCTGTGGAGTCAAATAGCGATCCGCGGCTCTCAGGCGCGATCTGCGGGTGATCGGGCAGCACGAACGCCGCGCCGACGAGCGCATCGTCGGTTGGTGTTCGCGAGCACCGGAAACGTATTGACGCTGTCGTACGCTCGCTCGAGCGGGGACACGAAGCGCCCGCCCGTCACGCGCAGGATCGGGTGTGTGGAGAGCAGCGATCGGGCCAGGGCGCCGGCCCGATCGAGCCCGCTGCGCACGACAGTGCGGTTCTCGACGCGCAGCCCCACCTGATACCTGTCCGCGTCGAGCGCCTTCGCGAACAGCTGCATCCCGACGACCAAGGCTGCGCCCTCCGGCGGGTCGATCCGCGCCTGCTTATCGGCAGCCTCGACGGCGAAAGCGCCGACCATGCCGCCGGCGAGCTCGAGCCGGCGCTCAACTGCCTTGTGGCGCTCGCCCCCGGTGACCAGGAAGCGCACCTCGGCTCTCAGCACCGCGTCCCGCGGCGCCTGCAGCTCGCATCGCAGTTCGAGATGGTCGAATGTGCTGGACAGTGACTGCGCATAGACCGTCGGGTACACGATCCCGAATGGGGTGGGGGTGGCGTTCTTGGTCGCACCCGGTGTGTAGGGATACAGCGCGTAGCCCTCGAACAGGAGTGAGTCGACCAGCTGCTCGAGCGTGTCAGTCATCGCGCGCCTCGTGCACGGCGCCTACCTTCGCCGGTGGCCCGCTGGCCACCGGCTCGCCCGACGTCTCCGCGAGCAATGTCCGCACGCAGGCGTCCAGCGTCGCCAGCCCGCGATCCAGCTTCGCCTGCTGCAGCGCTTCCAGGGTTTCCGTGTGCAGCGCGACCCAGCCGGTCTGCGGGTAGTAGTGCTCGACCGTGTTGCGCCACACCGACACCGGCATGCGGAAATCGATCGACTTGGTCCACGGCACGAGCACCATCTGCAGCCGCCCGTCGTCGCCCGGGTAATAGATCGTGCCGTTGAAGTGAAGTGCGAGGGGCGCCTCGCCGTCGGGCAGCGAGTGCAGGTACTTGGCGGCGGCGAGCTCCATGTCGAAGCTGCACTGGATCGGCACGGTCACGACCGTGGATCCTGTGAACGCCGGCACGAGCACGTCGAGCTGGCACCACACGAGGCTGCGGGTCGTCATTGCCCACCGCTCCGGCTCTCCGAACAGCTCGATCAGCTTGGCTCGCGTGGCGTCGTCGTAGCGTCGACGGGCCGGGTCGATCATCAGCTGGATCGTCAGCGCGATCATGTACACGGGCCGGCCGCTCGGCTCTGAGACCTTCAGGTCGAGTGCCAGCATTGGTGCGGCCGCGTAGCGCACCCTTCGCGCGCTGAGTACCTCGAAGTCGGGCTCCGGGATCGCGGGCGCGACATCACCAGGCGCGGCGCCGCCGTCATCAACGTACAGCTCATCGAGGCTCATGCTGCCGTCACCGCCTCGGCACGCATCCGCTCGAAGAAATCGGCCACCGCCTCCTGGACGGCACCGCCGCCGGAGATCCCCTCCCAATGGGCCTTGATCGTGCCGGTCAGCGCGTAGCAGCGGTCGATCGGCGCGATCACGTTGATCGGAGGCTCGGCGATGCGGTTGACGATCAGCCCTTCGACGTCCGGCTCCAGGCCGAGCAGCACGGGGTTGAGCTCGACCATCTTGCTCCAGGATTCGAAGTGAAGCTCCGACTCGGTGGCGCCACCGGGGCTCGGGTACATCGCGACGACACAGGCGGTGACGGTCGATTGCATGAAGAACGCGAGCCCAATCGGAATCTGGAAGCTCGCCCAGACATCCTCCGGGACCTGCAGGTCCTCGAGCCACAGGGTCCGGTTGCCGACGGGCCGGTAGTCACCCTCGCCGGCGCGCATCGCCCAGCATGCCTCGCACGAGCAGACGATCTGGCGCTCGACCAGTTGCAGGAGGTGGCGATGGTCCTCCGGGATTGTGGTCCCGCAGAGGTCACAGAACTCGATGTCTGCGGCGGGCGCGGCGCTGGCAGCCGCCACTGCTGAGGAACGCGCGGCCGGCCTGGTCAGCACCCGCAGACCGGAGACCATCTGAGCCCGCGTGCGCGCGGCGACCGCGTCTGCGATGACACGGCGCTCGACGCGCTGGCCGTTGCCTACGCTGTCACTCACCCGCGAGAGCCACCTTGACTCGACCCTGCTCCTGAAGGAGTGGGATCGGCTCCAGCTGGAGCCGATCTTCGTCGAGCGAACGCCCTGCGCGCGGTAGGAAGAAGGAGCGCCCGCAGTGCCGGCAGGTCAGCGTCCCCGACCGCAGGCTGCCGTCGTGGATGGTGCCGCCGCAGCCTGCGCAGAGGTCACGGTATGAGAGCAGGGTCCCATCGACGTTGGCGATCAGCAGGGGCGTGCCGGCGACGGCCACCGGGACCACGGTGCCGTCCGGGGGATGGCCAACCGACTGCACCTCGAACCACGAGGGCGCGGCCGACGCACCGGACGCGCCGGACATCACGATCGGGAGCTCCATGCCGGTTGCCGGCGCGGCGGTCACCATCGGCAGACCGGCGCCGCCCATCGTCTGCGGCGCGACGCCCAGAACCTCGAGCCCCTCGAGATCAGGGGCCAGGTCATCCAACGCCTGCTTGATCGCCAGCTCGAGTGTCACTGCCGACGCCGAGCAGTCCGAGCAGCTGCCCTGCAGGTGGATCTTCGCGATGCCCTGCTCCAGCCCGAGCAACTCGACGTTGCCGCCGTGGGACTCCATGTACGGCCGGACGGAATCGAGCGCCGCCTGCACTCGCTCGTCGAGTGGAACCGGGTGCAGGTCGTGGATCAGCAGCAACGTCGAGACCAGCGCGTCATCGGTCAGCGACACGGCGATCCGCTCGCCCTGCTCGCCGGCCGCGAACAGCGCGTCGAGGATCCGCTCGAGCCCGCTTCCATACATCTGCACGACCGCGGCGACCAGCTCCTCTGCAAGCCGCGCCGCCGCCGACCCATCGGCGCCGTCGAGCGCCGCCTGCAACTCCTGCACGCGCGCCACGAGCTCCTCCGGCCGCTCGCCCTCCGGCGGCTCGCGCGCTGTCGAAGGCTCGGCTGCGACCCCCATCGTCTACGCCATCGCCGTGGGCGTGTGCATCACCTTCCGCACGCGGCCCTCACCCGTGTACATGTGCACGCCACACGGGAGGCAGGGATCGAATGATCTGACCGCGCGCATGATGTCGACCCCCTTGAAGTTCTCGGGTCCGTTCTCCTCGAAGATCGGCGTGTTCTGCACCGCGTCCTCATACGGTCCCGGAGTTCCGAAGACGTCTCGCGGGCTGGCGTTCCACGGCGTCGGGGGATAGGGCTGATAGTTGGCGATCTTCCCGTCCTGGATCACCATGTGGTGTGAGAGGACGCCGCGGGCCGCCTCGTGGAAGCCGCAGCTGACGGCGGTTTCCGGAACCTTGAAGTTGTTCCAGCTCTTGGTCCGTCCCGCCTGCACCTCCTTCATCGCGCGCTCGAGGCAGTGCAGCGCGATCAGCGCGCTGTAGGCCTGGTGATAGGTGCGGGCGCGGTCGCGTTCGATCGCGTTTGACTTCTCCGGGACATGCCACTCGAGCTCCATCTCGGGCATGTTCGGTGAGCGCGGCAGCACCATCTGGATCGAGTGCCCGGTCGCCTTTGCGTAGCCGAAGTCGACCAGCCCGGCCTTGGCCGTGCACCATTGGCGAGCGAAGGGTCCACCGCCGGTGTCGCAGCAGACGTGTGTGTCGGTGCGCTTGTCATAGATCCGCGGCGACACGACCCACGTGTACTTGTCGGTGAAGTCGCGCTTCTGCGGACGCGGGAGCGTGACCTTGTTCCACGGATGGTTCTTGTCGACGGGGTTGCCGAGCGGATCGTGGGTGACGAAGGTCGGCTCGTTCTCCCAGCCGTCGAAGTAGGAGGACCCCAGCAGGATCCGGATCATCAGGTTGATCTCGACGAGGTCCGTCGAGATCAGCTCGCCGCCGATCGCCACGCCGGGGGTGATGTAGCGCTTGCGCCCCCAGTCGGTCATGTTGCGGTAGTCGTAATCGACGTAGTCAGGGTCGTCGAAGCAACCCCAGTTCACGAGGTTCGTCTCGCGGTAGCCGACCATGTCGTAGCCCGGCAGCTCCTGCAGGAAGAAGTCGTAGAGGTCATCGTGCATCGGCACGCTGCGCTTGACGTAGTCGAAGTACCGCATCAGGCGCACGTAGTAGTCGGTGCAGGTCTGGTGGGTGATGTCGGCGCTGCAGCCGCCCGGCATGATCGTCGACGGGTGGGTGTGGCGTCCCCCGAACAGGCAGTACATCTCCCGCGTATAGCGGGCGACCTGCAGAGTCTCCAGATAGAACTCGCCGGTGAACGGGTTCAGCGAGCGCATGATGTCGGCGATCGTCTTGAAGCCGTGGATGTCACTGCCCGGCGCCGGCGTCTGCTCGGCCTTGGCCAGCAGCGTCGGATTGGTCTCCTTGACCATCTGTTCGCAGAAGTCGACGTTGGCCATGCAGTCGTTGAAGATCGCGTGGTCGAAGATGTAGTCCGCGGTCTCGGCCAGGTTGAACGCCAGGTCACCAAGCGGCGGCGGCTTGACGCCGTAGGCCATGTTCTGGTTCAGGCAGGAGCAGGTGCAGTGGTTGTCACCGCAGATGCCGCAGATACGACTCGTGATGAAGTGGGCGTCACGCGGATCGATCCCCTTCATGAAGATGTCGAAGCCGCGGAAGATCATCGACGTGCTGTAGCACTTGAGCACCTGCTGGTTGGAGAAGTCGATCTCCGTGTGGATTCCGAGGCTGCCCACGATCCGTGTGATCGGATCCCAGGACATCTCCTTCACCATCACCTTCTGGGAGGTGTCAACCGCCATCTGTCTTTCTCCTCACTCGCTGTAAGGCCGGATAGCCTTGTCCGGGTTACGACAGGTTGAGCCGGCGGTTCACCACCTCTTCGCGTATCCGGTCGTGAGCGTCTTGCCCCTGCGCCGCCACTCGGGCTCGTGGTCGTACTTGGTCCTGATGTTGCGCTTGCGCATGTAGCGCACGATCGGCCCGTAGCTGTATTGCATGATCGTCGCGGCTGCTCCGCCGTACTTGTCCTCGTCCATGAACGGCATGAACTTGTCGGGGAAGCCCGGCATCGTGCACGCCATGCAGATGCCGCCGACATTGGGGCATCCACCGATTCCGTTGACCCAGCCGCGAACAGGCACGTTGCACTTGACGACCGGGCCCTTGCATCCGAGCTTCACCAGGCAGCGGTGGTCGGAGCCGTACTCGGTCGCGAACTCGCCCTGCTCGGAGAACCCCGCGCGGTTACACCCCTCGCGGACCGTGCGGCCGAACAGCCACTTCGGGCGCAGCGCCTCGTCGAGCTCGGGCGCCGGCGCGAGGCCGGCGAGGTGCAGCGCGAGGTACAGCAGCACCTCGGTCATGTTGTCGGGCTGGGCGGGGCAGCCCGGGATGCAGACGACCGGCAGGCCCGCCTTCGACTTCCAGTTCCACCCAAGGTAGTCGGGCACACCCATCGCGCCGGTGGCGTTGTTCTTCATCGCCGGGATGCCGCCGTAGGTGGCGCAGGTCCCGATCGCGACCACGGCTGCCGCCTTCGGCGCGAGCCGGTCCATCCACTCGTTCATCGTGATCGGCTGACCGTTGTCTGGGTTCACGGCGAATCCGGTCCAGTGGCCGTCGCCGTTGATCTCCTCGTTCCCGAGTGACCCCTCGATGCAGAGCACGAATGGATCGAGCTTGCCCTGCTCGGCATCGAACCAGGCCTGCGCGTAGTCCTGCCCGACCGCGTAGTCGATCACCTGGTTGTGCACGATCACCTTCGGCATGCCCGGGATCGCCTGCAGGATGATGTCCTCGAGGCTCGGGTTCGTGGCCGAGGTCATCGCCACCGAGTCGCCTTCGCAGCTGAGCCCGGTGGTCATCCACAGGACATGTGCCGTTACTCCCTCGGTCTTTCGTTGCTCCGCATACGCCGTGCTGGCCATCCCGTCTCCTCTCGCTCTCAACAGATACGCGGCAACGGATCGCCAACAAGCTGATCCATCACCCGCCTGCCTCCGAAGCTCGTGTGCATCAACACCATCCCGGGCGGCTCCGTCCGCACCTCGCCGATCTCAGCGGCCTGCTCGCATCCGGGCGCGCTGCGCAGCGCCGCCAAAGCCTTCTCGGCCATCTCGGGAGCTACGAACGCGACCAGCTTGCCCTCGTTGGCCATGTACATCGGGTCGATCCCGAGGATCTCCGCGGCCCCGGCCACGGCCGGCTTGACCGGCACGTCGCCCTCGCGCACGATCATCGCCACGCCCGAGCTCCGTGCGAGCTCGTTGAGCACCGATGCGACGCCGCCACGCGTCGCATCGCGCATGCAGCGCAGCGACGGCCCGACGGCGTCAAGCAACGCGTCGGCCGCCGGCCACAGCGAGCGGCTGTCGGACTCGATCTCGGCATCCAGGTCGAACTCGTTGCGCGCCAGCATGATCGCGGTGCCGTGGTCACCGATCGAGCCGGACAGCAGGATGCGATCGCCGGGCTCGAGCGAGGCCGGCGACAGTCGCGCGCGCTCGTCGCGCCAGCCGATCCCCGTGGTGCAGACGTACATGCCGTCGGCGTGGCCTCGCTCGACCACCTTCGTGTCACCTGCGATCACGGACACCCCGGCGGCCCGTGCAGCACCGGCGATCGCGTCCACCTCCGCTCGCAGGTCGTCCGCGCTCAGGCCCTCTTCGAGCACCAGGGAAAGGGTGAGCGCCAGCGGGCGCGCACCCGACACCGCAAGGTCGTTGACGGTGCCGTGCACCGCGAGCGTTCCGATCGAGCCGCCCGGGAATCGGAGCGGTCTGACGACGAATGAGTCGGTCGTCAGCGCGAGCTCGACGCCGCCGACCGTCAGCGCGCCGGCGTCCGCCATCTCGTTCAGCGTGTCGTTGGCGAACGCGGGCGCGAGCAGCCCTTCGATCAGGCTCTGGGTCGCCTTGCCGCCGGCGCCGTGGGACATGTTGATGTGCGTGTCGCGGAACTTCGCGCGTTTTCCTCTGACGGTCTCGATGATCCCGAGGACCTTCGCCTCCCGCTCCGAGACCGCCGTCTGATCGCTCATCACACGACCTCGCGCTCACGGGCGAAGCGGCCGTAGTTGTAGTACGCGGCGCAGGCGCCCTCGGAGGAGACCATGCAGGTGCCGATCGGCCGCTCTGGCGTGCAGGCGCTGCCGAAGACCTTGCACTCCCATGGCTTGATCACGCCCTTGAGCACCTCGCCGCACTGGCAGGCCTTCGGGTCGGCGACCCGCACCCCGGGAACGCTGAAGCGGCGCTCGGCGTCGAGGTCCGCGTAGGCCTCGGACAGCTTCAGCCCACTGTGGGAGATGAACCCCAGGCCCCGCCATTCGAAGTGGGGACGCAGCTCGAAGACCTCGGCCATCACCTCGAGCGCGCGCAGGTTGCCCTCGTAGGGGACGACGCGCTTGTACTGGTTCTCGACCTCGCAGCGGCCCTCGGCCAGCTGGCGCAGGATCATCACGATCGCCTGCAGGATGTCCAGCGGCTCGAACCCGGCGATCGCGACCGGCTTGCCGTAGTCGGCCGGGATGAACTCGAACGGTCGCGCGCCGACGATCGTCGAGACGTGGCCGGGTCCGATGAAGCCGTCGAGGCGCAGATCCGGGGACTCGAGCAGCGCACGCAGTGGCGGCACGATCGTGACGTGGCTGCACATGCAGGAGAAGTTCGTGACGCCCTCAGCTCGCGCGCGCTTCAACGTCAGGGCGGTCGATGGCGCGGTCGTCTCGAACCCGATCGCGAAGAACACCACCTCGCGGTCCGGGTTCTCCTTGGCGATCCGCAGCGCGTCCAGTGGCGAGTAGACCATGCGGATATCGGCGCCGGCGGCCTTCGCCTCGAGCAGGCTTCCCTCGGACCCCGGCACCCGCAGCATGTCGCCGAAGCAGGTGAAGATCACGCCCTCGTGGTGCGCGATCGCGATGCCGTCGTCGACGCGGCCCATCGGGATTACGCAGACGGGACACCCGGGTCCGTGGACGAGCTCGACGTTTGCCGGGAGCAGATCGTCGACGCCGTACTTGTAGATCGCGTGCGTATGGCCGCCGCAGACCTCCATCAACTTGTAGTGGCGCCCGGGCTCGACCAGAGAGAGGATCTCCCCGGCGAGCGCGCGGCCGAGCTCGGGGTTGCGGAACTCGTCGACGAACTTCATGCCAGACCGCCCCCGACGAGGGTGCGAAGGGCGCTCTCGACGGCGCGGTCCTCCTCCGTCACGCGCGCGATCGCGGTGCCGGCGTGCACCAGCAGGCGATCTCCCACGGCGACCGGTTCGACCAACGCGATCTCGACCGTGGAGCGCGACCCCTCGTCACCGGTGCACAGTGCGAGGCCGCTGAAGCCGTCGACCGCGATCACGGTCATCGGTTCTCCATCGTCCCCGCAGGTGATGCAGTGCTCGGATCCGCAAGCGAGGTCGGCGCTCACTCGATGACACTCGCCTTCAGCTGCTCGAGCTCCTGCTCGTAGTCGGCGCCCATCCGCTCCAGCAGGTCACGTGTTGCGCGCGCCTCCTCCTCGTCGACCCGGGAGATGGCAAAGCCGACGTGGATCAGGACCCAGTCCCCGGGACCGACGGGATCACCGTCGAGGTCGAGTAGACCAACGTTGATCTTGCGTCGCACGCCGGCCACGTCGACCGTCGCGAGCCGATGCTCCTGATCTACGACTTCCAGAATCTGTCCGGGTATCGCCAGGCACACTTTCAACCCTTCTACCACCATCAGGAGCGCCTCGTGGAGCGTCGGTAATGCCCGTTACAGACGACGTTGGTAACCGTGCTTACACCCGGCATCCGGTGTTACCCACGCGGGCTGAGCGCGGGCGTAGACTCGAATAGGCAGTTCGGGTATCGAACATGCGAGCCGTCAGGAGGTCTCGATTTCCAGCGAGCGTGAAGGGTCGATTCCGCCTGCGGCAGCGCATGTCCTCGAGCGGCCGTCCCCCCCGCGCCGACCGGAGTCTCCGGCGTTGTACGCGTACCTGCTCGACCTCGACGACGAGCTCGCTCAGGAGCTGGAGGTGCGGATGCGCCTCTCGGCGCGCCAACAGGCCACTGTCAGGTTGCTCGACGCGGAGACCGGCGCCTGTGAACTGTCGACGTGGTTCGAGGCTGTGGGGTCAGGACCAGGGTTGCTGATCATCGAAGGGCTGCTGGCGGTCGAGACGTGCGTGGCCGGACGGACCGTGACCGAGTTGCTTGGCAGCACCGATCTACTGGAGTCCCCTGAGCACAACGACGACGACATGATCGGCTGCTGCTCAACCTGGCGAGCCCTGGTGCCGACGCGACTGGCAATGCTCGACTCCGACTTCCTCGATCGCGTCCGCTCGTGGCCGCAGCTCGCGCACTCCCTGTACCGGAGGGGCATGCGCCGCCCCGAGGAGCTCGGCCGGCTCCGGGCGATCGCATGCCAGCCGAAACTCGAGGTCAGGCTCGTGTTGCTGCTCTGGCACCTCGCCGCACGCTGGGGCCGGGTGGAGCCCGCGGGTATCCGCCTGACGCTGCCCCTCACCCACCGACTGCTGGGTCAGCTGGTGGCAGCAGAGCGCCCGTCGATCTCGCACGCACTGGCGCGGCTATCACACGCCGGGATCGTCACCGGTACGGCCGGCGACTGGCATCTGCACGGCAGCGCCGACGAGCACCTGGAGGCGCTCATCGACCGCACGGCCGGGTTGCCCCATGCCGATCACCATCCACAGCCTCAGCACTTGGTCTCCCACGCTGTCGCGCAGGACGCGGCCACGCCTGAGCACCGGACCGCTCGCGCGTGACCGGCGCGCCGCAGCCCGAGGGTCCCTGCGGCACTGATCACAGGCCGGTCAACGTGTTGTGGATGACGAGCGGGCTCGGCTGTGACGGCGAGTCGCTGGCGATGACCTCAGCGACCAATCCGAGCCTCGAGGATCTGCTCCGCGGGTGCCTTCCCGGTATGCCTCCCGTGGTTCTGTACAACGCGGTGCTCGCTTACGAGAACGGTGCCGGTTTCATGCGGGCCTGGCACGAGGCGGCCGCCGGTCAACTGGACCCTTTTATCCTGGTGCTCGAGGGGTCGGTCGCGAACGAGGAGATCAACGGCGACGGCCATTGGTCGGGGCTCGGCGCCGATCCCGGCACCGGGCAACCGATTACGACGAACACCTGGATCGACCGGCTTGCCCCGAAGGCCGCTGCCGTGCTCGCGCTTGGCACATGCGCGGCCTACGGCGGGATCCCGGCGATGCGCAACAACCCGACCGGCGCGATGGGACTGCGTGACTACCTGGGATGGAATTGGCACTCGCGTCGCGGGATCCCGATCGTGAACCTTCCCGGGTGCCCGGTGCAGCCCGACAACATCACCGAGACGCTGCTCTGCATGGTGCTGCACCTCGCGCACATGGGCCCGGCGCTTGAGATCGACGAGCAGGGGAGACCGCGGCGGATCTTCGACCGGACGGTCCACGAGACCTGTAACCGCGCCGGGATGGCCGAGCAGGGACAGTTCTCAAGCGCTCACGGTGATAGCCGCTGCCTTGTGAAGCTCGGTTGCAAGGGGCCTGTGGCGAAGTGCAACGTGCCGATTCGCGGCTGGACGAACGGCATCGGCGGCTGCCCAAACGTCGGTGGCATCTGCATCGCCTGCACGATGCCGGGGTTCCCCGACAAATACCTGCCGTTCATGGAGCCGGACGCCGCTGCGCGTGTGTATGCCAGGACCGCCCAGTACGCGCACGGACCCGTGGTCAGGTTCCTACGCGAGCGACGGATCCGCCGCACGTTCGATGTCGAGCCGGACTGGCGGCGTCCGGGCAAGCAGCTGACGACGGGCTACCGGGCTTGATGGTGGACGGCGTGACGTGCCCGTGACGGTCGTGTTCCGGTGTCTGTTCTGCGGCGCGCGCCCGGATCCTGAGACACAGGCGTCACTCGAGCACCAACTGCTCGATCTGCGACACGGCGAGTACGTCGACGCGGAGCCTGGCCGTTGGCTGACCTGGCATGGCCGCGGCATCTACGGCCCACAACAGTACGCGTGCGGCGAGCACCGAGGTGAGCTCAAGGCGATGCTCCGCGAGCAGTACGGCCTGCTTGGATGGCACCCGTGGGCGATGGGCCCACACCCCTGGGCCGGCCGGCGGGGAACTGACCGCGCGCGCCGGATTGCGCGTTCGCTGCGCTCTACATTCGGCGCGCCTGGCGCGTAGCAAGCCTCCTCAATCGCTGCCCGCGCCGGCCGATGAGAGCCTTGCGCTCCATCGCGCCTCCACCTTCCCGAACCTCCAGAAAGCCATGGCTGCGGCCCAGGTGAGGATGAACATGCCGACGATCACGAATCCGGCCTTATTGATGTTGAAGATCGACATCTCGTGCCAGAAGCTGCCGTGCAGACCGCCGATCTCGCGAGGGAGAAGGCCGAGGACCTCGATCGTGGCGATGAAGACGCAGATGCAGACGGACAGTCCCGTGATCGCGAGGTTGTAATAGACCTTGCGGACCGGGTTGAAGAGCGCCCAGCAGTAGGCGAAGTTCATGAAGATGCCGTCGAGTGTGTCCAGCAGGGTCATGCCGGCGGTGAACAGGATCGGCAGGCAGAGGATCGCGTAGAACGGCAGGTGCTGGGAGGCAAGCAGCGCCGTCGTGGCGAGCAGCGCCACCTCGGTCGCGGTGTCGAAGCCCATCCCGAAGACGAGGCCGACGGGGTACATCTGCCACTCGCGTGTGATCGACTTCATCCACCGGCCGAAGAAGCGGTACATGAAGCCGCGGTTCTGGAGTTGGCGTTCGAGCTCGGCCTCGTCGTAGACGCCCCTGCGCATGGATCGGAAGACGCGCACGATGCCGGCGAGGATGATGAGGTTCAGCAGCGCGATCAGGTACAGGAAGGACGCTGAGACGAGCGTGCCGAAGACGCCGCCGAACCGCTCGAGGCTCGAGTGGTTGTTGGATACGGCGCCGTAGACGGCCCGCTCGGCCACCACGATCCCAGCGCCGATCGCGATCACGATGCGTCGAGTGCCCGAGCGAGAACCAGAATCCGACGCTGAGCGGGCCGCTTGCCCTCGTTCATCAGCTTGCGGGTCGTGTTGTCGATCGCAGAGATGTGATCGGCGTCGAACGCGTGGCGAAGCCCGAGCGAGTACGCGAGGCCGGCGACGCCGATCCCGAGGCCCTTGTAGTGGGAGGGCACCACGAACAGGATGAACACGGCGAAGCCGAGGACGTGCAGAGTTGCGATCACGGCGAGCATCAGGCCGGCTCGGCGCCGCTCGCGCGGTGTCAGGGCGCCGTGGACCTGGGCGATGTATGACGCAATCCCGATAGCTCGGCGAGCTTATTTCTGGGGTACAGCAATTGCAAACGATTGGTAATTGCGGTTACAGACGGTCAAAATCAGCGGCGCTCCGGCGTCATACTCGCGGGGTCATGACCGAAGCGCCCGATGTCCCGCGGCTGGCCTTCGACGATCTTGAAGGCGCCGTCGACGCGCTGCGCGCGCGTGGCCTGCGGCTCACGACTCCGCGCCGCCTTGTGTTGGCGGCTCTGTTTGCGGCGGACGAGCCGGCTTCGGCCGAGAGCATCGCAACCGGCGCCGAGCTGGATCTCACATCCGTCTACCGGAACCTCGAGGCATTCGAGCGACACGGACTGGTGCGCCACGTTCATCTCGGCCACGGACCGGGTCTGTATGCGCTGGTCGGGCGCGGTGACCGCGAATTCCTTTCGTGCGAGCGCTGCGGGGCGGTCGAAGCTCTCGTGCCGGCGGAGCTCGAGCCGGTCCGGGAAAGGATCCGGCAGTTGTTCGGCTACGAGGCCCGCTTCACCCACTTTGCGATCATCGGCCTCTGCCCGCGGTGCGCCGGTCAAGAGCAAGGGCGCGACCAGCGCGCTCCGGTCTCCCATATGCACACACACCGGACGCGCTAGCGCCGCGATTCGACACTAGGAGGTGTTCGGGCGGACGGGTGGGCGCGTGAGAAACCTGCCGCATGTCCTCTCCGCGCCCTGGACCGCAGGTGAGCTCGGGTTCACGCCGCGGATCGCACCGTTGTTACCGACCTCGCCGCTGCTGGTCGGGTCCGGGTAATTCGGGACCCCGTGCGTCCGCATGCAGTCTGCGAACTTCAGTTGGGCAGCCATGATCGGGTTGCTCTGCCCCTGGGTCACCGGAGTCGCGTCTGCCAGCGACCTGCAGTCCTTCGAGGCGGTCTCGTAACCCGGTGAGTTCGGGTTTGCGGTGAAGCCGCCACTGGGCCCACGCGTCATGCCGCCAGCCGACTTGATCGGTATCTGCCCGGAGCTCCTGGGGTCGGGGAAGTCCGCCACCCCGTGAGCGCGCATGCACCTTGAGAACGCGAGCGCGCTGGGCTTCGTCTTTGGCCGCAGAGCTCTCTTCGCCGTTGTCGTTGCGCCGGTATGCACCTTCGATTTGATCTGCGCGACGCCGGCGCCCGACGAGCTGCCGCCGCAGCCCGCGACCACTAGCGCGGCAATCGCCGCGGCGAGCAGCTGCATCCTGCTCGTGGATCCCTTGAACTCACGCACTAGCGGATTCGATCTCCCATCTGGCTGGTGTCGTAGCCGCCGAGCGCCTCGACCGCAGTGCGGAAGCCTGGCGTCGCGATGAGTTCCCACAGCGGCTGCAGCAGTGCGGACTCGGCGGTGGCGCGCTCCATGATTAGGTCATAGGGCTCCTGGGTGATCGGGACGAAATCGAGCCCGAATGCGCGGGCTGCGGCTCGGACCCCCATGCCGCAGTCGGCGCGACCGGAGGCGACTGCGGCTGCGACCGCCAGGTGGGTCGGCTCTTCCCGGGCGTAGCCGACGATCTCTGCTGGGTCGATGCCGGCACGCTGCAGCTCGTAATCGAGCAGGACCCGGGTGCCGGCGCCGCGCTGACGGTTGACGTAACGCAACTCAGGCCTGGCGAGGTCGGCGATACCCGTGAGGCCGTGGGGATTGCCTGGCGCAACGATCAATCCCTGGTCGCGGTGCACGAGGCGGATGATCGCGACGTCTCGGCCAGCGAGCATCCGCTCGATGTAGGGGATGTTGTATTCGCCGGTCTCGGGCTCGAGCAGGTGCGAGCCTGCGAGGTGGCAGAGACCGTCGCGAAGCGCGATCAGTCCGCCGAGCGAGCCGACGTTGCTCGACGCGAGCGTGACTCGTGGGTCGCGGACGCGCAGCTCCGAGGCCGCGAGGTCAAGGATCGGGTCGTGCGAGCCGATCGCGACGATCGTGCCCTCAACCTCGGGGATGCTGCGCAGCAGTGAGATGTCGACCTCTTCACCGGCGTGGTGACCTTCGAGCTCGGACGGGATGACCAGCAGTCCGTCGGCTCTCACCAGCGAGGTGAGCACCCCGGCTCCGCGGGGCAGTGGCGAGGCGACGAGGCCGCCCGCGACGCGTCCGAGCCGGACGCGAACCCAGTCATCGGAGCCGATCACGGAGACGACCTTGCGTGCGAGGCGTGCCCTCGTCTGAGCCCGCGGGATCGGCAGCGCGCCCTCGAGATCGGCCAGCAGCGGCACGGCGAAGATGTCGAAGGTCAGCGACGAGGAGACGGGGTAGCCAGGACAGCCGATCACCGGGGTCGAGTTGATCGCGCCGAGCACGACAGGGTGACCGGGACGGACTGCGACGCCGTGGACCGCGAGGCTGCCGAGTTGCCCAACGAGCTGCGCGGTGTAGTCGTCGCGGCCGGCGCTGGATCCGGCGACGATGATCAGCAGGTCGCATCGATCGATCGCTCCGCGGATTGCTGCTGCGATGCGCTCCGGGTCGTCCGGTTCGATGGGAAGCGTGATGACCTCGCAACCTGCCGCGTGGGCCTGGGCGGCGAGCATCAGGGAGTTTGTGTCCATCAGCTCCCCGGGCGCGAGCTCCGAGCCGACAGGACGCATCTCGTCGCCGGTGGGCAGGATCGCGACGACTGGGGGCCGGCGCACCACGATCTCGATCGCACCCGCGGCGGCTGCGGCTGCCACATCGACGGCGCGCAGACGGTGCGCTGCGGGCAGGAGGAGTTCCGTGGCGCTGATGTCCTCACCGATCGAGCGCACGTGCTCGTAGGGCGCGACGCCCGCGCGCAGCTCGGCCTGCCCGTCGACGTAGTGGACATGCTCGCGCATCACGACTGCGTCGGAGTCGGCTGGGAGCGCGTCGCCGGTGTCCACGACCGCAAACCGGTCGGCGGGCAACAGCAGCGGGGTCGTTTCGCTGGCGCCAAGGGTGTCGGCGGCGCGGACCGCTATCCCGTCCATCGCGGCGGAGTCAAACGGCGGGGACGACCGGGTGGCCCACACCGGCTCTGCGGTCACGCGGCCGACGGCCTCGTCGAGCGCGAGGGTGACGGCGGGCACGCGAGCCGGGCAGCCGGCCAGCTGCCGGCATCGTTCCCACTCGTCAAGCGCGCGCGTCAAAGGCACGTCGTGCAAGAACGGTGCGGCCTGCTCAGCGATAGAGGAACACCTCCACGGTTTCGTTGGCCGGCAGGCCGTTGGCGTCATCGGGGACGATCACGTATCCATCAGCGGCGGTCAGGACAGACAGCAGCGCGGACGGCCCGAAGATCGGTTCGGCCTGCTCACCGGCGAGTCTTACCTGCACGACGTCCATGCGTCCCGCCGCCGATGGCAGGTCACGCGACAGCCTGCGCCGCGTGGATGGTGTGTGCTGCTCGGCCGTCCAGCCGCCCGCCCGGCGCACGATCGGCATGCCGAGGAGCCGGAACACGACCAGTGCGGAACGAGGGTTACCGGGCAGTCCGATGATCGGTACGCCGTTGCTGCTCGCCAGGAGCGTGGGCTTGCCCGGCTTTATCGCCAGCCCATGGCACCAGATCTGCGTATTGGGCAGCGCGGCGACGGCGTCCGCGGTCTGGTCGCGCGCACCGACGGATGACCCGGCGCAGATGACGAGCACGTCGCTGCCCTCCGCGCCGGCGCGAAGGGCATCATGCAACAGGCCCGGGTCGTCACCGACGATCTGCGGTGAACGCGGTTGGCCGCCCGCGGCCCGAACGAGCGCACCGACGGAGCTGCTCAAGGCGTCGCGCACCTGTCCAGGGGCGAGCGGGCCGGCGTCGGGCGCGATCAGCTCGTCGCCGGTGGCCAGAATCGTCACCTGCGGGAGGGAGTGAACCTCGATCTGGGTGATCCCGAGTGCGGCAAGCATCGCGATGTCGTGGGCCAGCAGTGGGGCGCCGGCCCGCACGGCCGCGCCTCCGGGCGTCATGTCCTCGTCTGCACGCACGATGCCCTCTCCGGGAGCGACCGACCGGACGACCTCGATCGTGCCGGGCATCGCCTCCTGGGTGTGCTCGACCATCACAACGGCGTCGGTGCCGGCTGGGAGCGCCCCGCCGGTGGGAACCGCGACTGCGCTGTGGTCGGGAAGATCAAGACCAGCGGGTGCGCCCATCGCCACGCTGCCGGCGACGGCCAGATAGGCGGGGACCGATTCGGATGCACCGAACGTGTCCCGGGCGTGGACGGCGTACCCGTCGACGGCCGAGCGGTTAAAACCTGGCAACGCCTCACCGGCGATGACGTCAGCGACAGGGACGCGCCCCGCTGCCTCCTCGAGCGACACGGTCTCGGGGGCGGTTCGGTGCGGCGGCCGGAAATCGCTCAGCGCCTCAGCCACCGACCTCGCGGTGAAGAACTCGCGGCTGGTAGTTGCCATCTCGGTGATCAGCCGGTGGCGTTCGCGCGCCCGCGGCGCACGACGCTCATGACCGGCCCGAGTGCGACCTGCCCAAGCCCACAGATCGAGGTTCTCCGCAGCGTCTCCTCGAGTTCGTCGATCCGATCATCGACCGCGTCGGCACCCAGGCCCTCGGCGAGCACGCCCGTAAGAATCGTGTGCGCCTTGTGCGACCCGACGCGGCAGGGTACGCACTTGCCGCACGACTCGTTGCGGAAGAAACGCAGCACATTGGTCGCGGCAGCCAACAGGTCGGTCTGGTCGTTGATCACGACCACCGCACCGGAGCCCAGCATCGAGCCTGCGTCGGCCAGCGGCTTGAAATCGAGCGAGACATCGAGGCTCTCGGGTCCCAGGAAATTCGATGAGGATCCGCCGGGCTGGAATGCCTGCAGGCTGGCACCGTCGGCCATCCCGCCGGCGAGTTCGATCAGCTCTCGGGCCGTGGTGCCCATCGGCACGCAGTAGACGTCGGGGTTGGTGATGTGACCCGATACCGCGAAGAACTTCAGGCCGGTCCCGCCGTTGATCCCCTGGTCCTTCCACCACTGGGCGCCGCGCTGTTGGATGATCGGCACCGCGGCAAAGGTCTCAACAGAGTTCATCAGCGTTGGTTTGCCCCACAGGCCGTTGACCCCGGGGAATGGCGGCTTGTTTCGCGGCTCGCCGCGATGGCCCTCCATGCACTCGAGCAGAGCCGTCTCCTCCCCGAGGATGTAGCCGCCCGGCGACGTGAAGACTTCGATCTCCAGCTGGCGTCCGGACTCCAGCACGTTCGATCCGAGCAGCCCGATCGCACGCGCACGATCGAGTTCGGCGCGGACGGCCTGTTCCTCCGGTCCGTACTCATGCCGGATGAAGACCCACGCCTGCTCGGCACCGACGGCGAGCATCCCGAGCAGCATCCCCTCGATCACCAGGTGCGGTTGCTCCATTAGGATCTGGCGATCCTTGAACGTACCGGGCTCAGACTCGTCGGCGTTGCAGATCACGTACCTCGGCACAGCCTCCTGAGCGGCCACGATCTCCCACTTGGCGCCGGTCGGGAATCCGGCGCCGCCCATGCCGCGCAGCTCGGACTCCTTGAGGATGGAGATCGCACTCTCGGCATCGAGCTCGCCGGCGAGCATCGCGCGAACGCTCGCGTAGCGCTTGTCGGGCCCCTGGTCCGCATACGGGTCGTTCGGCCAGATGCGGGGCGTTGGTAGTGCCGCCGGAATTCGGTCCCGCCCACCCGGCGGCGCCTCGCCTGGCGCCTCACCTGGCGCGTCACCGAAGCTCGCCCGTGCGTGCTCGACGGCGGCCCCGACCTCGTCGGCACGCACAGGTTGCTCGTCGACGGTGGCCGCGGGCGCGATGTCGCAGCGCCCAAGGCATGACACCTCGAGCACCTCGATCTCCACGTCGTCACCGAAGCGCTCGCGCACCGCGGCGATCTGCTGCTCGCCGCCGTGCAACCAGCAGGACAGGTCACGGCACACCGTGATCTCGATCCGCGGCGGAGCCTCGGCACGGAAATGCGGGTAGAACGAGATCAACCCCTCGAGCTCATACAACGGCCGGCGGGTCTCGCGGCTGAGCCGCACCAGCTCCTCTCGCGGCAGCCAGCCGTGCTCGCGTTGGATCGCGTTCAGCGACGGTATGAGACTCGGTCCGTCGAACTTGCCGGCACGCGCCTCGCGTCCGGGGACGCGGTCGCCGACGGCGCTCATCCGGGGACCTCGACCGCGCAACGCTCGACGCGGACGGCGCAGAACTTGAACTCGGGGATCTTTCCAAACGGATCGATCTCGTCGATCGTCAGCAGGTTCGCCGCGGCCTCGCGGAAGTGGAAGGGAATGAAGCAGCTGCCCAGCGTCTCCCGGTATGAGATCTTCGCCTCGAGCTCGATCGATCCGCGCCGTGAGGTGACCCGCACGAACTCGCCGTCGGCGATGCCCATCCGGGCAGCGTCCTCGGGGTTGATGAAGACGTTGGCTTTAGGCGAGATCGAATCCAGCGCGAATGAGCGGCGGGTCATCGAGCCCGTGTGCCAGTGTTCCAACAGGCGTCCGGTGTTGAGCACGAACGGGTACTCGTCGCTCGGTAGCTCGCGCGCGGGCATCCACTCGGCTGGCACGAGATGCGCGAGCCCGTCGGCGGTGTTGAACTGGTCCTGGAAGAGGACGATGGTGCCGTCTGAGGTCTCCGGGTCCGCGTTCGGGTAGAGCTTTCCGGTCGGCCCCAGGTTGCCGTAGGTGAGGTTCGTGTAGTTGGGCATCAGTGACACGAGCTCGTCGAAGATCTCCTCCGGCGAGCTGTAGTTCATCTCAAGCCCGACCCGATTTGAGATCTCCTGGATGATCTCCCAGTCCACTCGCGCCTGCCCGGGCGGCTCGAGCACCCTGCGCCCGCGCTGAACACGCCGGTCCGTATTGGTGTAGGAGCCGTCTTTCTCCAGGTAGGACGACGCCGGAAGGATGACGTCGGCGAACTCCGAGGTCTCGGTCAGGAAGATGTCCTGCACAGCTAGGAAGTCGAGAGCGCTCAGCGCCTTGCGGACCTTGTTGATGTTCGGGTCCGAGAGGAACGGGTTCTCACCCATCATGTACATCCCGCGCACGCCCTTTTTGAGCGCCGAGCCGACGATCTCGGTCACGGTCAGTCCGCGCTCGTGGTCGAGCTCCCGACCCCATGCCTGCTCGAAACGCTCCCAAACCTCGGGCTTGTTCACGGGCTGGTAATCGGGATAGAACATCGGGATCAGGCCGGAGTCCGAGGCGCCTTGCACGTTGTTCTGGCCGCGCAGCGGATGGAGCCCCGTGCCCGCGCGCCCGACCTGTCCGGTGATCGAGCACAGCGCGATCAGGCAACGGGCGTTGTCGGTGCCGGTGGTGTGCTGGGAGATTCCCATTCCCCAGTAGACGACCGCTGCGCCGGCCTCGCCCCAGATCCGCGCGACGTCACGAATCGTGCGCGGCGAGACACCGCAGATCTGGCCGGCTCGCTCAGCCGGATATGCCTCGAGCAGTTGCACCAGCGCCTCGTAGTTGCTGGTGCGCTTCGCGATGAACTCCTCATCGACCAGGCCCATCGCGATGATCTCTTGCATCACGCCGTTGTAGAACGCGACGTCGGTGCCTGGCTTGATCTGGCAGTAGATGTCGGCGTGATCGGCGATCGGCTCACGGCGGGGGTCGACGACGATCAGCTTCGTGCCCCGGCGGCGCGCCTGCTTGAAGAACGAGGAGGCGACCGGGTGATTGGCGGTTGTGTTAGTGCCGGCCAGAATCGCGACATCGGCATTGATCACGTCCCCGTAGGTGGTCGAGACGGCGGCGGAGCCGACCCCCTCGAACAGCGCGGCGACGCTGGAGGCGTGACAGAGGCGGGTGCAGTGATCGACGTTGTTCGTGCCGAAGCCGGCACGGATCAGCTTTTGGAACAGGTAGGCCTCTTCGTTCGAGCACTTCGCCGATCCGAAGCCGGCAATTGCGCCGGGACCGTGTTCGTCGCGGATAGCCACCAACCGGGTGGCGATCAGGTCGAGCGCCTCATCCCAGCTGGCCTCGCGGAAGGAGGGCATCACCTCGTCGTAGTCGACCAGGCCGCCGGGCCTGCGGCGGCCGCGCCCTTCGCCCTTGACATCACCGGAGAGGGGGCCCTTCGGGTAGGCCTCGTCGCGACGGACCAAGGGCACCGTCAGCCGCTGCGGGGAGCGGGCGTAGTCCCAGCCGTAGCGGCCCTTCACGCACAGCCGGCCCTTCGAGCCGGGCTGGGCGCGGCCTTCGGCGAAGGCGATCGCCTTGCGCTCGTCATCGACGTGATAGGTCAGTGCGCAGCCGACGCCGCAGTAGGGACAGACGGTGTCAACCTGACGGAGCTCCGAGCGGGGGCGGATCGGAACGTCGTGCAGCGGCTTGTTGGTCAGCGCGCCGGTGGGGCAGGCGGCCACGCACTCGCCACAGGTCACGCACGAGGAGTCGCCCATCGGATCGTTGAGGTCGAACGCGATGCGGGTCGCGTACCCCTTGCCACTGCGGCCGATGACGTCGTTGCCCTGGATGTCGTCACAGGCCCGGACGCAGCGGTCGCAGAGGATGCACGCGTCGTGATTGACGGCGATCACCGGGTTTGAGTCGTCGATGCCGCGGCCAAGGCTCTGCGGCAGCCGCTGCTCGTCTTTCTCGACGCCGTACTGGCGGACCAGCACGAGCAGCTCGTTGTCTCCGGTCTTGGTCTCCTTTGGATCCTCCGCAGGTTCCGGCTGGTCTGACAGCAACAGCTCTGTCAGCGTCGCGCGGTGGCGTTCGAGCTCGTCCCCGACGGTGGTGACCTCCATGCCCTCCTCGCAGGGGCGCACACAGGCGGCGGCGTACGCCTTCGCGCCGACGTCGACCACGCACATCCGGCACACCCCGACGGGGTCGTAGCGATCGTCGTGGCAGAGCACGGGGATCGTGATTCCAAGCTGCTGCGCTGCCTCCAGGATCGTCGTGCCTTTGGTAACGCTGACGTCGCGCCCGTCGATCCGCAGACCGACGCTGTCGGTGATCGGTGCCGGCTGGGCCGGAGAAGCAGTCGCCATCGGGTCTCAGTGTCCCTTCGTCACCGGTGATTGTCCACCATTGACCCCCAGTGTGATGAGGTCAAGCTCGTCCAGCAGCTCGGGCGTCGGCAACCCGGTTCGCTTCAGGCCGCGTCCCCGGTAATACCCGTCGATCATCGACTCGAGCCGCTCGGGCGGCAGCGCCGCCTCGCGGCCGGAATCCATCTGCAACGACTCCGAGAGGAACCGTTGCGGCAGCCAGTCCTCCGCGCGTGTCCACCCCTCGCGCAGGTTGAAGAGCCGCTTGGTCATCACGATCCGCCGCGCGGTCGTCGCGAGCTCGTCGGCGTCCACGTCCCAGCCTGTGACTGTCTTCAGAAGCTGTGCCCATTCCGTCAGCGGGTCGGCGAACACGCCGCGCAGGAACTTGCAGAGGATCAGTGAATCCATGATCGCTGCCCGATCTTCGGTCTCTATCGCCGCCCGCACGTGCGCGTCCCCGCCGTGTAACCGGTCGTGCTCACCTGACAGGTCGGCTTCGTAAGCGCCCGAGCGGTTGTGGTCGGCACCGCGAGCATTGACGGCCAGCCCCAGCGCCATCGCCTGCAGAGTCCGTGGCTCATAGCCCGGAAGCTCGAGCCCCTTCACGTGGGCGGCGAACGCCCCGGATCCCTGGCCGACCATCCGCGACGCAAACCGCGACCCCTCCGCCAGCAGGTCGCCGATCCCCTCGCGCGCCCCAATCTCTTCGATCGCTCGTAACAACGCTTGCCCGTCTCCGAACCGCAGCCACGGGGCGTCGATCAGCCCCTGCTCCGCGCACTCCATCGCCCACGCGATCGTCCCGCCCGTCGAGATCGTGTCCAACCCCAGCTCGTCACAGCGACCGCTGGCGGCGATCACGAAGTCCGGATCGCCGACCCCGCAGAGCGGCCCGAGCGCAAACACGTTCTCGTATTCCATCCGAACCTGCTTGCCCTCACGGCTTCGATAGAGGTGCTCGCAGCCGATCGAGCAAGATGCGCACGAGTTGCGCGCCACCTGACGCAGCTCGGCGACCTGCTCGGCGCTCAGGGCCTGCGCCTCCTCGAACGTCGCGGACGAGAAGTTGCGCGTCGGCAGCGTCGAGATTGCATTGAACGCAAGCAGGTTGGCCATCGTCCCGAGTTCGCGGTACTTGGCCGTCGCTTGTCCGAACGAGCGCTGCCTCAGCTCGCGTGCGGCGCCCAGTACGGCGGCCGGGTCCGCCGACGCCACCTTCCGGCTGGCCTTGACCATCACCGCTTTGCACAACTTCGAGCCGAGCACAGCGCCAAGGCCGCCACGCCCCGCATGACGCCCATCGTGGGAGATCGTCGCGTAGCGAACGCCGCGCTCGCCGGCGGGACCGATCGCTGCCACCCGCCATGCCGGGCCCATCCGCTCCCGCAGACGGTTCTCGGTCTCCGCCGCCGACAATCCCCATAGGTCATCAGCCGGGACAGTTGAGACCGACTCGCCGTCGATCATCAACACCGAGGGATTGGGGCAACAGCCCTGCAGCACGATCGCGTCATGCCCGGTGAGCTTGCCGGAGATCGCGAAGTGACTCGAAGCCAGCGCGTCCGTCAGCCGTCCGGTCAGCGGTGACTTCGCGACCACGGCGAACTTCGCACTGGTTGTCAGCGGCGTACCGACCAACGGCGAGAACACAAACATCAGCGGCGCCTCGGGCGCCAGCGCGTCGACCCCCGCCGGGCAGCACTCGTGCATCAGCCACGCGCCGAGGCCTGCACCGCCTATGAACGAGCGCAGCACGCGTTCCTCTAGGTGCTTGACACTGCTGCGGCCATCAGCCAGGTCCACGACCAACGCCCGGCCGAAGTACCCGCCCGGAGGCTCAGCCATACGCTGATCTTAGTGCGACGATGCACACGCGCCAGCGCGCTCGCTTGGCGCTCAGCCGCCCGCGTCGGCGGCCATGAAGGCGAGTTCATCGCGGGCCGCCAGTGGCAGCTCGGGATCCCGCGTGATCTGGTCGCCATTCAGGGCAGCGACAACGTGCTCATCGAGCGGGAGGTCGACCGCGGCGGCAACGTCGCCCAGCGTCCATCCTTGCACGGTCACAAGCCGGTGTGCGCCGGCCGGCGCCAGAGCCCCGAACCGCCGCACAGCAATCTCCGGAGCCGCCAGCGTCAGCGCCTCCTCGTAGTCGCAGCGCTCGTTAAGATTGCTCACCGACATCAACCCAGGATCGCCCTCGGCCACTGCCCGGTCTTGGAGCATCGCCTCGTCGTCGAGTCGAAGCACGTGACATTGCTCGAACAGAAACGCGGGCTTCAGCTTGTCGGCTGCGATCAGCGCCTCCACACTTGGCAGCAGACTGACGCGATAGCCGGCCGACAGGGGCTGACGAAAGCCGCGGACCTCTGGCAACACGACATCCACTTCCTGCCCGAACCCGGTCAGCACCCGTGTGATGAACGCCGGATGCAGCAGAGGCACATCGGTAGAGGACACGTAGACGACCTCCGCGCGTTCACCAACGGCCGCAAATCCGGCCGCTAGCCCTTGCAGGGGACCGCGGCCCTCGCGCGCGTCATCCACGATCTCGACAGACGGATGAAGCTCGGGTAGCTGCTGCCCGGGCGCACGAACCACAACCACAGGCCCGTCAACCGTCCGCTGCGCAAGCCCGGTCACGCGACGAAGCAGCGTCGAGCCATGCCAATCGAGCGCGGCCTTCGGAGAACCCATGCGTGACGACCTGCCGCCGGCCAGGATGATCGCAGCAGTCTCCAACATGGAAACGATGCTAGGCCCCGACATGAAAGATCTTGCCAATCAGCGTCCGCGCAACGCCTAAGCTCCAGCGTATGGCCGTTGGCGACACGTCACCACATCGCATGCCACTCGAGCAAGCCCTGCCGCTGACGGTCGGCGAGCTCATGATCCCGAACCCCAAGACCCTGCCTGCCGATGTGTCGCTCGCAGACGTCCGTCAGGTCTTCGAACAATCCAGCCAGCGCCTGATCCTGCTCGTCGACGGAACCGCATTCCGCGGCGCCATTGACCGTGACGCGATTGACCCCGAGGCCGTCGCGGGAACGCCGGCGGCTCAATACGCCGACGGCGGCATCGCAACTGTGACGCCGGCCACCGCAATCGCCGATGCCATCGAACTGCTCGAGCACAGCCGCGAGCCCCGGCTCGTCGTGCTGGACGAAGACGGCCGAACCCTGCGTGGACTGCTGTGCTTCAACCGAAGCTCAGCGAGCTTCTGTCTCAGCTAGTCAGCGGGCCCGACCGGTCAGCCGCTGCCTCTTGCGGCCACCCAGGCCGAGTGCTTTTACCGGAGCCGACCCACGCTTTACCTGCGTAATCACGGGTTGTCCCGAGCACTTCCGGTGGGTTTAGCTCACCAATCACGGGCGATGGGGCCAAGGGCCGACCGACCCCTCGACCACAGACTGCATATTTGTCCTTAAGTAAGACTCGGTAGCGGTCGATATCTCCAAAATGACCGCCCTACCAGAGTCGCAACTTCAGGCCGATCCGACGACCGGCACCAGACTTTTGGGTTCGATCCGACCCGGCACGCTTCCACCGCTCGCCCGCGTGTGGTCTGTGCTCGGTGACAGCCGGTTCGAGCGGCGCGTGCGATGGATCTTTGCGGTCTGCGCGGCGATTGTGCTCGCCTACGTCGTTTCGGTGATTGTCAGACCGGTGGGTTCCTATTTCCGTCCGGTTGACGGTTGGGGCGTCGATTTGCTCGAGCTCACGATGGCCGGCCTGTGCGTCTGGCGTTACGTCTACCTGTCAAGGCGCCGCCCTGGATTGTCGTCGGCGCCGCTGTTTCCGCTTGTCCTTGGGGCGGCGATCTGTTCGTGGGCGCTTGGAGATGTCGCCGTCACATTCGAGTCGCTCGGCGGGGCGACGGTTTCGGTCCCCTCGGTGGCCGACGGTTTCTACCTCTGCTGCTACCCACTTTTCTTCGCTGGTTTTCTCATGGTGGTCCGGCGCGGGAACAGCGGATCACTGATTGCGACTGCCTTGGACGGGTTGACTGTGGGCTTCGCGGCCGCCGCTCTCTCGGCTGCCTTCCTACTCAGCGAAGTTCTGAAGACGACCGGCGGAAGTGCGCTTTCGGCGGCCACGTCGATGGCGTACCCAGTCGGGGATGTGCTGCTACTGGCCTTGGCCATTGGCGGCCTGGCGATCCTCCCCAGAGGCTTCCGGCGATTCCTCACCCTGGCAAGCCTCGGGTTCGCCGCCAACGGGATCGGGGATGCGCTGAATCTGCTCACGCCGAACAGTGAAATTGGATACATCGCCAACGCGGTTGCCTGGCCGATCTCGCTGCTCCTGTTCGCGGTCGCCACCTGGTCTCAGCCCGGCAACCTACGAGTCAAACCGACGAGCGCCTCCGCGGTGGCGGCGGAGAAGACCGCCGGATTCGTGCTCCCCGTTGCGGGAGCACTGACGGCCATGGTCATTCTTGTCTTCGCCAGTGCAGGACACGTCGGCCGTACCGCCGTGGCCCTTGCGACTGCAACTCTCTTCGTGGCCGGCGTCCGACTCGCCCTCACGGTGCGCGACACGCGGGCACTCAGATCCGCGCGCTTCAGATCGCTTATTGAAAACGCTTGGGACACGATCGTCGTGGCCGAGTCGGACCTTCAGGTCGCCTATGTCACGCCGTCCTCGCAACGGGTGCTCGGCCACTCACCTCAGGATCTCACAGGCACCCGGTTGACCGACATCGTCCACCCCGACGACATCGAAGGCTTGGCGGAGCAGGTTCGACAGTCCTCAAATGGTGGGGTGGCGAGCGGGGCTATCGAGACACGCGTACGCCATCAGGATGGTGTGTGGCGCACGATCGCGTGGACCGCGACCAATCTGCTCGACGACCCTTCGGTTTGCGGCTACGTGCTCAATGGCGCCGATGTGACGGAGGCACGCCAGGCCGCCGAGGATTTGGCGGCGGCCAGAGACGGGGCGCTGATGGCCTCGAAGGCGAAATCGGAGTTCCTGTCGACGATGAGTCACGAGATCCGGACGCCGATGAACGGGGTGATCGGCCTGACCGAGCTGCTGCTCGGAACAAGCCTCGATTCTGAGCAGCAGGACTTCGCATCGGGCATCAAGGTGTCGGCCGAAAACCTGCTTGTGGTCATCAACGACATCTTGGACTTCTCCAAGATTGAGGCTGGCAAGCTGGACATCGAGGAGGCTGAGCTCAGCCTGCCCGCCGTCGTCGACGACGTCGGCCGTGTTCTGGCCGAGACCGCTCATCGCAAGGAGCTCGAGTTGCTCATCGACGTCCCACCCGAGGTTCCGACGGCGCTGCTGGGTGACTCTGTCCGGATCAGGCAGATTCTGCTGAACCTGGGCGCCAATGCGGTGAAATTCACCTCCGAAGGCGAGGTCCTGATCCGTGTGATGGTGCTCGACGAGAACACCGAACGGGTCGCGCTGCGCTTCGAGGTCGTAGACACCGGGATCGGTATTGCGGCCGCGGATCAGGAACGTCTGTTCCGTAACTTCACCCAGGCCGATTCCTCGACGACGCGTAAGTACGGGGGCACCGGCCTTGGGCTGGCGATCTGTCGTCAACTCGTCGATCTGATGGGCGGCAAGCTAGGTCTCGTCAGCGCGCCCGGCGAAGGCTCGAAGTTCTGGTTCGAACTCTCGTTGGCCCGAGTCGACGGTCTATGCGCCACCAGCGATTATCCCCGCAATCTGATTGGCAACCGTGCGTTGATCGTCGACGACAACGCTACGAATCGAATGATCCTCGGCAAACAGCTTCACTCGGTCGGGGTCGAGGCGGTGGTGGCCGTTGATGCCTACGAGGCACTCGAGCTGGCGGCGTCGACTGACAGGCCGTTCGATTTCGCCGTGATCGACCTGAATATGCCGGGGATGGACGGCATCGAGTTGGCAGAGCTTCTGAAATCCGATCCGGCGACCAAGCAGATGATCCTGTTCCTCTTGAGTTCCTCGGGCGAGCGGCTGAGTCCCGCCGAGGCTCACACGCGGGGCTTTGCCGCGTGCATGACCAAGCCGGTCCGTTCCTCTGAGCTGTTCGACGGCCTGATCACGGCAGTCAACGGTGGCGCGGCCGTGGATTCGTCAAAGAAGCCAGCGACAACTCAACCCGACAGCCAGGGGGTGACGGGCATGATCCTCTTGGTCGAGGACAACACGATGAATCAGCTTGTGGCCTCCAAACTACTGGCCAAGCTGGGCTATTCAGTCGATATCGCCAATCATGGCGGAGAAGCGGTGAGCGCTATCCAAGCCGGTACCTACGACGCGGTCCTGATGGATTGCCAGATGCCAGAGATGGACGGGTACGAGGCGACAAGCGAGATCCGCCGTATCGAAGGAACCAATCGGCGAACACCGATCATCGCGATGACTGCGGCCGCCATGGCGGGCGATCGGGACACCTGCCTGGCCGCAGGGATGGACGACTACATCAGCAAGCCCGTTCGCCCGGACACCGTCGCCTCTGTACTCGAGCGGTGGGTTGTCCGGCCTGCGGCTGACACACCCGCGGAGCAGGGGACGACCCCGCCTTCAGACGAAGACTGGGCTGATCCTTTGGACCGAGCGCAGGTCGAGGTCTTGCTCGGTCTGGACGATGGCCTGGGTGCCGTCGCGGGTGAGATCGTCGAGGAGTACATCACACAGACAGTTGCCGTTCGCGCGGACCTCCGCGCGAACATCGACGCGGGTGACCATCATGCCCTGGAACGCTCCGCGCACAAGCTCAGGGGCATGTGCGCAAACGTTGGTGCGGCCGGGCTCGGTTCTGTGTGCGCTGAGATCGAGTCGTTGAGCCGCCTCACCGAGCTTGAGGCTGCGGCCGGCCTGCTCGAGCGTTTTGACGCTGGGTTTGAGCTCGTTCGAGAAGCGCTCGGACGCGTCACCAGCACAAAAGCATTGAGTGACTGAGATGCGGGTCCTAATCGCCGACGACGACTCCACGAGTCGGATCATGCTCAACGCGATCGTCTCCAAGCTGGGCCACGAGTGCCGTGTGGCTTTGGATGGGACGAGCGCGTGGGAACAGCTCTCCTCCGAGCAGATCGACGTTCTGCTCACGGATTGGATGATGCCAGGGGTCGACGGGCCCGAACTGTGCTCACGCGTACGGAAGGAGCTGGGCGATCACTACGTGTACATCGTGTTGATCACCAGACTCGCGGACCAGGCACAGATCCTCGAAGGCATGAGTGCCGGGGCAGATGACTTTCTGATCAAGCCCGTTGATCCGTTTGCCGTCAAAACTCGGATGATCGCCGCCGAACGCGTGATCGCGCTGCATCGCCAGTTGGTCGACTTCGGCTCCCAGCTCGAAGGGGCAAACCTCGAGCTGCGCGAACAATCGCTCACCGACCCGCTGACCGGGCTGGGCAACCGCCGGAGGATGGGGGAGGACCTTGAACACGCTCACGCCCTGGCGATCCGAGGCGGGCGACCCTACGGCCTCGTGCTATTCGATATCGACCACTTCAAGCTCTACAACGATCGCTACGGTCATCCCGCCGGCGACGAGGTCCTCCTCAAGGTCGCCGACTGCCTGCGCAAGTCGACTCGTTCCAGCGACTACGCATATCGCTATGGCGGCGAGGAGTTACTGCTGCTGCTCCCCGATTGCACTGCCGCCGGCGTCAGTGACACTGCAAATCGAATCTGCCAGGCAGTTGCCGAGGCCGCGATCCCCCACGAGGCACGACCAGACGCAGGCCAAGTCATAACGATCAGCGGCGGCGTATGCCGCTGGACGCCCGGCAATACATTGTCTCCCGCTGAGCTACTTCGTCAGGCCGACGAGGCGCTTTACCGGGCAAAATCCAGCGGCCGCAACTCAGTCCAACTCGCGACCACCAACTATCGCGATCACGACGGTGACCGTGAGATTGCGTGTCTAGATGGCGAGGACGATTACGCCATGATGGGCACGGGTGGTGGCGAACCACCGAAGTCCCGCGTGTGAAGCGCACGTATGGGAGCGTCAGCGAGCGAGGCTGCGTTCATGAGGCCTGTATGGCCACCTCGTATATCTCGGACTCAGGGGACTCAAGGCGAGCTTCGTCTTTGACGCGCTCGCGCATCGCTGCATTGTTCGCCTCCAGTTGACGCAGGTCTTCTTCGGTCTCCCAGAGAGAGATCACCAGGGCCTTGCCGTTGTCACGGTCGACGAGGTAGTAGAAGCCCTCAAATCCTGGAAGCTCATGCGCCGTCGGGAGTTGCTCCCGTGCGAGCTTCATCAGCTCGTCGAGCTTCTCGGCCGGCTGGTGGACGGTCTGAACGCGTGCGAACATGGGATCCTTTCGTGAGTGTTCCGTGCCGAGACAGTAGTGTCTCAAAACGGGGCTCACCTGTCAAAGGCTCGTTACGATCTCGACAACCGACGTTCAGGCTCAATGGAGATGACCAAGGGCGAAGTGCTACGCGACCGCACCGCAGCCGCGATCATCGACAGCGCTGCGACGATCCTTGCCCAGCGTGGCGAAGCTGCGAGCATGGAGGAGATCGCGAGCGCCGCTGGGATCGGACGCGCGACGCTGTACCGCTACTTCCCCAACCGCGAGGAGCTGCTCAGCGCGATGGCTATGGCCGGCGTTCAGGAGCTCGCGACACGGATCGAGGAGGCCAATCTCGAGGCTATCCCGTTTGAGGAGGCGATCGCTCGCCTCGCGCGTGCCATCATCGCCACGGGCAGCAAGTACACGGCGCTGAGCGGAGACACCGCGAAGCTCTCCGAAGGCATCCCTGACTTCAGCGTCAAGGTGGTCGAGCCGATCCGGGCTCTGTTTCGCCGTGCGGTCACCGACGGCTCCTTGAAGAGAAGACCTCCCCGCCGATCTCCTCATTGACCTGTTCTCTGGCTTGATCAAGGGAGCACTCGACACCACTGCGAGCGGGCGCCGAGGGATCGAGGAGACCGCGTCCGCAGTCACAGGCGTTTTCCTATACGGCGCCCGCGCCTCCTGACGGGACCGCGTGTCTCTTGGGGGCGTCGTGACTTTTCGATCGATGCGGCTGCGACGTTTAGCGTGTGGCGGGTGCGAGGTCGGCGACGATCTGTGCGAGTTCGTCGGTCTGGTACCCAAGGCGACGTCCCACTTCGACGAACTCGTTCGCCTTGAGCATCAGTTCGCTCTTGCCGGCGGCGTCGCCGGAGACGGTCACGCCGCGACCGCGCCGAAACTCCAATAGCCCTTCGTCGCGGAGCGCGCGAAGCGCTCTCAGAACGGTGTTGGGGTTGACCCCGAGCACCGCAGCCAGGTCGCGGGCTGGCGGCAGCCGTTCACCAGCGACAGCCTCGCCATCCGCGATCGCGCGACGAACCGCTGCCGCGACCTGCTCGTGCAGCGGCACCGGACTGGCCGGATCAATCTGGAGGTTGGCCTTGCCGCTCATCCCCAACCCGAGGACAGTGGAACCCGCACTCGCGTGGAGATCAGACGGCCACCGCCGTAGTCGATCAGCAGCAGCACCGCGGCGGAAGGGGTTGGGGAGCGAGCGTCCTGGGCCCAGAAGTCGGAGCCTGGAGCGGGACGCACATGCAGTGTGCTTTCAATGCCTGCAGGCTGCAAGTAGCCGTCGAACTCCTTCCTTGGAGCCATCGACAAGTCGATCACGTCTCCGCGTCGGTTCATCTTCAGCTGCCGACCGTCGATGAACGCGACGACCGCCCGCGCAGGTTGTTTCAGGTTGATCGCAAGCCCCACTCGATCACACGCAATCGAGTTGGCAACCGGGCAGTGGACCCCCATATAGGGGGCCTGCGAGAGCAAATGTGACGGCGATTCAGCGACGTAGCCAGAACCCTGCACCTGCTGCGCCGGACGCGCCGGACCGTTTTCCGAGCGTCCGACCAAGAGCCCAGCGATTACGGCAATCGTTACCAGCCCCAACACTTTCAAAACGTCCCGGCGCCGCTTGCGGCGATGCTCCCATGCTTCGCCAATGAGCCTAGCCACGAACTCCATTGGTACTAGTGTCAGTGATCCCATACGGGATGTCAAGCAGCGGTGGCCCGCAGGTAGGCGAGGACCGCAAGGACGCGGCGGTGGTCATCATCGGTTGCTCGCAGGTCGAGCTTGGCGAAGATGTTGGAGATGTGCTTCTCGACCGCTCCGAGCGTGACGACGAGTTCGCGCGCGATCGCCGCATTGGTTCGTCCCTCTGCGATCAGCTCGAGCGTCTCGCGTTCGCGCGTGGTGAGCGAGTCGATCGCGGTGCCCCCGCTGCCGTGATGGCGCTCGTGGACCAGTGAGCTGACGACCTCCCGGTCCAGGGCGGTGCCGCCGGCGGCGACGCGGCGGACGGCGTCGACGAACGTGCGAACCTCGGACACGCGCTCCTTGAGAAGGTACCCAACGCCGCTGTCACCCGAGGCCAGCAGCTCCGCGGAGTAGGCCGGCTCGACGTACTGCGAGAGGACCAGAACCGCTAGCGATGGCTGTCGGCTCCGTGCCTCGATCGCGGCCTTGATGCCCTCGTCGGTAAAGGTGGGTGGCAGCCTCACGTCGCAAATGGCGAGGTCGGGTTTGTGACTTGCGACGATCCGCAGCAGCCCCGGCCCGTCGTCGGCGGTCGCGACCACGTCTATCCCGTTCTCGACCAGCAGCGCGACGAGCCCCTCGCGCAGCAATGCATGATCCTCGACGATCACCACACGGACGGTGTCTGTTTCCGTTGCGTCTGTTCGGATCGCGGTCATTCACATGGCAGGGTTGCTCGGACGGTTGTCCCCTCGCCGACCGGACTTGTGACCTCGAACCAGCCGTCAAGTGCTTCGACCCGTTTGCGTAGGCCGCTGAGTCCGCTGCCTGCGGGGTCGGCGCCACCAGGTCCGTCATCGGCGACGACGATGCCCAGCTCCGAGTGTTCGTACCAGATAGTGATCCGGACCGACACCCCTGGTGTGTGTTTCGTCGTGTTCGTCAACGACTCCGCGACCACGAAATACGCGGCGTTCTCGACGGGCGGTGGGGGGCGGTGCTCAAGCAGATCGGCGTGGACCTTGACGTTCGCCCCCGAGCGTTCGGCGAGTGACTCGACGGCCGCCTTCAGGCCCCGGTCAGCGAGCACCGGCGGTGAGATCCCGCGGGCGAGGTCGCGCAGCTCTGAGATCGCGGCCGTCGCCTCGTTGCGAGCCTGACGCAGCAGTTCGAGGTCACCGGCATCGGCGCCCTTACCTGTGAGGCGCTCCTCGACGCGTCCGATCTGCATTGACAGCGCGACCAGCCGTGCCTGCGCGCCGTCGTGCAGGTCACGCTCGATCCGGCGCAGCTCGGAGGCCTGCACATCGACGGCGCCGGCACGGGTGCGGGTCAGTTCCTCGACCCTGACCTCGAGCTCGTGCTCTCGCGGGCGCGGCGCTATGCGCCACAACCCGAGCAACACGGCCAGCGTCATCAGCGGCCAGACCGGCCAGAAGTAGCCGCCCCCCGACATAAGCCAGATCGCCAGATTGCCAACGACCAACACGCCAAAGCAGGCGACGGCCTGAGTGCCGAGCCCTCGGTGGCGCGCATCGGGCAGCGCTCGCACCCAGCGCACGGCCGCTATCAGTGACAACGGCACGGCGAGTCCGAACCATGCCCACATTGGCCAGAAGTAGCCCGCGCCTGTCAGCGCCCAGATCACGAGCAGCAGCGCCGCCAGACCGGCGGGCGGCGCCAACGCCGCCCGCCCGATCAACGGCTTTGCTCGATCACTCATTGCCGGTTTCGAGAACGACCGCATGGGCACGATGATCCCACGCTCGTGCGTGGCGCTGACGATGCCCCGCCCGCCGCAGACCGCGGTCGCCGAGCAATGTCAACGCTGCGGGCAGCGCGACCCCGCGCACGATCGTGGCGTCGATCGCGATTGCCGCCGCCAAGCCGATGCCTAGCTGCTTGAACGACACGAGTGGCAGCGTTGCGAAGGTCGCGAATACAGCCACCATCACGATCGCCGCGCTTGTGACCGTCGAGCCGGTGGCGGCGATCGCCTCGGTGGCGGCCGCGCGCGCTGATGCGCCTCGCCTGCGTGCCTCTGACGCGCGCTCCAGGATCAGGACCGTGTAGTCCATCGACAACCCGAACAGAATTACGAACGCGAACAGGGGCAGCCAGTCGACGATCGCGCCGAACGACCGCAGTCCGAAGAGAGCCTCGGCCCAGTGGTGCTGGAACAACTCAGTCAGCACCCCGAACGCACCCCCGACAGACGCGAGGTTCAGGCCGATCACAGACAACGCCAGCAGCGGCGAGCGGAACGAGCAGATCAGCAGTACGAATGCGAGTGCCAGCACGAACGCGATCACCAGCGGCGTCATCACCGACATCTGGTGGTTGAAGTCGACGTTTGACGCGTCGTCGCCCGTCAGCTGGGCGGTCGCGCCCGGCAGGGTGCTCGCGGTCGCACGCTTCAGTACGGCGCGCAGGGTGTCGACGTTGCGGTCCTGCACGCTGCTGTCGCCGCTCGGAACCGGGATCCCGACGACCGCAGTGTCGCCGCTCCGTGAAACCGCCACGGTTACCGACCCTCCCGCGCCGCCCGTGACCCTCTCGCCCTTGCGCCCAAGTTGCAGCAGCCGTGCCCTGGCCTTTTGAGTGCCGAGCCGACGCCCCGCCACGACGAGTTGAGCGGTGTCGTTCCTCCCGGGAAGGTGCGGCCAATCAGCCGCTGCGCGACCACGGTGGGGTTATTGGGCGGCAGGTCCGCGCTCCCCGGGTTACCCAACCTGATCGACAGCAGCGGTACAGCCAATGTGGCCAGTAGCACAAGCGCGACCAGCAGAGACAGCCGCGGCCGCGTCGTCACTGCACCGGCGAGCCGGCCCCAGGCCGGAGTCCCGCGCTTGGCCGTGCGTGCCATCTTGCTGCTGGTCAGCCGCCTGCCGGCAGATCGACGGCGCCACAGGCGGCCCCGATCGACCCGGTCACCCAGCAGCGCCAGCGTCGCAGGCAACACCGTCAGCGAGCCGAGCACGGCGATCGCGACCACCAGGATCGCCCCGAGCGCCATCGACACGAATACCGGGTTGCCGGCGAACAGCAGCCCGACGAGACCGATGATCACGGTCGCACCGGCGATCACGATTGCTCTGCCGACAGTCTGTGACGAAGCAATGAGCGCTGCCTGTGCTCCGGCGCCGGCACGTCGCTCGGCGCGTTCGCGGCGGATATAGAAGAGCGAGTAGTCGACACCGACCGCAAGCCCGATCAGCACGACAACCGATGAGGTCGTCGACCCGTTCGGGGCGATCTGCGACACCAGGCCGAGCGCACCCATCGCAGCCGCAACCGACGTCAGTCCCAGCAGTAGCGGGACCAACGCAGCGACCACCGCGCCAAACGCCGCCACCAGGATCAGCAGCGTGATTGGAAACGCGATCATCTCAGCGCGCCCCAGGCCTTTCGAGATTGTGTCGTTCTCGGCGCGCCCCCCGGAGCCGTCGCCGGCCTCGCCGATGTACACGCGAGGCTCTCCGCGAGCCGTGCCGGAGACGACGCGCTCTAGCGGTACGACATGGTCGGTCTGCTGGTCTGGGTCGCTCCGCAGCGTGACCTCGATCAGCGCGACCCGACCACCGTCGCGCGACAGCGACCGGTCAGACGCAGGCGAGGAAACCGAGACGACATAACGAGCGCGCTTGGCGCGCTCGGCCAGGATCGCAGCGGCGTGGTCTGTCGGTGCGGCCGAGCCGGACTTGATTATCAGACCCTCTGTGAATGTGTTGAGCAGACCGGCGTGCTGAAGCTGCAGCTCGGCCCGTCCGGACTCGCCGCTGCCCGAGTCGGCACTCGACAGCCTGCGCGTTCCGACCAGGCCGCCGCCGATGACACAGCCGGCGATCAGCACCAGCCACAGGGTGATTACCAGCTTCGGGCGTCGCGCGGACACTCGTGCGGCGACGCGAACCATGCGAGCGATTCCGCTCGCCGTAACAGGTGTGTGGAGTGTGGAAGTTGACATGACCGCGACCCTGCCAGCGCGCGGACGGCAAATCGCTGGGGCGGACCGGCATCCTGCCGCTGCAGTCCCCCGTTCTCACTGGTGGGGAAAGCCCCACCCGTCGGTTCATGTCAGTTCCAGCCAGACCCGTGCACGCTCAACTTCGCGGACGCGCAGCTTGCGAAGCAGGCTCCGCGGGGCATGTACGGCCGGTGGGGTTGGTTCAAGAGCGGCGGCTGTCGTTGCTGTTGGACGGTGATTTGCAGCGCTCAGGTGGCTCCTCTGTAATGCCGACGTTTGTGTTGCGGGGTCAGTGTTGGCTCTGCTCCGGATGTCAGACCTAGAAGGGGTTGCCTGTGTCGCTGCGAGTTGGTGGGATCGCGATGGTCGTATTCGCATGTGCAGGGCTGGTTGGCCCGACGCAGAATGCGTTTGCGGCGTCAGCAACGGTTTATGTAGCTGCCAGCGGGTCCGATACAGGCAATGCGTGCATGGCGTCGTCGAGCCCGTGTGCATCGGTGATGCATGCGCTCAGCGAGGTGTCCTCCGGCGGTACGGTTTATGTCTCAGGGACGATCCAGGAGTTCAACGAGACGGCTGATGCTGGTGACGCAGGCGGCGTCACCGTCGATCAGGACGTGACGATCGAACAGCAGCCTGGCGCGGCAGCCGCGGTGCTCGAGGGAGCATCCGGCGGTGAGGACGCTGCCTTGGTCACGATCGATGGGTCATACAGGGTCACGCTTGATGGTCTGGCGCTCGATGATGCGCATAACACCGTGTCTGACGGTGCGGGCGGAGCGATCTCCAACGATGGCGGTGGATCCGGCAATTTGCTGGTTCAGGACTCGACGTTTACCGATGACAGCGCCACGACAGGCGGCGCGATCTCCAACGGTGGCGGTGGATCCGGCAATTTGCTGGTTCAGGACTCGACGTTTACCGATGACAGCGCCACCGCAGGTGGCGCGATCGATACGGGCGACAGCGGCAGCACCGGCGTCGCGACGATCGAGAACTCGACGTTCTCTGGTGACAGCGCGCCAGACGGAGGTGCGATCGACAATGCCGACAACGGTGGCACCGGGACGCTGATTGTCACCGACTCGACGTTCTCCGCCAACACGGGAAATCACGGCGGCGCGATCGACAACGCCGACAACAGCAGCAACGGTACGCTGACGGTCACAGACTCAACGTTCTCCAACAACAGCGCGTACGACGGGGGCGCGATCGACAACTCCGAGCAGGGGAACGCGAACAGCCTCATCACACTCGAAGCATCGACGTTCTCTGGCGACAGCGCCACCCACGACGGTGATGAGATCGATGACAACGAGGGTGGTGCCATCGCCAATCTGTATATCGCCGCTGACGTCTTCAACGGCACATGCGATCAAAACGGCTCAGACTGGTTTGACCAGGGTTACAACGCGGCGGTCGATCAGAGCTGCCTCAGCGGTGCATCGACCGATACCGTTTCCTCGGCAGTCGGTCAGGACCTGGGCTCGCTTGCCAGCAACGGCGGCGACACGCAGACGATCGAGCTTCTGAGCGATAACCCGGCTTGGGAATCGATCCCGCCCGCGACCACGGTGTCGGTCAACGGCACCCCCTACCAGCTCTGCTCGACGACCGATCAGCGCGGTTTCACGAGCGAGCCCGACACAGCGTGCAACCCGGGGGCCGTCCAAGTGGGCCAGCTGGTGAACCCCACTATCACCGCGACGCTGACAAGCTCCGGAACTGAGTCCAGCTCGGGTTGGTGGGACGCCCCGGTGACCGTGTCTTTCACGTGCATGATCCCCAACGGTGTTTCGCTGACAACCGCCTGCCCGTCATCCGAGACGCTCTCAAACAACGGCCGCGGTCAGACCGTGAGCCAGACGATCACAGCGGCTGGCGGTGGCACCGCCAGCGTCACGGTGACGGTCAACATCGATCAGCAGGCGCCGACGGTCACAATCGCTGGGCCCAAAAACGGGGCGACCTACCAATCGACGGCCCCGACCGCGACCGGTAATGCCACCGAGAGCCTCTCCGGCGTTGCGTCCTTGAACCTCTCGACCGGCACAACCAAGACGGCCGCCGGATATCGCGAGACAATCACCGCCACCGCGCTGTCCAACGCCGGCGTGTCTGCGAGCACGCACATCAGCTTCAACGTTGATACCAAGACGAAGCAGCCGCCAGCCAGGCAGCCACCGGCTAAACGTCCGCCCAGCATCAAGCCGCTCAAGCTCAAGCTCAGCGGGCCTATCGCTGGTGCCACCTACCTGGGCCGCGCCCCCAAGCCCAGGTGCGTCGCGACTCTGGGCCATAAGATCATCAAGTCGTGCCGCTTGGAGGTTCGCAAGACGCGCGTGCGACACGGCATCAGGGAAACGATCACGGCAACCGCGACCGCGTCCGGGCTGAAGGGCACCGTAAGCAAAACATTCGTCTTACAAACCCTGGTGCCGCCGAGGTTCCAAGGCTTCAAGCCGGTTCACGGGTCCACCTACGTCCTGCCGCTCGGCCGCGCATACCAAGTCGTGGTCCTCTCATACGCCAGGCCAACATACGTCTACGGCGCGCCAGCACGGGCTCATCCCGCCGGCGGCAACGTACCGCTACGACGGGACGGCACCATGCACGGCCTGCCGCGGTGGGAGATGACGGTGCGGCTGCCCAATGCGCTCAACGACTTCTCGTATTGGAACATCGGGGTGCGGATCGGCAAGCACACGTACGCCTTGAGGGTGCGAACCTAACCTGCCTTGGTTCCGTTGCCTGTCGCCTGTCGCGTGTCGCGTGTCGCGTGTCGCGCGTCGCCTATCGCCTGTCGCCGTCCGAGGACCCTCGGCGCGACTTGATGGGAGCGCGCCAGCACCAGAAATAATTATGAGTCGAGCACGGCCTCTAGCGTGATCTCCGGAACCGAGGCCAGCGCCTTGCTGACCGGGCAGTTGGCCTTGGCGCCGGCGGCGGCTGCTTCAAAGCCTGCCTGATCGATGCCGGGGACGTGGCCGACCACCTTCAGCGCGATTGCGGTGATGGTGGGGGCGCCGTCGACGAAGCGCAGCGTCACGGTGGCGTCGGTCTCCACCGAGTCGACCGGTGTGCCGGCGTCCGCGAGCCCGGCCGATAGCGCCATTGAGAAGCATGAGGCGTGTGCGGCTGCGATCAGCTGCTCAGGGCTGGCGCCCTCGCCATCCTCGAAGCGGGACTTGAAGGTCACATGGCCTTTGATGCTGTCGCCGGCAAGAAAATCGCCGCCGCCGGTCTGAAGATCGCCCTTCCAGTTTGCATGGGCCTTGGCTGGCATTCTGTCGCTCTCCTGAGGTCGAGGTTGGGATGCAGTCGGATTATCAAGGTCGCTCGCCCGCGGCGCTGCGAAACGCGATCCCCGAGCACTGGTGGCACGAATTTCGCTTGAGGCCCTCCAGCCAATCTGCGGCCACCTACCACCAAACGACAAACTCCCGCCGTGGTCGCTCGACGGTTCGACCCTATGATAAAGTCAATGTCCCATAATGTGGACAATGCTCCCATAATGCGGGAGGAAGGAAACATGAGCAGCGAAGAAGGCACCATCGTCGAGCCGGTGTCTCCCGTTTCCACCAATCGGATCTCCCGCCTCTCACCCGACAAAATCTCCGATCCGCAGCTGCTCGAGGTTCTAGAGCGTGCCGAACTCCTTTCGACCCCCAAGCCGGCTTGGTACCTGACGCTCGGACACAACCCAGAAATGGCGGTCGGATACGCACGGTATTGGGATCTGACCCATCGTGGCGGCACGGTGGAACATGGCATCAAGGAGCTGATGAGGATTGCCATCTCGACGCTTCTTGGCTGTGAGTTCTGTGCGCAGCAGCGCTCTGCGCTTGCCCTCGAAGAGGGTATGGACGAGGCCGACGCCGGCGCCTGCGCGATGCCCGACTTCAGCCATCCAGACCCCCGCACGCGCGCCGCGTTGCGCTTCGCTCGGGCGCTCGCTCTCGACTCGCCCTCTAATCCCGCTCGGTGGGATTCTGTCTACGCGGAGTTGCAGGCCTCCTTCGATGAGGAGGAAATCGTCGAGCTTGGGTGCTTCGCCGCGATTGCGCTGGGCGGCGTGAAACTGTCGCGCTCCCTCCACGAGCCCGACATCAGGGTTGACCGATAAGACAGGTCGCGACCATTGTCCGACGCTGGCCTCTCGGTGCGAGCGTCGCCCACGCGAACCGGTGCGTTCAAGATTGCTGCTGAGAGCTCATCTGGGTCGCGTCTCCCGCCGATTAGCAGGGCCTTCCTACATGGGCACGGGTGGTTTCGAACCACCGACCTCTCGCGTGTGAAGCGAGCGCTCTCCCGCTGAGCTACGCGCCCTTGGCCTCGGGCGACGACTTTAGCGAGGCGGAACAGCTTAGGCCCGCAGATACCGGCGGCCCGTTAGATTGTGCGCCAACTCTCGTCAGGACATGGAGCACGCAATGCCTTTCGTCAGGATCGACGTCCTAGTAGGCCAGACGCTTGAGCGCTCGCGACGGTTGTTGTAGCGGGGTCCATCGGCATGCTCAACACCAAGTCAGATGTGGACAGCGCGGCGCTGCTCCGGGGTACGCGTGAGTTTTCGGCGACGGCGTTGTGGAACGACTCTGCCGACCCTGATGAGCTTGCTCGCTCGATCAGCTTTGGCGCTGTCGGGGCGACATGCAATCCGGTGATCGCCTACGCGGCGATCAGCAGGCACCTCGATTTGTGGGCGCCGCGGATAGCTGAGATCGCGCGCGAGCATCCAGCCTGGAGTGAGTCCGAGATCGGGTGGCGCGCAGTCGAGGAACTCTCGATCCAGGCTGCAGCGCTGCTGGAGCCGGCGTTTCGCGAGTCGGGCGGGCGCAATGGCCGCCTATCGATTCAGACCGATCCCCGGCTTCATAGAAACGCCGATGCGCTGGTGGAGCAGGCGGTTCATTTCTCGCAGTTGGCCCAGAACATCGTCGTCAAACTGCCTGCGACCGCTGTCGGGATTCAGGCAATAGAGGAGGCCACTTATCGCGGTGTCAGCGTCAACGTGACCGTGTCATTCACCGTGCCTCAGGCCATCGCGGCCGCCGAGGCGATCGAACGGGGCCTTGACCGGCGCGCCGCGGAAGGGCTGCCGGAGCGAGAGTTCGGTTCGGTTGTGACGATCATGGGCGGGCGGTTGGACGATTGGCTGAAGCAGGTTGCCGATCGTGAGCGGATCTTGCTCCCGCCCGGATACCTCGACTGGGCGGGCATCGCGGTCCTAAAGCGCGCCTACGGGATCTTCCAACAGCGTCAATACCGTGCCCGATTGCTGGCCGCAGCGTTCAGAAGCGCGCTGCAGTGGTCGGAGCTCCTCGGGGGAGACCTCGTGATTTCCCCGCCCTTTGACTGGCAGCTGCGCATCAACGAGAACGAGCTCTCGGTGGAGTCACGGATTGACGTGCCGGTTGACGAGAAGATCGTTGCTTTGCTTTGTCGAGAGGCTCTTGGACTTCCGCCGTGCCTACGAGCCCGATGGCATGACCCTGGACGAGTTTCAGGACTTCGGGGCCACCCGAACGACGCTACGTCAGTTCCTTGAAGCCGACGCCAAACTGGACGCGCTCGTGCGTGACGTGCTGGTCCCGATGCCATAGCCGTCGACACGAGATCGGCCGCCGCCAGGCGCCTTCTTCCACGCGCAACGAAAGGTCGCGGATCACGATGACAGTCCTGAACGAATGGTTCTTCCCTCGAGGGACGCTGACCCGCAATCGCTGGGAGTGCGTCATAGACGGCAACACGCCCGGCTGGAACTACACCGGCATCCACGTCGCCGCGCTGGACGACGACACGATCGATCTTCCGGCGGCAGAACTCGAACGGATCGTCGTGCCGCTGTCGGGCAGCTTCGAAGTCGCTCATGAAGGGACAACGACGGTCCTGAACGGCCGCGACAGCGTTTTCGACGGACCGTGTGACGTGCTCTACGTGGGCGCGGAGGAGTCGCTCACAGTGGGTGGCAACGGTCGAGTGGCGATAGCTGAAGCGCGAACGAGCATTCGTAAGCCGAGCAGGTACATCGCCAAGTCGGAGGTCCCGGTTGAAGTCCGCGGCGCGGGCCGGGCCACCCGGCAGATCCACAATCTCGGCTGGCCCGGCACCGTGGATGCGGCTGCTCTGCTCGTGTGCGAGGCCATCACACCTGCCGGGAACTGGTCCTCCTATCCCGGTCACAAACATGATGAGTTGCTCCCGGGAAGCGAGACGCTGCTTGAGGAGATCTACTACTTCGAGGCCGCGCCTGTGCCGTGGAACCGATGCGCCCGCGGGCGCGGACGCGTTCGGAACCTTCGCCACCTACTCCTCCGCTGCCGGTGAGATCGAGACACGCGCGCTCGTGCGGACCGGTGACATCGCATTGGTGCCCTACGGCTACCACGGACCTGCCGCCGCCGCACCCGAATACGACCTGTACTACCTGAACGTCATGGCGGGGCCCGGTCCGGATCGCGCCTGGATGTTCACCGATGATCCGCGACAGGCGTGGATCCGTTCACGCTGGGAGTCACTGGAGCCTGACCCAAGGCTGCCGTACACCGCGCAAACTGAGGCGAGTCGATGACCACTCGCAGACTGACCGTCGGACAGGCTCTCGTCGAGTTCCTCGCTCACCAATGGACGGTCGACGGGGACCTGCGCGAGCGGACGATCCCCGGCGTCCTCGGCATCTTCGGCCACGGCAACGTGGCGGGGCTAGGGCAGGCCCTCAAGCAATACAACGTCAAGGCCCCGACGCTGCTCCCGTACCACCAGGCGCGCAACGAACAGGCAATGGTGCACCAGGCGGTCGGCTTTGCCCGAATCCACCGGCGGCGCGCGACGCTCGCAGCGACCGCTTCCGTCGGTCCCGGCGCAGCGAACATGCTCACTGGCGCGGCGCTCGCAACGGCCAACCGGATGCCGGTGCTGCTGCTGCCGAGCGACACGTTCGCTACACGCGTCGCCGACCCTGTGCTCCAGCAGCTGGAGCAGCCCCACGACATCGGGATGCAGGTCACGGACGCCTACCGTCCGCTTTCACGCTTCTTCGATCGTGTTCAGCGGCCCGAGCAGCTCTACTCGATCGCGCTGGCCGCGATGCGCGTCCTCACCGACCCCGCCGACACCGGGGCCGTCACAATCGCGCTCCCGGAGGACGTTCAGGCTGAGGCGACTGACGTCCCAGCTGAGTTCCTGGTCGATCGCGAATGGCATATCCGACGCCCGCTACCTGAGCAATGGGCACTCGATGCCGCCGTCGCAGCCATCCGGGCTGCGACCAAGCCGTTGCTCATCGCGGGCGGCGGGATCATCTACTCCGGCGCCGAGGAGGCGCTGCGTGAGCTGGTCGAGCAGACGGGAATTCCTGTCGGCACGACGCAGGCCGGCGGAGGTTCACTGAACTGGGACCACCCGCAATACGTCGGAGGCGTAGGCGCGACCGGCACAGCAGCAGCCAACCGACTTGCGGCCGACGCGGACCTCGTGATTGGGGTTGGCACCCGCTACAGCGACTTCACCACAGCCAGCCGGACCGCCTTCCAGGACCCGGAAGTCAGATTCCTCAACGTAAACGTCGCGGCGTTCGACGCCTACAAACACGGAACCCGGCTACCGATAGTCGCAGATGCTCGCGAGACCCTGATGGCACTGACGGGCCGGCTGCAGGGATATCGAGTCAAGGCCGAGTACGCCGAGCGAATCGATCGCGAGCGCCGTGAGTGGAACGCCGTGGTCGAGGTCGCGGTCAGTCCGACTGGATCCGAGCTGCCAGGACAGCCCGAGATCATCGGTGCGGTGCAGGCGGCAACCGACCCTCGAGACGTGATGGTGCAGGCAGCCGGCTCCCTACCCGGGGATCTCCAAAAGCTCTGGCGTGTGCGCGACTCGCTCGGATATCACGTCGAGTACGCGTTCTCCACGATGGGTTACGAGATCGCCGGCGCGATCGGAGTCAAGCGCGGCCTGGATGCGCTCGGCGATGACCGAGACGTGATCGTGCTGGTCGGGGACGGCTCCTACCTGATGCTCCACTCCGAACTCGCGACGGTCGTCGCCGAGGGCATCAAGGTCATCGTCGTGCTGATCCAAAACGAGGGGTACGCCTCGATCGGTCATCTCTCGGAGAGTGTCGGCTCTGAGCGGTTCGGCACTCGCTACCGGTACCTGAACCCCGAGACTCTCAACTTCGAGGAAGGCGAGTTGCTGACCGCTGTGGATCTGGCCGCCAACGCTCGCAGTTACGGCATCCAAGTGATCGATGTCGCGGCGGGCGCTGACGCAATCGAGCAGCTGAGCCTCGCGATCACAACCGCGAAGGCGCGCAGCACGGCCACCCTGATTCACATCCGCTCGGACCCGTTCCTTTACGGGCCTGATGGTGAGAGTTGGTGGGACGTTCCCGTCGCCCAGGTCTCGGAGCTGTCCAGCACGGCCATGGCATACGCCAGGTACGTCGAAGAGCGGCGCCGGCAGCGGCCCCTACTCGGTTGACCGACACGATCCAGGAACCAGATTTTCCCCTGGGAGCTGCGCTGGTGATATAGGCTCTTAGAACGTTCCAAACCGGGGTGGCACCGAGCGTCAGCGGTCCGGCGGTCTGTGCCAGAGGGGAGAGGTCGCGGGCAGATGACGACTCAGATCACGAGTCGAACGATCACGGTGGCAAACGCTCCATGCAGCTTCGGTGCGTTCGAGTTGACGGTGGGCATCAACCCGAACGTCCCCGACCCGGTCGCGCTTCTCGACCAGGTGGCTGCGACCGGTTATGCGGGCATCGACCTCGGTCCGCCAGGCTATCTGGGTCTCGGTGATGAACTGCACGAGCGCCTATCAAGTCGCGGCCTCGCTCTCGCCGGCGGGTACTTGGAGCTGCCGTACACCGATCACGATGCGCTCAGGGAGGCGATTGACCGCGATCTGAACGAGCTGCTGGCGGTGTTCGACTCGGTGAGCGACATCGAACCCCGGCCGAAGCCGACGCTCGCTGACCCTGGTTCCGATCTCCGCCGTGCCAATCCGGGACGCAGTAACAAGGACCGTAGCTTTGGGTGGTCAGAGGCCGAATGGCGGCTGTTCGCCGACGGATTTGCGCGCGTCTACGACCACTGCATGAACCGCGGTTATGAGCCGACCTTCCACACCGAGACCGGCAGCTACGTGGAAGCCCCGTGGGAGATCGAGAGGGTGCTCGAGCTTACGGATGTGGGACTTTGCCTCGACACGGGGCACCTGGTGGTGGCCGGTGGTGATCCCGTTGCGGCGGTGCATGATTGGGGTGGGCGGATCAACCACCTGCATGTCAAGGACGCGCGTCAGTCGATTCTGGACGGGATCGCGGCCGATCACGGCAACGCAGATGAGATCTGGCGGCGTCGGGCGTTCTGTGCGCTGGGTGAGGGTGATATCCCGCTCGAGGCGGTGTTTGACGCTATCCGCAGCAGTGGCTACGCGGGCTGGCTTGTCGTCGAGCAGGACATCTTCCCGGAGGCGTCCGATCCGTCCGGATGGGCTGCGGACCAGCAGCAGATCAATCGCGACTTCCTCCGCTCCCTGGGCATTTAGCGGTGGACCAGTTGTCCCTGATGCTCTCCCACCCCAAGGGCGACGTGGGCACTGAGCGCGCGGACCGCAGAGGCGCGAGACGTTGGCGCTGATGGAGGTGATCAGCGACGCGGCGAATGCTGCAGTGGGTACTCCGGCGATCCAATTCACCGGCGTCTCGAAGCGCTATGGCTCCCAGACAGCGGTTCACCCGATTGACCTGGAGATTCAGGACGGGGAGTTTTTCTGCCTGCTCGGGCCCTCGGGATGCGGCAAGTCGACGACGCTCAGTTTGATCGGCGGCTTCGCTGCACCCTCTTCTGGCGAGATCCGCATCAGCGGCGAACTCGTAAACCAACGGCCACCCCATCTGCGAAAGGTCAACACGGTCTTTCAGTCCTACGCCCTGTTCCCGCACATGACCGTCAGCGACAACGTCGCGTTCGGCCTGAAGATGGCGAAGGTGCCGCGCCGGGAGTCTGAGGCGCGGGTAGTCGAGGCGCTCAAGATGGTGGCGCTCGACTCGTACGCGGACCGTTATCCGGCGCAGCTCTCGGGCGGGCAACAGCAGCGTGTCGCGGTTGCTCGTGCGCTGGTCAATCGGCCCGCGGTGCTGTTGCTCGACGAGCCTCTCGGAGCGCTTGACCTCCAGCTGCGCAAGCGCCTCCAGGTCGAGCTCTCGCAGATCCAGCGTGAGGTCGGGACGACCTTTGTCTTCGTCACCCACGATCAGGGTGAGGCGATGACCATGGCCGACCGCATCGCTGTCATGAAGGACGGGCGCATCGAGCAGATTGGGACTGCAGAGGAGATCTATCGTCGACCGACGTCACGCTTCGTCGCCGACTTCATCGGCGAATCGAACTTCGCCGAGGTTGAGTTCGTCGACGGCGGCGTGGTGACAGTACGCGACAGGATCCGGCTGACGGCTCCGCGGCACGTGCGTTCGGGCAGCGGCGCCCTGATGGTACGCCCGGAGTGTGTCCGGCTCGCACCAGCTTCCGAGGGTGATCCAGGTCTGCTTGGGACCGTGATCAAGATCTCGTTTCTCGGGAGTGTCATGCGGGCGAGCGTCGACTGCGCGGCAGTCGACTCACCATTCATCGTTGATATGCCGAGCGGGCTGGATCACGAGGTAAAGGAGAACTCGCTCGTTCAACTGCAGTGGGACGTCAAGGACACAGTTCTCCTTGACGGTCCTGCCGAATGATCCGACGAAGGTAATACGAGGAGGAGGTAGCACGTATATGGATCGGGAGATAGCAAAGCAGATGAATCGCCATCTGATGACCCGGCGCGACGCGCTTCGCGCAGGGGCGGTCGGCGTAGGCGCCCTGGCAATGGCAGGTCGCGTCGGGACAGCGGCCGCATCGAGCATGAACAAGACGCCGGTGACATTCAACATGCTCACCTGGAACGATCACTACGACCCGAAGAAGCAGCTCCCGGGGATCGCGAAGGAGACTGGCATCACCGTTCATCCGACGCTTGGGTCAGACGACGGCACGATGTTCATCAAGGCCAAGGAAAGCCACGAGGAGTTCGCGGTCGTCTCAGCCGACGCCCTGTGGGTGCCGTATTACCACCAGCAGGGGCTGACTGTGCCGTTCGACATCAGGTCGTTCCCGGTGTCCAAGCAGCTGTACCCCGCATCCCTCGACGTCTCCTTCTGGAAGGCGCCGGGCGGATACCTGGCGTATCCGCGAGCCTGGTCGGCACTGCGGATCTATTACAACCCCAAGTATGTCCACCCGGCGCCGACCTCGTGGGAGGTGTTGCTGGACCCCAAGTACAAGGGCAAATACGTCCGCGAGAATCAGCCGACCGACATCGTGGCTGAGGCAGGTCTGGCCACCGGCGCCAAGGAGCCGTACAACATGAACACGGCCGAGCTGAGCAGGGCCAAGCAGTTCCTGTCGTCGGCCAAGCCTGCGTTCCTGGACCTGGTCTCGCAGAACACGGGGGTCGTCAACGCGCTCACGAACGAGACCGCGTGGTTCACATCGGAGAACCTCGGGACGGATATCCGCGTCAAGAAGGCAGGCGGCCCGACCATCAAGGCGGCCATCCCCAAGGAGGGTGTGGTCGGGTGGCTCGACGCCGAGATGAAGATGATCGGACCGGACGAGAGCCGGTTCGAGGAATTCATCAACGCGTGGGGGCAGGCGGAATGGATCCCGCCGCTGTTCAAGGAGTTCGAGGAGGCCTGGTTCAACGAGAAGGCATACAAGCTGCTTGTGAACATGGGTCTGAAGCATCTCGCGGACGCCGTCGGATATAACGATCCCGAGGGTGCCCTCAAGGCGCACCTCAAGGGTCCGCAAAAGAACCCTGGCGCATACCTGCAGGTGTTCAACGAGGTGTTCGGGGCGTAGTACAACCGGGGTGAGTGGTGGCGCCCGCTCAGCGGGCGCCACCAGCTCTGTGTCCAGGTGAACGGTGGAAGCAATATCCGCAGATTCGATCGCTACCCCGGGACCGGCTGGCACGCCGGCCCGGAGGACGCGCCCGAGCCCGCTCGCAAGGCTTTCGCAGTACCTCGGGTTCACGCCCGCGGCGGTGCTGTTCGGCGTCTTCTTCGCCGCGCCGATGGTGATCATCGTGATGTACAGCTTCTGGACGCAGAACGGGTACAGCATCGAAACCAAATGGACGTTCGCGAACTACCAATCGGTATTCAGTACGCCCGTTTACGTCGATACGTTCCTGACGACCCTCTGGATGACTGCCGCGGCGACCGCCCTGACGCTGGGCATAGCTTTTCCGTTCGCGTACTGGCTCGCACGCTACGTGAGCCGGGGATTGCAGCGACCGCTGCTGTTCCTCGTGATCGTCCCGTTTTGGGTGAGCTATCTGCTGCGGGTCACCTCGTGGACGATCATCCTGGGCAACAAGGGAGGGCTCGCTCATCTTCTGGGTCTCTTCGGCCTGAACACCCCGAGCTGGTTCCTGTATGACCGTCCAGCGGTCATCTTCGTGCTGACCTATCTCTACTTTCCGTACGCGGCACTGACCTTGTACTCGGCGCTCGAGCGGTTCGACTGGTCCCAGGTGCGGGCGGCCCGTGATCTTGGCGCCACACAGGCCCGCGCCCTGCGCAGTGTGATGCTGCCGCAGATCAGGCCCGGCCTCACAACAGCGGTGATCTTCGTCTTCATCCCGATCCTGGGCGAGTACCTGACACCGCAGCTGGTCGGGGGCGTGCGCGGGGTGATGATCGGCAATCTCATAGACAACTTCTTCGAGGAGGCCCAGTTCGCCCAGGGCGCAACGCTCGCCGTGCTGATAGCGGCCGTGGTCGTGATTCTGCTGATCGTCTTCCGCCGCTCACTCGAGGTGGGTGAGATGTATGGCCGGTGAGCGTGACGGCGTCGAGATCGTCGCGCGTCGCGGGAGGCTGGTACGTCGAGCCCTGACCGGCTGGGGCGTCCTGATGTACGTGTTCCTGTTCACTCCGGTGCTGCTGCTGGTGCTGCTGAGCTTCAACAGCAACCGGTACGGAAGCTTCCCCATCCAGGGCTTCACGACCGAGTGGTATTCGAGCGTCCTGCAGAGCTCTGACCTGCAGACCGCGATCAAGACATCGCTGTTTGTCGCGGCGGAGGTGACGGCGATCGCCACGATCGTCGGAACCTCTGCAGCCTTCCCGCTCGTGCGCAGTAACTTGCGCTTCCGCGCCGGCCTCCGCGTCGCCTTCACCCTGCCGATCATGATCCCCGGCGTGCTGATCGGAGTGAGTCTGCTCTCGTTCTTTACGAACGTGCTCGACATTCAGCTGAACACTCAGACCGCGGTCATCGGACAGTCGATCTACACGACTCCATATGTGCTGCTGATCGTGGCCGCGCGTCTCGAGGGCTTCGACCGCGGTCTGGAGCGGGCAGCCAGTGATCTCGGAGCCAATGCTTTCCAGCGCTTTCGCCGGATCGTGCTGCCGCTGATCGGTCCCGCGATCTTCGCTGGGGCGCTCTTCGCGTTCACGATGTCTCTCGACGAGTTCGTGATCACGTACTTCATCATCGGAGCTCAGATCACGCTGCCGATCTACATCTACACCCAGATCAAGTTCGGCATCACGCCGGCGATCAATGCGGTTGCGACGATCCTGATCGTGGGTTCGCTGTCGATTTCCGGCCTGGGAATAGCTGTGCCCAGGCTGACCAGAATGGCCGTCCGTCGCGGGCGGCGCGCCATGCGAGCTCGACGAGACCGGCTGGAGGACGCCCGTCTCGCGTGAGCTGGCGCAGGCCGGCGTGCGCTTGGTCGCTCGGTTTCACCCCGCGGAGCGGGCTGTCGATTTCGGCTTCGGCGGCGGCGCCGTCGACTCGCGTACGCGCAGTTCGACAGGCACGCGGACGTGGCGGGGTGCAATCGCCGGGCGCTCGATCCTTTCGAGCAGCAGATTGACAGCCCGCTCCGCCTGAAACATCAACGGCTGTGACACGGTGGTGAGCGCGATCCGCTTCAAGCCTGCGATCGTGATGTCGTCGAAGCCGACGACGGAGATGTCGGCCGGTACTCGCAATCCGATCGCCTCACACGCGTCGATCAAACCGATGGCACCGATGTCGTTTGACACAAAGAATGCTGTGGGGGCCTCCGCTGCGGTCATCGCGATCTCAAACGGAACCTGGCGGTTGTTGATGCGAACTGTCCTGCTGCCTGGATTCCAGACGAACGTCGGCAACGGTCGCAATCCGTTTCTGCGCATGACGTCCCGGTAGCCGGATGACCGTGCTTGGTCGCCGGTGCGCTCTACCAGGGGAGTACGGACGTACGCGACCCGCTCGTGCCCCAGGTCGATCAGATGCCTGGTCGCAAGCCGTCCGCCCTCTGCGTCTCTTGGTCCCACCGAGTCTCCCCACCACCCGCTGAGGCCAACGAATACCGTCGGGATGCCCGCCTCGTGGAGGGCATCGTAGGCAGGTGACCGTTGCTCGATGAAGGCGAGCATGATGATGCCTGCGACGCGCTGGCTGAGTAGCACGTCCACGCCGGGAATAGCCATGTCAGAGCTGCCTTCGATGTTGCAGAACATCGTTGTGTAACCGGAGCCGAAGGCGGCGCGCTCCACGCCCTGCGCCATCTGAGCGTTGTTGGGGTTGCTGAGGTCGTCCAGCAGGACGCCCAGCATCGTCGAACGTTGCTGCACGAACTGCCGCGCCAGGCCATTCGGTCTGTAACGGAGCCGCTCGATTGCCTCGAGTACCCGTGTCCGTGTCTCGGGCGAGATCTCAGTGACGCCGCGCACGACATTGGACACGGTGGATTTGGAGACGCCGGCCTCCGCTGCGACATCGAGGATCGTTGGAGGCCTGCGGGCCTTCGGGACCGTCGTAGCTGCGTCCGACTCCGCCGAGGTCCTCATCGACGGATGATCATAGCGACGGTTGTCGCCCCAGATCGGCTGTGACTTGACAGCGCTTCGGTGATCTCGGTACGGTGCATGGAACGTTCCACGGAGCTTTCCTTTGAACTCACCATTACGGGTAGGGGTGATTGGCTGCGGAGTCATCGCCCAGGTCATGCACCTACCGCACCTGTCGCAATCCCCGGCGACGTTTGAACTCGCGGCTGTGTGTGACATCGCGGAGCCGGTTGCCGATGGGTGCGCTTCACGTTTCGGAGCGCGGGCAACGTTTACGGACTGGCGGGAGATGCTCGAGTCTGAGCTCGATGCAGTGATGGTGCTGACCTCCGGTAACCACGCACCGATGGCGATCGCGGCGGCGCAGGCTGGTCTGCACGTCTTCGTCGAGAAGCCGATGGCGCTGTCTGTCGCGGACGGCCTTGCGATGATCGAGGCGGCCGAGACGGCCGGCGTTTGCCTCATGGTTGGGACGATGAAGCGCTATGACCCGGCCTACGAGCGGCTGGCTGAGCTGCTCCCGGAGGTGCTCGGAGAGGTGCGCCTTGTGAAGGTGACGACGCTCGAGTCACCGTATGAGCCATACGTGTCCCACTATCCGCTGCTCCCACCATCGCCGGCTCCAGCTGAGGTGATTGCCGAGCTGCGCAAGGCTGACGAGGCGACCGTGACCTCGGTTCTCGGCGATGTCGACGAGGTCACCCGGTTCGGCTACCGATGGCTTCTCCTGGACGATCTGGTGCACGAGTTCAACGCACTACGCGGTGTGCTCGGAGAGCCGACTGAGGTGGTCTACGCGAGCCTCGCGCGTGAATGCATATCGGTGAACCTCCGCTTTGGTGAGATCCCGTGCCACCTGTCCTGGGTCGACCTCCTTTCTGGTATCGCGAGGTACAAGCAGGAGTTCGCGTTCTACGCACCCGACCAGCGCCTCACCCTGGAGCTGCCGTCGCCATACCTGCGCAATGAGCCGAGCCACCTGTTCGTCGAAGGTGGCGAGGTGGGTACCACGCACAGTTGGGTACGCGAGGAGACGCTTTCCTACGACGAGGCATTCAGAAGGGAACTTGACGAGTTCGCCGACTGCATCGTGACCGGGCGCACGCCGCGTACGTCCGGGCACGACGGTCTAGCCGACCTACGGCTGTGTGAGGCGGTGGCGCGCAAGCACCTCGGGCTGGATGCCGAGCTCGTCTCAGTTGGCGGTGCCGATACAGGCGCCCACGCCACCTCCAGCGTGTGATGACCGCGCGGCGCTGACGTGACCAGTTCCACCCGGACTCGCATCGCCCTTGTCGGCGCCGGGCGCATGGGACAGGTCCACCTCGCCGCACTCCAGAGCTCTGACGAGATCGCGCTGGTGTCGGTCGTCGAGCCATTGGCCGTGACGCGTGAGCGCCTGCAGGCTTCAGGACTCGTCGTGTACGAGTCGGTGCAGGAGCTGCTCGAGTCTGCGTCTCTCGATGGCGTACTGATCGCCGCCCCAACGGACCAGCACCCGGAACTGGTCACCATATTCGCCGCTGCCCGAATCCCGATGCTTTGCGAGAAGCCCGTGGGGATCAGTCCTGAGGACGCCGAGCGGGCCACGCGCGCCGCTGCGGACGCGGGGGTCCTGCTGCAGGTCGGCTACTGGCGCAGGTTCGTACCCGAGCTGCGTCAGTTGCGCGAACAGATCGCCGCCGGCGAGCTTGGCCAGATCTCGTTGATCTCCTGTATGCAGTGGGACTCCGAGCTGCCGTCGGAGCAGTTCCGATCGCACGCAGGTGGGGTCATGGTCGACATGGGTGTGCACGAGTTCGACCAGGTGCGATGGCTGCTGGGTGACGAGTTTGAGTCGATCGTGGCGGTGCCGGCAGGACCGAGCACGCAACCACGCCCGGCGACCGACCCCGATTCGGCGGTGCTGTTGGCGACGACCTCCCGCGGTGCTGCGGTGACAATCTCACTAGGGCGGCAATTCCCGCACCGCGACTCGTGCTGGGTCGAGGTCTGGGGTACGAGGGGCTACGCCCGCATCCCGTTCATGTGGGACGCCGAGGGTGACGACGTGTTCAGGGTTTCGATGCGCCGGCAGGCCGAGGCGTTCGCTCGTGCCGTCGGGGGGAGCGCCTGTGAGGGCGCGCAGGCGCACGACGCGATCGCTGCCCAGCTGGTGGCGGCGCGCGCGGCTGAAGCGCTCGACCGTGGGATTGCCCTCGCCCCTCACACTTGATGGTCATTCTGTCCGGCCTGCTCGCCGCGCTGGTGTGGGCGGTCGGCAATCTCGCGGCATCGCGCGCTAGCCGCGCGATGCCGCCTGAGTCGCTGCTGGCGGGAATATCACTGGTCGGGTTGGCCATATGCGTTCCGCTCCTGATTGCCGAGGGCGCGCCGCGTGACGCTTCGATCGGGGCGCTGGGCTGGCTCGCGCTCGGCGGCGCGGCGAACATCGCCGGCCTCGCGCTGCTGTACATCGCTTTCCGGGTGGGAGATGTCGGGTTGGTGGCGCCGATCATCGCTACCGAAGGAGCAATCGCGGCGGTGATCGCCATAGTCGCCGGCCAGCGGGTGCATGCGATCGTCCTCATCCTCTTGGCCGTGATCGTGCTGGGAGTGGTGCGCGTCGCCGATACCGACACGGTCCAAATTGCTGTGGCCGGCCGGTTCAACTGGGGGGTGGTGACGGTGGCCTGCCTCGGCGCGATCTGCTTCGGAGTCAGTCTGTATGCGACAGGTCGAGCTTCCGCTCGCGAACAGTTCGGATGGATCGCTGCGTCTCCCCGCATCGTTGGCGTCATCTGCGTGGCGGTGCCGCTGCTATTTCGCGGTCGGATCCGGATCGCGCGGGCCGGAACTCCAGCGCTGCTGCTGGCCGCTTGCAGCGAGGTTGGCGGCTTCAGCCTCTACTCGTACGCGGCCCACCGTTCGCTTGCGGTCGCGGCGGTCCTCGGATCGCTGTTCGCGGCTTTCGCAGTCGTGGGGGCAGCGATCCTGTTCGGCGAGCGGTTGAATCGCGGCCAATGGGTCGGGGTCGCCATGATCGTGCTCGGCGTAGCTGTGCTCGGCGCTGTCCCTGGCTAGTCAGCCCAGGGGACGCCTACTTCTGCTTGACCATGCGCTACGCGTCCGCCGAGGCTGTTTCTTGAGATCCAGCCGGCCTCTGCATCGGCGGGTCGTTACGCAACTTTTTGAAATCTCGTGCGTTTGGGTATTAGGACCCCAAACCGACAGGTGTGTCGGTAGTAGTCAAAGGGACACGCTGGGACGAGAAGGAGAGCGTATGTCGGGCAGAAAGCGTCGAACCGCGGTTCTGAGTGCGCTGGTCGTAGGTGCGGTTGCCCTGCTTGCGCCGAGCGCGCAGGCGTCGATCACTCCGGCCTTGACGCTCGATCAGAGCGCCGGAACGCAGGCCGGCGGGACGGAGAACCTCGGGATGGATCTGACGTTCGGGCCCGCGAACCCGATCGTCGTCACCGATTCGCCCGACGTGATGACGATCAACCTGCCGCCTGGACTGCTGGCCAACGCCGATATCGACGGCGGCGCATGCCTGACGACGACCGACCTGAGCGACACGAACTGCCAGGTCGGGACCGGCAGCGTCACCGCCTACCCGGCCGGCGTGCTGGTGCCGCTGACGGTGGACGTCACCTTCGACCTCGTGCCGCCGCCGGCCCCGGGAGACCTTGCAGGGCTGGCCGTCAACATGGATGACCAGCAGATCGGCTCGACGGCCGGGATCAAGGTCAGGCCCTCAGGCGACCCCGACGGCGTCGGGATCACGATCGACTTCGTGCTGCCGAACTCGCTTGATGGTGCGCCGATCGACATCACCGAGATCGACAGCACCTTCGACGGTCTGCGCTACCCAACCAGCTGCCCGGCGACGCCGGCGAACGTCGGCGTCAGCGTGGATTCCTACAGCGACTCGACGGTGCACAACCTCTCCGCAGCCGCTCCATGTCACCGGCTGTTCAAAGCTCGCATACGCGCCCAAGCTCTCTGTCAAGGTCGCCAAGGACAGCTCCGACCGCGGTGTGAGTGTGACCGCGGGCGTCACGCAGGCGGCCGACGAGTCCCCGAGCAAGTCGCTGGTGCTCGGCTTCGCCGGCTCGACACTCGGTGTCAATCTCGCCTCCGTGAACTTGCTCTGCGCCAACGTCGCGAGCGGTAAATGCAAGCCGGTCGGGGTGGCGACGGCCGTATCGCCGCTTTACCCGAAGCCGCTGACGGCCAACGCCTACCTCACGGGTACCGCGCTCGGCCCGACGCTCACCCTTGTATTCCCAGCGCCGTTCCCGCTCACCCTGGTCGGGAACGTCACACTGACGACTCGCCAGGCGAGCTTCACCGGACTGCCGGACATTCCGCTCACGAGCCTGTCGCTGGCGCTGAACGGCGGCGCCGACTCCCTGTTCCTGACGAACTGCAACCCCGGCGCAGGCAACGCGACGGGCGTCTCCACCGACCAGAACGGCGACAAGACGGTCACGGCGTCCGTCCGCTACGAGATCTCGGGCTGCCCGGCGTCGTCCTACACGACGCCCACGACCAGCACGAGCAGCGCGCTGACGCTCAGCTCGCCGGGTGCCGCCGGGCTCAAGAGCGGGCATCCTTCGCTCAGCTTCAGGATCTCCGTGCGCAAGAAGGCCCCCAAGCTGTCCGCGCTCACGGTCGAGGCACCGCGCGGGCTGAGCTTCGTGGGTCACCGCGTCGGCAAGCGCCTCAAGGTCACCGGCGTGTCGGTCAAGGGCGCCAAGGTCAAATCGCTCGCGATCGCTCACGGTCGCCTCGTGATCAAGCTGCGGAAGCCCGCCACAGCGCTGCGGGTGAAGCTCACCAGCGTGCTCAGGGCGAGTCCGGCGCTGATCGCCAAGGCCGGAGCCGGAAAGATCGGCCGCCTGCGACTGACCGTGATTGCGCTCAACACCAAGCACAAGCGCCACACGGTCAGCAAGGTGATCAAGGTCTCCTAAGGTCCTGAGTCGCCGCAGGAGCTGAGCCGCCGCGAGGTGAAGGCCGCCAGACGCCAGCGGGGTCACTAGTCTTCAGGCGTGGCCGAACATCGGCGACGCCGGCGGCTGCGGACGCACGATGTCTCCAGACCCCGGGGGCTGGGGACGCCGCTATGTCTTCCACCGAGCATCTAGACATGAACGACATCCAGGTCCCGGAGCCGGCGCGGGTGGCGGCTGCGCTCACAGGTGCCCGCACCCGCTTCCGCGAGGATGCGGCGGGCACGCTGGCCGTCGCGATCCGCTGCTACGAGCAGACGACCTCGCTCGGCGAGGCGAGCCTGAGCGCACGCGCGCTGGCGCTCGAGGGGCAGGTCGCGCTGCATCGCGGCGACATCCGCAGCGGCCTGGCGTTGGCGCTCGAGGCCGAACGGCTTCTGGCCGCCGGCCGTGACGACACGGCGCAGGCCGAGGTCGCGGCGCTGCGGGCGCACGTGAGCTTCTTCACCGGCGCCTACTCAGAGGCGCTGACCAACGCCGAGCGCGCGATCGAGTTTGCGGACGCGACAGACGACCTCGATCTGCGCATCTTCGCCCGCCGGGCGGCCTTCCTCGTGTTCGGCAATGTCAGCATGCGCGAACTCGCCGCGCGACTGGATGAGCTGCTGACACTGACCGTCGAGGCCGGCGACACTTGGGAGGAGGCGATCACCCACAACGACATCGCCTGCCACCTCGAGCAGGCCGGCGATACGGCCGGCGCTCGCAAGGAGATCTCGCGCGCACTCGAGCTTGCCGAGGCGACCAGCCCGAACCGCTTTGCGCTGGCGGTTGTGCACTCCACGCGCGCCGACATCGAGCTGCGTGACGGCAACCCGGATGCCGCTCTGGCCGACGCCGAGCGCTCGCTGTCACTGCTCGGCGACGAGGGTGAGCCGAACCCGTACGTGCTCGGCGCCAGCGTGCGTGCGCAGGTGCAGGCGCGCATGGCGCTCGGTCACTTCGATGACGCGCAGCAGGCGGGCGAGGCCGCGCTCAACTGGCTCGGCGAGCACCTGCCGCACACCCGCAGCGTGATCCTCGGCGCGGTCGCCGAGGCGCTGCGCGGGGCGGGACGGCTCGAGGAGGCATACGACGCGCTGTCTCGGGCCGCGGAGCTCGAGCGACAGGCCTTCACGGAGATCTCCGAGCTCCAGCTCAGCCTCGAGCGCGCGGTGCTGCAGGCGCGGCTCGCCCGCAGCGAGAGCGACGCGCTGGCGATCAAGAACCGTCAGCTGGCCGAGGCCCACGCGGAGCTCGAGACGCGCGCGCAGCAGCTCGAGACGCTGCAGGAGCAGCTGCGCGACCAGGCCGAGCGCGACTGGCTCACCGGCGTCCACAATCGCCGCTTCCTGGATCGCGAGCTGACGCAGCCATCGGCCGTCGGTGTCGGCCGCTTGCTGAGCGTCGCCGTGGTCGACCTCGACCACTTCAAGGCGATCAACGACCGCTACGGCCACAGCACCGGCGACCAGGTGCTGGTGCGGGCGGCCGAGCTGCTGTGCGATGTCCTGCGCGCCTCCGACATCGTCGTGCGCAGCGGCGGCGAGGAGTTCCTCGCGTTGATGCCGCTGACCGATGCGCAAGCCGCGTTCGCCTGCTGCGAGCGCATCCGCCAGGCGATCCGCGAGGAGCCCTGGGACCTGCTCGGGGCCGGACTGACGCTGACCACCAGCATCGGCGTCGCCACGGCCGAAGATCCGACGGACCTCGATGGGCTCGTCAGGATCGCCGACGACCGCCTCTACGACGCGAAGCGCGCCGGCCGCGACTGTGTCGTGGCCGCATCCAAGACAGACTGAGGCGGTCTCGGCACCTTCTTGCCGGGGTTGAACAGCCCCTTCGGATCGAGCGCGCGCTTGATCGCCTCGTGCGCGCCGACGGCCGCCTCCGACCACTGACCCAGCAGCTGGCCCGCCTTGAGCAGTCCGAGGCCGTGCTCGCCGCTGACCGTCCCGCCGAGCTCGCGCGCGAGCGCGAACAGCTCTCCTCCCGCCGCCCGCGCGCGCGAGGCCTCTTCGGTGTCAGCCGGGTCATAGAGGAAGGTGGAGTGCAGGTTGCCGTCGCCGGCGTGGCCCCACGAGGTGGTCTCGACTCCGTGATCGGCGCCGATTGCAAGCGTGCGCTCGATCGCCTCGCGCAGCCGGTCGAGCGGCACCGCGATGTCCTCTGAGAGCTTCTCGCCCCTGACGGCGCGCACCGCCAGCGAGACGCCGCCGCGCCAGCGCCAGACCTCGCGCGGGTCATAGGTCGCAGCCGTGGGTCCGAGCGCCTCGAGCAGCGCGTCGCGCTCGTGCTCGGACTCAGCCTCGCAGATCACCATGAAGTCAAGTTCGCCGGCGTCGAGGAACGGCGGCGGCGAGTAGCGCAGACACAGACCCTGGAGATACTCGAGCGTGGCGGGCACGACATTTGAGGCGAGGGCCGCCTCGATCGCCTCGATTCCCGCGGAGATCGAGTCGTAGCCGCCGATCACCGGGACCGCCTCAACCGGAGCCGGCGTCAGCCGTAGCCAGGCGGCCGTGATGATCCCGAGCGTGCCCTCACTGCCGATCAGCAGGCCGCGCAGGTCGTAGCCGGCGGCGTCCTTGCGGACCGGTCCGCCGAAGCGCACGAGCTCACCGGGCGCGATCACCGCCTCGACGCCTGTGACCCAGCGCGACGTGACGCCGTACTTGAACGCGTGCGGGCCGCCCGCGTTGGTGGCGAGGTTGCCGCCGATCTGCGATTGCTCGGCGGCGCCCGGGTCGGGTCCGAACAGCAACCCGTTCTCACGCGCGAGCCGCTGGACGTTCGCGGTCGTGACGCCCGCCTCCACCTCGATTCGCCACAGCAGCGGGTCGAAGGAGCGCACCCGGCTCAGGCGGTCCAACGCGATCGCCAGCGCGGGTCCTTCCGACACGGGAACGATCCCGCCGGAGAAGCCGGTGGCGCCGCCGACGGGCAAAATCGCCACGTCGTTGGCGTATGCCCAGGCAACGAGCTCGCGGACCTGCGCGGCACTGTCGGGGTGGACAAGCACCGATGCGTTGCCGCCGGCGCCGCTCGCGTCGGCCAGCCACACGTCGCGCTCGACGTGCGGGGCCCCTACGATCCGCGTCGCGGCGGTGGCGGCGTCGTCAAACTGGACAGCCATCCCGCTTAGTCTGACGGGGCCGTCCAGCTGGACGTGCCCCGGAACTACAGACGTACGAGGTTGTCGCTGGGTGGGACGCCGCGCGTGATCCCGCGCAGATCCACGAACAGCGAGGCTTCGCGTGCGATCTGGAGGTGGTCGATGTTCGGGTGGGCGGTGACCAGCACGACGGCGTCCGCGTCCGCGAGGGCCTCGGCGAGGTCGGTGTTCCTCAGACCCTGCTTGCGCAATTCCGGCACGTAGTCGTCGTGGTAGACGAGGTCGGCGCCGCGCTCGCACAGCATGTCGATGATGCGCAGCGCCGGCGACTCGCGGATGTCGCCGATGCCGCCTTTGTAGGCGACGCCGAGGATCGCGATCTTGGAGCCCCTGATCGGTTTGGCGACGTTGTTGAGGGCCAGCTCGACGCGCTCGACGCAGTGGTAGGGCATCTGCTGGTTGATCTTCCCGGCGAGCTCGATGAACTCGGTCGACATCTGAAACTGCCGGGCGCGCCAGGTGAGGTAGAACGGGTCGACAGGGAGGCAGTGACCGCCCATGCCCGGCCCGGGCTCGAAGCGCATGAAGCCGTAAGGCTTGGTGGAGGCGGCCTCGACGACCTCCCAGATGTCGATGCCCATGCGATTGGCCAGGATCGAGAGCTCGTTGACGAGCGCGATGTTCACCGAGCGGAAGATGTTCTCGAGCAGCTTCGTCATCTCCGCCGCCTCGGGCGTGGAGACGCGCACAATGGTGTCGCACACGCGCGAATAGAGCTCGACGGCGCGGTCGGTACATGCCTCGGTGATACCTCCGATCACCTTCGCCGTGTTCTTGAGCGTGAAGTCCACGCGCCCCGGATCGATGCGCTCGGGTGAGAACGCGACGTTGAGGGTCTCGCCGACGCTGAGCATCGAGTGCTCCTCGAGCACGGGTACGAGCAGCTCCCGGGTCGTGCCCGGATAGGAGGTCGACTCGAGCACGATCAGCTGGCCCGCCTGCACCACACGCGCCAGGGACTGCGCCGACGTCTCGAGCGGCCCCAGGTCCGGCTCGCGATTCTCGGTGAGCGGCGTCGGCACGCAGACGATCACGGCCTCGGTGCGCGCCAGCGGCGCATAGTCCGTGCTCGCGTGCACCTTCGGCAGCACGGCGCGCAGCACCTCGGAGGGGATGTCCTCGATATACGAGTCGCCTGCTGTGATCGCGTCGACCTTGCGCGGATCGATGTCGACCGCGATCACCTCCTCGCCAGCCTCCGCGAACGCGACGACGAGCGGCAGGCCGACATATCCGAGACCGACGACGCCAATACTCATGATGGGGACAGTATCGACGGCATCGCGGCGAACCGGAGCATCGGGCCTCGTTCTGCATGATCTGCCACGAACGGTCTACGATCCTCAGTGGATCGTGCTAGGCGGGGCGCTAGCGGTGCCCTGTAACTCGCAATCCGCTCCAGCGGGGCTGAATCCCCTTCCGAGGGGTGGACACCCGCGGTGAGGTCCTTTGGTGTGGCGGTGATGGTCCGGTCCCAACGCGATGGAGACCCGTGAACCAGGTCAGGTCCGGAAGGAAGCAGCCTTAAGCGGCCCCCTCCAGGCGCATAGGGTTCACCGGATCGGAGTTACCCAGAGCGACCGACCTGCGGGCCGACACCACAGAGGAGGGTGCACGATCCGTTTTTCTCTGCGCGCTCGCCGGGGCTTCGCGCGCCGGATCGACGCGCGCCGGATCGACGCGCGCCGGATCGACGGTTGACCTCGCGCAGCCCGCGGAGGTAGGTTGAGCCGGTGACCGAAGCGGTACTCGATTGGGACGCGGGCCGGACGTGGTATCGCGTCGTCGGCGATCTCGGCGACGACGGGTTGGCACCGCTGGTCCTGCTTCACGGTGGTCCCGGTGCGGCGCATGACTATCTGGAGTCGCTGTCGGCGATCGCCGACACGACCGGCCGAGCGTGTGTGTTCTACGACCAGCTTGGGTGTGGCCGCTCCGAGCACATGCCCGACGCGCCGCGCGGAGTTCTGGACGGTGGAGCTGTTCTGCCGCGAGCTCGATGCGCTGCTCGAGCATCTGGGGATCGCCGCGCGCTACCACCTGCTGGGCCAGTCCTGGGGCGGGATGCTCGCAATGGAGCACGCCCTCCGCCAGCCGGCTGGGTTGCGCTCGATGGTGATCGCCAACTCACCGGCGTCGATCGCTCTATGGGTCGCGGAAGCGAACCGGCTGCGGACGCTGCTGCCTGAAGCGGTCCAGGAAGCGCTCACCGAGCACGAGCGCGCCGGGACGACAGAGAGCGCGGAGTACCAGCAGGCGATGATGGTCTTCTACGAGCGGCACCTGTGCCGGATCGTGCCGTTCCCAGAGGAGCTTCAGCGGACGTTCGCGCAACTCGAGGCGGACCCGACCGTCTACCACACGATGAACGGACCGAGCGAGTTTCACGTGATCGGGACGCTCCGCGACTGGGATGTGACCCCCCGTCTCGGAGAGATCGACGTGCCGACCCTGGTGATCTCAGGCGAGCATGACGAGGCGACGCCAACCGTTGTCAGGCCGGTCGTTGAAGGCCTTCGGGACGCCACCTGGGAGCTGGTTGAGAGGACCAGTCACTCCACGCACCTCGAGCGCCCAGAGCGGTTTCTCGAGCTCGTCACCGCATTTTTCGCCGCGCACGACTGAGCACGTCGCCGCGGGGGCATGGAACGGGTTGGGCCGCGGTCTGACCTAGACTCGGCCACGTGTCAGCCGGCCCCTCGCTCTACCGACGTCACCGACCGCGCACCTTCGCCGACGTGGTTGGCCAGGAGCACGTCGTCCGCACCCTGTCGCACGCTGTCGAGCGCCACCAGATCCATCACGCGTACCTGTTTGTCGGCTCGCGCGGCACCGGCAAGACGAGCATGGCCAAGATCCTCGCCGCCTGCCTGAACTGCGTCAACGGGCCGACGATCGCGCCGTGCGGGGTCTGCGACTCGTGTGTGTCGATCGCCAGCGCAACTTCACTCGATGTGATCGAGATGGATGCGGCCTCGAACAACTCGATCGATGACATCCGCGACCTGCGTGAGAAGGTCGCCTACGCGCCGGTGTCGGGCCGTCACAAGGTCTACATCCTCGATGAGGCGCACATGCTCTCCACCTCGGCGTGGAACGCTTTCTTGAAGACGCTGGAGGAGCCGCCGCCGCGGACCGTGTTTGTGCTCGCGACGACGGAGGCGCAGAAGGTGCTCCCGACGGTTGTCGACCGCTGCCACCGGTTCGACTTCGGCCGGCCCTCGGCTGAGCAGGTCGCGACCGTCGTGCGACGCGTGGCCGACGCCGAGTCGATCCGTATAGAGGACGGCGCCACGGCGCTGATCGCACGCCACGCGACAGGGTCGTTCCGCGACGCGCTCGGCACACTCGAGCAGCTTGTGAGTTACGCGGGCGATCAGGCGATCACGCCCGACGACGTCATGGCCGTGCTCGGCGTGGCCGATGCCGAGCAGCTGTTCGCCGCGGTCGACGCGATCGCCGCGTCCGATCCGGCGGCCGGCCTGCGGGCCGCCGCCCAGCTGGCGTCCTCGGGGCGCGACCCGGGCCAGGTGCTGCGTGACCTCGAGGTCCACGGGCGCGAGCTCCTGACCGTGCAGATCCTGGGAGAGCTCCCGGCCGAGCTGCGTGTGACGCCGGAGCGCGACCAGCGGCTCGTGCAGCAGGCCTCGACGCTGTCCCAGACCGATGCCGTGCGGCTGCTCGAGCTCGTCTCCGCAGCGCTCGAGGCGACGGCGAACGGCGCCCAGCCACGGATCCAGCTCGAGCTGGTGCTGATCAAGGCCGCCGCGCCTGAGATGGACCCGTCCACGAGCGCACTGTTGGCTCGCCTTGAGCGGTTGGAGAGAGGCGGTTTGCGGCCTGCGACCACATCAGCCGCAACGACACCGGCGCAGGCCGCGAGTGTCGTCGCGACTGATGAGGTCACGCCCGCTTCATCACCCACTCCCACTGCCGAGCCAGAAGAAGAGCGGTCGAGTGACCCGGAGTTGCCTGAAACGGCAATCGATCTTGCCGTTTCAGGGAACCCTCAACTGGAGCGGGACAGCACCGCCGCGACGGCAAGCACTGTCGACGACATGCGACGTGTGTGGCCAGCAGTGGTCGAGCTGGTGCGTGGCGGCAACGCGATGCTGGGCGTGCTGCTCGAGGGCGCCAGGCCGACAGCCGTCACGGAGCGCGAACTGGTGTTGAGCTTTCCCGCCGAGGCGGCCTTCTACAAACGCAAGGCCGAGCAGGACGACTATCGCCGGGCGACCGCCGACGCGGTCCGTAACGTCACCGGCGTCGCACTGACGTTGCGCTACGAACTGTCGGAGGCGATACCGGAGCCGATCGCGGGAGAGTCCGACACCGCGGCAGAAGTGACACCGATGAGCGACGATGAGCTGGTTCGCAAGTTCGTGGAAGAGTTTGGCGCCGAGGAGATCTTGCAAGACGACCAGGAGCGGGAGAGCTGATGCCCCAGCCCAACATGCAACAGATGTTCCAGCAGGTCCAGAAGATGCAGGCCGATCTGGCCAAAGCCCAGGAGGAACTGAAGCACGAGACCGTCGAGGCGGCTGCCGGCGGCGGGGCGGTGACCGTCGAGGTGACCGGCGAGCTCGTCTTCAAATCACTGAAGATCGCGCCCGAGGCGATCGACCCGGATGACGCCGAGATGCTTTCCGACCTCGTGCTGGCCGCCGTCAACCAAGGACTACAGGCGGCCCAGGAATTGGCTGCGCAGAAGCTCGGCGCCGCCACCGGCGGGCTCGGAGACCTCGCGGGGCCGGGCGGCCTCGGCGCCCTGGGGCTACCTGGCTTCTGACTCTTCCGCGTCTAAGAACCCTTAGGAGTCGCCGTTGAACACGTACGCGCCACCGCTCCAGCGGCTGATCACAGAGCTGTCGAAGCTGCCGGGTGTGGGCGGCCGCACGGCGCAGCGGCTCGCGTTCCACCTGCTGCGCGCGAGCGAGGAGGACGTGTTCGCACTGGCCGAGGCGATCCGCGAGGTCAAGCTGAAGATCGGCTTTTGTGAGGTCTGCTTCAACCTGGCGGAGGGTCCGCGCTGCCGGATCTGCGAGGACGAGCGCCGTGACGCCGACGTGATCTGCGTGGTCGAGGAGCCGGTTGACGTGATCTCGATCGAGCGCACGCACGAGTTCCGTGGGCGCTATCACGTGCTCGGCGGCGCGCTCTCCCCGATCGACGGGATCGACGTCGAGGACCTCAAGATCGAGCAGCTGTACGCACGTGTGCGCGAGGGCCACGCGCGCGAGGTCGTGATCGCCACCAACCCGACGACGACCGGCGAGGCGACGGCATTGCACATCGCCGCCGGCATCCGCGCGCTCGCGCCTGAGGTCGCGGTCACACGACTCGCTTCAGGGCTGCCGGTCGGCGCCGACCTCGAGTACGCCGACGAGCTGACGCTCGGACGCGCCTTCTCGGGCCGTCGCGCGGTCTGAACTCCGGGCTTCGCGGGCAGCCAGCTCGCGAGAAGCGTCGGCAGTTGGCACCCCGTAACCTCAGGGGCGATGCAGACCGCGCCCACGATCGTCATGAAGTTCGGCGGCACCTCAGTCGCGGATGCCGAGCGGATCAAGCGTGCCGCGCGCCGGATCGTCGCCCAGCGTGAGCAGGGCAAGCGCGTCGTGGCCGTGCTGTCCGCCCGCGGCCACACCACAGACGAGCTGATCCAGGCGGCCGAGGAGGTCTCGCCCAACCCGGACCCGCGTGAGATGGACATGCTTCTGTCCACAGGGGAGCGGATCTCGTGCGCGTTGTGCGCGATGGCGATCAACGACCTCGGCCACAAGGCGATCTCGCTGACCGGTTCGCAGGCCGGGATCGTGACCGACACCTCACACACCAGGGCGCGCATCCTCGACGTCCGCGGCGAGCGCATCGTCGAGGCGCTCGAGTCGGACATGATCGTGCTCGTCGCCGGCTTCCAGGGAGTGTCGACCAGTCGCGACGTGACCACGCTCGGTCGCGGCGGCTCGGACACGACAGCGGTTGCGGTGGCGGCGGCGCTCCACGCCGAGGTCTGTGAGATCTATACCGATGTGAGCGGCGTCTTCAGCGCCGACCCGCGGCTCGTGCCGAACGCCCGCAAGCTCCCGTTTGTGAGCTTCGAGGAGATGCTGGAGATGGCCTCTTCGGGCGCCAAGGTGCTGCAGTTGCGCTCTGTCGAATATGCGCGTACGCACGGCGTGCGCATCCATTGCCGCTCGAGCTTCGAGGACGGGCCGGGTACCTTTGTGATTGGAGAGGACGAGACCATGGAGCATCCGCTGATCACCGCAGTGACGCACTCGACCGAGGAAGCGCGGATCACGCTGGTCGGCGTGCCTGACCGGCCGGGCGCGGCCGCAGAGATCTTCGAGGCACTGGCTGCGGCCGGCTGCAACCTCGACACGATCATCCAGAACGAACCGCGCACCGAGGGCGTCGACGCCGAGGTGTCTTTCACGCTCGCCAGCGACGATCTGCGATCGGCCGAGACCGCGCTTGGGCCGGTGATCGCCGATCAGGGCCTGAAGGTCGAGACGGATCGGCAGATCGGAAAGGTGTCAATCGTGGGCGCGGGGATGAAGTCCCACCCGGGTGTATCGGCGAAGGTCTTCCGCACGCTTGCGGACGAGGGCATCAACCTCGAGATGATCTCGACCTCACCGATCAAGATCTCATGCGTGATCCGTGCCGACGCCGTGCCGCGAGCGGTGGAGGCACTGCATACGGCCTTCGGGCTCGGGGATTCGGACGTGCGCAAGGAACTCCCGCTCGGGCAGGAGCCTCGGTGAGCGACGCCGCTGGAGTCGCTGCGGCCCGCCCCAGCGGGGGCGGGCATCGGATAGCCGTGGTCGGGGCGACCGGCGCCGTCGGCACGGTAATGCTCGAGTGTCTGAAGGAGCGCGGGCTCGACCAGGACAACGAGATCGTCCTGTTCGCGACCAGCCGGTCGGCCGGGAACGTGATCGACGGGCGCATAGTGCGGGTCCTGGATGAGAGCGCCGATCTCAGCGGCATCACCATCGCGCTGTTCTCGGCAGGCGCCGGCACCTCCAAGGAGTGGGCGCCGCGGTTCGTCGACGCCGGCGCGACCGTGATCGACAACTCCTCCGCCTTCCGCCGTGATCCGGACGTGCCGCTGGTCGTCTCCGAGGTCAACCCGCACGCGCTACGCGGCAGCGGAGCTACCCAACCCAAGCTGATCGCAAATCCGAACTGCTCGACGATGCAGCTGGTGGTCGCGCTCGCGCCGATCCATCGCGAAGCGGGAATCGAGCGGCTCGTCGTCTCGACCTATCAGTCGGTGTCGGGGACGGGCCGCAGGGCGATCGAGGAACTCGACGCACAGGCGCGGGCATCGCTCGACGGCGCGCCGATCCCCGAGCCGACAGTCTTCGCAGACCAGATTGCGTTCAACGTGATCGGCGCCGCCGGCAACTTCTTGGGCGGCGACGACCACACCGACGAAGAGCGCAAGATGATGTTTGAGACGCGCAAGATCCTCGAGGACGAGCAGATCGCAATCGCTGTCACGTGCGTGCGCGTGCCGGTGCGGGTCGGGCACTCCGTGGCCGTCAACATCGAGACGCGCGAGCACCTGCCCGTTGAGCGCGCGCGGGAGTTGCTGTCGCAGGCGCCGGGCCTGATCCTCGAAGACGTGCCGACTCCGCTCCGGAGCCAGGGGCGTGACGAGGTCTACGTTGGGCGCGTGCGGCGCGATGAGTCGCACCCGAACGGCCTTGCGATGTTCGTAGTCGCGGACAACCTGCGCAAGGGTGCCGCCACCAACGCGGTGCAGGTCGCGGAGCTCGTGCTCGCGGCGGAAGCTCAGCGCGCTGCGGGCGTCGCCAGCGCCGTCTGAAGCACCCGCCGCACCTGGTCGATCGTGACCACGCCGCTGAGCGTGCCGTAATCGTCGACGGCGATCACCGCGCCGAGGCGGCCGAGCGCCTCCAGGGTCAGCACGTCTGTCAGCGGTCTGCTCTCGCCGATCTGCAGCTTGCTGCGGTCACCCGGCTCGAGGATCGAGCCGACCGTGGCGTCGCCGTGGCCTGCGTCAACCAACTCGTGCGCGCGTTCGCGGCGGGCGATGCCGATGAAGCGTCCGTCGCCATCGACCACCGGCAACCACTCGGTCTGGTAGCGCAGGAACGACTCGTCGAGCGCCTGCTCGACGGTGCTGGTGCCGCGCACGACCACCGGCTCGTGATCCATGATGTCGGCGACCCGCACGCCCTGCACGCGTGAGGCTGCGGCGGTGCCGTTCAGCGCCATCCGCGCCGACTGCCAGATCATGAAGGCCAGCAGCAACAACCAGATGCCCGCGAAGCCCGGGTCGCCCCCGACAAAACTGGGGTCGCTCGCCATGATGAAGAGGCCGAAGGCGCCGAGCAGGACCGCAAAACCCTCGCCGATGCGGGCGGCCGCGCGCGTGCCGCGAAGCTTGTCGCCGGTGGTGCGCCAGATCACCGCGCGCGCGATACGCCCACCGTCCAGCGGGTAGGCGGGAACGATGTTGAAGATGAAGATCAGGACGTTCATCAGCAGCAGCCAGCTGAGCGCCAGCAGCACCGGCGTGATGTGCACCGTCCCGTCGAGCTCGATGGCGTGGCGCAGCCGGTGCGGCCCCACGAGTGCGAGATCGATCGCGAAGCAGAGCGCGGTGAACAGCAGCGTCCCGAGCGGCCCCGCTGCCGCGATCCGGAACTCCTCACCGGGAGTTTCCGAGTCGCGGTCCATGTAGGTGGTGCCCCCGAACAGGAACAGCTCGATGCGCTGCACGTGGATGCCCTCGCGTCGCGCGGCGACAGCGTGCCCGAGCTCGTGCACGATCAGCGAGCCGAAGAAGAGCAGCACGGTGACGACCGTGGTCAGGTATGCGATGTCGTTGGAGGAGTGAAGCGCGTCCCTGAAAGACCCTGACAACAGGAAGATCAGCAGGAACAGCATGAAGAACCAGGTGCCGTCGACTCCGATGCGGATCCCGGCGATGGTCATCAGCTTTATTGAGCGCGGACGCCGGAACATGCTGCAATGGTGGCACAGGCAACCAACGCAACTTGGGGTACCGATGGCGAAAGACATTGCGGAGCTGCAGGAGTGGACCGCTGGGATCACCGATCTGCGGCGCGCATGCGCCGTACTGCAGTGGGACAAAGACACGTTGATGCCGCCACTCGGCGCGCCGCTGCGCGCCGAGCAACTCGCGACGCTGGAGCGAATCGCGCACGAGCGCCTCACCTCAGAGCGCACCGGTGAGCTGGTGGCGGCTGCGGAGGCGGAGCTCGACGGGATCGCGCCGGACTCGGTCGAGGCACGCATCGTGTCCGAGACACGGCGCCAGTACGAGAAGGATCGCCGTGTTCCGGTCGAGCTGGCGGTGGCTCGCGCAAAGGCCGCGTCCCAGGGCTATGAGACGTGGGTGGCGGCGCGTGCAGCCGCCGACTTCAGCCTGTTCGCGCCGGCGCTCGAGCGCAACTTCCAACTTGCGCGCGACTACATCGACTGCTTCGACAGCTACGACGACCCATACGACGTAGTGCTCGATGACTTCGCGCCGGGCATGCGGACGGCTCACGCCGCGCAGTTGCTCTACGAGATGCGCGATCGCCTGATGCCACTGATCGACGTGTTGCGCGACCGCGAGGTCGACGTCGCGCCACTGCACGTCGACTATCCGGTCGCTGGGCAACGCCAGCTCGTCGACCAGGTGCTGCGCTGGATGGGCTTCAACGATGCCGGCTGGAGGCTCGACGACACGATCCACCCGTTCGAGACGAGTTTCTCGGTTACCGACGTACGGCTGACGACGCGCTATCACGACGACTACTTCCCCGCCGGGCTCTACGCCGCCATGCACGAGTGCGGACACGGTTTGTACGAGGCAGGCGTCGAGCCCGAGCTGCAGCGTACGCCGCTCGGCCTGATCCGCTCGAGCGCGATCCATGAGTCTCAGAGCCGGCTCTGGGAGAACATGGTCGGACGCGGTCGTGCCTTCAGCACCGTGCTGGCGCCTGCCGTGGCAGCGCATTCCGGCGGCGCCCTGACCGGTCTGAAGCCGGCTGCGCTGTTCAGGGCCGTGAATGCCGTGCGGCCCTCGACGATCCGGATCGAGGCCGACGAGGCGACATATGGCCTCCACATCGTGCTGCGGTTCGAACTCGAGCGCCTGTTGCTCGCGCGTGAGCTCGAAGTGGACGACCTGCCTGCGGCGTGGAACGCGCGGATGCAGGAGTACCTCGGCGTGAAGGTCGGATCGGACGCCGAAGGGGTACTGCAGGACGTGCACTGGTCCGCCGGACTGATCGGCTACTTCCCGACCTACGCGATCGGCAACCTGATCGCCGGTCAGCTCTGGGAGCGCGTGCGAGCGGATGTCTCGGACCTTGACGACCAGCTGGCCGCGGGCGAGCTGCAGGGCCTGCGCGGGTGGCTGCGCGAGAAGGTACATCGACATGGCTCGCGCTACAGCGACACCGAGCTGCTGACGCAGGTCGTCGGCGGACCGGTGGAGGTCGCGCCGTTCATGGAATATCTGAAGGCGAAGCTGGGTGACGCGTACGGCGTCGCGCTGGACTGATTGGCGTAGCATCGCCGCCGAGCCTCGCCGGGCCGTCGGCTGCCTTCCCTGAACGCCGAGGGCGACGAGCGGGGCAGAGACCCTGCCAGGAGATGAAATAGTGACCCAGACGCCTGTGAAAGTTGCTGTGACCGGCGCCGCCGGCCAGATCGGCTACGCAATCCTGTTCCGGATCGCGAGCGGTGCATTGCTCGGACCCGATACCACGGTGCAGCTCTCGCTGCTCGAGGTTCCCGCCGCCGTGAAGGCGGCCGAGGGCACAGCCATGGAGCTTGACGACGGTGCCTATCCGCTGCTCGCCGGGATCGACATCAGCGACGACCCGAATGCGGCGTTCGACGGCGCCAACCTCGCATTACTGATCGGCGCGCGGCCGCGGAGCGCCGGCATGGAGCGCGGTGATCTGCTCGAGGCCAATGGCGGCATCTTCAAGCCCCAGGGTCAGGCACTGAACGCGCATGCGGCCTCTGACATCCGCGTGCTGGTCGTGGGTAACCCCGCGAACACCAACGCCCTGATCGCGCAGCAGAACGCGCCCGACATTCCTGCAGCGCGGTTCACCGCCATGACCAGGCTTGATCACAACCGCGCGATCGCACAACTCGCCAAGCGGTCCGGCACACCGGTGAAGGACATCACCAATGTCACGATCTGGGGCAACCACTCTGCCACCCAGTACCCTGACATCTTCCACGCGAAGCTCGCCGGCGAGAACGCAGCAGCCAAGATTGACGATCAGGCATGGCTGGAAAGCGACTTCATCCCAACCGTGCAGAAGCGCGGTGCGGCGATCATCGATGCTCGCGGCGCGTCGAGTGCCGCGTCGGCGGCAAGCGCCGCCATCAACCACATGCACGACTGGGTGCTGGGCACGCCCGAGGGTGACTGGGTGTCGATGGCGATCTCCTCAGATGGCTCCTATGGCGTGCAGGAGGGGCTGATCTCGAGCTTCCCGGTAACCACTTCAGGTGGTGAATACAAAATCGTGCAGGGGCTCGAGCTGAGCGAGTTCTCACGTACGCGGATCGATGCATCGGTAGCCGAACTGGCGGAGGAACGCGCGGCGATCAAGGGCCTCGGCCTGATCTGATCCGGCGTCTTTACCGGCCGAGTTCAGGTAGGAGCGGATGGGTCGGGTGGACAGTGCCACCCGACCCAATCCGAGAAGGTCAGCGCCCCGTAGTTGGGACAGTGTCAGCGCTCAGGGCCTGTACGGGCCCTGTTAAGCGGACTTTGCCCCCGGGTGCCAGCCCTGGCCGTCGCGCTTGACCAGACCGTCAGCGGTCAGCTTCGGCATCACGCGGTAGAGGTAATTGGGCTCGATCTTCATGGTCGACGCGAGCTCGGGGATGGTGATGCCCGGCTTGTTGCGCACGAGCTCGAGTGCCTGAGCGGAGCGTGTGTTGCCACCGCGCCGGCCGCGCGGGCGGCCGGGGCCACGACGGGCGCCGCCGGTCTTGCGCGCCGCCGGGCGGCTAGGGCTGCGCTTGGGGGTGCCGGCGAGTGCTGCACGGGCCGCCAGAAGCCTGGCCTCTTCTTCCTTCAGTTCCTTGAGGCGACTGTCGATATCCTGCACAGCCGAGTCGATAAAGCCCGCCATGGGGGTACTCCTTTGATTTCAGTTAAAGCCGGTTAGCGTGTCAGTGCCTAAACATAGCGAGTGTTACTGGATTCGACCAGATGCTTCAGCCGTGTCAGTGAATCATGCGCCTCGCGCTCTGGGACGTGTCCGATCAGCACGCGCGAGGCGACGCTGCCGAGGGGACCGCCGGGTGGGTGGAACTCGTTGACATAGTCGAAGGTTGTGGGCCCCTCCGGCGGTCCCGTCAGTCTGTAACGGATCAGCGCGCGTGACAGCATCGGGCCGCGACCCTGCCATTCCGCCTCGCGTGGACCGATCACTGACTCCAACGTCCAATGCACCTTGAACGAAACACCGAGGATGTGCAGCACCTGGTCCATGCGCGCACCTTCCTGCGCCGGGTTCGCCGACCTGACCTTGACCGAGCGGTGGATCGTCACCCACTCGCCGAGCTTCTGCGGGTCCATCACCGTGTCCCACACGGCTTGCGGGGGCGCGTCGATCTCTATCTGGACGTGAACGGTGCTCATTCTCGCTGCACTACCGCGTCAACCTAGCGCCGTCTTAGCGTGCGCGTAAGGGTTCAACCAGTTCCCACTCACGCAGTGCGCGTTCGATCGCCGCGTCGAGCGTGTGCCGGCGCACCCCGAGCAACTCCGTCGCAAGCTCCTCGCGCGGCAGCAGGTCGGTGCCGAGCCCGTCCATCAGCGGTCCGATCAGTGCGTGCTCCTCACCCGCGATCACGGCTGAAACCCTGCTCGCGATCGGTGTCAGCGTGAGCCGCGGGATGTTCAGCACCGGCCGGTCAAGCATCAATTGGTCGCGTATGCGGGCAATCAGCTCGCCGTAGGTGACGATCTCGGGGCCCGCCAGGTCCAGCGAGCGGCCGGCGGCCTCGGCTGCGGTGGCGGCTCGTGTGAGGCAGGTGAGTACGTCGCGCTCGTCGATCGGCGCCGTGCGGTGATCCCGCCAGGCTGGGATCAGCAGGATCGGCATGCGCTCCACGAGCCGAACGAGGAAGCGGAAGGAACGCGAGCGGTCGCCGATCACGATCGATGCCCGCAGCGCCACCGAGTCGGGCACCGCCTCGAGCAGGGTGCGCTCGACCGCGAGCCTGCTGGCGAGGTGCGCGGACGTCCCGCCGCTGAGTTCGGTGCCCGGCTTGGGGACGAGTCCGCCGAGGTAGACGATCCGCCCGACACGAGCCTTGACGGCCGCCGCGGCGAAGTTCTCGGCTGCGCGCCGCTCGCGCACACCGAAGCGCTCTTCGGCGCGGGGCTCCATCGAGTGGATCAGGTAGTAAGCGACGTCAACGCCGCGCAGTGCCTGGGGCAAGCCGATTCCTGACAGCGCGTCACCGGTCAATAGGCGGACGCCCGCGGGTACCTGCGAGAGTCGCGCTGCGTCGCTGCTACGCGTCAGCGCGCGGACCTCGTATCCGGCGGCGAGCAGGCGAGGGGCGAGCCGGCTGCCGATCGCGCCCGTGATCCCGGTGACGAGTATTCGCATCGGTCCGAAAGCTACGGAAAATGCGGTGGATTCAACCTGCGGAGCAGGAAACGCCCGCTATTAGCAGGGAAACAGGAAGTTACGAAAGTGTTGCGCTTTCCGGGAATGCGATTCGCGCCGGGGGGGTTAACGCGCTTTGATGGCTGTCGCCGAGAGCGGAGTCTCACGGCAGGGTTCCGAGAGCGAGAGGTGTCTGGTCGGATGGCGAATGCGCGTGCACAGGGTGGGAAGGTTTCGTGCGATGGCTGCTTCTTCAAGCAGCACATGCTCTGCGCGGTGACCGAGAGCGGCGCATGCGCGACGTTCCGGCCAAACCGTCCGGAGGGGCTGCGGCCGCCGAGTCAGATGCGCTTCAACTTCCGTCAGGAACGCCGGCTCCAGGTCGCCTGGGCATTTCCGTCGGCGAGCGAACAGTTCGCGCGGCAGTAGCTCGTACTGCCTGTGAGCGATCCGCTCGCTGTGCCTGAGTGACCAATCCCACGCTCGGCGTTGCGCCGATCATCTAGTGTCACCCACCGTGGAGATGACGGTGCTTGGCAAGTCGCCCGCCATGCCGGACGCCAATGGGGCGAACAGTGGATACCTGATACGTCACGCCGGATTCACGCTGCTGCTGGAATGCGGAAACGGCGTGTTCGGGAAGCTTCGGGGTGTGTGTGACCCGGTCGAGGTTGACGCGGTACTGATCACGCACCTACACGGCGACCACGTGCTCGACCTGATTCCGTTCAGTCACGCGTTGACCTACGACCATCGTGGTGATGACCAGCGCCCTGAGCTGTGGGCACCACCCGAGTCCGAACGGGCCTTCGCAAGGCTCGGAGCGATATTCGATGTCGAAGGCCAGATCGCTTCGGCGTTTGCGGTGACCGAATACGACCCGGACCGCACCCTGAAGATCGGTCCGTTCAGTGTCAGCTTCTGCGAGGTACCGCACTACGTCCCCGCCTGGGCCTGCGACCTCTCAAGCGATGACGGCCGCCGACTCACATTCGGTGCCGACTGCGGCCCCAATGACTCGATTGTCGAACTGGCGCGGGACACCGATCTCCTGATGCTCGAGGCCACCGAGGGGCCGGGACCGCACCTCGGTCCTGCCTTCCGCGGTCACCTGACCGCTGCTGAAGCAGGCGAGATCGCGCGACGGGCCGGCCCCGGCCGGCTGCTGCTGACGCACTACTCGGATGAGCTCGACGCCACGCAGGTGCGTGCTGCAGGTGAGGCCGCGTTCGGCGGACCTGTCGAACTCGCTGCCGAAGGCGCCCGCTACATCGTCTGAGTCCGCCTGCGTCAACCGCGAGGCCCGCTGCAACGAGGCGTGGGAGTTATCCTCGGGCCAGGTTTCGCCACGAGTGACGGGAGAACAGATGAGAAAGCGCAGAGGCAGCAGGGCCGAGGACCAGGACACGCCGAAGAAGTCCAAGGGCCGCGACAAGCCGAAGAAGCGAAAGAAGCATCGCACCAGGAAGCTTCTGTTCCTGCTCGTCGTCGGTGGAGCCGGTGCGCTGGCACTATCGGAAGACGCGCGCAACAAGGCGCTCGACGCTCTCTTTGGCTCCGAGGAGGAGTTTCAGTACTCGCCGCCATCCTCGCCGTCTGGTGACGTTGGGAGCGGCGGGCCAGAATCGGTCTGATTCTCGCCACGCTCAAACCACGTAGCGCTCGCCGTGTGGCGATCTCGATCGCGGCAATCATCGCAACCGTGCTTGTGGGCGGCCAGTTTGTCGCCCCCTCGATCGCGACCAGCGTGCTGCGCCAGCGGCTGGCGAAGAATGGCAAGCTGCTGAGCGCGCACCTGTCCGCGTTCCCCTGGGTCCAGCTCCTCTGGCAGCACGCTGACAGGGTGTCGGCGACGATGGCCGAATACAGCGCGGCACCAGGTCAGATCGAGAGCATGCTGCACCAGGCTGACGGGATCGACGAGGTGGACGTCTCGATCGGTGTCGTCCACACCGGTCTGCTGACGCTCCACACGGTGACGTTCACCAAGCGCGGTGACGAGCTCGTCGGCATCGGCACGTTGGAGCTCTCGGACCTACAAGCGGCGCTGCCGGCCGTCCGATCGCTGACGCCCGTTCCTGGCAGCAACGGCCAGGTCCTTCTGCGAGGCACCGCCAGCGTGCTCGGTGTCCAGGCCAGCGTGGACGTCGTCATCGCCGCTCGCGGCGGCAAGCTCGTGGTCGCGCCATCCGGGCTGCTGGGGGCGTTCGCGACCGTGACGCTCTACGACGATCCGGAGATTCACGTGCAATCGGTCACCGCCACGACGGTGCCCGGCGGACTGAGATTCGTCACCAGGGGCAAGGTGACGTGAGCGCGCCCGGTGGAAACCCGTTGGATCAGGTTTCCACACGTTGGATTGGGCGACTGATTGGTGAGAGTCAGCCGCTGCTGGTGTCAGAAACGTTCATGCTGGCGGGCATCGACTGGCAGGCGCCGCACCACGCGCGGATCGAGCTGCGCGCGCGGAGGCTCGGAAGCGGCTGGACGCCGTGGGTGCTCGCGTCGGTGCTCGGTCACGACAGCGACGGCGGTGAGACTGCCGCCTATGCGCTGGTCGGTGAACCCGTCTGGACAGGTCGTGCTGACGCCGTGCAGGTACGCAGCAACGTGCCCGTCGACGGGTTGCGTGTGCATTTCGTGAATGCCCGACCTACGGCCCGGGCCGCAGCGGCCTCTGGGGCGTTCCCGCTTGCCGAGCCGCACCTCCCGGCGGGCCCTGGCCAACCAGCGATCATCGCCCGCCGCGCCTGGGCAGGCGACCTCGAGCCGCGCTTCCCGCCCGTCTACGGGGACGTGCGTCTCGCGTTTGTGCACCACTCGGTGACCGCCAACGGCTACAGCAGCGGCGAGGTGCCGGCGATCCTGCGCTCGATCTACTACTTCCACACCCGCGTCCGGGGCTGGAACGACATCGGCTACAACTTCGCGGTCGACGCCTACGGTCGCATCTGGGAGGCACGGGCCGGTGGGATCGACCAGGCGGTTGTCGGCGCCCAGGCCGGGGGCTACAACCTCGAATCGTTCGGGGCGGTGCTGCTCGGCGACTTCGAGGCCACTCTGCCGACTTCCACTGCGCGCCGCGCGCTGGCGCATCTCGTCGCATGGAAGCTCGCGTTGCACGGCGTCCCGATCAGCGGCCGCGTGACCGTGGAGGTGGATCCATCCGACGCCTTCTACACGCGCTTCCGACCCGGGCAGCTCGTCGTGCTGCCACGGATCGCCGGTCACCGTGACGGCTGTACGACGGATTGCCCGGGCGACGACATGTACTTCAACGGCATGCCGCCTCTGCGGCGCGCGGTAGCGCAGCTCACCGGGCGTCAGGTGCAGCTCACGCTCGAGGCCGGGCCGCCTCCCAGATCGGGGTATTCGCGGGCGCCCTACGCGATCGCTCCCGGCACAAAGGTCCAGCCTGCTCGCTATCTGCAACTCGCCTCTGTGCGTCTGCGGGCTGGCGATGTGCTGCCGTTGCACGGCTACCTGCGTAGCTTCGCCGGCGACCCTCTGCGGATGGCGCCGGTCGTGCTTCAGAAGGTCAGCAGCAGTAAGGCGACCACCCAAGAGGCATCGGTAGCCAGAGCGGTCACGCATCCGGATGGCCTCTGGGTCGCGCTGCTTTCTCCGCGGACCAACCTGCTCGTCCGGGCGCTCCACGCCGAGGCGCCGGCGGCGGCGTCGGCGCTGCTGGCGATTGGTGTCGCGCCGATGCTGGAACTGACGCTGAGCTCCGCAGATCGGGCTGAGGTCGCCGTGACCGGAACCGTCACGCCGCCGAAGCGCCATGTGGTGCTGGAGGCGACGGATGCGCGCGGCAAACAGCGCATCGTTTTGCGCAAAACCGTCGGCGCGGCCTCCGGCCGGTTTCGTGCCACGCTGCGGCTCAAGCCCGGTCGCTACTGGATCACCGCGCGGACGCAGGCGGATGCGTCGAACTTGGCGGGGGCCTCGCCGGGGGTCGCGGCGCATGTGTGAAGGCTCAGCGGCAGCGAGTTCGACACGTCGGGAAGGTTTCGCCCCTTCGCGGCGTCCTTAAGCTTCAACTGGACTACACCCTGATGACGATGAACCCCGACAACGGCACCTCCGAACGCGAAGCCAAGGTGGCGCAGCTGCTGCAGGCAGCCGCCCGCAGCGAGCGCGCACCCGCGTCCCTGCGCGCCGAGCTCGGCGCGATTCGCGCGCGGGCCGGTGCTCGCCGGGGGCTGCGCTTGCCACAGCCCGCCCTGCGGCGGCCGGTGCTCCGCTACACGGGTCTGGCGGCCACGGCACTCACCGCTGCCGTCGTCGCCCTGGTGGTGACTCTGGGTGGCGGTGCAGCCAGCCCCTCGATCGCGCAGGCGGCGTCACTTGCGCTGCGCGGGCCTGCGGCACCGGCACCTGCACCGGATCCGAACGCGCCGGCGAGCCTCCTGACTGCGCGCGTCGGTGATCTGCATTTCCCGAACTGGCAGCGTGCCGGCGGCTGGCGCAGCGTTGGCGAGCGCACCGACCAACTCGCCAACCGAACCGTGACGACGGTCTATTACGCGTCCGGTCGCCGCCGGCTCGCCTACTCGATCGTCTCCAGTCCCACGCTCGCCGGCCTGCGGACGGGTGCTGAGCCCTATGCGTCGCACTGGGAACACGGTCGCACCGTGGTCGTCTGGCAGGAGCGCGGCCACACGTGCGTATTGTCTGCGGCCGGGATCTCCGCGCCGCAGCTTTGGCGGCTGGCGTCTCTGACTAGCGCCTCGTCTGACTGAGCGGGCGCCCTTGCGCTACTCGAGCCTGAGCGCGTCGGCGACCCGTCCACGCGCACGGTGGACGCGCGTCGTCAGCGTGGCCTCGCGCACCCGCAGCGCGCGCGCCGCCTCCCGGTAGCTGAGCCCGACCACGTCGACGGCGATCAGCGCATCGCGGAACGTCTCGGGCAATGCCGAGATCACCGCATAGAGCTCGGCGACTTCGATCGCTGCCTCGGGGTTCGGCGCCGCAGGGTCCTCGACCGTCGTCAGGTCGTCGGGAAGGGGGTTTGTCAGCGGGCGCCGCGCGGCCGTACGGCGCCCGCTCACGAAGGTGTTGCGGAGCACGCGCAGCAGGTAGCCGATGTCATCCTCGGCGTGGAGCCACCGCGGCTTGAGCAGCACGCGCACGAATGTCTCCTGCACCAGATCCTCTGCCTCCTCGCGCGAGCCGCAGAGGCCCCAGGCGGCGCGGTAGAGGCGGTCGACGTGGTCGCCGAGGCCTTCGGGGTCGAGCTGGTGTCCATCGGTCATGGCTCGGGCGCCAGCATACGGCCGGCCTCATCGGCACAGGCGACTCGGGAAGGAATTCGCCTGCGGCGGCGTCCTCCTTGATAACCGGCCCTCCACGGGCCCAGCACACCAAACTGGAGGAATATCCGATGTTCAGAAATCGCTACATCGCAGTCGGAGCGGCGCTGGCCGCGGTCGCCGGCGGCGCTACCGGCCTCGCGGCCACGGGCGCAAGCGCGGCAACCGCGCATCCGGCGAGCGCGGCCGCAGTCAAGCTCGCCAGCGTGAAGGTCGCAGTCGGCTCGACCAGCAAGTCCTACAAGGTGCTTGTCGACGCCAAGGGTGGCAAGCCGGTCTATCTGTTGACCGGTAACAGCGCCTCGCACCTCCTGTGCAAGTCAAACTGCCTGAATTACTGGCAGGCGGTCACCACGACCGGGATGAAGGCGACGCTTGGCGCTGGCGTCAAGGGCAAGATCGCGGTTTGGCATCACAGCGGCATGAACCAGGTCACGCTCAACGGTCATCCGCTCTACACCTACGTGCAGGACAGCGCCGGCTCGGCATCGGGTGAGGGTCTGAAGAGCTTCGGCGGCACCTGGGAGTTGCTCAACTCCAGCGGCTCGGGCATGAAGAAGCCGAGCTCATCCTCGGGCGGCGGCGGCGGGGGCTGGTAGCGAGCAGGCCGCGCCCCGAGCGTCTGCGAGCCCCGCGCGCAGACGCACCTCACGCGCCTCACGCGCCCCTCACGCGTAGCGCGCGGCTGACAGATCGCGGCCGGGCTTCAGAGTCCGGCCGCGATCAACCGCCATTCAGCTTCGGTTCAGCTTCGGCGAACGCCACGGCGCCCGCAGGCGCCGCTCGAGCTCGTCCGTCAGCGCGTCGATGGCGACTCGGTCCTGCTGCAGGCTGTCGCGGTCGCGCACCGTCACGGTGCGGTCATCGAGCGACTGATGGTCGACCGTGATCGACCAGGGCGTGCCGATCTCGTCCTGCCGGCGGTAGCGACGGCCGATCGCGCCGCCCTCGTCGTACTCGACCTGCAGGCGCTCTCGCAGCGCCGCCACGATCTCCCGTGCCACCTCAGGCTGCCCGTCCTTCTTGACGAGCGGCAGCACCGCCGCCTTGACGGGCGCGAGCGCCGGGTGCAGCCGCAGCACCGTGCGTGTCTCTCCGTCGATCTCGTCCTCGTCGTAGGCGTCGCACAGGAACGCAAGGGTGGCGCGATCGGCGCCGGCTGCGGGCTCGATCACGTACGGGAGGTAGCGTTCGCCGCTCGCGGTGTCGACGTACTCGAGGTTCTGCCGCGAGTATTCGGCGTGTTGGGACAGGTCGAAGTCGCCACGGTTGGCGATGCCCTCCAGTTCCTGCCAGCCGATCGGATACAGGTACTCGACGTCACTGGTGGCGCTCGAGTAGTGCGAGAGCTCGTCGGCATCGTGTGGTCGCAGGCGCAGGTGATCGGGGCGGATCCCCAGCTTCACGTACCAGTCGTAGCGGGCCTGTTTCCAGAAGTCGTACCAGCGGTCGGCCTCTGCCGGCGGCACGAAGAACTCCATCTCCATCTGCTCGAACTCGCGCATGCGGAACACGAAGTTGCCCGGCGTGATCTCGTTGCGGAAGCTCTTGCCGACCTGCGCGATGCCGAACGGCGGCTTCTTGCGGGCGAACTGCAGGTAGTGCTTGAAGTTGAGGAAGATGCCCTGCGCGGTCTCCGGGCGCAGGAACACGGTCGAGCCCTCGTCCTGCACCGGCCCGACGGTCGTCTGGAACATCAGGTTGAAGTTGCGTGCCTCCGTCAGGTCACAGTTCGGGCCCTGCCCCGGAGGCTTGGACGGCTTCTCCCCGCACTGCCCGTCCTCGAGTTTGTCGGCCCGGTAGCGGCGCTTGCAGGTACGGCAGTCGACGAGTGGGTCGGTGAAGCCGGCAAGGTGGCCGCTGGCCTCCCAGGTGCGGGGGTGCTGGATGATCGCCGAGTCCAGCGCGACCACGTCATCACGCTCCTGCAGCAGCGAGCGCCACCACTCGGCTTTGACGTTGCTCTTCAGGAGCACGCCGTAATGGCCGTAGTCGTAGCTCGAGCCGATCCCGCCGTAGATCTCACTCGATGGGAAGACGAAGCCGCGTCGCTTGCTGAGCGAGACGATCTTGTCCATCGTGACGACGTCCGGGGTGGCCATGGCGGCGCATGCTACCTGCGGCCAATGCCGCGGGCCCGCTGGCCCGCGGCTACCGGGCTCCGGCGCCCTCCGCGGGACGCGCTTGGCACTCTCGGGGTAGGAGTGCCAGCGATTCCGGGCGACCGGAAAGCTATAGTTCGGTGTGATGCCGATCTACGAATACAAGTGCAAGAAGGGCCACGTGTTCGACGTGATGCAGAGCTTCAGTGACGAGCCATTGACCAAGTGTGAGGTCTGTGGCGCACCGGTCCAGCGGGTCTACCACCCGGTCTCGGTCCACTTCAAGGGCTCCGGCTTCTACAACACCGATTACGGCACCAAGCGACGTGCGCGCGAGGCCAAGGAGAACAAGGAATCGTCTTCGGGCTCGTCTTCGGAGGGTGCGGGCACCTCCGCCGACGGCGGCGGCTCCGGCGGTTCGTCTGACAACGGCAGCTCCAAGTCCGAGTCGTCTTCCTCGAGTTCCGAGAAGAAGCCGGCCGGCAGCTCCGCGTCCTGACGCGAACGGTCAGTTGCCGTTCAACAACTGCTGGACCTTGCGCCTGTCGGCCGCGTGGTTGGTGATCACGACGTCGGCGCCGTTGTAGGTGCCGAATGATCCGCCCAGGATCTGCGGCGTGGACGAACCGCCGATCTCCGACGCGACGAAGAGCTGCATCAGGGAGAGCGGGCCCATATCGGTCTGGACCGCCTTCGGTGCGTCCCACGAGGCCCAGGGCAGGTGGATGAAGGCGTGCGCCGAGAACAGCTGGTTCTTGATCCCGGTCATGATCTGCTGCTGTTCCTTCTCGCGGTTGAAGTCCGTGTAGGCCGGGTCACAGGGCATGTGACGCACGCGGGCAAGGGTGATCGCCTGGACGCCGGTGAGGTGGTGGGTGCCAGCGGGCAGATTGAGTGTGTAACCCCCGTCCGCCGCCCCCCCCGAGATCTCCGCACACATCCGCGGCGTCTTCACCGTCACGCCGCCGATGTCGTCGATGAACTTCACGAAGTTCCCCAGGTCGACGACGATCATGTGGTTGATCTTGAGCCCGGTCAGCGCCTCGACCGCGTGGATCGTCGCCTTGGGGCCGCCGCAGGACCAGGCCGCGTTGATCTTGGCGCTATAGCCGCAGGACGGCAGGTAGACGAGCGTGTCACGCGGGATCGAGAGCTTGCGCGACACGCCGCCGCCGACGCGCCAGATCATCAGCGTGTCCGTGTTGGCGTCCGCCTCGAGGCGGTCCGAGGGGGAGAGGCCACCCTCCTTGGAGCTGTAGCCCGTCCTGGGCCGCGCATCGAGGCCGACGACGAGGATGTTGTTGGCCGAAGTCAGGATCGGTCCGGCGCTCGTCAGCGCGGCCTTCGTGGCGTTGCCGCCTGGGAGGTTCCCGGGATCGCCGGAGGCGCTGATGAAGAACAGAATGACCGAGAGCACCACCCAGAACACACAAAAGGTGACGAAGTACCTGAGCAGCCGCAGCGGGTGCCAGAAGGGGCGCAGCGAGGGGCCAAAACCGGGGATCCGCCGCCAACCGCGACGTGGTGGCGGTCCAGCGGGACCGCCACCGCCACCACCACGGCCACCACCGCCCCCGCCGCGCGGTGTCCGCGGCGGCTTCTGGCGCGACAGCTGATCGGCCCGCGCCTCGAGCTCGGCGTCGGTCTCACCGCGCAACCGGGCGGTCAGACTCCGCGGGGTCGCGCGGTAGAGCTTGTAGGGACGCTCCGGGGGACGCTGCGGCGCGCCCTGCTTGCCGCGACCCGCATATGTCGAGCCGCCGCCGCGGGTCGGGCGTGGGCGCTGCCCGGGGCGGTCGGGATTGCCTTTGTCTTTGCGCGGTTCGGACATCAATGCGGTGGGCGCCGGAATCCTGAGACCGGCTGCTTATAGTGGCGACATGCCTTCGCGACTCGTGGTCGGCGTCGACATCGGTGGGACCAAGCTAGCGGGCGGGGTGGTCGATGATCGCCTGCAGATTCAGCAGCGTCTGCAGCGCTCGATGATCGGCCAGGACACCCCCGTGCTGCTCGACACTATTGCCAGCGCAGTTCAAGAATTGGTTAACACGGCACCGGGCGAGGTTGCTGCGGTCGGCTTCGGGATCCCATCGCTGATTGACCGCCGCAGCGGCACTTCGGTCGTAGCCGTGAATCTGCCGCTCACCGATATCCGCTTCGGCGCGCTGATGGAGGAGCGCCTGGCGCTGCCGGTATTCGTGGACAACGACGGCAACGTCGCCGCGCTCGCGGAGCACCGCGCCGGCGCCGCAGTGGGCGTCGATGACATGGTTCTGATCGGGCTTGGCACAGGTATCGCCGGTGGGTTGATCCTGAACGGCGAGCTGTACCGCGGCTGGATCGGATCAGGCGCCGAGCTCGGCCACATGGTGATTGACATGAACGGCCCGCCGTGCCAGGGGAACTGCCCCAACCACGGTTGTTTCGAGGCGATGGCTTCGGGCACGGCGCTCGCGCGGGAGGCGCGCCGGATCGCCGCCGAACTGCCGAGCTCGGCGCTCGGTATGGCGTTCGCAGACGGTCGCGAGCTCGACGGGCCCCTGGTCACAGAGCTCGCCCACGATGGCGACCTCGCTGCCCGGCAGGTGCTCGATCTGATCGGCGAGCGTGTGGGCGTCGCACTCGCCAGCTACGTGAACATCTTCAACCCGCAAATGATCGTCGTCGGCGGTGGTGTGATGGGCGCGGGTGAGATGTTGCTCGCGCCCGCGCGCGCAGAGATGCTCAGGCGCGCACTGCCGCCGTCGCGCGACAACGTGCGCATCGTTGCCGCCCAGTTCGGGAGTGAGGCGGGCATGGTCGGTGCCGCCGCGCTGGCACTCGACGGGCTCACAGCCAGGCAGGTGCGGGGATGAGCGGAAAGCTGATCGTCTGCCCGACCCCGATCGGCAACCTCGAGGACATCACCCTGCGCGTCCTCGCGGCGCTACGTGCGGCCGACCTGATCGCATGCGAGGACACGCGCCGAACCGGCGCGCTGCTCAAGAGCTACGGCGTGTCCGGGAAGCTGATCAGCTATTACGAACAGAACGAGAAGGCGCGCTCGGCCGATCTCGTCAAGCGTATGAACGACGGTGACGTCGTCGCGCTCGTCTCCGACGCCGGCATGCCGCTGGTCTCCGATCCCGGTTTTGTACTGGTGCGCGCCTGCGTCGCCGCCGGGCTCGCGGTTGAGGTGCTGCCGGGGCCGTCGGCGGCGCTCGCGGCGCTCGTGGCGAGTGCGCTGCCGGCCGACCACTGGCGCTTTGCCGGCTTTCTGCCGCGCAAGCGCTCCGAGCTCGAGGCGGCCTTCGCCAGCCAGGAGACGCTCGTGGCGTTCGAGTCGCCCCGCCGGGTGGCCGCATCGCTGGCGGTGCTCGCCGAGCTCGACCCGCAGCGGCCGGTGGCGGTCTGTCGCGAGCTGACGAAGCTGCACGAGGAGGTCGTGCGCGGCGCCGCCGCCGAGCTCGCGGCGCGCTACGCGCAGGCGCCGCCCAGGGGCGAGGTCGTACTCGTGGTAGGGCCCGCGCCCGCGCGCGGAGACCAGGACCTCGGCCCGGCGCTCGAAGCCGTGAGGACCTTGATCGAATCCGGTGCCAAGCCTCGGGTCGCCGCGCGCGTCGTCGCCGACCTCACGGGTGCGAGCGCCAACAAGCTCTATGAGGCCCTGACCGCTTAGCCGAGGCCCTGAACGCGTATCTGACGCCCTGACCTCTCAGCTAACGCTTGATTGTCAGTGTCCTGCTGGAGGTCAGGCTCGAGCTCCCCCATCTGAACCTGCCGACGACCGTGATCTTGATCGTCTTCGACTGGGCCAGCAGCGCACGACCGGCAGCTGTCAGCTTGATCGTGACCTGAGCAGTCACGCCGGACCTCACCGTTTGAGCTCCGCGCGCCACGACGACATTGCGGTGCTTGACGATGCCGTGCCAGGTGATCGCGATCCTGCCCGTCGTGCCGCCATAGCTCACGGTGCTCCTGGCGCCGTTGTTCGAGAGCAGGCTGGCGATGTCCAGCCGGTCGCCGGTCAGAGCGATTGCCTTGCCGAGCCAGGTGGAGCTCGGCGGCCGTGCAGCGACGGCTATCGAACGATGCACGCGTCGGGTCAGGCCGTCCTGTGTGACGGTGAGGGTCACGGTGTGTTTGCCTGCGTTCTTGTAAACGTGCCAGGGTAGGGCCTCAGAAGACCTGCCGCCGCCTCCGAAGCGCCATCTGTACCTGGTGATCAACTCTGTAGAGCCAACCCCCTTCGGGGAGAATTGAACACTCGTACCAGCTGTGGGATGCGCCGGGCTCCAGGTGAACCATGCATCGGGCCTGCGACGGTCGCTGACGGCGACGTTTCTCACTCCCGTGACCGTGCCGCCCGCTGTGTCGGTGATCGTGACCCAGACGGTGTAGCTCCCGGCGCTCGGCAGTGTCATCCGCGGGTCCGGTCCTGAGGCGACGTGAAGGTGGTTCTCCCCGAGTGGATCCCTGTAAGACCATTCAAACGTGCTGGCGCTAGCGCTGTCGCCGGCCACGGTCGCCGACAGAGTTACGGTCGAGTCGGTTCGCACGGTCGAGGGTGCTGCTGTGATCGAAGCGGTTGCCGGGGTCGCTTCACGCTGTTCGCAGCCATTGTCCTGGTCGGACCACATCTCCTGGATCAGGTACTGGCTGCCGTTGATCAGCTGGTTGTAGAACCCCGAGGGCGTGGCGGTCCCCTCCGGCGCGAAGGTAAATTCGCATTCGTCGGCGATCTCGTATCCCGTCGAGTCCATGTAGCCCGAACCGATTACCGGATCGCTCGCGGACTCGAACAGCTCGTGCGTTCCGATGCTCTCGAGCGCTACCAGCTCCGGGCTGATGTCAGCCGGCCCCGGCCCCGGCCCCGGCGCCGGTGGCAACTCGCAGTGGCCGGCGGTGTTGAACGACGAACCCGTGTAGGGCACCAACGTAAAGGTGGTGGTGTCGCTACCGAGCGTGAACGCGGCGTGATAGGCGCAGAAGGTCTGACCCTCACACTCGGAAGAGCTTGAGTCATAGCAGCTGTCCACGCCGGGCGGCAGCAGCAATATGTAACTTTGCGCGAGGTCGCTGCTGAGCGCATCGCTCCCGATCTGGTTTGCAACCTCCTTGAGAAGCTGCGCCTGCGTTAGGCAGACGCTCGCACCAGTTACGGAACACCCTGATAGCGGGTAGGAGTCCGTGTCGCTGATCGGTGCATCGTTGGTCAACGAGCTCAGGGCACTCCCGCTGGCATCGATGTACTGCGTCAGGACCGAGCTGACGTTGCTGCTCTGGCCGAGAGCCTGGCTCAGGTTGGAGAGGTACTGCTCATAGCCGCTGACGTAGCCGCTTGGGAAGGAATACCCGGACGGCGCCCAGGCGATCACGTGCGTCGTCACAGCGTGCATCACGGGCCCGCCGCCGTAGAGCACCGGTGGTGAGCCGCCGCCCGGTGAGGAATCGGACGGCTGGGAACCGGCTCCACCAAACAACTGCGATGCCGTGCGAGTCCCGTCGGAGACGGAGGTATCACCGCTGATCGGCCTGACCACCCCGCCGATCCGCGTGGCGTGGATTGTGAGACCCGAGCCCCAGGCGGTACCGGCACAGAGCGTCATCACCAGCGCCACGCCAGTCGCGATCGCGAAGTCCCGCGAGTTCCTCCTATTCATCACCCTCTGCTCCCCCTTTTGGGGCGCGCTCCGCACTCGGCAACCTCTAGTCTCCGGAGCGATGGCCTTCTACATAACCACGTCAATCTCATATGTCAACGGCGAGCCGCATCTCGGGCATGCGTACGAGGCGATCGCATGCGACATCCTCGCCCGCCATCACAGGCAGCGTGGGGAGGACGTGTTCTTCCTGACAGGCACCGACGAGCACGGGGAACCGGTCGCCGACCGGGCGCACGCCGACGGGATCGAGCCGCAGGAGCTGGCGGATCGTAATGCCGAGCGCTTCAAGGCACTGATGCCGTTGCTGAATGTCTCCAATGACTTCTTCATCCGCACCACCGACCCACAGCACGAGGCCAAGGTGCAGGAGGTGCTGCAGAAGGTCTACGACAACGGCTACGTCTACAAGGGCATCTACGAGGGCTGGTACTGCCCACGCTGCGCCGACTTCAAGACCGAGTCCGAGGTCGTCGACGGCAACCGCTGCGCGATCCACGGCATCGAGTTGACACGCGAGCAGGAGGAGAACTGGTTCTTCAAGCTCTCCGCCTTCCAGCAGTTGCTCGAGGAGCACTTCGCGGCGCATCCGGATTTCGTGATGCCCGCACGTGCGTACAACGAGGCGCACGCCTTCCTCACCCAGGGGCTCGAGGATGTCTCGCTGACGCGCGCGAAGCTGACCTGGGGTGTGACCGTGCCGTGGGATCCGAGCCACGTGTTCTATGTCTGGTTCGACGCGCTGCTCAACTACTACACCGCGCTCAGCTATGCCCGGCCGGGCGAGGACCTGACCGACCGCTACTGGCCGGCGCAGATGCACGTGATCGGGAAGGACATCTTCAAGTTCCACACGATCTTCTGGCCGGCGCTGCTCGCGGCCGCCGGCATCGCATTGCCCGAGCACGTCTTCGTCCACGGCTTCCTGATGGGCGCGGACGGCCGCAAGATGAGCAAGTCGCTAGGAAACGGGCTGGACCCATTCGAGGCGCTCGAGGTGTTCGGCACCGATGCGCTGCGCTTCTACCTGGCGCGCGACGTGCAATTCGGTGAGGACGGTTCGGTCGGGATCGAGTCGTTCAAGCTTCGCTACAGCACCGAACTGGCCAACGAATACGGCAACCTCGCGAGCCGCACGATCGCGATGATCAGCCGCTACTGCGAGGGTTCGGTGCCGGCCGCCGCGACCGATCCGCTGATCGGGGACGAGTTTCGGGGGCTCGCCGAGTCGGTGGTGCTGCTGCTCGAGCGCGCAGATCTGACGCAGGCGCTCGACCTGATCTGGCAGCGGGTGCGGCGGCTGAACCGCTACGCCGAGGAGCGCCAGCCCTGGCAGCTGGCCAAGGACCCCGAGCAGGCCGACGCGCTCAGGCAGGTACTGGCGACGATGTACGAGGGCCTGCGGGTGATCACGGTGATGCTGGCCGCGTACGTGCCCGACAGCGCCGAGCGGCTGCTCGGCGCTCTGGGGGCGACCTCGATCGACTGGTCAGCCGCTGAGTTCGCCCCGGCGACCGGCGCTGCCGCCGTTGCGGCACTGCCTCCGCTCTTCCCCAAACGCGACTGATGATCGACTCCCACACGCACCTGCACAGCTGCGAGCCGCCCGATGACGAGCTCGTCGCCGCCGCGGTCGAGGCGGGAGTCACCCGCATGGTCACGGTCGGTACCGACCTCGAGAGCTCCGGGCTCGCGCTGGCCGCCGCCGAACGCTTCCCGCAGGTGTACGCCGCGGTGGGCATCCACCCGAGTGAGGCGAGCGGCTTCAGCGACAGCGACTACGTCGAGCTCGAGCGTCTTGCGCGGCACCCGCGCTGCGTCGCAGTCGGCGAGACGGGCCTCGATTACTACCGTGACCACGCCCCGCGCGAGGACCAGTCACGAGCGTTCAAGGCGCAGATAGAGATAGCGCGCGAGGCTCGCAAGCCGCTCGCGATCCACACGCGTGATGCCGACGATGACACGCTTGCGATGCTCCACCGGCACGCGCACGGGATGAAGCTGGTCCTGCACTGCTTCTCGATGAGCGAGCGCATCGACGAGTGCCTCGTGCATCCCGACTGGTGGATCTCGTTCGCGGGCAACATCACCTACCCCAAGAACGAGGCGCTGCGCGCGGCGGCACTCAAGGTCCCGGCGGCGCGGCTACTGGTCGAGACCGACGCTCCCTATCTGTCGCCTCAGCCGCTGCGGGGCAAGCCGAACACGCCGGCCAACGTCGTCCAGACAGCGCAGGCGCTCGCACTCGAGCGCCGCGTCAGCTACCACGACCTCGACCGGGAGGTGGAGGCGGCCTCGGCTGCCATCTTCGGTTGGTGAAGCTCGGGCAGAACTTCCTGATCGACCGCAACATCCTCGACGTGATCGAGCGCCTCGGCGCGCTGTCGGACGGGGACGTCGTGCTCGAGGTGGGTGGTGGTCCCGGTCTGTTGTCCCAGCGGCTCGCGCAGCGCGTGGCGTTCGTGCACGTCGTAGAGCTCGATCGGAGTCTCGAGGCGAACCTGCAGGGTGTGCTCGAGCCCTATGACAACGTCGAGCTCCATATGGGCGACGCACTCGATCTCGATCTCGCGGCGCTCGAACCCGCGCCCACCAAGATGATCGCCAACCTCCCGTATGGCGTCGCCGCCACCGTGATCCTGCGTACGGTCGAGGAGCTCCCGAGCATCCGCTCGTGGGTCGTGATGGTCCAGCGCGAGGTCGGCGAGCGACTCGCCGCGGCGCCCGGCAGCGGCGCCTACGGCGTGCCGTCCGTGCTCGCCCAGCTCGAGTGCGACGTCAAGGTGCTGCGGCCCGTGAGCCGGCAGGTTTTCCGCCCGGTGCCGAATGTGGACTCGGTGCTGCTCGGCTTGACCAGGAGGGGTGGCCAGCGGGCCTCCCCTCCAGTGGTCAGGCTCGTACACGACGCCTTTCGCCACCGCCGCAAGGCGCTCGCCGGATCCTTGCAGCTATCGCCGGGCAGTGTGCCGGGCGTGCGCGAGCGGGCGCGCGGGGTGCTGGTCGAAATGGGGCTGCCGGCCGACGTGCGGGCTGAGCGGCTCACGCCGGCCCAGTTCGTCGAGCTGGCGGGAAGGATCTACGCGTGAGATTGCGCGCACTGGCGCCGGCGAAGGTCAACCTATCGCTGTTCCTGGGCGGGTTGCGCGAGGACGGCCGGCACCGGTTGGCGACGGTGTTCGAGTCGCTGTCGCTGGCAGATGTACTCGCGCTCGAGGTGCTCGGTGAATCGGGAAGCGATGTCGTCGTCTGCCCAGGTGTCGAGGGCGAGAACCTCGCCGCGCGGGCGCTGGCGGCGTTGCGGGCGCGGGGCTGGGACGGGCCGCCTGTGAGCGTCTCGATCGAGAAGCGGGTCCCGGTCGCGGCCGGGATGGCGGGCGGATCGGCCGACGCGGCCGCGGCTCTGCGACTGGCGATGGCGGTGGCGCCCGGGCGTGCCGAGGAGGTTGACGCGATCGCCGCTGAGCTGGGAGCGGACGTGCCGAGCCAGCTGGTCCCGGGACTTTCGATCGGGTCCGGAGCGGGGGAGATCGTCGAGCACTTCGAACCGCTGGGCGAGCACGCTTACGTCGTCGTGCCCTCTGCGTATTCGCTGGCGACCGCGGACGTGTACCGCGAGGCCGATCGGCTCGGGCTGCCGCGCCCCGCCGAGGAGCTAGTGGCCCACTACCAGGACCTCGTCGCGGCGCTCTCGCGGGGGGTGCGCCCGCGCGACGAGCTGATCGTCAACGACCTGGAGCGGGCGGCGGTGTCGCTGTGCCCCTCGATCGCAGAGGTGCTCTCAGGGGTTCGGGATGCGGGCGCCGAGCACGCGCTCGTGTCCGGTTCAGGGCCGACGGTTGTAGGGATCTGGTGGGGGTCGGGAGCGCATGCGCGGGCTTCCGAGGCTGCGGACCCGCTGGTCCGCAGCTACCCGCGGACGGTCGTCGCCGAGCCGGTGACTGCCGAGTACGCCGCTCCGTCGTTAATCTGAAGGCCTGAGAGTCAGTCGGCAAGGGGACCTGAGACCACATGAGCAACATCCACGTGACCTATCTCGTCGGCGCGGGCTGCGCAGTGATTGCGCTTGCGGCGTTCATCACGCTCGTCATCGCGCCGGCACTGCAGAGCTACCGGCGCGGCTGGGAACGGGTAGCGGCGCTCGTGCTGTCCGGCTACGTACTCGCCGCTTTCGTGGGGGTCGGCGTGGTGCTGGGCGCATGGATCGTCCTGCAGTGGCCGAACTGGTTCTAGTGACCCGCTGGTGCGCTCGGTGGATGTGATCGAAATGGCCGACGGCGAGGCGGTTCATGGGGTGGTCGGAGCCGGACCGAACCTGTCGGCCCTGGCGGCGATCACCGAGGCGGTCCAGGGCGGCGCCGGCCTGCCCGAGGTGCTGCGCGCTGCCGGACGTGCGTTGGATGCGAGCCTGATCCTGATCGACCGCTCAGCCTCGATCCTGGCGGTCACCGCGCGCTCGCCGGCCGACGAGCGCTCGCTCATGCGCGACACCGAGGGCGTCGTCACGATCGACCTGAAGGTCGCTGACGCGACGGTCGGGCAGCTCCGCATGCGCACCCGCGAGCATGCCCCCGACCCTTCGATGCTGAGCCTCGTCACGACACTGATCGCCTCCGAGGTGGAGCGCGTGCGCGCTCCCGAGCGTGCGTCCGAGGAGGCGGCGACGGCATTCCTGCGGGCCGTACTGCGGCGCGAGATCAGTGACCGCGACCACCTCGTGGCGCGCGGCAAGGAGCTCGGCACCGACGCCTCGAACGGCGCTGCGGTGGTCGTCGTTCGCGCGCATCCGCGCAACCCGACGGAGGATGACTGGCGCCGGCGTCTGCTCGCGGTGGCGGGGCGCGGGGCGCGCTCGATCGCGCCGGGTGCAATCACCGCACCCAGCGACCAGGACGCCGGGACCCTGCTGGTGCTGGTCCCGGACGCCGACGGCGACACCGCGCGGCGCGTGTCCTCGGCGATCCTGCGGGAGTTGGAGTCCGGGCTGGCCGGGTTCGTGTTTGCGATCGGGCGCTCGCGCCGGGTGGACGACCCGCGCGACCTTCAGCGCGCCGGCGACGAGGCGATGCTCTCGGCTAACGTCGCCGAGGACGAGCCCGAGGCCGAGTTGGCGTTCGAGGCGACGGGGACCTACCAGCTGCTGCTGCCGTACATGAGCGATCCGGCTGAGCTCAAGCGCTTCTACAACGACACCGTACGGCCGCTGGTGTCCTACGACGAGCAGTATGAGACGGACCTGCTCGGAACCCTGGCGACCTTCCTCGACTGCGACGCCAACGTCAACGCGACGGCGGCGCGGCTGATCACCCACCGGCACACGGTTCGCTACCGCTTCGAGCGCGTCCGCGAGCTGACCGGCCTCGACGTGCAATCCACGGACGGTCGCGAGAAGCTGTCGTTGGGATTGAAGGCGATGCGAGTTCTGGGGATCGCAGCGCCGCGCGGCCCGGCAACCGAGCCGGGCGCCGAGGGCGGCCGGGTTCCGCGCTGAGCCTGATGCGGGTCGGCGTGATAACGGGCTCGGGTACCTACACGCTGCCCGGGTTCGAGGCCGCCCGGGCTCAGGTGGTCGCGACTCCATTTGGGGACGTCTCGGTGAATGAGGGTGAGTGGTGTGGGGTGGAGGTCGTGCACCTGGCGCGCCACGGTGTTGGGCACGAGCGGCTCTCGAACCTCGTCAACCACCGTGCGAACGCGTTCGCGCTCAAGTCGCGTGGAGTGTCGGCGGTCGTTGGGTTGACGGCCTGTGGCGCGGTGGACCCGACGCTCGAGCTTGGCTCGATCGTGATCTTTGACGACCTGCATTTCGTGTCGAACCGCTTGCCGGACGGGTCGCTGTGTACGTTCTTTCAGGGGGTTGGCGACCCGGTACGTGGCCATTGGATTCTCCACGGCGGGCCGTACTCAGAGCGCCTGATCGAGTTGTTGACTGCTGGTGCGGTCGCCGCCGAGCTGTCGTTTCAGGTGGGCGGGGTGTACGGGCACGTGGACGGGCCGCGGTTCAACACACCTGTTGAGATCGCTCAGCTCGCCGACTGCGGTGTCTCGGCGGTCAGCCAGACCGGCGGTCCCGAAACGGTGCTGTGCGGTGAGCTCGAGCTGCCGTTCGCGCTCGTCGGCTTCGTGACTGATTACGCCAACGAGGTCGTTCCCGGCGAGCCGACGCCCGTCGCCACGCTGGCCGAGCTGATGGGGCGGGCGCCGGGAGTCTTTGCCGGTCTGATGCGCGAGGTGTTGCCGCTGATCGCGGCCGAGGAATCGCCGCCTGCGGCGGCGGGCAGCATGTTCCGGTTCGGGCCGATGCGGGAGGGCGTGTGAGCCTCGGTGCCGGAGGGCGTGTGAGCGTTGGCGCGGAGGGCGCGTCGGCGGCGATGCGGGAGGGCGCGTGAGCGTCGGTGCAGGAGGGCGCATGATCGCTGGTCCCGAGGTGGTCCCGGCTGTTCTGGTCATGGCGCGCGCTCCGCGCCGCGGTGAGGTGCGCCACGCGCTGGAGCCGCTGATCGGGCTCGACGGCTGTGTCGCGCTGCAGACCGCGCTGCTGGCGGAGACGATGCGCTGGGCGCGCGAGTTCGAGCCGCGCGCTCTGTATGTGGCCCACGAACCGGCCGATGCCGGTCACGATCTGCAGCGGCTGGTCGGTGAGGACGTGACGCTCTTCCCGCAGAACGGCGACGGCATCGCCGGGCGCGTGGCCGATGCCGTGGCGCGGGTCTCGGCGCACTCGAGCGGGCCGGTCTTCGTAGTCTGGCCCGATCTGCCCCGCTTCAGCCGGATACACGCCGAGGCCGCGCGACTCGATCTGGCGACCGGTGCCGATCTGGTGCTTGGCCCTGTGTTCGACGGCGGCTACTACCTGATCGCGCTCGCCCGGCCGCTGCCCTCGCTGTTCGCGCTGCCCGAGCAGGTCTGGCGCGGCCCCGACTCGTTCAACCAGGTGCTGACCGCGGCCGGACACGCCGGCCTCGAGGTCGGGCTGCTGCGCGCCGAGCGTGCCCTGCACCGGCCGGACGACGTGCGTGCCGCGCTCGCCGATCCGTTGTTGTCGGAGCCGGTGGCGAGGGCGTTGGGGCGGCGGTGAGATAACGTCACAGGCCACCACTCGGCAATGCACTGGGGAGTGGTCTAACGGCAAGACACAGGTTTTTGGTGCCTTGAGATTCCGGTTCGAATCCGGACTCCCCAGCTATTGCAGGTCGTTGCGATGCGGTGCACAGCTGCCGCAGGTCGTTGCGGTGCACGGCTGCCGCAGGTCGTTGCGCTGACTGCCTGAGCCCGCCCGCACTCTGGTGCCAAATCGCCACAGCGAGTTGCGATTTGTCACTTTGAGCAGGTCGGCCTCCGGCGACTTCACGCGGTCAGCGCCCAAAATCTCAATCCTCCGTCGCGGGCGCGTTTTTTTGGGGGGCTGGGCGGAGAGGCTGGGCGGGGCCAAAGGGATCCCTGGTGGTGCGATGGTCGCTGCGGCAGGCGGGCAAGCATGAGCTAACCGCGGACCTGGCGGCGAAGGTGTTCGGATCTGATTCGGGCTAGGTGTGCCGAAATCCCGTGGCGCCGATGGTCCGTGTTCGGCGTCTTAAGTGGAGGAAACCTGTCCGGCTGCCGATGCATTCATTAGGCCGCGCTCTAGTTAGCCGTTTCCCGCTTGGTCCCGAGCGGCTCCGAGAGGCCCTAAATCGAACCGCATTTGGCGGGAAGGGAGCTGGCTATGCCCAGCGAGTCACCTGTAGCGAAAACCCAGGATGCGATCGCGCCGATGTCAACCGACGCGCCGGCGATCAACTCCGCACAGAAAGCGGCGGCGACGATTCGCCGTCGCACGCAGGACCGACGCGCCGAGAGTCTCCGTGAGATTCGTGAGCAGATCGCCGCAGGAACGCTCGTCATTCGCCACATGTCGGCCGCAGAACGCACTCACGCGATCTGACCACTGTCGGTGCGAACGAGGCTCGCCGCCGCCGGAGGTGGACGCCGCCGGACGTGGACGCCGCCGGGCGTGGGCGTCAGCTACAGGTGATGCCGTGCAAGCCGGAGACCACCACGCCTCTCGGTGGCGCTCAGCGCAGTCATCGCCGGGACGATCTCGCTCGTGACCAGACCGTGCTCGGTGGTGATCTCGTCGATGATTGCGAACGAGTTTTCGATCCGCTCGGGTGCGTCGATCGCGATCGTGCAGACCGGTACGTGCCGGCGGAGCTGGAGGGCTCGATCGCCATGTGGCGCGTGCGCACCATGAAAGCCCCATATGCCGTGTAGCGCCGTGACCCCGGCAGCATCGGATTCACGCAGGCGCCGGATGATCTCCTGATGGATCGGGTGACCTCCGTGCATCTGGCTGTGGGACGTGTAGACCATCAGCTTCTGCCACAGCGCGAGGCCGTGCTCGTCGGTTCCAGGCAGCTCGTGCGGCGTGTCGAGCAGCTGTCCGTCGCGCTTGCAGACGCGAACGCGTTCGAGCGTCATCAGCGGCTCCTGGAGCAATTCACCGAGCTCGGGCAGCAGCCCTGCGATCTTGGCGCCCTCCCCAACCGCGACGATCATCGTCGGGACGTCGGCGTTACGGGCAACGAAGTGTGCTCTGGACCTGTGGCCCTGACGCGTGCCGTCCACGCCGAGTAGGACACTCGCGCCGGCGATGCCCCGCCGATAGAGGAGGTCGCAGACGGCGACAAAGGTCGGCGTTCGACCGACGCGCTCCTGCCGGCCAACGTAGATCGTCAGCTTCGTGGCTTCATTGAGTTGCTCGGGTAGCTCGACGGTGCCGATCTCGCCGGAGAGCAGCCGCGCGCGCTCGAGTGTGATCAGCCCTTTGCGTTGAATCTGAAGCACCGATTCGAGCATCGACTCGATGCGAAGTCGCTCGTCGACCGCGATCGAGACGACCGGCAGATCCTCAGACAACGTCAGCAGTCTGTCGGTATGCAGGTGGTGCAGACGCCCGAACCCGCCGGTCCCGCGCAGCAGAACGCTCGCCTGCACGCGGTGGTCGCCATAGACGTTCATCAGCTCGTCGCTGAACAATCCATGCTCGGTCCGGTCACGTTCGCCGAAGTAGGTCGTCAGCTTGAGGCAGTCCTCGTTCACAGCTGCGCCCTGGTCATGCTGTCCCATCAGTGATCACCAGCACAGGCGTCGGGCCCTCGATCAACGCCTCGGTGATTCCGTGCAGCAGGAGTCGACCGGCTCGGTGCGTTCGATGGTGACCGCAGATGATGAGATCGAAGCCATGCGCGTGCGCATAGTCACGCAGCGCCTTGTAGGTGGAGGCGCCGTCGATGATCTCATGGCTGACGTCGACCCCCGCTCGCACTGCGCGGTCGGCGACATCGTCGAACGTTTGCTTGAGATAGCGGCGAGCGGCATCCGCCGTCTCGATCCGGTCGGCGGAAGTCTCGGCGTGGGCACGTGACTGGGCGATCGAGATCGCAACGATCTCCGCGTCATAGCGGCGGGCGACCTCAATCGAGGCATCGAAGGCGAAGAGCGCGAGTTCGGAGCCGTCCCAGGCAAGAAGGATTCGTTGAAACACGATCAATGGAGGATCGGTACCAGGGACAGGGCGACGATCAGGGCGATCAACATGTACAGAAGGTACGAGGACAGCCGGCCCGACTGGAACCGGCGCACACGGGCGGAGATTCCAAGGGCGAGCGCCGTCAAAGGGCCGTACAGGTAGCGGTCGACGGCGAGCACCACGCGTGTCTCGAGCACATACGGAGGCGAGGCGTCCGCTCGTGGGGAGCGGAGCACTCGGCTGCTGTATCCGAGCGGTGCTCGAAGGATCCTGCGCATCGGATTTGAATAGGCGGACGGGCGGTACTGGACCATCGAGAGATCGGCGGCGCTGCCGGTCACCCAGACCGGCTCGCGCCGGACCCGCTGTCGCCGGTCGCCGCCGAAGGCAATCATCCAGGCGAGGATCGCGTACAGAGGCAGCACGATGCATAGCCAGGTTGGCGCAAGCACCGAGAAGTTCTGGAACACGGGTCCAAGCACGAGTGGGTAGCTGATCGTGACAGTCGCAAGGTTGAAGCCGAGCAGCCCGCTCAGGCCGCCGCCGACGGCATGGATCTCCCAGGGAGCCGCCGCGCCGAGGAACAGCACCACCACAGCCAGCATCCCTGCGCCCAACGACCAACGCCTCGGCGCGCGCACGCTCGCGAGATCCGAGCGGGCCTGGCCGAGGAAGATGAAGCTGTAGTACTTGGCGAACGCCAGAACGCCGAGTCCGGCTGTCAGGGCCAGCGCTGCCGCGGCCAGCGCGCACAGCAACTGCGAAAGCAGCGTTGGCATTCGGAAGCCCTGCAGCAAAGCCTCGAACGTGAACCACTCACTCACGAAGCCTCCGAGCGGCGGGATTGCCGCCAGCGTCAACGATGCGACTCCGAGCGTCGCTGCGCTGTCCGGCAGCAGCCTGGCGAGGCCGCCGAGCGGGTCGATGGTGCGCTGGCCGGTGGCCTCGGTGACGCGGTCGATCGTGATCAGCGCCAGCGTCTTGGACAGGTTGTGCGCACAGACGTGCAGGGTGGCGGCGAGCAGGCCAGCCGCAGCGAGCGTCGGGTTGTGCGCGGCGTGACCGAGCAACGCAACCGCAAACCCGACCAGCGCAATACCGGCGTGTTCGACGGTGGAGTAGCCGAGGAACTGGCGCAGATCGTCGCGGGTGAGCGCGTAGGTGATCCCGGCAAGTGCGGTGCCAGCGCCGATGATCAGCAGCGAGTCCCCGCACCAGGTCGGCAACGGACCAAGAACATCGAACTCGAAACGCCACAGCCCGTAGAAGCCGGCGCACAATGCGACCGAAAGTGCCGCTGCACCGAGCCGCGGAGCGGAGCCGTAGCCAGCTGGTAGGCCACCCTGGAGTGGCAGCAGGCCGACCTTGGTGGCGAAGCAGATCAGGAACAGTGCGAACAGGACGCCTCTCGTCCCAGACGACAACGCTGCGTGGTGCCAAGCGGCGAGCGAGAAGCTGTGGGTGTGGGCGTAGAGCAGCGCAAACGCAGCGAGCAACGCGGCTCCGCCGATCTTCGCGAGACCGCCGCTGAGGTAGCCGGCGAGCAGGTCTCTGGGATCCTCGCCGGCGCTCGCGATCAGATATACGCAAACGCTGACGAGCTCCCAGGCCAGGAAGAACAGGAAACCGTTGTCGGACCCGATCACGACAGCCACGAACAGCAGCAGCAGCGTTGTGAGGATCGTCAACCATCGACTCATCGGCTGATCCAGGCATGCGAGCGTGACCGCGCCGCCCGTCAGTCCCGTCAGCGCCAGGAAGATGCCGGACAGCCCGTCGACATGGAGGGCGCTGTGCCCGAAGCCGAGCCAGCCGCCCAGGTTCAGGATTGGATGGCTGGCGCCGAGTGCCGCGGAGACGCCCACGACCACGAGCAGCATTGAGCCGAGGCTCGCCGACAGGTTGCTAATGCGTTGTCCCCATCTGCGGAGCGATAGCGCCGTGATCGCTGGCGCCAGTGCCAGCGCCGCCATCGCGATTGCGAACACCGCACTCACGATGCGGCCTCCTGCGGGCGCAGCAGCCCGGCGGCCAGCAGGAGGCCGTGCATGATCGTGATCGGAGGCGGCGGCGAACCGGGCACATAGACGTCAACGGGCAGGACCTGGTCGACCCCGCCCGCCGTGAGGCGCGCTCCGGCGACCGCGGTTCGGTCTCCTGCCCGGAGCCCGCCGCCGCATGCATCGGTACCGACCGCGACCAGCGCCTTGGGCTCGGGCATCACTGCCCAGGTGCGCTCGAGTGGTGCGCGCATCGGGGCCGTCACGGGTCCGGTAACGAGCAGCACGTCCGCGTGGCGCGGCGCGCTCGTCAAGAAGAAGCCCAGCCGCTGGATGTCGTAGTAAGGGTTCCACAGTGCCTGGATCTCCCATTCCTCGGACCCGTCCGAGCCGCAGTCGATGTGCCGCACATGGATCGACCGCCGCAGGCGACCGGCGCGTTCGCCCAGGGGCGGCCTCAACGGACTCGCCGACACGTCCCAACCGTCGGCCTGCCCGACGATCAGGGCGGCGCGGGCGCGCACCGCTGTCTCGTAGCCGGAGTCAAAGGCGAAGCGGTCCGGCGCGGCACGCACGCAGTCGCCACAGACGATGCAGCGTCCGCGGTCGAGCGTCACGTGTCCGTCAGCGGTCACGGCGATGGCGCCGGTGGGGCAGAGGGCGGCGAGCTGCGGTCCGCCGCCCTCTGGGTGCGCTACCTCTACGCGAGCCTGGAACCCGTGCGGAGCGTGCTCCGGCTGGCGCGGGTATCGAGTGGTCACCCGCCCGCGGCTGAGTCCCCGGTAGATCCACTCGAGCATCAGCGGTCGGCTCCTGCTGTGGTGAGTCCAAAGCTGTGCTCGATGAACGCAAAATCGGTCAGCACGTCATTCGGGAACGCGTGATCGAACAGCGCCCAGTTGCGGAATGAGGGCGAGGCGATGTGGACCCCCCGGACGAGACCGTCCGTGATCTCCACCCAGATGACGAGCTCGCCCTGGGGCGCCTCGACCCAGCCGCAGGCGGTGCCGCTGCCGTCTTCAGGGAGCGGCGCTGATAGATCACCAACGCGCCGACGCAGTTGGTCGATCGCCTGACGGATCATCCTCAGCGATTCGAACAGCTCGCCGAAGCGGACATTGACCCGTGCCATCGCGTCGCACTCGCGGCGCACGATGATCCGCAACCCCAGCCGCTGGTAGTCGCCGTAGGGTCGTTCGTGGCGGGCATCAATCGACACACCCGAGCCGCGGGCCAGCGGCCCGACGGCGCAGTACTGCTCGATCAGCGCGCGATCGAGGTGGCCTGAACCGACGAGCCGATCGGTCATCGACGCGGTGCCGAGGAACAGCCGCTGGTCGCGATGCAGGTCGCGCTCGATCCCGTCGATCGCCATGCTCAGGTCATCGAGGTCGATCAGGCCGTCGCGTCGCACCCCGCCCGGCGCGACCACACCGCGTCCGAAGCGACTGCCCGTCAGCCGAGCTCGTAACCCTTGCACCTGTTCCTTGAGGATCTGGAAGCGTGCCTGACCGACGTACAGCGCGGTCGTCTCGGCCTGTTTGGCGATCACGTCGAGGTGGCAGGCCATCCGCTCGAGCTCCGAGTAGATCGCCCGCCAGCGCTGTGCCTGCAGCGGCGGCTCGACCCCGAGCGCTCGCTCGACGGCTTCCGAGAACGCGCACGCGTAGGCCGTGGCCGCGACTCCTGCGACGCGTTCGGCGACGTGGACCGCCACCTCGGGGCGCAGACCGGCGAACCGCGACTCGAGACCGCGATGCTTGAAGAAGGTTCTTGTCTGGAGACTGGCCACGTCCTCACCGCCAGTCTCGATCTGGAACTGGATTGCCTCGAAGATGCCTGAGCGCACCGGCCCAAACGGGATCGTGAAGACGTCGAGGCCCTCCACGGAGCGCTCGATGAGGTCAGGATCGGGACGGGTGATTCGCCGGCCGCCTTCCTGGATGGCAGCGCCCTCGCGGTCGATGAGCTCCAAGATGGCGCGCTCGGTAGCGGGCCACCACCGACCGATCCCGCGGTGGGGCATTTTCGCGGCGCCGTCGATCGGCGCCTGCAGCACCAGCAGCTCGCCGCGGAAGGCGAACAGTCCCGTCCAGGCGCGACCTGGAGTCTCAGCGACGAACAGGGTGATGAAGCGCGCGCCGGCGGAGAACAGCTCGCGAACCGTACCCTCGAAGTCAGCCGTGGGCACCGACAGGTGAAGCTCGCCGTCTGGGCCTGGCTCGCCTCCCGAGAAAAACCTGTCCACGAGCTCGCCGTCAGGAGGACGCCTTGGCATTGTCACCGTCCGGGCCTCCTGAGCAGACCTGCAGCGTGGCCGAGCAGCGACGACAGCTCGCCCGGAAGGTGCACGCCGAGTGCCACCACGACGAACAGACAGCCGAGCATCCCAGCGATCATCCATGCGCTCCGCTCGTGTGGGACGTCTGCACTGGGAGGGGTGCTGGCCGCGGCGCCGATGCCCGAGCTGGCGCCGGTCGCGCTGCCGCTGGTGGTTGCCGGCGTGGCGGGCGAGGTCAGGATCATGCCGCCGGCGTGCCAGATGACCCCGAAGAACGCAAGGTTGACGAAGATCAGCAGCAGCACGACGCCCACGTTCTGCGAGCTCGCGAACCCGCCGACGACGACTTCGAACTCGCTGCGAAACACCCCAGAGAGCGGCAGGCCCGACAACGCCAACGTCGCGGCCAGGAACATCGGCCCGGTCCACGGCATCGTGCGGCCGGCGCCCCTGACGCTCGCCACTTCCTTGGAGTCGTAGCCGCGCAACAGCGAGCCGGCCCCGAGGAACGCCAGCCCCTTGGCCGCGGCGTGCGTGAGCACATGCAGGAGCGCTCCAGCGACAGCCAGCGGCGCACCAAACCCGATTCCAAGCGCGATGATCCCCATGTGCTCGACGGACGAGTAGGCGAGCAGTCGCTTGTAGTTGCGCTGCCGCAGCACGAAGAAACCTGCGGCGACGAGGGACATCGTCCCGAACACGATCAGGACGTGCTCCGCGAATGAGCGGTCGCCATTGGCGACGGCCACCTGGAAGAAGCGCAGGATCGCGTAGAACGCGGCCGACAACAGCGAGCCCGACAGCAGTGCCGAGACCGGCGCGGGCGCTTCGCTATGCGCATCGGGCAGCCACGTGTGCATCGGCACGAAACCAACCTTCGTGCCGAAGCCGACAACAGAGAGGACGAACGCGACCTGGACTGCCTCCGTTGAGAGGCTGCGCGCGTGGGCTGAGAAGCGGACGAACCGAGGTATGTAGGCCGTGCCGAGCGCGTGGGTGCCGGTGGCGTAGAGGATGATGATCGACAGCAGCGCGATCCCGAGACCGCTGGAGGCGATCAGTACGTATTTCCAGGCGGCCTCGAGAGCCGCGTCGGTGCGGTCGATCGCGACCAGCAGTGCGGAGATGATCGTCGTCATTTCGACGGCGACCCAGAGCGTGCCGAAGTCCGACGCCAGTGGGACCAGCAGCATCGAGCAGCCGAACAGGTTCAGCAGCGTGTAGTAGCGCTTGGCGAAGCTTGGAAACCCTGGGGTGTGCTGTTCGACGCCGAGGTAGCCGATCGAGAAGACGGCCGCCATCGCATAAAGCAGTCCGGTACCGAGCAGGAACACGGCGCCCAGCGCGTCGACGCGCAGCCACCCCGCGGCTGCGACGAGTACCTGCCCGTGCCGGACGCTGAGTCCGATCGCGACCGCCAGGCCCAGTGAGCAGCCACCGGCGATCGCGGTGGCCGCCCGCGCGAGCTTCCAGCCATCGAGCAGCGTCAGCAGCGTGGCGCCGAGCGGGATCGCCAGGATCGGATAAAGCGCCCAGCTCATCCCGTCAACCTGTTCAGCAGGTCAGTCCGGATGGCCGTCCGCTCGACTGCCAGATACTGCACCAGGACGACAAAGACGAGTACCCCGATGAGCACGTCGAACAAAAGCAGCAGCGCCAGGATGATCGGCAGGCCCGGCGCGATCACGAGGCTCGCCACCGAGACGGCGTTCTCGAGGACCAGGAAGCCCAGCAGCTGCGAGGGGGCATAGGGTCGAAGAACCATGAGCAGGAAGGCGACGAGCAGCCCTCCGACGGCGACCGGTAGTGCCGATAGCGGCAGCGCCGCTTCAGCGCCGATGTGGATCGGACGCAGCGCCACGAACGCGAAGCAGCAGAGCACGATCGCCAGCAGTATCCCGCTGGCCACGCCGATCACCGATGGCACCCGCGGCTCCGCGTCGAGTCGACGTAACACGAACCGGATCCCAAGCGGGAACACGAGCGCCTTCAGCGCGATCGTGACGGCGCCGAGCGCGTACAGCGAACTGCCGCCGTGGCCGGTTGCCGCTGTGATCACGGCCAGCGCCGCCACGACGACCGAGCTCAGTCCATAGAGCCGGAGTTGCTCCCAGACATCCTGCGATCTCAGCATCCCGAACTCCAGCAACAGCACCAGCACGGCGGAGATCGTCGCCGTGGCCCCGAACACGCTGAGGTGCAGGTCGCCATATCCGGGCTCGAACAGGAAGATCACGACGGCGAGGATGGCCAGCATGAAACTCGCCACCGTGAACTCCGGGATCTTGTAGAGGCGGAGCTTCGCGAAGCTCGACTCGATCACCACCACGGTCGCCCCGACGACTAGTGCCTTGCAGAACAGCAGGCCGATCGCCAGCGCCACCGCGCCGAGGCGGCCGCTGGAGGCCATCCCCCACGGGACAACCAGTACGTTCATCAGGATCGTGAACAGCAGCAGCTGCTTGACGCTCGAGCCCCAACGCAGGAACGCGAGACCGGGGCCGGAGTGCTCGGCGACGCGACCTTCCTCGATCTGACCGAATTCGAGCGTCCCGCCGTGATTCTCAACGGGGATGCGGCCCGTCTCGATCAGCACCAGCATGAAGAATGCCGCGATCATCAGCAGGTGACTCGGTCGCACCACCTGGACGGTCGACGAGCGGATCGTCGCTCCGAACGCGTAGGGCAGGTCGGTGTGCGTCGTCAGCGCCAGCACGAACGTCACGAAGATCACGGTCGGCTCGTTGAACGCCCCGAACGAGCGCAGACGGCTGGAGCCGAGCTGGGCGTAGGGGCTACCACTGTCCACAGCCGCGACCGAGACGATGAAGCTCGCCAGTGCCAGGATCATCCCGACGCCGAAGAAGTCGGCCATGTACCCGAGCGGCAGCCCGAAGGTCGTAAGCACTGGGATCAGCAGCGGCACCGTCGCGTATGCCGCGAAAGCCACATAAGGCGCCGCCCGGAAGATCGGGCCGGCCGGTTCGGGGAGCACCGTCTCCTTCTGCAGCAGCTTCGCGATGTCGTAGTAGGGCTGCAGTACCCGCGGGCCGCGACGCTGCTGAATGATCGCCTCGACCCGGGCGATGATCCCGGTGACCAGCGGCGCGAGCACCAGGATCACGACGACCTGCAGAACCTGAATCACCCAGTGGGGCAGAACCGGCACTGCTCTCTCAGCTCCTCTCGCGTAAAAGTGGATCGGCTATCGCGAAAGGAGCCATCAGCCCGGCTGTCGGGCGGTTCGGAGAACTCGGCCGGCTCTATACCGGCGCGGCTCCCGCGTCAGGAGCTCCATCTGACTGGGAGGACAATACCAACAGCCTCGTTGGAATAACGACAGTGGGCCGAACATTGCTTCGAGCTCCACATGGCTCGGTTAGGCTGCCACGAGCGGCGCGGCTCGCTCCTGGCCGCAGTTTCGCTGATGACCTCTGACCGTACGCGAGGATGGAGCGATGTTTCAACGGATTCTGGTCGCGTGGGATGGCTCGGAGGTGGCGTTGCGGGCTTTCGATGTCGCAATCGACTTCACCCGCCGCTACGACGCCGAGCTCGTTGCCGTGTCGATCGCCTATTCGCCGGCTCACGCCGAGACCGTCGCCGACCGAGAGGAGACCGAGCAAGCTGCCCACCGGTATCTCACTCAGACCTTCGCTGAGGTGCTCGACCGCGCCGAACGCGCTGGGGTCGCGGTCGAACACGAGATCATCGAGGGTGACACGGCTGCGCAGGCTCTCGACGATTATGCGCACGGACACGGTTTCGACCTGATCATCTGTGGGCACCACGCGAGTCGACGCACGGGGCGACTGCTGCTACGCGATGTCGCTGAAGACTTGATCGAGCGTCCGACACCGGTGCTGATAGTCACTGACGCTGACAGATGACCGGTGGTGCTCGCCTCGCGTGCGGGAGCTGACAGCTAGCATCCGGCGCGTGAGCGGGCCCGTCGTCGTCATCCTCGCCGCTGGACAGGGGACGCGGATGCGTTCCAGGACCCCGAAGCTGCTGCACGCGATCTGTGGGCGCCCGATGATCGGCTGGGCTGTTGCCGCCGCGCGCGCGGCGGGCGCGGGCAAGGTCGTCGTTGTGGACGCTCCCGGCGAGCCGCTCAGGGCGTCACTCGACGCGGACGTGGTGAGCGTCGTTCAGGAGCAGGCGCTCGGCACCGCCCACGCGCTGCGCGCCGCCGAGACGCACATCGACGAGGACGCCTCGGTCATCGTTCTGAACGGGGATGTGCCGCTGATCACGAGCGACACGGTCGCCGCTCTCGCGGACACACGGGCCGCCGCCGGCGCCGCCGCGACGATCCTCACGGCGACGCTCGAGGACCCGACTGGATACGGACGCGTGGTCCGGGCCGCCGGTGGCAGCGTCGAACAGGTCGTGGAGACCAAGCGGCCTGCGGACGCGACGCCCGTGGAACTCCAGATCCGGGAGATCAACAGCGGCGCCTACGCGTTCGGCGGCGCCGCGTTGCTGGCGGCTCTCGCACAGGTCGGCAATGACAACGCTCAGGGCGAGTACTACCTGCCGGACGTGCTGTCGATCCTCCGCGGACAGGGTCACCTGGTGACGGCGTTCGAACTCGAGGACGTCGATGAGGCGCTCGGCATCAACGATCGCGTGCAGCTCGCGGCGGTGCGCGCCGTCGCGCAGCGCCGGATCAACGAGGCCCTGATGCTCGGTGGCGCCACGATCGTCGACCCGGCCAACACGGTCATCGACATCGATGTCACGCTTGCGTCCGACACGCTGATCGAGCCCGGCACGGCACTCCACGGAAGCACGATCGTCGGCGATGGCTCGACTATCGGTCCCCATACGACGCTGACAGACACGGCCGTTGGGAGCGAGTCGGAGGTGGTCCACTCGTACGCGACCGGCGCGACGATCGGAGACCACGTCAGCGTCGGCCCGTTTGCCTACCTGCGCCCCGGGACGGTGCTGCGCGAGGGTTCCAAGGTCGGCGCCTTCGTCGAGATCAAGAGCTCCGAGGTCGGCGCGCGCACCAAGGTCCCGCATCTGAGCTACATCGGCGACGCGACGATCGGCGAGGACACGAACATCGCGGCCAGCACGATCACAGCCAACTATGACGGCTACACCAAGCACCGGACAAAGATCGGGTCGCGCGTGCACACCGCCGTCGACACGACCTTTGTGGCGCCGGTCGAGATCGGCGACGACGCCTGGACGGCCGCCGGCTCCGTGCTCACCGACGACGTTGCCGACGGCGAGCTGGGGATCGCGCGAGCCCGCCAGACGAACATCGAGGGCTACGCCGAACGGGTCCGCGCACGCCACGCGGGCGACTCCGCCGCGTCGAGCGAGACCGACGCCGACGCGTCAAATGACGGCGACGCCGACGCGGCGAGTGACACCGGTCACACGCCTGAGCGCTGAGCGTGGTCCGGGCAACATTTCATCCACGCCGCCCCCTACCATCCGCGGGGCGATGAGCGTCGCAGCAATGCCTATCGGAGACAGCGAACTGCGATCCGACCCGAGCAAACGCATGATGCTGTTCTCGGGCCGCGCGAATCGCGCGCTCGCAGCGCGAATCGCCGACCGCCTTGGCGTTGCCTTGGGAAATGTGACGACCAAGACGTTCGCCAACGGCGAGGTGTACTGCCGCTATGAGGAGTCGGTGCGCGGCGCGGACGTGTTCATCGTCCAACCGATCTGCGGCAACCCCGACGAGGGCCTCAGTACCAACGATGCGCTGATGGAGCTGCTGGTGATGGTCGACGCCGCGGTCGGCGGGTCCGCCCACCGCGTGATCGCTGTCACCCCCTGGTACGGCTATTCCCGCCAGGACAAGAAGTCGGCCCCGCGCGAGCCGATCAGCGCTCGCCTGGTCGCGCATATGCTCGAGTCCGCCGGCATCGACCGGATCCTCACGATGGACCTGCACTCCGGCCAGATCCAGGGCTTCTTCAACAAGCCCTGCGACCACATGACGGCGCTCTTCATCCTCACCCAATACTTCACCGACCTCGGGCTCGATGACCTCGTCGTCGTGGCGCCGGACGCCGGGCGCGTGAAGCTCAACAAGCTGTTCGCGTCGAAGATGGGCGCCGACCTCGCGATCCTCAACAAGGAGCGTCCGGTTCAGCAGGTCGCCGAGATCAACTACGTGATCGGCGACGTCAAGGACAAGACGGCGGTGATCGTCGACGACCTCATCGGCACCGCCGGCACGCTGAAGGCCGCCTCCGACGCGGTCAAGGACGCCGGCGCGAGCCGCGTGTATGCCGCGGCCACGCACGGCCTCTTCTCGGGCAACGCGTTTGAGAACGTGATCGCCTCCGGATTCGAGCAGGTGGTCGTGACCGACACGGTGCCGCTGCCGCCGGGCGCTCCGGACAACGTCAAGGTGCTCTCCTGTGCCGACCTGCTGACCAGCTCGATCCGCCAGATCTTCACCGACGGATCCGTCAGCGACGTGTTCGGCGGCGAGAACCAGCTGTTCTGACCGCCGGACGCCGCATCGCCCGTGTTCACGGGCGATGCGAGCCTTAGGCGACGCGCGATCCGCGCCCTACTGCGGCACTCGTGGTTCAGGTCGCTCGCGACCGTCGCGACCGGTAGAACGCGGGGATTCCGAGCACGATCAACGCCAGGGCGCCGATCAGGAAGGCGTACCAGAAGATGTTGCTTACGGTTCCCGGATGCTTGGCGCTCCCTCCCGTGATGTTGGCAAGCAGAAAGAGAACGACCACGAAAGCGACCGAACCTAGCCAGCGTCTACGCGTGAGAGTTGTTAGAGCCATTTGTCACAATCTACCGGTTTGTCCAGCGCAAGCTCGCGTGCGCATAGGTCTTGCTGCCACTCGAGCTCGCCAGGTATGCGCAGAACGACCTGGGGCCCGGGTTACTTGCGACGAGCGTCCAGCTCCTGCTGAAGCGTCCGTGGACGCTGTAGGAGCCGAGATAGACGTGGACGCTGGCCAACGGCTTGTACCTGGCGTATTCCGCCGCTTCAGTCGGGTAACAGCCGATGGCGGTCCTTGCGCCACCGAGTTCTCCTCCCTCATAAGCAAAGAGCCTGTAGCTGTGACTCGCATTCCCGGACGCCGTCACCGTGTAACGCGTGTCCGCCCGCAGCGTTCCCGACGGTCCCGTGAGCCGGAGCGTCGTCCCCGCCGCCAAGGCGGTCCCGGCAGCAATTAGCAACGCAAGTAAGCCGACTGCAGGCACGACGAGACGAATTGTTGGTTTCCGCAACAGAACTACCTCCCCGGTTCAGTGCAGGCCCTGCGCGGCACAGGCCGCGCAGGAGGGCACCTGGCCTTCTCCTCAGGCGCCCCAGCCGTACTGGTCGTGGGTCTCGAGCTCGTGCCAGAAGCTGACCTCCGGTTCGCCCTGTGCGTCGACCGCGGCCATCATCGGCCCGATCTCATCCATCGACCCATGGAAGAACGTCTGGAAGCTGTCGGCATCCGGCCATTCGTCAAGGACCATCACCCCACCGGCACCGTCCCCGTAGAAGCGATGCGCGATCACACCCTGCTGCTTCGCCTTGTCCATGATCGCGGTCATCGCATCCGGATTTGCCGCTGCCCACGCTTCGAGCTTGCTCGCATCGGCTTTGAGTCGAAGCGTCACCATCACTGACATTGCGCTACCCACCGGTCGGCTGTGGTCACCCGGGATCCTCACCCATAGGTGGCTGGAAAGCAAGCCGATCTGGTTCCGCTCGAGCTCGGGGAGAGGGGGGCGTCAACACAACGCGCAGCCCGGAGGCTGACACCCGACTATTGTGGGACGCTGACGCCATGAAGCGCGCGCTGGGCATATTGCTCGTTCTGGTTGGCCTCGCTGTGCCCGCCGTTGCACTGGCGGCGGCACCGACCAAAGCTGGATACATCGCGAAGGCCGATCCGATCTGCAAGGCCGTGGACGCCAAGATCCTCGTGGTCGACACGGGGCTGCTGTCTGAGCCGGCGGCGGCCACGCCCGCATTCCTCGTGAAGGTTGTGGATGGTCTCCGGAGGAACAACGGCTTTGACCTGGCCGCTCTGAAGCAGCTCCGGGCGATTCCGAAGCCGGCTGCGAGTGCGACCCTGCTCACGAAGCTCTGGAACACACTCGCGGAGGGGGTTCGGGAGGCCCAGGAGGCGATCGTGGCCATCGAGGCAACGAATGCCAAGAAGCTCGAACAAGCCTCACTGGCCGAGATTGCCTCGGAGGCTCATTACAGAAAGCTGGCACACACGTACGGCTTCAAGGTCTGCGGCGCGACCAAGTCCTGATCGCCAGACCCGGGCCGCGGTGGCCGTACGACGACACGCACCCCGCGCTCGATCATCACTGTTTCTTCCGCCAGTCTTACCTTTTTCTCAAACGCAGCGCGCAGTCTCTGCTCATGGCGGCCGAACCCTCGGAACGAGATCTCAAGCGCGAGCAACTTCGGCGCAAGGCTGCGCGCCGACGACAGGCGGTGCTCGACCGGATCGCCAGCACTCGCCGTGCGATCATCGGCGGGGTGGCCGTGGCGACCTGCGCGGTGGCCGGGCTGATCGACGTCGCCGCGCCGGTCCATGCTGCGACCACACACTCGACCGTCAACAGCTCCACCAGCTCCGGTTCGACCAGTTCCGGCTACACCAGCTCAAGCTCGAGCTCGGCCACGCAGAGCCTGTCGGGCAGTTCGACCCCAAGTGCGTCCTCGGGCGCGGGCACGGTCGTGTCGGGAGGCTCCTAGATGTCGAGGCCTCGTAGATGCTGAATACAGAGGCGCCCGAGACGCTCGGGCGCGCGGAGTTCCCGATCTGGGGAGGACGGGCGGTCGTTGCCGTGTGCGAGCGCAGCGGCCTCGGCGCCGCGCTCGCCCAGGTCAAGCGGACCGTCGCCGCGTTCGATCTCGCCTGCTCGAGCTTCCGTGAGGACTCCGAGCTTGCACTCGTCAACGCCTCGCCAGAGCAGGAGGTGGTGGTCAGCCCGTTGCTCTTCACGGCGGTCAACGAAGCCCTGCGAGCGGCGCGGCTGACGGGCGGTGCGGTCGACCCCACCGTCGGGCAGACGCTCGTCGCTCATCGAATCAACCCGCCGACGAGCGATCGGCCGGTGCGGATCGCTCCGGCTCCGGGCTACACCGCCGTCAAGCTCGATGACACGTCCCGCAGCATCATGCTGGGCGCCGGGGTGCAGCTCGACCTGGGTGCCACCGCCAAGGCGCTCGCCGCCGATATGGCGGCCGAGGCTGCAGCCGGCGCGACACGCACCGGCGTGCTGGTCGGCCTCTGTGGCGACATCGCGGTCGCCGGCAGCTCGCCCGACGCCGGCTGGCAGGTCCGCGTCACCGATGATCACAGGGCCGGTGACGGCCCCGGACAGACGGTCGCGATCCGCGAGGGCGGGCTCGCAACCTCTAGCGTCACCGTCCGCCGCTTGGGCGAGGGCGCGGAAGCTGTTCATCACCTGATCGACCCCGCCAGCGGCCGGCCCGCCGCCGGACCGTGGCGGACCGTCAGCGTCAGCGCCGCCTCGTGCCTCGACGCGAACACGGCCAGCACGGCGGCGATCGTGCTCGGCACCGGCGCCATCGAGTGGCTCCAAGGGCGAGCGCTGCCGGCGCGCCTCGTGGCCCACGACGGCAGCGTGCGGCACGTCGCGGGCTGGCCGGCGGAGGGCGAGGATCTGTGACGCTCGCGGCCGTCCACGGAACGAGCTGGTATTGGTACTTCGGCCGGGCCACCGGGCTGGTGGCGCTGGTTCTGCTGAGCGTGATCGTCGTGCTCGGCGTGCTCGGGCCGCTGCGAGTGAGCTCCGAGGCGTGGCCGCGGTTTGCGATCCGCACCGTGCACCGTGACATCTCGCTGCTGGCGCTGTTCGTGATCGTGATCCACATCCTCACGTCCGTGCTCGACGGCTACGTGCAGATTCCGCTGAGCGCTGCGGTGCTCCCGTTCGGATCGTCATACAGCCCCTTCTGGGTGGGGCTTGGCGCCGTCGCGTTCGACCTGCTGATCGCGATCATCGTCTCGAGCCTGCTCAGGCGCCGGGTCGGATTCCGGACATGGCGTTTCGTCCACTGGTTCACGTACGTGAGCTGGCCCATCGCCGTCGCGCATGGCCTCGGCAGCGGCTCTGACAGCAAGTCGCCGTGGGTGCTTGGCCTAACGATCGTCTGCATCGCTGTCGTCGCCGCGGCGGTCGCGACACGTCTGCAATACGGTTCGAGCAGCCGAGCGCTCGAAGCCTGACGCGGCTCAGGCGCTGATCTCGCCGCTGCCGCGGGCAACCAGGTCGACGGGCAGCAGCACGCGCTGGGGCGGACGCTCGTCGCCGGCAATGCGGCTGAACGCGAGCTGCGCCGCCACCTGGCCGATCCTGTACGGATCGGTTCGCACGATCGTGACGCCGAGCAGGTCTGCAAGCTCGAACTCGTCGAAGCCGACCAGGGCCACCTCGCTGTCACGGCCGTGCAGCGCATGCATCACTCCGATCGTGCAGCGGTTGTTGGCCGCGAAGATCGCCGTCGGTCGCCGCGGCGCCGGCAGCTCCAGCAGCTGCGAGACGGCCGCGTGGGCCGATTCCCACGTGCTGTGCCCCATTGAGATCAGCTCCGCCTCGGGCGTGACGCCTGCGCGGGTCAGGGCACTCATGTAACCGTCGAGTCGCTCACCGGCCGTGTAGAGCGCCCGCATGTCACCGACGATCGCGATCCGGCGATGATTCTGCCGCAGTAGGTGCGTGACCGCCATCTGCGCGCCGGCGGCGTTGTCGATCAGCACGGTGTCCGCGTCCGCTCTCGCCGGCGGGCGGTCCAGGAAGACCGTGTGCCCAGCAAACCCGGCCCGCGCGATGTAGCTGTGGTCCGGTCCCGCCGGGTCGGGCCCTGCCGGGACGATCAGGAGCGCGTCCACTCGCCGGCGCAGCAATGCGGTGACAAGCTCGCGCTCACGCGCCGGGTCCTCCCGCGCCGAGGTGGTGATCAGCAGGCTCGCATGCTCGTGCGCGATGTCTTCGACGGCTTGCGCGACGAGCGCGTAGAAGGGGTTGGCGACATCCTCGATCACGAGCCCGATCGTGTTCGAGCCGACACCGCTGCGTAGGCTGGCCGCGAGGTCGTTGCGGGCGTAGCCGAGCGACTCGATCGCGGCCTCGACCTTGCGCAGCGTGTCTGGGGTGACGCCGGGCTCGCCGTTGATCACGCGCGACACGGTCTTCAGGCTCACGCCGGCCGCGAGCGCGAGGTCGTTCATCGTGGTCTGCGGCCGCCGCGTGCGCTGCGGCGATGTCTCGTGTTGTCCGGTCGGCTCGTCGGTCATCGCTCACATCGAAGGGTCGGTACAGACCCTACCGGCAGCGTGCGGCATCTGAACTCCGTGCAGTGTCTCGGTCCGAAGCCGCAAATCGGCAGTGGGCACAGAAGCGCTAACACGATGACAACGTTGTCGCTTGACATGCTGACAACGTTGTCATTAATATCAGCGGGCGAGGATGAGACGGCCAGGATGAGTAAAGAGAGAGACGGGACCGCGTCCGCACCCGCGTCCGCACCCGCACCCGCGTCCGCGCCCGCACCCGCGTCCGCACCCGCACCCGCACCCGCACCCGTACCCGCGGTGGCGGGCTTGGCGCCTGCGCTCCTGCCCGCAAATCCGGTGTTCCGCTTCTACCGCGGCGGCGCGGGCATCGACCGGTTCCGCGGACTGACGCCCGGCACCGGCCCTGGGGCGCCCGAGGACTGGGTCGCATCGACCACAACGGTGTTCGGGCACGACACGGAGGGCCTCGCGAGGTTCGCGGACGGGCGGCTGATACGGGACGCGATCGCCTCAGATCCGCTGGGCTACCTGGGGCGTGACCACGTCGCCCGCTTAGGTTCGAACCCCGGCCTGCTGGTGAAACTGCTCGACGCCGGCGAGCGCCTCGCGGTGCACTTCCATCCCGGCCGCGAGTTCGCTCACGCCAAGCTCGGCTCCGACTTCGGAAAGACCGAGTCCTGGATCATCCTCGACGCCGAGCCCGGCGCTCACATGCACCTCGGGCTCCGCGAGCCGATCGACCTCGACACGCTCAGACGCTGGGTCGAGCAGCAGGACTCGCAGGTCATGTTAGAAGCGCTCAACGAGGTCCCCGTGGCTGCTGGGGACGTTCTCTACGTCCCAGCGGGCACGCTTCACACGATCGGCGCCGGGATCACGCTGATCGAGCTGCAGGAGCCGAGCGACATGTCGGTCGTGATCGAGTGGCAGCGCTTCGGGGTAGACAACGGTGATGAGCACCTGCGCCTCGGGTGGGACGTGGTTCTGCCCGCCGCCGATACCGAGCCGAGCGCGCCCAGCCGCACCTCACTTGCGTCCCCCAGCGCGGGTGAGTCGACACTCATCCGCCTGCTGCCGCCCGAGGCCGACGCGTACTTCCGAGCCGAGCGCCTCGTGATCGACGGACCGACGCTCACGCTCGAGCCCGAGTTCTCGGTCGTCCTCGGCATCGCCGGCGAGCTCATGATCGCCACCGAGGATCACGAGCCGCTGCGGCTGCCCTCGGGCGCCGCGGCGCTGATCCCTTTCGGCGCTGGGATGACAACGTTGTCCGCAAACGGGGCCGGAGGCGGCACGGCGATCCGCTGCCTGCCGCCGGCGATCGACGCCGAAGCAGGTGAGCGGTGAGCGATTCAGCAGCCACGCCGATCCTCGAGGCGCGCAACATCGTCAAGACCTACGGGCATGTGAACGCGCTCTCGGGCGCTGACTTCAGCGTCTACCCGGGTGAGGTCGTCGCGCTGATCGGCGACAACGGCGCCGGCAAGAGCACGCTGACGAAGGTGATCTCGGGGGTGACCCGGCCGGACAGCGGCGAACTGCTGTTCGACGGCTCGGCGGTCGAGATCGGCTCGCCGTGGGCGGCGCAGCAGCTCGGCATCGAGACCGTCTATCAGGATCTCGCGCTCGCGCCCGACCTCGACGGCGCCGCGAACGTCTATATGGGCCGTGAGCTGCTCAAGCCGGGCCTGCTCGGGCGCCTTGGCGTGCTCGACAAGCGCGGCATGAAGTCCGGCGCCGAGCAGGCGTTCGCCGACCTTGGCGTGGCCGTCAAGGACGCGGACGCGGCGGTCGCCTACCTCTCCGGCGGCCAGCGTCAGGGCGTCGCAGTCGCGCGCGCGGCCTCCTGGGCGAGCCGGGTGATCCTGATGGACGAGCCGACCGCCGCGCTCGGGGTCGTCCAGACCGAGAACGTTCTGAACGTGATCAGGCGCGTCCGCGACCGCGGCGTCGCGGTGGTGCTGATCAGCCACAACATGCCCGACGTCCTCAAAGTCTCAGACCGCATCGAGGTGCTGCGGCTGGGGCGTCGTGTCGCGACCTTCCGCAAGGAGGACGCGACGCTCGAGTCGCTGGTCGGCGCGATGACCGGCCTGAACGTGCAGGGGGGAGAGGCGGCGTGACCCCGCAGCCTCCCGAGCTCGACGAGCGCCAACCCGTCGCCGGCACCCCTGCGACCCAGGACGCCACGAGCACGGCCGCAACGGTCCCGGCCGATGACTCGCTCGCGGCGAAGCTGCGGCGAGCCGCGATGAGATCGAACTCGCTGTGGATCTTCCTGGCGCTGATCCTGATCATCGTCGTCTTCTCGATCATGAAGCCAAGCGCTTTCCTCGGCTCCTACAACATCAAGACGATCTTTATCGACGCCTCCGTGGCGCTGACGCTGTCGGTCGGAATGACGTTCGTGATCATCACCGCCGGCATCGACCTGTCGGTGGGCTCCGTGCTCGTGTTCTCTGGCGTGATCGCGCTCAAGGTGATGATTGCGCTCGCGGGTGGCGCCACCGCCTCGGCGAACGCCGGCTGGGGCACGATCCTCGTCGGTGTCGCGGCCGGTCTGGCCGTCGGGGTCGGCTGGGGTGTGATCAACGGTGTCCTGATCGCATTACTCGAGATTCCGCCGTTGATAGTCACGCTCGGCAGCTTCGGTGCGGCACTCGGCCTCGCCGACGTGCTGACCGGCGGCGTCGACCTGAGCGGCGTTCCGAACAGTTTCGGCTCGAGCATCGGCGGAGGCTCCGTCGGCCCGATTCCGGTGCTCGTGCTGATCGCGGGCGTGGTCACGATCGTGCTCGGCGTGGTGCTGCACACGACGCGGTTTGGCCGCTACACCTACGCGATCGGGTCGAACGCCGAAGCTGCGCGGCGTTCCGGCATCAACGTCAACCGCCATCTGATCAAGATCTACGCGCTCGCTGGCCTGCTCTCGGGTCTGGGCGGCGTCCTCAGCCTTGCGTACTTCACAACCACGACCATCTCCGGTCACACGACCGACAACCTGACCGCGATCGCCGCAGTCGTGATCGGCGGCACCAGCCTGTTCGGAGGTGTCGGCGCGATGGCAGGCACGGTCGTCGGCGTGTTCATCCCCGTTGTGCTCGCCAGCGGTCTGGTGATCGTCGGGGTTCAGTCCTTCTGGCAGCAGGTGATGATCGGCGTGATCCTCGTCGCTGCCGTCTACTTCGATCAGCTCCGGCGTCGCGCGAGGTTGCGGCTATGAGGCCGGCTGGTCGTTGGCTACTCACACACCGGTCGCCGGCTGTGCCGGCGCCGCAGGCAGAGGAGGAGAACAGAACATGCATCGTCTAAGGCCGGTTGCGCTCACCGTGGTGGCCGCACTCGGACTGGGAGTGGCGACGGCCAGCGCCGGCGCCGCTTCTTCCAACAAGAACCTGGTGCTGATCCAGGGCACCAAGGCCGACAACTTCTACGTGACCATGGGTTGCGGGGCGAAGTACGAGGCCAAGAAGCTTGGGTACCACATCACGGTTGAGGGGCCGGCAGAGTTCTCGGCTCCGGAGCAGATCCCGATCGTGAACGCGGTCATCGCCACCAAACCGGCCGCGGTGATGATCGCCCCGACCGACGAGCACGCGCTGATCGCACCGATGGAGAACATGAAGAAGGCCGGGATCAAGGTGATCCAGGTCGACACGCACGTCAGCGATAACTCGATCGCGTCCGCCTCGATCTCGTCCAACAACACCCTGGGTGGCGAGCTGGCCGCTCAGGAGTTGGCCAAGCTGATTCATGACAAGGGTTCGGTCGTCGTGATGAACGAGCAGGCGGGCGTCTCCACCACCGAGGCGCGGATCGCCGGCTTCATGAAGGGCATCAAGAAGTACAAGCACATCACCGTGCTGAAGACGCAGTTCACGGGTGACAGCCCGTCTCAGGCTGCGTCGACGATCACGTCGCTGTACTCGGCGCACCCGAACCTCTCGGGCGTGTTCGCGACCAACGTGCTGGTCGCCGAGGGCACCGACACCGGTCTGAAGACGACCGGGGTCGCCGGCAAGGTGAAGATCGTCGGCTACGACGCCGACCCGGAGCAGATCTCCGACCTCAAGAAGGGGATCGTCAAGGCCTTGGTCGCCCAGCAGCCCTATCAGGAGGGCATCGACGGCGTCCAGCAGTCCGTCAACGCGATCAACGGCAAGAAGACCCAGTCGATCCTCACCAGCCTGAAGGTCCTGACCCTGTCCAACCTGAAGGCCAACAGCCGCTACATCTACAAGAGCAGCTGCTGACGTAACCCGTGCGCGGGGGTGGGCGCTTCAAGCGCCCACCTCTGCGACTCTTTGAACATGATCGTCGTTGCCGGAGAGGCGCTGGTCGACCTGATCCCGACGCCCGCGGGAGCCCTGGGCGTCAACCCAGGCGGCGGTCCTTTCAACACCGCTCGCTGGCTCGGGCGGCTCGGCGCTGACGTCGGCTTCCTGGGTTCGATCGCCGCTGACCCGCTTGGTCAGCGTCTCCGCATGGGGCTCCTCGAGACCGGTGTCGCACTAGACCTGGTCGTCGCGACGGAGCTACCGACGACGCTCGCGCTCGCGCAGCTCGACGGGGCCGGCGCCGCGCGCTACAGCTTCTACACGGACGGCACCTCGAGCGGCGATCTGGCACCCGAGCAGGCGCTCGCGCGGTTGCCGCAGACGCTCGAAGCGTTCTACACCAGCGGCCTCGCGCTGATGCTCGAGCCGATCGCGACGGCGGTCACACGCGCAGTCGAGGTCGCGCGGCAGCGAGGTGCGGTCGTGATGGTGGACCCCAATGTGCGCCCGTCGCTGATCCGGGACCGCGTTGGGTATCTCGAGCGTCTGTGGGCCGTGCTGGCGCAGACCGATGTGCTCAAGCTGAGCATCGATGACCTGGCGTGGCTCGAGCCAAACGAGGAGGCGGGGACCGCTGCTCGTGGGCTGCTCGAGCGCGGCCCACGCGTCGTACTGCTGACCGCCGGCGGCGAGGGCGCGACTGTCTTGACGCCCGAGGCGGTCACGCACGTGCCCGCGGTCGCGGTCGACGTGGTCGACACGATCGGGGCTGGGGACGCTTTCAGCGCCGGGTTCCTGTCTTACGCGCTGAGGGGCTCGCGCGGGGAAGGAAATGCGTGCCTACCACGTATTTCCTTCCCCGCGTCGCAGCCAGATGGTGCGGCCGACCATGAGGCCGTCGTGGACGCGGCGCGCTTCGCTGCGGATGTCGCGAGCGTCGCCTGCGCGCAGCGCGGCGCTACGCCGCCGGCGCCTGCGGCTTTTCCGGCCAGATTCCGAACAGATGGTGGAACAGCCGTACCGACAACTGGCTGACCACCGCCGAGCAGGCGGCGAGTGTGGCGCCCTCCAGCGCTGCCGAGAACGCCACCCGCGTGAGACCGGCTTCGGCCTCTTTCGGTGAGGGCTTCGGCGAGTCGGAGATCTCGCCCCACAGGGTCGTGAAAGCCTTCCTGCCGGCGCGCGCGCCGATGATCCCGGCGACGATCGAGAAGGGGGTGTAGAGCAGCTTCATCGCGTCCAAGAGCCTAGCTCAACTCCACGCTAACGCCATCCGAACCGGATCCGCCGGAAAGCCTGCCTTAATGGCTACGCATATCCCATCCTTCGACGCTTTGGAGGGAGAAATGCGAGACGAAGATCCTGTGGGCAGCGACGGCTGCGATGGTGCCGACGAGTTACTGAAACGGGCACTGCTCGACGCGGCCTCGGCGGTCAGCGTGTCACTGCGGATCGACGGACTGCCGGTGAGCGAGGCCGTCACCGTCATCTTCTACGCGCGCCCGGACCTCGGCACGCTTCAGACCTATCTGACCCCGGGGAGCCGCGGTGCCGGCGCGAGAGTCGGACCGGATGAGTTGTTGCGCGTGCCGTGCGACCTCGACCTCGCCGACGCCGCCGACCGCGATGACGCCGAGCGCCTCTATGGCGAGCAGGCGCGAGCGTTGCGCGACGCGCTGCTGGGCGCAGACGTGGTGCTCGCCATCTGGCGCGAGGCGCTCGCCGCATTGCTGGGGAGCGTCGTCACCAGGATGTCGGTCGAGCTGCCGGCGGCCACGCCGCTGCCGCGACTGCTGCCGACCGCGCTGCTCGCGCCCGAGTCGCAGATCGTCGTGACACCCGTGTGTAACGCCAGCACGCTGGCCGCCGGTCAGCCACCTGTCGGGATCGCCTGCATCCAGCAGGACGTCGCCCACGTCTACCAGCTGGCCGATGACCCGGAGGACTGCGTGGCTGACTTCATGGAGCGCTCAGCCGGGCACGCGCGGGCACTGGCCGACCAGATCGCCCACCAGGAGGCCTCAGTCGAGCGCTTCCTGGAGCTGAGCGACGCCGCCTGAGCAGGCGCCACCTGAGCGGCGCGGCTTCAGTCGTTTGCGCGGATGGGCCTGCTCGGAACCGGCGGGCGGGCGGGCCTGCGCTCGGGTGCGGGCAGCTTGTCGGCGAGCCGTCCCGGCTCGCGTAGGCGCACCGCCGACTGCTCGGCGTCGGGCAGCGGAATTCCGCCGCCCGGCCAGCGGCTCGGGTCGGGCCTGACGTTCGGGCGGTTACCCCAGCCGTCGTCGGAACTGCCGCTGTCCTCGCCCGCGTCGGAGTTGTCGTCGCGCAGCGCCGGGAGCATCAGGAGACCGATCGCAATGAAGCCGAAGATGTGCACTCCGACGAGGAAGAGCATCATCTGAAACTCCGTCATAGGCAAAGGTTATCGCTCAGCTAAACCACGTCTAGGAGAAATCCTAAAAACGTCAAGCGTCGCTACCATCGAGCGCACTTATGTCTGAACAGTCCTCAAACCTTCTCGCAACTCGCCGCGAGTCCGTCGGCTCGCGCGGTGCGCGCCGGCTCCGCCGCGAGGGCCTCGTCCTCGGCACCGTCTACGGCGGTGGGAAGGACGCGGTTTCATTCCAGATCGACGCTCGCGTGCTGCGCAACACACTCGCGCACTCAAGCGCCGTCATCGACCTGCAGATCGACGACGGGGCCGCCGAGCCCGTCGTCCTCAAGGAGCGCGTTCGTCACCCGGTCAGCGGCGCGACGATGCACGTCGACCTCCTGCGCGTCGATCTCAAGAAGCCGATCCAGACCCAGGTCGCGATCGAGCTGATTGACATCGAGGAGTCGGAAGTCAAGTTCGGTGGCGTACTCGAGAACACGATCCGTGAGGTCACGGTCGAGGCCATCCCGACCGCGATCCCCGACGTCATCCAGCACAGCATCGCTGGCCTCGAGGTCGGTGACCACGTCACGCTCGCCGAGCTCAAGGCGCCCCCAGGCACGACGATCATCGGCGACCCCGAGACCGTGATCGCCACGATCCGCACCTCGCGCGCCTCGCTGGCGGAGGAGGCGGCCGAGCTGGAGCTCGAGACCGAGGTCGTTGGCGAGGACGGCGAGCCCGTGGCCGAGGGCGAGGGCGACGGCGAAGCGGCCAAGGCCGACGGCGAGTAGCCGCCGCCCACAGATGTCGCTGCTGCATCGTCGCAGCGCACCCGTTGACTGGCTGATTGTCGGCCTCGGTAACCCCGGGGCCGCCTACGACGGCACGCCGCACAACATCGGCTTCGAGGTCGCAGCGCGCCTGCGCGAGCGCTGGGACTTCGGCAAGCCGAAGTCCAAGTACCGCGGCCTGCTCGCGGAAGGCAGGGCGGGCGCGAGGCCCGACCAAACTCGCGGTCCGCGGGTCGCGATCCTGACGCCGCAGACCTACATGAACGACGCCGGCCGCTCGGTGGGGCCGGCGCGCGGAGAGCTGCGCGTCGAGCCAGACCACGTCATCGTCATCCACGACGAGATCGACCTGCCTTTCGGCGAGATCCGCACCCGCCTCGGTGGTGGCTTGGCGGGCCACAACGGCCTCAAGTCGATCAAGGCGGCGCTCGGCAGCGCTGATTTCCAGCGCGTCCGCGTCGGCGTCGGGCGGCCGCCGACGACCGATCCCGACGAGGTCGCGGCCTACGTGCTCGGCAAGTTCCGCGAGCCGCGCGAGGCGGTCCAGGCGCTGGTCGATTCCGGGGCAGACGCGGTGGAACAAGTGCTTAGCTAGAGAGCAGCAATGCTCTCGACTCTGCTTCGCCACGCGGACGACGATCCGCAGACCGGGCGGCTCCATGACGGAGGCGGCCGCGCCTTCGTCTCGCTGTCGCTGCGCCCGTACCTGATCGCCGCGCTGCTCGATCGCGACCCCGACACGCCGGCGATCGTCGTCGCCGGGGATGACCGCCAGGCGCGCGAGCTCGCGGGCAGCCTGCGCGCGTGGCTCGCGCCGCGCCGGGTGCGCTACTACCCGAGCCGCGGCGTCACCTACGAGTCGCACCTGGCGCCGCCCGCGCACCTGATCGGGCAGCGCATCGCGGCGCTCGACGCGCTGCTGGACAGTGACGGCGCGACGCGGGAGGCGAAACCGCCCGTAGGGGGCGATTTCGCTTCCCGCGATGCGTCCGGTGGGGGCGAGTCCCGCTCGGTCGCCCCGGTCGTCGTCGTGAGCACGGTCGCACTGTCCGAGAAGGTGCCGGACCCGTCGCTGCGCCCCCACGGCTTCACGCTGCGCAAGGGTGAGCTGCTCGACCTCAGGCGTTCGGCGATGGACCTCGTCGCGGCCGGCTACGAGCGCGTCGACCAGGTCGAGGACCGCGGCCAGTTCGCGATCCGCGGCGGCCTACTCGACCTCTTTCCCTCAACCGAGGATCGCGCCGTCCGCGTCGACCTGTTCGGCGACGAGATCGAGACGCTCCGGTGGTTCTCGACTTTCACACAGCGCTCGCTCGGCGACGCCGACGAGGTCGAGGTTGCGCCCGCCGCCGAGCTGGCGGCCGAGTACCGCGAGCTCGCCGAGATCGCGGCGCTCGAAGAGCAGGAGAACCGCCCCGACATCACCGAGCTGCTGCCGGTCGAGGACTTCAAGCCCTTCCTCGAGCTGATCGATCCGGGCACCGCCGTGCTGATCGCCGCGGAAGAGGAGGTGACGCCGGCGCTGTCGGACCACTGGCAGGACGTGACCGCGGCCTTCCACGACACCGAGGCCCACCACCTTTACGTCGCCCCTGACGCGATCGCCGCCGCCCTCGAGGCGCGGGCGAAGATCCGTCTCTCCTCGATCGACCAGGACCAGCCGTTCCAGTTCCGCGGACAGGCCGCCGAGGTCGCGGCGCGTGGCATTCGCGACGCCGAGCCCGAGCTCGAGAAGCTCACGCGCTCCGGCTACCGCACGATCGTCACCTTCCCGGTCCGCGGCGAGGGTGAGCGCGCCGCGTACAACCTCGGGCGGTTGAAGGTCGAGTGGTTAGGTGACACCAGTGGCCCAGCGGGGCCACTGGTGAGAACGCAAGGCTCTGGTCCTGCCGGTGGTCCAGCGGGACCACCGGCTGGGGGAAAGGCCCTCCTCTTTGCGCAGGCCCGACTGCACGAGGGCTTCATCGCGCCGCAGTTCCACCTCGCGGTGATCCCGGAGCACCGGCTGTTCCGCCGCCGGCGGGCGCCCGAGGGGCCGGTCAGGGTCGGGCGGCGCGGGGCGCTGCGGTCGTTTGCTGAGCTGCGCACCGGCGACATCGTTGTGCACGAGGATCACGGGGTCGCGCGCTTCGCCGGGTTCGACACCAAGACCGTCGCGGGTGTCACGCGTGACTACCTGAACCTCGAGTACGCGGGCTCTGACCGCGTATTCATGCCTGTCGAGCAGCTCGCCAAGATCAGCCGCTACGTCGGTGGTGGCGGCGAGCACGGGCCGACCCTGTCCAAGCTCGGCGGCACGCGTTGGGACACGCTGAAGGCACGCGCGCGGCGGGCCGCCCAGGACATGGCGGGAGAGCTCCTGAACCTCTACGCGGAGCGCAAGCGCCGCGAGGGCCACGCGTTCCCGCCCGACACCGAGTGGCAGCAGGAGTTCGAGGCCGCGTTCCAGTACACCGAGACGCCCGATCAGCGCGATGCGATCGAGTTCGTCAAGGCTGACATGGAGGCGCCGCGGCCGATGGACCGCCTGATCTGCGGCGACGTCGGCTACGGCAAGACCGAGGTGGCGCTGCGCGCCGCCTTCAAGTCGGCGCAGGACGGTAAGCAGGTGATGATGCTGGTGCCGACGACGATCCTCGCCCAACAGCACTACGGCACCTTCTCAGAACGGTTGAAGGACTACCCGGTACGGATCGAGCACATCTCGCGCTTCCGCCCGGCGGCTGAGCAGAAGGCGGCGATCGCGGACTTCGGGCGTGGTTCCGTGGACATCCTGATCGGGACGCATCGGCTGCTCTCGCGGGACGTGCGCGCCAAGGACCTCGGGCTTTTGATCGTCGATGAGGAGCAGCGCTTCGGCGTCAAGCAGAAGGAGCTGTTGAAGCAGATGAAGCTGAGGGTCGATGTCATCGCGATGAGCGCCACACCAATCCCGCGCACGCTGCAGATGTCGCTGGCGGGGATCCGCGACATCAGCGTGATCGAGACCGCACCGGAGGGCCGCCGGCCCGTCAAGACCTATGTCGGCGAGTACGACGAGGAGCTCGTCAAGGCGGCGTTACTGCGCGAGCACGCCCGTGGAGGCCAGGCGTTCTTCATGCACAACCGTGTCGAGTCGATCGACGAGACCGCCGAACGGCTGCGCGCGCTGGTGCCGGCGATGCGCTTCGAGGTCGCCCACGGTCAGATGGACGATTCGCAACTCGAGCAGCGGATGCTCACGTTCCTCCGAGGCGACGCGGACGTCCTGGTCGCGACCTCGATCATCGAGTCCGGCATCGACATCCCGCAGGCCAACACGCTGATCGTCGAGCGCGCCGACATGTTCGGGCTCTCGCAGCTGTACCAGATCCGCGGACGTGTGGGCCGCAGTCGCGAGCGCGCCTACGCATATCTGCTGTATCCATCCGCGGCGGCTTTGACCGCCGAAGCCGCGCAGCGGCTGTCGGCACTGAGCGACTACACCGAGCTCGGCGCCGGGTTCAAGGTGGCGATGCGCGACCTCGAGATCCGCGGCGCCGGCAACCTACTGGGAGACGAACAGTCCGGGCATGTGGCCGCGCTCGGCTTCGAGCTGTATATGCAGATGCTCGATGAAGCGGTGCAGGCCGCCCGAGCCGCGTCCGAGGGCTCAGAGGCGGAGGAGGAGTGGGAGCCGGTACGGCTCGAGGTCGGTGTCGACGCGTACGTCCCCAGCGACTACATCCCCTACGAGCAGGCGAAGGTCGACGTGCACCGCCGCATCGCCGGCGCGCGGGAGGTCGCCGAGATCGGGCTGCTGCGTGAGGAGCTGATCGACCGTTTCGGCGAGGTACCAGAGCCGCTCGAGAACCTGCTGCTCCTGCAGATCGCACGGATCAAGCTCGGACAGGCTGGGGCGACCACCGTCTCGTTCAAGGGCGGGCGCCTTGCGGTGACGCCGATTGAGCTGGACTCGGTACGCGTGAAGGCGCTCCGCGCCGAGATCCCAGAGGCCATGTACGAGTCGGGTAAGTCGCAGCTCTCGGTACGGGTGGCCGGGGACGCCGGAAAGCAGTTCGTCGCCGTCGTGCGCGTCGCCGATGTGCTGCTGTCGGTGATGCAGGCGGCCGAGGCGGAGCCGGCGCCGGTCTGACCCGCGGCCAAGAACTTCATAAGAACGGCGACTCGCCAAGCCTGAGCGGTGGCGGGCCGCTACCATCGTCGGCCGATGCGAATCTCTCGGAAGCTCGCGGCGCTTGCCGCCTTTTTTGTGATCGCGGCGATCGTTGCCGGCTGCGGCAGTTCGGTCCCAAGCAACTCGGTGGCGTCGGTTGCCGGCAACCCGATCTCGCTGCAGGCGGTCAACCATTGGATGTACATCGCTGCCAAGCAGTCGGTCGCCAGCGCCGCCCAGCAAGGCGAGAGCGAGCCGCTGCTCGTCGCCAACGATCCACCACATTTCACGAGTTGCATCAAGGAGCTTCGGACTGTTATCCCCACGCTGGCCAAGACCGCGGCCTCGAAGCTGCGCACAGACTGCAATGAGGTCTTCACGCAGGGGTCGAGCGAGGTTATGGCCTTCCTGATCGAGGGCTACTGGTACCAGGCCGACGCCCACAAGCTTGGCGTCAAAATCACCGACGCACAGGTGAACAAGGCGTTTGCGAAGGCCAGGAAGGCAGAGTTCCCGACCGCGGTCGACTTCACGAACTACCTGAAGACGAGCGGTTACACCAAGCAGGATGTCCTCTTTGAGATTCGCGTCAATCTGGCCTACTCGAAGCTGCTCAAGCGCTATGAGAAGCCCGTAAACGCGGCCGCGATCAGCGCCTACTTCAAGGCGCACGCGTCCGAGTTCGGAACGCCGGAGACACGCGATATCCATCTGGTCCGTACCAAGACGAAGGCCGACGCCCAGGCGGCGCTGAACGCGCTCAAGTCGGGGCAGAGCTGGAACACTGTCGCCAAGTCTTATTCGGAGGACGCCTCGGCCAGGAAGGACGGCGGTGTGCTCTCGGATGTCGCCCGTGGTCAGGAGGAGGCTGCGGTCAACACGGCGGTCTTCTCGAGTCCGGTCAACAAGCTGATCGGGCCGATCAAGGGCCTCTTCGGCTACTACGCCTTGGAGGTCACCAAGGTCACGGCTGCCACGCACGAGTCGCTGGCCAAGGCGAGCAAGACGATCAAGTCACTGCTCACCAGCCAGGAGTCGCAGACGGCCGCGACCAAGGTCACCGACTACTCCGAGAAGAATTGGAAGAGCAAGACCACGTGTCGTAAGTACTACTCGGTCACCGACTGCTCCCACTACACGCCGCCTGTGACGACCACGACGCCAGCCACGACGCCAGCGACGACGCCGGCGACCACGAGCTCGACGTCGACGTCGACGACTGCCAGTACGACTGGCACGACCACGTCGAGCACCGGCACCACCACCACCCACGGCTAGCGCGTGACCTCCGGCGACCCGGAGACCACCGAGGGCGCCCAGGAGATCACGGCGGCGCTTGGCCGTTTGGATGAGATCACCCGGCGGCTACGCCGCGACTGTCCCTGGGACCGCGAGCAGGACGAGCGCACGATCGTTCCGCACACGCTCGAGGAGGCCTACGAGCTGGCCGACGCCGCCCACCGACGCGACGACGCCAAACTGCTGGACGAACTTGGCGACGTGCTGTTCCAGGTTCACTTCTTGGCGCTGCTGCTGGAGGAGCGCGGCGCCGGTGACCTCGCGGCTGTCGCAGAGAATGCGAGCGAGAAACTGATCCGCCGCCATCCGCACGTGTTCGGCGATGTCGAGGTGGCAAACGCCGGTGAGGTACTGCGAAACTGGGACTCGATCAAGTCGACCGAGGCCGGGCGCGAGCCCGGTATCTTCGGCGAGGTACCGGAAAACCTGCCGGGGCCGCTGTACGCGCGCAAGCTGCAGCGCCGCGCCGCGTCGAGCGGTTTCGACTTTGACGGGGTCGAGCAGCCGATCCAATCGGTGCGCGACGAGCTCGACGAGCTGGTCGCCGCCGGCAGTGACGATGAGCGCTTCCATGAGCTCGGGGATGTGCTGTTCGCGGCCGTCAATGTGGCGAGGAAGCTGAAGCTCGATCCGGAGCTGGCGCTGCGCGCGGCGGCCGACCGCTTCCGCGGTCGTGTGCAGGCCGGTGTCGATCTCGCTGCATCTGAAGACCGAAACTGGAACGATCTGGCACCAGACGAGCAGCTTGCGTATTACGCGCGGGCGCGCCTGACCGAACAATCGAGGAGAGCAAGCGACCGATGAGTGAGATCGAACACGTCCACGCCCGCCAGATCCTTGACAGCCGCGGCAACCCGACGGTCGAGGTCGAGCTCAGCGTTAAGTCCGGTGCGTGGGGGCGCGCGGCCGTGCCGTCGGGTGCCTCGACCGGTGAGTTCGAGGCGACCGAGCTGCGTGACGGCGGCGACGCCTGGATGGGAAAGGGCGTCGGTAAGGCAGTGGATAACGTCAACGGCGAGATCGCGACGGCGGTCCGCGGGATGGACGCCGCCGGACAGGCGGCGCTCGACCGCACCCTGATCAGCCTCGACGGCACGCCGAACAAATCGCGGCTCGGTGCCAACGCGATCCTGGCGGTGTCGCTGGCCGCCGCCCATGCCGCCGCCGCCGAGCAGCGGCTGCCCTTGTGGCGCTACCTGGGTGGTGAGACGGCGCACGTGTTGCCGGTGCCGATGATGAACGTGCTCAACGGTGGCGTGCACGCGGACAACCGCATCGACTTTCAGGAGTTCATGATTGTGCCGGTCGGCGCGGGCACGTTCACTGAGGCGTTGAAGATGGGGGCGGAGGTCTATCACAACCTCAAGAAGACGCTCCACGACCGCGGGCTCAGCACCGCCGTCGGCGATGAGGGCGGGTTCGCCCCCGATCTCGGCTCCAATGAGGAGGCGCTCGAGGTGCTGATGGCCGGCATCCGTGCGGCCGGCTACATCCCTGGGGAGCAGGTTGCGATCGCGCTCGACCCGGCCAGCTCCGAGTTCTACTCGGACGGCGCCTACCGACTCGAGCACGAGAACCGCACATTCAGCGCCACCGACATGGTCTCCTACTGGACCGATGTGCTCAACCGCTATCCGGTGATCTCGCTCGAGGACGCGATGGCCGAGGATGACTGGGACGGGTGGACCGCGCTCACGGCGGCGCTCGGGGAGCGCGTACAGCTGGTCGGCGACGACGTCTTTGTGACCAACACCGAGCGACTGAAGCGCGGGATCGAGTCGCACGTGGCCAACTCGATCCTGATCAAGGTCAACCAGATCGGCACGCTCACCGAGACGCTGGCGGCGATTCAGATGGCGCGCCAGGCGGGCTACACAGCCGTCATCTCGCACCGCTCGGGTGAGACCGAGGACGTGACGATCGCCGACCTGGCGGTTGCGACCGGGTGCGGCCAGATCAAGACCGGCGCGCCCTCGCGTACTGAACGCGTGGCCAAGTACAACCAGCTGCTGCGGATCGAAGAGGCGCTCGGCAGCGACGCCGAGTATCCCGGCCGCAAGGCGTTCCAAGCGGCGAACAAGTAGCTGGGACGCGCCTTGCAGCGCGTGAGAGATCCGTTGCGGCAGGAAGGAGACGGCGGGCGGCGAAGAAAGGCAGTACGGGATGCCGCCCGCAAGTCACAGATCTGCCGCACCGTCGCGCGCCACGCGCTCGCACGAGCCGCCACCGCGCCCACGTCCGGTCAGCCACCGGCTCCCGATCTCCCGGATCGGCTGGGACCGCAAGTTCCGCCTCGTGATGCTCGGCGTGGTACTGCTTGTCGGCTGGATCGGCCTGAAGGCGGGCCTCGCGCTGATCTCGGCCCGCAGCCAGGCAGCGCAGGAGGCCAGCCTCGTGACGTCGTTGCAGGCGCAGCATCGGCACCTGGTCGCGCAGGAGAAGGCGCTGCACCAGAGCGCGACGATCATGCGCGACGCGCGCCAGCTCGGGATGGTTCGGGCCGGTGAGCGCTCGTACGTCTTCACGGGTTCGTCCTCGCGCTAATACCGGGCAGGTTGGGGGCTAGTGGCCTCCGACTTTGATGTGCTGATCGGTCTGTGGGAGGAGGGTCAGCGCCGTGTCGCCGAGGCTGAGCCGGCGCAGCGCCGCGTGCTCGAGCGCGTCGTGGCGGAGATCGTGCTGGAGCTCCGCCGCCGGCTGGGTGGCAAGTTCACGACCGATGAGCTTGCCGCGTACTACCTGCGCGAGGGCACCGACTGGTGCTTTCGGATTGCCTACACGAGCGCGCCGAGCACGCCTGAGGCGTGGGATCTCGCCACGGTCGCGGGCGCTGCGTTCGCGGCCTATGTACGCCAGGCCGCCGATTACGGTGGCGGCGTGAGGAAACTAGGGGACGAGACGGTCCGCGGCGAGTGACCGCTGGGGTTGGTGGGCGCGGAGCGTCCGCCAACCCCAGCGGCTCACTGCTTGATCAGTCTTCTGAGTCCTCGGACTCGTCGCCGCCCGCGCGGCGGATCACGATCTGGTCCTCCTCGATCGTGACCTCGACGGGACGGTGACCCGCCCAGTATTCGGCGTAGACAGGATCGTCCTGGACGGCGGGGTCGAGCCACATCCCGATCCCCTCCTCGCCGTGATCGAAGGTTGCCTCGAGCGGACCGCCCGCCTTGCGCTTGCCGCGCGTGGTGCGACCGCCGCGCCGGCCACGCCGGCGCTTGGGCTTGTCACCGTCTTCCTCGGCGTCCTCGTCGGGGTCGTCGGGGTCGGGCTCCGTATCGACGGCTGCCGCCTCAGCATCGAGCTGGGCGGCGATCAGCGCGTCATCCTCGGCACGTAGATCGATCTCGTCATCAAAGTCGACGAGCGCGACCGTCGTGTCAGGATCTGCGTCTGGCTCCAGCGCCTGTTCGCGCTTGAAGGCTTGAATTTGTTGGACTGTGACCTCGAGTTGGTGCGCGATCCAGGCGTCGGTGCGTCCCTGACGCACCCAGCCGCGGATCCGGTTCAACTCTGGTCGCAAAGATCGTCTTGGCATAGGGGGGCGAGCATACAGACGGATGGCGCGCGGCCTCTCCTGGCCATAAATCTGAGCACAAAGCCGCATTAAGCACTCAGAAATATTTGTAAGCCGAGTGGTGCGCTCGCTATTCTCCACACGGGGTTGGAACCAGCTTGCTCGGAGCTGGGGGTTCACGGTTAGCCGGACCTGGGCGCATTCCCAGACAACCCCTCTCAGCCGGGGAGGCACTCAAGGATGCTTGTACTCACACGGAAGTCAAACCAGAGCATCATGATCGGTGACGACATCGAGGTTTCGGTGCTCGCGATCGTGGGCGAGAAGGTCCGTATCGGCATCCAGGCGCCTCGCGACGTGCCCGTCTTCCGCAAGGAGGTCTACCTGGAGATCCAGGACGAGCGCGCGGACGCCGCCAAGCCGGACGACGTGGTCGCCGAGGTCGACGCGGCGCTCCGAGGGCTTGGCGAGCCGCAGGACAACTCCTGACGGTCCCTCGCGGGGCTCAGGTGAGCAGCAGGTAGAGCGTGGCGAACATCGCCACGGTCACCAGCACGCCCGTCAGCACCAGCGACAGCGCGAGCACGTAGAAGCGCATCGAACCGCGCTTGCGTTCGCGGGCGTGCCAGCGCTGGCGTGAACGCCGGGCGGCGGTGCGCTGCAGGTGCCGGGTCCGCTGCTCTTCGATCTCACTGTGCTCGCGAAACCCTTGCTCGAGCTGGGCGAGGCTCTGGCGCATCTTCATCGCTGACATCCGCGGAAACCCTAGCGGGAATATCTAAACGTCGCGGACAAACGTGAACCCGTCCGTGCACCGCGGCGTCAGCAAGCATAGGAAAGGGCGGCCCAGCGGGGCCGCCCATAGCCCGATCAGCGGACCAGTCGTCCCTCGTAGACGGTGACGAAGTGCAGGTAGTTATCCGCGATCACGGTTACGGCCTCGGGCCGTGTGAGCGCTTCGGTGAGGAAGCCCTTGAGCGCGTCCCACCAGATCGAGCGGCCGATCGCGAAGCCGATGAAGCCCTCTACGGGCGCGGCCTCCTCGAGCCACTGCTCGACCTTCTCGGTGGAGGCGCCACGGCCGAGCAACACGCACTTGACGAGCGCGCGACCGTCGCCGGTCCGGGCCTGTCTGGCGAGCATCTCCGCGTCGGACTGCTCGTCGACGCCCTCGATCTTCCAGATGTCCACCTCGATGCCGGCGTCCTGAATGTCCACGATCGCGCGCCTCATCAGCTCGGGTCGCAGCTCGGCGTCGTAGCGCTCGCCGCTGCCGCCGGCGGAGGCGAGCTGCGCCTCGGTTGCGGGCACGAGCAGCTCGAACAGGAACTTGCGATCGCGGGCGTGCAGCCAGTCTGAGAGGCGCCGGAGCTTCTCAAGCTGGCGCGCGTTCATCGCGGTGTCCGGATCGTCCGGGTTGTAGCGCACGAGCACCTTCGAGAAGTCGGGGTCAAAGCGCTCGATGTGCGCGCCGAAGTCGTCCCCGTACTCGAAGTCGAACTCGTTCTGGCCGGACTTCTCGACCGGCATCGCGAGGCGCAGGCCGGCCTCCTCGGCACGGGCCGGCACGTCTGAGCCGAACTGCTCGTCGACCAGGACCCCGGTCGCACCTGGCTCGGCGCCGTGTTGGACCGCCTCGAGCATGCCTTCGAAGATCAGGCGCTTGGCGTCCTCGATGGTGGCGGTTTCCTCAGATGTGGGGTCGCCCTCGATCCCGAACATCTTCTTCTGGAAGGAGCCGCGATGGTCGAACGCGAGTATGTAGAGCTTGCCTTGATATCCGAGAGCCATGTAGTCCACCTTTGCCGGGGTTCCGTGGAACTTGCCTCCTGCGAGTCTAATCCCGGTCGGAGTCTGGCCGAGTGGGCATATGCGAGCCCTTTTGACGGCTTTACACTTGATCGCGTGAGTACGGGTGGTCCAGATCTATTCGTCGTATGCAAGAACTGCGGATCTGAGGTCAGCCCGTACATAACGGAGTGCCCGTACTGCGGGACGCGGCTGCGCAAGCGCGCTCCCAAGATCGACCGGGACGGGCGGATCGCCGAGCGCGTCAGTCGCCGCCCGACGGCCACGTCGCTCCCGCGCCTGCGGCGTGGCGAGATCCCTGGCATCCGTCCCGAGCGACACCCGTATGCGACGCTCGTGCTGGTCGCGCTAGGCATCGTCGGGTGCCTGATCTGGCGGACCAGCGTCATCAGCATCTTCAATCTGGTCGTCGCGGGCAACTACCCCGGGAATCAGTGGTGGCGCTTTCTCACGGCCCCGTTCGTCTATGACAACACCGGCTACGCCGTCGTGGCACTCGCGATCATCGCGATCTACGGCACCCTGCTCGAACGGCGCCACGGGCCCGTGGTGGTGATTGTCCTTGCGTTCGTCGGCGGTGCCGGCGGAATTGCGCTCGCATCGCAGATAGGCAACGACCTGCTCGCCGGGGGTAACGGCGCGGCCTTGGCGTTGCTGACGGCGTGGGCGGTTCCTGATCTGATGCGGCTGCTGCGCAAGCACGACTTCGACGGCGACCTGATCGGGACCGGCGTGCTCGCCGCGGTGATCGCCCTGATGCACCTGGCGGCGACGGACGCGAGCTGGGTGGCGGCCGGTGTCGGGGTGGCGGCCGGGCTGCTGCTTGGCTCGCTGCTGATGCGCCTCCGTCCCGGCTGAGGCTCGGCCGCGGACTGCACGAATCTGCGAAGCTGGGATCGGAGTGAGCTTCTCCGATGCCGAAATCGACGCCGCGATCGCGGCGCTCAGCGACCCCGGTCGGTTGGATGCCGCGCTGAATCTCGTGAGCCGCGCGGCACCGAGCCTGCAGCGGGTCCTCGGCGCCGCGCTACAGGAGGGCGGCTGGTTTGACACGGCCCATGAGGCGGCTGTCAAAGAGGCAATCGGCGCCGAGCAAGCGCAGGACCGCATCGTTGCCGTGCGCACGCTGCTTGCCGAGGAGACGCGGCTGACGATGCTCGTCGGCGTCGGCGTCGGCTTCGAGCTGGCTCGGGAATTGGGCCACGCACCCGCTGATGCCGGCCCCGCTGAGTCTGGCGACGCCGAGGCCCGCTCGGTCGAGGCCCGCTCGGTCGAAGCCCGCTCCGATACAGCCACCGATGAGGAGGACCAATAGATATGGAAATCAGGTACTACGGCCACGCCACCTTCGAGCTTGCCGACGGCGACACGTCCGTGCTGATCGACCCGTGGCTGACCGGCAACCCAAAGGCGACGATCGCCGCCGACGACCTGGCGCCGACGACGATCCTGCTCACGCACGGCCATGCCGACCATGTAGGCGACACCGTTTCGATCGCCACACGCACCGGCGCGCCGGTGCTGGCGATCGTCGAGCTCGCCCAGGAGCTCGGTGAGGACGGGGCCAACGCCCAGGACATCAACATCGGCGGCACCGTCCAGTTCGACTGGGGCTGGGTCAAAATGGTGCCGGCATGGCATACGTCGACCACGCCCAAGGGCACTGTCAACACCCCAGCCGGCCTGCTGATCAACTTCAAGGACACGATCGTCTACCACCTGGGCGACACGGCCCTCTTCTCAGACCTCTCGCTGGTTGGCAAGCGCCACCCGATCGATTACGCGCTGATGTGCATCGGTGGGCACTACACGATGGATCGTGTGGACGCTGTCGACGCTGCCGGGCTGGTCGGCGCCAAGACGGTGATCCCGTGCCACTACAACACCTTCCCGGTGATCGAGACCGATGCGCAGGCCTTCAAGTCGGACGTCGAGTCGGCCACGACCTCGCACGTGATCGTGCTAGATCCGGGACAGACACATGTCGTTTGAGGGGGTCGGCATGTGTGCCGTCTTTGTGACAAACCACGTTACGAAGACGGCACACATGCCAAGCCCCATTAAGAGCCCCGTACCGCGGCGGTCAGCCGATGCGGGAGCCGATCTCGGCGGCCTGATCCGGTCGCAGCAGCACGACTCCGAGGGTGTCGTCGAGTGCGCCGAGTACCAGCACCTCTGACATGAACGGGCCGATCTGACGGGGAGGGAAGTTGACGACTCCCACGACGAGCGTGTCGAGCAGCTGCTCGCGCGTGTAGGTCGTGATCTGGGCTGAGGAGCGCTTGCTCCCGATCTCGGGGCCGAAGTCGATAGTGAGCTTCCAGGCGGGGTTGCGCGCTTCGGGGAAGTCGTCGACGGCCGTTACTCGGCCGACACGCATATCGACCTGGAGGAAGTGGTCGAAGTCGATCAAAGTGTCAGGATGAGACAGCTACGAGCCGCTACCGCTACCGGCGGGCGTGGTGCTCGTGGTGCTCGTCGGCGTCGTGGTGCTGCCCGTGGTCGACGTCGTGTCGGTGGTGCTCGTCGGCGTGGTGGTGGTGCCAGTCGTCGACGTCGTCGAGGTGGTCGGCGTCGTGCTCGTGGTGCCCGCCGTTGACGTCGTAGACGTCGGTGCGAGTGGGGAGACGCCGCCTGTCGTGCCGGTGGTCGTCGTGACCGTGCCGGTGGTGCCGCTCGGCGTGGTCTGCTCATATGCAGGCGTGGTCACGACCGGCGCGGTCGGCGTGGTGCCTGTGGCGGCGACCGTCTTTCGCGTGTGCGTGTCAATTGTGGCCGGCGGCGCGGTTGTCGCCGGGCTGGTCAGTGTCGTGGCCTGCGTGGGCACCGACTTGGCACGCGAGACGCCCGCAGTCGCAACAGCCCGGTGGGAGCTGTGCCCGCTGCGGCCTGGCACGAGTCCAACCGAGCCGGCGAGCTTGGCGCTGCCCGCGGCCGCGTCGTTGACGCCTGAGTCCACCGAGCGCGAGACCAGCGTGCCGGCTGACGGGCCCTGATGGTGGTGAGCGATGGTGTGTGTGACGGCGACGGTGCCGGCGGTGACTAGCGCTGCCGCGGCGAGGCCGGCCGCTGCCTTGGTCGCGACCGCGCCCACGCCTGCGGTGATGAGGCCGCCCGCGGAGCCGCTGGCAGCGCCCGCTGCTCCGGCTGCTCCGGCCGCACCGGCCGCACCAGCTGCGCCCGCTGCTCCCGCTGCTCCCGCTGCGCCGCCGCCCGCGGAACCGGCACCGATCGCGCCGACGCCCGCATGGGCGCCCGCGGAGCCGGCAGCGGAGTGGCCGGCGTGCCCGAATAGAAGCTTGCGGAACAGCGCCAGTGGACCGAACGGCGCCAATGCGGCGAGCGCCTTGTTGGTGTTGCGCATCTCGCCCTGGAAGACCTCGCAGTGGCTGCAGTTCTTGACGTGGCGACGCACCGGCGCGCTCATCTTGCGACGCATGCCCTCGGCGACTTCGGCGAGCTCCTCGCGGACCTGGTCGCAGCTCAGCAGGCGCGCCTGGGCGGCCTCCGTGAGCGACACCCGCGCGCGCACGAGCAGCGACTTGACGCTGGAGACGGTGGTCTCCATAGCTTCGGCGATCTGCTCGTAAGAGAGCGCGTCCATCTCGCGGAGGATCAGCGCCGTGCGCTGGGTCTCGGGCAGATCGCGAATGTCATCGAGCAGCTGGCGGAACTCCTCACGGTCGTGCGCCTTGTCCGCGGTGCTGGCGCCGTGGTCGGCGAAGTGGATGTCCATCGAGTCGACGCCGACTGCTCGGTTGCGACGCAGATGGTTCAGGCAGCGGTTGCGGGCGATCCGGTAAAGCCACGGACGCACGTTGATCGCGCGGTCATCGGCCAGCATCGCGTTGTAGGAGGCCGTGAACACATCCTGGAGTACATCCTCTGCGTCTTCACGCGAGCCCAACAGATGGCGGCAGAAGGCCAGCAGGCGGCTCTGGTAGCGGCTGACCAACACCTCGAACGCGCTCTGGTTGCCACGGCGGATGAGCGTGACAAGGCGCTCATCAGACTGGAGTCTGAGCAGCGGAGAGCGGCCATGCAGGCCTGTGCCCCCGGAATATCTAAGTGCTGAAACTTCCATTTCGGCCTTCAACTCCATTCGAACAACCTAGCAACGCGCAAGTTGCGGTTCGGTGTACTTCGAACTAAGGCTTCGTCTACCCAATCCGACGCGGATCCACCCTGTTTGCAGGGTAAGATCGCGCAGGCACGACGAGCCCGGGTAGACAAATTGGCAAAGTCGGCGCTCTTAAAAAGCGCTGCCCGCAAGGGCACTGCGGGTTCGATCCCCGCCCCGGGTATTACGCCCAGACAGGTGCGCCGGCACCGCCGTTGACGCGCTCAGCCGGCACCGCCGTTGACGCGCTCAGCCGGCACCGCCGTTGACGCGCTCAGCCGGGGCCCCGTCGACGCGCTCAGGCGACGGCGCGGTCCGAGGCATCGACCGCCCCAGACTCGGCGCGCGCAAGCTGCTCGATCAGGTGCTCGGCGACCGCGCGGTCACCGCTGATCGTCAGCTCACTCACGTGCCCGCCGGGCGCGAATGCCGCCACCCACGCGCGGGTGTCACCGGTGATCCGAGCCGTCGGAGCGTCGCTCGCCTGCTCGACGACCTCGCTGCCGCGCTCGCCGAGCTTGACGGTCAGCGTCAGCGGACCGCCCTCACGGTGCCCGTTCGTGATCGTGCACTCGACCTCTCCGCGCCGGCCCGTCGCCGTGAGCAGGCCGGGCACGAGCCGGAAGATCGCTCCCATATCGACGCGCTCGCCGGCGCGCGGCATGCTCCATGCCCAGCGGTAACCCCAGAGCGCGAGCTCGGCGAGCACCGGCATCAGATCGCGGGCGCGCGGCGTCAACTCGTAGTCGACGCGTGGCGGCACCTCGCGGTAGCGCTTCCGGGTGAGCATGCCGTCGGCGACCATGCGGTTCAGGCGCGAGCGCAGCTGCTCGGTGGAGATTCCCGGCAGTACTCGTTGCAGTTCTACGAAGCGGCGTGGGCCGGCGGCGAGATCTCGCACGATCAGCAGCGTCCACTTGTCGCCGACTAGATCCAACGCTCGCGCGTCGGGCGACCACTGGTCGTAGGGATGACGCTTCGGCGGTGGGACTTGCGGCATCTTGCGCCTCCATCCGGTCGAAAAAGAGCAAGTACGAGTGTACGCCCGGGGCTGCATCTGCCAGAAGAGAATGTGAAAGCGCACTAACTAATGGAGGTTCGAATAGCCCACGTTCCAGGCTTATGCGCACCTCGTCCCGATTCGGGCCGCCAAGTGTGCGACCCCTCACAGAAGCGCAGATTCGGTCCGCGAGCCGCCGATAATGTCGGTGTGGGGGACATCATCTTTCTGTCGGAACGGATGGCGGACCGCTCCCGGCCGAGCCCTGACGCCGCACGCTTCTTCTTCGCACTCGGCTGCCCGCTCTCGTATCTGGCCGCCGAGCGCGTCGAGCGCGCGCTTGGCGACGTCGAGTGGATCCCGGTCCTCGGCGCCAAGCGCGAGGCAGACGCCCGTGATCGCATGCGACTCGCTGAGAGCGAGGCGCAGATCCTGCAGCTGCCGCTCGTCGAACCGCACCGCTTCCCGATGGACAGCAGGAAAGCTGCACGCGCGGCGGCCTTTGCGGCGGATGCCGGCGTCGGCTCGACCTTTGCGCTTGCGGTCGAGCGGCTCGCCTTCTGCGGCGGCTTTGACATCTCCAGTGACAACGTCATCGAAGAGGCGGCCGCCGTGGCCGGCCTCAATCCCGCCGAGGCGCTGGCTGCTGCCCGCGACCCACGCCTCGACTTGCGGCTGGATGCCACCAGTCGCGGACTGCGTGCGCGCGGCATCGTCTCGCCCCCGGCGATCAATATTGCCGAGAGCTGGTTCGACGGAATCGACTGCGTGCTGGCGGCGGTGTCGTTCAGCGCGGCCCGCGCTCGCGCGCAAACGCCGCGGCTGCCGGCCGGCTGACGCGGACTAGGGGAGCGTCAGGCCGGCGAGGATCGACTCGTCGAGTGTCTCCTCGTGATTCTGGCCGGTGATCAATCGCGTCGGGTGCATCGCACCGGGCATCAGCTCGGGCAGGTGCTCGTACTCGTCGAGTTCCGAGCAGAGCGAGCGGAAATGATCCGACTGCGCGCCCCGTTCGCTGGTGGTTGTCTGCGGAGGCTGTTGGCTGAGCATTAGAGCCTTCCTTCACGTCGCGGTCGCCACGGTGTGCGCGGCATCACAGAAGCTACGCGCGTGAGCTGCCCGTGTTGCCGGCCGCGGTGGGCGAACCCCCCGCGTGGGGGGTCGGCCCCGACGCCCGCCCCGGCCCCGGGCTGTTAGCTTGCGGGCGGTGATACAGGCCGCAGACGAGTTCCACGGCGGGCGCCTGATCGCCAAGCGCCTGCGCGCTCACGGCGTCAGCAGGCTGTTCACGCTCTCGGGCGGGCACCTGTTCTCGATCTACGATGGCTGCCGCGAGGAGGGGATCGAGATCATCGACGTCCGGCACGAGCAGACGGCCGCGTTCGCCGCCGAGGGCTGGGCGAAGGTCACGCGCGAGCTCGGCGTGTGTGCGCTGACCGCCGGTCCCGGGGTGACCAACGGGATGAGCGCCATCGGCTCTGCGCGCGAGAACAACTCGCCGATGCTCGTGCTCGGTGGCCGCGCGCCGGCCTTCCGCTGGGGCCAGGGATCGCTGCAGGAGATCGATCACGTTCCGTTTGTGCGCCCACTCGTGAAGCTGGCCGCGACGGCGGACTCGCCGGGCGAGATCCAGGACCTAGTCGACGAGGCGATTGCTGTAGCGCTCGCGCCGCACTCGGGCCCCGTGTTTCTCGATTTCCCGCTCGACTATGTGTTCTCGTCTGCTGCCGACAGCGAGGCGGAGGCGCCGTACGCCGAGCTCGCCCCGTGGCGCGCGGGAAGTGCGGACAGCGACGAGCTCGAGCGGGCGGCCCGACTCTTGCGTGAAGCCGAGCGGCCGGTGATCATGGCCGGCACCGGGCTCTACTGGGGGTGCGGCGAGGCCGAGTTGCGCGCATTGGCGGAGGTGCTGCGGATCCCCGTGTTCGTCAACGGGCTCGGGCGCGGATGCTTCGCAGCCGATCACGAGCTCTACTTCTCGCGGGCGCGCAGCGAGGCCCTCAAGCAGGCCGACGTGGCGCTGGTCGTCGGCGTGCCGCTCGACTTCAGGCTCGGCTTCGGGGCGGTGTTCGGCACCGAGACGGCGATCATCGCCATCGACGTCGCCGAGCCTGAGCGTGCGCAGCCGCGGGCGCTGGCCGCCGAGCTCTACGGAGCCCTGCCCGCTGCTCTCGATGACGTGCGCATGGCCGCGGACGCGGATGTCCCGGGCGACCTCGCCGCCCAGCGACGACAGTGGCTGCAGGCGCTGCGTGCAGTCGAGACCGAGCAGCGAGGGACCGAACGCGAGGGCCTCGTCGACAAGCGCATCCCGATGCATCCCATGCGTCTCTACGCCGAGCTGATACCGCTGCTCGACCGCGACGCGATCATCGTCGGCGACGGCGGTGACTTCGTCTCCTTCGCCGGGCGGTTGGTCGACTCGTTCGAGCCCGGCTGCTGGCTCGACCCCGGCCCCTACGGCTGCCTCGGCTCGGGTCCGGGCTACGCGCTCGCGGCGAAGCTCGCGTATCCAGACCGCCAGGTCGTGCTGCTGCAGGGCGACGGCGCGTTCGGCTTCTCGGGGATGGAGTGGGACACGCTCGTGCGCCAGGGAGTGGCGGTCATCGGTATCATGGGCAACAACGGCATCTGGGCGCTCGAGAAGCACCCGATGGAGGCGATCTATGGGTACTCGGTCGCGGCCGACCTACAGCCGGAGTTGCGCTACGAACGGCTGGTGCAGACGCTCGGCGGGTACGGTGAACTGGTGCGGGCGCCGGGGCAGCTGCAACCAGCGTTCGAGAGAGCGCTCGCCTCGGGACGCCCGTCGCTGATCAACGTGATCACCGACCCGGAGGTCGCCTATCCGCGGCGTTCTAATCTGGCATGAGCGCATGCGGAGCTTCTTCTCATTCCCCAATCCGGTCAATGACAAGGCCGCGCGGACGGTCGCGGGGGTCGTGCTCGTCGGCGTGATCGTGACGCTCGCGACGGGCTGGTACTGGCTGCTGATCCCGATCACCTACGGCTTCTGGGCGCGCGTGCTCGCCGGCCCGAAGCTCAGTCCGCTGGCCTGGACGGCGATGCACGTGATCGCGCCGCGGCTCGGTGACAAGGTCCCCGTCCCGGGTCCGCCGAAGCGCTTCGCGCAGGGAATGGGCACGGTGATGTCGTCGCTGGCGCTGCTGTTCGGCCTGATCCTGGGCGACCACACACTTGCCGACATTGTCCTCGTACTGTTCATCCCGGCCGCCGGGCTCGAGTCGATCTTCGGCATCTGCCTCGGCTGCAAGACGTTCGCCGCGCTGATGCGCGCTGGCGTGATCCCGGAGTCGGTCTGTCTGGAGTGCGCCGACATCAGCGGCCGGCTCGGCTCTATCTCCTGAGGGCGCTTTCAGCAGTGCCGGTGGGCCCGCTGGCCCCCGGCACTGGCACCGCGGTCAGTCCGCCGAGTAGTGGAGCGCGGCGCCGCGCAGGATGTCTTGCTCGGAGACCTCGATCGCATCGAGCTCGAACAGATTCATGATCTCGGTCAGGATCACGATGCCGGGCAGGATCGCGATCGCCCGGTCGGGGTGCAGGCCGGTCACGTGCTTGCGTTGCTCGAGCGGCATCGCGGCCAGGCGCTCGAAGATCTGGTCGCGCTCGGCCGCAGTCAGCCGGTACCCGTGGACGCGCTCCGGATCGTAGGGGTCGAGGCGTTGGGCGATCGCTGCCAGTGAGGTCGGCGTGCCGGCGACACCGAGCGCCCGGTCGGTGTGGGCGCGATACGCCGGCGGGACAGCGTCGGTGAGGATCGTGCGGACGTCCTGGGCGATCGCGTCGAGTTCGGCCGTTGACGGTGGGTCGCTGGTGATATGCCGGTCGGCCTGGCGCACGACGCCGGCCTGCGTGGAGACATGGAAGTCGAGTCTGTCGCCGTGGCCGAGCACGAGCTCGGTTGAGCCGCCGCCGATGTCGAACACCAGCGTGGGGACGCCGTCGGGGTCGTGGTCGATCGTGTCGGTCGCGCCGAGGTAGGTGAGGCGCGCCTCCTCGTCGCCGCTCAACACATGGGTCTCGAGAGCGAAGCGCGAGGCCACATCGTTCGCGAAGTCGCCGCCGTTGGTGGCGTCACGTACGGCGCTGGTCATCACGGCCACCGCTCGATCGGGGTCACTTGTGTCGAGCAGCCGGCGATACTCCTCGAGCACCGTGTACTCCCGCGCCAGCGCATCGGTGGCGAGCCTGCCGCTCGCGTCCACGCCGGCGCCGAGTCGTGTGACGCGGCTGACTCGCGTCAGCTCGGCGGCGACACGGCCTTCTTGGACGTCGGCTACATATAGACGCGTGGTGTTGGTCCCGACGTCGACGACCGCGATCCGCACGGTCAGTCGAAGAGTTGCGCGGGAACCTGGTGGGGGAGCGGTCTGCCGTCGAGGCCGGCGAGGATGTTCTCGACGGCCATGTCGGTCATGCGCTCGCGCGCGGTCCACGTGGCGGAGCCGATGTGCGGCACCACGAGCAGGTTCGGCGCCTGCCACAGCGGGTCGTCCGGGGGCAGTGGCTCGGGCAGCGTGACGTCGAGGGCGGCGCCGCCGATGCGGCCGGTGTGGAGCGCCGCGGCGAGCGCTGCCGCGTCCACGATCGCGCCGCGCGCGGTGTTGATCAGGATCGCCGTCGGCTTCATCAGCGCGAAAGCCTCGGCCCCGATCAGATTGCGAGTCCCGGCCGTCAGCGGCAGGTGGATCGAAACGAAGTCCGAGCGGCGCAGCAGGTGCTCGAGGTTGCTCTGGTCGCGGGTCTCGGTCGTAAGCACCTCCATCCCGAAGCCGGCGGCGCGGCGTGCGACCGCCTGCCCGATACGGCCGAGCCCGATGATCCCGAGCGTCGCGCCGGAGATGTCGGCACCGAGGAACGCGCCCGGGTCCCAGGTGTGCCACTCGCCACTGTGGGCGAACGCGGAGGCCTCTGTGATCCGGCGGGCTGCGGCCATCAGCAGCGCGAAGGCGAGGTCGGCCGTTGCCTCCGTCAGCGCGTCAGGCGTATTTCCGACCGAAATGCCGCGCGCGGTAGCCGCCTCGACGTCGATGTTGTCGTAGCCGACGGCGTAGTTGGCGATCACCCGCAGCTTCGGTGACGCCGCGATCAGGTCTGCGTCGACCCGGTCGGTGAGCAGTGAGAGCAGCGCGTCGGAATCGGCGGTGTACTCGCGAAGCTCGTCATAGGTGGGTGGGTGCGTGTGCGGCCACACGGTCGTCTCGTGGGCGTCATTGAGTTTTGCGAGCCCCGGCCCAGGCAACTCACGCGTTACGAAGATGCGCGCCATGAGCGCATTGTCGCTACATCTCGACTGCGACGGCGCCCCGGGGCTCCGACAGTTGCTCCGTCACACTGGCGCGATGCGCGCTCGGCATGCCGAACGTGGCCACCAGGATGCCAAAGGCGGCGATCCCGGAAGCGATCCAGAAGGAGAGCTGGAAGCCGCTGACAAGCGCCTGGTTTGCGGTGTGAACCGCGAGCGTCGGGTGACGCAGGAGATCGTTTGAGTGGGTGGTCGCGAGCGTCGCGAGAATGGCTAATCCAAGCGCCCCGCCGAACAGTCGCGCCGTGTTCGCGACCGCCGAGGCCAGACCGGCTTCGTGCGGGTTCACGCCCGTGGTCGCGCCGATCGTCGCGGGGATGAAGGCCAACGGCAGGCCGAAGGACGCGAGCAGGCCGGGTACGAGCATCACACCGAGGTAGTCGCTGTGGATGCCGATCCGGGTGAAGAGCGCGAGGCCAACGGCGAGCAGGCTCATGCCGAGGGTCAGCACCCGCTTGGCCCCGACCCGCAGCGTGATCCGTGACGCGATCGTCGAGCCGATCACCACCGCGAGAGTCATCGGCAGGAAGACGATGCCGGCCTTCAGCGGCGAGTAGCCGAGCACCTCCTGCATGTATAGCGAGAGGAAGAACCACATCGCGAAGGTTGAGGCGCCGACCACGGCGATGCTCAGGTTGGCGGCCGACAGCTGCCGTGAGCGGAAGATCCGTAGCGGCATCAGTGGCACCTTGGCGATCCAGCCCTCTTGGACGATGAAGATCGCCAGTAACACCAGTCCGGCGCCGATCGAGAGCAGGGTTGTCGGGTCGCCCCAGCCGGAGCTGTCGGTGCGCACGATGCCGAAGACGAGCGCCGAGAGACCGACCGTCGCGGTCAACGCGCCGGGGATATCGAAGTTGCGAGTCGCGTTCTCATTGCGGCCCTCGAGCAGCATCCGCTGTGACAGGAAGGCGGCGACGAGACCGATCGGAAGGTTGATGAAGAGAATCCAGCGCCAGCTCAGTGTGTCCGTCAGCAGACCGCCCAGCAGCACGCCGGCGCTTCCGCCGGCGCCGCCCATTGCTCCCCACAGGCCAACAGCGCGTCCGCGCTCGGCCGGCGCAGTGAAGGTGCTCGTGAGGATCGACAGCGACGCAGGGGCGACTACGGCGCCACCTACGCCCTGCGCAAGGCGCGCGGCGATCAGGACGGTGCGGCTGTCCGCCAGGCCGCCCGCCAGCGAAGCGAGCGAGAAGAGCAGAAGACCAAAGACGAAAACCCGCCGGCGGCCGAGCAGGTCCGCGGCGCGGCCGCCGAGCAGTAGGAAGCCTGCGAACGTCACGGTGTAGGCGTTGACCACCCACTGCAGGCCATCCTCGGTGAAGTTCAGAGCATGCTTGATCGAGGGCAGCGCGACGTTAACGACCGACACGTCCAGGATCACCATGAACTGCGCGAGGCAGGCCAGGATCAGGGTGGCCTTCAGGTGCGACTTCTGTGACTGCTGCTGGGTGGTCTGGCTCATCGCGCGTTCTCCCGCCGGCGTTGTCCGGCTGCATTCTCGGTTCGACGGTTGTCGAACCATAGCACACCGTTCGACGGTTCTCGTACTATGCTTCGCGCTATGACGTCGCTCACCGATACAACGGACTTCGCCCCCGATGCTGTGAGATCGGCCGCGCTGGGGCTCGAGCCAGACGCGGACGTGATCGGGCTCGAACCAGCCGATTTGCCCACCGGCGCGTTCGACCCGCTGGTCCCGGAGAGTTTGGACGCGCTCGATCTCGCGGCGATCCTGCACGCACTCAGCGACCCACTTCGGCTGAGGATCGTCGCTCAGCTCGCCGACGGCAGCGAACACACGTGCGGCAGCTTCGGCCTCCCGATCGCGAAGTCGACCTGCTCGCATCACTTCCGTGTGCTCCGTGAGGCCGGTGTGGTCGCGCAGCGGGTCGACGGCAAATGCCGTCTCAACCGCCTCCGCTCTGACGAGCTCAACGAGCGTTTCCCGGGCCTGCTGGCGGCGGTGTTGCAGGTCAGCGAGGCGTGAGCGGCGACCTCGCGACAACGCAAGGGCTCGAACTCGTCGCCCGGATCGAGGCGCACAGCGTCCGCGCGTGGCCTGCCGAGACGATCGAGCGGACACAGGATGGCTGGGTGCTTCGCGCAAGCCCTGGTCTCCCGGGACGCGGCCGCTCCAACCACGCGCTGACTCCGGCAAGACGGCTCGCGCCCGGCGAGTATGAGGGTGCGCTGGCTCGGGTCGGAGAGTTCGCACGACAGCACGGGATCGCGTGCGGCCTGCAGGTCAGTCCGCTCGATATTCACGCGCCGTTGCTGGACGAGCTCATCGCCCGCGGCTGGAAGATCCAGCAGCCGGTGCTCGTATTGACCGCAGAAACCGGACCTGTGGCCGCTGATGCCGATCGGGCTCTCCCTCTGCAGGTGACGGACGCAGCGACGCCTGAGTGGGTGGCCGCCTGGGCTCGCTGCGATCAGCGAAGCGATGTCGAGGACCACGTTCAGAGTGTGTTCCCGCAGATGGCCGGGACGGCCCGCTTTGGGCGGTTTGGGGACCGTGCGACCGGGATCAGCGTGGAGCTCGACGGCATCGTAGGCCTTTTCTGCGTTGCGGTCGCGCCGGACGCTCGTGGTCAGGGCCTGGGCAAGGCGCTGGTGCGGGCCATGCTCGCGCGACACGAGGCGCCGCTCACCTACCTGCAGGTCTTCAGCGACAACGCCGCCGGGCTGGCGCTCTACGGCAGTCTCGGGTTCCACGAGGAGTACCGGTACTGCCACTGCGGCGCGCCCGGGCGCGACGGGGGCGACGGGGGCGACGTGAGCGTCCCTGCTCACGCCGTGATCCCCGCTCGCGTGTAGCCGCCGTTCGCGTCGACCTCGCCGAACTCCTCGAGCTCCACCACGACGGCGACTTTTCGATCGAGCCAGAGGAAGCGGACGCAGTCAGTTCCATATTCCACCTCGTCTGGTAGCGGCAGCCCGCTGTCCTCCAACAACGCCAGGAACCGGCGCTCAGCCTGCTGCTTGTGATCGATGGGTGCCACGCATGCAGCATGCGGCAGCTACGTGTGACGAAACAAGACACGTGTGTGTCATCTCTGCAACAAATCTGTGCCCAAACTGTGACGGACGGCCGTTGTGGGGTGGCCGCCCCGCCCCGCCGCCCTGGCTTTGTGATCGACCCGCCGCCTTACGTAAATCCCAGCTGTCGTGGGCGATCTGCTATCACTAATAGTCCGCCGCGGGGTGGAGCAGTCTGGTAGCTCGTCGGGCTCATAACCCGAAGGTCGCAGGTTC
>CAVZDL010000016.1:0-77065 GCA_963774025.1 uncultured Conexibacteraceae bacterium
AGGTGTCAGTGGTTGGGGTGGCGACCGCGCCGTTGCTGAGCCCGCCGATTGCGCTGATATTGGCCGCCGCCGATGTGTTGCTCGCGTCGGTCTGGCGTTCGCTCGCGATTCCGCTGAGGAAGGTCTGCGACGCGGGCGCGTGAATCCCTCTGATCGCGGCGGCTACGTTGCCAGTGGGCGACGCGCCGACGAAGTGGATGTCCATCGGCCCGGGCATGAGCATGCCCATCGCGGCTGCCAGCTGCTCGATGCGCTGATTGCCGGAGAGCTCTGAGACCTGCGCGCGCAGCGCTGCGTTGCCGCTCTCAAGCGCCGTCGCCTGCTCGAGCTGGCGGCCGACGCTGGAACCGAGTTTCAGCACTTCGACGCGCATCCCGACGATCACGACGAGCAGCGCGCCCAGCACGGGGATCCAGGCGCGTCCGCGGACGACACGGTCGAGGCGCGGGAGCTCGCGAGCCCGCGCACGGCGCTGCGGTGCCTCGCGAGGTAGGCGCGTGCGATAGGGCGCGCGAGCCGGAGCGGTCTCACGGCGGGTGCGAGCGGGTGCAGGCGCGAACGTGGGTTCGAACGCCGGCGCGAACGCTGTCTCGAACGCCACCGCAGCCGCGGTAGCGCGACGGGACGGCCGTTTAGCTGGACGCGCGGGGCGGCGGGTCTCGGGCTGGGCGACTGGCCCTGAAACGCGACGCGGTGCCGCGGGTGCATAGGCCGTGCGGGCTGGGCGGCGCCCCGCGGCGGTTGCTGCTGGTGGTGTCATCTGGTCAGATCCCCCTCGTCTAGAGCTTCCGTGCGACGCGCAGATGCGCGGACTTCGATCGTGGGTTCGACGCGATCTCGCCCGGCGTGGGGGCGATTGCACGGCGGTTGAGAATCTCCGCCTCCGGCTCGTGGCCGCAGACGCAGATCGGGAAGTCGGGCGGGCAGATGCAACCGCGCGCCTTCTCGGTCAGGAAGCGCTTGACGCGCCGGTCCTCGAGCGAATGGAACGAAATCGCCGCCAGACGGCCGCCTGTCGCGAGCAGCTCCCACGCCAACGGCAGGGCCTCGTCGATCTGGGTGAGCTCATCGTTGACGGCGATGCGCAGCGCCTGGAACGTGCGCTTGGCGGGATGGCCGCCGGCGAACTGTGCCGGCACCGGCACGGCCGACTTGATCACGTCGACCAGGTCCTGGGTCGTTTCGAGCTCGGTGCGGGCACGGGCGTGGGTGATCGCGCGTGCGATTGGCCCGGCGAAGCGCTCCTCGCCAAAGTCACGGAAAAGACGCGCGAGCCGGCGCTCTTCCCAGGTGTTGACTACCTCCGCGGCTGTCAGCTCCTGGGATGGGTCCATCCGCATGTCGAGCGGCGCCTCGTACGAGTAGGAGAAGCCGCGCTCCCATGTGTCCACCTGCATCGACGACATCCCCAGGTCCATGTAGACGAGGTCAGCAACGAGACGCTCCTCGCGCAGTTGTGTCAGGCCGGAGACGAAATCGGCACGGATGAAGCGGGTATCACAGGCGACCTCGTCGGCGAGCTCAGCGAAACGCTCCTCCGCCAGCGGATCGCGATCGATGCCGATCAGCGTGCCGCGGGCGCCGATGCGCTCAGCCACGAGCCGCGCGTGGCCGGCACCGCCGACCGTGCAGTCGATGGCGATGGCGCCCGGAACCGGATCGAGCAGCTCGATCAGCTCCCCTGCCAGGACGGGCACGTGGGGTGTGGTCATATCAATCAGTGTGGTCAAAGCTCGCCGCGATCTCGGGGAAGCGGGCGAGAATGCCCGCGTTGTGGTCGGCGTAACCCGCGCGATCCCAGACCTGCAGAGAGTTGCCGGCGCCGGTGATCACTACGTCCTTGCCGAGGCCCACAAACTCGCGTGCGGGCTGAGGCAGCATCAAGCGGTTCGCGGAGTCCAGCTCCATGTCCCAGGAGTTCGCGTAGAGCGCGTTGCGCAGAACCTCGGCGCGGGGTGATAGCGGATGCAGGCTGGCGAGCGACGCCGAGGCGAAGGCGTCGTAGGCGTCGGCCGGCCAGATCGAGAGTGAGCGCGCACTGCGCTCCTCGGTCGGCGGTGTGATCGCCAGCACGATGCGTCCGACGAGGCCGTCCCGGAACTTGGCCGGCACGGTCAGTCGGTTCTTCGCGTCGAGCGCGTGTTCGAAGGTGCCGCGGAAGATCAAGGTTTCTCATACGCCTGGCCGAAAGATGAACCCGGGTGGCTGGGTGGGAGGAGCCCTGCCACCCGGGTCCTGCATGCGTGCCCCACAATAAACCACTCTCTCCCACTTTGCAACCCCTTTCGCCACCTATGCCCGACCGCGCCCGCACTGGGGCACCTCCAGAGAAGCCGGCGTCCCACTCAGGGCGGCGGCACGATGCAGGATTCGCCCACGGCGTAAGGAATCCAGGGCTGAACGCGCCTGGGCCCGGGGACGGTGTCGGGAAGTGGGAGCGTGCCCCAGCGGGGGCGCGCTCGACGATCGATCAGGCGACCAGTTCGGCTACGTCGACCGACTCCGGCGCCGCAGCATCCATCAGGCGGTAACCAACTCCCCAGACGTTCACGACGTACCTGGCGCCGTGGGCGGAGAGCTTGCGCCGCAGTCTCGAGACGTGCGAGTCGAGCGTGCGGGTGCGGTGCGCGGTGCTACCGCCGTCGCTCCAACCCCAGACGGTGGCCATCAGTTCCTTACGCTCGAAGACGCGCCCCGGTTCGCGGGCAAGCGTATGCAGCAGGGTGAACTCCTTGCCCGACAGCGATACGAGCCGACCGTCGAGCCAGGCCTGGCGCGCGAGTGCGTCCACCTCGAGCGAGCCGACGCGCAGGCGCGCGGCGGTGACGATGCGCCTGCGGCGGCGCAGCAACGCTCCGACCCGGGCTCGTAACTCGGTGTAGGCGTAGGGCCGGCTGAGGTAGTCGTCACTCCCGCGCTCGAGCCCCCGTACGCGATCGAGCGACGAGGCGTTTGCAGAGGTGAGGATCAGCGGCAGGTCGACGTCGACGCGCGCCCCTTCCCCGCCCTCTCGTACGAACCGCACCAGATCGAGGCCGTCGCCGTCGGGCAGAGCGCGATCGACGAGGGCAAGGTCAACGAACGTATCTGTGAGCAGTCGTCGCGCGCTTGCGACCGAGCCTGCTTCCATGACCTCGTAACCGTCGGCGGTGAGGTTGTCGGCCACGTATGTTCGAGCGACGCGGTCGGCGCCCACGATCAGGACCGTTTCGGGCTTCTCGTTCCAGGTCATCACGCAATAGAGGCGTGAGCGCATGCCTGTTAACCCTCCCACCGGAACGCCGCCACACCGTAAAACCGCAAATACCGAGCTTCTGTGCAACATCACGTTCAGGGGCTGCGGCGTGGCAGGAGTCCGAAATAAGATCCCGACGGCATGTACCGACGCGGCAACTACTCCTCCGGCGAGGACTTCGTCCTCGAATACGGAGACCTCCGGTTCACGTTCAACGAGCGCGATTTCAGTGAACGGTGTGAGCAGGCCGCCAGACGCCTCGGCTTCATCGGCGATGACATCGCAGACGACGAGGCCGAGGACCTGATCAACCTGGTTGTCAACGGCGAGGTCAGCGATCCCGCGTCGGCGCTCGGAGAGCATGTGAACGAGTGCTGGCCCGAGCTCGTGGGCACCTCGGATCGTTCGCTGGTGCATTGGTTGCGCCGCCTCATCTTCCGCAGCGCCTGGCTGGACCAGCGGGTCAAGGAAGGCGAGCTCGACATCCTCTTTGATGACGACAGCGGCGCCTTCGTCTACATCCAGCCCGATCGCGGCGGCGAGCCGATCGAGCTCGCGCCCGAGCCGAGCTGGGGCCGGGTCGCCTACGTCCGCCGCTGATCCCCGCCGCGGGTAAGGCCCGCATAAGCGCTTAATCCGCTGCTTAGCAGGGCAGTCGTTCGCTGAGCAGCACATCCGTTTACCGATTACGCTGGGCGGCTATGGGCGCGCGCATCTGGGTGATCATCCCCACATACAACGAGGCCGACAACATCGGCCCGATCGTCCGCGCCACCATCCACGAGATGAGCAAGCTCGCGCCCGGCGAGTACCGGCTGCTGGTGGTCGACGACAGCTCCCCCGACGGCACCGGCCGGATCGCCGAGCAGCTGGCCGAGGAGCTCGATGTCGTCGAGGTCCTGCAGCGCACCGACAAGGACGGTCTCGGGCGGGCGTACATCGCCGGCTTCGAGCACGCGCTGGCCGGCGGCGCCGAACTGGTCATCGAGATGGATGCCGACTTCTCGCACGACCCCAAGTATCTGGGGGCGCTGCTCGCGGCTGCGGAGGACTGCGACCTGGTGCTCGGTTCGCGTTACGTTGCCGGCGGCGCCGTCCAAAATTGGGGCCTGACGCGCAGGCTGATCAGCCGAGGTGGCAGCATGTACGCGCGTGCGGTCCTAGGGGTGCGGGTGCGGGACCTCACCGGAGGTTTCAAGTGCATCCACCGCTCGGTGCTCGAGACGATCGACCTGGGCAGCCTCCGCGCCGACGGCTATGTCTTCCAGATCGAGGTCACGTACCGGGCGATCGGCGCCGGCTTCAGCGTACGCGAGGTGCCTATCCTGTTCGTGGACCGCGCCGTCGGCGCGAGCAAGATGTCGTGGAAGATCGCGCTTGAGGCGATGCTGCTGGTGCCCAGCCTTCGACGCGGAAAGACCCGCCAGCTGACACGGTCGTGATCGAGAGCTCCATCAACACCATCCCAGCGGAAGTTGTGCGGTCATGAGCGTCGAAGCACCACTCGGCGCCACGCCGCAGGGCGGCACGTTCGAGCTGACCAGCTCGTCCGCTGTCGTCGAGCCGGCGCGCGAACTGCGCCGGTGGCGAGCTCGCACGCGGCGCGAGTACACGGCGCTCGCAGCAGTCACGGGAGTTCCGCTCCTCGGTCTGCTCGTGTGCGTTGCCGGCACCCATACGAACGCGCTCGTGCCGCAGTCGATCCGCCCGGTGTCAGCCACGTCGATGGCCGGCCCGCTGAGCTTCCTCGGATTCAACCTGGGTGTCCCAGAGGTCGTGGCGGCGATCGTGCTGATGTTCGCCGGCTACCTCTTCGCGATCAACTACGTCGAGCTGGTGTCGCCGCGGACCGTCATATGCGCGGTGATCGCACTCAACGTGATCGTGCTGCTCGGTCCCCCGTTGTTCTCGACCGACGTGTTCAGCTACCAGATATACGGGCGCATGCTCGCGATCTACCACACCAACCCCTACACGCATGGTGCGACCGCCACCCCACTCGACCCGCTCTACCCCTACATCGGCGCCCAGTGGATCTACACACCGAGCGTCTATGGGCCGCTGTTCACATTCATCAGCGCCGCCTTCGCGTCGGCTTCGATCGCCGCCAGCGAGTTCGCGTTCAAGCTGATAGCGGCAGCTGCCAGCGCCGGCACGCTCTATCTGATCTGGCAATCGGCGCGGCGCCGCGGGGTCAATCCCGCGCGCGGCATCGCGCTGTTTGGCCTCAACCCGCTCGTCACGGTCTTCGGAGTCGGCGGCGGCCACAACGACGTGCTGATGGTGCTGCTCACGAGTTGGGGCGTGTACGCGGTCCTGACCAGACACGAGCGCGCCTCGGGGGCGCTGATGATGGCCGCCACCGCGATCAAGCTGACCGCAGGCGTGGTCCTGCCGTTCGCGCTGCTCTCGGAGGTGGGACTCGACGCCGGCCGGCGGCGGCGTGCGTTCGTCTTCGGCGCGGCGGCCGTGGGGGTGGTGATCGCGGGGGCGAGCTTCGCGGTGTTCGGCACCGGCATCCTGCACATGAGCCATACACTCCGGGCCGTCCAGGATCAGGGTCGGTGGCAGAGCATCCCCGGCTTCATGTTCGCGCTCGCGGGGATCTCTGTGACGAACGCGGTCAGGACCTTGTTCATCGTCGGGCTCGCGATCGCACTGCTGTGGCTCCTGCGGCGCGTGTGGCAGGGTCAGATGGACTGGATCGACGGCGCCGCCTGGGCGACCTTTGCCCTGCTCGCCACGGCCTGGTCGATGCTGCCGTGGTACGTGTGTTGGATGCTGCCACTCGTCGCGCTGAGCACGGGCCGCCGCCTGTGGAGGGTCACGATGCTGATGACCCTTATCGGAGCGGCGATGATGATCGCCGACGCCCTGCCCCACAGCTCTTGACGGCGCGCCGTACGATGGCGGCGTGAGCGCGGACAGACAACTCGTGCTGCTGAGCGTCGTGGCCCCCGTGTACCAGGAGGAGGCGACGATCGAGGCGTTCTGCGCCGCCGTGACCGACACATGCTCTGGCCTCCCCTTTGAGCTGATACTGGTCGACGACGGCTCCACCGACGGGACGCTAATGAAGCTCGAGCAGTTGGCGGCGGCCGATAGTCGCATCAAGCTGATTCTGCTGTCACGCAACTTCGGACACCAGGCGGCGATCACCGCCGGGCTCGACCAGGCCTCGGGCAACGTCGCGGTGACGCTGGACTCCGATCTCCAAGACCCACCAAGCCTGATCCTCGAGTTGCTGGAACGCTGGCGTTCAGGCGCGGACGTCGTATACGGGGTGCGCCGCCACCGCGACGGCGAGTCGCACCTCAAGCTCTGGAGTGCCAGCCTGTTCTACAAGCTCTTCCGCGTACTCGCCGCCGTCAGCCTCGAGGAGAACACCGGCGATTTCCGGCTGCTCGACCGCCGGGCCCTCGACGCTCTGCGATCGATGCGCGAGCGCTCGCGCTTCCTGCGCGGGATGAGCATCTGGGTCGGCTTCCGCCAGGACTCCGTCCCCTATGACCGCGACGCCCGCTTCGCCGGTAAGACGAAGTTCACGCCCGCTCGCATGCTGCGCTTCTCGCTGGACGCGATCGCGTCGTTCTCATACCGCCCGCTGCAACTCGCCACGTTGCTCGGCTTCGCGATCTCCTCGGTCGCATTCGTGGCAATCCCGGTCGTGATCGTGCTCAAGCTGACTGGCCACTACCTCTCCGGCTTCAGCACGGTCGAGATCACGATGCTGCTGCTCGGCGGAATCCAGCTGATAACGATCGGCGTGATCGGCGAGTACGTCGGCCGCATCTTCGAGGAGGTCAAGGACCGCCCGCTCTACCTGATCCGCAGCCGGCGGAACCTCACCGGGGGCACCGGCCCGACCCCTGCCTACGACGAGGCGGCCGCAGATTTCGATTCGGAGCGGTGAGCCGTCAGCCGCCAGCGGGGTTCGGGCCGCCCAAGGTGCTACCGGCCTCGGCTTCACTCGGCGCGTCCTCGCCGTCAGCCGCCACCGGCGCGTCCCGCTCGAGCGTCTCGATCCGGCGCGACAGGCCCTTGATCGCGTCGGCGATTGGATCGGGCAGGTGCACCCAATCGGCGTCCGGTCCCTCCGGGCGTTTCCCCTCGACCCTCACCGGATGCCCCGGTATCCCGACGACCGTCGAGTTCGGCGGCACGTCGTGGATCACCACTGTGTTGGCGCCGATCTTGGCGCCGTGCCCGACCACGATCGGGCCCAGCAGCTTGGCGCCCGAGCCAATCGTGACGCAGTCCTCGACGGTCGGGTGGCGCTTGCCCGTCGCGAAGCCCGTGCCGCCGAGCGTGACGCCCTGGTAGATCGTCACGTCGGCGCCGAGCTTGGCCGTCTCGCCGATCACCACCCCCATCCCGTGATCGATGAACAGTCCGGGGCCGATCTCCGCCGCCGGGTGGATCTCGATGCCGGTCAGCGAGCGCGTGGCGGTCGCGATCAGTCGCGGCAGCAGAGGTAGGCCGGCACCATAGAGGCGGCGCGCGAGCCGGTGGGCCAGCAACGCCTGAACCCCGGGCCACGCCAGCAGGATCTCGATCGTGCCAACGTCCGCCGCAGCCGGGTCGCGACTCTTCGCGGCCGCCACGGCCTGCCGAATCTCAGCCGCCGTGGCGCCGATGACGCCCTGGGCGAGCCGGCTCATGGATCCGAGATCGGGCCTACACCGAACACCAGACAAGCCTACAGTCAGCCGGTTTTGCGGTTCCTTAGCTGCCCGGGCCGAACCAGGGGAGCGACACGTAGCGCTCGCCGGAGTCCGGCAGGATCACAGCGATACGGGCCCTCGCGAACTCCGGGCGGGCAGCAATCTGCAACGCGCCCGCAACCGCGGCGCCGGCCGAAATTCCGGAGAGGACGCCCTCGCGCGCTGCGAGCCGGCGTGCGACGCCCACCGCCTCGTCGTCGCCGATCGGGATGACCTCATCGATGATCGCGCGGTTCAGGACCTTGGGCACGAACCCGGCGCCGATCCCCTGGATCCGGTGCGGCCCGGCCGGTCCGCCGGACAGCACCGCGGAGCCCGCGGGTTCGACCGCGACGACGTAAAGCTCCGGGTTGCGCTCCTTCAGGTACCCGCCGGCGCCGGTGATCGTGCCGCCCGTCCCGACACCGGCGACGAAGACATCGACCTCGCCGCCGAGCGCCTCCCACAACTCTGGGCCGGTTGTGCGTCGATGCGCTTCGGGGTTGGCAGGGTTAGAGAACTGGTCGGGAAGGAAGACGTCATCGCTCGTGGCCATCTTCTGGGCGGCCTCGACGGCCTCGTGCATGCCGCCCAGCGACTCGGTGATCTCAAATCGCGCGCCGTAGAGCGCCAGCAGGCGCTCACGCTCGCGGCTCATGCCCTGCGGCAACGTCAGCACCAGTTCGTAGCCCTTGGCGGCACAGACGAACGCCAGGGCAATCCCGGTGTTGCCGCTGGTCGCCTCCACGATCGTCGTGCGCCCCGGCTCGATCAGACCTTCGCTCTCCGCCGCGTCGATCATCGCCAAGCCGATGCGATCCTTGATGCTGCCGCCCGGATTGAACGACTCGACCTTCGCGAATATCTGCGCACGGGTGTCGTCGGGCGGCAACCGCGTCAGCTGCACCACCGGCGTCTTTCCGACATACGCGGCGATGTTGGTCGGGATTGACCCCATTCTTGACTAACTCTACTGAGCTAGTTGGGCGACGCCGGGCCCACTAGATGAAGTACATGGTCGCGCCGGCGGCCTGCGCTTCGGCCTCGGCGACATCGGCGATCGTCCGGTCACGGAGCACCTCGCGGGCGGCCTCTGCAGCGTCGGCGAACACGCCCGCGGCCCCGGCTCCCAGCGGACCGTCGAGTTGCTCGACAACCTCCAGCACGGTGATCTGCGAAGCGGGCTTGGCGAGGCTGTAGCCGCCCTTGACGCCGCGTTGGGACTTCAGCAGACCCGCGCGCCGGAGCGTGGCGAACAGCTGCTCGAGGAACTGCGCAGGGATCGCCCCGCGCCTGGCCAGCTCGCCGATCGGCACCGGCTCCACGTCCCCGAGCCGGTGAAGCTCGACCAGAGCGCGCACGGCATACGGGGATTTGCTGGTGATTGAGAGCATCGGCTTACCGGATCGCTGCGCCCCTGTCGAGCGTCGCGGGCCGTAAGCCTAGTGTCCCACTAAATCCAACCGCGCTCAGTCGCGATCAGCACCGCCTGGGCGCGGTCCATCGCGCCCAACTTGCCGTACACGTTGTGCAGATGGGTGCGCACGGTGCTGGTCGACAGCTCGAGCTCCGAGGCGATCTGCTTGTAGACCAGCCCCTGGGACAGCCGTTTGAGGACGTCGAGCTCGCGCGCGGACATCGGGCAGGGATCGACCTGGCGCGGCCGGTTGGCTCCGTTCGATAGCGGCAGCTCGTACATGATCCGGCGCAGCTCTGCGCTCTTGAGGTTGAGCGAGCGCGCGACATTCAGCATCTCCGACGGCGTGACGGGCGCGCCGAGCAGGTAGTGGGCGAGCATGTCCGCGAGGCGGATGATCGCCGGTTCGCCCTCTGCGTCGGCCGCGTGGTGTGATTCGATCACCTGCGCGATCACCCCTGGCATACCCCAACGCCGGGCGATCACGCCGCCGACCAGCGCATGGTCGACGCCGAGCTCGCGCCGTTCACGATGGATCCGCTCCTCCGGCGTGCGCGCGTCACCGTGTACCTGCTGCGGGTACCCCGGATACGCGTGTACAAGCACGAGCTTGCCGAGGTCGTGGAGCAGCGCCGTGATCATCAGTCGGTCCCGCGCTTCGTAGTCGATCGCTGCAGCGATTTGCTCCGCCGCGCGCTGGGTCGCGACGCCGTGCAGCCGGAAGCGCTCCGGGATGTTCTGCCAGACGGCGGTGCGCTCGAAGAAGTCGTAGGTGCGCGCGCGGGTGGCAATCGCAAGGACGGTGCTCGGCGACAGCACCTCGATTGCCTGGATCGTCGTATCCACACGCCCGCGACCGGCGTCATCAACCTGGTTGGCCAGCCGCATGACCGAGATCGCGAGCGCGAGATCTCCCTCGATTGCAGCGATCAGATCGCTGGTCGGCGGCTCGCCGCCCTCGAACAGGCGCAGCACGCGATTGCGAGACTCCGCCAGGACCGGAAACGCCTCGAGCGCCTCAAATGCGGCGGTGAGCCGACGCCCCTGCCCCTCGTTGTGGCGGTGCTCACGCGAGGCGTACGGGTCCGTAGGAGGCGGTGCAGCGGGGGCGATTGTGGCCACTTGCTCGACTTTTGCGTTCGATCAGGTCAATGTGGCCAGCCGGCCACTACATGACTATCGGCAAATGGTCGAGAAGAACTTAGCCCTGGGCGGGTTGATTATTGAGATAGGCCCTTAGACAGCGCTCGATCGATCAGCTCGATCGTGCGTTCTCTGCCCAGCAGTGCCACGCTCTCGAAGATCCCAGGTGACACCGTTCCACCGGCAATCGCGACACGCACCGGCTGGAACACTTGGCCGGGCTTCAGTCCCCGGCGGTCAACGATCTCACGCAACGCCGCCTCGACCGTATTCGCTGTGAACGGCTCGAGCTGCGAGAGCGCCTCACGCGCGTCGGCCAGTGTGTCGCGGCCACCGTTTGCGTCGATCACCTTCGCGAACGCCTTCGGATCGTCGGTCGGCCCGTCGAACAAGAAGCCGGCGAGCGGCCAGAAGTCTGCGAGCGTCTGGATCTTCTCGCGCGAGATCTCAACGGCGCCACGCAGGCCGGTGCGCCCAGTGAAGCGCTCGAGACGATCGGTCAGCTCATCGATACTCAACGTGCGCAGATGCTGACCGTTCATATGCCGGAGCTTCTGCTCGTCGAACACGGCCGGGCTCTTCGACACGCGGTCCAGCCGGAACGCTTTCGCCATCTCGTCCATGGTGAGGAATTCCTCGTCGCCCCCGAAGCCGGTCCCCAGCAATGCGATGTAGTTGTTCACCGCCTCCGGCAGATAGCCGGCGTCGCGCAGTTCCTGGACGGACGCCGCACCGTGTCGCTTGGAGAGCTTCTTGCCGTCGGGGCCATGCAGCAACGGCAGGTGCGCGTAGCGCGGGGGCGTGGCGCCGAGCGCCTCGAACACCAGCAGCTGCTTTGGCGTGTTCGAGATGTGGTCCTCCCCCCGAACCACATGCGTGATCTGGGAGTCAAGGTCGTCGACCGCGACCGCGAAGTTGTAGAGCACTGAGCCGTCGGCGCGGGCGATCACCGGGTCGTCCATGCTCGCGTTCGGGAAGCTGACTTCACCCCTGACGAGGTCGTCGAATGACGTGTGGCCCTCGTCCGGCACGTGCAACCGCACGGCGCCGGTCGACTCCGACTCCCCGCGGAAGCCGCGGTCGGCGCCACGCCTCTCCCTGCTGGCCCTGACGTCCTCAGCGGTGGCATTGGAGCGGTAGGCGTGCCCGTCAGCCAGCAGTTGTGCGAGCGCCTCCTGGTGGCGCGGCGTGTTGCCGATCTGGGAGATCGGTCCCTCGTCCCAATCGAGACCCAGCCAGGTCAGGGCGTCGAGGATCTGCGCGACGTTCTCCTCGGTTGATCGCTCGCGGTCGGTATCTTCGATCCGCAGCACGAACGTGCCCGGAGGGCCTTCGCCATCCTCGCCCGGACCGTGCGCGAGCAACCAGTTGTAGAGCGCGGCACGGGCGCCGCCGATGTGCAGCGCTCCGGTCGGCGATGGAGCGAATCTAACTCTCATGACGAACGGAGGCCCATGCTAGACACCCCAGTCCGGGCGGCGCTCGCCCGATGCTGATCGGCGCTCATGTCTCCCCTGCCGGTGGCCTCTGGAAGGCAGTCGAGCGCGGCACTCAACTCGATGCAGCGTCGATCCAGATCTTCAACCAGTCGCCGCGCATGTGGCGCCCGACCAACTACACCGAGGATGACTTCGCGAAGTTCCGGGAGGCCGGCGACGCCAGCGGGATCGGCGCTGTGCTGATCCACGCCGTCTATCTGCTCAACTGCGCCTCCGAGGATCCTGAGATCCGTGAGAAGTCGCTCGCGTCGCTGACGCATTCGCTGCGGGTCGGAGACGCAATCGGCGCAACCGGCGTCGTCCTGCACCCGGGCTCGGCCAAGACCGGACACGTCGGAGAGGCGATCGCGCGCGCCGGTGAGGTGATCGGGCAAGCGCTCGCCGAGTCCGACCACTGCGCGCTGCATCTCGAGGACACGGCCGGTGCGGGCGGCACTCTCGGGCGCTCGTTCGAGGAACTGGCGGCGCTGATCGAGGCAGCGGGCGGCAGCGCGCGACTCGGCATGTGCCTCGACTCCTGTCACCTGCTTGCATCGGGCTACGACATCCGCACCGTCGAGGGCCTCGACGAGACGCTCCTCCAGTGCGACAGAACCGTCGGCCTCGAGCGTCTCCATTCGATTCACCTCAACGACTCGCTGACGCCGCTCGGTTCCAACCGCGACCGCCATGCCGCCCCCGGTGAGGGCGAGATCGGCGAGGACGGACTCGCCGTATTCCTGTCCGAGCCACGCTTCCAGGACCTGCCGGTCGTGCTCGAAACCGGCACCGCCGACGGTGCCGTCGCTCCCGAGGACATCGCGCTCGCGCACGAGCTGCGGGAGCGCGGCCAAGCGCAGCGCGCGGGAGCCAAGAGCAAGTAGGGTTACCGACGTGCCCGCCGCCCAAGAAGCCGACGCGCTGGTGGTCTTCGGGATCACCGGCGACCTCGCGCGAAAGATGACGTTTCGCTCGCTTTACCGGCTCGAGCGGCGCAAGCTGCTGAACCTGCCCGTGATCGGGGTCGCGGTCGACGATTGGAACGTCGATCAACTGGTCCAGCGCGCGCGTGAGTCGATCACCGAGTGCGGTGAGGAGATCGACGAGGAGGTCTTCACACGATTCGCCAAGCGCCTGCAGTACGTGAGCGGTGACTTCGACGATGCCGCCACCTATGAGCGCGTCAAACTGGCGCTCGGGAGTCAGCACAACCCGACCTTCTATCTCGAGATCCCACCGTCGCTATTCGGGCGCGTAGTCCAGGGGCTGTACGACACCGGGCTGCTGACCGACGAGCACCGCGTTGTGGTCGAGAAGCCCTTCGGCCACGACCTGGCCTCCGCCCGCGCGCTGGCGGCGGAGCTGCACAAGTGCCTCGACGAGTCCCAGCTTTACAGGATCGACCATTTCCTCGGGAAGATGGGCCTGCAGGAGATTCTCTACCTGCGCTTCGCGAACACGACGATCGAACCGGTCTGGAACCGCAACTACGTCTCCTCGGTACAGATCACGATGGCCGAGTCCGTTGGCGTCGAGGATCGCGGTCACTTCTACGACCCAGTCGGTGCCCTGCGCGACGTCGTCGTCAACCATCTAATGCAGGTGGTCGCCGCGGTCGCGATGGAGCCGCCGGCAGGCGGCGATGCAGCCACACTGAAGGACGCGAAGTATGCGGTGTTGCGCTCGATGCATGACGCCGATCCGGCGCGCTACGTGCGCGGCCAGTATGAGGGATATCGCGAGATCTCAGGGGTCGCCCCCGACTCGCAGACGGAGACCTACGCAGCGTTGAAGCTCGAGATCGAGAACTGGCGCTGGGCCGGCGTTCCCTTCTTCATCCGCACAGGCAAGGAGATGCCAGCCAAGCAGACCGAGGTGCGGCTGGTGTTCAAGCACCCGCCGAGGGTCGCGTTCATCCCCACCGGCAACCGCCACCCCGAGCCGAGCCAGATCGTCATAAAGATCGATCCAGGCACCGGGGTCCAAATGATCCTCGACGCGATGCGAGCCGACCGCCACGGCACCTCCGACATCCATCTCAACATGGAGTTCGCCCAGGAGGGCGGCGAGGCGCCCACCCCGTACGAGGTGCTGCTGCACGCGGCAATCGTCGGGGACGCCACGGCGTTCACGCGCCAGGACAGCATCGAAGAGAGCTGGCGCGTGCTGACACCGTTGCTCGACGACCCGCCGCCGGTCGTCCCCTACGCCCCGGGCTCGTGGGGCCCGGTCGAGGCCGAGAAGCTGACGAACGGCTACGGCGGCTGGCGCAAGCCCTGGCTTGCCGCGGCCCCGGCGGCCGGTCAGCAGACCGAGTAACCCTGCCTCCAGACGGAGTGGTAGTCCGCCATTTGCATCCGGAGGCTCCCTCCGTTATAGTTCCGGAGGCAGCCTCCGCATATGCGGCTGAGGCTGAGCCCCCGGACCAAGGAGCCGACACATGGCAACCGTCACAGCAGACTTCACGACACCACCGTTCCCCCGGTCACGGGTTGAGCGCTCCACCGACGGTTTTATCGCCGGATATGTCCACACGCTTGCACTCGCCTCAGGGTGGCTCGCTGAGGACCGCCAGACACCCGGCAAACCTCGACGCCGACTCACCGAGGAGGCGTCACGCCGGGGAAGCGACTGTCGGAGCCGCGGGGTGCGCGTCGGCCGCTCGCTGCGGCCCCAGCGGCTGATTGAAGCTTTGTGACGGGGAGGCTCGGCGCCAGATGGAAGATCCGATGCCGGTGGGAAGTCACGCCGAGATTCCTCTGTCGGAGATCACAATCCGCGCATCCCGCTCGTCCGGCCCCGGCGGGCAGCACGCGAACGTCACCGCGTCCCGGATTGAGGCTGTATTCGACGTCGGGGCCTCGACGGCGCTGAGCGAAGAGCAGAAACGGCGTGTGATCTCACGGCTGGGTCCCCGAGTCATGGCGATCGCACAGGACGCCCGCAGCCAGGCGCAAAACCGCGAGCTGGCGCTCGGGCGCCTGCAGGAGAGACTGGATTCCGCGCTCTACATCGCGCCGCCGCGCACGCCGACCCGTCCGACGAAGGCGTCCGAGCGCCGGCGAATCGAAGCCAAACGCAGCCAGGCTGAGCGCAAGCGCCAACGCCAAAGCCCCGGAGCCGAAGAGGACTGAGCGCTACCTCAGGCGGCTGCGGCTGTATCAGCTGGCAGCAGCGCCGAACCGAGCAGCTGTGAGAGCTCGGAGTACAGCCCGGCGGTCCGCTGCACGCGGAACGTCGACCCGAGGCGCAGTCGACGCGCGCCCCGCGCCGATGCGAGCTCGACGACGACCTCCGCCTCACCGGGGAAGCCCGCCAGCAGTTCACGCAGATCGTCAATCAGGTCGGGCTGCACAGCGCTCGCGTCGAGTCGAATCTGGAATGACTCAGGCACGACGACCTTTGCCGCCTGCTGCTCAGCCCGGGCCAGCTCGGCGTCGCTCGGCTCAAACCGGTCGACCGACGAGACGACGACGCAGGTTCGAGATGCCTCCTTGTGATCGATCTTGCCCTTGATCAGGACGATCGCGTCCGGTTCGACGGCGCTTCCGGCCTCCTCCAGCGTGTCCGCGAAGATCACGAGCTCGACCGAGCCATTCAGGTCCTCGAGCGTGGCGAACACCATCGGGTCGCCCTTCTTGGTGCGCAGGCGCTTGACCTGGCTGATCATCCCACCGACCGTGACACGGTCACCATCGCGGCACGCGGACACGCCACCGAGGTTGACGTCGGTCTTGGTCGACATCGCGACGCTCAGCGCCTTGAGCGGGTGGGCTGAGATAAAGAGGCCAATCGATTCCTTCTCGATCGCGAGCAACTCGCTCTGCTCGAACTCCCCCGTGGGAATCGGCGTGTGGCTGGGCCGGGCCGCAACACCGCCCCCGGCGCCGCCGCCGAGATCGAGTCCGAGATCGAAGATCGAACCCTGGCCGATCTGTGCATCCTGTTGCGCTTTCTGGCCGGCCGCCTGCGCCTGTTCGAGCACCGCCAGCATGCCCATGCGCGTCGCGCCGGTCGAGCCGAACGCGCCGCATTTGATCAGCGCCTCGATCGCCTTCCTGTTGACCGTGCGGTTGTCGATCCGCTCGCAGAAATCGAAGATGTCGCTGAACGGCCCCTCCGCGCGCGCGAGCTTGATCGCCTCGACTGCCGAGTAGCCGACGCCCTTGACCGCATCGAGTCCGAAGCGGATGTTGCCGTCGTCGACGACGAACCGGTGATCTGAGATGTTCACGTCCGGAGGCAGGATCTGAATGCCCATCTGCTCGGCCTGTGCCACGAAGAACGGAACCTTGTCCTTGGTGTCCATCACCGACGAGATCAGCGCGGCCATGTACTCGGCCGGGTAGTTGGCCCGCAGCCAAGCTGTGCGATACGAGATCAGCGCGTAACAGGCGGCATGGGACTTGTTGAACGAGTAGTCGGCGGACTTCTCGTTCGTCGTCCAGATCCAGTCGATGACGCTCTCGCTCGTGCCCGAAGCGCGGCAACCCTCGACGAACTCGGGCTTGAGCTTGGCCATCGACGCGCGGTTCTTCTTGCCGATCGCCTTGCGTAGGTCATCTGCCTTGGCGCCGCTGAACCCGGCGAGCTCGCGGGAGATGACCATCGCCTGCTCCTGGTAGATGATCACACCCTTGGTCGACTCGAGGATCGGGCGCAGACGGTCGTCGCGGAAGTCGATCGAGTCCGGATCGTGCTTGCCACGGGCGTACATCGGGATCGAATCCACGGCGCCTGGGCGGTAGAGCGCGCCGAGCGCGACGAGGTCGTCAAACTCGGTCGGGCGGACCCGCTTCAGCGCCTCGCGGAAGCCCTCCGATTCGAACTGGAAAACGCCGACCGACTCTCCGCGTGACAGCATCTCGTAGGTCTTTGAATCGTCGAGCGGCAGCCCCGTCATGTCGGGCCGCGCACCAGTCGAACGCTCGATGATGTCGAGCGCGTCCTCGATCACGTCGAGGTTGCGCAGCCCGAGGAAGTCCATCTTCAGCAGGCCCATGGCCTCGACGGGCTTCATCGAGAACTGCGTGACGGTGCGATAGATCTTCTCGCCGTTCTCGTCGGTCTTGTTGGTGTCGGCGAGCTGCACCGGGACCAGCTCGGTCAGGGGCTGCGGCGCGATCACGACGGCGGCGGCGTGGATCGAGGCGTTCCGCACGATTCCCTCGAGGCCGCGTGCGACCTCGATGATCCGGTGCGAGTCGGCATCCCTCTGCGTCTCCGCGGCGAGCGGCTGGCCAGGCTTGAGGCAGTCCTCGAACTTCGGCGCGCGCCCCTGGTCGGGGTCGGGGATCAGCTTGGCGAGCTTGTCGCCGAGCGCGTACGGAAACCCGAGCACCCGGGCAGCGTCGCGCGTGGCCGCGCGCGGGAACATCTTGCCGAAGGTGATGATCTGTGCGACCGAGTCCTTTCCGTACTTGTCTGTGACGTACTGGATCACCTGCTCACGGCCACGCACAGAGAAGTCGACGTCGATGTCCGGCATCGAAACGCGCTCGGGGTTGAGAAAGCGCTCGAACAGCAGGTCGTAGCGCAGCGGGTCGAGGTCGGTAATCCGTAGCGCGTAGGCAACCAGCGAGCCTGCCGCCGAGCCACGGCCCGGGCCGACCGGGATGCCGCTGTCGCGCGCGTACTTGATGAAATCCCACACGATCAGGAAGTACCCGCTGTAGCCCATGCGGTCGATCACGCCGAGCTCGTACTCGGCACGCTCCAGCGCCTCGGCGGGCACCGGCTCGCCGAACCGCCCAACAAGCCCGTCCAGTACCAGCTGGCGCAGGTGGTCGCGCTCGACCAGCCCACCCGGACACTCGAAACGCGGGATCAGCTGCTTGCCGAGCTCGATCTCGACGTCGCAGCGCTCAGCTATCTCCATCGTCGAGGCCAGCGCCTCCGGCCATACCGCAAACCGCTCAGCCATCTCGTCGCTCGAACGCAGGTAGAACTCGTTCGTGTCGAAGGTCAGCTTCGGTGCCGCCAGCGTCGACTTGGTCTGCACGCACAGCAGCGCGGTGTGGTTGTCGTAGTCCTCGCGGCGCAGGTAATGCACATCACCGGTACCGACCAGTGGGCGTCCCAACTCGCGCGCGATCCGGACGATGCCCTCGTTGGCCTTCTCCTGATCGGGGATGCCGTTCTTCTGGACTTCGAAATAGACGTTCTGCTGGCCGTAGATCTGCAGGAGCTCATCGGCGACGGCCCGTGCTTCCTGGGCGCGATCGGCGACCAGCGCCTGACAGAACCGCGAGGCGAGACAGCCGCTCAACGCGATCACGCCCTCCGCATACCGGGACATGAGACCGGCGTCCACCGTCGGCTTGCCGCGCTGAAGCCCTTCGAGAAAACCGGAGGAGCACAGCTTGACGAGGTTGCGGTAGCCGGCCGCGTTCTCGGCGATCAGCGTCAGGTGATGGCGCTTGCCGCGCTTGGTGTGGTCGTCCGTGACGTATACCTCACACCCCTGAATGGGCTTGATCCCGTGCTTCTTGCACGCCTGGTAGAGCTCCACCGCGCCGTTCATCACGCCGTGGTCGGTAAGGGCGAGTGCGGGCTGTCCGAAGGACGCGGCGCGCTCTGCGAGGCCGTCGATCTTTGCCGCTCCGTCGAGCAGGGAGTACTCGGAATGAACGTGTAGGTGGGCGCAGGACTGAGACATGCCCAGCGGACTGTAGGCATGTCTTCAGACAGACCTAGGGGCTCTCTTCGCTAGGTGGTTGAATCTTTTCGCGCAGCCGAGTCAGAGCCTCGTCGAGGCGCTCGGTCGAGATCTCTGACTGCGACTCCGGTTCGGTTCCGCCCTCTGGCTTCGCCGCCTCCGGGCCGCGTGCAGGCTTTGCGGTCGGAGCCTCCGGCCCGCCGCCGAATAACCTGCGGAGCAACCCCACTCCCGTCAGTCCTCGGAGCGGTTGCGCACCTGCCAGGCCATGCGCGACTGCAACGACCAAAGCTCGATGAACCCGGGCGAGGCCTCCTGGCTGAACAGGCCGCCGGACTCGGAGAAGGTCGCGAGCTGCGCGTCGTAGATGGCGTAGGGAGACTCGCGCGTGACGACCCGCGCTGAGCCCTTGAACAGCTTGACGCCGATGCGGCCGGTCACATGCGAGTTGGCGGCATCCATATAGGCCTCGATGTCGGTACGCAGCGGCTCCCACCAGAGGCCGGCGTAGACCAGGTAGGCCCACTTGTGGTCGAGCGTCACCTTGAACTGGTTCTGGTGGATCGTGCCGACCAGGCGCTCGAGCTCGGCGTGCGCAGGCAGCAGGATCGCGGCCGCCGGAACCTCGTAGATGTCGCGCACCTTGAGTCCGACGATGCGGTCCTCGATGTGGTCAACGATGCCGACGCCGTGTCGCATGCCGGCCTCGGCGACCCGCTCGAGAAGCGTGACGAGCGGCAGGCGCTCGCCATCCAGCGCCACCGGAAGACCCTGTTCGAACTCGAGCTCGAGCGTATCGGGCGTGTCGGGGGCGAGCTCGGGACGGGTCACCAACTGGAAGACGTCGTCCTGCGGAGCGGTCTCCAGGTCCTCGATCCAGCGGCCCTCGCTCGAGCGGCCCCAGAGGTTGTCGTCGATCGAATACGGAGCCACCTCACTCCCGCCCTTGACCGGGATCCCGTTCTCACGCGCGTAGGCGACCTCCTCGTCGCGGCCCATCTTCCAGGACCGCACGGGCGCGATCACCTTCAGTTCGGGCGCCAGCGTCGCGATCGTCGACTCGATCCGCACCTGATCGTTGCCCTTGCCTGTGCAACCGTGGGCGATCGTGTCACAGCCCGAGCTGCGCGCATACTCGACCGCGAGCTTGGCGATCAGCGGCCGACCGAGCGCGGTGAACAGCGGGTAGCCGAGGCCGTAGATCGCGTTGGCCCTGATCGCCGGCGCGACGTAATCACGCGCGAACTCCTCGCGCGCATCGATCACGTGTGCGTCGAGCGCCCCCAACTGCAGCGCCTTGCCCTTGACAACGTCGTAGTCCTCGCCCGGCTGGCCGAGGTTCACCGTTAGCGCGACCACCTCGGCGTGGTACTGATCCTGGATCCACTTGAGCATCACGCTCGTGTCGAGACCACCGCTATAGAGCAGCAGTACACGGTGCACGTCCTCAGGATTGGCGAGGTAGCTCGCAGTCTGATTGGTCACGCGCGCAAGGCTACGGATTTCGCTCGGGCGGCGAAGTCGTCGCCGCGTTCTTCGAAATTCGTATAGGCGTTGAAGCTGGGGGCGGCGGGTGACATGAGGATCACGCCGCCATGGGCGGAGATCTCAGCTGAGATTGCGATCGCATCTGCCATATCTCGCGCAGGGTGCGACAGCTTGGACAAGAAGCCGTGGGCCGCAGCGGCGGCGGCAATCCGTGGCCCGGTGTCAGGGAGATGGATCAGCGCCGTCGCGACTGTGCGGCCGGCCAGCGCCCGTCCGAGACCGTCGTAGTCCTGATCGCGGTCGCTGCCGCCGGCGATCAGCACGACCGGCCGGTCGTTGAACACCTCGAGCGCCGCGATCGCGGACTCGGGCGTCGTCGAGATGCTGTCGTCGACCCACTCCGTGCCCTGCTCGCCGGTGTGCACCGTCTGCAGACGGTGGGGAAGCGCGGTGAGTCCCTCGAGCGCCTGTGGGAGCGGTGGCAGCGACAGCCCCGCCGCCTCGATCGCCGCCGCAGCCGCCGCGACATTGGCGGCGTTGTGTCGCCCGCGCAGGGGGATCTGGTCGGGCGCCACGACCAGCGGCCAGTCGCCGCTGCCGCCGGGCGCGCGAACGGCGATGCGGACCCCGGGCAGCTCGAAGATCCGCAGCTTGTCGGCGCGGTACCGCTCCTCGCTGCCGTGCCAGTCAGTGTGCTCGCGGTACAGGTTCGTCAGCACGGCAACTTCCGGGCCGGTCGTGAGGTCGGCGATCTGGTAGCTCGAGAGCTCGCATACGACCCATGTTTCCTCGGGCGTGTCGAGCAGATCGATCACGGGGCGGCCGATGTTGCCCGCAAGCTCGGTCGCAGTGACCTGGCGCAACAGATGCGCGATCACAGTTGCGGTCGTGCTCTTACCCTTGGTCCCCGTCACGCCGATCACGTGCCTTCCCCTGCGTTCTGCCAACCACAGCGCGGTGGCCGTTGTGACCGTCTTGCCGTTCCTGACCGCGTCCTGGATCAGCGGCTTGTAGATCGAGACGCCGGGCGAGCGGACCAGCACGTCGGCTGCGGCGATCGCGCCCTCGGCGTCCGCCGCCGGCGTGTCGTCGTCGATCACGAAGTTGATGCGGGCGCTCGGCAGGCGCTGCGCCAACTGGTCTTGGAACGCGAGCGTCTCACGCCCGAGCCCCCAGACTGCGACCGTCCTGCCCTCAAGCTCCGAGAACTTCACGTACCGAGCCGATCAGCGCTTCCGGGATGTCGTGGTCGTCACCCAGCGCGAAGAGCGCGGCGATCTCGTCATCGCTGAGGTCGCGTGCGGCCAGCACTTCGTCGACGAGCCGACGCACGATGGGGCGCTCGCGCCACTCCCAGTGCCGCGAGATCAGGTGAATCGCCGCGAGGCACTCCTCGACCTCACCGACGCACTCGAACGGCTTGTCGCCGCCGGTGGCGGTCAGCAGCGCGAAGCCGTCGTACTGAGCCGGGTCGTCGAGAAGGTCTTTGCCGAAGATCTCCGTGAGCTTCGCGGGAGGCACGAACGGCGCAAGGATCAGGAACACGAAGCGACATTTGTCGCAGTCACAGCACCACGAGCCGAGCCGCTCGTCGGGATTGAGCTGGAAGACTCGATTGCAGCTCGTGAACACGGAGTGATATTGCTCGAGCTTGGCGAAAGCCGAGGCGATGCGGAACTCGGAGGCCAGGCGCAGGATCGAGAAGATCTGCGGCGCGCCCTCGATCTCGGCGACGGCGTCTGCCAGGAGCACTTCGGCGCGGCGGCTCTTCGAGAACTGATGGTTGACTTCGATCCCGTCAAAGACGAAGTTGCCTGCTGAAGCCGAGCGTTCGTTCGCGAGTGCGACCGCGTCATAGCCCTGGGTCGCTGCCGTCAGCAGTGCGACGCAGCTCACAATCGCAGTGACCGGAACGTGGCCGTTCAGCGCGCCCTGCTCGTTCAGCTCGAGCAGTAGCGGGTCGATCGTACGCGTGGCGATATGGCGTGGCAGACCGGCCACGCTCGCCGTTTCGTGGATCGGCGTGGCGTCCCCGACTGAGAACAGGGCTGCCTCGAGCCCGCTCGCACGGGCGATCTCAATAGCGACGACGCTGTCCTTGCCGCCGCCGACCGGCACCAGGATCCGCTCGAGCGTGGCTCGCGCCGGCGCCTGGACCGCCTCGATGCCGCGCGGGAACTGCGGGCGTGGCAGACGCTCGAGCCCGTTGACCACCGCGAACTCACCGAGCCCCTCGGAGTAGAGCGTCGACAGCAGCCGCGCCGTGGCCAGCGACGGCGCGCCGGTCTCGCAGACGAGGTGCTCCGGGATCGCCGCCTTGTAATAGCTGATGCCGGCGACCCAGTGCAGCAGGTCGAGCAGCCCCTCGACGGCCGGCGAGTCGGCGATCGGTAATGGCAGCACAAAGGTCTCCTCGAACTCGATCTCGTCGAGCGCGTAGCCGAGGCGCACCTTGCCATCGGGAGACAGGCTCCGATAGGTGTACTGGAAGGCCCTGAACGCGCTCGGGTCAAAGCTCGTATGCGACGCTGTAAACACGCTTCTAGCGTAGTCTCGCCGGGCGATGGGCAAGCACGTCGTGATCATCGGGGCGGGACTCGTGGGCTGCGCGACCGCCTACTTCCTCGCCCGCGAAGGCGTCGAAGTCACCGTGCTCGACGCGGTCGGAGTGGCCGCCGGCGCCTCGGGGCGCAACAACGGACTGATCGAGCACCCCTACGACGCGGCCACTGTCGCGCTGTTCGAGGAGAGCGTCGGCCTGTTGCACGAGCTGCTGGGCGATGCGATGCCGGCGGAGCCCGTGGGCCCGCTGCTCGTGGCCGAGAGCGAGGCAGACGCACATGCGCTGCTCGCCAGCCACAAGCAGTTCCCCGAGCTCGAGCCGCAGCTGCTCGAGCCCGCGGCGGCGCGGGCCGCCGAGCCGTTGCTCGCCGACGACATCTGGGGTTGCCTGCTGCGCACGGCCTATCCGGTCCGGCCGTTCGAGGCGACTTCGGCATTTGCCGATCTGGCGCGGGAGGCCGGCGCAGGTTTCGTCGTGGGGTCCGATTTGATGGAATCGCGTTATAACACCGGCGGCATAACGGCAAGCCGTGTTCTGGCGAGCCCCGACCGACCGATTGTGGTTGTCGCGGCCGGTGCCCGAACCCCTAGCGTGCTCGAGGGCTACGTGCGCCCCGACGTAGTGACCCCGCTCTGGGGCGTGATTGTTTCGGTCGAGATGCCGCAGCGCCCGCGCCACCAGCTGATCGAGGGCGTGCTGACGATCGCGCACGGTGATGGCGTCGTTACCGACGACGCACCTTTCACGCTGCTTGGCAGTCCCAGCTACCTGGCCGTCGGCTCAACGATGTTGCAGGGAGAGGAGCCGGACGGGAGCGCCTGGTCGCAGCGCCTGCTCAGCAGGGGCACCCGTTTCGTGCCGGCCATCGAGGAGGCCCGCGTCCTCGGCACACTCGTCTGCGCAAGGCCTCGCGCCTTCGACAACCGGCCGATCATGGGCCGGGTACCGGGTCAGGACCGGCTTTGGATGGCGACCGGCCACGGCGGCCGCGGAATGTCACTCGGGCCTGCGTCGGGACGGCTTATGGCCGAGGCGATCATCGCCGATAGCGACACGGCGATCCCAGCCGTGTTCAGTGCGGCCCGGCTCTAGTCGGGCGGCGGGCGCAAGCGAGTTTCGATCTCCGCCCACAGCGCCTGGTAAGCAACGGTGGCCGGGCCCTCGGGCGCAAACACGGCGACGGGGTTGCGCTCCTCCCCCATCAGCTCGACCTCGTCAGAGGTCGGGATAGCAACGCCCAGCACGGTAAGCGCCTCGATCTTGCGCAGCCGCTCCATCACCTGCAGGTGCAATGGCCGGGTGACATCCGCCATCGAGAAGAAGGCGAAGATCGCGGTGTTGCGTTTGCGACCGACCTTGCCATGGCTCGCCAGCGTCTCCAGCTGCTCATAGGCGCGCGAGGACAGCGTCGACGGGATCACTGGAACGAGCAGTGCGTCGGACGCCTCGAACACGGCCTCGGAGACGAGCGAGATGCTGGGTGGGCAGTCGAGGAAGATGTAGTCGTACTCCGCGCGCAGCGGTGTCAGCACCCTGCCCAGCCGCGATGCGGGCTTCTTGAACTGGTCAAGGGCGAGGTCCAGGTGGCGGTAGGAGAAGTCGGCCGGAAGCAGATCGAGCTGATCGTGGTCGGTCGCCTTGACGTGGTCACCCGCGTGACTGCGCCGCTTAAGCAGCCCGCGCCCGCCGCCCTTCACCTTGGGCCGGACGCGGAAGAGGTAGGTGCTGGCCGCCTGCGGGTCGAGGTCCCACAGCAGCGTCGGGTGACCGGCCTGCGCGGCCAGGTAAGCGAGGTTAACGGCCGCCGAGGTCTTGCCGACGCCGCCCTTGATGTTGTAGGTCGCGAGCACCCTGGTGTCGCGCTTCGGTTTGCTCATCGCGTCAAGTTCATCGGCTGAAGCTCATCTGCTGAAGACGTCAGCCACGAGCTTGCATTGTGCCTCGGACGCGAACTCGGCGAAGCTGGCCGCGAAACTTTCGCGGGCCGCTTCCGCGTCAGCCTCGAGCCGCTCGATCAGTACGCCGATCGCCATCAGCGCGCCGGCGCCGCCGGGCTTTGACACGAGTGACTGGGCGATCTCCCTGAGCATCTCCATCTGCACCTCACGATCCTGGTGCAGTCCGAGCACATCCTGCAGGCCTTTGAGGCTCTTGATCATCGGCCTGACGACCTCGTCGTCGAACAGCGGCTTCGCGAACAGCTCCAGCAGGTAGCGCAGCTCCTTACCCTTCTTGCGCAGCTCGTGGTAATCCTCGGGCGGCGAGTGCGGGGTGATCGCGCGCCCCATCCGCACCATGCTGCGGTGGACCTTGCGTACCCGGCCGGCGGTGACCTCGCCAATAGGACGCGGCGCATCCGGGCGTTGGGCCTCGTCCTCGAGCACGAGCAGCTCGAGGATGTCCAGCCACTCGGTATGCAGAGTCCGCGCCCGATCGCTCCTGAGCCCCTCCTCCATCGCCGCGCGTGCCCCGCGGTGCCGCGCGCTTAAAAGCGCCTGCAGGGGCGCAAGGTCGGCCTGCATCGTGGCGGGCGCCATCGCCTGCAGCTCCTCGAAACCTCGCAGGTAGACGTCGAGGTCGCGGGTCGCGCTGGTCTGATCCTGGAGCCACTTGAACGAGGCCCGCACCCGCGCCAGATCTGCAGGCGCGAACACGCCCCGCATCTCCCGCAGCACCGAGCGAGTGCGCCGGATCGCGACGCGAAAATCGTGCAGATACTCGATGTCGGCACCGACAAGCGCGCCCGGCAGGTTCTGATCCTGAATCTCGCGCAGGCGCAGCAACACACGCGCGACCACGGCATCGGATCGCTCGAGAGGTTCCATCGCCACGTCGACGCTCGACCACTCTGCGGCGGGCGTGAAACCGTGCTGCAGCAGCAGCCATTCGATCCGCTCGCGCTCCTTGTCGTAGCCGCGTAGCGGCTGCACATCGACCCACCAGCCGGCGCCGGGGGCGACCGTGACCGAGAGCCGGCAGACGATCTTGCCGAGCTCGTCTCGCACCACCGGCTCGCCGGTGCGCGCTTCCTGCTCGACCGTGAAGGTGGGCGCCAGCGCCGAGCGAGCGGCAGTCAATGGGCTGCTCAGGCTGAGCAGGCCCTCGCGGTCGCTCACGGCAACAGCCGTCCCAGGCGCCTGACCGCTTCGTCGATCTGCGCCTCGGTGACGATCAGCGGCGGCTCCATGCGCAGGCTCGAAGGGCCGGTCGCGTTGATCACGAGTCGCTCTTCGAGCAACGCACGGCGCGCGAGCTCGATCGCGGAGACCCCGGACACCAACTCGGTGCCGAGGAGCAACCCGCGCCCGCGCACCGACGCGACGAACGGCAGCTCTTCGAGCGCCGCGGTTAGGCGCTCGCCCATAGCGGTCACGTGCGCGAGCAAGCCCGGCTCCGAGCAGATCTCGAGCGCCGCCAGCGCAGCCGCGCATGCCACCGGGCCGCCCGCAAAGGTGGACCCGTGGTCCCCGGGCTGAAGCGTGTCGGCGAGCTTCTCGCCGGTTACCAGCGCGCCGATCGGCAGCCCGCCACCGAGCGCTTTGGCGCTCGTCAGCGCGTCGGGCACCACGCCGGTCTGTTCGTAGGCCCACAGCGTGCCAGTGCGCCCCATACCGGTCTGCACCTCATCGAAGATCAGCGCCGCGCCCTCGCGATCGCAGGCCGCGCGGGCGGTCTGCAGGAACTCGGCTGACAGCGGAAGCACGCCGCTCTCGCCCTGAATCGGCTCGAGCAGCACCGCCGCGGTCTGCGAGCCGACCGCGGCATCGATCGCCGCCGAATCCTTCTCGCTGACGACGAACCCAGGCACCAGTGGGGCGAACGGCGCCTGCTTCGCCTCTTGTGGCGTCGCCGAGAGCGCGCCGTAGGTGCGACCGTGGAAGGCGTCGCGCAGGACGACGATGTCGCCGCCTCGCCTATGACGTCGGGCCAGCTTGATGGCTGCCTCGTTTGCCTCGGCGCCCGAGTTGCAGAGGAAGACCTTGCCGCCGAGCGAGCTTCGCGCCAGCTGCTGCGACAGACGCATGGCCTGCTCGGTGTAGTAGAGGTTGGAGACGTGGGTGAGCTTCGCCGCCTGCTCCTGGACCGCGGCCACCACGCGCGGGTGGCAGTGCCCGACGTTCAGCACCGAGATCCCGGCCAGGAAGTCGAGGTACTCGACGCCCGCATCATCCCACAGGCTCACGCCCTGGCCGCGGACGAACTCGACCTGGTTACGGACATACGTCGGGATCACGTATTCGCGCTCGAGCATCTGCAACTCGGCCAGAGCCATCAGGCCCCCTCGGCGGCGACGGGATCGGGATCGGGGACGATCATCGTCCCCTGCCCCTCGTTGGTGAACAACTCGAGCAGCAGTGAGTGCGGTACGCGACCGTCGACGATCACGGCGCTGGGCACACCGCCCTCGACGGCGTGCAGGCACGCTGCCAGCTTCGGTCGCATGCCGCCGCCGACGCCCGCAAGCGCCTCGCGCAGCTCGGTCGCGGTCGCCTCTGCGACAAGCGTGCTCGGATCGCCCGGGTCGCGGAACCATCCAGCGACGTCAGTCAGGAACATCGTCTTGTAGGCGCCGAGCGCAGCGGCAACGGCCGCCGCTGCGTCGTCGGCGTTTATGTTGTATGAGTTGCCATGCTCGTCGGCTCCGACGCTCGCGATTACGGGTATGTAGTCGCTGCCGACGTGCGTGAGCACGCCCGTGTCGACGTGATCGATCCTGCCGACGAAGCCGATGTCCTGACCGCTCGGTGACGCCAGCCGGCTGCAGTGGAAGAGGCGTCCGTCATCTCCGCTGAGGCCGACAGCTGGCTGTCCGTGCCGGTTGATCAGCAGCACGATGTCCTTGTTGACCTTGCCGACCAGCACCATCTTTGCGAGCTTGACGGTCTCCGCGTCCGACACACGTAGTCCCTCGACGAACTTGACGGGCATGTCGAGCCGCTCCATGTAGGCCGTGATCTCGGGGCCGCCGCCATGCACGATCACCGGGTTGATGCCGACGTACTTGAGCAGCGTGATGTCGCGTGCGAACTCTTGCTTGAGCATGGGGTCGGTCATCGCGGCCCCGCCGTACTTGATCACCACCGTCCGGCCATGGAATTCGCGGATGTACGGGAGTGCCTCGAGCAGCGTGACGACATCACGCTGGGTGCGCACGGGCTGCTCGGGACCCGTCAGCTCCGGGTTCTCGCCGACCTCGGTCATGTCGTGTACTCGGCGTTGATCGTCACATACCCGTGACCGAGGTCTGAGAAGTAACGCTCGGCCTCGGCGCCGTCTCCGGGGAGCACGACCTCATAGTCGACCTCGTCGCCCTTGACGGCCTCCGCCAGAGCCGCGGCGTCGTGTTCGACGTAGCCGCCGTTCACACACACGACGATGCCCTCAATCGAGATGTCTACGTTCAGGTGGGAAGCCCCCGGCAGCGCCGCGCCGACGGCTTGTATGACCCGCCCCCAGTTGGGATCGCCTCCGTACAGCGCTGTCTTCACCAACGGCGAGTCGGCGATCGCGTGCGCGACGCGCTCGACACCGCGATGATCGCCGCCCTTGACGATCACGCGCCCGACACGGCGCGCACCCTCACCGTCCTTGGCGACCAGCAGCGCGACCTGTCGCAGCGCCGCGTCGAGCGCTTCGCCGAACGCACGCTCATCCTCGCTCTTGGGCTCAATCCGTACACCGGAGGCTCCGGAGGCCTGCAGCACGATCGTGTCCGAGGTGGAGAGCTGCCCGTCGACGCTGATGCGGTCGAACGAGCGCTTTGTGCAGACCGACAACAGCAGCTCGGCCTCGTCGGCCTGGAGCTCGGCATCGGTCTGAATGAACACCAGCAGCGTCGCGAAACTCGGCGAGATCATGCCGGCGCCCTTGGCCTGGATGCTCAGCCGCACCGTGCCGGCCGCGAGCGCCACATTGAGCGTGACCTGCTTGCGGAAAGCGTCAGTCGTCCGGATCGCCTCGGCAAAGGCGTCTCCTCCCTCCGGGCGCAGCTCGCTTCCGATTGCCGCGATCCCGGCGAGGACCCGCTCGATCGGGAGCGGCACTCCGATCACTCCGGTCGACGCGACGGCGACCTGTTGCTCGTCGACCTCGGCGATGCGCGCTGCGACGGTGCGCATCGCGGCGGCGTCATCGAGCCCGCGCTGGCCGGTCGCGGCATTGGCGTTACCCGAGTTGACCACCACGGCGCGGAGCGCCCACAGCTTTGACTCGTGGCGGGTGAACAGCACCGGCGCCGACTGCACGCCCGAGCGGCAGAAGCGCGCCGCGCTGGTCACGTGCTCGGCGTCGCAGACGACCAGCGCCAGATCCCTGGCGCCGTCGGGCTTGATCCCGCAGGCGATGCCGGCGGCCCGGAAGCCAAGTGGCAGCAGCCCGTCGTCAGCCTCGGTGACGTTGTCAGGACGCTCCACCCAGCGGGAGGAGAAGAATGAGGCGGCGGTCACGCGATGCCCGTCCCCTCCGGCAGCCCGAACATCAAATTCAGGTTCTGGACCGCCTGCGACGCGGTCCCCTTCCACAGGTTGTCGATCGCGCCGAACACGATCGCGCGGCCGGTTCGCTCGTCGCGGTGCAGGGAGACCCGGCAGATATTCGTCTCGCGGACCGCGCGCACACCAGGCGGCTGCTGCACCAGTTCGATGAACTGCTCTGCGTCGTATGCGTCGCGGTAGAGATCGTCAAGCTCGCCCGTGCTGACCGTCGGGTCCGTCAGCGTCGCGTAGCAGGAGACGAGCTCACCCTGGTCGAGCGGCAGCAGGTGCGGCGTGAATGTGATCCTGACGTCGTTGCCGAGCGCGGCCAACTCCTGCTCGATCTCGGGTGTGTGTCGGTGACGGGGCACTCCATAGGCGTTGACGTTCTCATCGACGGTCACGAAGTGGGTCTCCTCAGTCGCGCCGCGTCCTGCGCCCGAGGCCCCGGACTTGGCGTCGACGACCACGTCGGCGAGCAGACCGGCGCGCGCCAGCGGCGCGAGCGCGAGGATCGTGGCCGTCGGATAGCAACCCGGGTTGGCGACCAGCGCCGCCGCTGCGATCTGCTCGCGGTAGAGCTCCGGCAAACCGTAGGCGGCCTCAGTGATCAGCCCGGGTTCGGGGTGCGGCTGGTACCACTCCTCGTAGGTCCCGGCGTCACGCAGGCGGAAATCGGCGCTGAGGTCGACCAGCTTCACCCCGCGCTCGCGCAGCTGTGCGACGAACGGCGCCGAGGCGCCGTGCGGGTAGGCAACGATCGCCGCATCGACGTCGCCGTGCCTATCGATGTCCACCTGCTCGAGCACCAGCGGCACGCGGTGGTGCGGGTAGACGTCGTCAAGCCGGCGGCCGACGTCGCTGCGCGCGGTGATCCACTTCAGCTCGAACTTGGGGTGGCTGTGCAGCAGCCGGGCGGCCAGCGAGCCGGCGTAGCCGGCGGCGCCGAAGACGGCGACTTTGTATGTGTCACTCGCCGGCACGGATCGTCCCCTCGAGCTCCTCTGCGAGAGCGTTGACGATGAACTGCCGTTGGCGCGCGACCTCGGCGTCCGTCAGTGTGCGGTCGCCGACGCGGTAGGCGAGTCGCACGGCGACGGATACCTTGCCCAGGCCGAGCCGCTCAGGGTCGCGGTAGACGTCGAAGACCTCGGCGCCGGCGAGCAGCGGCGAGCCGGCCCTGCGAATCACCGCGAGGATCTCCGCCGCGGTCACCTGGTCGCTGACCAGCACCGCCAGGTCCTCGCGCACCTCCGGGAAGCTGACGAGGTCGGTGAAGAGCGTTGCCGGCCGTGGCGTGACGGCGGAAAGATTGATCTCGAAGCCAGCGAGCGTTTCGTCGAACTCCCACTCGGCAGCGACCGCCGGGTGGATCTCCCCAACCCAGCCGAGGTGCTCACCGTCGACCAGCACGGCGGCCGCGCGCCCAGGGTGCAAGAAGGGCGCAGTCGTCGCCGCGCGAACGTCCCAGTCCAGGCCGAGCGCGGAGAACAGTCCGGCGAGCACGCCCTTGGCGGCGAAGAAGTCTGCCGGCGGCGGATCGGCGTCGCGCCAGGTCGCCGGACGCACCGGGCCCGCGAGGATCCCAGCGATGTGGTGCGGCTCGTCAGGCAGGCGGTCGGCCTCGACGGCGGACTTAGACCGGTAGATGGCGCCGGACTCGAACAGCGCGATCCTGCTGCCGCTCGCGGCTCGAGCGCGGTTGCGCGCCGCCACGTCCAGTAGCGAGCCGAGCAACGTGGTCCGCAGCTGCGACTGCTCCGATGACATCGGGTTGGCGAGCGTCAGAGGGCCGCTCGAGCCGGCCTGGAGCAGCCGCAGCTTGTCTGCGAGCTCGGGACCAGTAAAGCTCCAGCCGACGATCTCGTGCAGCCCCTGCGCGGCGAGCGCATCCTCCGCGTGGCGCCGTAGGCGCTGAACAGCCGTCAGCCGCCCGACGGCGCTGTGGCGCGCGGGCAACGTCGCCGGCAGATTCTCGAGGCCATCGAGCCGCGAGACCTCCTCGATCAGGTCAGCCTCGCGCGTGATGTCGTCGCGACGGAAGTCGGGGACCGTCACATCGAGCCCGTCGGTGGCGTCGACGGCCGTGAACGCGAGTGTCTGCAGCAGATGCTTGGAGCGCTCGCGCGGGATTGCGACACCGAGCAGCCCCTCAATCCGCGCGTCGCGCAGGCGGATCGTCACCGGCTCGGGGCCCGGGCCGCCGACATCGATCGTGCCGGGGCGGACCGTCGCGCCACAGACGTCGATGAACAGTCGTGTCGCGACCGCCTGTGCCCACAACGTCTGCTCGGGTTGGAGCCCCTTCTCATTGCGACTCGAGGCCTCGCTACGCAGCGCCAGCTTGAGCGAGGTGGCATGGACGTTGGGGCCGTTCCAGGTCGCGACCTCGCTGACGACGTCTGAGGTCGAGTCCGAGACCTCGGAGCGGGCACCGCCCATCACACCGGCGATAGAGGTCGGTCCATCGGCGTCCTCGATCAGGACGATGTCCTCATCGAGTGTGCGGGTCTGGTCGTCGAGCGTCTGGATCTGCTCGCCGGGGCGCGCACGACGGACGTTGAGCCGGTGGCCTGCGACGCGGTCATAGTCGAACGCGTGCATCGGCTGGCCGGTCAGCAGCATCACGTAGTTGGTGATATCGACGACGTTGGAGATCGGCCGCTGGCCGCAGGCCATCAGGCGCGCCTTGATCCACAGTGGGCTCGGGCCGATCGCGATCCCCTCGAAGATCCGCGCCGTGAAGCGCGGGCACAGCGTGTGGCCGGCCTCGTTCGTGATCTCGAACCCGTCGAGCTCACCGAAGCTGCCGGGATCCTGCTCCCATGGGGCGGGCTTCAACTCCGCGCCGGTACTCGCGGCGACCTCGCGCGCGACGCCGTAGATGCCGAGGCAATCGGGGCGGTTGGGCGTGATCTCGAGCACCAGTACATCGGTCCCGATCTCCACCACATCCCCGAGCGGCGTCCCGGGTGCGGCGCCGTCATCGAGGACCATGATCCCCACGTGGTCCTCGCTGATCTGGAGCTCGCGCTCGGAGAGGATCATGCCCTGCGAGGCGACGCCGCGCAGCTTGGCTTCCCCGAGTGTGCTTCCGTCCGGCATCACCGCACCCGGGCGCGCGACACCCACCGTCTGCCCGGCGGTGACGTTGGGCGCGCCACAAACGATCTGCGACGGCGTCGAGCCGCCGATGTCGACCATGCAGACGTTCAGCCTGTCGGCGTCGGGGTGCTTCTTGCGTTCGAGCACGTGGCCAACGACGAAGTTCTCGGGGGCGAGCACGCCGTGGTGCTCGATCCGCTCGACCTCGGTGCCGGTCAGCGCGAGCCGCTGCGCCAGCGTCTGGGTGTCCATGTGAGGTCGGCAGTACTCGTTCAGCCACTCGAGCGGGACCCTCATGCGAACTGCTCCAGGAAACGAATGTCGTTGTCATAGAGCAGCCGCAGGTCGCTTATGCCGTGCTTGAGCATCGCGATCCGCTCGACCCCCATGCCGAAGGCGAAGCCCTGCACCCGCTCGGGGTCGTAGCCGTTGTCCTTGACGTGCAGCAGTACGTTCGGGTCGACCATGCCCGAGCCGAGGATCTCGAGCCAGCCCGTGCCCTTGCAGATGGTGCAGCGGTCCCCGTCGGCGGTGATCCCGTCTGTGCAGTTGAAGCAGGAGACGTCGACCTCGACGCTCGGCTCCGTGAAAGGGAAGAAGTGCGGGCGCAACCGGATCTCGCGCTCGGGGCCGAAGATCGCGCGCGCGAACTCGAGCAGCGTGCCCTTGAGGTCGGCGAGCGTGATGCTCTCATCGACGGCCAGGCCCTCAATCTGGTGGAACTGCGGCGTGTGGGTGGCGTCGGAATCGGGCCGGTACACCCGCCCCGGAACGATGATGTAGATCGGCGGCGGCTGATGCTCCATCGCGCGGATCTGCATCGGCGAGGTGTGGACGCGCAACAGCAACGAGGCCGGGTCGAAGATGTCATCAACCGGATCGACGTAGAAGGTGTCGGTCATCAGCCGGCTTGGATGCGTGCGCGAGATATTGAGCGCGTCGAAGTTGTAGTAGACGTTCTCGACCTCAGGGCCCTCGGCCACATTGAAGCCGAGTCCGATGAAGACGTCCTCGATCTCCCGCCGCGTCCGCGTGATCAGGTGCAGTCGGCCGACGGCTGGCATCGGGTCGGCAGGCAGTGTCACATCGACGCGGTCCTGCTCCAGGCGGGTGTTCAGCTCGCTGATCGCGAGCTCACTCGCGCGCGCCTCGATCTGAGCTTCGAGAGTCCTGCGCGCCTCGTTGGCCGCCTTCCCGGCCGCTCCGCGCTGCTCGGCCGGCAGCTCGGCGACGCCGCGCAGCAGGTTCGGCAGCTCGGCCTTGCGTCCAAGGAACTGGACGCGGGCGTCCTCGAGGGCCGCCGTCGTGCCGGCGGCGGCAATCGCGGCCTCGGCGTCACGCTGGAGTTCGGTGATTCGCTGGTCGAGACTCATGCGCGCGTGATCCTACGAGTTAGCCGGTTTCGAAAGCTCGTACAGGGCGACGCTCGCCGCCATCGCAGCGTTGAGCGACTCGGTCACGATCGGGATCCGCGCGACGCGATCGCAGGCGGCGACAACATCATCGGGTAGGCCTGCGCGTTCGGCGCCGACCAGCACGCTGATCTCGGCTTGGGGCACGAGATCAGCTGCCACAGCGTCCAGCGTGTCGTCCGCCTCCGCGACGAGCGCGATCGTTGTTCCGGGGAGCTTGTCAGGGGTCGCGCGGGTGACCGGCACGGCGAAGATCGCGCCCATGCTGGCGCGCACCGCCTTCGGGCTGAAGGGATCGGCGCTGCCGGCGCCGAACGCAACGCAGCTTGCACCGAAGGCGGCCGCGGAGCGCAGCGCCGTGCCGACGTTCCCAGGGTCGCTGACGCCGTGCAGGTATAGACAGAGGCGGCCCAGCGGGGCCGCCTCCCACCGCTCCGGGTAGATCGCCAGTGTGCGGGTGCCGGACGCGAGCTCGCTGACCGATTGCAACGCGGCGGGATCGACCTCGGTGCCGGGCAGGCCGCTGCCGAGCACCGCGAAGCGCTCGATCGGAGTCCAGCCGGCGGCGTCGGCGGCGGCGAGTAGATCCTCGCCCTCGGCGACAAACTGGCCGAGGCGCTCGCGGTCACGCCGGCGCTGGCGGAGCTTGCGGACCGTCTTCAGCTTGTCGTTGTGTGGGCTTGTGATCGGCATCTGCGGTTGTGATCGGCGGGTACGGAAACAAAAAAGGCGCCTTCCTTCGCAGGAGGCGCCCCTTGGCGATGCTGGTGTCGGCGACGCTCAGCCGGCAGCCAGCGCTTCGCGGGCGCGCTCAGCGATGCGTCGGAAGGTGTCGGCGTCGTGCACGGCGATGTCGGCCAGGACCTTGCGGTCCAGCTCCACGTGGGCGAGCTCGAGGCCATGGATGAACTGCGAGTAGGAGAGGCCGTTCTGGCGCGCGGCCGCGTTGATGCGCGTGATCCACAGGCGACGGAAGTCGCGCTTGCGGTTGCGGCGATCGCGGTAGCGGTACTGGTCGGCCTTGAGCAGCGCCTCCTTGGCTGAGCGATAGCGACGCGAGGCGTTGCCCCGCATGCCCTTCGTCATTGCCAGGGTTTCGCGGCGCTTCTTGCGCGCGTGAACAGAACGCTTGACGCGGCTCATGACTTCTTCGCTCCCAGCAGGACCTTGATCCGGGGCGCGTCATGGTCGGACACGATCATCGGGCGAGCGAGGTTGCGCTTGTACTTCGGCGACTTCTTCTCAAGGATGTGCGTAGAGAAGGCGTGACGAGCCTTGACCTTGCCATTGGCGGTCAGCTTGAACCGCTTCTTGGCGCCAGAATGGGTCTTCATCTTCGGCATAACAGGGCGTCAGTAAAGCAGATCTCGGGCGAGGGGCTCTCGCGCATCCCCACCAAGATCAGGCTTCGGAAGCGGAGCGGCTCCCTGCGCCGATGCCGACTTACTCAGCCGGGTTGGGTTCAGCGACCGCAGGCTCGGCTTCGGTAGCTGTGGTGTCCGAGGGCGCGGCGTCCTCGGGCGCTGAGCCGTTGGTCGAGGGCTCGGGGGCCACGGGGGCCGCTTCGCCGTCGGACTCCTCACGCTGCTGCCGGCGGGGCTTCTTCTCGCCGCTGTCGGTGGTGTGCGTGTCCTCGCTTGCGAGGATCGACTTCGACGGCGCCAGCATCATCGTCATGTTGCGGCCGTCCTGCAGCGGCGACTGCTCGATGACGGCGACCTCCGCGAGTTCGCCGGCCAGCTTGTCGAGCAGCGCGACGCCGCGCTCTGGGTGAGTCACCTCGCGGCCACGGAACATGATCGTGACCTTGACCTTGTCCTTGCCCTTGAGGAAGCGCTCGACGTGACCCTTCTTGGTGTCGTAATCGTTCTGCGCGATCTTCGGACGGAATTTGATCTCACGGATCGTGATCTGCTGCTGATGCTTGCGGGCAGCCTTGAGTTTCTGCGCCTGCTCGTACTTGTACTTGGAGTAGTCGAGCACACGGCAGACCGGCGGGCGTGCCTCGGGAGCGACCTCGACGAGGTCGAGATCACGCTCCTGCGCGTACGCCAGGGCGTCCGGAGTCTTCATCACGCCGATCTGGTTGCCGTCCTCGCCGATCAGGCGCACTTCGGGCACGCGGATACGGTCGTTGATCCGTGTTTGGTCGCGCTCCGGCGGGCGCCGGTCGAACCTACGTGGAACCGGCACTAGCTGTTGTTGCGGCGGTTCGTCAAGCGGTGCCGGGCCGGATGGAATAAATCTGCTGGATCAACGAGAGCAAGTATAGCCGCGAGCGGCTCAAGTCAAACTTCTCGTGGCGATCAGATCTGAGATGCGCGCCAGGAAGTCATCCAGCGCGACAGCCCCGGTGTCTCCGGCCCGATGCTCGCGCACGCCGACCTCGCCCGCTTCCTGCTCGCGGTCGCCGACGACCAGCATGAACGGGACCTTGCGGACCTCGGCGTCGCGGATCTTGCGGCCGACCGACTCGGTGCGGTCGTCGAGCTCGACGCGGATGCCTGCCGCCGAAAGGTGATTGCGAACGGAGCCGGCGTAATCGTTGTGTCGGTCGGCGATCGGCACAACGAGTACCTGGACGGGCGCCATCCAAACCGGGAACTCCCCACGGAAGTGCTCGGTCAGGATGCCGATGAAGCGCTCGAAGGACCCGAACAGCGCTCTGTGGATCATCACCGGTCGATGCTCGGCGTTGTCCTCGCCCGTGTAGGTGATGCCGAATCGCTCGGGCATCGAGTAATCGAGCTGGACGGTCCCGAGCTGCCACGAGCGCCCGATCGAGTCGGTCATGTGCAGGTCGATCTTCGGCCCGTAGAAGGCGCCGTCGCCCGCGTTGACGTCGTACTCGAGCTCGCGCCGCTCGAGCGCTCGCACCAATGAACTCTCCGCGTGGTCCCACATTTCGTCGCTGCCGATCCGCTTGTCAGGCCGGGTCGAGAGCTCGAGCTTCGGCTCAAAGCCGAAGGTCCGGTAGATGAACGCTCCGAATTCGAGGCAGCCGAGTACCTCGTCCTCGACCTGCTCCTCAGTGCAGAAGATGTGGGCGTCGTCCTGCGTGATGTGCCGGACGCGGAGCAGCCCGTGCAGCGTCCCGCTCGGCTCGTGCCGGTGCACGAGACCCTGCTCGGAGAAGCGGATCGGAAGGTCACGATAAGAGCGGCGGGTTGCGCCGTAGATCAGGATGTGCCCCGGGCAATTCATCGGCTTGAGGCCCATGGGCCGGTCCTCGACCTCGGTGAAGTACATGTTGTCCTGGTACTTCTCCCAGTGCCCGGACTGCTTCCACAACTCGACGTCGAACAGGATCGGAGTCTTGACCTCGCGATAGCCGCGCTCGCCGTTCTGCTCGCGCCAGAACTCTGAGAGCGCATTCCAGACGGCCATTCCGTTCGGCTGCCAGAACGGCGAGCCCGGGCTGTGCTCGGAGAACAGGAACAGCTCGAGCTCGCGACCGAGCTTGCGATGGTCGTTCTGGCGTGCCAGATCGAGCCGCTCGAGATACTCGTCGAGCTCCTTCTTGGAGAAGAAGGCAGTGCCATACACGCGCGTCAGCATCTTGTTGTCCGAGTTGCCGCGCCAGTAGGCGCCGGCCACCGATTGCAGCTTGAAGGCCTTGATCCGCTTGGTCGTGGGCGCGTGCGGCCCGCGGCACAGGTCGACGAAGTCGCCGTTCGTGTACAGGCTCACGGTCGTGAGCGGCGCCTCCGGCGGGGCATTCCGCACGAGATCCTCGATCAGCTCCACCTTGTAGGACTGGCCTTCACCCCGGTAGCGGTCGAGCGCGACCGCAACCGGGACGTCCTCGCGCACGAACTCCTCGTCAGCCTCGATGTGCTCGCGCATGCGCGACTCGATCGCCGGGAAGTCGTCCTCGTTGAGCGTGACGCCCTCGGGCAGGTCGAGGTCGTAGTAGAAGCCGTTCTCGATCGGCGGCCCGATCGAGATCTGCACGCCCGGGTAGAGCTCGAGCATCGCCTCGGCGAACACATGCGCGGCATCGTGGCGGATCAGCTGGAGCGCCTCCTCCCCGCTCTTCTCCGTGATGATCTCGATGCGGCCCTCACCGGCAGTGGGCAGCGGGCGCGACAGATCGAAGCTGACGCCGTCGACCTTGATCGCGAGCGCGGCCTTGGCGAGGCCGGGGCCGATCGCCGCGGCGGCATCCGCCCCGGTGGCGCCAGCGGGCAGGGTCAGCGTGTCGCCGTTTGGGAGCAGGTAGTCCATTACGCCTGATCGTACGTTTCCGCGGTCATGCGTGCCGCCCCGCCCGCTGGCGAGGCGGCCATTTCGGGCTCGAGCCGGTCTAGACACGCGTGCGCGAACTATGTAGCGTTTACCTCAATACCGAGAGACGCACAGCTAATCGGGGGCTGGCGACTTGGGAGCAGGAACCCATCGGACTTGTGGCTCGCGTGCCGCAATGGCGGCGGCGATGGTGTGCGTGACACTCGCGTTGCTCGCCGCCTGGGCGCCCGCTGCTTTCGCGACCACGGGGACCACGATCACGGTCAATACGACCGAGACCTCGCCCACGCCCGGCGGTGGCCTGTGCTCGCTTTACGAGGCGGTCGAGTACTCCGACGGCGTCCCTGAGCCCGACTGCTCGAACGCGACTGTGTCGGGCACGACCACGATCGACCTGCCGGCGGGTAGGTACGTCATCCCCGCGACACTCGAGTTCGACTTCCAGACTGACCTTGTTGGCGCCAGCGCCGGGAACACAGTTATCGACGGTGGCAACGCGGTAACGGTGATCGACGTCGCCAATCCGGCGACCGTCGCGATCAGCGGAGTCACGATCTCGGGCGGCACGACGGGACGCCCCAGCTGCAGGCTGGGTTTCGCGTGCCCGCCAGAGAACGGCATGGACGGTGGAGGGGTCGACAACCTCGGGACGCTGACGATGACCGACGCAATCGTTTCGGGCAACCAGACAGCTGGCGGCGGGACGGCCGTTATCGGCCCAGTGCTCTGCACAGGCGGGTGCTCGCCGTATTCCGGTCCGGATGGCGGCAACGGAGGTAACGGCGCCGGTATCTACAACGGGACCGGCGCGACGTTGACCGTCGACGATTCCACTATCTCCAACAACACGACGGGGCCGGGATCCGCAGGTGGCGTCGGCGCCAGCGGTACCGGTGGCGACGTTTCGGCAGGGCAGACCGGAGGCGACGGAGGCGACGGCGGTGTCGGGGCTGGCATCTACAACGACAGCGGCGGGACGCTGACAATCGAGAATTCGACGATCTCCGGCAATACGACGGGCGCAGGCGGCGCGGCGGCGGACGGCACAGACGCCACCGCCAGCGGCGAGAGCGGTGGAAACAGCGGAAACGGAGGCGACGGTGGCAACGCCGCCGGAATCGAGAACGTCGGCACGCTCGCGATGACGGACTCGACGATCTCCGGGAACACCACGGGCGCCGGCGGCAACGGAGCCACACCCGGATTGGGCGGCTCGTACGGCCAGGCTGGTTTTGGCGGCAATGGAGTGGCGCTCGACACCGGCGTCAACGCGACCACGACGTTGCTGAACACGACGATCACCGGCAACGCAGCCGGTGGCGCCGGTCAAGGCGGGGAGCCTGGTGGCCCCGGCGCCACCGCCGGTGTCAACAACCTGAGCTTCATCGGGACGACGTTGATCCACGTCACTATCGCCGACAACATCTCGGGCTATGACACCGCCCTCTACGCTACGGGCGGTCGGCCGCTGACCGAGACCGACTCAATCGTCGCCTCAAACACGGCCACCGCGGGTGGATCCATCTGCGACGGCGATGTGCTGGACGGCCTCCATAACGTGGCATTCGGCTCGCCCGGGTGTCCGGGAGCGACGGGCGACCCGAACCTCGGCCCCCTGCAGAACAACGGCGGTCCGACATTGACGATGGCGATCGGCCCCGGAAGCTCAGCGATCGGCCTGGTCCCGGTCTCCGCGTGCGATGCGACCTCCGACCAACGTGGGATCCACCGGCCCTACGACGGGCAGTGTGATGCCGGCGCCTATGAGGCGGCGCCGCCGCAGCTCGGCTCCGCCAGCGCGAGTGCGACCGGACCGCGCTCAGCCACGATCATGGGGCAGGTCACTCCCAACCTCACCGACACCAGGGTCGTCGTCGATTACGGAGCGAGCACCAAATACGGAGCCCGCACAGCCGCGGTCGACGCAGGTAGGGGCGCCGACGCGACGCCCTTCTCCGTGCTTCTGACCGGGCTCAAATCACATACGACCTACCACGCCAAAGTGGTCGTAACCAACACGGACGGGGCGACATCCAGCGGAGACCTGACGTTCACGACGCCCGTCGCGATGACAGCGTCGGTGTCGGGCCGGTCGATCAGGGGCAGCGAGGTCGCCGTCAGGATCCTCTGCACGGCTCACGGGCCGTCCTGCAAGGGCGCACTCAAGCTCACCTCGCACCTGACTATCAGCGGCGGGAGGGTGGTCGCCGTCGCGGCCAGGACCGTCAAACGGACCGTCGGCGTCGGCCGCTACTCGGTCCCCTCGGGTCGTACGAAGATCGTGAAGCTATCGCTGAACCGCACGGGTAAGCGGCTGCTCAAGGCGCGCCGGCGACTGCCGACCACGCTCACGACTTCGGGTGCCGCCAGGATCACCAAGCGAGTCACCTTCGTCTACCTCGCGAAGCGCCCGAAATAGCGCCGCACGCTACAGTTACGGCTCTTTCCCAGGGCGATTAGCTCAGCTGGGAGAGCGCCGCCTCGACAAGGCGGAGGTCACTGGTTCGAGCCCAGTATCGCCCACTGAGCAGCCGCGTGAGGAGAGGCGCGTGCACCTGCTTCGAGGCGGGTCGGCGCGGCAACCTAGCGCGCCGCCAGCAGCCGGGCGAGGAACCTCTGGGTCTCCGGGCGTTTCGGGTTTGTGAATAGCTCATCCGGCGGTGCCTGTTCGATGATTTGTCCGTCTTGCAAAAAGCAGACGTGATCGGCCACGTCGCGCGCAAAGTTCATCTCGTGCGTAGCGATGATCATTGTCATGCCATCGGCCTTGAGCTCGCGGATGGTGTTCAGCACATCGCCGACAAGTTCAGGGTCGAGCGCCGATGTCACCTCGTCGAGCAGCAGGGCCCGCGGCCTGGTCAGGATCGCTCGCGCTATCGCAACACGTTGCTGTTGGCCGCCAGAAAGCCTGTCGGGGTAATCGCGTCCACGATCCCCGAGTCCGAAACGTTCGAGTAGTTCCAGCCCCTCACGGCGTGCCGTCTCGGGGTCCGTCCCCTGGCCCCGAATTGCACCGAGCGTGACGTTGTCCAGGACCCGGAGGTGCGGGAACAGGTTGAAGGCCTGGAATACCAGCCCGAGCCGGCGACGGAACGGTACGGGGTTGGTGTTCGGGACGGTGATGCACTCACCCTCCAGGAAGATGTCCCCGTCATCAATCTCCTCTAGCAGATCAACGCAGCGCAGAAGCGTGGACTTGCCCGAGCCTGAGGCACCGATCAGCGCCAGCGCCTCATGCTCGTTCACGGTCATATCGATGCCGCCGAGCACCTGCTTGTCGCCATATGACTTCGTCACACCGCGAATCTCAAGGACTGGCTTGCTCATCGCGGGCCCAGTGCGAGCATGGCGCCGCGTTCGGTGAGCGCGCGGGCCTGCATCCTGTCGACGATTCGCGTCAGCGGGACCGTGACGCAGAGATACAACGCCGCGGCAGCAAGGAACGGCGTGTAGTTGAAATTCGCCGCCGACGCGACCTGCGCCATACGGAACGCCTCCGCCGGCCCGATCACGGAGACGAGGGCGACGTCCTTCTGAACCGAGATGAAGTCGTTCAGCAACGGCGGCAGCACACGTCTGACCGCCTGCGGCACGATCACGAATCGCAGCGCCTGTTGACGCGTGAGACCGAGCGCGAGGGCTGCGCCGCCCTGGCTTGGATGGATCGACTGGATCCCGGCCCTGAAGACCTCCGACACATACGCCGAGTAACACAGCGTCAGCGCTATACCGCCGAGCACTGTGGCGCTCGTCGGCAGGCCCTTCAGGTTGAGCGCCGGCACCCCGAAACCGATCACGTAGACCGTCAGCAGCGTCGGTACGCCGCGCATAACGTCCACGAACACGACGCAGACGACCTTCAGCGGGAACAGAATCGGCGCCGAAGCGATCCGGCAGAGCGCGATCAACAGACCGAGGATCAGGACCGCTACTTCGATCAGCAGGAACATCCGCACGTCGAGCCAGAAGCCGCCCAGGACCGAACCGAACGACGAAGCAAACTCGCGCGTGGAGAAGAACTCGGTGCGCACAGCGGGCCACCCCGGGCTCGTAAGAATCGCCAGCGCCGCCAAGCCGAGCACGACTGCTGTCGAGACGGCGGAGATCGCTATGTGCCTACGGCTCCGCGCCTGTTTCGCGCGGTCCCGGTCGGTCTTGGTCGTCAGTTCGCTCGTGGCGGCGCTCATAGCTGAAGCAGGATTCCGAAGGTCCCGCTGGTGCGCCTGGCGCGTTTACTTCTTCAGGAACGGAATCTTCGCGTCCTGCGGAATCCACCTGGTGTGGAGTGCGGCGAGCGTCCCGTTGTTTGTAAGTGTCTGGATGGCATGGTTCACGCATGGGAGCAGCGAGGAGCCCTTGCCCAGCAGTACCCCCCAGTTGTTACCGCTGGGTGCGTTGAACTTACCGACGACGACCGCGTGCTTCAGCTCACTCGATGCCAGGTACTCGGTGGTCGCCAGATCGGTGACGATCGCCTGCACACGATTAATTTTGAAGGCCTCGACAACATCGCTGGAGCCGTTGAAGATGTCCGGCTGCTGCTTGGGCTTGACGTACTGCTGCACGGCGGCCAGGCTCGTGGTGCCAATCTGCACCCCGAACTTCGCGCTCGCCAGCTGTGCGAGCGACTTGGCATGCGCGTACGGACCCGTCGTCGAGACGATGATCCCCTGAGGATCCTGGTAGTACGGAAGCGATAGGTCGACTGCCTTCTGTCGCGGCCCGGTGATCGAAATCTCGTTGATGTCGAAGTCGAAGCTCTTCGGGCCGGGCGCGTAGGACGAGTCGAAGGGCTCGACGACCCACTTCACCTTGCTCTTGGAGTATCCGAGCTGCTTAGCGATCGCGTAGGCAACGGCGCCCTCAAACCCCTTGCCATTCGAAGGATCGTTGTGCACGAAGTACGGCGTGTAGGCGGGCGAATCGGTCGCCAGCGTGAGGATCCCCGGCGTGTGGGTCTTGAGTTTGCTGGGCGTACACGAAGCGGGGCTGAACTTCGCGGCTTTGGTCGTCTTTGGTGACCCGCAGCCAGCGATCGCAACACCGGCAGTCGCGGCTGCCACCACAACAAAGGAGAGCGCCTTCCTCATATAACGTCGCGAGCCTACACCGGCACCCGGTCGCACACCGGAGGCGAGTCGGGGAGCGTTCTCAGCCCGTGCGCGCGCATACATCTGGCGAGCGTGACGAGCTGGGCCTTGCGTGCCGCCGGCCCGGGACCATAACCGGATTTGCCGGCCTCCATCAGTCCGCGGCACCTGTCTGTGGCGGATTGGAAAGCTGGGGACTGCGGATTGATCCCGCCGACACACCGCCCGAGGCGATCTTGCTGGGCTTGTTTGAGCGACCGCTAGTGGAACTGTTCGGTTTGGTCGACGACCCGCAGGCAGCTAGCGCGAGCGTGCAAGCGACGGCGAACGTGGTGGGCACGAGGAAGTGTCTTGGGTGCATGCTCCGGTCGGGGTATAACGGCCTGCGAATAACAGTGAGGTAACGGAATGACGCGCCCCGCCGCGTCGAGGTCATAGACAGTCCGTTCGTAACCGCGGCGTTACCAGCCCGTCGGTACAACACGCGCGTGTCCGTGCCTTTACGGTCCACCCTGCCCCGCCTGCTGATCGCGACGTGCGCGACCGTCTCCTGCGTGATTGCGATCGCCGGATGCGGCTCGGCGAGCGTACCGATCACCAGAACCGGCACCACCAGCTCGAACTCACACGCGATCGCGCTCAGGTTCGCGGCATGCATGCGCTCGCACGGCGTAGCGAACTTCGCCGACCCTGCGCCGAACGGCCAGAGCCCAAGCGTCCGAGTTGATAAGCGCTCCCCGGCGTTCCAGGCCGCCCAGCGGGCATGCAGGAGCCTGCAGGCAGGGCTGGCGAACATCAAACCGGGCAAGTCCCGTGCGCGGCAGCTTGAGAGCGCCGAGTGCATGCGAGCACACGGCGTGCCGGGCTACCCCGATCCACTCCCTGGCGGAGGCTTCAGAATCCCCTCGACGATCAACACACAATCGCCCGCATTCATTGCCGCGTCGAGGGCATGTGAGCGGAAACGACCTCAGTAGCGAGCGCATCCAACGGCGCCGGACGCACGCGGCTCGGGCTGTGGATCGAGGAGGGTCGCGAGGGTCACCGCATGCGGTAGCCGGCGCCGACCAGCGTCTCGATCACCTCGGGCTCGCCGAGCTTGCGCCGCAAACGCGTGAGCGTCACCACCACCGTGCGCGTGAACGGGTCGGCGTTCTCGTCCCAGACCCGCTCGAGTAGTTCCTCGGCACTCACCACCCCGCCGTCGGCTTCCAACAGCACCTCAAGCACACCAAGCTCCTTGCGCGTCAGCGAGAGCTCACGTCCCGCGCGCCTTGCCTGGCGACGCGCGCGGTCGAGCGTAAGATCCCCCCTGGCGAGGATCGGCGGTCCTGCAGGGGCGCGCCGCGCAAGCGCCTGTATGCGTGCGACCAGCTCCTCGAACGCGAACGGTTTGGGCAGGTAGTCGTCGGCACCCAGGTTGAGGCCCTCGACACGGTCGCGGATCGTGGCCGCTGCCGTCAGCATCAGGATGCGGGCATCCGAGCCCGCATCGCGCAATGCCACGCAGACGTCGTCGCCATGCGTCGTCGGCAGGTCACGGTCGAGCACAATCACGTCGTAGCGATACACCGAACCCTTCTGCAGCGCCAACGCACCGTCGGTTGCCACATCGGTGGCGATTCCGCGGTCGCGTAGCCCCTCGGCGATGTCGGCGGCAAGTTCGACGTGATCCTCGGCCACGAGTACGCGCATGCGGACATCGTCTAACACCGCCGGTCACAAAGCCATCACAGTGTGTGAGCACCGCCGCTGTTGCACTGGTGTGATCGTCCGCGCGCTACCACTTCCGCCATGTTCAGACCAACAGCTCCTCTTCCCCGCACCGCCGCCGTGCTGGTGGCCACGACCCTGATCGCGGCCTGCGGTTCGGGCTCGCATCATCCACAACCGTCCTCAGCCGCGTCGCAGCTGACCTCCGTCAACGGCGTGCGGATCACCGTCGCCCAGGCGCAGCACTCGCTGGTCAGGTTCGCCAGCTGCATGCATTCCCACGGCGTCAACGGCCTGCCGAACCCGGTCGCGGACCCGGCCGCATTCAAGCACTCGTTCACCACCACGACACCCACGTACATATCGGCGATGGACACCTGCCAGAGGCTGCTTCCGGGGCAGCAGACCGACAGCCAGGGCTCGGCGCATTCGCGTAAGCAGATCGATGCAATGCTGGCGTTCGCACGGTGCATTCGCAGCCACGGCCTCTCGCGCTTCCCGGACCCGACCAGTACCGGCGAACTGAACCACGCGATGCTCGCTCAGGCCGGTATAGACCTACATCAGCCGGCTGTCGTGCAGGCGGCCGATGCATGCGTGAGTGTCACTCACGGGGTCATCACCAGAGCCATCGTGGCCCGCTTCATCGCGGGTCATTGAAAGCGGGGCACGCGGGCTAGCGGCGGCGCCTCAGGAAGTCACGCCAGCTCCGCCAGGCGAGCGATCTCGGCATCGCTCGTCCACGCGCCGACGGAGGCTCTGACCAGCCGGGCGGAGGGAATGCTGCGGACGATCACGCCGTGAGAAGCCAGCCGCGTGACCTCTGCGTCGGCATCCTCGGCGCTCCAGGACACGAGTGTCGAACGTCCGCGCGGGGCAACGAGATGACCACGCGCGCGGAGCAGCTCGGCGAGTTGTCCGGCTCCGGCGGCCGCCCGGTCGTGTACCCACGCCCAACCGGCCCCGGCCAGCACGCCCATCGACGCGAGCGCCCACGCACTGCGGATCGGGCTCGGGAAGCCGTCGTCGAGACGCGCAGAGCCGTCGGCGAGCCCTGACGCGAGCGGGTCGTCGTGATCGGCAACAGTCATGTAGCCGGGGAACGGCGGCTCGAGCTCCTCGAGCCGGTCGGGACGCACATAGAGCGCTCCGCTTCCCTCCGGACCGCACATCCACTTCTGTCCCGAACCGGCGTAGAAGTCCACGCCCAGCTCGTGCACGTCGACGGCGATCGCTCCGAGCGCCTGGGCGGCATCGAGCAGGATCGGCACACCGGTGGCCCGCAACGCTTCCACATCCATGACCTCGCCGCCGACCCAGGAGACGTGCGAGCAGGCGACCAGTCGCGTGTTCGGCCCGACCTCCCCCGGCAGCTCGGCAAACGGAACGACCCTGATCTTCACGCCGGCCGCGACACGCGCACGCCGCAACGGCGCGAGCACGCCCGGATGCTCCTGGTCGCTGGTGAGGATCTCCTGGCCTGCCGAGAAGCTCAACCCGCCCAGCACCGTATTCACCCCGTACGTCGTGGAATTGGTGAGCGCGATCTCGGTGGTTTCTGCGCCGAGTGCGTCGGCGTAACCAGCGCGAGCCCGTGCCGCGAGCTCCATCACCTGTTCGAAGTGCGCTCTGCCAACGCGCCCCTCGGTGACCTCGGCGTGAAGTAGTTCGCGCACGGCATCCCCTGCCGCCTGCGGCACGGGCCCCGCAGTTCCCGCGTTGAGGTAGGACCACCGCTCCAGCACCCGGAACTGCTCGCGGAACGCTGTCGCGTCGACGTGCTCTGCCATCACGCGGTAGTCCATCACAGACGCGTCCGTCCGCGCGCTGCGCGAAGTCTTCGCGACCTGATCGGGGAGCACGTCGGGCTGGACGTCTGTTGATCAGTCAACTACAATAATCTGTATGGCGGTCGCATCTGACACCTCGCGCCTCGACGGCATAGCACTCGAAGGCTGGCGCAGCTATCTGCAAAGCCACGCCGCGATCGTGCGCGAGCTGGATGCCGAGCTGATCGCGCAGCACGGGATGACCACGCGCGACTACGAGGTCCTGCTCTACCTGGCCCAGTCCGAGGAGCAGAAGCTGCCGATGTCGGCGTTGTCGGAGCGCACGATGCTTACGCGCTCGGGCATCACCAGGCTAATCGACGGCCTCGTCGGCGAGGGCCTGATCGAGCGAGTTTCGTGCCCGAGCGACGCGCGCGTGTCTTACGCACGCCTGACGCTCGCCGGGTATCGGAAGCTGAAGCAGGCCGGCTGCACACATGTCGCCAGCATCGAGCGCCTGTTCCTCGCGCACTTCACGCCCGCAGAACTCGAGCAGCTCGCCGGCCTTCTGGCCCGGCTCCCGGGCGCCACGCGCGACGGCGGCGCCTGCACCGTCGCCTGAGTCCCCACCCGCTCGCCCGCGTCAACCGGCCAGCACGGCCATGTGTACCGCCGCGGCAGCTCGGGAATGTCTCGGGAATGTACTTGCTAGGTCAACCCTTGACAGCTCAACCAAATCGTGTAATCTAGTAGTTGCAAGCTCAACTACCCACAAAGGATTTGAAAATGTCAACCATCACCCCTGACGCTATCCAGACCGGCACTTACACGGTCGATGGCGCACATTCCAACGTCGGCTTTGAGGTCCGCCACATGGGCATCGCCACCGTGCGCGGCAGCTTCAAGAAGTTCGAGGGCACGGTCGAGTCCGATAACGGCACGCTCAGGCTCTCCGGCTCAGTCGACGTATCGACGGTCGACACCGGCGAGGCGCAGCGCGACGGCCACCTTCAGTCGCCGGAGTTCTTCGACGCCGCCCAGTTCCCCCAGATCACCTTCGTATCCACCGGTGCCCATCCCGCCGGCGACGGTCAGATCAAGCTGACCGGCGACATCACGATCAAGGGCGTCACCAAGCCGATCGAGCTCGCAGGCGAAATCGGCGAGAACGGTCAGGATCCGTGGGGCAACGAGCGCATCGGCTTCGAGCTCGAGGGCAAGATCGACCGCCGCGAGTTCGACCTCAAGTGGAACCAGACCCTCCCCAATGGCAACCTCCTGGTCGCCAATGAGGTGAAGCTCGTCATCAGCGTCTCGGCGGTCAAGGCAGCCTAAGGTGACCAAGGTCCTTGCCATCTCCGGCAGTCTGCGCAGACTCTCGTACAACACAGGTCTGTTGCGGGCTGCCGCCGAGCACACGCCCGAGGACGTCGAGGTGGAGATCTACGACGACCTCGAGTCGCTCGCCCCGTACAACGCGGATCGCGAGCGCGACCATCCGGAGAGCGTCGACCGGCTGCTCGACAAGATCGAGGATGCCGACGCCCTACTGATCGCCACGCCTGAGTTCAACACGGCACTGCCCGGCCAGCTCAAGCACCTGGTCGATTGGGGCTCGCGCCCCTACGGTCCGGAGGCGAAGCTGTACGGCAAGCCGGTCGCCGTGATCGGTGCCAGCACGACCGCGTACGGTGCGATGTGGGCGCAGGACCAGCTGCGCAAGGCGCTCGGGATCGCGGGCGCGCGAGTCAGCGACGTCGAGCTCTCGGTCGGCCATGCCGAAGACAAGTTCGACGAGCACGGCAGTCTGATCGACGAAGAGGCGCTCGAGCAGCTCGAGCATGTGCTCCGCGAACTCGTCGAGCACCACCATTCACTCGCTAACGTCTAACGACCAGCGCCGATGACCGTCCAAACGCCGACCGATCCCAGCCCCTCGATCGCGCCCGCGACGGCCATCGGCCGCGTCCACCTGACGGTCTCCGAGCTCGAGCGCTCGCGCACGTTTTACGAGCGACTGCTCGGACTACGCGCGACCGAGCAACCCGACGGTTCGATTCTGTTGGGAGGGGCGGCTACCTGGCCGCCCCTCCTCTCGCTCGTCGGCGACAGCTCCGCGTCACGCCGAGACCCGCGCCAAACCGGCCTGTTCCACTTCGCGATCCTGGTGCCGAGCCGGCGTGACCTGGCGGTGGCACTCACCCGGCTGGTTCAGGGCGGCTGGCGCCTGAGCGGCGCGTCCGACCACCTGGTGAGCGAGGCGCTGTACCTCAATGATCCGGACGGGAACGGCATCGAGATCTACTGGGACCGTGACCGCTCAACCTGGCAGCGCGATGCGGACGGTCAGCTCGCGATGGCGACGCTGCCGCTCGACATCGAGGAGCTGCTGCACGAGCTCGACGACGCGCCGTTCGATCCCGACGCCGATGCGCTCATGCCCGAGGGCACGCGCATCGGGCACATGCACCTGCAGGTCTCTGAGCTCGAGCAGATCGAGCGTTTCTACGCGGGCGTGCTCGGTTTTGATGTGATGGTGCGCGCCTACCCCGGCGCCCTGTTCGTCTCCGCCGGCGGCTACCACCACCACATCGGGCTGAACACGTGGAACAGCCGCGGTGGCAGCACTCCCCCGCCCGGCGCAGTCGGCCTCGGCGCCTACGAGCTCAAGCTGCCTGACGCAGCCGCACTCGCGGAGGTGCTCGCGCGCGTAGACGAAGCCGGCATCGCGACCGAGGCGGCGCCTGACGGCGCCACGCTCGTGCGCGACCCGAGCGGCAACGCCATCCTGCTCACTGCCTGATCTAGCCCCGCCGGGCTCCGGTCGGCGGTCGGCGTCTGGGGGCGCGCAGCAGACCCCGCGTGGTCTCGATCAGCACCGCGCGTAGCTCGTCGAGGTCGGCGTCCGGAAACTGCGCGATCACACCACCGATGGCGCGCGTCGCCATCGTCACGCGCACCTGCTCGCTGAATTCGAGCCCGTCGCCCGCGAGTCGTCTCTGCAGGCGGTCGCGGCGCGCGGCGTTCCCGCCGGAGATCGCCGGGTGTGCGACGATCGCCAGGTCGCTCGCCATGTACGCGATCAGCCGCCTCTGGCGAAGCATCACGTCGATGTAGTCCTCCACGAAGCGGCGGCGGCGTGCGGGCGTGTCGGCCTCCTGCTCATCGGCGTTCAGGAGTGCGTCGAGGTCGGCGATCGCGGGCGCGATCAGAGCCCGAAGCAGGTCGTCCTTCGAGCGGAAGTGGTAATAGAGCGCGGCCTTGGTGAGTCCCAGCCGATCGGCGATCTGCTGGAGCGTCGTGCCGTCGAACCCATGCTCAGAGAACAGCTCGAGCGCAGCATCGAGAATCCGCGCACGCGTCGCGGAGACTGGCGAAACGGGCGCGAACGCCGGGCCGGTTGTTGCTGGGACGGACATCGTGCAGAACGCTACCAGTCCGCTTACCTCCTGGCAAGTACCGACTTACCGTTTAGTCAGTTTTTACTTGACAGCTGGTAAGTGGCACGTCACCATCAGGCGCTCCACGGACCCCACCGCCGTCGGTGCTGGACGCAACCGCCGCCGCCAACTTCGGAGAAACCTCATGAGATCCATTGCCAGATGGTGCGTCACCCACCGCCGGCTTGTGCTCGCCGCCTGGCTGGTGGGCGTGATCGGCTTGGCGGCGCTCAGCACGAGCGCCGGCACCGCGTACAACGACAGCTTCAGCCTGAACGGTACGCAGAGCTACGAGGCGCTTCAGTTGCTCGAGCACGCCGCCCCCAAGGCCGCGGGCGACCGTGAGCAGATCGTGATCGCGGTCAAGCACGGACGCGTCACGGATCCCGCCGTGAAGGCGCGCGCCGAGGCGATGCTCGCTCGCGTGGCCAAGCTACCTGACGTGGCGTCGATCGCATCGCCCTACGCCGCCAAGGCCGCCGCGCAGGTGTCGCACTCTGGTCAGGTGGCGTTCGCGATCGTGACGATGTCCGAGCAGGCGTCGAAGTTCACGGTCGGCCAGGCCACGAAGTTCGTCAACACCGCGAAGGCCGGAGCCGGTGCCGGCATGGAGGTCGCCGTCGGCGGCCAGGTCGCCGAGCAGAGCCTCAAGACCAACATCTCGACCGCCGGCCTCGGCGCCCTGGCGGCGCTGATCGTGCTGTTCATCGTGTTCGGATCGATGCTGGCAGCCGTGCTGCCGCTGCTCGGCACCGGCTTGGCGCTGGGTGCAGGGACGGCAACGATCGGTCTTCTGTCCCACCTGATCCAGATGGCATCGTTCAGTTCGCAGCTCTCGCTGTTGATCGGTCTCGGCGTCGGCGTCGACTATGCCCTCTTCATCGTGACGCGCTATCGGCAGGGACTCCAGCGCGGCAAGAGCATCGAGGACGCGATCGTCGACGCGGTCGACACCTCCGGCCGAGCGGTCCTGTTCGCCGGGATGACCGTCTGCATCGCGCTGCTCGGAATGTTCGCGCTCGGGGTCAGCTTCCTGTACGGAGTCGCGATCGCGGCGTCCATCGTGGTCGCCTTCACAGTCCTATCGGCGTTGACGCTGCTTCCGGCCCTGCTCGGGTTCATGGGCCCCCGCGTGCTCGGCCGGCGTGCCCGCCGCAGCCTTGCCGCCGGTGAGCTGAAGACGAGCGACGGATCGGGCTGGTGGGTCCGCTGGTCGGGCGTGCTGGAGTCGCGGCCTGCGCTGATCGCGACGCTCGCCGCTGTGTTGATGGCCGTGATTGCGATCCCGTTCCTATCCATGCGCCTCGGCTCTTCAGACGCCGGCTCCGATCCCGCCGGCAGTACCACCAGGCAGGCTTATGACCTCTTGGCCAAGGGCTTCGGGCCTGGCTACAACGGCCCGCTCCAGCTGGTCGCCCAGATCCACAACGCCGGCGAGCAGGCCGCCTTCGCGAAGGTGACGCACGCTGTGGCCGGCACCAAGGGCGTCGTACGGGTCACTGCGCCGGTAACGCTCCAAGGCAAGCAGGGCGCGCCGCCGGTGACCAGTGCCGACGTCTACCCGCAGGGCTCACCCCAGGCGGCCTCGACGAGCACCCTGCTGACGAAGCTGCGCAACACGGTCGTCCCCCGTGCCAGCGCCGGTACTGGCCTGCACGTCCTGATCGGCGGCCAGACCGCCATCTTCGCGGACTTCTCAAAGGTGCTCTCGAGCAAGCTGGCGCTGTTCATCGGCGTCGTGGTGATCCTGTCCTTCCTGCTGCTGACGGCGGTCTTCCGCAGCCTGGCTATCCCGGCGATGGCCGCGGTCATGAACATGCTGTCGGCGGGCGCAGCGTTCGGCGTGATCACCGCCGTGTTCCAGTTCGGCTGGCTCAGCTCCTTACTCGGCGTCAATCAGACCGGCCCGATCGAGGCGTTCGTCCCGGTGATGATGTTCGCGATCCTGTTCGGGCTCTCGATGGATTACGAGGTGTTCCTCGTCAGCCGCATCTACGAGGAGTGGCACCGCACCGGCGACAACCGCCTTGCCGTGACGCGCGGCCTGGCGGCCACCGGCCGCACGATCACAGCTGCGGCCGCGATCATGATCCTCGTCTTCGCCTCGTTCATCCTCGGCGGACAGGTGATCATCGAGATGTTCGGCCTCGGCCTCGCGGCCGCCGTGCTGATGGACGCTTTGATTGTCCGCTCGGTGCTCGTCCCCGCCCTGATGCTCGTGGTAGGCAAGGCCAACTGGGCGCTCCCGAAAGCGCTCGATCGTGTGATCCCGCACCTCAATGTCGAGGGCAGCGTCGAGCACGACGACGCGGACGCCGAGGCATCTCGTGAGTCCCACGATCGCCACCCGGCGCGTCCCGAGCCCGCGCCCTCGACGGCTTGACACGACGCGGTTTCACCCACGACGCACACGACATGCGGCCGGCCGGGCGACCCGGCCGGCCGCTAACCTACGGGAGCCTGGCGACGTGGGAGAGCGGCTATCCAGCGGCCTGCAAAGCCGTTTACACCGGTTCGAGTCCGGTCGTCGCCTCTCCGGAAACCCTGCTCTTTTCCGGGGGTCGACTCTTCGGGTTCCACCCTGATGCGGGATGGGCGATTGGGCAGCGCTGACCAGTGGGTTAGGGTTCCAGTCGTTCGGGTAGGCCGAAGCGGGCGACTGCCTGGGTCGTGGACGGCGTTGCTCAGCTGCCGAAGAACTGCTGGTAGATAAGGAAGATGTTCATCGCGCTGATCACGATCGCGATCGCCCAGGCGGACGTTTGAAGGGTGCGGCTGTTCGCGTGGACGCCCATGATGTCGCGGCGGCCGGTGAGGATCACGAGTGGTATGAGCGCGACTGGGATGCCGAAGGAGAGCACGACCTGGCTGAGGACCAGAACGTTGGTCGGGTTCAGTCCGATCGCGAGCACGGTGAGCGCAGGGATCATCGTGATAGTTCGGCGCAGCGCCAGCGGGATCTGGAAGTTGATGAAGCCGGCCATCACGACCTGACCGGCGTAGGTGCCGACGCTTGAGGAGGACGCGCCGGAAGCGAGAAGCGCGACTGCGAACGCGAGTGCGGCGCCACCACCGACGAGATGCCCAAGCTGGGCGTGTGCCTGTTGGATCGTGCTCAGGCCTGAGAGGGCGTGGGTGTGGAAGAGCTTGCCGGCGACGGCGAGCATCGCCATGTTGACCAAGCCGGCGAGCCCGAGCGCGATGTACACGTCGAGGCGCTCGAAGCGCAGAACACGCTTTTTCTCACTGTCGTTCCGGGTCTGCATGCGGCCTTTGGTCAGCGCGGAGTGCAGGTAGATCACGTGTGGCATCACGGTCGCGCCGACGATCCCGACAGCGATGTAGATGTAGCTGGTGCCGTGCATGCTGGGCAACAGGCCGTGGAGCGAGCCGTGCACGGACGGGCCGATCCGTAGCGTCTCATACAGGAAGCCGGCGAAGATGATGCCGAGCAGTGCGCTGATCGCGAGCTCAAACTTGCGGAACCCGAGCGCCTGCAGCCCGAGGATCCCGAACGCGACCACGCCGGTCATCAGCCCCGCGACGAACAGCGGCACGCCGAATAGCAGATTCAGACCGATCGCCGCTCCGATGAACTCCGCGAGGTCGGTCGACATCGCCATGATCTCGGCCTGCACCCACATCGCCCAGGTGAACGCGCGCGGAAAGTGCTCGCGCACGACCTCGGGATAGTTGTGGTCGGTGACGATCCCGAGCTTCGCTGACAGGTACTGGATCACCATCGCGACGAGGTTCGCGGCGAGCACGACCCACAGCAACAGATAGCCGAACTGGGCGCCGCCCTGCACGTTGGTCGCGAAGTTCCCCGGATCGACATAGGCGATCGATGCGACGAACGCGGGGCCGAGCATGAACAAGGTCGCTCGCAGCTTCCCGCGCGAAAGGAGCCGTTCAAGCGCGCTCTCCTCGAGCTGCTCGTACAGCGGTAGCGTTTGGCCGGCGCCAGCACCCTCCAGCGCCGGAACCCGAGGAGTCGGTGGCGGCGTCACAGGCGTTCTCTCTGCTTCTTGGCAGCGGCGCAATGCCGCTGTCGGGTGCCGGTCATCCAGCGGGCTTCTTGACGGTCGATCAGAACGATGCGGCCAGCCTAAACACAAAAGTCCACATAGTCAAATGTTTGATTCCTCCAAATCATAGTCTGAGACATCGATCCGGTGCACTATTTTTCATCGGCCTCGATTTCTCAGTCGACGGCAGGTATGCTGCGCAGATGGCGACCGTCGCCGCCCACGCGCTCTCCGCACCGGTTGAGGACTACCTCAAGGCGATCTACTCGCTCACGCACGGCGAGCGTGAGAGCACGTCCACGAGTGATCTAGCAAAACGCCTACAGCTGACGCCGGGCTCGGTATCCACGATGATCAAGCGCCTCGATCAGACCGGCCTGGTCGAGCACGCCCCGTATCACGGCGTGCGACTCACGCCCGAGGGCCAGCGGATCGCGCTCGCCGTGATCCGCCGCCACCGCCTGCTCGAGTTATTCCTCGCCGCGAGCCTCGATGTCCCCTGGGAGGACGTCGACCGCTACGCCGACGCACTCGAACACTCAGCGACCGACGAGCTGATCGAAATCATCGCCCACAGGCTCGGTGACCCCGCCTCAGACCCCCACGGCGACCCGATCCCCACCCGCGACTTGCAGATCGACGACCCAGCGACACGCAGCCTCGCCGAACTCGAGCCCGGCCAGCGCGCCACGCTCGTGCGAGTCTCCGACTCAGATCCCGCGATGCTGCGCTATCTCACCGAGCAGGGCATAACAATCGGCGACGAAATCGAGATGATCGCCCGCCAGCCCTTTGACGGTCCGTGCGAGGTCAGCATCGGCGAGCACAGCCACACCCTTGGACTCACCCTCGCCCGCGCGATCCGCGTCCGATAACAGCTCGGCGCTACGTGCAGCAGGTGTCGGTACCCCGCCAGCCGTCGCGGCCTTCCTTCAGTGCGATCCCGGCGATCACGAGCGCCGCGATCGGGTCCAGAAACCCAAGGCCGATGCCGCCCCCCGCGACCGCAACCAGCGCGGCCGCGGCTTGCACGGCGCACATGATGTTCTGAATCCCCTCTCCGGCAGTCGCGCCGGAGCCAAGCTGGCGCCCAAGCCTCAGCTTGGTCGCACCTAGCAGCGGCATCAACACGATCGCGCTGGCGGGCAGCACGATGGCAAGGACAGTCGCGTGCGTGCTGCCGCCGTTGATCAGCTTGCGGATCGCCTCGATCACGAACGCGGGGGCCAGCACGAGGAAGCTGGCGGCAACCCATCGCTGAGCGCGGGCCTCACTAGTCGCAGAGAGCGTGCGACGACCCGTGAAGCGCCACACAACGATCAGCGACGCGACCGCCTCAACGAACGAGCTCGCCGCCCAAGTCATGACGCCGAGGCTGTGCGCCTGGACCCCAGCGATAATTCCAACGAACCCCTCGACGCACATCCACGCCAAACTCGCCCAAGCCAGCAACCTGGCGTAGCGGGCGGCGCGCAACCACCGCCCGCTCGGCTGGCTGGGTTCGCGTTCTGACGCAGGAGACTGCTGCAGGATCGGCAGCTCTAACGAGCTCACACGACCGCCCCATTGCTGGCGAGGACCGCGTCAAGAAGAGCGCGGCCAGCGTCCGTCAGTCGGTACATGACCATCTTGCCGTCCCGCCGGCTCACCGCGAGGCCCAGTGATCGCAGCGTCCGCGCGTGGTGCGAAACAAGGTTCTCAGCACGCTCCGTCACCCAAGCCAAATCACATACGCACAGCTCATCGCCCCCAGCGAGCGCCACGGCAATCCTCAGCCTTGTCGGATCAGACAGCGCCTTGGCACGCGCCGCAAGCAAGTTCGCGGCCTCGTCATCAAGCCGCTCCACGCGCAAACGCTCAGCCTTCTCGACGTCCAAACACAACAGCTCGCAACGATCATCAGACACAACCACATCCTAACGTCCATTGCAACGTGCTGAAGAATCGCGCCGGTGTCGCGCATCTCCCTCATCTCGAAGCCAACTCCGCGATGTTGAACGAAATCAGCAACTTTGCGGACAACGTCGGGGTATCGAGGGGAAGCACTCACCCCCCTGGGGCTGATTGCCCAGAATGTGGCACGAGCCGCGGCTCAGTCCGGCCTGCTCCAGCCGTCTTCTCCGTGTGACCATGGGACGGCAGAGCCGCGTACGAAGATGAGGCCGTTTTCATCGAACTCTCCGGGCCACACTCCAACCTTGTTGCTGTCGGGGTAGACCGACACGGCAGGTCCCTGGTCGATCGATAGCAGCAGTGTGCGTGCGGGAGAGTCGGTCCGATTCATGATCTTGTGGGCTCCGTCAGGCCCTGCCGGAAATCGCACTAGTGCACCAGCCTCGAGCGCGCGCTCCCCGTCTGGCGTTCGAACTGCGACCGTACCCGCGACAACCAGCAGCCACTCATCGACGTACTCATAGTGATAGGGACAGGAGCTGGTGCCCGGATCGATGTCGTATACGTACATGTGGGTTCCGATCCCACCGGCGGCGCGGGCTACGTCGATCCGCCCCGATGTGATGACCGCTTCAAAGATGTTGACCGCTTCAATCATGCGCAACTCCCGCTTGAGCTTTGTCTCTTGCTCGCATAGCGACCTCCTCGCGTTCTCAGCTGGTGCGGGCTGATCCTCCCACGCACGACCTTCGCCGCGGGAGCGCGTCTAACGATCGGCGTTGGAGTTCAAACATCTCGCCAATTGAATCGGGCGCTCCATGAGCGGCTCGGCGCGAAGGCGACCGTCGACGGCGTTTATCGGTCATCAGTGAACCCGCCTCCGGGTCGTTGTCCATCGCAGTGACGCTGGCAGACCGAAGTGCGACAGGAGGCTGCTATCAGCAAACCAGGTGGACACGAAGAAAATCGGCCGCGGGCTGGTCTTCCTTAGATACGAGCTCGTCCGCTAAGCCCGACAAGCAACGGAAGCTCGTCAGCGTCCAAAGACGCTCGGATTGTGGATGCCGCCCGCAGAGCGGGCTTCTAAACCCTTCCGCGAAACGGCGCAAGGCGCTGCAGTCAGACGGCTTGGGCGGTGCGTCGCTAAAGCGCTTGCTTGGTAGTTCTTATCGGCGAAAACGGTCGCACGGACTTTGCGCCCTGTGTGGATTCAGGTCTTCGTGCTAGCGGCCGACATATGGTTCATGTGCGGTGGGATTTGGCCGATGATGATCGGCGTAGTGATGGCGGGCATTGATCGCGCACCGGATTCTGTCTCTTGTCGTCCGAGGGCATGCGGGTAGGCGGGCGGATGATCCGATGAACCGCGAGGCTGGGCAACGGTCGCGAGCCCGCGACGTTTGGCGATGGTGCAGCTTGCTTCCGTGTCTCGGCGCCGTGCCCGGGTGTGTCGTGATGGCCAGGCGTAGGCGCACACGCTGGGCGTTCAGCCTTGGTGCGGTCACAGCGCTGTGGTTTGTGCTCGGCGCGGTTGCGGGCGCGACCAGTTCGAATGGCGAAGGCTCGAACACCGCAGACACCGTAGTCGGCCTCGCGGTCCTCGCGCTTTACGTCGTTCAGGTCATCGTGTTGTTCTGCGCGCCCGCCGTGAAGCGGGTCGGCGGCCAGACGCACCGCCGGGCGGGCTGGCTGTGGTTATCTTTGATCCCTCTGCTTGGCTCTTGGCTACCGGCACTCGCCGGGCTACGCGCCCGCGTCTGGTGGTGGGTAGCGCTCGGTCTTGGTTGTGAGGGAGTCGCGATCGGCGCGACCGTTCAGCTCGCAAGGTCAAATGACCCCAGCACCGTCTACACGGACAAGCTAAGTGCCCTGTGGTGGGGCGCCTGGTTAGGGGGCGTGCTCATCTCGATGCTGATCCGTCCGGAGTACCAGCGGCGCGTGCTTGGTACCGCGACCAAGCGCAACTGGCCGACGCCGACAGACCGGGCACGGGATCTCACCTGGCGCTACCCACTCGGAGCGTACGTTTGCGCGTTGGCTCTGATCGCGGCGATCGTCGCGGCCGAGAAGGCATCCGAGAACATGGTCTTGGTGGGCGTCGCGGTCATTCTTGGCGAGACGCTGATGATCGCGCTCTTGGTCCCTTTGGTCCGCTCGCGGCGGCTGCGCCCACGGGATTTCGGACTACGCCGGACGATCCCCACGCCGGGCGCGGGCTATGCCATCCTCGCGCTGATCGGCTACGCGGCGGCGATCTGCATTTGGATCGCGCTGATCCCGCAGACCACCAACCAGGCAGCGCACAAACTGACCGCGGTCACTCAACACCCGGGCACGCTCGCGGCCGTGCTGATCGTCGTCGGACTGGCCCTCTTCGCACCACTCTGCGAAGAGGTGTTCTTCCGTGGGGTGCTCTACCGCAGTTTGCGTAACCGGCTATCGCTATGGCCCGCGGTATTGATAGCCGGCTCGCTGTTCGGTCTGATCCATATCTTCGCGTACCCGCTGAACACGATCCCGATCAAGATCGTCTTCGGCATCCTCATGTGCCTGCTCTACGAACGCACCGGCTCGCTGCTGCCCGGGATCGCGGTGCACTCATTCGTCGACGGCACCGCAGCGGACCTCGCTGTCACCGGCAACGCGTACGCCGCGCTCGGCTTCTACGGCCTACTCCTAGTCCTAGTGCTCGCGCTGCGCGCCGGGCGCACACGTCCGGTCGCCAATGACTCGCCGGTAAGCGAAAGCCCGCCGTAAACACCGCGTAGTCACACTCAGCCAGCACACGCAACGCCGACAAGACCTGCCTACCAGCCACACCGGTTACCCGCGCCCCAGTGCCTTTCCCGCAGCAGGATCTCGGAGGCAACCACAGCTTGTCCTATGAGCGCTCGCGCCGGAGGTAGGCGTCCCGATCGTGAAACCGGTCGCGCGCGGGCAGCGAAGGCTTGGTGGGCTACCTCTTCGGTGGAGTCTGGAATGCTGTCAGTCGATGAGTCCCCGTCCCTTGGTGTTGGTTCCGGGCGCGTGTCTGGGAGGCTGGGCATGGCGAGATGTCGCCCACCAGTTGCGTGCTCGCGGGCATGATGTCTATCCGGTCACGCTCACTGGCCTCGGTGAGCGTGTTCACCTCGCGGACACGAGCGTCGATCTCGACACCCATATCGCAGATGTGCTCGGCGTCCTCGATTACGAGAACTTGAGCGACGCCGTGCTCGTCGGCCACAGCTATGCCGGCGTCGTGGTTACCGGTGCGGCGGATCGCCGGCCAGAACGACTCGACGCCGTTGTGTACCTGGACTGCTCACCGCTGCCCGACGGTATGGCGATCAGCGACGTACAGACCGCCAAGGACCGGGAGGCTCAACGCTCCGTCGTCGAGCGCGACGGCGATGGGTGGCGATGGCCCATCCCCGACCGCGCCACGCTGGAGACCGGGCAGTTCGGCAGTACCGCAGGGCTGACCGACGAACACTTCGCTGCGATCGCGGAACGCGGCACGCCACAGCCCTATGCGACTTTCACCTCACTGCTGCGGCTTGAGCACAAGAGTCCGCCGGGTGTGAGACGTTCGGTGATCTTCTGCACGGAAGGCGGGATCACCGTCGCCACGGTCAGAGAGCTGATTGGACAGGGAGACACTCGCGCGGCCGCGTTCGCTGATCCGGACTGGGACCTGCGTGAACTCCCGACCGGTCACTGGGCGATGTTCTCCGCCCCCGACCAGGTTGCCGACACGCTCCACGACATCGCCGGCTGACTCCGGTCGGTCGCGAACCACGCAGCGACGCTCGCCGATCAGGACGACGAAGAGATTACGGAGATAGTCGTTCGCGTTTACTCCGAAGGTGCTCGCACCGGCGTCCGAGGCCCCAGGACCGGCGTGCGTGTCGGCAATCTCGCGGCCGTCCTCAGCGAAGGGCACATCAACGACTTCATCCTCGCCATCACCGCACAGAACGCGAGCGCCCAGTCGTAAGTCGTCATTGCACTCGTCCGGCGGGCGGTTGGCCGTCTGACGCAAGCAACAGCGGACCGTGTTGATCCGATCGGCAGCCCGGAGGACACGCCCGACCCGCACGGCCGTGGTGTTGCTCACTGTTCGGTGCGCGCTCGGATCTCGGCTAGAAGCCCGCGACAGGCTGCATCGACGATGTCGAGCACCTGGTCGAATCCTTCAGGCCCGCCGTAGTAGGGGTCGGGGACATCGAGCTCGCCCGTGTTGACCGACGCCTGGTCGAACTCGCGCAAGCGGCGCACCTTTGCGCGTCGCGCTGGATTCTCGCCGGCGAGCGCCAGCAGGTCCCGCTGGTTATCAGCGTCGGCAGCGAGGATCAGATCGAAGCTGTCCAGGTCCTCGCGAGTCACCTGTCGCGCGATGCCGTGCAGATCGATCCCCCGACGCGCAGCCGCCGCCCGGGCGCGCGGATCGGCGCGCTCGCCCACATGCCAGGCACCCGTACCGGCGCTGTCGACCTCCACCCTCGAGTCGAGCCCCGCCTCGAGCAGAACATGCCTCATCATCCCCTCGGCCGTCGGAGAGCGGCAGATGTTGCCCATACATACAAACAGCAAACGCATCCGTCAGAGTGAAGCGAAACGGCAAGCCTACGTGCTCGATGAAGACCTAAATCCATGCCGGAGCTCGCGCAAAAGCCGACCGCGGCGCAACGCGTCATCATCCGGTAGCCGATGAACGCCGAGGAGCTTCGCGACTACTGTCTCTCGCTTCTCGGGACCGACGAGGAGTTCCCGTTTGGCCCAGACACGTCAGTGTTCAAGGTCGCGGGCAAGATCTTCGCGCTCTCGCGACTCTCGCAGTACCCGCTGCGCGTCAGCCTCAAATGCGACCCGTCACTGGCCGAGGAGCTGCGCAAAGCGCACCCAGCCGTGATCCCGGGATATCACCTCAACAAGCGTCACTGGAACACCGTGATCATCGACGGCTCGCTGTCTGACGAGATCATCAGCGACATGGTCGAGGACTCCTACGACCTGATCGTCAGCAAACTGCCGAGGGCGCAACGGAAAGCGCTCAGCTGGCGCACCGATCCCTAAGACCCGGCACCACTCCGTAATCGCTCGCGGGTCGAACCCGTGGGACTGGCTCAGTCCGCGACCCGGCCTGTTTAGGCCGGTGGTCGGACCCCGAGATTGCACGCTGCGTCCGCCTGCGCGAACGCCGGTGACCGCATGGCGAGCGCGGACGGGAACACCAGGATCACTCCGCTCATGTCGGTGATCACGCCGCGGCTCGGGGGGTTGGACGGCATACGAGAACTAGGGTCGGGGAAATCGTGGATGCCGCGCTTGCGCATGCACTGCGAGATCTTCAGCATCGACGCGAGCGCGTGAGCGGAAGGGTGTGTCGCCGAGCCGGGGGCCGGGGGGCCGCCACCGGGCAGGAGCTTGTGGCACGTCGCCTGGGCCGCCACGAACGCGGGCGAAGACGGATCCACGGGCATCATGAACCTCCCGTCATTCGTGCTCGGGTCCGGGAAGTTGGGCATGCCGTGCTCCCTCATGCACGCCACGTACTTCAGCGACTGGGAGAGGAAGGTAGGCGATCCCGGGTCGATCGAGCCGGAACCGGTCGACCCGGAACCGGCTGTCGGGGTGGCCGCCCCACCTAAGTGCGCCACACTCGTGCCGCTTGAGCTGCCACCGCAAGCTGCGAGCAGCAAGACGACGGCAACCGCGATGACGGACGTGGCAATGAGTGTGCGGTGACGCATGCCGGACGGTCCCTTGATCGGGGCTCTCATGACCTGATCAGTCAGGGTGCAAGACAGAACGGTCGTGAGCGTACCGCGGCCGGCTATACGCCGGTAACGTTAGGTGTCATATTGCTGTCACCCGCACTGCAACATCGTCGGTGCCGCGAAGAAGCGGAGCCACGAACGTCTCCCGTCAGGTTGTCGCGAACTGAATCGCCTGCGCCGCCAGCAAACGAGGCCTCGCAGCAGAGCGGTCGAACCTGCGACTCACGTATCGAAGTCATGTGAGAGACTCAGCCCGATTCCCATGGCAAACAAGGCGCTGCAGCCGGTTGATCTCAGCATTCTTCGGTGGGCCGGTGACGCCCAGCTGTCGTCGGACGGCGCCCAAGTCGCCTGGGTTGAGACCGCACTGAGCCTTGAGCTTGACAGGCCGGTCGCCAACATCATGGTGGCGCCAAGCGCGGGCGGAGCTCCTCGCCGCTTCACCGAGGGACCGGGCGACAGCGCACCGAGGTGGTCCCCCGACGGCCGATATCTCGCGTACGTATCTGTGATCGACGACTCGCCCGTGCTTCACCTTGCGCCGTTGGCTGGTGGGGTTCCGCTCAGGGTGGAGACGCCCGGACCGGTGGGGTCCGTGGCGTGGTCGGCGTCCGGGGACTCGCTGGTGCTGGTGGTCACCGTGATCGCAGACAAGCCTGCGACGGATGACCCCACGGTCAAGAACGCGCCAAAGCTGGTCCGCGGCATGGCCAACCGGCTCGACGGCCGCGGCTACCTCGCCGGCCGTGATCAGCTCTTCATCTACACCGTCGAGGACCGTTCGTTGCGGCAGTTGACCTCGGGTGACTACGACCACAGGCAACCCTGCTGGTCGCCGGACGGCACCACGATCGCATGCTTCTCAGACCGTACGCGCCACCGCAACGACGACTGGATGTTCTCGGACCTCTGGCTGATCCCCACAGGAGGTGGCCGATCCAGGAAGGTCGCGTCCCGGGTGAGCGAGGCGACAGGCCCGTTGTTCTCGCCTGACGGCAAACGCATCGCGTTTGTCGGGGCAGTCGGATCTGCACGGATGCTAGGGCGCAATCCACGCCTGCTCGTGATTTCAGCCGACGGTTCAGGCCCGCCGGTCCCGGTGGCCCCCGATCTCGACCGGCCAGTCATGGCGTGGTTCCCGGTGGGCAACTTCGCGTGGTTGTCGAACCGCGAGTTACTGTTCAACGTCGTCGATCATGGCACCATCAGCCTGCAGCGCGCCAGGCTCGGGGAGCGGGGCTCGCGGGCCGTAGTCGCTGGTGACCTGCAGGTCACCAGCGTCACAGTCGCCAAACGCGGTGGCAGGCTCCTGGCGGCGTTCACCGCCACCTGGGTCGATAAACCGGCTGAGGTCCACTGCCTCGACCTCAACGCGGACGGCGGCCGCAGCCGCCAGCTCAGCGACGCCGGCAAAGGCCTGCTCGATGCGGTTGACCTCCTGCCGGCCAAGCGTTTCAGTGTCAAGGCGCGAGACGGCAAGGAGATCGAGTACTTCATCATCAGCCCACGTTCCCCTCAAGGCGTGCCGCCGATGTTCCTCGAGATCCACGGTGGCCCGCATGGCTGGAACCCGTTCGAACTCGCGTTTCACAGCTACCAGGTACTCGCGGCCGCCGGGTACGCCGTCGTGCTGCCGAACCCCCGAGGCAGCATTGGCTACGGAGAGAAGTTCGCGCTGGCGGTCAACGGGGATTGGGGAGGCGAGGACTACCACGACCTATTGGCCTGCGCGGACGATGTGATCCGTCGCGGGCTGGGAGACGAGGAGCGCCAGTTCGTCGGCGGATATTCCTATGGTGGCTACATGTCGGCCTGGATGGTGGGCCACACCGACCGCTTCAAGGCGGCGTGTGTGGGTGCGCCCGTGATCGACCTCGTGGCCGAATTTGGAGCCGGGGATGTCGGCCCGTTGATCGCTGAGAACGTGGGAGGCGATCCGTGGGATCCGAGCGGCGTCCTGCAGGAGCGCTCACCGCTCACGCACCTTCCCAATGTCAAGACACCAGTGTTTCTCTACGTCTTTGAGGGCGACCTCCGCTGCCCGCCCGACCAGGCGGACGCGTTCTTCACCGGCCTGCGTTGGCACCGCAAGGAAGTCGAGTACGTGCGCTACCCAGGCGGGTCGCACATGTCAGCAGCCGACCTCGCCGCACCTCCCTCGCAGAGTGAAGATCGCCTAAACCGCATGCTCGACTTTTTAAGCCACCACCGTGGCGTCAAAACGAAGCGTGGCGCGGCGGCCACCAAGCCGGCGCGTCAGCGGCGTAACCCGACCGGCTGAGCCGCGTTGGATCGACGACCCAAATCGATTTTGCCGGCAGCCCTGAAGCGACGCTGCTGCGCCGACTCGGGCCGGACCGTGCGTCACCGTCTGCTCGGCGTCTTGTGCCTGATGTCGCGCACCACCGGTCGTAAGATCGGTTAGGTCCACGGCAACTCGCTCGTGAAGCTGCCCGAAGCTATCAGCCCTTCTGATCTGCCCGCACCCTCTTGGCAAGCACCTGCAACAGCGCCCACGCGATCGCGGCGTTCTCCTTGACCAGCGGTTGGAAGTCCCAGTAGGTGAGGCCGTGACAGACCAGCTCACCGACCGCGGTGACGGTCGCTGCACGCTCCCCGCCGTCAATCAGGGCGATCTCCCCGAAGAAGTCCCCGGCCTTCATCCCTGGCCGCGGCTGGCCGCCGACCGTGACCGCGGCTTCGCCTGACTCAATCAGGAAGAACGCGGCGCCCCCGGACCCTTCCTTGGTGACGGTCTCGCCCGCGGCGAACCTCCGCTCTTTGAACAGGCTCTGGACCTCGGCGAGGTCCTCCGTGCTGAGACCGGCGAACAGCGGGATCTGTCTGAGCTCTTCGAGCGGCAGTGCAGGCACAGGTGCAGCCGTCGGCGTCGGTGACGCGTCCTCCCCGCCGCCGCGCGTCACCGCGCGGCACTGCAGCAGGTACAGCTGACCGCCGGCGATCGCCCATTCGATGTCGCGGCCAGGTCCATATACCTCCTCACAGCGAGCTGCCAGCCGACTCAAGGCTCCGAGTTGCTGGTCGTCGAGGCAGAGGCTCTCGACCAGCTCGGAGGCGACTCGCTCCTCAACGGTGCCGCCGTCGGGCAGCGAGCGGACACGGATCTTCTTGTAGCCGACGACCCGCTCGAGCACCTCGCCTGAGCGGCCGACGCGGTACGTGTCGGGTATCACCCGGCCCGCTACCACCACCTCGCCGAGACCCCAGCTAGCCTCGATCAGCCGCTCGTCGACCCCGTTGATCGGGTTGCGCGTAAACATCACTCCCGCGGACTCGGGATCGAGCAGCGACTGGACCACTACCGCGATGCTCGGGCGCGTGAAGAGCCCTACCCGCTGCCGGTACGTGATTGCGGAGTCAGAGTTAGCAGACCACCAGATCTCCTTCAGTGCGGCGGTCAGCTCGCGCGTCGACGGCACGTTCAGCAGTGTCATGTGCTGGCCGGCGAAGCTCGCGTCGGCGCCGTCCTCGTCAACGGCGGAGGATCGCACGGCGTACGGCCCGCTGAGCGGGCCGACCGTCTGCAGAACCTCAGCGATCGAGCCCTCCTCGCCCTCAGCGACCGCCTCGACGATATCTCCGGACAGCGCGAAACCGGGCGGGATCGGCAGGCCACCGCGCGCCGCGTCACCGAGCCCCACGGCTTTGGATCCGTACTGCCCGGTGTCGTGCGCCTCCTCAAGGCCCACGACAGCCTTCATTCGACAGCCCTCACAAGACTCGGACTCACTCGAGGACCGTGACCGAGCCAGCGTCGCCGTTGACACGCACGCGGGTCCCGTCCGGGATCTCCTCGGTCGCGTTCCGTGTTCCAACGACACCCGGAATCCCATATTCGCGCGCCACGATCGCCGGGTGCGACAGCACGCCGCCGCTGTCGGTGACGATCGCCCCGAGCAGCGGCAGCAGGATGTTGAACGCCTCGCTGGTGGACTCGGTGACAAGCACGTCACCCTTGACGATCCGATCGAATTCGGACGGCCCTGCCACGCGGCGAGCTGGGCCCTCATAGACACCGCCGCTGGCAGCCAGGCCGCGCAGCGTCGCACCCTCATGCGCCTCCATCGAAGGCGCGAACATCGACATCATCGTGATGCCTGCCGCACGCATCACGCGAGCGGTCGCCGGCGGCAGCCCTGACGGGTCCGGCGGCGGCTGCTCGGGGTCGCCAAGGTGCTGTGGCGCCTCCTTGGCGGTATGCGCCGTGCGCCAGCGGTGACGCTCCGCCAGCTCATCCGCAGACGGCCCGCCGGCGTTTGAGATCAGCGCTGCCATCTCGTCGAAGCCCGCGTCGATGAGGTGCTCGCCCTCAGTGATCTGGTTTCGGTCGGCGAGACGCTTGCCCGCGCCGGTCACCGCGCGTCGCATGATTCCCGACGCCCAGATGTCGCTAAAAACGCCACGCTCGTCACGGATTCGGTACATCAGCCGCGCCTCACCGAGCAGCTCATCGAACTCGTCAGCGTGCTCCGCGGGTACCTTCTCACGGATCTCCGCGATCCGTGCGTCGACGTCGAACTCAGCCTTGCCCTCCTCGCTCAACTCGACTGCTGAGCGGATCGCGCGAAGCAGCACGTCGGGCATCTCCAGGGCGTAGCGACCGGAGATGTCGAAACCGTCCAGCAGGCGATATCCGGTCAGCTCCAGGTATGCGTCGACCGCTGCGCCAGAGTCGTTATCGAGCGCCCGAAGCTGACCGAGAATCTCCCCGGGATCTCCGTCGGAGAAGAGCAGTGTCCGAGCAGTCGGATCGGCTGCGAAAGCCCCGATCATCGCGGCGAGTTCGCCGGACGCCCCGGCGGAGACGGGCGCGCTGCCGCGCATCATGCTGAGCAGCTCGGCAGGCGGCATCCCGGTCCAGTCACCGGCATGGGCCAGCAGATCGCCAAGGGCAACCATCGCCGCGCCCGTAAAACGCATGTGTTGGTAGATCATCTCCACATGGTGCTCGCGGCAGCGAGTCAGGTACCCGACCAGCTCGTCGTCGCCGAGCGCGCCAGGATCAACGCCCTGGAGCTCCTTGTGGATCCGAATCGACGCCGGCTTGAAGGTCTCATCCCATTCGCGGAGCTGTTCGCGCCAGACCTTGTCTGCCCAGACCTCCTCGGCGCGAGCAAACCGCACCGGGATCTGGTCGGGGCCCACCGGCTTCACGGCGTGGTACGCGAAGCCGTTGATGTACGCGTACTCCATTTCGATCAGCATCCCGTAGTACGCCGTGAACTCGCTGAAACCGCGCCCCATCGCCACGGGGTGGATCTCGGTCCAGTAACGCGTCGCGGGACGCGGGAAATGAACTGCATCAATGGTCCACGAACCAGCGCCCGGCGCCTCAAACTCAAGCTCAGAAACAGCGTCTGATGTAGCCACTTCCGCCCTCCCCACCCTTGCGGCAGTTTCTTTCGGGCGACTCTACACCGGTCGCTGCCCCATCAGTGCGAGGAAAGAAGCCACCAACGCGAGGGCATTACACCGCCACACTCGCTGCTGGAAACGGACAGATGGAGTCACCGATCAATACGGTGTGGCGTCGCTATTCACGCCTCCGTAGGATTGGCGGCATGATCGAGACGCGACCCGGCGTGTACTACTGGCAGGCGCCCCACCCCGATTGGGAGCCGAACGACGGCTGGGACGAGCTCGTCACTTCCTACGCGCTCGACGACGGGTCGGGCTTGCTGGTCATCGATCCGCTGGCACCACCGCCGGACCTGGACGCACGCGCGGCTGAGCGCACCGTCACGGTCATGGTCACCTCCGGATGGCATCGCCGGGATGCGGACGCGTTCGCAGAGCGCTTCGGCGCCGAGCTGTACGTGCCTACCCCAGACGCCAACCACGCAGAGCCCGGCAAGGGCACGGTCTACACCGGCGGCGCCTGCCCCGTCGGCGGCGTTCAGGCCTTCACCGGGCTCGAGGACAGCGAGCTTGTCCTGTGGGTGGAGCACCACGGGGCGGTGATCGCAGGCGATACCCTGATCGACCGTGGTCAGGGCCTGATCCTGCCTCAGGACTGGGTGGTAAGTCGCAGCGGCGACCCGACGCAGATCCGGACTGCGCTGCTGCCGCTGTTGGAGCTGCCGGTCGAGGTGGTACTCCCCACGCATGGGTTACCGACCGACCGCGGCGCGCTCGAGCGCGCGCTGGCTTAGCCGTAGGCCGGCGGTTGCCTGGCCGTTTCGCGGTTCAAAGCCCACCTAACGATGCTGTCATCGCCGGCAGCACGGTACCGCAGCCGGTCAGGTCATACCCGCCCATCCGCCTTACCTTGCCCGCGAAGCTACTGCTCCTCAGCAGGTTGCCAAGCATTTGGAATGCTGGGTGGCGTTGCCAGCGGCGGTCGAGCCAGATTTCAACCGTATGGAGCTCGAGCGGGACGAAACGGAGCCCATTCATCAGCGCGGCGCCCTCCGTGGTGATCGCCGCACACCCCAGCACCGCAGCCGCCCGGGCGGCGTCGACATGCCCTGAGGTCACCACTCCTCCTGGCAGCTCGTGACCGAGTGTGTTCACGGCCCGTCGTAGCGCCTGCTGACTGGCGGCGCTCTCCTGACGTTGCACGATCAGCACCTTGTGTTCGAGACACGCCGCCAACGTCCGCGCCTGCAGACCTCGCGCAAGTCCGAGCCCCACCTGCCAGCGGGCCAGCTGTAACCGAATCACATCCACCGGCGTTTGCGGCAAGTGCTCGGCCCGCCCGTGGACGACGGCAGCATGCACGCCGCCGTCGTGCAACGACCGCAGCGCGACACCTGTGGTGGCGTCCAGAGCCAGCAGCGTGGCCGGCCCTTCGCCGGCAGACATCGCCTCAGCGATGGCCAATGCGGGATCGCACCCCGCGACAACAAACACGCCGGCGCGCCAGTGAGTCGGCCTGCTCGCCACTACACCGTTGCCGCGCCGTCCTGGCGCTGCCTCAAACAAATCCTCGGCCGAGCATTCAAGCGCCTGCGCCAGGCGCAGAGCGGCATCCACCGCAGGGGTGTTGACGCCCGCTTCAACGGCCGCGACCAGCTGGCGGCTGACCCTGGCTGAGGTCGCCAGCTCTGTCTGTGTGAGCCCAAGCTGCACGCGGCGGCGGTGCAGCGAACTGTCGTGCGCCATCGTCCGACTATATCTGCCAGGATCCTGGCATCAGACCGCTCATGCACTCAGGAGGAACGATGCGATCAGGATGGAAAGAGTTTGCGGGCCCGCACCGCATGGGGCTACCGAAGTGCCTGCTTGGCCTTGTGCTCGTCGGGGCGACGCTCGCCTTAACAGTGGCGGCGTCGGCGGCATCCGCCCAACGGGTCGCATCGCCGGCCAAGGGATCCGGCGATGTCGACGTTATCTCGGCTGGGTCTCTTCAGACATTGATGGCCAAGATCGCCCCGACGTTCCAGGCTGCCACCGGTTACAAGCTGGTCGACACCTCCGGCGGATCCTCATCTGACGCAGCCGACATCAAGAATAAGGTCGATGTGGAGGATGTCTTCGTCAGTGCTTCGCCGGCTGTGGACACCACGCTCGAAGGTAAGAAGAATGGGAGTTGGGTGTCATGGTACGCATCGTTTGCGGCGTCGCCGGAGGTGCTCGGGTACTACCCGAAGAGCAAGTTCGCCCACGACCTGAAAACGATGCCCTGGTACAAGGTCATCACGATGCCCGGGTTCCGGCTCGGACGGACCAACCCGTCCCAGGATCCGGGCGGGGTACTGGCTCGCGAGGCGCTGGAGCAGACTGCGACCAAGCAGCATCTCCCAGCGTTGAAGAAGCTTGCGACGGAATCCTCGGACGAATACTCGGAGGACACCGAGCAGGCCGGGATCCAGAGCGGGCAACTCGACGCTTCGTTCATGTACGAGGCCGATGCCAACTCCCAGAAGAGCCCGTTCGTCAAGCTGACCGGCGTGAACCTTGCCGGCGACTACACGATCACGATCGTCAAAAACGCGCCTCACCTGGCCGCAGCAGAGGCTTTCATCAAGTTCCTGCTCGGGTCCAAGGGTCAGGCAGCCATGAAGGCAGACCACTTCAAGATCGTCTCCCCTGCAAAGGCGAAGGGCCCAGGCGTCCCAAGCGCACTGAGCAGCGTCATTAAGTAACACTGCGCATATGGACAGCAGGACGCCGCGCTCGCTCCGCTGGCTCGGCGCCCTGCTGATCCTCTATCTGGGGTACCCGCTGGCGGCCTTCGTCGTCCGCGTCGCCACGGGATCAAACGAGGGTTGGCACGGCGCGGGGCTCTGGTCGGCCCTGTTGGTCTCGGTCACGAGCGCCACCGCATCGCTGCTGATCGGGGTGCTGACCGGTATTCCGCTGGCCTATGTACTGGCACGCCGCCGGGGCCGGCTGAGCGGCGCCATCGGCGTGCTCGTCCAGCTGCCACTGGCTGTGCCGCCACTGATCACCGGGATCATCCTGATCTACATCGTCGGGCCCTACTCGTTCCTCGGCCAGCTGTCTGGAGAGCGTCTCACCGAGACGATCTGGGGGGTGATCATCGCCCAGTCCTTCACCTCAATTCCGTTCCTGGTGGTCGTGGCCCGCAGCGCCTTCAGGGCAGTCGATCCGTCCCTGGAGGAGGTCGCCGCCACCCTCGGTCACGGTCCGCTGGCACGGTTCCTGCGCGTCTCCGTTCCGGCAGCTTCAGATGGAATTCGCACCGGCATGATCCTCATGTGGCTGCGCGCCTTTGGGGAGTACGGAACGGTCGTTGTACTCGCCTACCACCCCTACAGCCTGCCGGTCTACGTTGACAACCTGTTCTCCTCGGCGCCGCTCTCCCAGGCTGAGGCGCCGACGGTGCTGGCCTTCGCCGTCGCCGCGTTGGCGATCGCACTCAGCACGATCCGCCACCTGCCCCGCCATCACCGGCTAGCGGTCCCGGCCCCCCTCGCCCCGGTCGCCACGCTGCCAACTCCCGTTGGCTTCGACATTGACAGCACAGTCGGAACGTTCCGTCTGGAGGTGGCCTATCGCGAGAGCGGCGACCGCCTCGCAGTCGTGGGGCCGTCGGGCTCGGGCAAATCGCTCACGCTGCGAACAGTGGCAGGGCTGCTCGGATCAGCGGCTGGGAGTGTCACCTACAGCGGTCTCGAGGTGAGCGACGTCCCGGTCGAGCGTCGGCGGATCGGCTATGTGCCCCAGGGCCTCGGATTGATGCCTGGACGCACCGTCTGGCAGCAGGTGACGTTCGGTGTCGACGCCGACCACGCCCGTGCCGCCTGGTGGCTTGAAACGCTGCATCTGGATGGCCTCGCCGACCGCTACCCAGAACAGCTGTCCGGTGGCCAGCGCCAGCGAGTCAGCCTCGCGCGTGCGCTGGCACCCGGTCCGGCCCTGGTCCTCCTCGACGAGCCCTTCTCGGCCCTGGACGCACCGGTCCGTGACGAGTTACGACGAGAGTTACGTTCGCTGCAGCGCAAGAGCCGCCTGTCGACCGTGCTCGTGACCCACGACCCGGAGGAGGCGGCGATCCTCGCCGACGAGATCCTGGTCCTCTCCGACGGCTGCGTCCTCCAGGCGGGTCTGGTAGCTGAGGTCTACCGCCATCCGGCTTCCCTTCATGTGGCACAGCTTCTGGGAATCCGTAACGTCGGCCGCGGCGTCATCGCTGCCGACGGCACCTTGCTCTGTGGGTCGGTGTCGCTCGCCGTGACAACGCGACTCCCGCCCGGCACCGACGTGTTCTGGAGCGTGCCCCGCGAACAAGTGGGGGTCATCCCATCCCAGGCTGGGCTTGCGGGCTCGCACACCGCGGCGGGATGGCGTTCAGACGCGGACCGGACGCGTGCGCATCGTGCCGTCGTCGAGGACCTCATCGACCTCGGCAGTACCGTGGAGATAGCGGTCCGCCTCGAGGGCGGGCCGGAGCTCACATCCCGCAGCACGGACCCGACCGTCACGCGGGTCGGCGAAGAATGCCTCGTGCACCTCGGGCCTGAGACCGTCACCATGTGGCCTGCCGCCGCACCGCAGGGTGGCATGCCCATCGCCACCTGATCGCGGCAGTCGCGGCAGGGCTACCGCGCCCGGTACGCGAGGCTATACTCAGCGACCCACGCGGCTGTAGCTCAGTTGGCTAGAGCGTCTGCTTGCCATGCAGAAGGTCGAGAGTTCGAGTCTCTTCAGCCGCTTGATCGAAAACCCCCGGATTTCCGGGGGTTTTTCTTTTGCGTAGGCGGACTAGGAGGTTAGAATCTCCCGGCGCTACCACTCGGCGCTACCAAACTGCCGGCGCAACTTGCCACATGCATCAACACCCGGCCGAGCCGGTCGGCGCTCATCGGACCGCTGTCGCCGAGCTTGACAGTGCGGCATACTTGTTGGCGGCTCGTCGCTTCGAGTCGCCTGAAGGAGATATGGGTCGTGCCACGTCGCTCCGGGGCTCTCAGCCAAAGGATGCGGATCACTCGAAACAGCCTGAAGGTCGCTACGCAGCGACAACCGACTGGCTCACGCCTTGACCGCGGTCAAGGACTCAGCCACCGGGTGTCGGTCCCGTGCTGATCGCGCGGCTGCCACCTGAACAGCAATCAGGGGCATCCGCCCGAAACCACAGCACGCGAACCGCCAGGACACCGACAGCCAACCTCGAGAGTTCCACGGATGAGCCGCCGACTTCATCGGCGGGGGTCAGCCTTGAGGAGTCGTCCGCCCGGCGGGAACGTGCTCGCTCAGGAGAGCAACAGCATGGACCTCAGCAGCGTCAACCCCAACGCCTACAGTGACCAAGAGCAGTTCCCGATCGGCGATGGTCGGTTCCTGAAGATCCCGACCGTCGCGAAGAGCCAGTCGCGTACGGCCGCATCGCAGACTCCAGCGCGGCATCGAGATCTTCGAAGACGTCACCCTCAGCGTGCCCGCGCGGAGGCGATGGCGATCGCCGTCGGTCGGTCGTCGACCCCAGCCAGCTCGCGCAACGACATCGAGCGCAAGCGCTTCTCGGTCCACCGCACCCCCTCCGGCTACACGCTCGTCTCACTCGAAGCGCGCGTGTGACAGCCGCCGTGTCCCCCGACGGCGCGAATGGCCGCGGCCGCCTCGAGGTCAAGCTCGGCGGCGGCGAGGTCTGGCCGCTCCCAGAGGAGGACGACGCGCTCCCCTCGATGCGCTACCGCACGCGAGACATCGAGCGGATGCGCGCCGCAGTGCGCGACAACGCCCGCCGGATCGGCAGCCCTGGACCTGCGTCAGTCGATCCGCCAGCACCCGACCGGCGTCTGGAATCCGATCTCCTCGTGCCCGCGTAGGTCACTCGAGGACAACGCAGTACGGAGTGGAGATCGATCCGACCGGGTTCGTTGGCCACCGCCGAAGGCTCTACGCGCGTCGTCGCGTGCCTCGAAGGATTGGGCATCGGCTTTGACCAGGTCCTCGCCTACGGTGGGTCCACACTCGATCTGGTTCGCCGCGCACGCGCTGGCGTCGCCGGTCGCGTGTCGCTTCAGCCGCGACAACGACGACGCTCACTATGCCATCAAGGTGCTGACGATGCCGGCTCACATCATCGTCGGGGTCCTCGACGCGATCACCGGGTGTCCGAGCGGCCGTTCCCGCAGGTCGTCTCGGAGTTCGTCGAGAGCATCCACGAGCAGCCACGCCCGTGGAACGTTCTCGCCCAGGGCGGTGTCCGTGGCGAGCGGCTCGTCACCGAGCTTGTCGAGGCCAGGCCTCCTGACCCAGGACCAGCGGCAGCGACGTGATCGGCCGCGACGATCGTCACGAGACGATCACGTCTCCCGAACGTGATCGCCGGGCGACTTCTGAGCGCCGCGCAGCCATCCGAATGCGCGCGACGTGGTGCCGCAGGCGATCCTCGAGGACCCGGCGCGACAGCACCTGACCAAGAAGCGCTACGCACAGACCGTCGGCGCGTTGCTGCTCACCGCTCTACCCGGCGCGACAGGCGCCAGAAGACGGTCGCCGCGGCCCTCACCAACGAGTTCCAGCCCCCGGCGTTGGCGGCGACGAGGGCTGGCGGGTGCGAGAGGACGTCGACATCCCGCAGCTCCTCGACGAGGCACTCACGGCACTCGGCGCCACCCGGGTACGTGGTCGGCCGCCAGCCGCGAGCTGGTCGCCCGGGGAATCACCGCGCTCACCGCGCTCGGCCTGGTCTTCTCCGACCAGGGCAGCGCGGTCCAGGAGCGCGCATGGCTGCGCGGCACCGTCGCCAGCGTCGTCAACAAGCTGGCGCTGTGCGCTGGAGGTCTGAAGGTGATCGCCGAGGCGATCGAGTACATCGAGGGACGTCAGGACCTTCCCCCGCTGCTCTACACCGCCGACGGCGAGCCCGAGCTCGTCGACGGCGAAGAGTTCCGATTCGTCCCGGAGGGGGGCGCCAACGTCCGGATCCGGGCGCTCGCCTTCCGGGCCGATCGGCCGGATGAGGACGACCGACGACGAGGAGCGGTCCCCGTACGATCGGTTCCTCACTCTCCAGCGTCGGGTCGTTGTCGGCTGCAACGACTCGACGGGCTGGTGCGACGACTGTACGACGCTCGTGACGACTCTGATCAGGTGTTGATCGACAAGCACGGCCTGCGGCGCGACATCATGGGCGAGCTTCCGCGGAAGATCGCCGATCTTCGCGATCGGATTCTGCTCGGGCTCGAGGACGAGCCCGAGCCGCTGGAGGAGCCGACCGACGAGTTCGAAGCGCTCAGGCGATCGAGAACGCGATGTCGGGCGAGGACGCGGAGGATGGCGCCGGTTCCGGCTACCCGGAGGCGGCGTAGTCGCCGCCGGCCTGCGATCCATCTGGTACGGACGAGGGCGCCAAACAGGCGCCCTCAGTCGTCCCCGGCAAAGGGGTGCTCCGGGAGCCACATCCGGCTCGTCCCGCTCCGAAGATCGACGTTGGTTTGGGTCCAGCCGTTCAGCGCGCAGCGAGCGCCTGGAACTCCCCCGCGAAACGCCGTCAGCGGGTTCGAGCTGGGAGCAGGGCTCCAGCGCCTGGCGCGCGATGTTCGTCAGCTCCGCGCGCCAGGTCTCCATCTGCATGACGAACGCATGGATGCCAGTCATGTCGATCCGGATCGTCCGCACGTCGGCGATGTCGAACGGCAGCTTGTCCTCGGCACGGCAAACGAGCACGGTCGGCCTCCCCGTGGCGTGACGGATAGCGAGCTCGTAGAAGACGTTCGGGTTGTGAAACGAGAGGTCGACGACGACCAGCCTGGAGTGCAGAAGGTGCTGGATGACCTGCGCGGAGATGAGTCCAGGGTTCTCGAATCTGGTCTGCTCGGACGACGCGTAGGCCCATGCCAAGGGCCTCGATAGCCGGCTCGACCAAGTGCCCGAGGAAGATGTTCGCGCGCTCGCGGATCGGACTGTCGTCGTCGCCGATCGGGGTCACGTAGAAGCATGTCTTGTCGTACCCGTGCGCGGTCGCCCGCGTCTCGCCCGCTCCAGTGGCACCGGAGGCCGCCGACGCTGGTGCCGTTGCGGCCGGCGGCAGGCATCGGAAGCTCGTCGAGGACGTGGTCGATGGTGAGCACTCGCTGACTTCCCCCGATCGGACGGAGCACGCCGACGTGCTTGGCGTTGACGATGAACAGCTCCGCCGCCTCCTGGGCGAGCTCCGGGGTCAGTTGCTGTTCCGTGATGAGGTGATCGCGCAGCACCTGCTGCGCTGGCAGCTTGTTCCCTTTCAACGTCTCATACAGCGACGCGAACGCAGGGACATCGGCGATGGCCAGCTCGAACCGTGCTTGCTCCCGCGAAGGCCCATCGGGATCGGTGGCGGCGGCGCCCTTGTCGGTGAGCTCGAGAAACTCGGCGCGGTAGTTGCCCGTCGTGAGACCGTAACGGTTGGAGTTAACGATCTGCTGTCGAGCCTGGCCGCTGTCGGCGGAGCGACCCGGCTGCTCGAAGAGCGTCAGGCGGCGGATGCGGCGCTGCCCAGCCGCAACCCTCTGAATCTCTTCGGCGAGGACCGCGGCATCTTCAAACCCCGCAGCCGGGAACGGTCGGCTCTGTCGCGTACGCTGCGTGGCCGGCCGCCGCTGGGATTGGCTGGACTTCCGGGGTCGTTGTTTGCCATTTTCGACTGTCGCCACGATGCGTATTTCCTCAACGTTGCATGCTCGCAGGCGGCTCGGACGGCTAGCAGCGGACGACTCCCGGCGCGAGATGTCCGCCGGCGTGGAGATGCGATCCGCTTTGTGGGCTAGGTCAATTGGGATGGAAGCGAGGTCTTCCGGCCGGCTCGCGCCGTCGTCTATCGACAAATTGCCTCCTGCTCTTCTGCGCGGCCATGCCAGGGAACGGGTTCAGCCAACCGGCTAGGGCAGATCGGCGTCGGCGGAAACGAGTCTCCCGCGGAAGGCTTTGCTAAGCGCGCCCCTCATCGCGCGGTCCAACGCCACGTTCGCGGCCGAGACGGCCGCCTCCAATCGGTCTACTACGTGCAGCGCTGCCGTCGCACGCGCGACGATCTCCCGCTGCTCCTCGATTGGTGGCATGGGGAGCGGCATCGCCGCTAGCTTCTTCCCGTTGATGTTCGACCGGCTCACCCCATCCGTCTTCACGTGTCGGGCCCACACTCTGCCCCAGGCGGAGTTGAGCCACATCCCGGCGAAGTCCGGCTCGATCAATTCTCTTCGGAACCTGACGCGAATTAGGTAGGACGCGAACGTGGCCGGCTCGTGGCCGTGAAACACGGCGGTCTTGCCGACGAGGTCCGGGCTGTTCGTCCGATTGAACAGGGAGGTCGCCGTTCGCCAAAAGCAGCCGTTCGACTTCGCCATCGCGAGGGACGAACTTCAGGTCGTTCGTGTCGAGTCGTCCATCCTGGATGTTTCCCATGCGCAGCACCAGCACGTCTCCTGCGATGTCCGCCTTCTTCGAGGTCCCGTACTGGATGCGCTCACTCACCGCGCCAACGGTCGTCAGGTCGTAGCTGGCTGGCAGGGGCGGGGTAACCCGAGAGCGATCCCGTCGTCCGCGATGGTCGGAGTACTCAACAACTTCGCCTCAGCATCGGGAGCTCGCCAGTCGGCGGTCAGTCGGCCGGAACAGGCGGCGGCGAGCACGGCGGTACGGAGACGTTCGACGATCGTGCGGGCTGCCGTCAGCCGGCCCGCCATCGATGCTCGGCGAGCGTCGATCTGTCCAGCCACGCCGCGATCCGGCGTTGTTCGTGGAGCGGTGGCAGTCCGACATCGAACTCCGTCAGCGCTTTCCAGCTGACACGCGGCAACTCCACCCCGTTGGATGCGTGGTGCGCGAACTGACGAACGCTGGCTGCGAGACCAGCTTGGCAAGAAACCTGGCGTCGAGGGCCTCGTTCCCACGTAGGACAAGGATGTCAGTCGAGCAGATGCCCTCGAAGTCCGGACTAGCAACCTTATTGAGGTACGGGCGGAGCTTTCCGTACAGAACGTCGCCCGGGTGAAAGACGCTCTTCGTGCTCATCACATCAGCACCGCGACCGCG
>CAVZDL010000017.1:0-78293 GCA_963774025.1 uncultured Conexibacteraceae bacterium
TGCCGAAAGCGCCGCTCCCCACCTACCCGTACGGCTTCCCGGATGAGCTCGTCTACGAGCTCGAGCAGGCCACCGAGCAACGGTTCTGCTGCAACCGGCCGTACAGCGGCACGCAGGTGCTCGAGGACTTTGGCGAGCACCACCTGCGCACCCGCGAGTTGATCCTCTACACGTCCGCGGACTCGGTCCTGCAGATCGCCGCACATCACGACGTACTCGACGAACCGGCACTTCATCGCGTGTGCGCGATCGCGCGTGAGGTGATGACCGGTGAGCATGCGGTGGGCCGCGTGATCGCGCGGCCGTTCGTCGGCTCCCCGGGGGCCTTCGTGCGCACGACCGGACGTCACGACTACGCGCTGGTGCCGCCGGCGCGTTCGTACCTGCAGGAGCTGGGTGACGCCGGTGTTGCCGTGCACGGCGTCGGGAAGATCAGAGACCTGTTCGCCGGCGTCGGGATCGACGCAGCGTATCCGGGCGCGACGAACGAGCAGGCGATTGCCTCGACCAGCGAGCTGGTGCGCTCACTCGACTCCGGCTTCGTGTTCGTCAACCTCGTCGACACCGACCAGCTGTTCGGGCATCGCCACAACGTGCCCGGGTTCGTGGGCGCGCTGCGTGCGGTCGACACTGCCGTGGCCGGCTGGATCGAGCTGCTGCGCGCCGACGACATGCTGGTCCTGACCGCCGACCACGGTGTCGACCCGACCGCCGGCCACACCGATCACACGCGCGAGTACGTGCCGCTGCTGGCGCGGTTCGACGGTGACGGCGGCCGGCGTCACGACGGGTTGCTCGCGGACGTCGGCGCGAGCGTCCTGCGCTGGCTCACCGGGCGGGACGCCCCGGCGCTGCCGGGCGAGTCGTTCGCCTGAGCAGTCTGCTCAGTTGTCCTCGACAGCGGACATGCTCAACGTGCCAAATCGTCAGCCGCAGGCGAACTTTGTCACCAACACGTGAGTTTTCGTGCACGTCGTGCCAAACCTCAGGCCGACGGCGCGATTTGTCACGTTAAGCAGGTTGTCGGCTACGCGCCGACCGGGTGCCAGGCGGTCTTCAGCTCGGTCACCGCGGCGATCCGCTCTAGCGCGTCGTCGACCGCCTGGTCATACGACGTTGCTGCGCTGCCGTGGCGTGCGCGCTTGATCGTCTCGGCCGCGAGCCGGTCGAGTTCGGCACCGAGTGACGCGTCGCCGGACGCGTCGAGGATCGCGTTCAGGTCACGGTGTCCCCCGAGGGCCATCGCAAGCTCGCCGCGCCGTCCTGACAGCAGGTTGACCACTCCCGCCGGTATGTCGGCGACGCCGAGCACCTCGGCGAGGTCGAGCCCCGCGTGTGGCGCGGACTCCGACAGGATCGCAACGACCGTGTTGCCCGCCGCGAGCGCCGGCGCGACCTCCGCCACGAGCCCGAGCAGCGACGGCTCGTCTGGCGCGACGACTCCGACGACGCCCGTCGGCTCGGGAAGCGAGAACGACAGGAACGGCGCCGCCACCGGGTTGATCCCGCCGAGCACCGCCTGGAGCTTGTCGGTCCAGCCGGCGTAGTGGAGGAGGACGTCGACCGCGGCGTCGACCTCCGCCTCGGCCTCCGACCGCGTTGCCGTCGCGTCCCGCGTTCTGGTCTCGTCCCGCGCTCCCGTGCCGTCGTCGGCACCGTCGAGTACCGCGATCAGCTGCGCGCGGCGCGACTCGAGCGCCTCGGCCGCGCGGTACAGGATCTGCCCGCGGTTGTACGCCGTCCGCGCCGCCCAGGGTGCGGCGGCTCGCCGCGCGGCGGCGACCGCGTCCCGCACGTCCTTGCGCGAGCCGCGCGGGACGTTGACCTCGCCGACGACGTCCGAGCGTCCGGATTCCGAGCGCACGAACGCACCGCCGATCCAGAGCTTGTACGTCTTGCGGACGGGGAGCCGCGCCACAGCTAGCGCACCACCCGGAGATACGGGCGCAGCCCTGCCGGCCCGCCCTCGCGCCCGAAACCCGACTCCTTGTAGCCGCCGAACGCGGCGGTCGGGTCGAAGTGGTTGTAGGTGTTCTGCCAGACGACGCCGGCTCGTAGCGCGCTCGCGACCTCGAACGCCTTGGAGCCCTTGTCGGTCCAGATCCCGGCAGCGAGTCCGTAGCGGGAGTTGTTCGCCTTTTCGATCGCCTCAGCCTGCGTCCGGAAGCTCAGAACCGAGACGACCGGCCCGAAGATCTCTTCGACCGCGATCCGGTGCGCCGGCGACACGTCGGTGAACAGGGTCGGCGCGAACCAGTAGCCACGCTCGGGCAGGGAGCAGTCGACGCTGCGCCGGACCGCGCCCTCATCCTCGCCGGCCGCGACGAGCGTCTCGATCCGCTCGAGCTGCTCGGCTGAGTTGATCGCCCCGACATCGGTGTTCTTGTCGAGGGGGTCGCCGATCCGCAGCCGGCCCATCCGCGCCCAGAGCTTGGCGATCACCTCGTCGAGCACGCTCTCCTGGATCAGCAGCCGGGATCCGGCACAGCAGACGTGGCCCTGGTTGAAGAAGATCCCGTTGACGATCCCCTCGACCGCCTGGTCGATCGCAGCGTCCTCAAACACGATGTTCGCCGACTTGCCACCGAGCTCGAGCGTCAGCTCCATCCCGCGCCCTGCGAGCGCCGTCTGGATGTCGCGTCCGACGGCCGTCGACCCAGTGAAGGCGATCTTGTCGAGGCCGGGCGCCCGCACGAGCGTCGCGCCGACGGTGCCATCGCCCGGCAGGATCGAGACGACCCCGTCCGGGAGCTCTGCCTCCTGGCAGATCTCCGCGAGCAACAGTGCCGTCAGCGGTGTCGTCTCGGCCGGCTTGAGGATCGCCGTGTTGCCGCAGGCGAGCGCCGGCGCGAGCTTCCAGGCCGCCATCAGCAGCGGGAAGTTCCACGGCACGATCTGTCCGACGACCCCGAGCGGCTCGACCTCACGCGCCACGACCCCGTAGCGGAGCTTGTCGGCCCAGCCTGCGTAGTGGAAGAAGTGCGCGGCCGCGAGCGGGATGTCAACATCGCGCGATTCGCGCAGGGGCTTGCCCCCGTCGAGCGTCTCGACGACCGCCAGCTCGCGCGCCCGCTCCTGGATCAGCCGCGCGATCCGGAAGAGGTACTTGCCCCGCTCGCGGTCGGGCAGCGCTGCCCAGCGGGGCTGCGCTGCTCGTGCAACCTCGATCGCCCGCTCCACGTCGCGCGGGCCGGCCCACGCGATCTCCGCGATCGGCTCCTCGGTCGCCGGGTTGATGGTCGGCACGTAGCGTGCTTCGGCGGGCTCGCAAAAGGCGCCGCCGATGAACAGGCCGTAGCGCTCGGCCAGCCGCAGGTGGTCGGTCGCCTCGGGCGCCGGCGCGTATTCCCAGATGATCGATGTGCGTGGCTCGACGGTCATTCGCGCGAGAAGTCCTCACTCCGCCCGTAGCGGCCCGATTCGGTCTTGGCGTACTGCATCAGCAGGTCGTTGAGCACCGAGGAGGCGCCGATCCGTAGGCGCTCGGGTGTCAGCCACTCGTCGCCGAGCGTCTCCTTGACGAGCACGAGCCGCTGCAGTGCCGCCTTGCTCGTCGAAACGCCGCCGGCCGCCTTGAAGCCGACGATCCGCCCGGTCCGCTCGACGTGGTCGCGGATCGCTTCGAGCATCACCAGGCAGACTCCCGGCGTCGCGCCGGCCGCCGCCTTGCCGGTCGAGGTCTTGATGAAGTCGGCGCCGGCCTCCATCGCCAGCATCGACGCGTGCCGCACATGGTCGTAGGAGCCGAGCTCGGCCGTCTCGAGGATCACCTTCAGATGCGCATCGCCGCAGGCGTCCTTGACGCGCGCGATCTCCCGCATGACGCGCACGTCGTCACCGGCGAGGAAGGCCTCGCGCGAGATCACCATGTCAATCTCCTGCGCTCCGGCTGCGACCGCATCCTCGGTGTCACGGAGCTTGGCTTCGAGCGAGACCTGGCCGGCCGGGAAGCCGGTGGCGACCGACGCGGTCCGCACGCCGGTCCCGGCCAGCGCCTCGCGCGCGACCGCCACCAGCGACGGGTACACGCAGATCGCCGCGGCAGACGGGATCTCCGGAATCGTGGGCGCTGGGCAGACCGCTTTCGCACACAGCTGGCGCACCTTGCCGGCGGTGTCGGCGCCCTCGAGCGTCGTCAGGTCGATGACGGACACCGCAAGGCGGATCCCCTGCTGCTTGGCGGTCGTCTTGATCGAACGGGAGCCGAGCTGAGCGGCGCGCTCCTCGATCCCGACACGGTCAACGTGTGCCAACCGGCGGCTCATCAGACACGCGAGGCTAGCGTGTGTGAATACGCTCGTGGCAATGCGTCGCGTGCTCGTGTTCTGTGGATCCAGCCCTGGCCGGTTGCCCGCCTACGTGGACGCCGCCGGCGCGCTGGGCGCTGAGCTCGCGGCGCGAGGGCTCGGGCTCGTCTACGGCGGCGCTCAGGTGGGAATAATGGGCGCGCTGGCAGATGCTGTCCTCGCCCACGGCGGTGAGGTGATCGGGGTGATCCCGCGCATGCTGGTTGAGAAGGAGGTCGCGCACACCGGACTCAGCGACCTGCGCGTCGTGGAGACGATGCATCAGCGCAAGGCGCTGATGGAGTCGTTGGCGGATGGTGTCATCGCTTTGCCGGGTGGGTTCGGGACGCTTGAGGAGCTCTTCGAGATCGTGACCTGGGCGCAGCTCGGCATCCACGCCAAGCCCGTCGGGCTCCTCAATGTCGCCGGATATTGGGATCAGCTGTTGGCGTTCATTGACCACATGCACGCCGAGCGCTTCGTACGTCCGGAGCAACGTGAGGCGCTGCTGGTTGCGGACTCACCAGCTGAGCTGATTGCGCGGATGGCGCGGTATCAGCCGGTCGTGCTTGACAAGTGGATTGATCGCTCACACACCTGAGGCGGGCTCAGAGCGTGCCGAACACGCGGTCACCGGCGTCGCCCAGGCCCGGGCGGATGTAGGCGTTCTCATCGAGTCCGCGATCGACGGCCGCGGTCCAGATCCTCACGTCCGGGTGCGCCTTCGCGACCGCCTCGATGCCCTCGGGAGCCGACACCAGGCAGACGAGCTCGAGATGCGTGGCGCCTGCACCCTTGAGGTGTCCGAGGGCATTGACGGCGCTGCCGCCTGTGGCGAGCATCGGGTCGAGCAGGAACACGCGCGCGTCGGCCATCCCCGGCGGCAGCCGCGAGTAGTAGTCGACCGGCGTGTGGGCGGCCTCGTCGCGCGCCATGCCGAGGTGACCGACGCGCGCGTCCGGCAGCAGCCGTAGGAAGCCGTCGACCATTCCGAGCCCGGCGCGCAGCACCGGGACGACCACGACCTGCTCGGAGAGTCGTGCGCCCCGCGTCGGTTCGAGCGGTGTTTCGATCTCCATGTCGGCGACCAGGAGCTCACGTGCCGCTTCGACCGCGAGGATCGCGGAGCAGTCAAAAAGCGCGCGACGGAAGCTCGGAAACGAGGTATCCCGGTCCCGCAGGACGGTCAGCCGGTCGGCCAGGACGGCGTGCTGAACGAGCGTCAGCTGGGGCGGCAGCGCAGGTGACGGCGACGACATTTCGCGCGATCCTACAGGTGCACGTGCGCCGTTAGGATTCGCCGATGCCCGACGATCCAGAGGAGCTGCTCGCGGCCGCCGATGCTGTGATGCGGCGCGCGCACGCGCCGTATTCGAGCTTCCCTGTCGGTGCGGCGCTGCGCGGCGCGGGTGGCGCCATCCACGCCGGCGCGAACGTCGAGAATGCCTCCTACTCGCAGACGCAATGCGCGGAGGCGTCCGCGATCGGCGTGATGGTCGCCGCGGGCGAGACGCGGATCACGGCGATAGCGATCGTCGCCGAGCGGCTGGAACGCTGCCCACCGTGCGGCGGGTGCCGCCAGCGCCTGTCCGAGTTCGCCGGCCCGGAGACGCCCGTGTATCTCGGCCGTCCGGGCGCCGAGCCGCTGATGATCACGCTCGGTGAGCTGCTGCCGCTCGCCTTCGAGTCGGACGCGCTCGACTCGTGAGTGACGGATTCCGCCCGCACGTCGGCGTGATCCTCGGCTCTGGTCTGGGCGCGGTTGCCGACGCGGTCGAGGATCCACAGGTGATCGGCTACGGGGAGCTTCCCGGCTTCCCGCGCCCGACCGTCGAAGGCCACGCCGGTCAGGTCGTTCAGGGTGTGATCGCCGGTGTCCCGGTGGCGGTTCTGCAGGGACGCTCACACCTCTACGAGGGCGGCCCGATCGACGAGCTGCGCGCACCCGTTCGCTGGCTGAAGGCGGCCGGCGCGGAGGTCCTCGTCCAGACCAATGCCGCCGGCTCGCTGCGGCCGGAGGTCGGGCCAGGCAGCCTGATGGCGATCACCGACCACATCAATCTGACCGGCACCAACGTGCTGATCGGCCCAAACGACGACAGCATCGGCCCGCGCTTTCCGTCGATGGGCAACGCCTATGACGCTGAGCTTCTGGCCGAGTTGCGGGCCGCAGCCGCCGAGCAGCGAGTGTCGCTCGCCGAGGGTGTCTACGCGGGTTGGTCCGGTCCCGCCTTCGAGACCGCCGCGGAGATCCGCGCGGTCCGCATCCTCGGTGGCGATGCCGTCGGCATGTCGACCGTCCACGAGACGATCGTCGCCCGGCACTGTGGCCTGCGAGTCGCCGCGATCTCCGCGATCACGAACCACGCCGAAGGGATGAGCGCCGTACCCCTGAGCCACGAGCAGACGCTGACCGACGCGGCTCGTGCCGCGGAGGACCTGGTCCGGCTGCTGCCGGCGTTCATCGCCAGGCTGAGGACCCTGGGCGATCGCTGATGCTGGTTGCAGAGCTGATCCGCCGCAAGCGTGACGGCGGTGAGCTTTCCGCCGGCGAGATCGAGGAGTTGGTGGCGGGCATAACCGACGGGAGCGTCACCGACGCACAGGTGGGGGCGCTGGCGATGGCGATCGTCTGGCGCGGGATGAGCAGTGAGGAGCGGATCGCCCTTACCGGCGCGATGATGCGCTCCGGGGAGGTGCTCGAGTGGCACGCGAGCGCAGCGCCGCCGGCGCTTGATCGCCCGGTGCTTGACAAGCACTCCACAGGCGGGGTGGGCGACAAGGTCAGCCTGCTGCTGGCGCCGATCGTGGCGGCATGCGGGGGTGCGGTGCCGATGATCTCTGGCCGCGGACTCGGCCATACGGGCGGCACGCTCGACAAACTCGAGTCGATCCCGGGCTACGACGTCACGCCGACCTCGGGGCGCTTCCGGGAGGTCGTCGCCAGTGCCGGTTGCGCGATCATCGGGCAGACGGGCGCGCTCGCACCCGCCGATAAGCGGCTGTACGCGATTCGCGATGCGACCGGCACCGTCGAGTCGCTGCCGCTGATCGTCGCCTCGATCCTCTCCAAGAAGCTCGCCGCCGGCCTCGATGCGCTGGTGATGGATGTCAAGGCCGGGTCCGGTGCATTCCTGCCGAGCCTCGACGACACCCGCGAGCTGGCACGGGCGATCGTCGAGGTGGCGCGCGGTAATGGGCTTCAGACCAGTGCCCTGCTGACCGACATGAACCAGGTGCTCGGCCGCACCGCCGGCAACGCCGTGGAGGTGAGGGAGTCGATCGACGTGCTCACCGGGACCGGTCCGGCCGATCCGCGCCTGCTCGAGGTCACACTCGCGCTCAGCGCTGAGCTGCTCACGCTCGGCGGCGTGCACGACGACGTGGACGCCGCTCGGGGCGCCGCCGAGAAGGCCCTTTCGAGCGGCGCAGCGGCTGACGCGTTCGCCGCGATGGTCACGGCGCTCGGCGGCCCGGCGACTCTGCTCGAGGCTCCCGATCAATTCCTGCCGCGGGCACCGATCGCGCGCCCGGTCGAGCCGGCCGCGTCGGGATCCGTATCGAGCGTCGACGTGCGCGCGGTGGGCGTTGCGATCGTCACGTTGGGCGGTGGCCGTACGCGTGAGACCGATTCGGTTGATCACGCCGTCGGGCTGACGGACGTCGTGGGCATCGGCGAGGATGTCGCGCCCGGGCCCGGCGGCCGTCCGTTGGCGATCCTGCATGCGCGCGACGAATCGGCGTTCGAGCGCGGGGCCCAGGCTATTCGTGCGGCGTTCGCGATCGGGGACCGAGCCGGCGGCTCCGCGACCGTGCTCGAGATCATCCGCTGAAGCGCGTAGGAGCGCCCAGCCGCCCAGTCGCGCTCAGGCTAGTTGCGCCGACCAGACGAGTACGGCCGGCAAGCCGCGGTAGGCCGCAGCCGTGGCCTCCGGGATGTGGCGGAACGCGCGGCGCTTCGCCCCCAGCTCCTGGTCTGTGATCGTGGGCTCCACACAACCGGTGACCGTGAGTCCGGCAGACGCGAACGCGGACAGGTAGTCCGCGTGAAGGTGCGGGTGCTCGCGCACGAAGCCGCGGCTGCCGTCGGAGCCGGAGAATGGTGCGTTCCAGCCGAGCAACGCCTGGAAGGGGTGCAGCACCGAGACGATCAGACGTGCGCCGGGGGTGAGCACACGCGCCAGCTCCGCGACGGCCCCGTCGAGCGAGGGCAGGTGTGCCAGCGCGAGCCCGCAGACGGCGAGCTCGAAGCTGTCATCCGCGAACGGAAGCTCGCGCAGATCTGCGACGGCAAATGTCGCCTCGGGCACGTTCACACGCGCGCGTTCGAGCATCTCCGGTGTCAGGTCGATGCCGGAGACCCGGTGACCGAGCTCGACCAGCGTGCGTGCGTGGCGCCCGGTCCCGCAGGCCGCGTCCAGCGCGCGGCCGGGCGGTGCGCCCGCGATCAGCTCGGCAATGGCCGCCTCCTCCAGCGCCACGACCGGATTGCCTGGCTCGTCGTAGGAGTCGGACCAGATCGCGTAACCGGCGGCGGCGCCCAGCTCCGGTGTCGCCTCTGCGGAGCGTAGGGCCGGATCATCGAGCACACGGCGGAGCTCCTCGAGACGCTGCTGGGCGTCGGCATCCGCGCCGTCATAGAGGTTGCGCAGCAGCGCCAGACCCTCGACTCCAGCGAGCAGTTCACGCAGTGAAACATTGCGGGTCATCGCGCGTCCGAGCCTACCGAGGAAAATGGACGCCTGATGGTTCCCAAAGCTGAGCTGCACGTGCACCTCGAGGGCAGCGCGCCACCCGAGCTGATCGCGCGGATTGCGGAGCGCAACGGCATCACGATCCCCGACGGGATGCTCGGGGACGACGGCCGCTTCCACTACCACGACTTCCTGCACTTCCTGCGGACCTACGACCTCGCCGCCAGCGTCATCCGCACCGCGGAGGACTACCGCGACATCACTTATGAGTACCTGTCCGAGGCCGCAGCCGGGGGCGGCATCTATGTCGAGTTCACCGCCTCACCCGACCACGCGGCGCTCGTCGGGCTGAGCGACGACGAGCATTGGCAAGGGATCGCGGCCGGGATCGACGACGCCCGTCGCGATCACGGCATCGATGCGCGGATCGTGGTCTCGGCCGTCAGGAACTTCGGCGCCGAGCAGGCAACCCGGGTGGCCCGACATGCGGCCGAGCGCCCGCATCCCTACGTCGTGGGCTTCGGTCTCGCCGGCGACGAGAGCGTACCGCCCACCGAATTCGCTCAGGCGTTCGCGATCGCGGCCGATGCCGGCCTTGGATGCTCGGTTCATGCGGGTGAATGGCAGGGTCCGGAGAGCATCCGCGCCGCCCTGCGCCTGCCGGTCACCCGGCTCGATCACGGGGTGCGCGCGGTCGAGGACCCGACACTCGTGCACGAGATCGCCGAGCGCGGGATCACACTCAACGTCTGCCCGACCAGCAACGTCGTGCTCGGCGTCTACCCGTCCTATGACGAGCATCCGCTGCCGCATCTGCGCGCTGCGGGCGTGCGCATCACACTCGGCACTGACGACCCGCCCTACTTCGGCGCCACGCTGGACGGCGAGTACGACGTCTGTGCCGAGCATTTCGGCTGGGACGAGCACGAGCTCCGGGCCGTGACCGCGGCGGCGATCGACGCCGCGTTCTGTGAGGAGCCGCTCCGCACCTGGCTCCGCGCACGTCTCAATCGGGGCTAGCTAACTAAAGGGTCTGCGTGACCTTCGAGAGCCCGCGCGGACGGTCGGGATCGATGCCGCGATCCAACGCAAGGCGCCAGGCCAGGCGCTGAAGCGGCAGGATCTCGAGGATCGGCTGCAGTTGCTCGGACAGACCAAGGGCGGCGATCGGCAGGCCCTCCTCGACACCCACACGCAGCACGTGCGCTTCGAGTTCCGCCAGGCGCGCCAGCACCGGCTCCATCGCCTCGCCACCCCTGCCGGGGGAGGTGATCGCAATCACCGGCACCGAGCGGTCGATCATCGCCAGCGGCCCGTGCAGCAGGTCGGCGCCCGAGAACGCCATTGCGCTCAGGTAGCTGGTCTCCATCAGCTTGAGCGCGGCCTCGCGCGCGGTCGCGTACGAGTAGCCGCGCGCGGTCAGCACTAGCCGCTCCGCGTACTGGAGCGGCGCCGCGATCGCCGCGAGCCGATCGTCGGGCGTGAGCGCCAGCGTGCGAGCCGCCGCCTCCGGCAGCTGCTGCGCGTCCTGGGCAGCGTCCTCGCCGCCGAACAGCAGGTAGAGGGAGAGCAGCTCGGCCGTGTAGGACTTGGTCGCGGCGACCGCGCGCTCGGCGCCGGCGCGCACATCGACGGCGATCTCTGCGGCGTCGGCCAGCGGCGAGTCGATCGCGTTGGTGACTGCGAGCGTCAGTGCCCCGCGGGCACGAGCGACGGTGAGCGAATCGACCAGATCGGGAGATCGGCCGGACTGGCTGACGGCGACGAACAGGACGTCGCTCATGTCCGGCTTGGCGCCGTAGACGGTCAGCGCCGACGGGGACACGAGCCCGGCGGGCAGCTGCATCTGCACCTCGGCGAGGTACTTCGCGTATAGCCCGGCGTGGTCGCTGGTGCCGCGCGCGGCGATCAGCACGAAGCGCGGCGCGGCCCGCGCGATCCGGGCAGCCGCGTCGGCGAACTCCGCCTGCGCCGCCAGCAGCTGCGCAAGCACCGCCGGCTGCTCGGCGACCTCTGCGGCCATCAGCGCACCCGGCGTCGTGTGTTCTGGGGCGAAGCTGCTCATCGGCTCGATTGGACTATACCAATCGCCTAGCCAGCAGCGCGGCGCCGACCAGGCTGGCGCGCCCGCCTAGCGGGGAGAGCTTGACCACCGGCGGCTCGCGCCAGAGGACGAGTTTCGCAAGCTCCTTCTGAACCGGCCCGAGCAGCGCGTCGCCTGCCTCACTGAGTCCGCCCGCGAGCACGATCAGCGCGGGGTCGAGCAGGAACTTGCAGGTCGTGAAGGCCAGCGCCAGGGCCTCGACGGCCTCGGCCCAAACTCTGGCAGCGAGCCCGTCGTCTGCACTGCGCGCGATCACGTCGATCACCGAGAGTCCTGGCTCACCTCCTGCCTCCGCGTAGCGCCGCGCGATCGCCGCTGCCGAGGCGTAGCGCTCGAGACAGCCACGCTGACCGCAGCTGCACTGCTCACCGCCAGGCCAGACGGGAATGTGTCCGAGCTCGCCTGGGACCTTGGTTGCACCCACGACGCGCTTTCCGCCCGTCCGGATGACGGCGGCGATCCCCGTGCCGATCACGGCCAGCACGTAATCGTCGACGCCGGCCGTGGCGCCGAGCTCCTGCTCGGCCACATCGGCCGCGCGCACGTCGTGCTCGAGCAGCGCAGGCAGGCCTGTCGCCTCGGCGACGATCTCGCGCAGCGGCTCGCCGCGGAAGCCGAGGTTCGCCGAAAACACCGCACGCCCCGCCTCGGCGTCGACGGCGCCGGGGACGACCACACCCACGGCGCCGACATCGCCATCCGCGGCCAGCTCGGCGATCAGCTCCAGCAGCGCGCCGATGACCGCATCGGGGCCCTCGGCGGCGGGTGTCGGCCGAGAGCGCTCGCGCAGGAACGCGCCGCCACCATCGACAACGGCGCCCTTGATCGTGGTGCCGCCGACGTCGACGGCGGCAACCACCCCATGCGTTACTGGGTGTTGCTCCATACCCCGCCGGCCATCACCGCGGTGAGCTGCAGGTCGTCGTCGAGCACGACGAGGTCTGCTCGCCGGCCCGGCACGATCGATCCGAGCTCCTGGTCGAGGCCCAGCACGCGCGCGGGGTTGGCGGATGCCGCCGCCGACGCGCGCTCGACGCCGAGCCCGCTCTCTTTGACGGCACGCCGTAGCGCCTGGTCCATCGTCAGCGTGCTTCCAGCCAGTGAACCGCTCGTCGCGAGGCGCGCCTCGTCACCGTGTACCTGAACCTCCTGGCCGCCGAGCTCGAAGCGGCCGTCGCCGACGCCGGCAGCGTCGATCGCGTCCGTCACCAGTACCGGTGAGGAGATCAGGTCGAACACCAGCCGCACCACGGCCGGGTGCACGTGGCGTCCATCGTTGATCAGCTCGCAGTTCAGCCCGGCCTCGAGCGCGGCGCCGACCAGGCCGGGCTCGCGGTGGTGCAGCGGGCGCATCGCGTTGAAGAGGTGTGTCGCGTGGCCGGCGCCGGCGCCGATGCCGGCGCGCGTCTGCTCGTAGGTCGCGTCCGAGTGGCCCATCGCGACGATCACGCCGGTTGCGCTCAGCGTCTTGATCAGCGGCAGCGCACCTTCGAGCTCGGGCGCGATCGTGACCATTTTCAGCGTCTCGCCTGCGATCGCACGCAGCCGCTCGAGCAGGCGCGAGTCGGGCGCGACCATGTGCAACGGGTTCTGGGCGCCGCAGCGGTGCGGCGACAGGAATGGCCCTTCCAGGTGCGAGCCGAGCACGTGCCCGCGCGGCTGTGCGCCGCGGCGTGCGAGCTCGGCCGCCCATCCGAGCTGTTCTGACAGCTCGGCTTCGGGCGCGGTCATCAGCGAGACGAGCGTCGCCGTGGTGCCGTGGCCGCGGTGGTAAGCGACCGCTTCCTCCATCGACTCGGGCGAGTCGGCCACGCTGTGGCCGCCGCCGCCGTGCATGTGAAGGTCGATATACCCGGGCAGCAGCCACGCCCCCGCGAGGTCGATGACGGGCGCATCGACGTCGGGCATGCCTGAGGCGACTTGCGCGATGTACCCATCGGTCACCTGCACCCAGGCGTCGGTCAGCACGCCAACGGGCGTGACCACGCGACCGCCGCCGAGAAGCTGGGTGGGCGTCTCGATGACGCCGGCTGCGGTCACCGCCGCCTCGTCGCCAGGTGCGTCACGAGGGTGACGCGATCGCTGCGGAACCAGGTGCGGCCGAGCTCGATCGGGGTTCCGGCGGAGTCGAAGTTCTGGCGGCTGACGATAAGCATCGGCGTGCCGACGTCGACCCGCAAGGGGCCGGCCTCGCGCGGGGTGGCAGGCGCCGTCTCGATACGCTCCTCGCCGGTCCGCAGGTCGGTCTTGTAGTGGTCGGCGAGGATCGCGTGCAGGGAGCCGTGGGCCCGGATCTGGCGGGTAAGGCCCGGGAAGCGCTCGGCCGGCAGCCACGAGGTCTCGACCGCGATCGGAAAGGCGTCGGCGAAGCGCAGCCGCTCGATCCGGTAGACCTGCGCTCGGGGCGGGAGCGCGAGCTGCTTGGCCAGGTCGGCCGAAGCCGCGATGCGGTGCGTGCCGAGTATCTGGGCGGAGGCCTTGAAACCGCTGGCCTCTACCTGTTCGGTGAAGCTCGCCAGGTAGAGCGGCCATGTGATCTTGGGCTCGGACACGAATGTTCCGGATCCCTGCCGGCGCACGAGCCGCCCCTCCACCACGAGCTCGCCCAGGGCCTGGCGGACGGTCGTGCGCGAGGTTTCCAGCTCGGTCGCGAGCTCGCGTTCGGTGGGCACCGGCGCGCCCGGGTCGAGCGAGCCGATGAATTCGAGCAGGTGCCGCTTGACGGTGTAGTACTTCGGCTCGGTGGCTGCTGGATCGCCGGTGATGGTCATGGTTTCGGTGGGCGCCGTATCAGCCGAGCCGCAGCCCGGTCTCGGGGTTGAAGGCGTGCGCTTCGTCGCCCCGCAGGGACAAGCGCACGCGACTGCCGATCGTCGGCACCGTGCGGCTCTCGAAGCGCATCACCCAGGGCTTGTCGGTGGCCTGGTCACCGTCGAGCTCGCCGTACACGTAGGCGTCGGCGCCGAGTTCCTCGACCAGCGTCACGGCGAGCTGCGGCGTGCCGGCCTGGCTGTCGGCGGCGAGGGTCGAGGCCTCGGGTCGCAAGCCCACGACCAGCTCAGTGAGACCCGCCTCCCGTGCAGCGCTCAGCGCGGGTCCGGGCAAGGAGACGGGTGCACCGCCGATCGTGGCGCCGGTGGCGTCGAGCGTCGCCTTGCGAAGGTTCATCGCGGGCGATCCGATGAAGCCGGCGACGAAGATGTTGTCGGGGCGGTCGTAGAGATTGCGCGGCGTATCGACCTGCTGCAGCTGCCCGTCTTTCAGCACCGCGACCCGGTGTCCCATGGTCATCGCCTCGACCTGGTCGTGAGTGACGTAGATCGTCGTGGTGCCGAGCCGCGCCTGCAGGCTCGGCGATGTTCGCCCTGGTCTCGACCCGCAGTTTCGCGTCAAGGTTGGAGAGCGGCTCGTCCATCAGGAACACGCTGGGCTCGCGCACGATCGCGCGCCCCATGGCGACGCGCTGGCGCTGGCCACCGGACAGCGCCTTGGGCTTGCGATCGAGATACGGCTCGAGGTCGAGCAGCGCTGCCGTCTCGCGCACCTTCGCCTCGCGTTCCGCCTTGGGCACGTGGCTCAGCTTGAGCGCAAAGGCCATGTTGTCGGCGACGCTCATATGGGGATAGAGCGCGTAGTTCTGGAACACCATCGCGATGTTGCGATCCTTCGGTGCCTTGTGTGAGACGTCGGCCCCTTCGATACGGACCTCGCCGCTGGTGACCTGCTCGAGGCCGGCGAGCATGCGCAGTGCGGTCGACTTACCCGAGCCGGATGGGCCCACGAGGACCATGAACTCGCCGTCCTCGACCTCGAGGTTGAGATCGTCGACCGACGCGGCGCTCGCGCCCGGGTACACGCACGTCGCACTGATAAAGCTGATCGTTGCCATCGCGGATTGTCTGTTTCCTCAGGTCTGAGTGACTGGCCGAAGTGGTCTAGACCAGTTCGGCAACGGTATAGCCCAGGCGGAGCGGCGTCAAGCGTGGGTCGGCTATGCCCCTGAGATCCGCGGCTCAGCCAGCGCAGTCTATGGCTCGCGGCGACTCGCCGCGGGGGTTTCGGCTTGCACGATGTCACCCTTTTGGCGCCTTCGACTTGAATCAGACGGCGCTTAGGTGTAAACCGGTGAATTGGGGCTGGGCCGCAGCCGAAGGGACTTCTACGTGGTCATGGTCAGGGAAGGCGGAGCGGGTGGAGCGAACCGTTAGCGTCGGCCCGTTTGCGGACGCGGAGGAGTCGCGCTCCCTGCGCCTGCGCGATCCGCTGACCGGGCTCGGTGATCGCGAGGTCTTCGCGGCGGCGTCGCGCGAACCCTCCGCGGGCCGCGTCCGATCGGTGGTGCTGATCGACCTCGACCAGTTCAAGGCGGTCAACGACACCTACGGGCACCTCAATGGCGACGAGGTGCTGCGAGTCGTCGGGGATCGTCTTCGTTCTCGGCTGGGCGAGGAGAACCTGCTCGTTCGCCTGAGCGCCGACGAGTTCGCGATCGTGATCCCTCGGCCGACGCGGTCTGCGAGTCGGTCGCGTGCTCCATGTACGACGCGATCCGCGAGCCGATCGCGCTCGCGGGTAGCACGCTGTTCCTCGACGCCGGCATCGGCATCGCGCTTGCATATGGCGAGCTCACACTCTGGGAGTTGCTCAGCCGGGCCGGCGCCTCGATCGACCCGCTCAAGCGCAGCGGCCGCCTGCCGCGCGTGGTCGTGTTTGACGAGTGCGCCCACGGTGACGTCCTCGACAGACTGGCCCTGTCACTCGACCTGCGCGGGGCGCTCAGGCGCGAGGAGCTGGTTCTGCATGTACCAGCCGATCGTCGATATGGCGAACCGCAGCGCCGTCGGCTTCGAGGCGCTCGTGCGCTGGTCGCATCCGCTCAGGGACACGATCGCCCCGCTGCGCTTCATTCCGCTGGCGGAGGAGTCGGGACTGATGCCCGAGCTCGGCGAATGGGTATTGGAGCAGGCATGCACCGAAGCGCGGGCCTGGGGTGAGCAGCTGGTGGAGCCGCCCTACGTGAGTGTCAACATCTCGATCCGGCAGCTCGAGGACCCGGGCTTCATCCGGCGCTTCCAGCGTGCCCTGACGCGTTCTGGGCTCGAGCCGAGCCGGCTCAAGATCGAGGTCACCGAGAGCGTCCTGGCCACCAACCTCGGGGAGGTGGGGCCGTCGCTCGAGACGATCCGGAGCATGGGCGTGGGGGTGCTGCTTGACGACTTCGGCACAGGTTATTCCTCACTGGGGTACGTCCGCGAGCTGCCGCTCGACGGCGTCAAGCTCGACCGCATCTTCACGCGCGACCTGACGATCTCCGCCGGCGCGTGGACGCTCGCCCGCTCGGTCATCGCCCTGCTCGGCCAGCTCGACCTGGAGATCATCGCCGAGGGCCTCGAGACCGCCGCGCATCTGGCGCAGCTGCGGTCGCTGGGGTGTCACGTCGGCCAGGGGTATTACTTTGCCAGGCCAGGGCCGGCATCTTCCCTGCAGTTCGAAGACCTTGGGAGGGTCTCAGCATGAAACCCGGCGGAGGAGCCCCGATCCTGTTGCTCGAGGACGAGCGCGCGACCGCAGCGCTGGTCGTGCAGCTGCTCGCTGCCGAGCGCATCACCAACCAGGTCGAGGCGATTGGCAGCGGTGAAGCGGCGCTCGACTACTTCAGGCGTGTCGTCAGCGGCCAGGCGCCGGCGCCCGTCCTGTGCGTGCTTGACCTGTCGCTCCCCGGCGTGTCGGGGCTCGAGGTCCTGCGTCATATTCGCGCCACTCCCGAGCTTGCGCACCTGTCGGTGATCATGCTCACCGGCTCGGGCAACGACGCGGACATCGAGGACGCCTATGAGCTCGGGATCGACGCCTACCTGATCAAGCCGGCGGGCGTACACGGACTTCCCGATGTGGTGCGGGAGTTGAGCCTGGCATACGAGCTGATCCCGGCCCAGAGGCACGACCTTGCCTGACGGACCGCACGGTGAGTATCGGCGGCGCCGCCGGAGCGTGCGCGTTCTGATCGTGCTCACGTGTCTGGTGGTGCTCGTCGACGTTGCCGCGGGCGTCCTCACGATCGCCTCCAACCGGCGTAGCGACTCGGCCCGAGCCACAGTGACCGCCGGCCTTGCCTACGACGCGAACATGAGCTCCGTCCTGCAGGCCACGCTCGACGCGGAGACCAGCCAACGCGGATACCTTTTGACCGGCGATCAGAGCTACCTGCAGCCGGCCAAGAGCGCGGTCAAGCGCGCACCGGCGCTGCTGAAGGCGATCAGGACCGGCAGCACCAGTGATCCGGTGCTGCGCAGGGACTATCCGAAGCTGCTCACCCTGCTCGAGGCCCGGCTGAAGGACATCGTGCAGACGGTCGATCTCAACGAGCGAGGCCATCATGCGCAGGCACTCGCGATCGTCAGGACCGGCCGCGGCAACCGCATCACGCAGCAGGTCAGGACCCTGACGGCGTCGATGATCAAACGCTCGGACGGGCTGGTTAGCGCCGCTCGCCGCTCGTCTCACGGCGGGCAGGAGTGGGCCAACCGCGCCGCGATCGCCGCGTACCTGGCCTCGGGCGTGCTGCTGCTGGTGATGGTGATGCTGATCCGGGACTACGTGCGTACGGAGAGCGCGCGCCGTGCATCCCGTGAAGCCCAGCTCGAGGCCGAGCGCCTCAACCTCGCCAAGTCAGGTTTCCTCTCGCGCGTCAGCCACGAGTTGCGAACGCCACTCAATGCCATCCTCGGCTTCGGCCAGCTGCTCGAGCGCGACGAGCTCGAGCAGAGCCAGCGTGAGACGCTTGACCAGATGCTGGCGGGAGGCAGGCATCTGCTCGCGATCGTCGATGACCTCCTGGATCTGTCGAGGATCGAGGCGGGCGAGCTCCGGCTCTCGCTCGAGCCGGTGCAGGTTGCCGACGCGGTGGCTGAGGCGAAGGCACTGATGGGCCACGCGGCTGGGGAGGCGGCCGTCGGCCTCCGCCAGCGACCCGTCAACGTCGACCTCTACGTGCGCGCTGACCGTAAGCGACTGATGCAGGTGCTGCTCAACCTGGTCTCGAATGCGGTCAAGTACAACCGCCGCGGAGGCAACGTCGTCATCGCCGTCGCCCAGACCCCGGCCGGGGTTCGCTTCGAAGTCGTCGACAGTGGGATCGGCATCTCTGAGGAGGCGATCGGCCGTGTGTTCACGCCGTTTGAGCGACTCGACGCGCCAAGTCGCGGGATCGAGGGCACCGGCCTCGGGCTCGCGGTGGCGCGCGGACTCGTCGAGGCGATGGGCGGGACACTTGGGCTGTCCAGCGAGAAGGGCGTTGGTACGACTGTCTGGTTCGAGCTGACGCGCAGCCGCGCCGAGGACGCCGCGATGCTGCGACTGGGCCGCACGCCGACGCTGGCGCCACCGGGGCCGGATCAGCATGGCGTGCTTCGCACCGCGATCTCCGTGCTCTACATCGAGGACAACCCGTCGAACGTGCGTCTGGTCGAGAAGATCTTCGCGCTGGCCAGCGACATCGGTCTGAGCGTGGCCCGTGAGGGCGCGCGCGGTCTCGCGCTGGCGCGGGAGCAGAGACCGGACCTGATCCTGCTCGACCTGCACCTGCCCGACATGTCGGGCGAGCAGGTGCTGTCGGCCTTGCTGGCCGACCCACTGACGGAGGAGATTCCCGTCGTGATCGTCTCGGCCGACGCCTCGCCCGTCCAGGCAAAGCGCCTGCGCGCCGCAGGCGCCGCCGGATATCTGACGAAGCCCTTCGACATCGACCAGCTTCTGGTAGCGGTCCGGTCCGGCGGGACGCCATCGGCTGCGCCGGACGGTGGCGAGGCCGGCGACGGGATGCTCGACACCTCGACGGTCGGCTCACTGCACGTGCTCGCCGCCAACCCCGCGGTCGGATCGGCCCAGATCGGTGAGATGCTCGCCACGTTCCGGCACGACGCAGACGGAATGCTGGTCGGCGTGCACGAGGCGATCGCCGAGGGCAACCTCGCGGCCGCCGCGCGGGAGGCGCACCGCCTCGCCGGGGGCGCCGGTGCCGTCGGCTCAGGCCGCTTCCGGACCACCTGCAAGGAACTCGAGTATCACGCGAGTGAGGGACACACCGCCGAAGCGCAGGCGCTGGACCGCCGGCTCGACGAGTTGCTCGATCAGACCTGGCAGGCGCTCGCCGCGGAGTTCGTCGCCGAGCTCCGCGCGGCGTCGGTTTCCGCCGACAGCCCGTCGGCAAGCTGATAGACACCGCCCATGAGCTCCACTGCGCCGGCGCTGCTGGCCGCCGCGGCCGGGGTCGGGTTCGGCCACGCGGTCCTTCCTGACCACTGGCTGCCACTGGCAGTGTTGGGGCGCACACGGCGCTACCCGCCGGGGCGCGTCGCACGGCTGTCGGGGCTCGCGGGCATCGCCCACGTGCTCGTTTCGATCGTGCTCGGGGCGGTGATCGTGGCGATCGGTCTGCAGTTCCGTTCGCAGGTCAAGGGCGCCGAGGACACGATCGTCGGCGTGATCCTGCTCGCTACCGCCGCGGGCTTCACGATCGTGGAGCTGACCGGGCGCGGGCATCACCACGACCATGACCATAGTGATGAGAATGAACAAGCGAACGGGCACGACCAGCACCCGCACGACGAGCACACCCACGCGCATCGCAATGCAGACGCTGTCCAGCGCGGAGGTCTCTCCGGGCTCGCGGCAGTGATGGTCCCGTTCGGCGCGGCGGCCTCGCCCGACCTGACGATTCTGCCGGTGTTCCTCGCGGCGACGGCCGCCGGAGCTGCCACAGCAATCGCTTCGCTGGCGGTCTTCGCGGTGGTGACGGTCACGACGATCGTGACGCTGACGCTGCTCGCCTACTCCGGCGGCCTGCAGATCAAGGGTGACTGGCTCGAGCGGTGGGGGAACCTCGTCACCGCTCTGGTCCTGGCGGTGATCGGGGCGCTTGTGCTGACCGGCGCGATCTGATCCGCCCGTCACGCCGCCGCGTACCAAATACCCCGGAGCCGCACTGATTGCCGGCAGGCGGTCGATAGAGTCGCTTCTCTAGACGCAGGCGAGCAGAACTGGAGGATCGAGTGGGCGCTCACGCAAGTACGGTCGCGCAGGGTTCGACGCTGTTGCACTTCGCGCGGAACGGCAACTTCGGCCCCGGCGGCACCGAGCTGCTCGTCGTCGAACGAGGTGAGGGCGCCTACATCTTCGACACGCACGGCAACCGCTATGTCGACGGTCTCTCGAGCCTGTTCTGCGCGCAGATCGGCTACTCCTACGGCGAGGAGATGGGCGCCGTCGCGGCCGGGCAGTTGCAGCAGCTCCCCTACAGCACGATCTGGGGCGCCGCCCATCCGCCGGCGCTCGAGCTCGCCGACCGTCTCGCCGGCCTGGCGCCCGACGGCGTCGACCGCGTGTTCTTCACATCCGGCGGCTCCGAGGCGGTCGAGGCCGCCTGGAAGCTCGCCCGTCAGTACCACGTCGCCAACGGCGAGCCCCAGCGCTTGAAGGCGATCGCCCGCCACATCGCCTACCACGGCGTCACGCTCGGCGCGCTCTCCTTCACCGGGGTCCCGGGCTACAAGGAGCCGTTCGGCCCACCGGCGATCTACACGCGCCACGTCTCCAACACCAACGGCTTCCGCTCAGACGTCCAGGGGCAGGAGCTCACCGACAAGCTCCTGGAGGAAATCGAGGGCGTGATCCTCGAGGAGGGACCGGAGACAGTTGGTGTGATCATCGCCGAGCCGGTTCAGAACGCCGGCGGCTGCCTGGTGCCCCCGCCCGGCTACTGGCGGGGGCTGCGGGAGCTGGCCGACAGGTACGGGATCCTGCTGCACGCCGACGAGGTGATCACCGGTTTCGGTCGCCTCGGCGAGTACTTCGGCGTGACGCGTTTTGACGCAACGCCCGACCTGATCACGATCGCCAAGGGCCTGACGTCGGCGTATGCGCCGATGGGCGCCGTGCTCGTCTCCGAGAAGGTCGCCGCCCCCTTCTACGAGGACGGTCGCACGCTGATGCACGGCGTCACCTTTGGCGGGCATCCATTGTGCGCCGCGATCGCGCTCAAGAACATCGAGATCTTCGAACGCGAGCAGGTGCTCGAGAACGTCCGCGCCCGTGAAGACGGGCTCAGGGCAAGGCTGGAGCTGCTCAGGGAGGATCTGCGGATCGTCGGGGACGTCCGCGGCGCCGGTTTCTTCTGGGCAGTGGAGCTGGTCAAGGATGCGGACAACACACGCTTCGATGCCGACGAGCGTGAGCGCCTGCTGCGCGGCTACATGGCTCCGGCGTTGCTCGAGGCGGGGCTGGTCGCGCGCCCCGACGACCGTGGGGACGCGGTCCTGCAGATCGCGCCGCCGCTGATTGCCGACGACGACGTGCTCGACGAGATCGTCGAGAAGATGCGCACGGTGCTGCTCGGTGCTCAGGAACTGGCGCTCGCATGAGTACCGGTGAGCTTGCGCCCGGTAGAAGCTCCTAACGGGCGGGCGGTCAGCAGCGCGCAGGGCCGCCCGGCGCTGCTCGAGCGCGCGCTGCGGCTCTCCTGGATCTCGATCTGCTTCGGACTCGTCGCGGGCACCGTTTCCGTCGGCTCCGGGATCGCTGAGCACAGCCTCGGGGTGCTCGCCGCGGGCCTGTCGGTGCTCGCCGACGTGACCGGCTCGGTCGTGCTCATCTGGCGCTTCAGAACGGAGCGCTCGAACCCCGAGCGGGCCAGGCACGTCGAGGACCTGGCGGCGCTGGCCGTCGCCACGACGCTCGGGATCATCGCGGTTGCGCTCGCGTTCGATGCGATCCACGCACTGATCGCCGCAAGCCATCCCGGTAGCAGCGCAATCACCGTGATCTCGGCGGGCGTGTCGATCGTCGTGCTGATGCCGCTCGCCTACCTCAAGCGCGAGACGGCGATGCGACTCGGGAGCCACGCGCTCAAAGGTGACAGCACGCTGAGCGCGATCGGCGCGAGCACTGCGGTGCTGGCCCTGCTCGGCCTGGCGCTGAACGACCTGTTCGGATGGTGGTGGTCCGACCGTGCGGTCGCGCTGGTGATCGCGGCGGTGGCCGTGATCGAGGCACGCACGCTCCTCACGGCCGAGCATGCGGACGACTGAAGTTTGCAACAGTCTGACTGAGCATTTGAAAAGAACCAAAGGAGGTCGGCGATGCCACGCGCGGTCAGGTTCGATGAGTACGGCGGAGTCGATGTGCTCAAGCTGGTCGAGGTCGAGCCTCCGGAGCTCGATGACGGTCAACTGCTGGTGCGCGTCAGGGCGGCCGGCATCAACCCGTTCGAGGCCAAGCTCCGCAGCGGTCTGCTGCGGGAAGACATCCCGATCAGCTTCCCCGCCGCGCAGGGAACCGACCTGGCCGGGGTTGTCGAACGAGTAGCACCGGATGTGAGCGACTTCGCTGCCGGGGACGAGGTCCTGGGAACGACCAGCAAGCGCGGCAGTCAGGCCGAGCTGGCCGTGGTCTCCCAAGCGCGTGCGTTGGCGCGTCCTGAGGCGCTCCCGTGGGAGGTGGCCGGCGGACTCTGGACGGTCGGGACAACCGCGTATGGCGCCGTCGGCGCAGTCGGCCCGGGCCCCGGCGACATCGTCGTGGTCGCGGGCGCTGCTGGGGGCGTCGGTGGACTAGCCGTGCAGCTCGCGCGCAACCTCGGGGCGACGGTGATCGGCGTGGCGGCCGAGCCCAGCCACAACTGGCTGCGATCGCGGGACGTGCTTCCGGTTGTCTACGGCGATGGGCTCCCCGAGCGGCTGCAGGCGACCGCTACCGACGCCGGTGGCAAGCTCACCGCTCTGATCGACACCGTCGGCCAGGGTTACGTGCCGCTGGCGATCAAGCTTGGGATCTCGCCCGAGCGCATCGACACGATCGTCGACTTCGAAGCCGGCCCTCGCTACGGCGTGCACACCGACGGCGCCGGCGCAGCGTCGACCGTCGAGACAGTCGAGCAGCTGGTGCAATTGATCGTCGACGGCAAGGTTGAGCTCCAGATCGCGCGCACATTCGGACTCGACCAGGTCCGCGACGCGTACGCGCTGCTCGAGGGCAGCCACCCGCCAGGGAAGATCGTGCTGATTCCATGAGCGCCGTGAGCGCGAGCGTAAAGGCGCCACGGGTGCGGCGGATGACCGATGCCGATATCCCACGGGTGGCGACGATCTCAGCCGAGGCGTTTGAGGTCGAGATCGTCACGCCGACGGCTCGCCACTACTGGGAAGAGCGGCTGCGTCACTCGCTGCGGACCGATCCAGAGGGGTCGCTCGTGACCGAGTCGGGTGGTGTCGTCGCGGGCGCCGCCCAGGCGGTCATCCGCGACCGCCTGTGGATCCTGTCGCTACTGACCGTCAGCCCGAGCGCGGGTCGGGGCGGCGAGGGCCGCGCCCTCGTAGATGCGGCGCTGGAATACGACCGTGAGGCCGACGCCGCGCTGATCATTGCCTCCAACGACCCACGGGCGACGCGCCTGTACGGCTCCTCCGGATTTCGGCTCGAGCCGACCTTCAAGGCCACGGGGACGGTCGATCCGAGCCTGATCCCGGATCTGCATCCAGGCATCGTCGAGGTCTCGTCGCGTGAGCTGGAGACCCTGGCCCCGATCTCGCGCGCGGCGCGAGGCGCCGCGCACACGCGTGACCTTGGACTCGCGCTCAGCCGCGGCGCGAGTGTGTTCGCGCTTGAGGACCGCGGCTTCGCGGTGACCATGCCCGGCCGCGGCGTTTGGCTGCTCGCCGCGCGGGACGAGCCGGCCGCGACGGACCTGCTGTGGCACGCGCTCGACCAGCTCAGAGAGGAACCGAGGATCGTGATCGACTTCGTCAGTGGTGCTCAGCAATGGGCGCTGCAGGTGTTCCTCGCGGCCAGGCTCTCGTTCCGCTCCTACGGCGCCATCTGCACGCGCGGCGACGTCGGCCCGCTGCATCCCTATATCCCCAGCCCGTCGTTTGCGTGAACGTCCCCGCCGGCGCGAGGCGCCCTGCCGGTAGGACGGTCCTCGCCAGGCGCGCGTTCAAGGAGGCCCGGCGCTTCGACCGCGCCAAGGTTTCAGCCCGCGCGGGAGCGGTCGCCGCGATCCCGGTCGCGGCGATGCTGGCGCTCGGCACCGCGATCGGTTCCCCCCCGGATGCTGTGACGATGGGTGTCGGCGCGCTGCTCACCGGCGTCGCGTGGCGCGCGGGCGACGGGCCTGTTGTACCGCCGATCGGGACGATGGCGGGCGCCGCGACGGCGCTTGCCGCGGCGACGCTGGCCGGCACGATCAGCGGGCGCTGGGCGTGGCTGCACCTGCTGCTGCTCGTGGTCTTCTGCCTGGTCGCCGGCAGCGCAGCTTCGCTCGGCCGGCGCGGCCTGGTGGTCGGCACCCAGTCGGTGATCGCGTTCATCATCTTCGGCCGCTTCCCCGAGAACGTGCCGCACGCGCTCGGACTCACCGCGCTGGTGCTCGCCGGTGGTGCCGCCCAGACGCTGTTCGCGGCCACTGTCGCGGTCCCGTTCGCCTGGCGCCGCCAGCGAAGCGCGCTGGCGGCGGCATACCGCGCGCTGGCCACGTTCACCGCCGACGTCACACCGTCGTCGATCCCGGTGGCGGCGGCGCTCGATGATGCCGATCAGGTACTGGCGACTCCGGCGCTGTTCGCGGATCCCGACCGCGACGTACTCACTGGGCTCGTCGGCGAGGGCCGCCGCATCCGCCTCGAGTTGATCGGCTTCAGTGCATTGCTGGCGCACGAGCGCCGTACCGATCCGGCGCTTGCCCAGAACTCGGCGCAAGGCGTCGCCGATGCGCTCGCGCGCATCCGGGAGCTGCTGGTGTTGACGGTCGCCGCGATCGAGGGTGACGCGGCGGCGCTCGCCGAGCTGCCGGCCGAGGCGGGCGAACTGAGCGAATGGGGTGCCCGGCGCGAGTCGCTGTCCTCGGTGGCCTGCGACCAGCGCCTCGCGGCACTCATCGGGCAGGTGACGGCGGCGGCCCGCTTGGCCGCCGCTTTGCGCGCACCGGGTCGCGCCGGGCTGGTGTTCCCGGTCGGCCGACCCGCGCGCGGCACCCGGAGGATCGGCGGCCAGCTGGCGCTCGACATCGAGCGGATGCGTGCCGCCGCGAGCCTGCACTCGGCGGCTGGACGTCACGCGCTGCGCCTCGCGGTGGTGGTCGCGCTGACGGAGCTGTTGGTCCAGCGCGTTGCGCTGCCGCGCGCGTACTGGGCCGTGGTGGCCGCCTCCACCGTGCTGCGCCCGGGCTTCGGCGCCACCTTCACGCGCGGTGCCGAGCGCGTGCTCGGAACCCTGGCCGGGGTGGTGATTGCGACGCTGATCGCCGTCGCAATCGACCCCGGCGGCTGGGGTGTCGTCGCGGTCGTGGCGGTCCTTGCCTACTGCACGTACGCGGTCTTTCCCGCGAGCTTCGCCGCCGGGACGGCGTTGCTCACCGCGGTGATCGTCTTCCTGCTGCACGCGGTGGCGCCCGACTCGGTGCAGACCGCGCTCGATCGCGGGATCGACACCGCGATCGGCGGCGCAATCGGCCTGATCGCCTACGCGCTGTGGCCCACATGGTCGGCACTGTCCGCCGGACCGCTGCTGGCCAAGCTGGTGGATGCCCAGCACAGCTATCTCGACGCGGTGCTGACCGGGCTGACCACCGGTAGGCGACTGCCGGAGACGCAGCTGCGAACGCTTGCGCGCGAGGCGCGCGTCGCGTTCACGGATGCCGAGGCGGCGATCAGCCTGGCGCGCAGCGAGCCGCACCGTGGTGACACCGACCTCGAGACGGCGGCCACGACGCTCGCGGCGCTCCGACGTGTCGTGCGCGGCGTGCACGTCCTGCGTCTGGACACCTCGACGATGCCTGATCCGCGCCCGCTGCCGCCGCTCGCGCCACTGCAGGCCGGTCTCGGTGAGGCGCTGTCATCGCTGGCGGCAATGCTGCGGGACGCCGAGCAGCGTCCGTTTCCGCCGTTGCGCACGCTCAACCGCGAGCTCGTGCGGGCACGGCCGCAGCTGCTCAGTCAGGCGCTGTGGGCGGCGCTCGACGAGCTCGTGGACGCGACCGATACCGCGGCGGCGGCAGTCGGGATTGCGGTACCGTGAGGTCACTGGCGCAACCTTCCGCGGTTCCGCGGGTTTCACTCACAACAACGCCGGGTGGCGGTCGCCGTTCTGCACGCTTTGCTGCCGAATCCGCCATTTCGGCTGCTAGAACTACGCACTTCTTGCTGTCGATGAGCTCAAAATTTATTCGCCCAACACGGGCGCTCCCACTGCTGCTGGCGGTGCTCGCCGCGTGTCTGTCGCTGCCGGCGATTGCAAGCGCCGCAACCGCCTATTCGATGAAGTGGAGCAGGTCGGCTCTGCTGGAGAACCCGAACAAGGGCGGCGCGCTGTTATCGGTCGCCTGCGCGCCCGTGGGCGCAACCTCCACAGGCACGACGACCACGGGCACGACCACGACACCGACCACAAGCAAGAGTAAGGCGCTTCTGTGCGTCGCCGGCGACCCCAAGGGGAACGTCTGGGCGACGGCGCATCCATCGCGGCCCGCGAAGGGATGGCGCCGGGAGACGATTGACGCCGGCAACGCGATCACCTCGATCGCCTGTCCGTCGACGAGCATGTGCGTCGCCGTCGACGCATCCGGTCACGTGATGCACGCGACCAAGCCGCTCAGCGGTGTCAAGGGCTGGAGCAAGCCGGTGCGAGTCGACACGGCCATGCAGCCTGGTGGCGGGTATGCCGGCTTCTCGGCGGTCGCGTGCCCGACGACGAAGCTGTGCATCGCTGTGGACAACGCCGCGAACGGGCAGGTCGCCTACACCACCGACCCGACAGGCCCGGCGAGCGCGTGGACGCTCGCGACCGTGGCGAACGGCGTTACGCTCGATTCGGCCGCATGTGCCTCGGCGACGCTCTGCGTGATCGGCGGCAGCGAGCGTTTCTACTCGATCGACCCGACGGGCGGCGCCAGCGCCTGGAAGGTGTCGGGATCGCTCAGCGGCAGCGTCGCCGTGATGTCAGCGCTGGCCTGCAACGGCTTGAAGCTCTGCGTCGGCGTGGGTTACGGCAACGCCGGCGCCGGTCTTGCCAGCGCATCATCGAGCCCGACGCTCGGCGCCGGCGCCTGGATCGGATCGGCGATTGGCTCCGACCCGCCGGCCCAGGGTGCCGGACTGGTGGATGGCGTCAGCTGTCCCGAGCGCAACTTCTGTGTGGCCGTCGACAGCGCCTCGAACGCGTACACGAGTACGACGCCGGTACGCGGCGGCTGGAGCGCGGCGAAACCACTGAAGAAGGCCTCCCAGGCGACGATCAGCCAGATCGCCTGCAACACGAAGCTCTGTGTCGAGGTCGACAACCGCGGCACCGTTACCTACGGCGTCGTCAAGGCTGCGTCGAGTACGTCGACGAAGACGACGACGACGACCACCACCACGACGAAGACGACAGGCACCAAGACGACGTCGACGAAGACGGCGACCCCCAGCGGCACGGGCTGACGCGGGCGCGGGTGCCTCGCGTCGACGCCCGCCGAGCCGTTGTGAACGTGCGGCCTGGGCTGACACCCGATAACTTGGCCCCATGAAGTCGATCACGCCCAGCGAGGAGCTGCGCGCGCGGGCGCAGCGGCTCGTCGACCGTGTCGGCAAAGAGGCGTATTACCTCGGCTATTGCTTTCGCCGTGGCATGATCGGGATCGAGCCGCCGCGTCGGCTGGCGCAGCTCGTCAGAGCCTTTAACGACTATGGGATGCTGGGAGCCGGCGTGGCTATCGCGGCGATTCGCCATCCGCAGCGGCTGGCGGTGATCGACGAACACGGTCAGCTGACCTACCGTGAGCTCGACGACAGCGTGAACGCGATTGCGACCGCATGGCTCGAGCGTGGACTGAAGGCGGGCGACGGCGTCGCGATCATGGCCCGCAACCACCGTGGATTCCTGCAGGCGCTGTTTGCGGCGGCCAGGTGCGGTGCGCGGATCGTCCTGATGAACACGGGCTTTTCGGGTCCGCAGGTGCGCGAGGTGGCAAGCCGAGAGGGCGTGGACCTGTTCGTCTACGACGAGGAGTTCGAGCCGTTGATGGCCGACCTCGAGCTGCCCCGCGGGCGCTTCCGCGCGTGGGTCGACAGCCGTCAGGAGGCAGACGACACGCTCGACGCGCTGATCGCCTCGACGCCCGCTCGCATGCCGCCCAAGCCCGCCCGCGCCCCGCGCCTGGTGATCCTCACAAGCGGCACGACCGGAACGCCGAAGGGTGCCGGTCGCGATGTGCCGTTCTCGCTTTCACCGATCGGCGGTCCGCTGAGCAAGGTCCCGTTTCGCTCCGGCGACGTCGCGCAGATCTCGGCACCGATGTTTCACGCGCTCGGCTTCACGCAGGGCCTGTTGCAGGTCGGGCTCGGTGCGACGCTGGTCCTGCAGCGCCGCTTCGCGCCCGCCGAAACGCTCGACAGCCTCGCCCGGAATCGGGTGACGACCTGGGTGATCGTGCCCGTGATGTTGCAGCGCGTGCTCGCGCTCACACCCGAGCAGTGGGGGGGCCGCGACCTCTCGCACCTGCGGATCATCTACCTGAGCGGCTCGCAGCTCGGCACCGATCTGGCCCGCCGCGCGCGCGCCGCATTCGGTTCGGTGCTCTACAACCTGTACGGCTCCACTGAGATCGCGTACGCGACGATCGCGACCCCGGCCGACCTCGAGGCCGCGCCCGCGTCCGTCGGCCGCGTGGTGCGCGGCGCGGTCGTCAAGATCCTCGGAGCCGAGGGCGAGGAGTTGGCGACCGGTCAGACCGGTCGCATCTTCGTGGGCCACATGATCGAGTTCGAGGGCTACACCGGCGGCGGTGACAAAGAGCGGATCCGCGGGCTGATCTCATCCGGGGATGTCGGCCATTTCGACTCGGCGGGTCGCCTGTTCATCGACGGCCGCGACGACGAGATGATCATCTCCGGCGGCGAGAACGTGTTCCCGCGAGAGGTCGAGGAGCTCCTGCACACGCACCCGGAGGTGCTCGAGGCTGCTGCCGTAGGCGTTCCCGATGATCAATTCGGTCAGCGTCTGAGCGTCTTCGTGGTGCGACGCGCGGGTGCTGAGCTGACCGAGGAGGACGTCAAGGACTATGTGCGAGAGAACCTCGCCCGTTACAAGGTTCCGCGTGATGTCATGTTCATCGACGAGCTGCCGCGCAACCCCACCGGCAAAGTGCTCAAGCGCGAACTGGCCGGTCGCTGAGCGATGAGCCTGACGATCGTCAACCAGTCCCGCGACGACAGTGTTGTCTGCGAGCGGACTGAGATCGCAGACACGCTCTGGCGCCGCATGCGCGGCCTGCTGGGCCGCGCGTCGCTGCCCGCCGGAAGCGGGATGCTGTTCCGCGGCGAGTCATCAATTCACACTGCCTTTATGCGCTTCGAGTTCGATGCAGTGTTCATGGACCGGGATCTGCGGGTAGTCGGTTTGGCCGAGCGGATCCCGCCATGGCGGGTGCGGGCAGCCAAGAGGTCCCGTAACATCCTCGAACTGGCGGCCGGAGAAATTTCACGTACAGGAGTTGCAATCGGCGACCAACTCGCCGAGATTAGAACTCGCGATGCCGATCCAGCCATCGACACGCCAACCACCTGACGGCCCTCCGGTCCCGTCGCTGCAGATCGTTCCGCAGCCTCGGCCCGCCTCCAGCGGCGCCGGCTCGTGGGCCGGCTTCACGCCCTGGCGGGGCCTGCGCGCCGGCCTGATCGCGCTCGTCGTCGCGGTCGTGGTCGCAGTGCCGGCGTTCGCCCTCAGCCGCGACTCGGGCCGTCACGCCGCGGCGCTGAACGTGCCGGCGGTGGTGCTGAGTGCCGCATCCCAACTCCAGTCGCGCACGATCCCGACGCTCACAGGCGCCGGTTCCGCCGTCACCCACCCCGGCGTGCGCCTGACCGTCGCCGGCGGTCGCAGCGCGATCGTCGTACGGCACGCACATACCGGTCTTGCCTCGCCTCCGCCGTCCTCCACCCACGACTTCACTCCCGCTCAGGTCCTGCAGCTCGCCGACGGCAGCTCCCCGTACATGCCGCCCACCTATCTGGCCGCGGTGTACCGGGAGCTGGGGAACCGCTACTCGATCCCGTGGCGGATGCTCGCTGCGCTCGAGTACATCCAGGGCGGTTACACGAGCGCAATCGCGGGCGCATCGGCGCCGGCTGCACAGACCGCCACCGCCGATGCCAATGTTGACGGCCAGCGGGCCGTCAACAGCCAAGTACTCTCGAGCGCCCTCGCCGCCGCTTCGCAGCCCAGCGCGACGCTGGTCTCAGACGCGAGGAAGCTCGTGGCCGACGGTGTCGCCCAGAGCCCGGCCGCGGCCGTCTACAAGTACATGGGCGACGACGCCGCTTCGCAGCAGGCGGTGCTGACGCTCGCGCAGTCAATCGGCGCCTCCACGGTGACGCCAACCGCCGGTCCGATGGTCAAGCTCGTTGCCATGCGCGCCGAAGCGCATCTGCTCAACGGCATTCCCTACCTGTGGGGCGGCGGCCACGGCGGGCCAGCATGGGTGGTCGGATCCGGGTACGACTGCTCCGGCTTCGTGTCGGAGGTGCTTCACGCTGGCGGCTACCTCGAGCGGTCCGCAGACGACGCAGACATTGCCAGGGCTCGCCGGGATCGCCAATGGCCCCGGTAAGTACGTCACCATCTACGACCGCACGGTCGCCACCGTCCGGGTCTGGGTCAAGAAAAAGAAGATCGTCACCGTCAAACAGGCGAAGAACCCCGACGCCGCCGGCGTGCATGTGGTCAAGGGGAGGCAGGCCAACTCCAACACAGTTTCGATTCAACTGCCTAGGTGGGTCGGAGAGTGGACGACACTGCACCTCACCAAGCTGGTCCCCAGCGCCGACACCACCAACAACGACGAGCACGTGATCATCGACCTCGACGGTCAGTGGTGGGAGAGCGGCGGCAGCACGGCCGACGGCGGTGCCGCCGACGTGCACCAGATCATGGATCCCAACCCCGGCTACCTGAAGACGCTTCAACCGGATCCTCCACCCGACCGGGCTGTAGGCTCGGTTCGGTTGACGCCGCGAGCGTGAGCGACTCGCAGTTGCACGCCGACGCAATCGTCGTCGGCGGCGGGTTGGCGGGCTTGGTCGCCACCGCCGAGCTCACGGCCGCGGGCAAGCGCGTGCTGCTGCTCGAGCAGGAGCCCGAGGCATCGCTCGGCGGGCAGGCGTTCTGGTCGCTCGGCGGCCTGTTCTTCGTCGACTCGCCGGAGCAGCGCAGGGCGCGGATCCATGACTCGTTCGAGCTGGCCTGGTCGGACTGGCTGGGAAGCGCCGGCTTCGACCGGCCCGAGGACGAGCACCCCCGCCGGTTCGCGCGGGCCTACGTCGAGTTCGCGACGGTCGAGAAGCGCGACTGGCTGCGCTCGCTGGGGCTGCGGGTGCTGCCGAGTCCCGGCTGGGCGGAGCGCGGCGGCGGGGATGCGCTCGCGCACGGTAACTCGGTGCCTCGCTTTCACCTGACCTGGGGCACCGGCCCGGCGGTCGTCGAGCCGTTCGAGCGCAGCGTGAGAACGGCCGCCGAGAAGGAGCTTGTGCAGCTCGCCTTCCGCCATCGGGTGGACGAGCTGCTGGTCGAGCACGGCCACGTCGTCGGCGTGGCTGGTGCTGTCCTGGCGCGGTCGCTCGTCGGAAGGGGACAGGCGAGCTCGCGGGAGATGGTCGGGCACTTTCAGGCGCGGGCCGGTGCAGTACTCGTGTCGAGTGGCGGTATCGGCGGCAATCTCGAGCTGGTGCGCAGGTACTGGCCGGAGCGGCTCGGACCGGCGCCGCGTGACATGGTCGCGGGTGTGCCGGCGAGCACCGACGGGCGCATGCTCGAGATCTCCGAGCGCGCCGGCGCCAGCTGGATCGGCCGCGACCGCATGTGGCACTACACCGAGGGCATCCGCAACTGGGATCCGGTGTGGGAGAACCACGGGATCCGGATCCTGCCGGCGCCGTCCTCGATGTGGTTCGACGCGACCGGCAGGCGCTTGCCGGCGCCGCTGTTCCCTGGCTTTGACACGATCGCGACGCTCGCCCACATCGGTCGCACCGGTCACGACCACACCTGGTTCGTGCTCAACCGCCGGATCATCGCGCGCGAGTTCGCGTTGTCGGGCTCGGAGCAGAATCCGGACATCACCGGCAAGGATGTCGAGGCGACCGTGCGCTCGCGGCTGTTGCCGGATGTGCCCGGCCCGATCCAAGCGTTTCTGGATCACGGCGAGGACTTCGTCATTGCCGACAACCTGCGCGAGCTGGTGGCGGGCATGAACGGGTTGACCGGGGAGCCGCTGCTCCAATACGAGAACATCGAGCGCCAGCTCGTTGCGCGCGATCGCCAGGTGGCCAATCCCTACGGTAAGGACCTGCAGCTGATGGCGATCCGCGCCGCGCGCCGATACCTGCCCGACCGTGTGAGCCGCGTCGTCGCGCCGCACCGGATCCTCGATCCGGCGGCCGGGCCGCTGATCGCCGTCAAGCTCCACATCCTGACGCGCAAGACGCTCGGCGGTCTCGCGACCGACCTCGAGGCGCGCGTGCTCGGTGCCGACGGCGAGCCGCTCGCCGGGCTCTGGGCGGCCGGCGAGACCGCCGGCTTCGGTGGCGGCGGCATGCACGGGTACAGCGCGCTGGAGGGAACGTTTCTCGGCGGATGCCTGTTCAGCGGTCGGCAGGCGGGCCGGTCGATGGCCGCGCGCCTCTGAGGATCCGGCCTGCTCGCCGCGCCGGCGTCGAACTTTGGCAATGCAGGACCCAGAACGGACACCGCATTGCCAAAGTTCGCTGCGCTCAGCGACGCAGGAAGCGCGTGATCGCCGCGGCGATTGCCGCCGCGGCCCGCTTCTGGAACGAGGCGGTGACCAGCAGCTTTGCGTCGGTCGCGTTGCGCATGTTCCCGCACTCGATCAGGACCTTCGGGACGGTGGTCAGGTTGAGCCCGGCGAGGTCGTCCCGCGGCTCCAGACCGTCGACGCCGTCGTAGGTCGAGACCGGCATCCCGGTGCCGGATTCGAAGCGCGAGCGCAAGATCTTGGCGAAGCGCTCGGAGGCGCCGATCACGTTCGCGTTGGTCCTGTCGGCGACGGGCTCGAGAATCGCGAACCCGCGCCCGGACGGCGGGCCGCCGTCGGCGTGGATGTCGACCGCCACATTCGCGTGCGCCCTGTCGATGATTCGGGCACGCGTGTTCACACAGGGACCGACACCATCGTTGCTGTGCCGCGTCAAAACGACCTTTGCGCCCTCAGCCTCCAGATCCGCGGTCAGGTAGTTCGCAACGTTCCAGTTGAACTGTGCCTCGGTGTAGCCCCCGTCGGTGTCGGTACCTGTCGTGTCACAGGTCTCGAGCTCGCGACCGTTCCAGATCAGGTGGTTGATGAAGTTCGGATCGCTGTAGTTACGGCCGTTATGTCCGGGATCGATCCCGACGACCTTGCCGGACAGAGACCCCGCCCGCCCGGCGCCGGAAGCATGAGCGGTTGGCTGTGCGAGCGCGAGCATCTGAGCTTGATTATTCCCCGCAAGCTAAGGTCCCGCCAGCGATGAAAATCATCTACACCTACACCGACGAGGCGCCGGCGCTCGCGAGCGCGTCGCTGCTGCCGATCGTCAGCGCCTTCGCTGCCGCTGCGGACATCGATATCGAAACCCGTGACATATCGCTGGCAGGACGCATCCTCGCTCTGTTTCCGGAAGGGCTGGCGCCCGAGCAGTTCACCGCCGACGCCCTCACAGAGCTCGGCGAGCTCGCCAAGACGCCTGAGGCCAACATCATCAAGCTTCCGAACATCAGCGCCTCGGTGCCGCAGCTGAAGGCGGCGATCAGCGAGCTCCAGGAGCAGGGCTACACGGTCCCTGATTACCCCGACGAACCCGCGACCGACCAGCAGCGTTACATCCGCGCGCGTTACGACAGGGCCAAGGGCAGCGCCGTGAACCCTGTCCTGCGCGAGGGCAACTCGGACCGCCGCGCCCCAGCGTCGGTTAAGGCCTACGCCCGCAAGCACCCGCACTCGATGGGCGCCTGGTCGACGGATTCCAAGTCGCACGTGGCGACGATGAGCGACGGGGACTTCCGCTCGACCGAGCAGGCGCTGACGGTCGCCGAGCCCACGACCGTGCGCATCGAGCACGTCGCCGACGACGGCTCGGTGACCGTTTTGAAGCCAGACTTTCCGCTCCTCGCGGGGGAGGTCCTCGACGGCGCCGTGATGCGCGCCGCTGCGCTCGACGCATTCCTGGCCGAGCAGATCGCCGACGCGAGGGCAAAGGACGTTCTGTTCTCGGTCCACCTGAAGGCGACGATGATGAAGGTCTCGGACCCGATCCTCTTCGGCCACGCGGTCACAGCTTTCTTCCCGGGCCTGAGCGCCCCGGGCTGGAATCCCAATGACGGGCTCGGTGCGCTCCCGGAGGGGACCGAGATCACCTACCCGGCTGACGGCCCTGGCCTGGCGATGGTCGACTCCGACCGCGGGATCACGAACCTGCATGTGCCCAGCGACGTGATCATCGACGCGTCGCTCCCGGCCGCGATCCGCGCGTCCGGACAGATGTGGAACTCGCGTGGAGAGCAGCAGGACACCAAGTACGTGATCCCCGACCACTCCTACGCTCCCCTGTACGCCGAGACGCTCGACGACTGCCGGCTGCACGGAGCCTTCGATCCGGTGACGATGGGCACGACGCCCAACGTCGGTCTGATGGCTCAGGCGGCGGAGGAGTACGGCTCGCACGACAAGACGTTCGAGGTCGAGCACTCCGGGCGCGTGCGCATAGTCGAGGTGTCGGACCCGACCCGCTCGGTGCTGATTGAGCATGAAGTGGCTGCCGGGGACGTCTGGCGCGCCTGCCAGGTCAAGGACGCGCCCATCCAGGACTGGGTCCGCCTCGCGGTGGCGCGCGCTCGCGCCACCGGTGCGCCTGCCGTGTTCTGGTTGGACGAGACCCGCGCGCACGACGCCGAGTTGCTCAAGAAGGTTCGTCCCGCGCTCGACGCGCTCGACACCGAGGGGCTCGAGATCGAGATCCTGCCGGTGGCCGAGGCGACCCGCTTCACCCTGGCCCGTGCCCGCGCCGGTCTGGACACGATCGCCGTCACCGGCAACGTCCTGCGCGATTACCTGACCGACCTGTTCCCGATCCTCGAGCTCGGCACCAGCGCGAAGATGCTCTCGATCGTGCCGTTGATGGACGGCGGCGGGTTGTTCGAGACCGGCGCCGGCGGATCTGCCCCCAAGCACGTGCAGCAGTTCGTGCGGGAGAACCACCTGCGCTGGGACTCGCTCGGAGAGTTCCTGGCGTTGGCGGTGTCGTTCGAGCTGCTGGCCGAGAAGACCGGCGACGCTCGCGCGAAAGTACTAGCGGCCACGCTCGACCGTGCGACCGGCAGTGTGCTTGAGGAGGGCCGGTCACCCATGCGCAGGGTCGGCGAGTTGGACAACCGCGGCAGTCACTTCTATCTCGGCCTCTACTGGGCGCGGGAGCTGGTGGCGCAGACCGATGATCCCGAGCTGGCCGAGCGCTTCAAGCCGCTCGCCGAGCGACTCGCGGCCGATGAACAGCAGATCGTCGCCGAGTTGGCCGAGGTTCAGGGCCAGCCGGTCGACATCGGCGGTTACTACCACCCCAATCTGGATCTCGTCGCGGCGGCAATGCGGCCGTCGGCGACACTCAACGGCGCGATCGACAGCCTGCGCTCGGCGGTTGGGTGATCAGCGAAGCAGGCGCTTGGTCAGCGAAGCGCTTGATCAGCGAAGCAGGCGGTTGATCTCGGCGAGGACCGCATCGCTCGACGGCAGCGGCTCTTTGCCGTGCTGCAGGAGCATCTGCCGACGCGCGGCCCGGCCGAAGGCGGCATCGATCACCAGCAGGGCGATCGCGTCGGCGTCGGCGTCCGGGTTGACACGGCCCGCGGCCTGCTCGGCCCGAAGGTAGGCGCCAAGCATCTGCACGCCCTTGTGCGGACCGAGGCTCTTGGCCTCGATGTAGCCGCCGAGCGCCGCGCGCAACTCGGGGTCGGCCTGGGCGGCGAGCAGTACGGGAAGGACGTCGTCGAAGAAGCGCTCAAGGGCGTCGGAGGCGCCGCGGAGCACCGTTGGTGGATCCATCGTCTCGGGGTCCAACCCGAACATGAACTTGAGCGGCTTCATGCCGTGCTCGAAGACCGCCTGCAGGAGCCCGGCTCGGTCGCCGAAGTGGTAGTAGACGCTCGCGTCCGAAACGCCGGCCCGCGCCGCGACCTCGCGGCTTGTCAGGTTCGCGATGCCGTGCTCGCGCAGGATCGCGAGGGTGGCCTCGAGGATCGCTTCGCGACCGCCCGATGGTGGGCGCCCTCTACGTCTGGGTGGTTCTTCGGTAGCCGTCATCTCGAGGTTGGCAAGCGTAGCCTCTGCGGGTAAGAAATTGTTGAGCGCATGCTCAGTAAGCATGATATTCTGAGCGCGCACTCAATAATACTCGACGCGTAGAGGTGACCCATGGCCCGCAAGTGGTGGACGTTGATCGCGGTATGCACAGGTGTCTTCATGCTGTTGCTCGACATCACGATCGTGAACGTGGCGCTCCCCCAGATAGAGCGCGCCTTTAACGCGAACCTCTCCGATCTGCAGTGGGTGATTGACGCCTACGCGCTGACACTCGCGGCATTGCTGCTAACCGCCGGCTCGATCGCGGATCTTGCCGGCCGGCGCCGGGTGTTTGCGACCGGGATCGTCGTGTTCACGCTCGGATCGGCGCTGTGCGGTGTCGCTCAGAGCTCAGTCTTCCTGTCGCTGTCGCGGGCGCTCCAGGGAGTGGGCGGCGCGATCATGTTCGCGACGGCGCTCGCGCTGCTGGCGCAGGCGTTCCCACCGCGCGAGCGCGGGGTCCCATTCGGGGTGTTCGGCGCCATCACCGGTGTTGCGATCGCCGTGGGTCCGGTGCTCGGTGGCGCGATCACGAGCGGTCTGAACTGGCGCTGGATCTTCTTCGTCAACGTGCCGATTGGCGTGTTTGCGTTGGTAGTCACACTGCGCCGCGTCGAGGAGTCGAAGCTGCCCGGCGCTCCGCGTCCCGATGTGGCGGGCTTCATCAGCTTCAGCCTCGCGCTCGCAGGGCTCGTGTTCGGCCTGATCCGCAGCCAGGCCGAGGGCTGGGGTTCGGTGCAGGTCCTGGGATCGCTGATTGCGGCCGCCGTGCTGATGGTCACCTTCGTCGCGATCGAGCTGCGCATGAGCGAGCCGATGCTCGACCTCACGCTGCTCCGAGTTCCGGCCTTCAACGGCGGCCTGGTGGCCGCCTGGGCCGTGTCGGCCTCGATCTTCTCGCTGCTGACCTATCTGATCATCTACTTCCAGAACCTGCTCGGCTACTCGGCGCTGGCCGCGGGCCTGCGCTTCCTGCCGTTGACGGGCGCCATATTCCTGATCGCCGGCGTCGCGGGGCGGCTGACGACCAAGGTGCCGATCCGGGCGCTGATCGGAGTCGGCTTCGCGTTCGTGGTCGCTGGGCTGATGTTGATGCGCGGGCTGACCGCGACGGACCACTGGACGCACTTTCTCCCGGGCTTCATCCTTGCCGGCATCGGCTCCGGGCTGATCAACGTGCCGCTGGCCTCGACGGCGGTCGCGGTGGTTCCGCCCGAGCGCGCCGGCATGGGCTCGGGCATCAACTCGACGCTACGCCAGGTCGGAGTCGCGACCGGCGTCGCGAGCCTCGGCACGATCCTCACCAGCAGGATCAGGTCGGAGGTGGTCGCGCACCTCAGCGGCACGCCATTGGCTGCGCACTCCCATGCGCTGGCGGTTGCGATCGGCGCCGGCGGGTTGCGCGGCGCCGTCAAGCGGCGTGCCCGCGAGTACACGGGGGTTGTTGATCGGCGCCGCCAAGGTCAGCTATGTCGACGCGCTCAACACGATCCTGCTCGTCGGCGCCGGTGTCGCCTTTGTCGGCATGGTGATCGCGTTCACGACGATCCGGCAGCGCGACTTCCAGGACTCCCAGGCTCAGGCCGGGGTTTCCGAGCCACCGCACGAGGTGGCAATCGCGGCTTGACCCACCGGCCCTGCTAAGATGCTTGCTGGCAAGCAAGTATCAAGAGGCAGGCAGATGACGGCAGGGCTCGACACGGAGACGACACAGCGGTTGCGGATCGTCTTCGGGCGCCTTGCCCGGGTGCTGCGGACGACCGAGGCCGGTCTGGCGGCCGACCTCACCCCGACCCGCGTTGCCGTGCTGCTCAACACGGTCCGCAATGGACCGATACGCCTGTCAGATGTTGCCGAGCAGGAGGGGCTGAACCCGACGCTGCTGTCGCGCACGGTCGCCAACCTCGCACAGGATGGGCTGGTCACGCGTACAACCGACGACGTTGACCGCCGCTCGGCCTGGCTCGACGCCACCGCCGCGGGTCGCGAGCTGGCCGCGGAGATTCGCGCGCAGCGGACGCAGGCCGTGGAGTCAGCGCTCGCGCGACTCTCGATCGAGGAGCGCAAGCTGATCGAGGAGGCGCTGCCGGCGCTCGAGCGGTTCGCTGAGTACCTCCATCGGCACGGCGAATGAGCCCGCTGATAAGGCGCGTTTCCAGCACCACCTTCGCGGCGCTCGAGGTTCCCAACTACCGGCTCTACCTCGGCGGCCAGGCAACCTCGTTGGTCGGCACCTGGATGCAGATGGCCGCCCAAGCGTGGCTGGTCCTGACGCTAACGCATTCCGCGACCATGCTCGGCGTCATCGTCGCGCTGCAGACGCTCCCGGTGCTGGTGCTCGGTCCGTACGGCGGCGTCATCGCCGACCGCGTCGACAAACGCAAGGTGATGATCGCGCTTCAGGCGTTGATGGGCGTGCAGGCGCTGATCCTCGGACTGCTCACGGTCACCCATCTTGTGCACGTCTGGGAGATCGGCGTGCTCGCGTTGATGCTCGGACTCAACAACGCGTTCGAGAACCCCGCGCGACAGTCGTTCATGCTCGAGCTCGTCGGTCCTGAGCACCTGCGCAATGCGGTCAGCCTCAACTCGACGATGGTCAACGTCGCACGCGTCGTCGGCCCCGCCGTCGGCGGCTTGATGATCGCCGCGGTCGGCAGCGGTTGGTGCTTCCTGTTCAACGCCGTCAGCTTCATCGCCGTGATCAGCTCGCTGACACGCATGGACAGGACGGCACTCAACCCGGTGACGCCGGCGCTGCGAGCCAAGGGCCAGCTCCGTGAGGGGCTCCGTTACGTCCGACATGAGCCCGGCCTGGCGCTGCCGCTGGTGATGGCCGCCGTCGTCGGCTGTCTCGCCTACGAGTTTCAGGTGTCGCTCCCATACATGGCCGAGCACGGACTGCACGTCGGCTCCGCGGGCTTTGGCTTCATGACGGCCGCGATGGGGGCCGGTGCGGTGGTCGGTGGGCTGGCCGTCGCGACCCGGGGCAAGGTCGGAGCGCTCCCGCTGATCCTGGCCGCGTTCGCCTTTGGCATCGCGATGACGCTCGCCGCGATCGCGCCCAGCCTCGCGCTCGAGCTGGTCGCGCTGGGGCTCGCCGGCGGCGCGGGCGTCGCCTTCATGTCACAGACCAACGCCACGCTGCAGTTGCGCTCGGCGCCCGAGATGCGCGGCCGTGTCATGGCGCTCTGGTTCGTCTCCTTCCAGGGCTCGACCCCGATCGGAGGCCCGCTCGTCGGCGCGGTCATGGGCGCCTACGGCGCCCGTGCCGGCCTCGGGATAGGCGCCGTCGCCTGCTTTGTCGTCGCGGCGGCGGGCATGATGGCACTGCGCACACTGCGCGCCCGCGCACAGGTGGCCGCGTCGCTGGCCGAGGTCACGCCGCCGAGCGACGCGCTGGTGGTGCAGTAACCGCGACGTCGGCGCTTGGACTCGTGAGCTGCATCCGCGCCGAAGACTTCCCGCCGTTCCCTGATCCTGACGGTCAGGCGGAACGGGTCAGGCGGAGCGGGTCAGGCGGAACGGGTCAGGCGGAACGGGTCAGCTGAGCAGGTCAGGCGGAACGGGTCAGCGGAACGGGTCAGGCCGGAACTGCCGGTGTCTGCACCGACACGATCCGCCACGGCTCGTCGGCCTCGCCTGTGACGGCTAGCGTCCAGCGCTCGGTGAATCCGACGGGCCGGACGGAGCTGCCGGATAGCACCCGGGTCGTGTCGCGGTCCTCGATGTAACGGCGACCGCGAAGGTCGACGTCGACGGTCATCGTCGCCGGATCTGCGGCGGCGTCGAGCGCGACGATGCGGATGCGCTGTACCTGCGCGCCCCGCACGACCACGCGCGTGTGGCCGCTGGGGTCGCCCGGATGAAGCAGTTCCTGGATCGCGTCGGAGGTGGCGACCTTGCGCAGCTCGGCGTCGGAGCCGTCCACAGCCTCGGTCCAGGCGGCCACAGCGCGCCTAGCTGCGACCTCGAGGATGTCCGGCCCGAAGCGCGCGTCCGCGAGGCTCAGGTCCAGTGCCGCGGCCCGTGCGTCGCCGCTGAACTGCAGGTCCGCGAGCTCCGCGACCTTGAAGCCCGCCGGCGTGCTGTCCGCGACCGCGCTCTCGACCAGCGCCTCGTCACGCATCGCCTGCTCGTCGGACCAATGGGTCTGGACGATCTTGTCCTTGAGCGCGTGCTCGCCCTCGGCGCCCGACTCGATCGAGGCGAGGACCCAATGCTCGCCTCGGCGCTCGAGCGTCCAGTACTCGCGCATCCGCATCGACTCCGTGAACTGGCCGTCGCGCTTGATGTGCCGGCCGCTCGAGTCGACGACGTAATCGCGCACCTTTGCCTCGATCCGAACCACAACCCGGTCCAGATTGTCGTTGCCGCGCTCGCGGCGAAGGATGCCGACGTACTCGACCTTGGGCGGTCCGACGGGCTCGACCGTATTACGCCAGCCCTTGCGCTCGAAGTCATCCAGGCGTCGCTCCCACTCGACCAGCAACTCCGGTGTGATCAGTCCACGCAGGGCAACGCGATTGTCGGCCGACCAGGCGCTCTGGATGTCCGCGAACAGCTGCGTGGCCGCGTCCCGCACAGCTGCGGGGCCGAAGATTGGATTCTCGTCCTCGGCCTCGGCGGCAGCCAGCTCGACGCGGCGCTCGCGCTTGCGGCTCTCGCGGCGGTGCGCGCGGCCCTGCTGCTCGTGGGCTCTCCAGAACTTCAGGAAGGTCGGGACGCCGCGGTTGGCGATCCACCAGGCGGCGAACAACCCGATCAGCACGAGCAGGAAGAGGCCCTTTGTCGCGATCGTCAGGATGATGATCTCGCGGAAAATGAGGAACAGGAAGAACGCCTTCCCGCCTCCGCCTCCGCCTCCGCCCTCGCCGCCACCACCGCTGAAGCCCGCGGTGCCGCCGCCGGCGGCGAACGCGGCCGGAACGAAGACGAGCAGCGCCAGCGCGACGACGCCAGTGCGATCAGGAATATGCGGCGGCGTGATTGCATCGGTCTCACCGGACGCGTCAGCCGGCCGCGGCCGCCCTCAGCGGCCCGACGCCGGGTTCGGTCTGGGCAACGTGCTGGTCGGCGTGATAGCTCGAGCGCACCAGCGGGCCGGCTGCGACGTGCTCGAAGCCGAGCTCGTAGGCGGCCTCCTCGAGCGCCCGGAACTCGTCCGGGTGCCAGTAGCGCACGATCGGCAGGTGGTTCTCGGTCGGACGCAGATACTGGCCGACCGTGATCACCTGGACCTGGTTCTCCCGCAGCGTGCCGAGCGCGTCGAGCATCTCCTCGAAGCTCTCGCCGAGCCCCACCATCAGCCCGGACTTGGTCACGACCTCGTCGCCGCCCATCTCCTTCGCGTTGCGCAGCACGCGGTTCGATCGCTCCCAGGTCGATCCACGGCGCGCGACGGTATACAGGCGCGGGACGACCTCGACGTTGTGGTTGAACACGTCAGGGCGCTCGGCGATGACTTTCGCCAGCGGCATCTCCTGGCCGCGGAAGTCCGGGGTGAGCACCTCGATCTTCGTCTGCGGCGACTGCCGGCGAATCTGCCGGATGACGCCGACGAACGCATGCGCGCCGTAGTCGTACATGTCGTCGCGGTCAACGCTGGTGATGACCGCGTGGCGCAGACCCATGCGCGCCACCGACCGGCCGACGCGTGCCGGTTCGAGCGGGTCGTTCCAGGTTGGCTTGCCGCTGCGCGACGTTGCAGAAGCCGCAGCGGCGCGTGCATGTGTCGCCGAGGATCATGAACGTGGCGGTGCCGCGCTGCCAGCACTCACCGATGTTCGGGCAGGCGGCCTCCTGGCAGACGGTGTTGAGGTTCTCCGCCTTGATCAGCGACTGCAGCTCGCGGTAGCGCAGCCCGCCTGGGGCGGGCACCTTGAACCAAGGCGGCTTGCGACCTCGGTAAGGCTCGACCTCGGGACCGAGCACCGTCAGGACGTCGGCGATCCCGCCTGGGTTCGAGCGTGATCGGGTAGCACTCATCTACTGAACAAGGGTACTGACGCTGTACGCGGCGGCGAGGTGCTCTTCGAGCTCGGCCGGCTCGACCGGTCGCGGTGTGTGCCCGAGAGCGGCGGCCAGCGCGTCCGAGGCCAGTTGAGCAAAGCGGCTCAGCGAGACGTCGTCGTCGCCCCGCTCGGTCTCGACACAGGTCATCTGCACCTCCGGCAGGCCGCAGGCGACCACCCAGGTGAAGGGTTCGAGTGAGCGCGCCTCGACGTTGGCGGCGAATCCGTGCGTGGTCACGCCGCGCGAGACGTGCACGCCGATTGATGCGAGCTTCCGGCTCTGGACCCAGACACCGGTGTAGTCGGGCCCCTCCTTGTCTCGGGCGCGAGCGTCGATCCCCGCCCGGGCGAGGGCGGCGACCAGTGCCTGTTCGAGCAGGCGCACGTACGCGACCACGTCGTCAACGCGCACGATCGGATAACCGACGAGCTGGCCGGGACCGTGGTAGGTGACCTTGCCGCCGCGGTTGGTGTCGATGATCTCGATCCCGCGCTCGGCGTACCAGGCGGCGCCCATCGACAGCTCGCCGGGAGCGGAACGGCGCCCGCGCGTGTAGACGGCCGGGTCGTGCTCGAGCAGAAGCAGCGTGTCGGGGATCAGCTCGTGCTGACGCGCGGCGCACAGACGCTGCTGCAAGACGAGCGCGGAGCGGTAGTCAACAGTGCCCAGGTCACACACCCACATCTCAGTCGCAGCCATCACTTGATCGTAGACCGCGGGGCGTGGGGCCAAATGTGCGCTCCAGCGCCTGTTTGGCCCGTCGCTGATGGCTCAGACCACCGAATCGCTGAAGACGAGGCGTCGCTCCGTACTCGAGGGCGTGCGCTACCTCCCTACTTGCAGGCGTACGCTGCGACTCACGCGCGTACGCTTGAAGGATGGACGCGGCACGTCCACTGATCCGCCTGCGCTGGCGCCTGAGCGGCGCCTGGCTGTGGCCGACGTTCGTCGTTCTGACGGTCGCCGACGCGGCGATCATCCACGCCCTGCCGCCCGCCGGCGACAGCGCCTCGCTCGTCGGCTCTTGGCTGCTGGGCGTCGTCGTCACCCTGCTTGCGATAGTCGTGCTCGGCCCGCCGTTCGGATTCGCGGTCCGCCGGCTACGCCCCGACATGCCGCGGCTGATCGCCCGTAACTACGCGGGCGCATTGATAACGCTCGCGGTCACGATCGGGATGCTCGCGGCGGGTCTGGCGCACCGCGACGTGATCAAAGCCGACCTCGCCGCCCTGCAGGATGCCAGCGCCCGCGCGGAGGCGTACATCGGTGCCCACGCGCCCGCCGAGTTCCAGACCGACCTGCTGCACCTCGACACCTACGAGGTTCTGCCGCCGGAGGTCTATCGCAGCTGCGCTGCCAATCCGACGAGGACCCGCTTCTATTGCGTGGTCGTCAAGCGTTACCTGCCGTTCGGAAAGAGCGTCCACTATGACGGCTCTGAGGCTAACGGCGTGCTCTCTCAGGGCACCGGTTAGCGCCGGGGACCGTCAGCGCAGGGGGCGGTCAGCGCAGACCGGTCAGCGCAGGGGGCGGGCTAGCGTGGAGGTCGTCGCTCCGCACGCGCCTGGGCCTTGACCTCGGCCCGTAGTGTCCGCGCCTGCTCGCGTAGGGCTTCACGACCCGCTGCCTTCGTGTCGCGCGCCAACTCACGGCCGGCCGCGCGCGTCTCGTCGCGGATCTCCTTCCAGGCTCGCTTCGCGTCGCGAATCGCCACCAGCACCTGCCGGCGCGCCTGCTCGGCAAGCGCCGCCGCCTCCCGGATCTGGTCCTTGCTGCGCCGCCCCTCGACCATCAGTTGCAGCGACCAAAGGCCGGTGTCCAGCAGCCGCGCCCCGCGATCAATGTCCGCATCGACCAGCGCCGCCACCTCAGACGGGCTGCGACCGGCGCTGGCGTGCCGCAGGCGTGAGTCGTACAGGAGCTCCACGAGGCCGATCAGCGCTCGCGCGGCAACCAGCGGCTCGGGAGTCTTGTCGTCGACCTTCAACTCGTCGGCGAGCACCTGCGTCAACGCTGCGACCATGTGATGGCGGTGCTCGCTCCAGGCCGCGCGCAGCGCCGGCGTACTCCGCACCATTGCGCTGAACTCCTCGATGCGCGGGAGGTGTTCCGCGGGGATCATCTCGTAGAACCGGCGCGAGTCCTCCTTGAGCGCGGCGACGAGGGCCGCGGTCGGTGTGACGCCCGTGGGCCTGTCGCGCACGGCGCCGACCAGTCGCGCGACCTGTCCCTCGACCTGATCGAGGACGAGCGACTCCTTGGTCGGGAAGTAGTTGTAGACGGTCTTCTCGGAGACGCCCGCGGCCGTCGCAACCTCGGTCACGGCGACGGACTCAAAGCCACGCGCCAGGAACATCTCCGTCGCCACGTCGGAGATACGCTGGCGCGTCGCCCGCTTCTTCAGCTCTCGCAGGCCCTCGAAGGACATGGCCACATTCTAGTTACAAAATTACAGTTGCAGAAGTTTTACAGTGACTGTAAGCTCACCGGCCATGAACTTCCAAAACCAGAACAACACCTCGGTTGCGATCGAGGCGCGGGGGCTGACGAAGCTCTTCGGCGAGGTTCGTGCAGTCGACGGGCTCGACCTGCATGTCCCCGCCGGCACGGTGTTCTCGCTGCTCGGGCCCAACGGCTCGGGCAAGACGACAACAGTCCGCATGCTCGCCACACTGCTCAAGCCCGACGGCGGCAGCGCCAAGGTGAACGGCTACGACGTCGTGCACGAGGGCAAGCGCGTTCGCGAGACGATCTCACTCACCGGTCAGTTTGCCGCGCTCGACCCGAATCTCACCGCCCGCGAGAACCTCAATCTGATGGTTCGCCTGCGTGGCCGAAGCCGTGGCGAGGCCGCGCGTGTCACGGACCAGCTGATCGAGCGCTTCGACGCTGTCGAGTTCAAGGATCGTCTTGTCAAGCAACTCTCAGGCGGACAGAAGCGCCGCGTCGATCTCGCCGCCGGCCTGATCGAGACACCGCAGCTGCTGGTTCTCGACGAACCCACTACCGGGCTCGATCCCCGCAGCCGGCAGCTCGTGTGGTCGACCATACGCGAGCTCGTTGCGCAGGGCATCACACTGCTCCTGACGACGCAGTACCTCGAGGAGGCAGACGCCCTCGCGGACCGCATCGTGCTGATCGATCACGGCCGTGAGATCGCGAAAGGCACTTCATCGGAGCTCAAGGCGCTCGTCGGCGACCAGCGCGTGGACGTGGTCGCCGTCGACTCCCAGGGCTTCGAACAGCTCAGCAAGGAACTCAATTGGCAGGGCCTGGACTTGACCCTGCAGCCCGAGCAGCGACGCATTTCGGTGGCCGCGCCGGATGAGGTCGTCGACCTCACTCGCGTCGCGCAAGCAGTCGCCGCCACGCGGATCCCGGTCGATGAGATCGCGCTGCGCCGGCCGACGCTCGATGACGCATTCATAACGTTGACCGGCCATCCCGCCGAAGAAGCGACGATCGAGGAAGAGGTTGCCGTATGACCACGTTCGCCCGCGAATCGGTGCTGCTTACGGTCCGCAGCCTGCGCGCGATCCCGCGCGTTCCGGAGCGCATCCTCGACGTCACGATCCAGCCGATCGTCTTCATCCTGCTGTTCCGTTACGTGTTCGGCTCGGCGATCCACATCCCCCACGTGACCAACTATTCGGACTACCTGATGCCTGGCCTGATCGCCCAGGGCCTCGCGTTTGGGATGATCGGCGCGGGCGTGGCGACCAGCCACGACATGTCCGAGGGCGTACTCGACCGTTTCCGATCGATGCCGGTCAGTCGTATCTCGATCGTCACCGGTCAAGTACTCGGTCAGTTCGTGGAGGGCGTGCTTGGGCTCGCGGTCTACACCGCGATCGGTCTCATATGTGGCTGGCGCCCGAACTTCGGTCTCGGCGGCGCGCTTGAATGGGTCGGCCTGATGCTGCTAGGCACCTTCGCCTTCACGTGGGCCGGCGCCTACTTCGGGATGCTCGTCCGCTCTCCCGACGCAATGCAGGGGGTCGGCTTCATCATCGTCTTTCCGCTGGCCTTCCTCGGTGGCGCGTTCGTGCCGATCGGAGGGATGGCGGCGGTGCCGAAGGCGATCGCCGAGTGGGATCCGATCAGCGCGCTGGTCGCGACCTCACGCAAGATCGCAGACGGCTTTCCGTCGTCCGGCTCATGGCTGCTGTCCCATGCCGAGCTCGCGATGGTGGTCTGGTCGCTGCTGCTGCTGGCGATCTTCGTGCCGCTTGCGCTGCACCGGTTCAACAACACAGTCTCCGCGTAGCATCCCGGCGGTGCCCTACGTCGCACTGATCACCGGAGCATCCAGCGGAATCGGCGAGGCGGTTGCGCGCCGCCTCGCCCGCGAGCCCGACGTACGGTTGATCCTCGTCGCGCGACGCGAGGATCGACTGGCGGCGCTCGCCGACGAACTCGGCAAGGACCACGCGCTCGTGTTCTCGGCCGACCTCACCAACCCGGAAGCGCCCGGAGCGCTCGCGGCGCTGGTCGAGCAGCGGTTCGGCGCCCTCAACCTGCTGGTCAACAACGCCGGCGCGCGCTGGTCGACGGACTTCGTCGACGGCGGCTGGGCCAACGTCGAGCAGCACATGCGAGTCAACTTCGAGGCGCCGGTGCGGCTGGTCGAGGCGCTGCTGCCGTTGATGCGCCGTACCGCTGCCGCCACCGGGGTGGCGGCGGGGACGGCGGGTGGGAGCGCCGGTAGCAACGCTGAGGCGAGTCAGCTGGCCGCCTTCGCGGGCCGCCCATTGAAGGCCCCGGTCGCGATCGTCAACGTCACCAGCACCGCGGCGAGGATCGCGCGGCTCGGCACGGGCGGTTACAGCGCCAGCAAGAACGCGCTCGCGGCCTGGAATGACTCTCTGTATCTGGAGGAACGCGTGCACGGCGTCCATGTCGGCAACGTGCTGCCCGGGTTCATCAGCACCGAGGGCTTTCCCCAGGCCGAGCTGCGGGCGCGCGCGCTGACCCGCCATCTTGTCTCCGAGCCGGGCGTGGTGGTCGAGGCGATCCTCGAGGCCGGACCGGGCGGCAGGCCCGAGCGCTATGTGCCGCGCTACTACTGGGTGGCAGCGCTGCTACGGCTGATCGCACCAGAACTGGTGCGCCACTGGGCGTCGAGCGCCGTCGTCTCGACCAACACCAAGAGTGCCTGACGGCGGGGCGGGGCTCCCGACTGTCGGCCGCCGTCTATGGTGGTAGAGCGATGACCACTTTCACCGAGCTTGGATTGTCCGGGCAGATCCTCGAGGCAATCCATGACATCGGCTACCAGGAGCCGAGCCCGATCCAGGAGCAGGCGATCCCCTATCTGCTCCAGGGTCGCGATGTGATCGGCCAGGCGCAGACCGGGTCAGGCAAGACCGCCGCCTTCGGACTGCCGCTGATCAGCTTCGTGGATCCCAGCGAGCACGAGGTCCAGGGCCTCGTCCTGACCCCGACGCGCGAACTCTGTATCCAGGTCACCCAGGCCCTGCGCTCCTACGGTCTGCGCAACGGCGTGGACGTCGTCGCCGTTTTCGGCGGAGCCCCGATCCGCACCCAGCAGGCCCAACTCCGTGCCGGGGGCCACATCGTGGTCGGCACGGTCGGGCGCGTCAAGGATCTGATCAGCCGCCATTCCCTGATGCTGCACTCCTGCCGGTTCGTCGTGCTCGACGAGGCCGACGAGATGCTCGACCTCGGCTTCCTTGAGGACGTCGAGCGCATCCTGTCGCTGACCCCATCCAGTCGCCAGACCGCGCTGTTCAGCGCAACCATGCCGCCCGAGATCAAGCGGCTCGCTGAGCAGTACCTGTATGACCCGGTCGTCGTCAAGGTCAAGAACGCGACGCTCACCGTCGACAGCGTCGAGCAGTTCGGCCTGGAGGTTGCTGCCAGGGACAAGGCCGCCACGCTGGTGGACGTGCTCGACGCCGAGAAGCCGACTCAGGCGATTGTCTTCTGCCGCACCAAGATCCGCTGCGACCAGCTGTACCGGACGCTGCGTGACAAGGGGATGAACGTCAAGGCGCTGCACGGCGACCTGTCTCAGGGCCAGCGCGACGGCGTGATGATCAGCTTCAAGGACGGCCGTACGCCGCTGCTGGTCGCGACCGATGTCGCGGCTCGCGGTCTCGATATCACGACCGTGTCGCACGTCATCAACTTCGACGTTCCCACCTCGCCCGACGTCTACGTGCACCGCATCGGCCGCACAGGGCGCCTGGGTCGCGCGGGCCGTGCGATCACCTTCTACGAGTCGCGCCAGAAGCGCGAGCTCGAGGCGATCGAGGCGCATTCCGGCGTCAAGCTGGCGCCCTGGGTCAAGGATGCCCACGTGGCGCCGATGCCCGTCAAGCCACGGCCCAAACGCCACTCCAAGCCGCACGACAACGGGCTCGATGGTGTCGAACTGCCGCTGCGCAAGCTGATCATCGCGGGCGGTCGCGCCGACGGGGTGGAGCCCAAGGACGTCGTACAGGCGCTGACCAGCGCCGCCGGCCTCGACGGCGAGGCCGTACGCAACGTGCGTGTGCTCGAGCGCTTCTCCTTCGCCGAGGTGCCCGAGCAGGACGCCGACCGTGTGGTCGCGTCCGCCGTCGGCACTGACGTCGGCGGCCGGCCCCTGCGTATCGAGCTCGCTCGAAGCTGACGTCAACTCGGCGTCAGCGCAGCTGAATCCGACCGCGACTTGCCGCGCGGAGCCGTGTTCCGGGATTAGGACCGGATAACCAAATCCGGAGGGCTCTATGCACAATCCCAGTTCAATTCTCCGCGGTGTAGTGAGGCGGCTGCGCCGGCCATCGCCCGCGATGGTCGTGGCGATGGTCGCGCTCTTCCTCTCAGCCGGCGGGGCCAGCTACGCGGCCGTCACCTACCCGGCGCACAGCATCGGTGCGGCTCAGCTGAAGACCTTCGCTGTGACCAATCCGAAGCTCGCGAGTGACGCCGTTGGCTCGCGCAAGATCATGCCTGGCGCCGTTGGCTTCTACCGGGTCAACAGGAGCGAGGTACAGCTTCGCGTCAGCGGCAGCTGCACGGCCGGCAACCAGGCCATCACGTCCGTGAACGTCAGCGGCGGCGTCACCTGTGGCACCAACTCGCCCATGGAATCTGACAGCGGCGCAGGCACGGCGACCACGATCGCGACCGGCGCCACGCCCACGACCGTTGCCAGCTACCAGGCGGCGGGCGGCACGGCGTACCTCGTTCAGGCCGACCCTTCGATCGAGGTTTCCGGTAGCGCCGGTGGCATCGCTGGGGCTCATGTGTCCGTCAGCTGCAAGTTGGCCGCCGGCACGGCGACCAGTGCTGTGGACACGGAGAACGCGACGATAAACGTCGATTCGGCTGGCGACACCGACTACGCCTCGCTGCCGCTCAGGGTGCTCGCCCCGACCACCGACAATGCGGAGACGGCCACACTCAGCTGCACGCAGACGTCGACTGGTAGTGCCAGTGCGCCGACCGTTGCCGTGACCGGCTCGATCTACTCGCTGGGTGTCACTCCGACCACAACCAGCACGACGACCACCTCCACGACGACGACCGCCGCGGCTCGCTGAGTCGCACAGAGGTCCTGACGGAATGCGGCGCGCCGGGCCCGCATTTCGTCTGGATCGTTCACGGGGTAGGGTCCATGGCATGAGCACAGCCAAACTCCACACCAATCACGGCACCATCGCGATCGAATTCTTCGACGAGGATGCCCCCAAGACGGTCGAGAACTTCCGCAAGCTGTCGGCCGACAACTACTACGACGGCCTCGGCTTCCACCGGGTGATCCCGGACTTCATGATCCAGGGCGGTTGCCCGCTGGGCACCGGGACCGGTGGGCCCGGATACACGTTCGAGGACGAGTTCAACCACAACAAGGTCGTGCGCGGAGCGCTCGCGATGGCCAACTCGGGCCCGAACACCAACGGCTCGCAGTTCTTCATCGTCACCGCCGATGCTGCAGCATGGCTCGACGGCAAGCACACCGTCTTTGGACGTGTCAGCGACGGGATGGATGCAGTCGACGCGATCGAGGCCGTGCCGACCGACGGCCGCGACCGGCCACTGGAGCCGGCGGTGATCGAGTCCGTTGAACTCGGTGACTGAGATGAGCTCGATAACGGTCGAGAACCCGGCCACCGGAGCGGTCATCACGACAGTTCCGGTCGCCGGCGAGGCCGAGATCGCTGAGCTGGCGGGCCGTGCGCGAGCAGCCCAGCGGGGCTGGCTCGCGCTCGGCTTCTCTGGCCGTGGTGCGGTCATGCTCCGCGCCCAGCGCTGGATGCTCGATCACGCCGCGCGTGTGATCGACGCCGTCGTCGAGGAGACCGGCAAGACGTACGAGGACGCGCAGCTGACGGACCTCGGCTATACCGTGCAGGCACTCGGGTTCTGGGCGAGGTCCGCCGAGGGTTACCTGGCAGATGAGCGTGTCCGCTACTGGGGCAACCCGACGGTCGCCGGCAAGAAGCTCGTCATCCGCTACGAGGCCTCCGGAGTCGTGGGCGTAATCGGACCCTGGAACTTCCCGCTCGTCAACGGCTTCGGCGACTGCATCCCGGCGCTGATGGCCGGCAACAGCGTGATCCTCAAGCCAAGCGAGGTGACACCCCTCAGCTCGCTACTGATGGCTGAGATGTTCCGTGACTGCGGGCTGCCGGAGGGCGTCTTCCAGGTCGCGACCGGAGACGGCTCGACCGGAGCGGCGCTTGTGGCCGGCGTCGACTGCGTGATGTTCACCGGCTCGACGCGCACCGGCAGGCTCGTCGCCAAGGCTGCGGCCGAGCGGCTGATCCCGTGTCACCTGGAGCTCGGCGGCAAGGATCCGATGATCGTCTGCGCCGACGCCGACATCGAGAAGGCTGCCAACGCCGCCGCCTACTTTTCGATGAACAACGCCGGCCAGGTATGCGTCTCGATCGAACGCGTTTACGTCGAGGCCCCGATCCATGACGAGTTCGTGCGGCGGGTGACCGACAAGGTCAAGGACCTGCGTCAGGGACCGCCGGGGGGTCCCGGCACGGTCGATGTCGGCGCCGTGATCTTCGGACCGCAACTCGACGTCGTCGACGCCCATGTGCGTGACGCCGTGGCGAAGGGCGCCAACGTGCTCACCGGCGGACACGCGCACACCGGCGGCGGCCGCTTCTACGAGCCGACCGTACTGGTTGACGTCGACCACACGATGGACATCATGCGCGAGGAGACTTTCGGACCCACCGTGCCGATCATGCGCGTCGCTGATGTCGAAGAGGCCGTCCGATTGGCGAACGACTCCGCCTACGGGCTGCAGGCCAGCGTGTGGACGCGCGACACCGCCCGCGGTGAGGAAATCGCCAGGCGCCTGGAGTCGGGGGTCGTCTGCGTCAACGCGGCGCAAGTCAACTACTACGCATTGAACCTGCCGATGGGAGGCTGGAAGGGCTCGGGCCTGAGCGCGCGGCACGGCGCCGGCGGCATCCGTAAGTACTGCAAGGTCCAGTCCCTGTTCGTCAGCGGCTTCGGCCCTCGGCACGAGCTCTACATGTTCCCGTACAGGGCGGGTGTGACACGCCTGTTCGGACGGCTGTATCGCGTCATGTACGGGCGCGGCAAGCGCGGCTGAGGCTCTCCGCAACGGCTCACGCCCGGGCCCGCGCCTGTGCCTGGGCGTGGTGCTGCGCTCGGGCTCGTATTTGTTACCAACTTGTGACAAGTGCGCGGGACTTGTTAATTGTTTGTGACTCCCGGGCGCTGAAGCCCCGTAACTACGCCCCGCGCCGCGAAATCCCCAGAACGCGGGGCTTTACGGATGCTAATTTCACGGCGCCTCTGGGTGATGGACGCGTCGGATTTGGGCATGCTCGGGATCGCCGAGCGGGCTCGTCTGAATGCGTCCGGCCCTTGGCTAGAAGTCGGCCGGACTGAAGAAGCACGATTTCCGTCGCTTGACGTGTTCGGCGTGACCGTTGACCACCGACTGGCGACCAACCATAGGAGGAATTAAATTGACGAGTAAGGTTTCCCGCGCCGTCCTGATCGCGAGTCTCGCGGTCGGCGCGAGCGGGCTCGTCGCAGTGCCGGCTGAGGCCGCAAACGGTGTTGCTACTGCGAACTATTACGTGAACAACCCCTCGATCGGCTCTGCCTCGACCATCACCCCCGAGTCGGCCGTGGTGAACGCTGGTGTCGATACTGGCGGAAGCCCTGAGTCGCTGATACCGGTTCCGAGCACCGGTCTGCTGTGGAACGCGACCGCCGGCATCACGATCACCGGCGAGCAGTGGAACGACGGCACAGCCGTGGCGCTCGCCGACAGCAGCGCAAAGGGATATGCGCCGATCGACGGGCTCCCTGTGAGCGGCTCGAGCTCGGCCGTGAGCGTGACGATCACCGATACCGCTATCTCCAACAGCGGCGTCAACGATCCGGGCATCGGCGCGTTGAGCGGCAAACCACAGCCGGTCTCCAACGCCGGGGCGGACAGCTACTCGGACGTGACGTTCGAGTACGACCCGGTGGCGGACTACGACGCCAACGGCGATCTGCCTGGCCCGGAGACGCAGACGGCACAGGACATCCAGGTGCCGACCACGGCCGGGATCTCCTCGGTCAGCACGACAATCGGGGCGTTCGGGCAGGCCGCCCAGAACAACACCGGCAACACCCCGCTGACCCCCGGCACCAAGTACTACTACTGGATCGTCCAGCAAGCAGGCGCCACCACTGACGCGAGCAACATCAACGTCTCTGCGTGGACCGGAGCCACCTCGGGCACGCCTCCGGAGCCTGCCAACAACAGCTACAAGTGCTACCCGAACGTCGCAATCGCGGCGGACCCGACGCTGGAGAGCTACACAGCGCCCGGGGCCACCGTGACCTACGGCGGCGCGACGCTGGCGGCCGACCAGGGGCCGTGCATCTACTACTTCGGCAACACCGGCGGGGCGCTCTACTACCAGAGCCCCAACGGAACGTTCACAACGCCGAAGCTCGGCACCGTGAAGATCGCCAAGAAGGCGACGGTCACGGGCTCGAAGGTCACACTGGGCGTCACGGACTCGAGCGCCTACAAGGCCTCGGGCACGATCGACCTGACGGTCCGCGGCAAGGTCGCCGGTACCGCCAAGTTCAGCCTCCAGCCGAAGGCGAAGGGCACCGCCAAGGTCAAGCTGACGGCGAAGGGCAGGACGGCCCTCCAGAAGGGAGAGACGGTCAAGGTCGCTCCCATCTCTCAGACCGCGAATGTGACCTCGGTCTCTAACTGGGATCAGCCGTTGGTAGGCAAGTCGGTCAAGCTCTAGGTCGGAGCGCGATCGACGGAGCTTGCTGAGTGGGGGTGCGGCCGGATGCCGCGCCCCCACCTGCGCTTAAACGATGCTCGTGAGGCTCAGCCGAACTGGCCGGTGATGTAAGCCTCGGTGCGCTTGTCGCTGGGGCGTGAGAACAGTTTGTCCGTGTGTCTCGTACTCGATCAGCGTCCCGGTGCGGTTCTCATCGAGGCTGAAGAAGGCCGTCTTGTCGGCGACGCGCATGGCCTGCTGCATGTTGTGCGTGACGATCACGATCGTGTACTCCGACTTGAGCGCTGTGATCAGATCCTCGATCGCGGCGGTGGCGATCGGGTCGAGCGCTGAAGCGGGCTCGTCGAGCAGGACCACGTCCGGCTCGATCGCGATCGCGCGCGCGATGCACAGACGCTGCTGCTGGCCGCCGGAGAGACCCAGGGCGCTCGCCTTGAGCCGGTCCTTGACCTCGTCCCAGAGGGCGGCGCTGCGCAGCGCCCGCTCGACACGCTCCTCGAGGTTCTGCTTCATGCCGAGGTTGCGCGCCGCCCATGCGACGTTGTCGTAGATCGATTTGGGGAAAGGGTTCGGCTTCTGGAAGACCATGCCGATGCGGCGGCGAACCTCAACGCGGTTGGCCTCGGACCCGTACAGGTCGTGGCCGTGGTAGAAGAGGTCGCCGTCGATCCTGAAGCCGGTGATCGAGTCGTTCATGCGGTTGAGGCAGCGCAGGAAGGTGCTCTTGCCGCAGCCCGACGGGCCGATGAAGGCGGTCGCGTAGTTGGACTCGATGTCGAGCGTGACGCTGTCGATCGCCCGCTTTGCGCCGTAGTTGACCGATACCGCACGCGAGGTGAAGACCGTCTCCCGCGCGACGGCGGTCTGAGCCGGAGGCGGCGCTGTCGGAAGTCGCTGCGGCTGGGCTGTCGGCCGTGGCGGCGCCGGGGAGCCGCAGGCGAGGTCCCGCCTCTTCCGGCGTTTCCTCAGATGACAGGCTCATAGTCCCCGTTTCCTTTCGCTTCGGCGCAGCCACACACGCGCGCCGATGTTTACCAGCAATATCGCGGCCATGAGCACGAAGGCCATGCCCCAAGCCTTGTCGACCGCGGACGTTGTCCCGGACAACAACAGCTGCAGGATTTCCACCGGGACGGTAGCCACCGAGTGGCGCGGGTCCAACTGGTACGTCTGCCCGAATACGTCGCAGGTCAGCAGCACCGGCGCCGTCTCGCCGGCGGCGCGTGCGACGGCGAGGATCGTGGCGGTGACGATGCCGTTGGAGGCCGTGGGCAGGATCACGCCGAGGATCGTGCGCCAACGCGCCACGCCGAGCGCGTCAGCCGCCTCGCGCAGGGTGCCGGGTACGCGCCGCAGCGACTCGATGCTCGCGCGCGCGATCAGCGGAACCTCGACGATCGCGAGGGCGATCCCGGCCGCGATCGCCGACTGGCCGAAGTGCGCGACGACCAGTCCGAAGATGAAGACGCCGACGAGGATCGTCGGCACCCCGGCCATCTGCTCGAGCGCGGTCGTCAGCACCCTGCCGACGCGCCTGCCGGCGAACTCCGACAGATAGATCGCCGTGAGCACGCCGACCGGGAGTGCGATGATCGTCGCGATCAGGATGATCTCGGCCGTGCCGGCGAGCGCCGGGCCCATGCCGCCGCCGGGGACGATGCCGCCGGGGGCGGGGAGCTGGGCGGTCAGGAACGACAAGCTCAGCTGGCTCAGCGCCGTTCTTTGCGGCGTAGTACACGAGGATCAGCAGCACCGCCACGGCGAGCCCTGCCGCGGCGAGTGTGAGGCTGACGAACAGTCGGCTGTTCAGCTGGCGCCGGCGCAGGTTGCCGCTCGGCGTCAGCGCGTGCACCGGGTTGGGGACCATCCCCGGGGTGTTGCCGAGTGCGCTCATCGAGCGTGGCCGAAGCTGCGTGAGATCCGCTGAGCGGCCAGGTTGGAGCTGATGCCGATCACGAGCAGGATCGCGGCGATGTAGAACAGCACCGAGGTGTTCAGGGTGCTGACCGGGCTTACGAAGGTGTTGGCGATCAGGGCGGCGCCTGTGTAGCCGCCCTTGAACAGGTTGAGCGGGGCTTCCGGCACGCCGCCGATGACCTGGGCGACCGCGATCGCCTCACCGACCGCGCGACCGAAGCCGAGTACGGCGGCGGCGACGATCCCGGACTGTGTGGTCGGGATCACGACCCCGCGAATCATCTCCCAGCGCGTGGCGCCGAGCGCCTCGGCGCCGTCGCGCAGCTCACCCGGGACCGTGAGGAATAGGTCGCGGGTGAGCGCCGCGATGATCGGCACGACCATGATCGTCAGCACGAGGATGGCGGCGAAGATCGAGTTGCCCACCGGCTGGGGAGCGCCGAAGATCGGGAGCCAGCCAAAGGCCGAATGCACCCAGGGCTCGATGTCGGTCTTGATGAACGGGCAGATCAGGTAGATGCCGATCAGTCCGATGATGACGCTGGGGATCGCGGCGAGCATCTCGACCAGCGGCCCGATGATCATCGCAACACGCCGCGGAGCCATCAGGCTAAGGAAAAGGCCGATTGAGACGCCGAGGATCGTCGAGATCAGGACGCTTCCGAAGCCCGTCACGAGCGTGCCGTAGATGAAGGTCCAGGCGCCGTACTGGTTGGAGACCGGTACCCACGGCTTGTGGACGATGAAAGCGAACCCGAACTTGTCGAAGCGCCTGCGAGGCGCCGCTGAGGATCTGGTAGACGATCGCCAGCAGCACCAGGAAGACGAGCGCGCCGCCGCCAAGCGCCAGCCACTTGAGCGCGCGATTGGCGCGACGGTCGACGGTGTCCAAGCGCGAGCCCCGCCGCGGATCGGCGGGCGCGATTGGGTTCAGTTCTGGCGCGGCGAGCGAGGACACCGGCGGCGGAGCGTAGACAAGCTTGCGGGCATGTGCGCGCAAGCTTGTCTGGTCGTTACAAGCTTTCCAAATCTCGGTAACAGTTCAGTAACAAGTGCGGGCGGCTACTGGAACATCCTTGTCCGCAGGCGTGGATGGCCGGACACGCTGGACTCGTCACGTTCCGATCGGCGAGCTTGATTCCGATCGGCGAGCTTGAACCTTATTTCTGTCCGAAAGGAACATCACTTTGCATCTCAAGAGGATGATCTGCGTGGGCGCCGCCGCACTTGGCTTCATGGCAACCACCGCGGTCGCGAGCGCGTCCGCCACCACCATCAAGGAGGCCGGCTCCTCGCTCGTATTCCCGCTCACCTACAAGTGGAGCCAGGCCTACCACACCAACACCGTCAGCGCCGCTGCGGGTGGCTCGGGTCTGGGGATCACCGACATCCAGCAGAACAGCGTCAACATCGGCGCCTCTGACGCGCCGATGAGCTCGAGTCAGTACGCGGGCGACTCGCACAGCCCCGTGGAGATCCCGTGGGCGCTGAGCGCCACGACGGTCGCCTACAACATCCCCGGTATCCATGCTGGGCTCAAGCTCAACGCGACGATCGTCGCCGAGATCTTCACCGGCAAGATCACCAGCTGGAGCAGCAAGGCGATCCTGAAGCTGAACAAGAACGACACCAAGGCGTTGAAGCGCGCGCCGAAGATCACTCCGGTTTTCCGCTCAGACGGCTCCGGTGACTCGTTCGTGTTCCAGAACTTCCTGTACAAGGGCGCGCCGAAGGTGTGGACGATCGCACCGTCGACCTCCTTCCCAGGCAAGGTCGGCCAGGGTGAGAATGGTAACTACGGCGTCACCGGCGAGATCGCCAAGAACGCGGGTGCAGTCGGCTACATCTCCGCCTACTACGCGATCAGCCAGCACGGCATCTACACCGCTTCGCTCGAGAACGCCGCCGGCAGGTTCGAGCAGGCTGATGGCGCGACGATCGAAGAGGCGGCCAAGTCCAACTCGACGATCCCGGCCCAGGGCTCGGCATTCACGTCGGCGCTCGGCGTCCAGATCCAGTACCCGTCGAAGAAGTACAAGACGGCCTACCCGATCTCGACCTACACCTACGCGATCGTCAACAAGAGCGGCGAGAGCGGCCTGAGCGCGGTTCAGGACTTCCTGAACTGGGCGGTCACGACGGGCCAGAAGTACGGCGGAGCGCTGAGGTTCTACGCGCTGCCGTCGAGCATCGTCAATGCTGACAAGGGCCTCATCAACGGTCTCTAGTCGCTCGGCGAGACGCAGTCTGGACTCGGGCTCCGGTCGCAAGACCGGGGCCCGAGTCGGTTAACACGACTCTGCTTCAGGCGGGCTGCTTCAGACCGGCTGCTTCAGAACGCGGCGATCGGCCCGTAAGCGCCGACGATGCGGTCGAAGCGCCAGCCGCGCAACTGCTCGCGGCTCCCCGCGAGGCCGACCACCACGGCGCCGGTGCGCTGCTCGATCGCGGCCAGCAGCCTTGCCAGGCGGTCGCGCCGGGCGCGGCCACGCGGCGAGTCGTCCAGCCGCGAGTCGATCTGACCGTCCTCCAGCAGGACGGTGACACGATCTGGGTGGCGGCGGGCGATCTCCTCAACGAGCAGCTCATCGGTGTTGTTCTGATCGACGATGGCGAGGATGTCACTCATGGATTGAGCATCCTCCCGACCAGTTAAACGGTCCTTAACCGGAGATAGGAATCGCGTCGCAGTTCGCTCTACCCTGAGCGTCAGTGCCTGAGCTGCCCGAGGTCGAGATCACCGCACGGCTGATCGGCGCCGCCACAGCAGGCGCCGTGATCGAGTCCGTGCTCGCGCCGGGACTCAACGCGGTGAAGACCTTCGATCCGCCGCTGCAGGCGCTGGTGGGCGCCACGTTTGGCGGGATACGCCGCCGCGGCAAGCTGTTTTTGATCGACCTGGATATGCCCGGTCCAGCGGGACCGGGCCAAGCAGGCGGTCCAGCGGGACCGGGCGAAGCTGGTGGTCCAGCGGGACCGGGCGAAGCTGGTGGTCCAGCGGGACCACCGGCATCCGAGCAGTACACGCTCCTCGTGCACCTGATGTCCGCCGGCCGTCTGCAGCTGTTCGACAAGCGCGCGTCGCTCAGGGACCGGACATCGCGTGTGTTGCTGCGCCTGGCGGACGGTGAGCGCGAGCTGCGACTGCGCGAGTTCGGCACCAAGCAACGCGCTTGGGTCAAGCTTCTGCCTCGGGAGGCCGTCAGCGACGAGGAGACGCTGAGCGCGCTCGGCCCGGAGGCGTGGCCACAGACGCCGGACGCCGAGCGCCTGCGCATGCTGCTCGACCAGCCGCGTCCGCTGTACACGCTGCTGCGCGACCAGCACGTGATCGCCGGGATCGGGCGCTCGTGGGTCGATGAGATCCTCCACTGCGCAAAGCTCTCGCCGTTCAAGCGTGGGGCCGACCTGAGCGCCGATGAGGCCGTCGCGCTACGGGACGCGATACACACTCGGCTCGGTGGAGCTGTTGAGTATTACGCGCAAACACTCGCGCTTCCGATCCCCGACAAGCTGCCATTGCCGCTGACGGTGCACCGCCACAACGGTGAGCCCTGCCCGCGCTGCGGCACCACGCTCGAGGCCGTCTTCTACGAGGACTATGTGATGTGTTACTGCCCGTTCTGTCAGACCGACGGCAAGGTGCTCAAGGACAGGCGCCTGAGCCGACTGCTGAAGTAGAAAGGATGGCTACGATCCGCCCATGACACTCAACGTTGGCGACACCGCCCCCGACTTCACGATCCCGGACCAGGACGGCACGCCCGTAACGCTCTCCGAGCTGCGCGGCAAGCCGGTCGTCCTCTACTTCTACCCCAAGGCGGACACGCCCGGGTGCACGACGCAAGCCTGCGGTGTGCGCGATCACCGCGCCGACTACGCGAAGCTGGACGCGACGGTGCTGGGAGTCTCGCCCGACGCGGTGAAGCCGATTGCGAAGTTCGCGGACAAGTTCGACCTGGGCTTCACGCTGCTGTCGGACGAGGGTCACGCCGTCGCTGAGGCCTACGGTGTCTGGGCCGAGAAGTCGATGTACGGCCGCACCTACATGGGCAACGAGCGCACGACCTTCGTGATCGACGCCGACGGCAAGATCAGCCACATCTTCCGGAAGGTCAAGCCGGCCGAGCACGACGAGAAGGTGCTTGCCGCGCTGGCGGGGTGAGCTAGGTTCGACGGGTCGGTGGTCTGGCCTGGTCTCGAGTGCGTCCCTGAGGAGCGATGTCGGAGAGCCGCGGCTCTGGCTCGTTGCCTGGGCGGATGATGCCGGTTTCGTAGGCGAGCACGACGGCCTGGACGCGGTCGCGGAGCCCGAGCTTGTCGAGCACTCGCGCCGACGTGGGTCTTGATCGTCGCGCTCGAGACGACGAGCTGCTCGGCGATCTCGGCGTTGGAGAGGCCGCGGGCGATCAGGCGGAGGATCTCGAGCTCGCGCGCGGTCAGCTCGTCGAAGCCCGGGGTGGCTCGCGGCGTGCGCGGGTGATCGCGGACGAAGGACTCGATCAGCCGACGGGTGACCGATGGCGAGAGCAGCGAGTCGCCCTGGGCGACGATGTGGATTCCGGCGAGGAGCTGCTCGGGCGCGACGTCCTTGAGCAGGAAGCCGCTCGCGCCGGCGACGAGCGCGTCGAACACGTACTCGTCGAGGTCGAAGGTGGTGAGCATCAGCACCCGCGGCGGGTTGTCGTCGTTGCCGGCGATGATCCGACGGGTCGCCTCGAGGCCGTCCATCACGGGCATCCGGATGTCCATCAGCACGATGTCCGGGCTGCGTCCGGCGCGCCGCGTCGACGGCCTGGGCGCCGTCATTGGCTTCGGCGACGACGCGCAGATCGGGGTCGGTGTCGAGGATCATCCGGAAGCCGGCGCGGACGAGCGCCTGGTCGTCGGCGATCAGGACGCCGATGCTCATGCGGCGGCGACCACGCCGCAGCGGGCAGCGTGGCGCGCACCGCGAACTCGCCGACGGCCGACCGGCAGCGACCGCAGGCTGCCGTCGTACAGCGCGACCCGCTGGGCGATCTGCCTGAGCTCCTCGTCGACGTCCGGGATCGAGCCGTCGCCGCGGATCTCAAGCTCGAGCTCGTGTGTCCGATAATCGACGTGACACAGCACTGCGGCCGGCCGCGGTGACGGGTCAGGCAACTGCAGCGCCGCCTCGATCGACCCGGTAGGCCGACCAGGTCGACGCCGGGTGTCAGGTCGACGCGCGTCGCCCTCCGTGCGCAGCTCACAGATCGAAGCCGGTCGCGCGGATCGATTCGAGCAGCGCGCGAGAGCTGGTCCAAGCCCGGCTGCGGGGCGAGCGCTCGCGGGTCGTCGTCCTTGCGCAGCATCCCGAGCAGGCGACGCAGATCGGCGAGCGCCTCGCGGCCGGTCTGCTCGACGTTGAGGATCGACTCGCGGGCCCGGTCGGGATCGCTTCGCAGCAGCGGACCGCGCGCCGCCGGCCTGGATCACCATCGCGCTGACGCTGTGGGCGATGATGTCCTGAAGCTCGGTGCCGATCCGGACGCGCTCCTGCGCGATCGCGGCGGCGTCGCGATCGCGCTGCTCGATCGCGGCCTGCTCGGCGAGCTCCGCGAAGGCGTCCGCCCGCTGGCCGCGCTCCCGAACAAGGCGCCCGACGAACCAGGCGGGGAAGATCAGCAGGCTGACGAAGGCAAGGAAGGGGGCCGCGTTGGCAAAGTCCGTAGGCGAGCCGCCGTCACCCGGCAGGAACCCGGTCAGCATCAACAGCGACGAAGGCGAGCAGCAGCGTACGGACGCTGCGCGCGGAGCTCGAGCCACGCGCCGACCGAGTAGCTGAGCACGACCACCGGGACGGTGTCGCCGTAGTCGTTATGAAGAAGCTGCCCGCCGAACAGCGTCTGGATCGCGGCGACGGATGCGCAGACCAGCAGCGCGCCGCTCGGTGAGCGACGGCGAACGGCAATCGGCGCCGCGAAGAACACCGATGCCACCGCGGTGACGACTCGCTGCGAGATCGACAGGCCCGGCGCTGAGCCAGCCTCGAGCTCGAAGCTCGATGACCACCGCGACGGCGACGATCGCATCGATACGCCGTTGGTCGAGGGCCGCGCAACGATCGACGAAGCGTTCTCATGCGACCGCCTCCGTGACCAGCGGGAGGCGTGCATGGACGGTGAACCCGCCCGACGGGCCGGCCCCCGTCTCGATGCTGCCGCCGTGCAGAACGGCGCGCTCCCGCATCCCCGCGATCCCGTGGCCTCCCGACGTGCCGTTGACCGCTCCTGGGCCCCGGCCGTCGTCAGAGATCTCGAGCTCGAGTGCATGCTTCGCTCCACCGGACACGGACCTCGGCGCTCGCCGGCGCGGCGTGCTTGATCGCGTTCGTAAGCGCTTCCTGGACGATCCGGTACGCGCACAGGTCGAGCGCGGGCGGCAGCACCGTCGGCTCACCGTCGACGACGCAGATCGGCGTTGAGGCCTGACGCCCGCGTACGCGACAACAGATCTCCGATGTCCGCGAGCCCCGGCTGCGGCGCCAGCGCCCGCGGGTCCCGGTGGCCGTCGAGGACACCGAGCAGCCGGCGCATCTCGGCCAGCGCTTCCCGCCCGGCGCGCTCCACCGACCGCAGCGACGCCTCGGCGCGCTCGGGTTCCCCGTCCATCACGGTCCGTGCGCCGCCGGCCTGGATCACCATCACCGACACGCTGTGCGCGATCACGTCGTGGAGCTCACGGGCGATCCGCGTCCGCTCGCTGTTCGCCGCCTCCCGCGCGTGCAGATCTCGGCCGGCGTCGAGACGTTCCGCTGTCTCTCGGTAGGCCCGCTCGCGTGCAGCGCGCTCGCTGACCATGCGGCCGAGCGCCCATGGCAGCAGGATCCCGAATACGGCGGTCGTGACCGCACTCGGGATCCCCCCGCCAGTCTTGGTCACGTTGTTGATCGCTTCGACGAGGACTCCAAGCGCAAGCACCCATTGAGACCGCGGACTCGAGGCGAACGCACCGAGGCCGTAGAAGATCAGCAAGGTCGCGGGAATGACCGCGAGCTTGTCCTCCTGGCCCAGCCCGGCGTGGCCGAGCGCACTTGTAACAGCAATCGCTGCCACGACGATAAGGACCGAGGCCTCGGGCCGGATGCGACGGATGGCAACGGCCGGCGCCAGCACGACACCCACGAGCGCAAGCCATAAGGGATCGTGGACCGACGAACCCAGCCACACCTTGACCTGCACCTGAACCAAGAGCAGCAGGGCGATCAGCTCGTCGAGGCGAACCGGATCGACCCCGCGAATCTGAGCGACCAATCTATGGCTGCGCTTCATGGAGCAAAGCTACCGCCGCGCCGGCGCCACGGCGTCCTCACCGAGGATGATCCGCCGTCATCCCCGAGGGCGACGCCACCCACCCGACAGATCATCACCGCAGGCGACGGCGAATCGCCCGCCCAGCCGACGACACGACGCCCGATCCCAGCGAGGCTTGCCGGAGCCAATCAACCGCCGGCACATGCCGGCAACGAAGGGGGAAACGCAAGTGCGCAAACTAATTCTCTCGGTCGCGGCAAGCGCCGCGGCATTCCTCGTGCCGGCGCTCGTGATCGCTGCCGGTGCGACAGCAGCAAACACGACCGAGCACTTCTCGTTCGCCGACGCGAAGGCGAGCATGGGACTGCCCACCTGGAGCGTGATCGCAACCGGTGACTTCACCGCGGGTGGCACGGCCACGCAGAAGAGGAAGGGCGTGTTGGCTCTTCGCTTCACGGCGGGCACGATCACACTCGACATCGGTGGACCCGGCAAGAAGACCAGCAAGGACCAGACAGCCACCGCTTGCATCCAGACACAAACCGGGTCCGGCACCTACAAGATCGCCGGTGGCACCGGCGCTTACCAGGGCATCAGCGGATCGGGCCTGGCGACACTTCACAACACGTTCGTGGAAGACGCCGTCAAGGGTCATTGCTCAAAAGCGGCCGCGGCCGTTCAGAGCCTGATCACCACAAGTGGCACCGTCTCACTCCGGTAACACCGGGCGCGCATGCGGGCGGCGCAGTGACGGCCGCCCGCCAGGGCGCCCGGTCCTGCCAGGGTGTGCGTCGCGTCGGGGGCGGACTAGGAGAGACCCTCGCGCGCCTCGCGCACGAGGGTGACCGCTTCAGGGAACACGACCGCCATCACCGAGCGCAGTTGCTCGGCCTGCTGTTCGGTCGTGCCCTGGATGTTGACGCGGTTCATCGCCGCGACCGTCAGGTCGACGGCGAGCTTGATCGCGTTGTCCGCCCATGCGAGGCGCTGGGCTCCCTGCATCTGCTCGGCGAACTCGCCAAGTCGTTTCTGAATCTCGTCAGGGTCGCCGAAGAGACCGCCGAAGCCGCTTCCTTCCATTGCCCAATCGTACTCCGCGCCAAAAGACCTCTAAGATCGCGCCTCGATGACCGTCGCCGAGCAGGTCAACTACGAGTCCAGCGTTCGCTTCAGGTATGGAGTGATCGCCTTCTGCGCCGCGCTGTTGATCGTCGGCTCGCAGCTGATCCAGCTGTCCGGGGTGCACGCGTCGGTCAATGAGCTCACGCTCGACCTGGTCGCCGCCAACCAGCGCGCGACCCTCGACGTGATCGGCGCCACACTCGACATGCTGGGCCTGGGTGCAGTCGGTGTGCTGCTCTACTGGCTGCACCGGATCTCCTCCGCGCGGCGCCCCGAGCTCAAGGCGCTTGTTCGCTGGGTCGCGAGCATCGGCGCAGGGCTCAGCGCCGTGATGGCGATCGCTTACACGATCATCGTCGCCCAGAAGGCGCATCAGTTCGTGACGACCGGCAACCAGGGCTACCCGGAGGCCAACCACCTGACCAGCGGCGGCATCGTCGTCTTGCTGCCGCTGCTGCTCGAGCTCGGCACCCTGATGCTCGCGATCGGTTGCATCTGGACGTCGCTGAGCGCGATGCGGGTCGGCCTCGTGACGCGCATGGTCGGCTATGTCGGCGTCCTCTCAGGCGCGCTGTTTCTGTTCCCGATCGGCGGCCTGGTCCCGATCGTCCAGGGCTACTGGCTCGCCGCCATCGCGGTCACGCTGGCCCGCCGCTGGCCAAGCGGCGACCCGCCCGCATGGGCGGCCGGCATAGCCGTCCCCTGGGAGCCGACACAGACCCAGCGGGCCAGGCAGGACGCTCGCGGAACGCGCGCGCAACGCCGCGCGCGCGTGTCGGATACCGACGTGCTCGCCGCGGTCGAGAAGGATCAGCCGAAGGTCGATCCGAAGGCCGGGCGCGCCAAGCGCAAACGTCGCCGGTAGTCAGTCAGATCAGCCCACACGCGCTGGACCCGGAGTGAGGCCGATCTGGACGCCGGCGTCCAGGGCGCGTGGGCGTGAGGCTCACAGGCACGACACGGGCCGCCGCCATCTCAACGACGGCGACGGCCCGGTAGCTACCTGACCGCAGCGAACCGCTGCGGCCTGCCACTCAGTCAACGTGCCCGAAGGCCTCTATCTCCTTACGCTCCTGATCTGAGAGCTCACGCGGCACCTCTCCGTGGGCGAGCTTCGCGCCCTGTACCTCGTGGCGGATCTTCTCGACCACCTCGGGGTTGGCGAGCGTCGTGATGTCACCGGTCTCGGCGAAGTTCGAGATCCCCGCGACCACCCGGCGCATGATCTTGCCCGAGCGGGTCTTGGGCATGTCGTCGACGATCCAGACATTCTTCGGGCGCGCGATCTTGCCGATCTCCCTGTCGATCGAGTCCGACACCTTCTGCTCGATCTCCGGGCTGGGGGTGATGCCCGGCTTCAGCGACACGTACATCTCGACGATCTTGCCGCGCACATCGTCGATCACCGGCACCGCAGCCGCTTCGGCAATCTCGTCGACCTTGAGGCTCGCGTTCTCGAGCTCCTTGGTCCCCAGCCGGTGTCCGGCGACGTTGATCACGTCGTCGATCCGGCCAAGGATCCGGAAGTAGCCGTCCTCGCTCTCCGTCGCCCCGTCGCCCGCGAAGTACGGCCAGTCGCGCCAGTCCTTGCTCTCGGGGTTCTTGCAGTACTTGGCGTAATACGTGTCGACATAGCGCTGGTCCTGGCCCCAGATGGTCGAGAAGACGCCCGGCCACGGGTTGCGGATACACAGGTTGCCGGCTCGGCCCGAACCCCTTGGCACCTCCTCGCCGTTCTCGTCGTAGATCACCGGCTGGATGCCGAGCGCGCCGGGACCGGCGCTCCCGGGCTTCATTTTGTCGAGCCCGGGCAGGGTGCTTGCGAGGAAGCCGCCGGTCTCGGTCTGCCACCAGGTGTCGGTGATCGCCGCTTCACCCTTGCCGATGACCTCGTAGAACCAGCGCCAGACGTCGGGCTCGATCGGCTCGCCGACCGTGGTCATCGTCTTGAAGTGCAGGTCGTGCTTGAGCGGCTCATCGGGCGCGACCCGGCGCAGCATGCGGATCGTCGTCGGTGAGGTGTGGAAGATATTCACGCCCAGCTTCTCCGCGATCCGCCACGGCCGTCCCGCGTCCGGGTAGGTCGGCACACCCTCGTACATCACGCTGGTCGTGCCCAGCGCCAACGGGCCGTACACGATGTAGGAGTGACCCGTGATCCAGCCGATGTCTGCGAAGCACCAGTAGATGTCGTCCGGATGGATGTCCTGGTAGTACTTCGAGGTGCCCGCGACGTAGGACATGTACCCGCCGGTCGAGTGCTGTGCGCCCTTGGGCCGGCCGGTCGTGCCGCTCGTGTACATCAGAAACAGGGGGGCCTCGGCCGGCATCGACTCCGGCTCGACGGTCTTGCCCGCGTGCTCGACGAGCAGTTCGTCGACGAAGTGATCCCGACCCTCCACCATCGGCTTCTCGGAGTGGTACTCCCCGGGGATCCGTCGCCAGATCAGCACCTTCTCCACCTCGGCGCCCTCCTCGCGGGCGGCCGCCACGGCCTCGTCGGCCTTGACCCGGTGGTCGATCAGCGTGCCGCTGCGGTAGTAGGCATCGATCGTGATAAGGATCTTGCTGCCGGAATCGGCGATCCGGTGGCCGCACGCGGCTCCGCTGAAGCCGCCGAACACCTGCGAGTGGATCACACCCAGCCGGGCACACGCGAGCATCGTGACCGGCAGGTCCGGGACCATCGGCAGGTGCAGCGTGACGCGGTCGCCGGCCTTCAGCCCCAGGCTCTGTAGCAGCGACGCGAACTCGTTCACCCGCCGGTGCAGCTCGCGGTAGGTGATCTCCTCGATCGCGTCCTCCTCCAGCTCCGGTACCCAGATCAGCGCGTTCTTGTCACCGCGCGTCTCCAGGTGTCGGTCGACGCAGTTGGCGGAGGCGTTCAGGCGCCCGCCGGCCCACCACTTCCAATGCGGGGCGCCGCTTGTGTCGAGCACCGTGTCCCACTTGCGATCCCAGGTCAGCAGGTTCGCGTACTCCTCGAAGCAGTCCGGGAAGTTCTCGGGAGCGAAGCGCTCCCTGATCTCGGGGCTGGAGGCGTTGGCTACGGCTCTGATCTTTGCCGGCGGTTCGTAGTACTCCTCTTCGCGCCAGTGGACCGCGATCTGCGCCTCGGTGGCCTCGGAGTAATCCTCGGTGCCGTCACGCGTGGTCCCAGCTTCTGATGCGTCAGCCATCGACTGTTCTCCCTCCTAGGCATGAGTGGTCGCTCGGGGGCGGCGTGCCCGTGCTGACCGAAAATCTGTGTGCGTATACGAAATCACTTCCCTACCGAAGCCGTCGCGCCCGGCCAGCTGGCCGGGCGCGAATCGATGGCTTGGAGTTGTTCGTACTGCGCTCAGCCAACAGGCAAGACGGAGCGCTTGTAAACAGCCTGCATGATGTCCGCGGTCGCGATGTAGAGCGCGACGGCGCCGGTCGCAATACCGAAGAAGCCGCCGGCGTGGATCATGTTCGACGAGTCACCGGAGTTACCGATGCCGAGCAGGATGAACGTGATCGTCAGCAGCAGGAACAGCAACGACAGCGCTTTCGGAGATGCGAACGTGCAGAGGAACAGCAGCCCGGTGAAGATCCCCCACATCCAGAGGTAGAGGCCAAGGGCTGAAAGAACCTCCGTCTTCGGCAGCTGAGCGACGTTGAAGCTCACCAGGAAGAAGAAGGAGATCCAGAACGCGCCGTACGACGTGAACGCAACCGCGCCGAACGTGTTACCGGTCCTGAACTCCCACATACCGGCGAGCAGCTGTGCCGTACCGCCGAACGCGATCGCCAGACCTAGAACGATCGGGAATGTAGCCGGGCCTCCGCCGATGAGGTTGGCGTTGACAAAGCTCAACACCAGGGTGGTGATACCGAAGCCCATCAGCCCGAGCGGTGCCGGATTCGCCGGAATCCAGCCGGTCATGGTCGATACGCCTTCCTGCCTACCGGAGGCGAGGCCCTCCTGATCACTGATTGTGGCCAACTTCGCTCCTCTCGTAAGAGAAAAAGTATGTGACAGTTGTCACATTAGTCCTCGGAGTGGTGTGGTCCTGCTCGAATCTCCGGACGGTTGGCGGGGTGCGCCGAACGGCTGATTGAGCACGCCGAGCGGCATACGCTCGTGGCAGAGCGCACATGCGGTTCCACCCGCCGATATCCTTCGCAATCGAGCGTGGAGGTCTTCATCGGTGTTGTCGTCGGTTGGGCGATAGCGGCCTCAGTGGTCGCTGCGATTCGCCTACTTCGGCCCCCGCGCGTGATCTCCAGCGAAGTCCGCGCGATGCAGACCGCGTTGCACGCCGCCAACGGGATGCTGCCGGACCTGCGCCGCGGGCTCTCGGACGAGTCGGCCAGGCGCGTGCTGCCGCATCTGCGCACGCTCACCCAGGCATCGGCGGTGGCGCTCGGCGACCGCGCGAGCGTGCTCGCGTTCGAGGGTCTCGGGCAAGACCACCATCACGCCGGCGACGCGCTGCTGCGGGTCACGGCGCCGGCGCGCGAGGACCGCCTGCACGTCGAGTCCCAGATCGAGTGCGAGCAGACCGACTGCCCGCTCGGCGCCGCGGTGGCGGCGCCGCTGATGGTCGCCGGAGAGCTCGTCGGCTCGTTCGTGGCGCTCTACACGCGCGGCCACCGCGTGACGCCGAACGACACCCGCACGGTCGCAGAGGCCGCCAGCCTGGTCAGTGCGCAGCTCGAGCTGAAGGCGATGGACGAGCAGGCCGATCGGCTCGCGCGCGCCGAGTTGCGCGCGCTCAGGGCCCAGATCTCTCCGCACTTCATCTACAACGCGCTCGCCGCGATTGCCGGCTACATCCACTCCAACCCCGAGGAGGCGCGCGAGCTGCTGACGGAGTTCGCGGAGTTCACGCGCTACGCCTTCCGCGGCCAGCGCCCGTACGTGACGCTGGCCGACGAGCTCAACTACGTCGAGAAGTATCTACGGCTGGAGCGCGCCCGCTTCGGCGAGCGCCTGCAGGTGCGCCTGCAGGTCGCACCCGAGGTTTTGCCCGCCGTTGTGCCGGTGCTATCGCTGCAGCCGCTGGTCGAGAACGCGGTCCGCCACGGTGTCGAGAAGCGCGGCTTCGGCCGGATCGAGATCGTCGGGCGGCACATCGACGCCGACGTCGAGCTGCGCGTCACCGACGATGGTGTCGGCATGGAACCGGAGCGCGCGCGGACAGTGCTCGCCGGGCAGGGCGATGGCGTCGGCATCGCAAATGTCCAGGCGCGCCTGCAGTCGATCTTCGGTCCCGGCTATGGCCTCGAGATCGAGAGCCGGCCCGATCACGGCACGACCGTGACGATGACGCTTCCCAAGTTCCGCGCGGGGGTGCGGGCGGCGTGACCAGCGTGCTGGTCGTCGACGACGAGCGCCCGGCCCTCGAGGACCTCGGCCGCCTGTTGGAGACCTCGCCGTCGGTCGATGACGTCGTGCTAGCGGCCGGCGGCGCCGAGGCGCTGCGGCTGCTCGCCGAGCGGCAGTTTGACGTCGTCTTCATGGACGTGCGCATGCCGGACCTCGACGGGCTCGAGCTCGGCAAGGCGCTGATGCGCTTCGCCGACCCGCCGGCGCTCGTGTTCGTGTCCGCCTTCGAGGATGGCGCCGTGTCGGCCTTCGAGCATCAACTGCACCCGCTCGACTACCTGATGAAGCCGGTCTCGCGGGGCCGGGTCGAGGAAGCCCTCGGGCGGGTGAGTGCTGAGGACCGGGTGAGTGGAACTGGCTCCCGCCCGCCCAGCCGCCCTCCCGTTCACCCGGAACAAACCGACGACGAGATCATCCCCGTCGAGCATCAGCGCGGCGGCTCGACGCGCCTGATCGATCGCTCGAGCGTGCTGTACGTGCAGGCCGAGGGCGACTACGTCCGCCTGCACACCGACAGCGGCCGCTTCCTTGTCCGTGCGGCGCTGTCAGACATCGAGGAGCGCTGGGGCCAGCACGGGTTCGTGCGGGTCCACCGCAGCTACGTCGCGAACCTCAAGCGCGCCGCCGAGATCCGGCCGCAGCTCGGTGGCGCGGTCATGATCGTGATGGTCGACGGCAGCCAGGTGCCGGTTGCCCGGCGCCAGGTCGCCGACCTGCGCCGGAGGTTGCGGATGTGAGTCCGTCCGCGCCACGCCCATCGTCACCCCGCCGGCTGCTGCCGCGCCGCGGGCTGCGCTCCCCGCGTGAGGAGCTGGCCGAGGCGACCGCCCACGGGCATGTGTACCTTCGCGGCCTACAGCACGCGCAGCTGTCGCTGTCGCTGCTGGCGCTGGTCGCGTTCGGCGCGATCTTCGGCGTGCTGCCGATGGCGTTGTACCTGCTGCCGCGCGTCGACCGCCTGTATGTGCTCGGGGTGCCGCTCGGGCTGTGGATCGTGGTAGTGCCGATGTTTCCCGCGTTCGTCGCGATCGGTTGGCTGTACGCGCGTCGCGCGGATGCGCTCGACGACGCTTTCCGCGAACTGGTCGAGCGTTGATCGTCGCGCTGGTCGCGGTCGGCGCCGTCACGCTCGGCACGCTCGGCCTCGGCACCTGGGGGATGCGGTTCGCGCGCACCACCTCGGACCTGCTCGTCGCCAGCCGCGCGGTGACCCCATGGTGGAACGCGGCGGCGATCTCCGGCGAGTACCTGTCCGCGGCGAGCTTCCTCGGGATCGCAGGGCTCGAGATGCAGATCGGCGCGAGTGCGCTGTGGCAGTCGCTCGGCTTCACCGCCGGGTATCTGGCGCTGCTGCTGTTCGTAGCGGCGCCGCTGCGCCGCTACGGCTCCTACACGATCCCCGACTTCGCCGAGGCGCGCCTGCACAGCCCGGGCCTGCGGCTGCTCGCGGCGGCGATCGTGCTCGTGATCGGCGGCTTCTACCTGGTGCCGCAGCTGAAGGGGGCCGGGCTGGCCCTGAACGTCGTGGTCGGCTCGCCGTACTGGGTGGGGGTCGTGGTGGTCGGGGTGATCGTCGCGGTCAACGTCGCGGTCGGCGGCATGCGCGGCATCACCTACGTGCAAGCGTTCCAGTTCTGGGTGAAGGTCTTTGCGATCGCCGTGCCGGCGATCGTGTTGCTGATCCACTTCGGCGGGTTGCCGGAGCGCGCCGCGCTGTTCGGGCGCTCGCTGCCGCACGCGGGAAGCAGGGGGTTCATGGTGGACCTGCCCTCACGCCAACGCGTGCAGTTCCCCGAGGCCGGCAGCTTCACCGTCCACGGCAGGCGCGTCCACGTAACGGCGGGCGGATGGGTGACGCTTCCAGCCAACACGGCAGTGCGAATCCCGCCATACGGCGTGGTTCCCGTCGCGTCCGGCACAGCGCCCCTGCGTGGCAATACGTGGGCGCGACCCGTCGGCGGCACCGGCCGTGGCGGCCCCGTACTGGTGTACTCGCTGCTGATCGCGACGTTCCTCGGCACGATGGGCCTGCCGCACGTGCTTGTTCGCTTCTACACGAACCCGGATGGACACGCGGCGCGGCGCACGACGGTGCGCGTACTCGGGCTGCTGTCGCTCTTCTACCTGTTCCCGGCCGTCTACGGGGCGCTCGGGCGAGTGCTGACGCCACAGCTGTACACGACGGGCCAGACCGACGACGTCGTGCTGAGCTTGCCGCGCATCGCCTGGCCCGGCACCGCCGGGACGGTCCTCACCGCGATCACCTGCGCGGGCGCCTTCGCCGCGTTCCTTTCGACCTCGAGCGGGCTGCTGGTCTCGCTCGCCGGCACGTTCAGCCACGACGTCTGGCCACGCCTACGGCATACGGTGCCTTCCCGGGTGGCGCTGCGCCGGCTGCATTTCCGCGTGGCTGCGCTCGGCGGGATGGTGATCCCGTCTCTGCTCGCGCTGGTCGCGCGCGGCGTCGACATCTCGATCCTGGTCGGCTGGGCATTCGCACTGGCGGCGAGCTCGTTCTGTCCGATGTTCCTGCTCGGCATCTGGTGGACGCGGCTGACGGCGCGCGGCGCCGCCGCGGGCATGTGCGTCGGGGTGCTGATCGCGACATCGGCGATCTTCGTCGGCCTGGCTCTGGGCGAGCCGACCAACGGCGCGCTGGCGTTGCTGCAACAGCCGGCGATCGGCTCTGTCCCCGCTGCCTTCCTGACGATGATCGTCGTCTCCCTCCGCGACCCGCACCGGGTGCCGGACGTCGAGTCCGAGATGCTGGCGCTGCACGCACCCGAGGGCCTGGGCCTGCGGCTGGCTGACGAGGACGTGGAGGGCGCGCTCGCCTGAGGGAGGTGCCTCGGCCCGCCCGCCCGGGTGCCGGGTGAAATCAGGCCGCCCGCCCGGCCCGCTGGCCGGCGGGCCGGCGGGCCGCTACGTCGCGCTCAGCGTCGCCGGCGCCCCGGCGCTGACCAGCACCGGAGGCAGGACGACCGTGCCGTCATCCTGCTGGCCGTTCTCGAGCAGCGCGATCAAGGTGCGGCCGACGGCCGTCGCCGTGCCGTTCAGCGTGTGCAGGGTCGCGGGCCTGCCATCGGCGGCGCGGTAGCGGATGTCGAGCCGTCGCGCCTGGAAGTCGGTCGTGTTCGAGCAGGAGGTCAGCTCTCGGTACTGGCCCTGGCCCGGAAGCCAGGCCTCGCAGTCGTACTTCTTGGCGGCTGAGGCACCGAGGTCGTCGACCGCGATCGCCACTACGCGGTAGGGGATCTCGAGCTCGGTCAGAATCGACTCCTCGATCGCGAGCATGCGCTCGTGCTCCTGCGCCGAATCCTCGGGCTGCACGAACGAGAACATCTCGACCTTGTCGAACTGGTGCACCCGGAAGATCCCGCGGGTGTCCTTGCCGGCCGCGCCCGCTTCGCGGCGGAAGCAGGGGGAGAAGCCGGCGTAGCGCAGCGGCAGCCTGTCAGCGTCGAGGATCTCATCGCGGTGAAGCGACGCCAAGGCGACCTCGGAGGTGCCGACCAAGTAGAGGTCGTCCTCGGGCAGGTGGTAGATCTGCTGCTCGGTGTCGGGCAGATAGCCGGTGCCGATCAGCGCGCGCTCGCGCACGAGCACGGGCGGGATCACCGGCTCGAAGCCCTGCCCGACGAGCTTGTCCATCGCGTAGCGCACGAGTGCCAATTCGACCAGCACGAGGTCGCCGCGCAGAATTGCGAAGCGCGAGCCGGACAGCGCCGCGCCATGCTCCATGTCGATCATCGACCCCGCCAGTGCGAGGTGGTCAAGCCCCTCACGCCCGGCGACGCCGACCTCGCGCAGGACCGTGTCGGCGGGCGGCGCGTCCTGTGCCGGGATGTTCGGCAGACCCAGCAGCAGCTGGTCGAGGTCGCCACGAATCGACGTCTCCAGGTCGGTCAGCTCGCGCCCACGGGCCGCCAGTGCCGCCATCTGCTCGCGCTCATCGGGCGACGGCGCGCCACGCCGGCCCTTGCTGAGGCGGTTCTGCTCGGCGCGCAGTCCCTCGAGCTCGGCCGTCAGCCCGCGCCAGCGCTCGTCGAGCTCGAGCACACGGTCGATCGCGTCGTCACTGACGTCGCCTCGCCGCGCGAGCGCCGTGCGGACGGCGTCCGGTTCGCTTCTGATCAGCCTGATGTCGAGCATGCGTTCTCTCGCACACTAGTCAATCGCCCATTCCGCTTGTAGGCGGAGGGCTAGCTACCGGAGGAACCGCTTAGCCCGGGAATCGCGCCCGTCAGCGGAAGCAGCGTGAGCGGCTTCTTGATGCACGACGTTATGCCGGGCTGGGGCGCCGCCTGCCGTCCTCCGAACCGCGCCACGAAGTTGGCAACCTCGCGCGCTTGCTTGCCGACGACGACGTTCGCCGGCATGTAGGCGCCGGAGAAACCGCCGTTCTCGATCGCGTAGAGCACGCGGAGTGCGCCCCCCGTGCGCTCGCAGCGCTCGTTAAAGTTCGGGCCGCTGATCGCCAGGTACGTGCGCGGGTTCTGGCCGGAGCCATGCGTGCCCGCGTAGGAGAGCGTGTGGCAACCGCCGCAACGCTGGTTGAAAAGGTGAGCTGCCGCGAGGTCCGCGCTGTAGGTCGGATCGGACCTCGGAATCTGGATGCTGTTGGTCCCGCAGGCGGAGATGATGAACGCGACCGCGATCGCGGCGACCATGGTTGCGGCATAACGCACGGAACGGCTCATGCGGGCCGGATCATACGCAACGCCGTCCCGGGAAGGTGCCACCCCGGTCGCGGCGAATAGACCACCGAGCAATCCCCCGGCGCCGGTCACGGCGACGCTCGCACTTTCTAGCTGTACTTCGCGATCGTCCCCCTACGGCGGCAACCATGGAGACCGGCGCCGGGACTAGCTCGTTCGCCTCGTGACGCTAGTGAATGACGGTCGCGGCGCGTATGAGCAGCCCCGTCACGACCAGCGCCGAGAGCGTCATCGCGCCGATCTCGCGCCGCATGATCGAAACCACTATCTCCCGTTGCTCCAGGATCGGCAGACGTCCGACCGCCTGGGCGTTCTCGAGCTCGCGCGCGTCGAGCACATTCGTCGCGGCTGACAGCTTCAACTGCTCCGCGATCAGCGCCACCACCAGCGGCAGCACGCCGTAGAGGAGGTGCAGGTCCGAAGCCTTGCGCCCCATCAGCAGCAGGACGCCGCCCAGGACCGCTTCGACCACGACCATCGCCTGGCCGCTGCGCAGCAGCCACCAGAACCAGGGGCTCGGCCGCTTGCGCAGCCAAGCGACAGCTCCGAACAGGAACGCGAGCAGGTTCAACCCGAGCGCCAGACAGCCGACGACGATGTGGATGTCCTTCACGGCGAGCGCACGATAGACCCCCCTCCGGAGTGGCGCCACTTTGAGGCATTAAGCACTATCACCACGGGGGTTTACGTACCGGGCCGTCCCCGGAGCCTCGGTGATAGAAATCACGTTGTGCTTCGGGACTACCTCCCCGCGATCGTCTTCGTCATCCTCGGTGGCGCCGTCGGCGGATTGTTCTCCTGCCTGAACCTGCTCACGGGCATCAAGACGCGCCCGAACCTGAACCGCTCGACACCGTATGAGTGCGGCCTCCCGTCCGAGATCCAGCGCGGGTTCCGCTTCGGGATCAGCTTCTACCTGGTCGCGATGCTCTTCATCCTGTTCGACATCGAGGTGATCTTCATCTTTCCGATCGCCGTCGAGCTGCGGTCGTTCGGCGGTTTCGCGCTGGGCGAGACGATCACCTTCGTGATCCTGCTGATGATCGCGTTCGTCTACGTCTGGCGACGGGGAGCGCTCGAATGGAAGTAAAACGCGAGCCGGCCGACTTCCGCTCGCGCCAGCTGATGGCGCGCGACATGCTGCGCGGGGACCTCGAGGACGCCGACATCCAGAAGTTCGTGGAGCAGGCGGTGATGACCACGACGGTCGACCGCGCGGTCGCCTGGGCGCAGGGCAACTCGATCTACCCGCTGACCTTCGGCCTGGCCTGCTGCGCGATCGAGATGATGTCGATCGTCGCTGCGCGCGTGGACATCGCCCGCTTCGGCTTCGAAGCCTTCCGCGCCTCACCGCGCCAGGCCGACGTGATCATCCTCTCCGGCCGCGTTTCGATGAAGATGGCGCCGGTGATCCGCCGCATCTACGACCAGATGCTCGAGCCCAAGTTCGCGATCAGCATGGGCGCCTGCTGCTCGTCGATGGGCGTCTTCAACAACTACGCGCTGGTCCCGAGCGACAAGTTCCTGCCGATCGATGTGCACGTGCCGGGCTGCCCGCCGCGCCCGGAGGCGCTGGCTCACGGCATCCTCAAGTTGCGCGACAAGATCCAGTACAACGAACGCGAGGGCTGGCGCGAGCGCTACGACGCAGTCGGCACCGAGGAAGTTCTTCCCTCCGCTGGTGGCCCGCTGGCCCCCAGCGTCGATGGCGCTGTGGGAGCGACGGGTGCCTGACGCCGGTGGCCTGGAGGCGGTCGCGCAGCAGCTGCGTGACGCCGATCCGACTTCAGTGCTCGGCACGACCCACGCAAACGGTCGCGCGGAGATCCAGATAGACCCGGCGAGCAACGTCGCCGTGCTCGAGCGCCTACGCGCGCGCGGCTACAGCTTCCTCGCGAGCCTGCACGGCGTCGACTACTACCCGCACGAGCCGCGCCTTGGCGTGATCTACGAGCTGCTCGACATGACAGAGGTCGACCGCATCTCCGTGAAGGCGCGTGTCTCAGTCGACGATCCGAGGATCGCGAGCGTGACCGGAATGTGGCCAGGCGCGAGCTTCCCCGAGCGCGAGCTCTACGACATGTTCGGGGTCGAGTTCGACGGCCACGACGATCTGCGCCGGATTCACATGCCCGAGGACTACGAAGGCCACCCTCAGCGCCGCGACTTCCCGGTCGGCGGTGAGCCGGTGCTGTTCACCTACAACGAGAACGACGGCTACGGGGCCGACCAATGAGCATGCTCAGCGACTACCGCAAGCGTGAGGAGTCGGTGACGATGTCCACCGAGGTGGCGGGGGTCGGCGAGACGCACGAGCTGCTGACCCTGAACATCGGCCCCCACCACCCGGCGACCCACGGTGTACTGCGTCTGATCGCGACCCTCGAGGGCGAGGTCGTCCGCGACATCAAGCCGATCATCGGCTACGTCCACACCGGCATTGAGAAGACCGCCGAGACCAAGCAGTACTGGAAGGTGATCCCCGTCGTCGAGCGGATGGATTACCTCAGCTACTACTTCAACTCGATGGCCTACTGCGGCGCCGTCGAGACACTGCTCGGCCTCGAGGTGCCGCCACGCGCCCAGTACCTGCGGGTGCTTCACCTCGAGCTCAACCGGATCATGTCCCACCTGGTCTGGCTCGGTACCAGCGCCCTGGACCTCGGCGCGATGTCGATGTTCTGGTACTGCTTCCGCGAGCGCGAGACGATCCTCGATCTGTTCGAGATGTCATCGGGACAGCGGATGCACACGCGCTACTTCCAGGTCGGCGGCGTGATCGAGGACATCCCCCTCGGATTCGCCGAGAAGGTCCAGGCGTTCGTCGACGAGATGCCGACCCGTGCCGACCAGTACGCGGACCTGCTCGAGAAGAACCAGATCCTGCTCTCGCGCCTCCGCGACACCTGCATCCTCGACGAACAGACGTTGCTGGGGCTGAACGTAACCGGGCCGCTGCTGAGAGCCGCCGGCAATCCGTGGGACCTGCGCAAGGCGGCGCCGTACTCGAGCTACGACCACTTCGACTTCAAGATCCCGGTCGGCACGGTCGGCGACAACTACGACCGCTTCCGTGTGCGCCACGCCGAGCTGTACGAGTCGACCAAGATCATCCAGCAGGCCCTGAACGGCCTGCCCGAGGGTCCGTTCATCGCCGATGACCGCAAGGTCGTGCTGCCCCCTCGTCACGAGCTGGCGACCAGCATGGAGGCGCTGATCCATCACTTCAAGCTCGTCACCGAGGGCTTCCGTGTTCCTGAGGGCGAGGCCTACTACCCGATCGAGTCGCCGCGCGGCGAGCTCGGCTGCTTCGTGCGCGCCGACGGCTCGGCCAAGCCGGCGCGTGTGCACATGCGCGACCCCAGTTTCGTCAACCTGCAGGCGACCGCACCGATGGTCAAGGACGCCTACATCGCCGACCTGATCGCGACGCTCGCGATGATCGATCCGATCCTCGGAGGCGTCGACCGATGAGCGTGTTCGACAGGCGTCCGCCGGTCAAGCGGTACGAGCACGGCTCGCGCGTCCCCGGTTGGGACGATGCGGTCGACCTCACAAAGCCGCCGGCGACCGTGCCGGATCCGGCGCTGACGCCGGTTCCCGAGGAACTCCGCAGCGCGATCGAGGCCGCCATGGCGCAGTACCCCGACTCCAAGTCGGCGTCGATTCCGGCGCTGCACCTCGCCCAGGAGCACCACGGCTGGTGCTCGCCGGAGGCGATCACGCAGGTCGCGTGCGTGATGCGGTTGACGCCCGCCTATCTGACCTCGGTCGCGAGCTTCTACGACATGTTCGCGCTGCAGCCAAAGCCCGCAAACGACGTCTACGTCTGCACGAACATCACCTGCTCGCTGCTCGGCGCCGACGTGTTCTACGCGGAGATGATCAGGGCGGCGGAAGGGCACGGCAGCATCGGCGTGCGCGGCTTCGAATGCCTCGGCGCCTGCGACATCGCACCGATGGCGTCGGTCAACGGGGAGTACGTCGGCCCCCTCAACCTCGACGATGCCGCACTGATCGTGGAGGACCTCGAGGCCGGACGACCCGTGCTCGAGCACAAGCAGCTGCGTCACCGCGCCTGCGCGGACCCTGGAGCTGCCGGTGACTAAGCACCTCTTATTCGATCGGA
>CAVZDL010000018.1:0-117395 GCA_963774025.1 uncultured Conexibacteraceae bacterium
CTGTGGTGCTCATGTCGCCTGAATGTCGCCTGAAATCGCTTACTCGGTTAGAAGTTGCCGCTCGGAGTCAGGATGCCCTGTTTGACCAGGTCGCGTCGCAGCTGCGCAACTTGATCGTTCTGTTCGTTGATGGACTTGGACTGCTGGGTTATCCAGGCCTTGTACTGCTGCGGCGACACAACCTTGACGAACGCCGTCATAAACGCGTGCTGGCGTCCGCAGAGTTGCGCGCACTGGCCGTGGTACAGCTCGTTGGCGTGTTCGGCCTTGAACCACGCGTAGGTCGTGAAGCCCGGGACAGCGTCGACTTTACCGCCCAGCGCCGGGACCCACCAGGAGTGGATCACGTCGCTCGACTGGATCAGCAGATTTACTGTCTCACCCGCGGGGACGACCATCTCCTGGTAGGAGTATGGAAGGTGGTCGACCCACGCCTTCTTGTTGCAATCTGTGCCGTACGTGTAGCGCCAGATGAACTGCCGCCCGGTGACGCAGATGGTCAGCTTCTGCCCGTTCGGCGGGCTCGGTGCGGTCAGCGACGCGGACAGCACCGAGTTCGCGCTGGCGTCCGAGTTCGGGGCGTTGACGATCCCGGGGAGCTTGATGAAGGTGACGGTGGCGAGGACCACCAGGATCAGCACGGCGCTCAGCGTCAGCCCGAGTTCCAGCCGGGTGTTCCCGTGGATCTGAACGGCCACGGGGTGCTTGTGCGCCCGGAACGCAAAGACCGAGTAGCACACGAAGCCCATCACAGCGAGGAACACGATGATCGCGAGCACCAAAATGATGTCGTAGAGGCTCGCGATGCTGGTCGCGTTGGGCGAGCCGCCCGACTTCAGCGTGCAGCAGGCCGCCGAGGCGTTCTGCGCGAACGTGAGATAGACCCCCGCGGCGACCAGAGGCGCCAGCCACTTCACGCCTGCGCGTCGCCCCGCGCCGAGGATTGAACGGACGAAATTCACAGCGGCCTGCATCTTATAGAGACGAGAGGCAACCTGGTCGCAGGCGGCAACAACACAACACCTCTTTCTATACTCCCCGCGCTTGCGACTGTCGAGAGCCATCCGAGGTACGGCGTGGGCGCTCGTGGCCGCCGGGGCTGCTGCTCCGTTGCTCCGGCGGCAGGTTAAACCTGCCCAAGGGGCCGGTGCTCGCCAGCGCGGCGGTGGCCCCGGCGGCGCTCTGCGTGGCCGCGCCAAAGGGCCGGCTGCGCGACGTTGCCGTCTGCGGCATGCAGATGTGGGCCTACGTCGCCGCTTACGAGCTGCCCAACGACGACCCCCAGCGCCTACGCGAGCGCGTGCATATCGAGTACCCCATCGCGCTCGACCGCATGCTCGGCCTCGGAAAGATCCCCACACAGCGGCTGCAACAGAAGTTCTCGCGCGACGGTGAGATCAACCACTTCGAAACCGTTCTTGTCTGGTGCCACTGGGCGTGGTTCGCGGTGCCGCACCTCGCGGTCGCATACGTCGCACTGCGCCGGCCGAAGGAGCTCGGCGCCGCCGCCGCCCGCATGTACGCCGTCTTCGACCTCGGCGCGATCGTCTACTGGGCAGTGCCGACGGCGCCCCCCTGGTGGGCCGCGGCCCACGGTTACGTCGAGGAACTCGACCGCGCGGTGGAGATCGGCGAGTTCGGCCATCGCTACGACGCCACCGCCGCCCCGCTGCCCGTCAGGCGCATGATGCTCGAGTACGGCGAGCGTTTCTGGGGTGACCGCTGGAATGATCTTTACGATGCGCTCGGAGGGAATCCGCTCGCTGCCATGCCTTCTCTGCACTTCGCCACCTCGCTGATGGCCGCGCGCCTGGTCTCGGAGGTCGATCCCATCGCGGGCGCGGTCGCCTGGATCTACGCCGGCACGCTGGGGCTCGCGCTCATCTACCTCGGTGAGCACTACGCCGTCGACCTGATCGCGGGCTCCGTGCTGACCGAAGCCGTGCATCGCAGCGCCGGCCCCGTCAAGCCGGCCGCAGGACTGCTGACGAGCGCGCTCCGCCGGCTACGTGCCGCCGCCGAGGACAACTGAAACGTCACTGTGACCGACCGGCCCAACAGCGAGCAGGGCTCGCCTGGCGCCGGCCCGCTGGCCGGCACCGGCACTGCAGCGGGCGGACAGCGGGCCCAACAGCCGGACCAGATGCCGCGCGTAGTCGTCACGCGCGGGCGCGTGGTCGCCTCTGTGATCTTCGTGATCGGGATCGTGGCGTTCCTGTACTTCGGGCTGCCGAAGCTGGTCGGCCTCGGTGCGAGCTTCAAGCGGCTGCAACAGGGCAACGGTTGGTGGCTCGGCGGCGCGGCGGTGCTCGAGATCTGTTCGTTCTGTGGGTACGTCGCGCTGTTCCGCGCGGTTTTCATCCACCGCACGTCCCGGATCGGCTGGAATGCCAGCTATCAGATCACGCTGGCCGGTCTGGCGGCCACCCGCCTGTTCGCAGCGGCCGGCGCCGGCGGCATCGCACTGACAGCATGGGCGCTCAGACGCTCGGGGATGGAGCGGAGGCTTGTCGCGTCGCGCATGATCGCCTTCATGGCGCTGCTCTACGCCGTCTACATGGGCGCGCTGGTGATCGACGGCGTCGGGCTCTACCTCGGCGCATGGCCGGGAAATGCACCGTTCGCGATCACGATCATCCCCGCGATCTTCGGCGCCGTGGTGATCCTCGTGTTTGCCTGCATGTCGCTGCTGCCGCGAGACATCGATCGCCTCGTCTTCTCGCGCTCGCACGGCAGCGGCTTCACCGGCCGCCTCGCGCGGCGGCTCGCGACCGTGCCCAGCGCGACCGCGACCGGGATCCGTACCGCGATCGCGCTCGTGCGCAGCGGCGACCCGGGTCTGCTCGGTGCGGTCGCGTGGTGGGGATTCGACATCGCAACGCTATGGGCATGCTTCCACGCGTTCGGCTACTCGCCGCACAAGGGCGTGATCGTGATGGCCTACTTCGTCGGCTGGGTCGCGAACACACTGCCGCTACCGGGAGGCATCGGCGGCGTCGAGGGAGGGCTGATCGGTGCCTTCACGGCGTTCGGCGTGAGCGTCCAGGCGGCGGTCGTGGCAGTGCTCGCATACCGCGCCTTCTCCTTCTGGCTGCCGACGCTGCCAGGGGCGGTCGCCTACTTCCAGTTGCGCCGAACGGTGCGACGCTGGGAGGATGGTGACACGGCCGAGGCGGCGACCGGACAAACGCAGCCGGCGACCTGACGGAACCCCATCCGCGACACGTCCCTATACTTAGTGAAGTGACTGATAACGCTTACGAGAATGTGGTGGTCGTCGGCAGCGGACCGGCCGGCTACACGGCCGCGCTTTATACCGCCCGCGCCAACCTCAACCCACTGGTCGTCGAGGGTTTCGCCTGGGGCGGGCTGCTCCAGCAGACGACAGATGTCGAGAACTACCCAGGCTTCCCGCAGGGGGTGATGGGCCCTGAACTGATGCAGTGGATGCGCGACCAGGCCGAGCGCTTCGGTGCGCGCCTGGAGACCGATGAGGTCACCTCCGTCGAGCTCTCGACCGACGGCGGATTGCACAAGGTCTTCGTCGGCGATCAGATGCATCTCGCGCGCGGCGTGATCCTGGCGATGGGCGCCCAGCATCGCAAGCTCGGCGTACCCGGCGAGGAGCTGCTCTCAGGCCGCGGCGTCAGCTACTGCGCAACCTGTGACGCGGCTTTCTTCCGCGACGTCCCGACTGTGATCGTCGGTGGCGGCGACTCGGCGATGGAGGAGGCGATGTTCCTGGCCAAGTTCGCGTCGAAGGTGGTGGTGATCCACCGCCGCGACGAGTTCCGCGCCTCCAGCATCATGCTCGAGCGTGCCCGTGCGGTCCCCAACATCGAGTTTCTCACTCCCTACGCCGTCGACGAGTTCATCGCCGGTGAGAACGGCTCGCTCGCTTCCGCGCGCCTGCGCAACACGGTCGATGACTCCACGCATGAGATCGAGATCGCCGGCGCCTTCATCGCCGTCGGCCACGACCCGCAGTCACATCTGGTCTCCGGGCAGGTCGAACTCGATCCCAACGGCTACGTCCTCACTCAGGGCCGCTCGACACGCACGAACCTGGCGGGCGTTTTCGCCGCCGGCGACCTGGTCGACCACACCTACCGGCAGGCGGTCACTGCAGCCGGCACAGGCTGCCAGGCCGCACTTGACGCCGAGTGGTACCTGCGCGATACGCCGGCACCCGCGGCGGGCGCCGGCGACGTCATCGGCGCCGGCGCTTAGAGCCCGCGGCCGCTACGCCGAGCACGGCGTCTGGCCAGTTTGGTCTGCTCGCGCAGCCAGCGCTTGCGCTGTTGGCTCGAGAAGCCTGCCGGCGTCGTGATCTCGAGCGCGGAGTACTCGACTCGGGTACCGACGAAGTTGCAGCTGTAGTTCGAGAGCTCCCCGATCGTGATCTGGGCGAGGTTCGCACCTGCTGAGGTGCTGCAGCTCGACGTTCCACCGGTGGTCCGCGAAAACGTTCTGCTCTGGCTGTATGAGAACTTGCTCGTGCTCAGCTCGAACGAGAGCACCGGCGCCCACGTCGGGACCGTCAGTGCGACCAGCTCCCCGCGCACCACCGGCAAAGGCGCGACCAGGGGGAACTCCGCGACCTGACCGAGCTCTGGCTGGACCTTGAAGACCGGCGACTGGGCGGCAACGCGGTACGCCGGACGGGCCGACGTGCCGGTCGGATGCAGGATCGTCAGCTGCGCCTCCGGCGGGCCGCCGTAGGTCTTGTCGAGATATGAGATGTCCTTGGCGGTGATCGTGCTCGTCCCGGTCAGACCGAGGGTGAACGAGGAGATCACACCGGCCTCCTGGATCTTGGTCGGGTTCACGACGCCGTCGCGTTTTGTCTCGTACGCGGTCACCTGGGTGAGCACGATCTTGCACGCGTTCCCCTGGGCATCGGCAGGACAGGTTGGAGCGATTATCGGGCTGGCCGTCACGCCGATCTCGATGTTGGCCGCAGTGGCGGCCAGCCGGCACGAGCACGGCAGCCAAGAGCGTGGCCGCCAGGGCCGCTACAGCACGTTTCATACAACCATTGAACACGACTGCGTCCGGGGAGTTGCGCGAAACGTTGCAGCGAGGCGGAGCCTCGCGCAGCTCCGCCGTCAAATTTTTACGACGTCTACCGCCTTGGGACCCTTGGGCCCGGCCTCTTCCTCGTATGAGACCTTCGAGCCCTCAGCCAGTGACTTGTAACCGTCACCGTTGATGCCGCTGAAGTGGACGAACAGGTCCCGGCCGCCGTCATCCGGCGTGATGAAGCCAAAACCCTTGTCGTCGCTGAACCACTTGACGGTTCCCGTTGCCATGTGATGAATCCCCTTCGGTGCTGCTTGCAATGGTCACCAGGGCCCTGTGGCCCCGGGTAGAACAAGAAAACGGTATCAAGGCGCTGATCTGGGCTTAAGGGTCGTTCAACAGACGGCCAGGGGCGGCGTGCGCTCGGCCAGAGGCCCCGTTCACCGGACCGGAGGCCAAGTTCACCGGGCCAGAGGCCAGTTCACCGCAATTCGGCGGCGGTGGCGGCGATCGCGTCCGTGTCGCCGGGCGTCGGAAGCCAGGGGAGCTTCAGCGGGTCACCCGCGTAGCGCGGGATCACGTGGATGTGGAAATGAAATACCGTCTGCCACGCCTCACGGCCGCAGGAGTTGATCAGGTTGACGCCGTCGGCGCCAAGCCGGTCATGGACGCGGAGCGCCAGGCGCTGTGCGGCAGAGGCGACCGCGGCGAGCTGGTCGGGCTCGATCTCCAGGAGGTCGGCGGCATGCCGCTTCGGGATCACCAGCGCATGTCCGCGGGTCGCGGGCGCGATGTCCATGAACGACAGCGTCTGCTCGTCCTGATCGATGATCTGCGCCGGGATCTCCCCCGCGACGATCTTGCAGAAGATGCAATCCTCGACCATCTCGGGGGAGCCTAGCGCCCGCGTCCGGCGCCGTGCGGCGCGGCGGCGACGTCCAGCGCGAGCCAAGCGCGCGCGTGCGCGAGCAGCTGCTCTTCGGTCTCGATCTCGCCCGCGTAGGACGCCTCGTTCAACTCGGCCAGCAGGCGGCCTAGCTGCGGGCCGGGCACGATCCCGAGCGTCTGTGCGAGCCGATCGCCCGCGATCGGAGATCGCGGGCGATCGGCTCGCCAGGCCAGTGCGTCCCGCAACATCTCGAGCGCGAGCTCAAGATGCAGCGTGACCGCGCGTTCGGAGCTGCGCCCGCGCGTCGCCACGCGGTCGGCGACGCTCAGCACGGTGACTTCGACCTCGACCGGTTCGCACGCCGCAAGGTAGCCATAGACGGTGCGCGGGACCAGCGGCCGCTCGTGCACGAGGAAGCCCAGCCGCAGGTGATTGCGCGTGAGCCCAGCCACATAGTTGATCAGGCGCTCGCTGGCGCGGAGCCGCCCGAGGATCTCGGCCCCGAGCTCCGCCCCCCGCACATCGTGCTGGAAGAACGTCACGCGGCCGGTGGGGGTAACCGCGCGGGTCACCGGCTTGGCGATGTCGTGCAGTAGCGCGCCGAAGCGCAGTGCCTGCCCGCGCGTCAGTTCGTTGGCCAGCGGCTCGTCGAGCACCGCCGCCAGTGCGGGTCCGAGCTCACCGAAGGTCGCGGCCAGATCACGCTCGAGGTCCATCGTCGCCTGCAGCGTCGCGAGCGTGTGGTCGTAGACGTCGAGGTGGTGGAAGTCACTCTGCTCGATGCCGCGCAGCGCATCGAGTTCCGGAAGCACCGCCGCCGTGGCGCCGATCTTGTGAGCCAGCTCAAGGCCCTCGACGGCACCATCGCTGGTGAGTGTCAGCCGCAGCTCCGCGAACACACGCTCGGCCGCCACGTCGACCAGTCCGGGCGCCGAGTCGGCGGCGAGCGCCAACGTGTCGTCATCAGCGGTGAAGCCGAGCTCGGCGGCCATGCGCGACAGCCTCAGCACTCGCAGGGGGTCGGCCGTGAACGAATCCGGGCCGACGCTGCGCAGACGCCGCGCTTCGAGGTCGGCGACACCACCGCAGGGGTCGATCAGCTCGCCGTCAGCCGGCGCCAACTCCCGCGCGATCGCGTTGATCGTGAGATCGCGCCGGCGCAGATCCTGCTCCAACGTCTCCCCCAGCAATGGCGTCAGATCGACCTGCCAGTCCTGCTCGTGTGCGCGAACGCGCCAGGCGCCGAACTCGTCCGACAGCTGGAACGCATGGCCGCCTGCCACGCGGCCGAGCTCGCGCGCCAATGCGCCGGCTTCACCGTCAACGGCGACGTCAAGGTCGGGCGTCTCGCGACCAAGCAGGCTGTCGCGTACGGCCCCGCCGACCAACCACGCGTGCCCGTGCCGCGGCGCGAGCTCGGCGAGCGTCGCCGGCAGACGCGCGGCGCCGGTCACTCAGCGCTCCCGTCGCGGTCGGTCACTCAGGGCTCCCGTCACGGTCGGTCACTCAGGGCTCCCGTCACGGTGGTACACGCGAGGCACCCGCCGCGAGATCCAGCAGAGAACCTCGTAGCTGATCGTGCCGATCCGGCGCGCGAGGTCCTCCGCGGTCTGGCGCTCGGCGCCGTCGACGCCGATCAGTGTGGCGACGTCACCGACACGGACGCCAGGCTCCGAGCCGACATCGACGGTGATGTTGTCCATGCTCACCATCCCGCGGAGCGGGTAACGGCGGCCGCCAATCAGGACGTCGCCATTGTTCGCGAGTGCACGAACGACACCATCGCCGTAGCCAATCGGGATCGTGGCGATGTGGCTGTCCTCCTGTGCGATGAAGCGTCGCCCGTACCCGGTGCTCTGCCCCGCTGAAATCGGCTTGACAGTCGCGACGTAGCTGCGCAGCGCGAGCGCCGGCTCGAGCCCGTGGTCGGCGGGGTCGTGATTCATCGGGTCGCCGCCGTAGAGCGCGATCCCGGCGCGCACCATGTCGAAGTCGCTCCCGGGCACCCCCAGGATGCCCGCACTGTTGGCGGCATGGACCGTGATGTCGGTCGTGGCAAGCGCCCGCGCCTCGGCCACGAACGGCTCGAACGCGGCCAGCTGCTCGGCAGCAAACTCCTGGTCGGAGTCGGCGGTGGCGAAATGCGTCATCACACCCGTGAGCGTGAGCCCCGGTGAGTGCACAACCGCCTTTGCCACGGCCAGCGCCAGCTCGGCGTCGCGCGTGCCAAGCCGTCCCAGACCGGTGTCCAGCTTCACGTGCACGCTGACCGGTCCGGAGACCTCGGCCTCACGCTTGAGCAACTCGACGAAGTCCAGATCCCAGGCGACGATCTCCGCCCGCGCTTCGACCACCGCGATTCGCAACTCCTCTTCGCTCAGCGCACCAAGCACGAGCGAGGGGCGGCCGAGCTCGCGCATGAGCTGCACCGCCTCGTCGGCGGTGGCCACGGCGAGCGACGATGCACCTCCACGGAGTGCCGCTTTGGCAGCTGGGCCTGCGCCGTGACCGTAACCGTCGGCCTTGACCACCGCGCACAACTTCGTGTGCGCTCCTACCCGCTCGCGCAGCCGCGCCGCGTTGCGTTCGATCGCCGACAGGTTCACCTCGGCGACCGCGCGGACTGACATCTCAAGCCTCCTCTGCGAGTGCCGCAGACCGGGTCGCATGCGCCGCAGGCCGAGTCCCACGCGCCGCCGGCAACGCCGCGATCACGTCGCTCGCGATCACGCCCTCCGAACCCACCTCGCGCGCCGCGATCGCCCCCGCGAGCACGTGCGTCGAGACGGCCGCACATGCAGCCGTGAATGGATCAAGGCCCTTCGCCAGAAATGCCCCGGTCACGCCGGCGAGCACGTCCCCGGTGCCGGCGGTCGCGAGCGCCGGCGCACCTCCGCGACTGACGCCGACGCGTCCGTCCGCGTCGGCCACCAGCGTGTCGTCGCCCTTGAGCACGACCACAGCCTGTGCACGAGCGGCAGCGGCCATCACGTGCTCCAGGCGATGCGCGTCGATCTCAGCGCTCGGCAGCTCGAGTAGGCGTCCGAGCTCGCCCGCGTGCGGCGTCAGCACCGTCGGCGCCTCACGCTTCGCCAGCTGCTCGAGGCCGCCCTCCTCGGCGTGCGCGTTCAGGCCGTCGGCGTCGAGTACGAGCGGAAGCCGGGCGTGAGCGGAGACGTCGCGTGCGAACTTCATCGCGGCCGGCATGCGCCCGATCCCGGGGCCCACCACCAGCGCGTCTGAACGGCCCGCGCGCTCCACCGCCAAGCGCGAGCTGCCACGTTTGAGCCCGGTCTCGCGATCGTCGGGCAGTTCGACGACCATCACCTCGAGCAGTTTGGCGGCGATCGCCGGCGCCACCGAGGCGGGCGTGGCGACGGTCACGTAGCCGGCGCCCGCGCGCGCTGCCGCCATCGAAGCCAGCACCGGCGCCCCGGTGAGGCCCCGGGAGCCGCCGACGACCAGCACGCTGCCGACGCTGAACTTGGTGGAGGCGGCGTTCCGGCACGGGATCAGCCCGCGCACGGCCGCTTCGATCAGGCCGATCATCGGCTCGACGGGCTGATCCTGGCCAGGGATGCCGATGTCGATCACATGCACCTGCCCGGCGTGACGCTTGCCGGGCGCGATCCAGAGCCCGGGCTTGGCGGCATGGAAGGTCACCGTCGCGTCGGCCCTGACCGCATCGGCGCTGACCTCGCCGGTGGAGCCGTCAACCCCGCTCGGGACGTCGCAGGCGATCACCGTGACGCCGGCTGCATCGGCGCGCACGGCGTTGATCGCGGCGATCGCACTGCTGACCGGCTCGCGCGGCGCGCCTGAGAAGCCGGTGCCGAGCAGCGCGTCGACGATCCCGGCTGCCCCAGCAAGGGCAGCCCGAGAGAACTCAGCCCCGTCCCCTCCCACGTCGATCACGCTCGCCTCGCGCCCCATCTCCTGCAGCATCCGCGCGGCCACGCGACCGTCCCCGCCGTTGTTGCCCTTGCCGCAGACGATCGCGAAGCGGCCCTCGGGCACCAACTCGGCGCACACGCGCGCGAGGCCGGCACCGGCGCGCTCCATCAGCGTTTCGGCCGGGATCCCGTGCTGCTCGATCGCCCAGCCGTCGAGGCAACGTTGCTGCGCAGCATCCGGCAACGGCATCAGCCAGGCTGGCAGGCCCATCAGCGACCTGCCGGCGTCACTCAACGGTGACGGTCTTGGCGAGGTTGCGCGGCTGGTCCACGTTGAGACCGCGACGTGTCGCGATGAAGTAGGCCAGCAGCTGCAGCGGCACGACCGCAAGCAGTGGGTTCAACAGCCAATGCGTGCTCGGGACACGGACCACCTCGTCGCAGTGCTGGCCGATCTCGAGGTTGCCCTCGGTCGCGATCCCGATCACGCGCGCGCCGCGGGCGCGAACCTCCTGGATGTTGGAGATCAGCTTCTCGAGCACGGGGGAGTCGGTCGCCACCGCCACCACCGGCGTGGTCTCATCCAGCAGCGCAATCGGGCCATGCTTCATCTCGCCGGCCGCATAGGCGTCGGTCGCGACGTACGAGATCTCCTTGAGCTTCAGCGCCCCTTCGAGCGCGATCGGCAGGCAGGCGTTGCGTCCGAGGTACATGAAGAACTTGCGATCGCAGACGTCGGCGGCGATCCGCTCGAGCTCCGGCGCGCTGGCGTCGAGCGTCGCCGAGATCAGATGCGGCAACTGCTTCACCTCGCGGATCAGCGCCGTCAGCTCGTCGCCGGCCAGGACGCCTCGCAGCTCCGCGAGCCGCAGCGCGAACAGTTGGAACGCGACGACCTGCGTGACGAATGTCTTGGTCGCGGCCACCCCGATCTCGATCCCCGCGCGGGTGTACAGGACGCCGTCGGCGTCACGTGTCATCTGCGACCCCATCACGTTGCAGATCGCGAGGACGCGCGCACCGCCACTCTTGGCGGTGCGCATCGCAGCGAGCGTGTCGGCTGTCTCGCCGGACTGCGAGACGCCGATCACGAGGTCGGAGGGGCTCACGACGGGCCTGCGGTAGCGGTACTCGGAGGCGATCTCGACCTCGACCGGGACCCGCGCCCACTCCTCGATCGCGTACCGGCCGGCGAGCCCGGCGTGATAGGAGGTGCCACAGGCGACGATCACGATGCGCTGAATGCGGCGCAGAAGCTCGTTGTCGATCGCGCCGAGATCACCGAGGTCGATCGTGTGATCGTCGGCGGCGCGCTCGCCGATCGTGTCGGCGACGGCGTCGGCCTGTTCGTAGATCTCCTTCAGCATGAAGGTCTCATAGCCGCCCTTCTCGGCGGTGGCCGCGTCCCAGTCGACCTCGCTGATCTCACGCTCGATCGGCTCACCCTCGACCGTCGTGAACTCGACGCCGCCCGGGCGCAGCACGACGACCTCGTCGTCGTTCATGTACTGGACGCGATTGGTCGCGTTGAGGAACGCCGGCACCGCCGAGCCGATGAATTGCTCGCCATCGCCCCGTCCGACGACGAGCGGGCACTCCTTGCGGGCGCCGACGAGCACGCCCGGCTCGTCCGCGCTCATCGCCACGAACGCGTAGTGGCCGCGAAGCTCGCGGTAGGCGCTGCGCACGGCGTCCGCCAGGTCGCCCTCGTAATGCTTTTCGATCAGGTGGGCGATCACCTCGGCGTCGGTCTCCGAGGTGAAGATCGAGCCGTGTTCCAGCAGTTTCTCCCTGAGCGCCACGTAGTTCTCGACGATCCCATTCACGGCGATGTGAATGCGGCTGTTGGTGCTGTAGTGGGGGTGTGCGTTTGCGTGTGTGACGCGTCCGTGGGTTGCCCAGCGCGTATGGCCGATGCCGGTACCGGGCTCCCGCGTCATCGTCGCAGCGACGGGCGCGCTGCGGCCTGCGACCGAGGCTTCACGCTCATCGATCGCCGCGCGAAGGTGATTGAGGTTGCCGACCGCACGCACGAGATCGATCCCGTCGCCGTCGAGCACGGAGATTCCGGCGCTGTCGTAGCCGCGGTACTCGAGTTTCTTCAGTCCGTCGAACAGCAGCGGTCGCACCTGCCGCGGTCCGACATAGCCGACGATGCCGCACATAAGGGCTCCGAGTCTACTTAGCGTCTAGACGGTGCACGCGGCGGCGCGATTGCCACACCGCTCGCTATCGGCATCCCTCAGCATGGGGTCTGCACATGTGCCGAGAGTGTTACGCCATGTGACGACTTTGCAACATCAGGCCGGTTTCGAGCCCGGATTTCAGAGAGTTGTGACACCACGGCACACATTCGTGACATGTGTGGACCCTGCTGACGGGAGAGCACGATCGCTGCTTCGCATGCAGGAAGCGGCGCCCACGGCATTGAGCCGTTCTCAGGAGCTCGGCGCGAGCCGCTGGAACAACGGGTGGTCGCGCCAGGCGCCCCGCAGGCTCAGGAAGCCGGTCGGGCGAGCGCTTCCTCGACGGCACGCGAGAGCGCGTCGCAGACCGCGTCGGTCTCCGCCTGGGTGGGCGCCTCGACCATCACGCGGATCAGCGGCTCGGTGCCGGAGGCGCGCACCAGTACTCGACCCCGACCGGAGAGCGCACCGTCGGCCGCGTCGATCGCCCCCCTCACCCGCGTCGTGTTCATCGCTTGCGCGAGGGCTTCGCGGCTCTGCGCGCGGATGTTGACCAGCCGCTGCGGCAGCTTGTGCATCGCGTGGCGCTCGGAAAGGTTCGAGCCGGCGAGCGCCTCCATAGTCAGCAGAGCGCTGGCGATGCCGTCGCCCGATGGCCCGAACCCGAGGTCGATGATGTGGCCCGACTGCTCACCGCCGAGCCGCCAGCCGCGCTTGCGCAGCTCCTCGTTCACGTATCGATCGCCGACGGCGGTCGTCGCCACCTCGATCCCAGCGTCCGCCATCGCCGTGTGGAAGCCGTAGTTGGTCATCACGGTGACGGCTACACCGCCACCCTCGAGCAGCCCCTGATCCCGAAAGTGAACCGCGACGAGCGCGGTCAGCTCGTCGCCGTCGACGATCTGACCCTCGCGGTCGACTGCGAGCACACGGTCGCCGTCGCCGTCGAACGCAAAGCCGACGTCGTGATCGCCCTGCGCCATCGTCTCGGCCAGCGGCTCGATATGCGTCGATCCGACGCCGTCGTTGATGTTGCGTCCGTCGGGCTGATCGGCGATCACCTCCACGTCGGCACCCAGCCGCCTGAAGATCTCCGGTGCGACCCGGTAGGTGGCGCCGTGGGCACAGTCGAGCAGCACGCGCTGGCCCTGCAGGTCGAGCGCCTCGAAGCGCGTGTGCAGCTCGCGCAGGTAGTCCTCCAGGGCCCCGTGTAGCTGGCGCACGCGACCGATGCGCTCTGGTGGTCGCACAACGGCGCCGATCTGATTCTCGATCGCGGTCTCGGTCTCATCCGAGAGCTTGAAGCCGTCAGCGGCGAAGAACTTGATCCCATTGTCCTCGTACGGGTTGTGAGAGGCGGAGATCACGGCCGCCAGCTGCAGGCCGTGCCGGCGCACGAGCAGCGGTGCGGCCGGTGTCGGCAGCACGCCGCCGAGCAGCACATCACCGCCGGCGGCGGTGACGCCAGCCGCGATCGCGGACTCGAGCATCTCTCCCGACTCCCGCGTGTCGCGGACGATCAGCACCTGCGGGTGGGATTCAGCCCCGAGCTCGACTGTCGCGCGCGAGAGCGCGAGCGCAAGCTCGGCGGTGAGAAAGTGTCCGGCGCGGCCGCGGACACCGTCGGTGCCAAACAGCTGGCGCGACATCTGCGTGAGGGTCGCTCGGTCCGGAGTGACGCCGCGACGTATCGCTAGCGCTTGGAGAACTGCGGCCGCTTGCGGGCCTTCTTGAGGCCGGCCTTCTTGCGCTCCTTGACGCGCGGATCACGCGTCAGGAAGCCGCGGCGCTTGAGCTCGCCACGCAGATTCGGATCGGCCTCTAGCAGCGCGCGCGCGATGCCGTGCCGTAGAGCCCCGGCCTGGGCTGATACGCCGCCGCCGTGCATGCGGGCGGTGACATCCATACGCGCCTCGTAACCGACCGCTTCGAGCGGCTGGCGGATCACGCGCTGCAGGGTCTCACGCGGAAAGAACTGCTCGAGCGTCTTGCCGTTGATCAGGTAGACGCCGGTGCCCGGCTTAAGGATCACGCGGGCAACGCCGGTCTTGCGCTTGCCGGTGGCGGTGTAACGCGCGCCTGCCGCCAGATTGATTGCGACCTCTGCGATCGGCTTGGCTGCCAGCTCTGGATCCTCGGCAGCAGCCCGGGCGGCTGCCTCTTCGGCCTCAGCCTCCGCTGCGGCACGTGCTTCGGCGTCGAGGAAGTCAGAACCCTCGGCCACGATGTCGGGAATCAGGTCGGCGCCGGGGATCGCCGGCTTCTCACGCGGCGTCTCCTCGATGAAGGCCAGCTCACCGGGGCTCGGGGTCCCCTCGACGTAGGCGACGTCACCCTCGATGATCTCGGTCGGGTCCGCGACCACCGGCTCCGGCGGAGCGGCAGGCTGGTCGTCGGCGTCGCCGGAAGTGCCCTCGGCGACCTCGGCGTGACCGATGTGCTCCACCTCGGGGGCGCTGGGCACTTCCGGAGCGATGTACTCGCGGACCTCAGCCGTGTCCTCGGCCTCGGCCTGAGGAGCCGCGTCCGGAGTCTCGTCCGGCGCAGGCTCGTTCACAACTTCATCGTTCTTTTCGTCGGTCACGACGCGATCTCCATCGGTTGCGGCTGCTGGGCGGCGTGCGGATGATCCGGCCCTGCGTAAACCTTGAGCTTGGTGAGCTGCTTACGCGCGAGGCGATTGCGGGGAAGCATCCCCTTGACCGCGATCCGGATGACTTCCTCCGGACGGCGCTCGAGCATCTCGGCCAGGGTGCGGGACTTGAGTCCACCGGGGTAGCCCGAATGGCGGTAGTAAAGCTTGTTCGCGAGCTTGTTGCCCGTCACCGAGATCTTCTCGGCGTTCACGACCACGACGAAGTCGCCGGTGTCGATGTGGGGCGTGTAGGTCGGCTTGCGCTTGCCGCGCAGCGCGTCGGCGATCTGGGTCGCGAGGCGACCGAGCGTCAGCCCGGTGGCGTCGACGATCAGCCAGTTGCGCTCGCGATCGGTTGGTTTAGCTACGTAGGTCTTCATGGCACGTTTCTTTGCCGCGCGGGGGCGCGGGGATCGACCATGGTAGACGATCACTGAGCAACGCGGCTCTGGCGTTATGGGGTTGCGGACCGGACCGCGGGCGGGTCCCATCTCGGCAAGCCGGACCTACCGGGACGTGCGCTCACTCCCACTCGATCGTGCCGGGCGGCTTGCTGGTGATGTCCAACACCACCCGGCCGACAGGCCGGATCTCGCTGATCATCCTGCTGGCGATCTGCTCGAGCAGGTCGTAGGGCAGGCGCGCCCAGTCGGCTGTCATCGCGTCGTCAGAGGTGACAGCCCGGATCGCGATCACGTTCCCGTAGGTGCGCTCGTCGCCCTGCACGCCGACGGCCCTGATGTCGGGGAGCACGCAGAACGACTGCCACAACTCGCGGTAGAGGCCCGCCTTGCGGATCTCGTCCTGGAGGATCGCGTCGGCCTCACGAAGCACGTCCAGCTTCTCCTTGGTGACCTCGCCGCCGACGATGCGGATCGCGAGCCCGGGACCGGGAAACGGCTGGCGCCACACGAGGCGCTCGGGCATACCGAGCTCGGCGCCGACGGCGCGCACCTCGTCCTTGAACAGCGTGCGCAGCGGCTCGACCAGCTCGAAATGGAGGTCGTCCGGGAGCCCGCCGACGTTGTGATGGGACTTGATCGTGGCGGTGCCGGTGCCGCCGCCCGACTCGATCACATCGGAGTACAGCGTGCCCTGCACGAGGAACTTGATCCCGTCGAGCTTGGCCGCCTCCTCCTCGAAGATGCGAATGAACTCGGTGCCGATGATCTTGCGCTTCTGCTCGGGATCAGTGACGCCCTTCAGCTTTTCCAGATAGCGCGCCTCGGCGTCGACGGCGATCAGTGGCACGCGGAAGTGGTCGCGGAACGCGGCGACCACCTGGTCGCCCTCGTTTTTTCGCATCAGGCCGTGATCGACGAACACGCAGATGAGCCGCTCACCGATCGCCCTGTGGACGAGCAGTGCCGCGACGCTCGAATCGACCCCACCGGACAGCGCGCACAGCGCCCGCCCATCGCCGACCTGCTGGCGGATCCGCTCGACCTGCTCCTCGATCACCGAGCGCGCGCTCCAGGTGCCGGCAGCGCCGCAAATATCGATCAGAAAGTTGCGCAGCACCTGCTGCCCATAGGGCGTGTGCACGACCTCTGGGTGATATTGGATGCCGTAGATGTCGCGATCCTCGGACTCGATCGCAGCCACCGGCGAGGCCGTCGATGACGCCAGTGCCGCAAACCCGGGCGGCGGCGCGAAGACGGTGTCACGGTGTGACATCCAGCAGGCCTGCTCGGTCGGGGTCTCTGCCAGAAGTCGCCCGCGGTTGTGGACTTTGAGTTGTGAGCGCCCGTATTCCCCGACCTCGGCGCCCTCGACCGTGCCGCCCAGCTCCCGCGCGATCAGCTGCATGCCGTAACAGATCCCCAGTACCGGGATCCCGAGCTCGAGCAGCCCCGGGTCGAGCTTCGGCGCCCCGTCGGCGTACACGGATGCTGGGCCGCCCGAGAGGATCAGGCCGATCGGGCGGCGACGTGCGACCTCCTCCGGGCCGACGTGGTGCGGTAGCAGCGTCGAGAACACGCCGCACTCGCGCACGCGCCGTGCGATCAGTTGGCTGTACTGCCCTCCGTAGTCCAGGACGACAACTTCCTGGGGACGCAGGCCGTCGCCGGCGGCCACTTCGCCACCGGCGACGGATGAGCCTTCAGTCAGCGACACCGACCGGGGCCTTGCCGGTGGCGCCCATGCCCACGGACTGCTCTCGCTGGAGGTGTTTGCCCTCCGTCTGCAGTGACGGGGCAACCATCAGTTCGGCGCGATTGAATTCGGCGATGTCGCGGTAGCCGCAGGTGGCCATCGATGTGCGCAGAGCGCCCATCAGATTGAACGTGCCGTCGTTCTCGCGAGCCGGGCCCTTGACGATCTCCTCGAAGGTGCCGTTCTGCTTGGTGGCGACCCGTGTGCCGCGCGGCAGCGTCGGGTGGAAGGTCGCCATGCCCCAATTGAAGCCGTGACCGGGAGCCTCATGGGCGCGAGCGAGCGCTGAGCCGAGCATCACAGCATCGGCTCCGCAGGCGATCGCCTTGGCGATGTCCCCGCCGTTGCGCATGCCGCCATCCGCGATCACACGGACGTAGTCACCGGTCTCGAGCATGTGCTGCGAGCGGGCGGCGGCGACATCGGCGATCGCTGTGGCCTGCGGAACGCCCAGGCCGAGCACACCGCGTGTGGTGCAGATCGCTCCGGGGCCGACGCCGACGAGCACGCCTTCGGCACCGGTCCGCATCAGATGCAGGCCCGTGTGGTACGAGGCGCAGCCACCGACGATCACGGGGATCGGCGAGAGCTCACGGATGAACTCCTTGAGGTTCAGCGGCGGCCGGCTCGTGTCCTGGGAAACGTGCTCGGCGGAGACGACGGTGCCCTGGATGACGAGGATGTCGAGTCCGGCGTCGAGCGCCACCTCGTAGTGCTTGCGAACCTGCTGCGGCGTCAGCGACGCGGCGGCGACGACCCCATGAGACTTGATCTCCTTGATCCGCTGGGAGATCAGCTCCGGCTTGACCGGCTCGCGATAGATGTCCTGGAGCTCACGGGTGGCGATGTCCTTGGAGAAGGTCGCAATCCGAGCGAGCTGTTCATCCGCATCCTCGTAGCGACATTGAATCCCCTCGAGGTTGAGCACGGCTAGTCCGCCGAGCTTGCCGAGGATGCCCGCCGTCGTCGGCGAGACGACGCCGTCCAACGCGGCTGCGAGAAGTGGCAGTTCGAAGCGATATGGACCGAGCGTCCAGCTGATGTCGACGTCATCGGGGTCACGCGTCCGGCGTGACGGCACGATCGCTACGTCGTCGAATCCATAGGCCCGGCGGGCCTTCTTTCCACGTCCAATTTCTACTTCCATCAGGGCATCGTAGAAGGTCGAACGGATGTCAAAGGGAACCCCACTTTCGGCGAGAAGGCACCTCCGCGACGGCGGCAACCGGCGGCTGGATCCACCTTAGCAGTGGGGCGATTCGAGGTTTCACAAGGACCGACGCCGGGCACCCCGCGGGCCTCTCGCAGGCGGTGGCGGCGCGTGCTCTGAAGGAAACGCCGCCGGCGCCTCTCAGGAAACGCTGGCGGGCAGCGTCACACGTTCGGCGGCGACGCCTTCGAGCAGCCGCTCGACGGTCGGTGGGTCCAGGATCCCGGCGCCAACATGTTGGGTCGATTCGGCCCCACAGGCGACGCCGAACCGCAGGCACTCGACCGGCGACCGTCCCTGGTAGCGCGCGGCGACGTACCCGGCGAGGAACGCGTCACCGGAGCCGATCGGGGACTGCGCCTCGAGCGGCTCGATCGTCACTCGGTAGAGCGGATGCCCGGAGCCCTCGCGCACGCAGGCATAGCAACCGTCGGCGACGGTCATGATCGCCTCGGCTGGGCCCTGACGGGTGATCTCGACGACGGCCTCGCCGCGGTCGTCGATACCGCCGAATTCGTGACCGGCCAGCTCCTCCGCCTCGAGCTCGTTCGGCGAGACGACGTCTGCCTCGGCGCGCACCGCGAGCTTGAGCGGCTCTCCATCTGTGTCGACGACGGTCAGCACGCCGAGCTTGCGTACCGAGCGGATCAGCTTCGCGTAGGTGTCAGGGCCGAGCCCGCGCGGGAGGCTCCCGGCGAACACGCACATGCTGGCGCCGCGCGCCAGGTACAGGAGCTTCTGCTCGAACAGCTCAAGCTCGTGCTCTGAGACGGACGGGCCGCGCTCATTGATCTCCGTATGCACACCAGTCGTCGGGTCGAGCACCGCCATGTTCGTGCGCGACTCCTCCCGAATCCGGACGAAGGCGTTGAGGATCGACTCGTCGTTGAGTGCCTCGATGATCCGCGTGCCCGTCGCGCCGCCGACGATCCCGGTGGCGATCACCGGTTGCCCCAGCAGCCTCAACGCCCGCGCGACGTTCACGCCCTTGCCGCCGGGGATCGTGCGTTGGTCGACGCTGCGATGCCGTCGACCCGGTGTGAAGCTGGGCACCTCCAGCGTCCTGTCGAGGGCGGGATTGAGGGTGACGGTGATGATCATCGCTCCTCCAGGTGGCCGGTGGCCAGCACTCGCGGTCGTCGTCGCCGTCCGACGACGGCCACGGCCACGCCACCGAGCAGCAGCGCAAGCACTAGCAGCGTAAACGGTCGCTTAATCAGATGCTCGGCTTTTGTCAGGAACGACACGGCGGGCAGCCGTCTGGCCAGGACGAGCGGGATCCGTACCGCCGGCCGTCCATGGATCAGCACGGTCACGTGACCGACGACGGTGCCCTTCGCCATCGGGCCCGAGAGCTTGCGCAGCCGGCCGACCACCACGCGCACGCGCTCGCTGCGGGCGACGACCGTTCGATACCCGTGCTCGGCGACGACCAGTGCGGGCGCCGTCTCGTAAGGAACGCTCTGCCGGGCGAACGCCTCGCCCGCGTACACCGGTGTGATCACATGGAAAGCCGAGAAGCCCCAGTTGAGCAGTGCCAGTGCACTGGAGTCGCGCTCGCCCTCACTGGTTGTGCCGAGCACCGAGGCGACCAGCGTGAGCCCGTCGCGTCTGCCCTCTGAGACGAGCACATAGCCGGCGTCCTGGGTGTGCCCGGTCTTGATCCCAAGGATCCACGGGTAGCGCCCGACGAGGTCATCAGTGTTGACCACGTGCCGCACGTAGCGCCCGCTGGTCAGGGTGGCCGACGCGAGCCGCACCGTCCGGCGGAAGAACGGCCACTTGCGCATCATGTAGTCGCCCAGCCGCACGAGGTCGTCCGGACTGGAGTAGTTGCGCGGGGTATCGAGCCCGATCGGCGTCGAGTAGTGCGTGTGGTGCAGGCCGAGTCTGCGTGCGTCAGCGTTCATCATCGCCACGAAGCGCGCAACCGAGCCGCCGCCGACGTTGTAGGCGAGGTCCTCGGCCGCGTCGTCGGCGCTCGGCAACAGCAGCGCGATGAGCAGGTCGTGCACGGTCATCCGCTCGCCGGGGATCAGCCCGATCTGCGAGTCGGCCGTCGCAGCATCCCAATCGTTCTGGGTGAAGACCTTGTTCAAGTTGCTGACGTGCTGCAGCACCACGAGCGCGGTCATCATCTTCGTGGTGCTGGCAATCGGAAGCTCGGCGTTGCCCCTGAAGCTCCACAGCGGCGTGTTACTGCCGCTCGCCATCAGGCTCGCGCCGGTCACCGGCAGCGTCGGGGGAGCCGGTGCCGCACCCTTCTGTACCGAGCCCTTCAGTGCCGCGCCCTTCAGTGCCGCGCCCTTCTGTGCCGGGCTGGCGGGCGCAGATGCAGCACAGGTGAGCAGCACCGTCAGCACGGCGGCCAGACTCGTTGCCGCCCGCCTCATCGCGAGAGAAGCCAAGCCTGCGCGCGTAGGCGCGCGGCCTCGCGGCGCGCGGCCGCGGCCGGGTCGCCGCCGGTCATGCGGTGCGCGTGGACGATGCCGCGTGAGACGGCGACGATGCCGCTGGCCACGCCGAGGGTGAACACCGGCGCGAGGTCGTCGATGCGCCCACCCTGGGCGCCGACTCCGGGCAGCAGGAAGGTTGCGTGCGGCATCAGCGCTCGGAGCCGCTCGAGGTGATGCGGAGCCGTTGCGCCAACGACGGCACCGACGTCGGAGAGCCCTGAGCTGCCGATCCCGTCGGCGCCGATCTCCGCAACCATTCGCGCCACGGCGTCGCTGACACTGCCGTCCCCGAGCTCGCGGTCCTGCAACTCGACCGCCCCGGGGTTCGAGTTGCGCACGAGCACGAAGAGGCCGGCCCCGGACTCGCGCGCGGTTGTGGTGAACGGCGCCAGCGAGTCGGTGCCCAGCCACGGACTGACGGTCATCGCGTCGGCCCCCAGGCCCCGGATCGGTCCGAACGGGCTGGGTGTCTCACCGAGGAACGCCTGCACGTAGGCGCGTGCCGAGACGTCGATGTCACCGCGCTTGGCGTCGGCGATCACGAGCAGCCCTGCGGCGCGAGCCTTGGCGAGAACCTCCGTGAGCGCCTCCCAACCCGGGGCACCGAGCCGCTCGAAGCAGGCGAGCTGTGGCTTGACGGCCACGCACTCGTCCGCGACTGCATCGATCACCACCGCGCAGTGCGCCGCAACGGCACGCGCGGCTCGGACTGCGGGTGGGGCGGACGCATCGTCCACCCCACCCACAAGTTCGAGCGCATGCGGCCACAACAGCGCAGGATCAGGGTCGAGGCCGAGCACGAGCTGCGACTCACGCCGCGCCACGGACTCGGCCAGCCGGTCCCCAAAACTCGCCGCAGGCACAGGGATTGCGGATGTTCCGTCTCTGGTGACGGTCTCTGACGAGCCGTTGCCAGCCGTCATCCGCAATGGTCCGCGACTGCGGTCACATGCGAAACGTTAGCCGCTCTGCGACTAGTTGACCGCCTTCTTGAGAGACGCTCCAGCGGAGAACTTCGGAACCTTCGTGGCCTTGATGTAGATCTTCTCGCCTGTGGCGGGATTACGACCCTCACGCGCGGCGCGATCCGAAACGCTGAACTTCCCAAATCCGGAGAACACCACGTCGCTGCCTCGTCTAAGAGCGCTTTCGATCGTCTCCAGAACCGCATCGACTGCCTCTGAGGCGTCCTTCTTGCTCAGACCGGCGCGGTCCGCGACCTGGTCGATGAACTCGGCTTTCGTCACTTCGCTCCTCCTTACGAGGTGGTAGGAAAGGCCGAACCTAACACGGTTTCCGGACGGTTAGGGCGTCTTGGGCCCCCGGAAGCGCTTCGGCCACCGGGATTTCCGCTCCGAGCGTGAAACGCCCGCCGGTAAAGCTGGCATCCTCAAAGCATGCAACTGGGCCGACTCGCCTGGCTGGTGACGACGATTGTCTGCCTCGTGGCAGCCGTCGTCGTGCTCATCGACGGGTACCGCGGTTACGCCGCTGTCGCCTTCGCCGTCGCGATTTCGGCGGCGATCAACCTGTCCTGATCCGGCGCGGCCGGCCCACCCGCGCCCACCGTTCAACGACCCTCGCGGAAGCTGGACGCCAGCCGGTGCCCCGGGCGGACGCGGTCCTCGGGCTCGAGGTGGATGAGCACGTCTGCGCTGCCAAGTGTTTCCGCGATCCGATCCTGAAGCTGGTGAGCGGTGTGGTGAGCGTCCTCCAGCGACGTGCCCTTGCGGAACTGGATGTGCAGGTCCACGTAGCGCTGTGACCCCCCTCGGCGCGTGCGCAGCTCGTGGTATCCGATCACTCCGCGGTCACTGAAACCCTCGATCACCCGCGCGATCACGGCTATCTCCTCGGCGGGCAGCGCCTGGTCGACCAGCACCTCGCCGGCGCGGATCAGCAATCGCAGGCCGGTGATGACGATCGCCAGCGCGACCAGCAGCGCCGCCACAGGATCGATCCACTGCGCCCCTGTGGCCTGCACCAGGATCAGCGCGATCAACACCACGAACGAGCTCACGGCGTCGGTCCGCAGGTGCGCGGCGTCGCCCAGGAGCGCAGGCGAGTCGGTAAGCCGTCCGCCGCGCGCGATCACGATCGACACGATCGTGTTGGCAACCGCCGAGAAGCCGATCACCGCGATGCCGAGACCCAGCGTGTGCGTGCTGCCGCCGACGATCAGGCGCCGCACCGCCTCGAACGCGATCGCCAGCGATCCGACGAGAATCAGGATCGCCTCGAACGCGGCCGCCAGGTTCTCGACTTTCTCGTGGCCGTAGCGGTGGGTGTCGTCGGCGGGCTCGCCTGCGATCCGCACCGACACGAACGCCACCAGTGACGCGATCAGATCGACGCTGGAGTGCACAGCCTCGGTCAGGATCGCGACCGAGCCCGTCAGCGTCCCGGCGATCACCTTGATCAGGATCAACGCCGAGTTCGATGCGACCGAGAGGAGCGCGATGCGCTGTTTCATACGCCCGGCCGAGGCTCAGCGCCTGAGGTTCAGGCGATTGTCGAGGAACCACCGCGCGAACTCGCGCACCGCCATGCCGCGGTGGCTGATCAGGTCCTTCTCGGAGTCCTCGAGCTCGGCCATCGTGCGGTCGCGTGAGCCGTCCGGGATGAAGACCGGGTCGTAGCCAAAGCCGCGATGGCCGCGCGGCGCTGGAGCCATCTGGCCCCTGCACTCGCCACCGAACACACGCTCCGTGGCGCCGTCGACGAACGCGAGCGCACACACGTAGCGCAGTTTGCTGCCGGCGGGCACCTCCGCGAGCAGCTTCTGGAGATTGTCGGCGTCAGTCGCGTTCTCGCCCGCAAACCGAGCTGACCGCACTCCGGGAGCGCCCTGCAACGCCGCTGCCTCCAGACCCGAGTCGTCAGCGATGACCGGCCGCGCGAGTTGCCGCGCCGCAGCCCGTGCCTTGGGCAGAGCGTTGGCTGTGAACGTCTCACCAACCTCCGGAGGCAGCTCGACCTCGGCCGCTACCGGCCCCACGGTCAGCCCGAACGGGGCGAGCAGGCGCGAGACCTCCCCCAGCTTATGGGCATTACGAGTGGCTAGAACCACGTCCGGCACCCGGGAGACCCTACTTATGCAGCAGCAGCGACGGCCGCCACCTGAGCGGCTCGTAGAACGCCGATCCCGGCCTCGGCCAACGCGAGCAGCTCGTCGAGGTGCGCGCGTGACAGCGGCGTGCGCTCGGCGGTCGCCTGGACCTCGACAAGGCCGCCATCACCGGTCATCACGACGTTGGCATCGACCTCGGCGCCGGAGTCCTCTGAGTAGTCGAGATCAAGCAGCGGGATCCCGCCGACGACGCCCGAGGAGACCGCTGCAACGGTGCCTGTCAGCGGCGACCGCTCGAGCAGCCCGTCGCTCACGAGCTTCACAGTCGCGAGCTCCAGCGCGACCATGCCGCCGGTGATCGACGCGCAGCGCGTACCGCCGTCGGCCTGCAGGACGTCGCAGTCGATGTAGACGGTTCGTTCCCCCAGCGCGCCGAAGTCGACCACGCCGCGCAGCGAACGTCCGATCAGCCGCTGGATCTCCACCGAGCGGCCGTCGGCCCTGCCCTTGGAGATGTCGCGCTGCTTGCGGTCGCCGGTTGAGGCGGGCAGCATCCCGTACTCGGCCGTGACCCAGCCGCGTCCGCGACCCATCATCCAGCGCGGAACGCTCTCCTGAACCGACGCGGTGCAGATCACGCGCGTTTCTCCGACCGAGATGAGGGCCGAGCCGGTGGCGGTGCGGACGAACCCAGGCTCGATCGCGATCGGACGCATCCCATCGGCCTCGCGTCCATAGCTGCGTTCGCTCATGGCCGCGAGCTTAGAGGTCGGGCCACAGTGGCGACAGGCGCTCGATCGCCTGGGCGGCCAGCGGGTGCACCGGGACCGCGCCCGTGTCGACATCCGCTCCCGCAGGACCGGATGCCAGCGTCCGCATCGTCACCGCAACGCAGCGCGCGAGCACGTCGACGTCGTAACCGCCCTCGAGCACGCAGCCGACCGGCGCCCCGAGCTCGGCGCCGAGATCGCGGACGAGCGCCGTCATTGCCGCATAGCCCACATCCGTGACCATGCAGTCGGCGAGCGGGTCATCGCGGTGGGCGTCGTAGCCGGCGGAGACCAGGATCAGCTCCGGCCGTTGGGCCCGGGCGACCCGCAGCACGACGTCGCGGACGAGCGAGACGAACGTTTCGTCACCGGAACCGGGGGGCACCGGCAGGTTGACCGTGTAGCCGCGCCCACGGCCGATCCCGCGCTCGTACACGCGACCAGTTCCGGGATACAGCGGCGACTCGTGAATCGAGACGAACAGCACCTCGTCGCTCTCCCAGAAGATGTCATTGGTGCCGTTGCCGTGGTGCACGTCCCAATCGAGGATCAGGACCCTGCCCAGGCCAAGCGTCGCCAGCGCGTGCCGTGCGGCGACGGCGACGTTGTTGAACAGACAGAACCCCATCGCACGGCCGGGCAGGGCATGGTGACCGGGCGGGCGGTGGGCGCTGAACCCGACCGCGCCGGCATCCCCGTCCACCAGCCGGCGGACGAGTTCCACCGCTCCGCCGCAGGCATGGAGTGCGGCCGTGTATGAGCCGGCGCTGAGCACCGTGTCGACGTCCAACCGGCCGCCGCCGCCGTGGGCGGTCGCGGCGACCATATCCACGTATGCGGCTGTATGCACGCGCTCCAGCACGCTGCGCTCGACCGCAGGCGAGGCGATGCACTCGTAGCCGAGCCAGTCTTCACGCGCGAGCAGCGCATCGATCGCCTCGATCCGGCCGCCCGCCTCCGGGTGATCGCCGGTGTCGTGCTCGAGCGAGGAAGGATGTGAAAGGAACACCGGGCGCGGTGGCATGTCCCGGTACGGTACTGGCGCATGCCCACTCCGTCCGGCCACGGCCAGCGGCAGCTGGTGGTAGTCGGCGCCGGTGCCGCCGGCCTTTACACCGCGCTCTGCGCCGCCCGCGACGGCGCGAACGTCACGCTCGTCTCCGCCACCGAGCTCGCGGAGACCTCGAGCTACTGGGCGCAGGGCGGGCTGGCGGCCGCCCTGGCCGCTGATGACAGCGTCGAGTTGCATCTGGAGGACACGCTGAGGGCGGGGCGGGGCGCCGTGCGGCCATCGGCGGCGCGCGTACTCGTCGAGGAGGCGCCTGGTGCGGTCGAGGACCTGTCGCGCCGCGGGGTGACCTTCGACGGCGACCGCAACGGCCGACTCGCGCTCGGGCTCGAGGGCGGCCACAGCCGCCGCCGCATCGTCCACGCCGGCGGCGCCGCGACGGGGCGACGGATCGTCCGACAGCTGTCGGCCCTGGCGGCGACGGAGGAGCGGATCGAGGTGCTCGAGGGCCGCCGCGTGGAAGCGCTGCTCACGCACGACGGACGCTGCACCGGCGTCGTGCTCGACAGCGGGGAGCTGCTGCACTCGGCGGCGACCGTGCTCAGCACCGGCGGCGCCGCGGCGATGTGGGCGCGTACGACCAACCCCCCGGGCGCGGTCGGCGCCGGGCTGCAACTGGCCTACGCGGCCGGCGCGATGCTCGCGGACATCGAGTTCATGCAGTTTCATCCGACGGCGGTCGTCTCCGGCGGCAGCGGCGACGGGCTGCTCGTGACAGAGGCGATCCGCGGCGAGGGCGCCAAGCTCCTCAATCACGATGGCGAGCGCTTCGTCGACGAGCTCGCGCCGCGCGACGAGGTGGCCCGCGCGATCTTCACGGAGATCACACAACACCCCGGCTCCGAGGCCGTTGCACTCGATATGCGCCACGTCGACCCGGCGCTGTTTCCAAACGTGGTCGCGGCGCTGCAGCGCGTCGGCATCGATCCCGAGCGCAGCGTGATCCCGGTCGCGCCCGCGGCCCACTACATGATGGGCGGTATCGCCACCGATCTTCAGGCACGCTCGACCGTGCCTGGGCTGTTCGCCGTCGGCGAGTGTTCCTGCACCGGCCTGCACGGAGCCAATCGCCTGGCCTCGAATTCGCTGAGCGAGTGCTTCGTGTTCGGGGCACGGGCGGCGCGTGCGGCGCTGGACGAGCCGGGGCTGCTCAGCTCGGACATCGCAGGTTCCGATGCCGGTGGCCCGCTGGCCCCCGGCACTGCTGTTGCGCCCCCATCCTCGGAGTCGCGCGAGCAACTGTGGCGCTGGGCAGGGCTCGAGCGCGACGGCGAGGGCTTGCGTCGGCTGCTGAATGACCCGCACCCGCTGGTGCGCCTGATCGGGAGCGCCGCACTGGCCCGAACGGAGAGTCGCGGAGCCCACTGGCGTCATGACTTTCCGGCGACCGATGCAGCGCTGGACGAGCGCCATGTGACGCTCGTGATCGACCAGGAGTCAGATTTCGAGCGCTGGAAGTAGTGTTTCTCCTGGACCGGGCTGAAGAGGCCGAAAGGAGATGCAGTCGCATGTACCGCTTCAGCCGAGCCATCTATCGAGAGCTCGCCGACGAGGTCCTCGAGGACTCACCGAGCCGACCCCATCGCAATCACGAACGCGTCCTGCGCGCGTGTGAGGCGGCCGTCGAGCGCCTCGCTACGGATAGGCACTACTTCGCCAAACCGGCGCGCACGCTCTTCACCGACATCCGCGTGTACTTCCCGATGTCGGCCCAGGAGCGGGTCCTGCGAGTGGTGGAGCGCTACATGGCATTCGCCGACGAGTTCCTGCGCAGTCAGCCACAGACCGGGTTTGACATCTACGGCAACCCGCTGCGATGTCGCGCATGCACGCGCAAGGGCACCCAGTGCCAGCGGATGCCGCTGCCACACAACGGCTACTGCCCGTCACACCAGCACCTTGCCGAGACCGAGGATTTCCACGAGTTCGAGGACGAGCTGGCGGCCGCCTGACCCCGATCGGGCTCCGCAACTTCCCCGTTTTTACAGGGATATTTGGTGATTCCAGTAATCGGACATAGAATCGATCTTCGCCTGGCAAAAGTTGTCTCGCGCCGGGCTGTCTTGCTAATCCCTGATCACTTCAAACCGAATAAATATGCCGATTGCTTTCAAAGAATGGGCGGTCACAGTACGCGCGCTTGCTGAGGGCGAGCAGCTGCTGACCCTCCGCAAAGGTGGTATCCGCGAGCCGGAGAAGCACTTTGAGCTGGAGCATGACCGTTTCTTTCTCTACCCCACGTTCGACCATCAGCGCACCGATCTGGTGCGCGAGTCGCACCGTCCGGAGCTTGCCCGGGCACTGGAGGAGGGGGTCTGGAGCGACGGTGAGCCGTCTGCGGCAGCGATGCTGCGCGGCTTTGAGATCAACCAACCGGACCGGGTGCGAATCCGCGCCTGGGCCGAGGTAGCCGCTCACTACACGGTCACCGACCGGCGGGCAGTCGATGCACTGTCGCCGTTCTACGTGTGGACGCCCGACTACGCCGAGAAGCGCCTCGACTGGAAGCGCCGCCACCCGCTGCACGTGGTGGTGCTCCGCACGTACCGGATCCCCCGTCCCGTCACGGTCAAGGTCCGTGACGAGTACGGCGGTTGCCGCTCGTGGCTGGAGATCACTCGAGACCTGCCGTTCGAGGGCACTCCCGTGCTCTCCGACGAGGAGTTCGAGCGGGCCTCTGAGGAGATCGCTTCGATCGCGGCGGGAGACCGCCAGCCGGTCCTCGTCTGAGGACCCGCGTCTTTGATGGGGTGGCCAGCGGGCCACCCCATCGATTTCAACCGCATGTCCTGGACTGAATCCGCCTCTGACTCGTTCGCGTGCCGGCACTCGTCGGCGCGACCCGCTGACGCGGCCCGGGTGCTGGCAATGCTCGAGCGCACGCGCGAGCGGCTCGCCCCACACTTCCCGCACATGGCCGGCGGCGAGCTAACGGTCGTGCTGCACGACAGCCCGCATGCGCTGGGGCTATCCAACCCGCTGATGCCGGCACTCTGGGGCATGACGTCCAAGCCGGCGCGCCGTTACGTCGCCGGCTGGGTCGGCCGCCGGGAGCTGCACGTGCTCTCGCCACAGGCGCTGCGCGACCGCGCCTCGGGTGTGTCGGGATCGTTCGAGATGCTGGCGCTGGCACCGGCCTCGCTGTATGCGCGGCGGGTGATCGTCGAGGCCAACCGCGAGCTGCACGCCGCAAGGCTGCCACCGCGGTTGTGGAAGGAGCTTCGCTGGTCCTGGCTGCTCGAGGGCGCCGCCCGCTGGTTCTCGGGCGAGACCGGCTACTCGCGCAGCGTCGTCGGCCAGTACATGCGTTCGGGGCACCGCCCGCGGTTCGCGCCGAGCGTGCGGGACGCGCCTCTGCTCGCGGGCTCGCTGATCGAGCTCGTGGCCGAGCGTGAGGGTGAGTCGGCTGTCGCGCGACTGGCGAGGCGCCTGCACACGGGCGGGTCGCACGCGGCGCTCGCCGCCGCGCTCCCCGGCCGCGGCTTCAACGGCTTCGAGGGCGACTGGCGCCTGCGGCTGCGGCGACTGGCCGACGGCGGATAACCGCCATTTTCCGTGGTAAGCGTCCGTCGTCTCAAACTCAGACGACGGTCAGTACCGCCTCCGCGACACGCCCGCCCCGAATCTCATACGCCTTGACCAGCGGTTTCGGTCCGGACGCCAGCCCGACGATCAGGTACAGCGAGTCCGGGTAGAAGGCGAGGTTGATGTCGGTCTGGGACGGATACGGATCGCTGCGCGTGTGCGAGTGGTAGATCGCGCCGAGCTCGAGGTCCGCCTCCTCGATCGCCATCTGCACGCGGTACTGCTCCATCCCGTCGATCTCGTAACGCAGCGGGCTGTGCGCGACGTTCTCCATACGGTGCACCGCGACCGCCTCGCCGTCGCGGCTTGCGACCATGCCGCAGCACTCGTCCGGTGCGTCCGCTCGTGCGTGCGCGACGATCTCGTCGTAGAGCTCGCGGGCGATGCGCATCTGTTCCGGCGGCCGGCGGTCGGTGGTGGGCGGCGGCCCGGCTACCACCAGACGGTGGAGTCGAGGTTCTCGATCTCTTCAAGCGGCCGGGTGTAGATCCCCGACGAGAAGTACTTGCTGCCGTCGTCGGCGGCGATGAAGACGACGTTGCCCTCGTCGAGCTCACCGGCGATCCGCATCGCCACCCGTGCGATCGCGCCGGTCGATACGCCGACGAACAGTTGCTCCTCGTCGAGCAGCTTGCGCGTCCAGGCGATCGCGTCATGGTTGGTCACAACGATCTTGCGGTCGAGCACGGTCAGGTCGATGATCGGCGGGATGAAGCCGTCGTCGAGCGACCGCAGGCCTTGCACTGGCTCACCCTGCATCGGCTCGGCGGCGACTATCTTGACCCTGTCGCCGAGCTCCTCCTTGAGCCGGCGGCCGTTGCCCATCAGCGTGCCGCCCGTACCGAGGCCGGCAACAAAGGCGCTGACTTCGTCGAGCTCCTCGAGGATCTCGAGCGCGGTGCCGTTGTAATGCGCGTCGGGGTTGGCCTGGTTGCCGTATTGGTAGGGCATGTAGTACGAGCTGTCACCGGCGGCCATGTCGAGCGCCAGTTCGACCGCGCCGTTCGAGCCCTTGGCCCCTTCCGAGTACACGATCTCAGCGCCGTACATACGCAGCAGCTCGGCCCGCTCCGGCGTGACGTTGTCGGGCATCACGACCTTCACGCGGTAGCCCTTGCGAGCACAGATCATCGCCAGGGAGATACCGGTGTTGCCCGATGTCGGCTCGAGGATCGTCTGGCCCGGCCGGATCAGACCCTTGTCCTCAGCGTCGAGGATCAACGCGCGCGCGACGCGATCCTTGACGGATCCGGTCGGGTTGCGCGACTCGAGCTTGACCCAGATGCGCACGCCCGGCTTCGGGCTGAGTCGCTTGAGCTCGATCAGCGGCGTGTGGCCGATCGACTCGATGATGTCGCCGTAGCGACCGCCGCACGGCTTGTTGCGTAGGAGGTCGGTGGCCATTGCTTCAGAAAGTATAGGGAGTGCTGCCGCCCGCTGGCGGCAACCTTCCGATCCGTGAGCGCAGCGGCCCGGTCCGCGGCGGTCGCCCGCCCGCTATCGCCCGCCGGCCATTGCCGGCAGGATCACCAGCGTGTCGCCGTCACCGACCGACGTGGCGAGGCCGTCGAGCACGCGCACGTCCTCATCGTTGACGTACACGTTGACGTAGCGGTTCAGGTCGCCGTCGGCGCCGAATAGCTGCGTCTCGGTGCCGGGATGCTCCGCGACGACGGCTTGCAGGATCTCGCCGACGTTCTCACCGGCGGCATTGATCTCACGCTCACCACCTACGGCGGGTCGCAGCACTGGAGGAATACGAATCGTGGCCATGTTGCCTTTCAGGGTTCCTGGGTTGAGGCCAGGCGTCAGTGAGCGCCGGCGCAGAAGGCTTCGTAGTCGGGGAAGACACCCAACTCCTCGTCGCGGATCTCGTCGGGGTCACGCGAGCAGATCGGGCACTCCGGGTCGCGCCTGATCTTGACCTCGGTCATCGAGGCGGCCAGCGCGTCGTACATCAGCAGGCGCCCGATCGCCGGGTTGCCGATGTCAAGGATCAGCTTGATGACCTCTGTCGCCTGCAGCAGGCCCATCGTGCCCGGCAGCACGCCCAGCACGCCGTTGGCTCCGCAGGATGGCGCGAGCTCCGCCGGCGGTGGCACCGGGAAGAGGCAGCGGTAGCACGGGCCCTCATAGGGCTTGAAGACCGACAGCTGACCGTCGAATCCGAGGATCGCGGCCGACACGACCGGAATCCGCAGACGCACGGAGGCGTCGTTGAGGAGGTACCGGCTGGGGAAGTTGTCGAGCCCGTCGACGACGATGTCGTAGCCCGGCAGGATCTGCATGATGTTGTCGGCGCCCAGGCGCAGCTTGTGCTTCTCGACCTTGACGTCCGGGTTCAGGGCTCGGATCGTCTCCTCCGCCGAGTCGACCTTGGCGACACCGACGCGCTCAAAGTTGTGGATCACCTGGCGCTGAAGGTTGGACAGGTCGACGACGTCGTCATCGACGATCCCCAGCGTGCCGACCCCGGCCGCGGCCAGATACAGCGCCGCCGGCGAGCCGAGGCCGCCGGCGCCGAGCAGCAGCACCTTGGCGTCGAGCAGCTTCTGCTGGCCGTCGATGCCGACCTCGTCAAGCAGCAGGTGGCGCGAGTAGCGATCGCGCTGCTCGGCGCTCATGAAGCGCGGGACCTCGACCTCGTAGCCGCGATCCTTCCACAGCGTGAAGCCACCGGTCATCGAGGCCACGTTCTGGTAACCGAGATCCTCGATCAGCGTGCGCGTTGCCCAGGCGGAGCGCTGCCCGGAGGCGCAGTACAGGACCACGGGGGTGGCCTTGTCGGGCGCAGCGCCCTCGATGCGCGACTCGAGGTGGCTCTTGGGCACGTGCCGCGCGCCGGGGAGGTGGCCGGCGGCCCACTCCTCGTCCTGGCGCACGTCGATCACGAGCGCTCCGGCCTGGAGCCGCTCACGCACGGCGGCCGGGTCGACCTCGTCGATCCGGTCCTTGATCTGGCGAAGAAGCTCCGCTCCAGACGGACTCATCGTAAAACTCCTCAAAGACACTCGGGATTTAGGCTGTTACGTAAGTATAGGCACGCCGAGTGGCGTTCAGAACGGGTGTATGACCTGTCCTTCAGAAGGCGCGTGGCCTGTTGCGCGGGCAGTTAAGCCAGACTCAGACGCATCCGCCCTCCAGTCGACCATATCCCCGCACCGGCCTTCCCCGCGAGATTGCCGTGGATCAACGTCGCGGCGCTGCGGATGGACCAGCAACGAGGACGGCCCGTGCTCGTCGAGTTCTGGGATTTCTGCCGCCCGAACTCGCTGCGCACGCTGCCCTATGTCAACGCGTGGCACGAGCGCTACGCCGGTCTCGGACTGCGCGTGATCGGCGTTCATTCGGCCGGGTTCGAGCCGTCGCAGGACCCGGACGCCGTGGCCGCCGCCGTCGAGCGCCTCGGCGTCGAGTACCCGGTGGTGGTCGACATCGACCACCAGGTGTGGCAGGAGTACGAGAACGTCGGCTGGCCGGCGCGCTATCTGTGGACGGGCGAGCAATTCCTGTTCGATTACCACTTCGGCGAGGGCGCCTACGCCGACACCGAGCTGGCGATCCAGGAGCTGTTGGGCGTCGAGCGCGACGTCGTCGCGCCGATCCGCCCCGAGGACGGGCCGGGCGCGCTGCTCGTGCCGCAGAGCGATGACGTGCTTGGCCCCTACAGCGGTCCCTACGAGGCCGGTGGCGTCTGGGGCGTCTTCGAGGGAAGCGGCATTGCGAGCGTCAACGGCGTCGAGATCGAGATCGCGTACACGGGCGCCCACGAGCTGATCGCGCACGACAGCCACACGCACGGCGTGCTCGAGCTCGGCCTCAGTGACGGGCTGCGCTGCCTGGCCGTCTGCTTCACCCCCGGGCTGGCCGGCCCGGACGTGGGTTAGTGGCGCGGTACTAGTAGTCGCTCGAGGCGGACGCCGGCCCGGGGGCCGGGAACGCGACCGTGATCGAAAAACCGCCGCCGGGCCGCGGGCGCGCGTCGATCTCGGCACCGTGCGCATCGGCGATCGCTCGCACGATCGAGAGCCCGAGGCCATGCTGCCCCTGGTCGGTGCCGGTGCGCGCCGGCCCGAGTCGCCGGAACGGCTCGAACATCGTCTCGATCTCCTCGGGTGCGATCAGCTGCCCGGTGTTCTCGACGATCAGCAGCGCGCGGGCGCCCTGCTGGCGCGTGCTGACTTCGACGCGGCCGCCGTCGACGTTGTGCCGCACCGCGTTGTCGACCAGGTTCGCGATCAGACGCTCGATCAGCGCCGGGTCGCCCTCGGTGATCGCGGGCTCCAGGTGGGTTTCGAGTTCGATCTGATGCCGGTCGAGCTCGGGACGTGGGCGCTCGATGATCGGCATGGCGAGTGCGCCGATATCGGTACGGTCGCGCAGCTCGAGCCCACGCTCGCTACCCGCCAGCGTGAGCAGCGCCTCAATCAGGCGTTCCTGGTCGCGCCCGGCCGCCAGCAGTTCCTCGCATGTGGCGCGCAGCGTCTCCGCGCTCGCGTTCGGGTCCGCGAGCGCCACCTGCAGCAGCGTCCGCTCCACCGTGAGCGGCGTCCGCAGCTCGTGCGACGCGTTGGCGACGAAGCGTCGCTGCGCGTCGAATGAGGTCTCGAGCCGCGCCAGCAGGTCGTTGAGTGTCTCTCCCAGCTCAGTGAACTCGTCGCGCCCACCCGCGAGCGCCAGCCGCTCGTGCAGGTTTCCCGCGGAAATAGTGCGCGCCCGTGTGGTGATCTGGCGCAGCGGGCGCAGCATCCGGCCCGACGCGAACCATCCGATCGGGAACGCGGCGACGGCGGTCAGCGCCAGCACGATCAGACACACCACCAGCAGCCGGGCGATGTCCCGGTCGTGTTGCTGTAGGAAGAAGGAGCCGGGGGGTGTCCCGATCACCCTGGGCGGCGTGATATGTATGTGCGCGCGCGCACCGCTGAAGGGTGTAGCCACGGATACGCTCGACCCGGTCCGCGTGGCCACCAGGATCACCAGAATCAGCGCGATGCCAAGCGCAAGGAAGACGCCCGAGTAGATGAGTGCCAGACGCACGCGCGCGGAACGGTCCGTGAACAGCCTCATAGCCGGTAACCGCCCTCGCGCACGGTCTCGATCAATGGCGGGTCGCCGAGCTTGGCTCGAAGGCGCGCGACCGTGGTCTTGACCGTGGTCGTGAACGGATTCGCAGCCTCGTCCCAGACGCGTTCCAGCAGCTCCTCGGAGGAGACGGCGCGGCCGTCGGCGGCCAGCAGATGCTCCAGCACCGCGAACTCCTTGGGGCTGAGCTCGAGCCGCTGATCCCCGCGCGACGCTACCCGGCGCGACGGGTCGAGGCTGAGTTCGCCACGCACGTACAGCGGCGGCAGCGCCGGGCTCGCGCGGCGCGCGAGCGCCCTCACGCGAGCCACCAGCTCGGAAAAGTCGAACGGCTTTCCGAGGTAGTCGTCGGCGCCGAGCTCGAGACCCGCGACGCGGTCGCGGGTCGTGCCGGCGGCTGTCAGCATCAGCACGCGGGTATTGCCGTGGCCCTCCGCGAGGGTCCGGCAGACCTGATCGCCGTGGATGCCCGGCAGGTCACGGTCGAGCACGACGACGTCATAGTTGTTGACGGTCGTGTGCGCGAGCGCGTCGGCACCGTCGAAGGCGAGGTCGACCGCCATGCCCTCGTGTCGCAGCCCGTTGGCGATCGCGGCGGCCAGGCGCTGGTGGTCTTCGACGACGAGGACGCGCATCGGCACAGCATGCCGTCTGGCGGTAACAGTGGGGTGACAGTGTGCGTGACGGGCCCGTCACCGCTCACCGGCTACAACGAGCACATGACCAAACGCCGCCTGCCCCGCTTTGCCTCGATCGTCCTGCTCGCCGCGCTGATGGCCGCGCTGCTCGCCGCCTGCGGCGGCTCGAAAAAGCCGCCGTCCGCGAACTCGGGAGGGTCCCCCAGCTCGCACGGGTCACCGGGCGCCGCCGCGTATCACTATTCCGCCTGCATGCGGACCCACGGGGTGACCAATTTCCAAGATCCGAAGGTCAGCACCAACGGCAACCAGGTCAAGGTCGCGATCCACATCGACCCTGCGATCACCAGCTCTCCATCCTTCAAGTCGGCACAGAAAACCTGTGGGCACCTCCTGCCAGGTGGCGGTCCGACCGGCGTCGGCCCCAGCCCGGTACAGATGCACGCCCGTTCCGAGGCTCTACTTGCCTTTGCAAAGTGCATGCGACAGCACGGCTTCCCAACGTTCCCTGACCCGACGAGCCAGGGCCAGCTCAGCCCCGAGATGCTGACCAAGGCCGGGATCGATCTTCAGCAACCGGCGATCAAGCCCGCCGCCTACGCCTGCCTCCCGCTCACACACGGAATCCTCACCAAGGCCGACGTCAACCGGGCGGTGGCGAACCCCAACGGCGGCTCTCAGAGCTCGTCCGCGGGTGGTTAGGCGCAGCGCACCGACGTGAGCGGCAGCTCGTGGACACCGATCGGCGCGGGTCGACCGGCTGACGCGCCGCCCCAGGTGAGCCACCACAGGTCACTCCCGATCCGGGTGATCACCGATGCCTGCTGGGCGAACTGCCAGGTCTGGCGAAAGCCGACAACCGCACACCAGCGGTGCCTGCCGGGCCGAAGCAGCTGCCAACCTCCACTGCCGTACTGCTGGCCGGTAAGCAGCAATGCGCCATCAGGCAACACGGTGATCCCGTCAGGTGCGAATACGCTCAGGGCGTTGACGGGCAAGGTGTCGAGAGGCGCCCTCGAGCCGGCCGGCACGGGTACCGGCATGCTGAGGTTGCGCCAGCTACTTCCCGTGTCGGTCGTGCGCTGCACGGGGTAGGCCGACAGCGCATCAACGAGCAGCTCGGAGCTGCCACTCGTCGCGACCAGCGCCGCCTCGCCGCATGCGAGCTGGGCGGGATCGAGTATCGGCGACGCTCGCCAACTGCGTCCTCCGTCGGTCGAGCGCAGAACGAATTGCGTCGAGATGCCCATCGCGCAGTCTCCGGATAGGAACGGCCCGAACGTGACGCAGGGACCGTGGAGCGGGCAAGTGAGCCGTGTTGGCGTCCAGCTGGCGCCTTCGTCCCAGCTGGCCTCGACCACTGGCCGTGCCGCGTCGACCTGGGGGCCGTACCGAGTCTTGACCCGACGGGCGTACACAGCCTGAAGCTCATGCCCGGACGCCCTGAAGCCCCCGAACCCGGCGGGCGTGGAGCCGGGCGGCGCCGGCAGCGCGATCCAGGTGCGTCCGCCATCCCGGGTCTCGACCGGGTAGTCGGCGAAGATCCCCGTCCCGAGACCCGTCTGTCCCTCGAAGGCCGCGATCAGCCTGAACCGTCCCAGCGGAAGCACGTCGGCACACATGAGCGGGCTGCCGCCGGAGGGCAGATACATGCCCTCCGCGCGCAGCACCGTAGCCGCGCCTGTCGTTGAGACCGTGTCGCGGCTGCCGCCGACAGACAGTCCAATCGCCCCTCGGCCGCACCAGGCCACGATTCGTCGATTCGTCGGGTCCGCCGCGATCGGCGTCTGCCCGTCGGTGATGACAGCGAGCGGTTCGACGTGCCGCAGGCTCGCGAGGTAGGGACCGCCGAGCACCCTGATCGCGGCGCGCCCGAACCGCGCGTTCACCTGCGTGCCGTCCGCTGTCAGCGCCACCTCGCTGCCGGTCGGGCGCCCTGGAACGACCGCGACGTTGCCTCCGAACTGCGATCCGCCATAGTCCCATTCGACAAGCGGCGCGTACCCATTGACCCGGACAAGGGCGCCGACCGGCACGGCCTGCGGCGAGACGCTCAGCGTCGCGCAGGAGCGCGAGCTCGGACACCAGGCGGGTGGATGAGGGTCGTGGAGCATGAACTGAGCCGAGCCCTCGACCCTCGCAGCAAGCTTGCAGGAGGCCGCGCCCGTGACACATGTAACGCCGACCCGGTAGCTCCCGCTCGTGAGTGGGATGACCCGATCGACAGCGCCCTCGAGCCAGGGCGCGTCGGGGACGGTTATGCGCGCGACGAAGGTCCGGGGTGAGGTCCAGCGCACACGGCGGGCGGCGGACAGGTCCAGTCCGCGCGTGCAGCCGTCCCAGCAGAACTGTGGGGACCGGGCGCGATGGGTCGTCGGCACGCGCAGCGTGCCGACGACCCGCACGCTCGTGCCCGGCAGACCGCTCGCTGGCGACAGCGTGAGCTTGACCGGCGGCTGCGGCACCCGTGCCTCACGCACTTCCCTCTGGATCGACCGGGACACCTTCCCGCTTCCGCCTGCTCGTGCAACCGCGCGCAGCTTCTCGCGCATGATCGCCAGCAGATCGCCAAATTCGAGGGTGTCCTGCAACACCACCGTGTACGTGCCAGCGCCCAGCCGTCCGATGCGGATGCAGCCACTCACTCGGCCGGACGGGGACTGCGTCAGCGGGGTTTCGGTGAGGCACGGCTTCGTCGATGCGAGTTTGGGTCCCGCGGGCCGGACAGCCGTCGACCCGCACCCCACCGCCGTCACCGCCAGCGCGGCACCTGCGAACGCGGCCCATAGCTTTCGGCGTGTTCTGTTCATCAGGGCCTGATTGGGACGAGGTGGTAGCTCGCGCCGCCGTTGGAGGTGTAGTAGAGGCGCCCCGGCGGGTAGACGGACTCGCCGAACCTGCCAAGGGCCAGGCCGTTCCTGGAATCGATGAAGGCGACATCCCAGCCGCTGGTGGCAAGTGGCAGCGGGACGCGCTTGAAGGTCCTACCGCCATCGGTTGTCCGGAACACCTGTTGGGAGCCGATGACCGCTGTGTCCGCAGTGGCCGCACCGAGGCTGGCCGAGCCGGGCCAGACGCCCGAGGAATTCTGGGAACCCGAGGAATTCTGGGAACCCATTGTTAGGCCAGGCGGCGCCGAAAATGTGAGCCCTCCGTTTGTCGAGCGGTAGAGCCCATCCATCATCCCGCCTCTGCACAGCATCCAAACGACGCTGGCAGTGGCTTCCTGTGGACCACAGCTTGTCTCCAGCAGCGGCGGCCGCGAGAAGCTGAAGCTGGCGCCCTCGTCGCGGGAAATGACTATTTGCTGCGAGCCGCCGAGCGTGACGGACTTGTCGAGCATGACGGTGTCACGCTCGACCGTCACACCCTCGAAGCCATCCGGCGCTTCGGCGAGCACGGTCCAGTCGTCGCGCCCAACTGGACTGCGCATCAGGAAACCCAGCGGGTAGTGCGAGACGGTCGCGTAGACGAAGCCGCCGCCCGTGGCCACGCTCCCCACCTGGCCTCCGAGGTTGACCGGCCGCCAACGCCGGCCACCGTCATGGGTGTCCCAGAACCGAGCTCCGGCGATGTATCCGTCGTTCGGGTCGGCAAAGGCGAATTGGGCGAAGAGGTAGGCGTCGCCGACATCGAGGAGCGTGGGCACGTGGACTCGGACGAAGCTGCGACCGCCGTTGCGCGTCCGGATCATCGCCACGCACCCGTGCCGGAAGCGGCAGGGGACATTCCCCTTGAGCCACCAGTCGTGCGCATTGATCGCAGTGAACGAGTCGGCTGTGAAGCCCAACGGGACCGGACTTGCCGTCGCCCCACCTGCCAGCAGACCGCAGACGACCAGGGTGGCGCCGGCCACCAGCCACCTCCGATGCGCGAGGGTCACGTCGGTCCGATTGGGACGTAGTGGTAGCTCGCGCCGGCGTCGGTCGTGTAGTAGAGGCGCGAGTCCTGGCGGCGTCCGGTGCCGAAGTCGCCGAGGGCGACGCCGTGGGTCGCGTCGGTGAAGCCGAGGTAGGTCCAGTTGGCGGAGGGTGCGTCGGCTGCGATCCAGCGGCCACCCGAGTTGGTGGTGCGGTACAGCCAGCCCTGCCCTGAGGCGACAGCCACTGACGAGGAAGCGGCGGAGAAGGCGTCGATCGGCCCGTTGGGGACCTGAGCGGCCGTGGTGAACGTGTTGCCCGAGTTTGTCGAGAGCAGGATGTCGTCGGGCGCCATCCCAGTCGTGCAGAGTGCCCAGATCGCGAACGGACCGGCGACGGCGTCGTAGCCGCAGTCGCCGGCATGGAGGACTCCCCGCACGCGGGCGAAGTGCATGCCCTGATCGTTGGAGACCATCAGCCGGTTGCCTGACTGGACGATCACCGTCGACCCCTGCACCCACAGGCTGGACAGATAGCCGCGACCGAGGCCACCAAGTGTCGCCCATTGGTCGGCTCCCACCGCGGAGCGCATCAGACTGGGCCGGTCGTGGCTGAGGACCAGCGCGTAGACGTAGCCATCGGCGATTGCCAGCTCCTCGACGGTCGTCCCCAGGCGCTGCTGCGTCCAGGTCTTGCCGTCGTCTTGAGTGGTCCAAAGCTGCCGGCCATAGGCGTAACCGTCGGAGGCGTCCGCGAAGCGGACAGAGACGGTCGCCGTCGGTGGCGCCGGAATCCGCGTGAACGTGCTGCCGCCGTCGGTGGTTTGCACGATCGCTGTGCAGGTGTGCGAACCGCACGGCGCCGTGCCCAGCAACCACCAGGTGAACTCGCTGATCGCCGTGAACGACTCCGGCTGGAAGCCCGCAGGTACAGAGCCGGCCGTTGTGAAGCTGCGTGGGCTTGCGGACCGTGAGGCGACCTGCGCCTTGGGGTGCGAGGCCGGGAGCGTGAGGGTGGCGGCGATCGCGCTTGCCGCCAGTGCCGCCCCCACCCCCACCGCAACTCCGATGGTCGGCGCCCGCCACGGCACGCGCATCCGCGTCATCCACGGCCAGCGCCAGCGTCGCCGGCGCAGGCCACTCTCGGTGGCCGCCACCAGCTGGCGTTCGATCTCCTCAAAGAAGTCGTTGCTCATGCCGCCGGCCCCATCTCCGTCAGGCGGTTGCGCAGGCGCCCGAGGCCGCGGCTCACGCGCTTGCGGACGACCATCTCCGAGCAGTTGAGCTGGGCCGCCAGCTCGTCGTAACCGACCTCGTCGACGACATGCCAGCGCACGGCCTCGCGCTCCATCTGCGGCAGCTCGTCGAGCATCTGCTCGAGCCGCCCTACGCCGGCGTCCGCGAGCTGGTCGACGCGTTCCAGCGCCAGGTCGTCCAGCTCGACCGCCTCCATCCCGAGGCGGCGGCGCGCACGAGCTTCGATGCGCCCACGACGCCAGCTCATCAGCAGCTTGTGACGAGCGATCCCGATCACCCACGGCAGCGCCGAGTCAGTCTGCGACTGGTAGCGCGCAGCCGACAGCAGCACCGCGGCAAAGACTTCGGCCGCGAGGTCGGCGGCCAGCTCGGGATCGCCGGTCTCACGCACGAGGTACGCGAGTACCTCTGCCAGGTGACGGCGGTAGAAGGTGGAGAAGGCCGCACCGTCCCGAGCCGCGACTGCGGCCAGCAACTCGGCGTCTCCCCAGCCGGTTCGGTCCTCGCGAGGAACGCTCATCGTCCTATCTATTGCGGAAGCCTACGCGCGTGTGACTCCGGTGTGCTCACGGAGGCACGCAACCGGCAACGCAGGCACCGCGGCACCCCGGCCGAAGCGCTTCAGCAGCGCTGATCAGCAGTCGAGCAGGTTGACGAGCCGCGGCGGCCCGTCGTCGTCGAGCTCAACAGCGAAGCCGGGGCGGTACGGGTTGTCGGCCGGCTCCTCGGACATGAAGGCGCCGGACTCGTGCACCCAGCTGCCCGTGTTGAAAAGCTGACTGCCGGTCTTGGAGATCCACTCCGAAGCGTCATCGCCCGCCAGCGGGCCGGCGCGGTGGGTGTGACCGAACAGCGCGTAGCGCGGCTTCAGGCGCAGGACCGACAGCACCTCCCCGTAGGCGACCAGCGACGAGCGGCGCAGTGCGGGTGGCGAGAGATCGGGGCTGAGCGGGCCGAGTCCAGCGATGTTCACGGCCCCGAGCGCCGCGCGCAGTGCGGCCTGAACGGCGAGCGCCCGGGCACCACGCGACTCGCGGATCAACGCGAGGGCACGCGACGAGCCGCCACCGTCGGCGGCATCAATCTCGCGGTTGCTCGTCTGGGAGATTGCGAACATCCAGGCGTAGATCGGTGCGAGCAGGCGCTCGTAATCGTTCTCCTCTGACATCCCGGAGAGCGGCAGCTTCAGGAAGCGGGCCATCGCGCCGGCAGCGACGCGCTCGAACGCCGGCGTCGTTGTGTGGCGGTCGAGGTAGTGGCCGTGCTGCGCGTACACGTCGTCACGGAGCCACACGCCCGGGTACTCGAAGCGGACGCTCGCCCCGGACTGGGAGAGCATCCCCTGGACCTGCCCGAGCGCCTCAGGATGCAACTGCAGCTGGTGGTCGTGGTTGCCGACCAGCAGGATCACCTCGCGACCCTCGCCCAGACCGGAGACCAGCTGCGGCAGGATGCGCGAAGCAGCGGCGAGCGCGTCCTGGAGCGAACCCTGGCGCAATTCGATGATGTCGCCGAGCAACACCAACCGCTCGACCGGGGCTATCGCGGTGCTCAACGCGTCAACGGTCGACGAGTCGTCCAGTGCAGCGCGTCCGTGACCTGCACCGAGGTGCAGATCCGAGATGACCAGAGTCCGCACTTACGCGCTGGCCGCGAGCGCCTGACGGATCGTCTTGGGGAGCATGAAGCGCACGTCCTCGGGGACGACCTCCAGCTCCTGCACGTCCTGGGTCCCGCGGTCGCGGAAGAACTGCACGAGGCCCTGGACCAACTCCTCGGGCGCGCTCGCGCCGGAGGTGATGCCGACCACGCGCATGCCCTGGAGCCACTCCTCGAGGACCTGGGAGTGGTTGTCGATCAGGTGTGAGGCGGCGCCATTCTCGCGTGCGACCTCGACCAGGCGGTTCGAGTTCGACGAGTTGCGGCTGCCGACCACGAGCACAAGGTCGCACTCATCGGCGAGCTGCTTGACGGCTGCCTGGCGGTTGGTGGTCGCGTAACAGATGTCGTCGGTGCGGGGCCCGACGATCGCCGGGAACCTCTCGCGCAGGCGCACGATGATTGATCGGGTCTCGTCGACCGAGAGCGTGGTCTGTGAGATGTAGGCGACCTTGTTGCGGGTCGGGCAGCTCGAGCGCGTCCACTTCCTGCTCGCTCTGCACGAGCACGATGTTGTCGGGGGCCTCGCCCATCGTGCCCTCGACCTCCTCGTGGCCCTGGTGGCCGATCATCACGATCGTGTAGTCGTCGGCGGCGAACTTGAGCGCCTCGCGGTGGACCTTGGTGACCAGCGGGCAGGTCGCGTCGATCACGTTGAGTTCGCGGGCGGCAGCGTTCTCGTGGACGCTGGGCGCCACACCGTGGGCCGAGAACACGGCGGTCGCGCCCTCGGGCACCTCGGTCTCGGACTCGACGAAGATCGCGCCCCGCTCGCGGAGCTGCTCGACGACGTGCTTGTTGTGCACGATCTCCTTGCGCACATAGACGGGCGCGCCGTACAGGTCAAGCGCATGCTCCACCGTCTGCACGGCGCGGTCGACGCCGGCACAGTATCCGCGCGGCGACGCCAACAGCAGCTTCTCGGGTGTGGCGGCCATTACCAAGGGAGTCTAGTGTCCTCCTGAATCTGGCCCGAAAGCCGGCGTCGTACGATTCGTGCTCTAAAGCGGCGGGATTCGGGAAGCAGAGACATGGCCCAGCAGCACCTTGATCGGCTGACATCTACGGACGAGGGCTTCCTGCACCAGGAGAGCCCGAGCGCGCACATGCACATCGGTGGCGTGCTGCTGTTCGAGGGGCCGGCGCCTGAGTACGACAAGGTGCTCGAGCACATCCGCGGGCGCCTGCACCTGATTCCCCGCTACCGCCAGAAGCTCGCGATGCCCCTCGCCGGCACTGGCCGGCCGGTGTGGGTCGACGACACCAACTTCAACATCGAGTACCACGTGCGTAATGCGGCACTGCCGGCGCCCGGCAGCGAGGCGCAGTTGCTGGAGATGACGGCGCGCATCGCCTCGCTGCCGCTCGACCGCACCAAGCCATTGTGGGAGTTCTGGTTGGTGGAGGGGATCGAGCCGGCCAGCGATTCGAACGTGGAACGCTTCGCCATGATTTCCAAGAACCATCATGCGCTGGTCGACGGAGTCTCCGGGATCGACCTCGCCACGGTGCTTCTCGACTTCAGTCCGGAGCCGCCGCCGCGCGACACGGCGAGCCTCGATCCGTGGACGCCGCAGCCCGAGCCGAGTCAGCTGGAGCTGCTGCTGTCAGGCGCGGGCGCAGCGGTGAACGCCGTGGCCGGGATCACCTCAAATGCGCTACACGCCGCGACTCGGCCGAGCCGCAGTGTGCAGGTGCTGAAGGACGCGGCCGAGGGCGTCGGCGAGATCATGTGGGAGCTGCTGAACCCGGCGCCCGAGACGCCGCTCAACGTCCCGATCGGGCCACACCGCCGCTTCCGCGTCGTGCGCCAGCCGCTCGCCGACTACAAGGCCGTGAAGAACACGTTTGGCGGGACCGTCAACGATGTGCTGTTAACGGTCGTGGCGGGCGCGCTCGGAGAATGGCTGCGCTCACGCGGGATACGCACCGACGGAGTCGAGATGCGGGCGCTCGTACCCGTATCGGTCCGCAGCAAGGATGACCACAACACCCTGGGCAACCGCCTGACGGTGATGCGCGGGCCGCTGCCCGTCTATATCCAGGATCCGGTCGTGCGCCTGAACACCGTCAGCAGAGCGATGGACAACCTCAAGAGCTCCAAGCAGGCGATCGGCGCCTCGACGCTCGTCGCCGTCAACGACATCGCCCCGCCGGCCGTGCTCGCCCAGGCCTCGCGGTTGCAGTTCTCGACACGGCTCTTCAACCTGCTGGTGACCAACGTCCCGGGACCGCAGGTACCGCTCTACATCCTCGGTAACAAGCTCCAGGATCTCTTCCCGCTGGCGTTCCTGCCGACAGGGCACGCGCTGGCGGTGGCGATCATGTCCTACGACGGACGCGTCGAATACGGCCTGCTCGGTGACTTCGATGCGCTGCCGGACATCGACGTGATCGTGGAGGGCATCGATACGGCGCTGGCGGAGCTGATCGCGGCCACCGGGACGCACAACGGCGGCGCTGGCCGCCGCAACGCCGAAGCGCCGCTGCTCCCACGCTCACGCAAAAGGCCGGCCACCGGGCGCGCCGGGCCGGCCGCCGACATGCGGGCCAAGCGCGCCCAGGCCGGAAATCGTCGAACCCAAGGTGGAAACGGCCGAAAAAACTTTTTGGGTTAGAAGCGCACTCTCGTGGGTAACAATCGTCTACCAGGCACATACATGGAGCTTCCCCCAACCCCAGCTCCAGTAGGCATCCACCTAGTCTCGGTCGGTTCGTAGTCCGCCCCCCCTGAGCCACGAGCCGACAGGTGGACACCCCTGTTGGGCGGGCCCGAATGATTCGGGCCCGCCCAAATTTTTCTGGGGACTGAGTTCAGCGCTGGTCGCAAGCAACCAGACGGCGTCGCGCCGGGCGCGTCAGAAGCCGAGCGGCGTCAGAAGCCGAGCGCGAACTTCGCGTCGTCGCTCATCAGGTCCGGGGACCAGGGCGGCGTGAAGACGAGCTCTGACTCGACGGATGTGACGCCCTCGATCTCGCTGACGAACTCCTGGATCTGCCCTTCGACCTGCGGGCCGATCGGGCAGCCGGGCGTGGTCAGCGTGTATATGACCTTGATTGCGCCGGCGGCGTCCACGTCGACGCTGTAGATCAGGCCGAGCTCGACGAAGTCGAGGCCGAGCTCCGGATCGATGACCTCGCGCAGTGCGTCGTTAACCTCTTCGATAGTGACCATTTCCTTCGAGTTTACGAGGTTACTGCGTCCGGCCGAAGGTTCAGGTTGCGTTACGACTACGTTATTCGTTAGGGTTCCGCGATCATCGAGTTCGCCGACAACCCGCCGGTGCTGTTGTGTGCCGGGGACGAGGATCGGAGCACCCAGAGCCTACGGAGACGGGCACTCGTCCTGGCCTTCAGGGCTCAGAGTGACGTGACCGTCGACCTCAGGGACCTCGTGTTCGCGGACACAACGCTGATGTGCGACCTCGCGATGCTCTCCAACCGCCTGCGTCGTCGCGGGCGAGCGCTGCTGCTGCAGGCTCCGCAGCCGCAGATCATGAGCCTGATCGAGCTCGTCGGGCTGCACCGCCTGCCCGGCGTGCAGCTGCTCGCCAGCCAACCGGCGCCTGCCCCCGCGTCGGCGGTCGCCTGAACCAGGGCCTGAACCACGGCATCAGCCGGGCCTGAGCAGGCCGCGACCGTCCGCGGTCACTAGGCTTAGTACAGATGATCTGGTTCGTGCTCCTCGTGCTCTGGCCGCTGGCCGAGCTGTTTGTCATCGTCAAGGTCGCCGAGGCGATCGGATTCCTCTGGATGCTGCTGCTACTGATCGTGAGCTGGCCGATCGGCTCGCGCATCATCCGCCACCAGGGTCGCGCTGCGCTGCGGCGCCTGCGCGACGCGCTGGCCGCTGGTCGCGCGCCCACCAACGAGGTGCTCGACGGCGCCCTCGTGCTGATTGGCGGATTGCTGCTGCTCGTCCCCGGCTTCATCACCGACGCGGTCGGCCTGCTCTTGCTGCTGCCGCCGACGCGAGCGCTGGCGCGCCGCGCCGCCGCACACAACCACCGCAGCCGATGGCTGAACCGCGCCGTCACCTTCGTCACGTGGGGCGTCCGCGGTAGCTCCAGGAGACCCGGCGGCCCGGGTGGTGGCAGCGGCTACGACGCCGACGCCACCGCCGTCGACATCGACGAACCGCAACTCGAAGCATGAGCGCGATGAGCGCGCCCACGACGCCAATCGCGATCTTCGGTGATTACGCAGCGGACCTGTGGGGCGTCGTGATCGGTGGCGACGACGCGCGCGTGGCAGTGGCCGGGCTCACGGACGCCGACGTTGTGCTGGCGCCGGCCGAGTTCGACCTCGATGACGGCGAAACCTGGGAGCTCACGGGCGCCGGTCGCGCGCTACGGATCGAGCGAGCCGACCCGACCACCGCGACCAGCGGCGGCGAGCATTCGATCGGACCGTGTCGCGTGAGCGGCTCGGCGACGATCGCCGGCATCGAGCGCGAATTCGACCTCGGCGGCGTGCGGAGCGCGGCGCTCACGGCCGTCGATATGGACTCCTTACGGCTGCTGGCCGCCTGGTTCCCGGCGGGCCACGAGATCGCTGTGCTGTCCGCGCGCCCCAGGGGCGCCAAGGGCCAGGACCACGACACCATAGGCGTCGTCGCACGCGGCGAGGAGCACGCGCTGATCTTCGATCCGCGCCTCTCCACCACATATGACGCGCATGGCGCACCGCGACGCGTAGGCGTCGAGATGTGGCTCGGCGACGACGAGGACGGCGAGGACAGCGAGCACAGGCCGCGTCGCGTCGCCGGCGCCGCCACCGGCTCGCGTGTCGTCGGCACGGTCGCCGGCGCACCCTTCAGCGCATATGCGCTCGAGTGCGTCAGCCGCGGCGAGATGGGCGCGGGGATCTACGTGCTGCTTGGCGCATAGCGCACCGGTTCAGCCGTAGCCGACCCGCGGGACTCAGTTCTCGCTACCGAGACGGTCCCAGCAATAGAGCTCTAGGCACTCGCCGGCGAGCTGCACACAACGCTCTTCCGACAGCCAGGGCAGAACCGTGTCGAGGGCCTCGTCCTCCCCGATGCCCGCGTCGAACGCCTCCTCCCCGCGGAATCCCGCGGCGATCCGCAGAGCCTCACGACGGTTCTCACCGAGAGACGGGAAGACCTTGACCAGGAACTCCTTGCTCGGGACCGGATGACCGACCTCCAGCGACGCATGCCAGGCGGCGAGCAGCGAGAGGTCATGCTCGTCGAGGTCGGCGACCGCTCTGGAGTAGTGCGATAGAAGGTCCGGCTCTGGGATTTCGTCTACCCAGGCGCCAACCACTTCACCGAGGATCTGGCGACGGGCCTCACGCCCGACCGAATCGGCGATGACCCGGATGGCGTCCTGTGGCTCGATGAAGCAAAGTGACATGTCGGCTCCGACATCGGGACGAGTGGACGCGCAGACTGTAGGAGGCGACTCGGACGGAGTCGGGGCCGCTCCGACGCCCGAGCAGGTCCTAAAGGCCGAACACCGAGCGCGCCCGGTCGAGCACCGCCCAGTCGCCCTCGGCACCCTCCGGCAGCCCGCCGCCTACGCGCGTCCCTGCGCCCCAGTTGTGGAATGCGAGGTCAAGCGCCTCCAGTGGCGCCTGGCATGCTTGCGCAAGATCGGCGGCGCGGCCGTTGAGCAGCAGCGGGTCGCCGATCCCGAGCACGCGCTTGGCGGCCCAGGTTGCCTCGTTCTCGCCGCGCAGGAAGAGCTTGGCGGGGCGCAGTTCGTAGACGCCGAGACGCCCCAGTGTGGTCAGCAGCTCATAGCGGCTGTCGCGGTCGAGCCCACGGATGCCCCCGAGCCGCTCAAAGGTTCGCTCGAATCGGCGCTCAGGAGCCCAGGTGGGCTCGCCGCTGAAGGCGGCCTCCAACGAGCCGGCCCGGGCACCCCAGGCCTCAAATCCGGCAATCGCGTCGTCGCGGTTACCGGATTTGAGGCCGCGGGGCCCGTCCAACACATGCCGGAAGGCCAGATCCGTGCGAGCCTCGATGTCCCCGGACGAAGCGATCTCATGCCAGACCTGCGGCGCGTCTGGAACGGCCTCCCCAGCGGCGACTTGCTCCATTAGCGAAAGGCGCCGTGTCGCGAACGCGAGCTCCTGCGCCAGCCGATCCGCGTCGTCACTCGACTTCAGCCCGGGCAGCAGTTGCGAGCGGTAGCCGTCCTCGACGCCACGCGCCAGCCGCCGAACTCGGACGCTGTTGGCGGCCGCGCGCGTCGCCGGCTTCGGCGCCCCAGCCGGGCGCGTTGCCGCCGTTTGTGCCGCGTGCTCCCGCGGCTGGGAGATCTTGGGCGCGCTGGAGGTGACGACCGGCCTTGCCTCGACGTTCTGCTCCCGCGCACAGATCGTGCAGTTCTGGACCAGACGGTTGTGGCGGCAGAAGGTTGGCACCGACTCAATCCTGACACGCGGCGGCGCTAAGGGTGCTACGGCAGCGCTAAGAGTGCTGCGCCGGCGGCTACTAGTGCCACGACAACGCTAAGGGTGCTGGGGGGTCCAGATCCATCCGGGCCCCCCAGCTAGTCAGGGAAGTGGGGGCGCAGTTCCCCGACTGACATGGGCGAGTCTGCCCCACCCAAGTTCAGGTGACCTAAAGGCATCCTTCGGACGACCCGCCCAGGCAAAGAATACCTGAGAGATCAAACGACTATTCCGACCGTGTACCCGGCCCGCTGAAGAACTGTTCGCCGGGCCGCACGGTACCGGCGGCCTCGGCTTCGTGGCGCAGCGTGCTGTCGGCCTCGCCGCTCCATGCGCCGATCGCCAGCAGCTCTCGATCCTGGTCCATCGGCGCGCCGCCCAGCGCCCTGTTGACGACACGTGCGCACTTTCGCCCCTCGGCGATCGCGGTCACGACCAGCGACTGGCCGATGCGCGCGTCGCCGCAGGCGAAGACCCCGGGATGCGAGGTTCTGTAGGTCTGTTCCGTGCGAATGTTGCCGCGGTGATCGAGGCCCAGGTCGAGCTCGGACACGAGCCCCTCGTGTTCGGGATGCTCGAACCCGATCGCGATCAGCGCGAGGTCCGCCTCAACCACGAACTCGCTTCCCGGGACCGGCGTCAGGTCGCGCGAGGAGGCCCCGGTGACCTTGCGTGCGTAGACGTGCGTGACCTGCCCATCCGAGCCGCCGAAGCCGGTGACCTCGGTACCCCAGCGGCGCTGCCCACCCTCGTCGAGCGCGTAGGTCGTGAGCGTGCGCTTGGGCGGGAGCGGCCAGGGATGCCGCGGATCGGACTCGAGCAGCTCGGCATAGACGTCGAGGATCGTCGCGCTCTCGGCGCCTTCGCGCTCGGCGTTGGAGATGCAGTCCATGCCCGTGTCGCCGCCGCCGATCACAATCACCTTGCGGCCGGCTGCGCTGATCTCCGTGCCCGGCTCCACCGCGCGGAACGGGCGACCCTCGTGCCTGGCGACCCAGCGGTTGCGCTGGTACAGGTAGTCCATCGCCAGGTGGATGCCCGCGTTCTCGCGGCCGGGCACGACGATGTCACGCGACACGCGCGACCCGATCGCAATCACCACCGCGTCGTGACGTTCGCGCAACTCCTCGACGCTGACGTTTGCGCCGACGTCGGCGTCGTAGACGAACTCGATCCCTTCCTGCTCGAGGATCGCGACGCGCCTGTCGATGATCGACTTCTCGAGCTTGGCATCGGGTACGCCAAAGCGCAGCAGGCCGCCCGGCCCCTCGTCGCGCTCATACACCGTCACAAGGTGGCCGCAGCGGTTCAGCTCAGCCGCAACCGCGAGCCCGGCCGGACCGGAGCCGACAACGGCCACGCTCTTGCCGGAGCGCCGGGTCGGTGCCTCGGGCACGACCCAGCCCTCATCGAAGGCGCGCTCGGCGATCGCCATCTCGATCTGCTCGATCGTGACCGGATCGTCGTTGATCGCCAGCACACAGGCGGACTCGCAGGGCGCCGGGCAGATCCGACCCGTGAACTCGGGGAAATTGTTGGTGGCGTGCAGCTGGTCGATCGCCTCGCGCCACTTGCCGCGGTAGACGAGGTCGTTCCAGTCCGGAATCAGATTGCCGAGCGGGCAGCCCTCGTGGCAGAACGGGATCCCGCAGTCCATGCAGCGCGCACCCTGGCGCTGCAGCTCCTCGTCGGGCTGTAGTCCGAAGTACGGCCGGTAGTCGGCCACGCGCTCGGCAGGGTCGCGCTTGTCGAAGCCGACACGGTGGATCTTCAGGAATGCTCCGAGCTCACCCATTGGTTCGAGCCCCCGTCCCCCGAGAGCCTTCGGCGGTGCTGCTGGCCAGCGGGCCAGCAGCTACGGGAGCGGCCTCCCCGGATTGGGTCCCGCCCACCCCACTAGTGGCAGCAGTCTCGGCCTGCGTCTCCAGCGCCCGCTTGTAGTCGCGCGGCATCACCTTGACGAAACGCTCGCGGGCGCCACGCTCCCACTGCGCCAGGATGTTGCGGGCGACCAGGGAGCCGGTGCGCTGGGCGTGCTCGGCGATCAGGCCGCGCAACTCACCGTCGTCGGCGTCGAGAACAGGATCCAGGTCAACCAGCTCGGTGTTGCACCGGCCGGCGAAGCGGTTGTCGATGTCGTAGACGTAGGCGACGCCGCCGCTCATGCCCGCACCGAAGTTGCGGCCGGTCGGACCCAGCACGACGACACGGCCACCGGTCATGTACTCGCAGCCATGGTCACCGACGCCCTCGACCACCGCCCAGACGCCGGAGTTGCGAACGGCGAAGCGCTCGCCGGCGAGGCCACGGAAGAACGCACGGCCCGCGGTCGCCCCGTAGAGCACCGTGTTGCCGACGATCATGTTGTCCTCGGCGCGGTAGAGCGCCGACTCCGGCGGACGTACGACGATCGTGCCGCCGGACATGCCCTTGCCGGCGTAGTCGTTGGTCTCGCCGCGCAGCGACAGGGTCACGCCAGAGGCGAGCCATGCGCCGAAACTCTGGCCCGCAGAGCCCGTCAGCGCGATCTCGATCGTGCCCTCCGGCAGACCCTCGGCCCCAAAGCGCCGGGCGATCTCACCCGAGAGGATGCCGCCGACGGTGCGGTTGACGTTGCGTACCCCGATCGGGCCGAGCTTGACCGGCTCGCGGCGCTCGAGCGCCGGCGAGCAGTGCCTCACGAGCCCCCAGTCCAGCGCATCCTCGAGCACCGGCTCGGGGCCGCGGGTGCGGCGCCGAGCGACGTCGCCGGGCACCTCAGGCGTACGCAGCACCATCCCGAGGTCGACCTTCTGCGCCTTCCAGTGGTCGATCGCGTCGTCCATGTCGAGCAGGTCCGTGCGGCCGATCATGTCCTCGAAGCGACGGATGCCGAGCGCCGCCATCAGCCGGCGCGCCTCCTCGGCGATGTTGATGAGGTAGGTGATCACGTGCTCCGGCGTGCCTTCGAAGCGCGCGCGCAGCGCCGGATCCTGCGTGGCGATGCCGACCGGGCAGGTGTTGAGGTGGCAGACGCGCATCATGATGCAGCCCATCGCGATCAGGGGCGCGGTACTGAAGCCGAACTCGTCAGCGCCGAGCAGTGCCGCTACGACGACATCACGACCGGTCTTCATCTGGCCGTCGACCTCAACCGTGATGCGGCTGCGCAGGTCGTTGAGCATCAGTGTCTGCTGAGTTTCGGCCAGGCCGATCTCCCAGGGGATGCCGGCGCCGTGGATCGAGGACTGCGGCGAAGCGCCGGTGCCGCCCTCGCCTCCGGAGATCGTCACGTGGTCGGCGTTGGCCTTGGCGACGCCGGCAGCAACCGTGCCCACGCCGACCTCGCTGACCAGCTTCACCGACACGCTCGCCGTCGGGTTGGCACATCGCAGGTCGTAGATCAGCTGCTTGAGATCCTCGATCGAGTAGATGTCATGGTGCGGCGGCGGTGAGATCAGCCCAACCCCCTCGGTGGAGTGGCGGATCTTGGCTATATAGGCGTCGACCTTGTGCCCGGGGAGCTGGCCGCCCTCGCCGGGCTTGGCACCCTGCGCCATCTTGATCTGGAGCTGGTCGGCGTTGACGAGGTAGTGGGCCGTGACGCCGAAGCGACCGGACGCAACCTGCTTGATCGCGGAGCGGCGCTCGTCGCCATTGGCGTCAGGGGTGAAGCGCGCCGGATCCTCGCCTCCCTCACCGGTGTTGGACTTGCCGCCGATCCGGTTCATCGCGATCGCGAGCGTCTCGTGAGCCTCGCGGCTGAGTGCCCCGAGTGACATCGCGCCGGTGGTGAAACGTTTGACGATCTGCGTGGCGGGCTCGACCTGGTCGAGCGGAATCGGCTCGGCTTCAGTCCGCAGCCGCATCAGCCCACGCAGCGTCGAGTGCTTGGCCGCCTCCTCGTTCGCCAGCCGCGCGAAGTCCTCGTATGTCTGCCGACTGTCCGCAGCCTCGCCGCGTACCGAGTGCTGGAGCTTGGCGATCGTGTCCGGATTCCAATTGTGCAGCTCGCCGTCGCGACGCCACTGCAGGACGCCGCCGACGGGAAGCAGGTCGCGACCGGTGCGCGGGTAGGCGCGGAAGTGGCGCTCCATCGCCTCGACCGCCAGCGCCTCGATGCCGATGCCGCCGATCCGCGAGGCGGTCCCGGTGAAGTGCTTGTCGATCAGCTCGCGATCGAGACCGACCGCCTCGAAGATCTGGGCGCCGCAGTAGGACTGGATCGTCGAGATCCCCATCTTGGAGATTGTCTTCATCAACCCCTTGCCGATCGCCTTGACGATCCGCTTCTCGGCCTCGTCGCGGTCGAGATCCTCGGGCAACAGCGAGCGGTCGGCGAGCTCGTCGAGCGACTCAAACATCACGTACGGGTTGATGGCGGAGGCGCCGAAGCCGATCAGCGTCGCCATGTCGTGGATCTGGCGCGGTTCGCCGGACTCGATCACCAGCCCGGCGCTGAGGCGCGTACCGCGGCGCACGAGGTGCTGATGCACGGCGGCGACCGCCAGCAGCGACGGCATCGCCACGCGCTCGGCGCCGAGGTTACGGTCCGACAGGATCAGGATGTTGGCGTCGTTGTCGACGTACCGGGCGGCCTCGTCGCACAGCGCGCCGAGCCGCTCCTCCATGCCCGAGGCGCCGCGCTCCACCGGCCAGGTGATATCGAGCGTCGCCGCGTCGAACACCTCGTGCGAGACCTGGCGCAGCTTCTCGAGCTCGTGGTTGCGGAGGATCGGCTGATCCATCACCAGCTGGTGGGCCTGGCCGCGGTCCTCGGCCAGCAGGTTGTGCTCGCGGCCGACCCCGGCCTGCAGGCTCATCACGACCTGCTCGCGGAGCGGGTCGATCGGCGGATTCGTGACCTGCGCGAACAGCTGCTTGAAGTACGAGAACAGCGGCGGCTGGCGGTCCGAGAGCACCGCCAAGGTGGCGTCGTTGCCCATTGACGCGACTGGCTCCTCGCCCTTGGCCGCCATCGGCGCGATCACCAGCCGCAGGTCCTCCTGGGAGTAGCCGAACGCGAGCTGCTTGGAGCGCAGCGGCTCGATTCGCGGGGTGCGCGGATCCCGCTCCGGCAGATCGTCGATATGGACAACCGACTCCTGATACCAATCGGCGTAGGGCCGGCGACGGGCGACCCGGCGCTTGACGTCAGCGTCCTCGATGATCCGGCCCTCCTCGAGGTCGAGCAGGAACATCCGGCCCGGCGCCAGACGGCCCTTGCGCTGGATGTGCTCGGGCGCGACCGTGATCACGCCGGCCTCGGAGGCGAGCACCACGTAGCCCTCGGTGTCCTGGATCCAGCGGCCCGGGCGCAGGCCGTTCCGGTCCAGCGTGGCGCCGGCGATCTTGCCATCCGTGAACACGACGGCGGCGGGCCCGTCCCATGGCTCGATCAGGCAGGAGTGGAAGTCGTAGAAGCCCTTGACGTCGGGGTCGAGGTCCTTGCGAGTGCGGTAGGCCTCGGGGATCATCATCATCATCGCGTGCGGGATCGAGCGGCCACTCAACACCAGCAGCTCGAGCACGTTGTCGAGCGTCGCCGAGTCGGAGCCCTCGGTCTGGATCACCGGCATGATGCGCTTCAGGTCGTCGCCGAACAACTCCGATTGGAGCTGCGATTCCCGCGCGCGCATCCAGTTCGCATTGCCACGCAGCGTGTTGATCTCGCCGTTGTGGGCGATCATCCGGAAGGGGTGCGCGAGCGTCCAGCTCGGGAAGGTGTTGGTGCTGAAGCGCGAGTGCACGAGCGCCAGACGCGAGGCCAGCCGCGGGTCGCGCAGATCGGTGTAGAAGCGCGGCAACTGCGGCGCCGTGAGCATGCCCTTGTAGACGATCGTGCGCGAGGAAAAGCTGGGAATCCCCAGATCCTGACCGGCGTTCAGCTCGATCAGCCTCCGGATCACGTAGAGCTTGCGCTCGAAGGCGTCCTGGTCGGCGATGTCGTCGGCGGCGGCGACGAGCAGCTGGCGGATGAAGGGCTGGGAAGCCCTGGCGGTTTCACCCGAGTAGCGGTCGTCGGTGGGGACGTCGCGCCACCAGATGACGCGCTGGCCCTCGGCCTCGACCGTCTCCTCGATCAGCTGCTCGAGCTCGGCGCGGCGCTCGTGCTCGGTCGGCAGGAAGCAGACGCCGACTGCGTACCGGCCGGCCGGTGGCAACTCGACGCCGGCGGCGACACCGCGGAAGAAGGCGTCTGGGACCTGCAGCAGGATGCCGGCGCCGTCACCGGTGTTCGGGTCCGCGCCGGCCGCGCCGCGATGCTCGAGGTTGCCGAGCGCCTCGAGGCCCTTCTCGATGACCGCGTGCGTCGCCTCCCCCCACAGCTTGGCGACCAGCGCGATGCCGCACGCGTCGTGTTCGTTGTGCGGGTCGTAGAGGCCGCTGGGCCCCCGTGTGGCGGGTGCTTGATTCATAAGAGGTGGGGAAGCCCGGGTGGCGGGCGGGTCGTGTGGGAGAGAGACTGCGGGGACCGGCCTGGTGGGAGCACTTAAGGCTACCGGGTTTGGGTCGCGCTTCGGCAAGCCTGGTGTTCGGTCGCGCGTATGCCGGAGCGAGGGGCCAAATACGTGCCGGGCGACGTATTTGGCCCCTCACTCGCGCCAATCTCACAACAATGGCGCACAGATCGTTTGATTCACACATGGAATTGCCCCCCTTTCAAGCGCTGCTCGACAGCTACGGCCGCGACGTCCACCGATTCCTGCTTGGCGAACGTCGGCGCGACCGACGCCGACGACTGCTACCAGGAGACCTGGATCGCGGCGCTGCGCGGCTATCCGCAGCTGCAGCATTCGACCAACCTGCGCGGCTGGCTGCTGACGATCGCCTCCCGCAAGGCGATCGACTGCGTCCGCACCCGCCGGCGCGTGCCGCTTCCGGTCGGCGACGTGCCCGAGGTGCCGGCTCCGGCCGAGCCGGACACCGACGGCGATCCCTGGGCGGCGGTGCGGACGCTCCCGCCCAAGCAGCGCACGGCCGTGGCGCTGCGCTACGCGCTGGATGCCGAGTACTCAGCTGTCGCCGACGCGATGGGCACCAGCGAGGACGCGGCCCGCCGCAACGTCCACGAGGGCCTCAAGCGGCTCCGAAGGGAGTACGACGATGACCGACTTTGAACAGAAGCTTGTTGCCAGCGCTGCTGGCCCGCTGGCCAGCAGCTACCCGCCCGACATCAGTGCCGCACTGGAGCAGAGCGGACATGCGGATGTGGTCTACATGGTCGAGGACTCACCGGTTGGCAGGCTGCTGCTGGCGGCCAGCGACCGCGGCCTGGTGTGCCTGCACTTCGTGCCGGACGACGCGGGGCTCGAGCGGTCGCTGGAGGCGATCGCGTCGAAGCTCACGCCGCGGATCGTGGCCGGCAAGCGACGGCTCGAGCTGCCGCGTCGCGAGCTCGACGAGTTCTTCGCCGGGAAGCTGCATACGTTCGACATGCCGCTCGACTGGAGCCTCGTCAAGCCCGGCTTCACGAGCGCGGTTCTGAAGGCGACCGCGCGGATCCCGTTCGGCGAGACGATCAGCTACAAGGGGATCGCCGGCCGGCCGGCAACGAGCGCGCGTTCCGGGCCGCCGGCACGGCGCTCGGCTCGAATCCGCTGCCGATCGTCGTCCCCTGCCACCGGGTGCTGCACTCCGGGGGCGGTCTCGGTGGCTACACCGGCGGGCTCGAGGTCAAGCGCGCGCTGCTCACGCTCGAGGGTCACACCACCTGACACGTTGGCGCAGCGACTCAAGCGTCGTGAACCGCAACGCTAGGCCGACGCGCCCCGGTGCGCGCCGGCCGATCGTCGCCCCCGGCTTTCCTCAACAGCGAGATCCCGTTGTTGAGTAAGCGCACGTGGTCGCACCCCTGAAACCCCGACGCCCTGTGCACATGCGCATATATGACGCCAGAACTGGCGTCGGCGCGCATCGGGTACCCCCCCTTAACTTTGGAGGCGGTCGGCCAGCAGCTCGCGCGCCTGCTGACCGCTGAGGTCGAGCTTCTGGTAGATGTGGGCGAGGTGCGTGCCGACGGTCTTGGTCGTGATGAACAGCGCCTGCGCGATCTCACGGTTCTGCAAGCCTGCGGCGGCGAGCTCCGCGACCCGCCACTCCGACGGCGTCAGCGCGTCGGGGCCGGCGAGCACCTCGCGGCGCGGACGCGCGCCCGACACGACCAGTTCCTCATGCGCGACGCTCGGCCAGCGCCACGGCGCCGCAGCGCTGGGCCAACGCGAGCCCCTCACGCAGAGGTTCGCGCGCGGCGGTGCGGCCGCCGCTCCGTCGCAGCGCGCTGCCCAGATCAACGAGCGAGTGCGCCAGCTCGAGCTTCGCGGGCGAGGTGCGCAGCATGCGCACCGACTCCTCCAGCAGCGCGATCCCCTCCTCGCCGCCGACGACCCTGGCCTTGGCTCGCAGCGCCAGCACCGATGCCGCGCGACTGTCCGAGCTCGCGTGCCCGCCGAACCGCTGCATCGGCCAGCTCCAGGGCCCTGCCGGGATCGCTGGCGGCGAGCGTCATCGCGAGCAGCGGTCGCCACGGCACGTAGTTCGGGTTGTTCACGATCACGTTCTCACCCGCCAGCCACAGGTCCGCGATCGCGGCGTCACGGTCGCCCATCGCGAGCCGCACGCGAGCCCGGGCGACGAGCGCGTGCAGGCCGGCGGCGTTGCCGATCGCGCCCTCGAGCGGCACGCCTTCGATCAGGCTCGACGCGGCCTCCAGCTCACCGCGCTCACGCAGCGCCTCGCACAGGCACGCGACCATCCAGATCTCGACCCAGTTGGCGTCGATCCGGCGGGCGAGCGCCAGCGCCGCCTCGGCGTCGCTGACCGCCGTGCGCAGCTCGCCCGTGCGCAGCCGCAGGTAGGCACCCCAGGCGAGGTCCACGAGGTGCGACACGATCGACCCTCGCGAGCGGGCGTCGGCACGGATGTCGGCCAGCAGCGCCTCGGCGCGCTCGACCTCGTCGCTCAGCACCAGCACGAGCGTCGCATAGATCACGATCGGCGAGCCGCCGGTCTGCTCCGCCACGAAGCTGCCGCCGTCCAGCCCCTGCTCGAGACGCTCCCACCATGCGACTGTCAACGCCCTCGGTCTGCACGGACCAGCAGGCGTCGAAGATCTTCAGAGCACGGCCAGCGGGACCGGCCGCCTCCGCGAGCGCCCGCAGATCGGCACGCCGCTCGCCCACCTTCGGGGCGAGGCGGACGTCGACCGATGCCGTTGCCATCCGCAGCGTCTCGAGCGTCGCCCGCAGGGGCGGGGCGAGCTCCGGGCCCCAGCTCGTCCAGCACGCGCGAGAGCATCTCGTAGGCCTGAACGGAGAGCCCGCCACCCCAGACGAGCGCCTCGCCGAGGGCGCTGGCGACCGCGACGCGCGCGGCCGGGCTCCTCGGTCACCGCCAGCGCCTCGGTCAGGTGCTCGACGGCAGCTCGAGTCGTGAGCGAGCGCCTCCATCCGACCGAGCTGCCCGAGCACGGCGCCCGCGCGAGAGCGCGTCCGGGGGCTCGGCCAGCGCGCGCCGCAGCAGCGCGATCGCTGCGTTGAGGTCGCCGCCGGCGAACGCCTCGCCGGCCGCCTTCCGCAGCAGCGCCACCGCCTGTGGGTCGGCGCCCGGCGAGCGCGCGCAGAAGATGCGAGCCGAGTCCGAGGGTCGAGGCCCCGTCAGCTGGCGAGCATCAGACGCCGCGCGGCGGTGATCGTCGGCGCGGCCGGCGGGCGGAATCTGCTCGTAGACCGCGATCCGCAGCAGCGGGTGCACGAACCCCAACGGCTCGGCCGTGAGGATCCCCGCCGCGAGCAGATCGTCGGCGGCCGCCACCGCGGACTCCGGCTCCAGGCGCGCGAGCTCGCCGGCGTCGCGCAGGGTCGCCTGCTCGAGGATCGCCACCGCCTGCGCCAGCGCGACCGCGTCCGGCCCGAGTCGCTCCAGCCTGCGCAGCACCACGCGTCGGACCGACTCGGGGCTGGCGAGCTCGACACGGGCGGCGTTGGCGTCCGTCGGCGGCACCCGCTCGGCCGCCAGTTCCGTCAGCAGCTCGCCGAGCAGGAACGGGTTGCCGCCGCTGACGCGGGCACAGGCACCGCAGAACCTGCGGTCGGCATCCTCGCCGAGGCGCTCGCGCACGACCTGCGCGACCGCGTCCTCGCTCAGGACCGCCGGCGTCACGATCGTCGTGTCGCCGGCAGTGCGCAGCGCCGACAGCAGCTCCTCGGCAGCACCGGACTCGTCGCTGCGGATCGTGAGCGCCAGCAGCACCGGCAGCTCCTGGCAGCGCGCCGCCAGGTACGCGATGCACTGCAGCGAGGAGCGATCCGCGAACTGGGCGTCGTCGAGCGCCAGCAGCAGCGGGCCGGTCTCGGCGATGTTGGCGGTCAGCCAGTAGAAGCCGTGGCTGATGGTGAAGCCGATGTCCGGGGCCGGGCGGGCGGTATCAGAAGCCTCGACGTGCTCGTCGCGACGCCGGTCGTGCCGCAACAATGGCCGTGTGAGCCCAGCCGCACCCGCCAGCAGCTGGTCCTGGCGCGCGGCATCAGCCCGCGCGACCGGCAGTTCGAACAGCTGCCGCGCGACGCCGAAGGCGAACTCGCGCTCGAGCTCGTGACCGCGCGCCGAGAGCACCTGCAGCCCGGCTTCCGCGGCCGCCTCCCGCGCCTGCGCGAGCAGCGCCGTCTTGCCGATCCCGGCCGGCCCCTCGATCATCACGAGCCGGCCCGCCCCAGCGCGCGCGTCGGCGATTGCTGCGCGCAGCACGTCCAACTCGTGGGAGCGTTCAAGCAGCACGTGAGAGGTTTTCCGGGGACACCTTGCGGTGAAAGCATAAAAGCATGGACCTGCTTCGACCAATCCGCAAGTTCGACCAGTTGCAGCAGAGGCACACTGCGCTCGCCGTACCGGCGGCGACGCATCAAGAAATTCATGGACGACGACGCCAGCACCTACGCCGTCGCGGTCGCGTTCTACGCGTTCTTCGCGGTGTTCCCGCTGCTGCTGTTGTTCGTGACCGATCCTCGGCTACGTGCTGGCCGGTGACCACTCGCTGATTGGACTCGGTGCGGAACTCGGTGCTCGGCAACTTCCCCGTGATCGGGACCACGCTCGAGAACCACAGGCTGAAGGGCACGCGCTCGCATTGGTCGCCGGCGTCGTGCTGTTGCTGTGGTCGAGCCTCAACGTGACCGGAAGCGACGACCAACGCGCTCGACCACGTCTGGGACGATCCCGCGACATGAGCGCGACAACTTCTTTCAGAAGAAGCTGCGCGGGCTGCTGCTGCTCTGCGTGCTCGGCCTGCTGTTCGTGATCGCCTCCGGCACGTCAGGCGTCGTCAGCAGCGGTCTCGGAGGCCCGGCGCTGAAGGCGTTCGGGATCATCTTCTCGATCCTGCTCAACGTCGGCCTGTTCCTCGCCTCGTTCAAGTTCCTGTGCTCGGAACCACCGGAGTGGCGCGAGCTGCTGCCGGGCGCGATCGTCGCCGCGTTCCTCTGGGAGCGCGCTGCAGGTCCTCGGCGGCGTCTACATCGACCACATCAAGCACTCCGAGCAGCGCCTATGGCACGTTCGCTCTGGTGCTCGGCATCCTCGCCTGGCTGCACCTCGGCGCGCAGATGACCGTCTACTGCGCCGAGTTCAACACCGTGCTCGCCAGGCGGGCCTGGCCGCGGGCGCTGCTCGGCGCCCACGTCGACCCCGGAGCACGCCAGGCCGCTGGACGGCTGACCGTGGCGAGGTCAGCTCGAGTCAGCGGCGCTCGAGCGGGTAGGAGCAGAGGCCGCCCTGCGCGGGGCAGCCATCGCAGACGCGGCGGCCGGGCGCGTTCGTGACGGGGAAGTCGCCGGATCCGCTGCCACCCACCCGGCGACACGCCGGGCCAGGTCCGCCTCCAGCGCTGGGAGCGTCGGCGGCCGTGAACGTGGCGCTCACCGGATCCTCCGGCGCCTCCAGGAACAGATGCGCGACCTCGACCGCGGCAGCGCCCAGCTTCAGCGCGGCCAGCGCGTAGATCGTGCGCTGGGCGATGTAGCGCTCGGCCACGATCGCCTGCGGGTCGCCGCCCGCGAGGCGATCGCTCTTGTAGTCGACGACCAGCAGCCGGTCGCGTTCTCGCTCGCGGGCGAGCACGTCGAAGACGCCGGTGATCAGGGTCTCGCCGATCGGGAAGGCGAAGCGCTGCTCGCGGCGCACGTCCTGCAGAGCCGCGAGGCGCGCGAAGGTCGAGCTGCGCGACCAGGCCGGTCAGCAGCTCGCGCACGTCTGCCGGCATCGGGTCGCGCAGCGAGGGCCGGCGGAGGTCGAGGCCGGCGAGCAGCTGGTGGATCAGGGTGCCGCGGTCGGCGCCGCTCAGAGCTCGCGCGCGCTGGGCGCCGGCGCGGCCACGGGGGCGCGCGTCCTCGGCGTCACGCGGCGCTGCACGTCCACCGGGGTCGGCGACGGGCGTCGGGGCGTCGGCCAGGCCGAGCACGCGCTGCACGTAGAAGCGGTAGCCGCACTGCTCGTAGGTGGCGAGCGCGGTGTAGGAGAGCGTCGAGATCGGCGGGCCGATGGCCGCGGCGCGGCCGGCGGTGCACGCCATCGGTGCGGAGAGCTGGCCGACTCTGTCGACCTTTTCCACCGTGGAGGTGGGAAACGTCGACAGAGCCGGCGTCGGTCGGTCTCCGTCACGAAGCTCACGCGCACGCCCAGGTCGGTCACGAACGGCGGCGGCGCCGACGTCGCGGACGCGGACGAGCGGCGGCGGACGCGGCGGCGGCGGACGCGGCGGCGGCGGACGCGGCGGCCGCGGCGGCGCGCGTGCGCCGATGTCCGGCACGAAGGCGGCGCCGACCCAGCCGATCGGCGCAAACCGGTTGCTCTCCTCCCAGGCGTCCAGCTTCGCCGCCCCTGAGACGATCAGGCGCTCCTTGGCGCGGGTCATCGCCACGTAGAACAGCCGCCGCTCCTCCGCGAACTCGCGCTCTCGCTCCTCGCGCCTTCAGCTCGGTCGTAGGCGAGCACGTTGACGCGCTCGGCGAAGCCCGGACGCTCGCAGCCGCAGTCCCAGGCTCTCACCGTCGCGACCGACCTTGACCAGCGCGCCCGCTGCGCGGCACGCACCTGGCGGCCGAGGTCGGCGACGCAGACGACCGGAAACTCGAGCCCCTTCGAGCGGTGGATCGTCATCAGGCGCACGGCGTCGAGCGCCTCGCTCTCGACCGGCGCCTCGCTCTCCCGCTCGCCGTCCGCCCCGCGCGCGGCCTGAAGCAGGTCGACGAAGCCGCGCAGATCGCTGCCGTGCCCGCTCCTGCCACTCGCGCGCGAGGCGCATCAGCTTGCGCACGTTGGCGAGACGACGACGCGCGTCCGGCAGGCCGGCGATGTGGAGCTCGTAGCCGCTGCGCGCGAGCGCACGGTCGAGCAGCTGCTCGGCGCCGAGCCAGGCGGCGGCGCGACGCTCCGACTCGAACCAGCCGTCGAACTCCGCCAGGCGGGCGCGGTCATGCTCGCCGAGCTCCTCGGCGGCGCCGGCCGCGTGCGAGCACGAGCCCGTCGAGCGACAGGCCGCAGAGCGGCGACAGAAGGACCGCGTAGAGCGCCTCGGTGTCCAGCGGATTGACCAGCGCACGCAGGTAGGCGACTAGCTCGATCACCTGCGGATGCGACCAGTAGCCGCGCCCGCCGATCACGTAGGTCGGAACCAGCTCTCGCTCCAGGGCCTGTTCGTAGACGTGCATGTCGGTGGTGGCGCGCAGCAGCACGACGATGTCGCTGCGCGCGCGCCTCCCCCGTGTCGATCAGCTCACGCACGCGCGCAGCGAGCGCGCGCGCCTCGGCGACGCGCCAGGCAGCCGTGGGGTGCTCGATGAGCGGGTCGGGCTCGGGGTCGATCGCGTCCTTGTCGACGATGATCAGCTCGACCACCGGCTCGGGCGCGGTCGCGTCCGTGCGCGCCCGGGCCGCAGCGACCTGAAGCGCTCCCCGAGGGCGCCGGTGAAGGCACCGTTCAAAGCCGTGAGGATCTCCGGCGCGCGAGCGGAAGTTGGTCTGCAGCGACGCACGGCAGCCGAGCTGTTCGAGGCGCGCGCCGCGCGCCTCGAACAGCTCGACGTCGGCGTGTCGGAAGCCGTAGATCGACTGCTGGGCATCGCCGACCATGAACAGGTTGGAGCCCGCGACGAGGTCGATCAGCTCGAGCTGGACGCTGTTGGTGTCCTGCATCTCGTCGACCATCACGCGCGCGAACCGCTCGCGGTAGCGGCCGCCGATCTCCTGCGTCCTGAGCAGCTCGCGCGCGAGCAGCTCGAGGTCGGAGAAGTCGAGCGCCGAGCGCCGGCGCTTGAGCGCCGCGTAACGCGTGCCGTACTCGCGCAGCAGCGCATCGAATGCGTCCCGCGCGGCCGGCGCGAAGCGTCTCAGCCGCCATCCCGCCCAGCTCCGCGAGCGCCGCGCGATAGTCGTCGCAGGCCTGGGTTCTTGAGTACCCCCGCGCCCTCTCCGAGCCTGATCCGCTCGAGCTCGCCTGGCCACGGCCGACCCGACGCCAGCACGCCGGGCACACGCTCGAGCATCGCGAGCGCCTCGGTCACGCGGACGCCGGGATCGGCGAGCGCGCCGAGCTCGCGCTGCACGGCACCGCCGAGCTGCTCGACTCGCCGGCACGCCGCGCGCATGTCGATCGCCGATGGTGGCTCCGGTGCCGCAGGAAGCTGCGGCTCGAGCGCACCCCGCGCGCGCAACTCGGCGTAGAGCTCGGTGATCGTGGTGCGCAGCTCTCCGGGGCCGTAGGCGGCGATCAGCTCGGCGCCTGCCTCGGTCCGTGCCCAGGCGCCAAGCGCCGCGTCGAAGGCGCCGCGTCGCAGCTCGGCGGCGTCCTGCTCGTCGAGCACCGCGAACTCCGGGTCGAGGCCCGCGTCGAGCGCGTGCGCGCGCAACAGGCGCGCGCAGAAGGCGTGGATCGTCGAGATCCAGGCGCCCTCCGTCGCACGCGCGGCCGTGTCATCGCCCGCGGTCCGCAGCCGCGTGCGGATGCGCTCGCGCAACTCGGCGGCCGCCTTCTCGGTGAAGGTGATCGTCAGGATCTGGCTGACGCCGACTCCGTCCTCTTCAACCGCCCGTGCGAAGCGCTCGACCAGCACCGACGTCTTGCCGCTGCCGGCACCGGCATCGAGCAGCAGCTCGCCCTCCCGGCGCTCGATCGCGAGCGTCTGTTCCGGCGTGAACTGCACTCAGCGTTCCGCCCAGCAGATCCCGGGATGGCTGCAGCTGCCGTCGGCCGAGCAGGTCTCGGGGCACGGCGTCAGCTCGCCGCGCTGCAGGATGGCAGCGAGGCCGACCGCGTCCGCCTCGATCTCGTCGAGCAGCTCCTCGAGCTCGTCCGTCAGACAGCTCATCCCGTGGCAGCGCCTGTTCGCCGACACCGGCGCCGCTCTCGTAGACGCCTCGCCCGCGCAGGTCCTCACCCGCCAGCGGCTGGTAGAAGCCGGCCACCGACGCGCACCTCCAGCAGCCGCTGGACGGCGATCATGTAGAGCGCGACCTGGATCTGGCGGTCGCTCAGCCAGCGAGCCGACCGGCCAGGTGTCGCGCCTGGCGCCGCTCTTGTAGTCACGCACGATCACACGGCCTGGATCACTGGGGTCGGCGTCGACCCGGTCGACGATGCCGCTGAGCAGAACCCGGTTCCCGCCGTCGTCGAGCGCCACCGGCGGCGCTGCCCCCTCCGTCGTCGCCGTCGAGCCCGAAGCGCAACTCGATGTGAAGCGGCACCCAATCGCAGCCGTCGGCGGCCTCATGGCGCAGATAGCGCCGCAGCTGCGCCTCGATCCCGCGCAGGACCGCGGCGCGGACCTCGGGCGGTTGGCCGACGGCGAGTCCTCGTGCGTCCGCGGCGTTGTCCTGGATCTCCTCGCGGAGCAGCAGCCTCCGCGTGCGGCAGCGTCTGCGGTGTGAGCGCTCCGTCGAGCCGCGCGAACACACGCTCCAGCACGGCGTGGATGAACGAGCCGCGCACGAGTGGCTCGGCTTCGGGCTCGAGGTCCTTGACGCTCGAGCTGGCGCTCGACCAGCCATCTCACCGGGCAGGACGCAAACGTCTCGAGTGCACCGGCGGAGACGATCTGGCGATGGCGGACGTGGCCAAGCGCCTGCTCGGAGAGCGTGCGCGTCGCCGGCGGCCCGTCGGCGATGCCGTGGGAGCGGGTGGTCGCGTCCGCGAACGCGGACGCGACCACCCGCTCCCGTTCGGTCGGCGCCTCGTCGACGCTCCAGACGACGTCCGCCAGCAGCCGCCGGCGACGCCGCTCGCGCCAGCCGGCTGCGAACAGCTCGGCGATGTCCTCCAGGAACGGCGACGCGATCACGACGTTGCCGTCCTCGTCGGAGCTGCGATAGCTGAAGGTGACACGCTCGGTCGCGCGCGACACGCACGCGTACAGCAGGTAGCGCTCGCGGTCGAGCGGATCGCCCGCGGGCGGCAGCGCCAGACCCGAAGCGAGCGCCAGCTCGCGTCGGCGCTCGTCACCGAGGAAGGGATCTCTGGAGACGGTTCTGCGCCGCCGGGAACTCGCCCTCGCACAGCCCGGTCACGAACACGTGGCGGAAGCGCCTGGCGCGGATCGACAGCGGCTCGGCGATCAGCACCGCGCCCGCCGGTGGCGGGCCCGTGCGCAGGCACCAGCAGCCCCTCGAGCAGCTCGATCAGCTCCGCCGCCGGCAGCGCCCGGGTCTCGTCGAGCTGCTCCAGCTCCGCCAGCGCGCTCAGCACCGCGGTGGCGGCTCGTGCGTCGAGCTGCTCGGCGGCGGACAGCAGCCTCGCCGTGCCCCGGTGAGGCGCGGCCAGCAGCCGGCGCACGTGGTCCGGGAGCGCGCCCAGCCGGGTCGGGCGCGCGACGCAGCTCCTCGAGCGCGTCGATGGCCGGGCGCAGCGCGGGCTCGCGCGTCTGAGCGGCGGACGCCCGCTGCGTCCCGGTCGCGGCGCAGCTCAGCCTCCAGCCGGTCGAGCGCATCGACGGCTTCGACGAGCCCCGGATGGCGCAGGTACGCGATCAGATCCGCGACCGTCCGCTGCGGCGCCGGCAGCAGCGCACAGCGCGTCAACGCCAGCAGCGCGCGCCCGAGCGCCGTGTGCTCCAGCGGCACCCGCCGGGCACTGGTGCCGGCGACACCGTGGCGCGCGAGCTCGCGCTCGAACAGCTCGCCCGAGCGGTTCAACGAGCGGCAGACGACGACGATCTCCTCGGCCGGCACGCCGTCCCCGAGCGCCGCGAGCACCTCGGCGGCGACCAGCTCGGCCTCCGCGCGCTCGCCTCCGGCCTCCATCAGCACCACGGCGTCACCCGGATCGATGACCGGTGGATCGGCCTCGAACAGGTGCCGCTCGAGGTGATGCAGAGCAGCCCGCGCGGCCGGCGCGTAGTACTCCTCGAGCGCCGGCAGCTGCGACACCGACTGTGCCGATGCGCGCAGCTCCTCGACCACGGTCGCGCGTGCCGCGAGCGCCGGGCGATCGGGCTCATAGGTGAGCGAGACGGTGACCGCGGCCTCGGCCTGGCGCGACAGCGTCTCGATCGTGTCGAGCTCGACCGGGGTCAGATCGTCGAAGCCGTAGAAGAACACCGGCGTCGCGCCCCAGCGGGTCGGGACGTTCGCGCAGCGCGTCGAGCGCGCCCCAGGCGAAGGTCTCGGCGTCGGCGCGATCGAGCCGGGCGAGCTCCTCCTGGTAGCGCCTGTAGATCGCGGCCAGCTCGCGCGCGTACGCCTCCCGTTCCGGAGCCGCACCCGCCCACTGGCGCAGCGCCGAGCTGAAGCGCGCGGGAGTGACGCGCTGCTGCTCGAGCTCGGCGATCAAGCGCCCGGCGGCCCGCGCGAAGCCGCCGCCGGCCGCCGAGGCGGCGAGCGGTCCGAGCCGCAGCGACGCGATCGCGCGGCGCATGACCTGCTCGGACTGCAGCGGCGTCAGCCGCGTGCGCCGATGGCGGGCACGCAGGGCGATCTCCTCGATCAGCCGCGGGAAGGTCAGCGTCCGTCCGAGCGTCACGCCCGGCGCCGCCAGCTCACGCTCGTAGTGCGCGACGTCGGCGGCCGTCGGCACGACCAGCAGCGCGTCGCGGCGCGCCGCGAGGGCGTAGGCGCCGAGCACCTCCCCCGCCTTGGCGGAGTTGGCGGGACCGAGGACTAGCGTGAGCGGCATGCGCGTCTATCGTGACGCGCGGGCTGACGGCTTCAGCATGTCCTGCGGCCCGCTGGCCGCAGGACATGGCACAGCGCGATCAGAGCTGGCCGAGCTCTGTGAACAGCGCCCTGGCCGTCTCGATCCCGAGCGGGATGTAGCGAGCCGGGAGGTTCTCGTTCGGGGCGTGGATGTTCGCGTCCGGCAGCGAGAAGCCCGAGATGATCGTCGGGATGCGCCGGTCCGCGAGCGCCGCCACGATCGGCAGCGTGCCGCCCGAGCGGATCAGCGACGGGCGCACGCCGAGCACGCGCTCGAACGCGTCCTGGCCGAGCCGGATCGCGGTCGCGTCCGGAGGCACGATCCCGGGACGCGCGGCCGACATCCTGCGCACGTCGAGTTCGGCGCCCTCGGGGGCGGCGGCGTGGATCAGCTGCTCGAACGCGGCGGCGATCGACGTCGGGCTGCTGGCCCGGGCGCCAGGCGAATGGACACGTTGGCGACTGCGCGCACCGGCAGCACCGTCTTCTCCAGGTGCGGTGAGCCCGACTCGATCCCGTTGACCTCGAGCGACGGGTTCCGCGGTCGTGCGGATGTAGAACTCCTCGAGCGGCGGCCGGGTCGGCAGGGCTGGCTCCCTGCCCGGCGAGCTCGTCGGCGCCGCTCGGCAGCTGCTTCCAGTCCTCGAGCTCCTGTGTCGGAGGGCGGGATGATGCCCTCTCGCAGCGGCTCGGCCAGGCGGCCGTCGACGGCGAGCAGCGGCTCGAGCGTCCGGATCAGGGCGTGCGCGGCGTTCATCGCGGCGCCGCCGTACATGCCCGGAGTGCAGGTCACCGGCGCCGGTGGTGAGCTCGACGTGGAAGTAGACGAGCCCGCGGGTGGCGATGTTGAAGGCGGGCAGGTCCTCACCGATCATGCCCGAGTCGAAGATGATCGCGGCGTCGGCGCCGCGCTCGTCGGCCTCGAGGAACTCGACGATCGAGTGCCCGCCGGTCTCCTCCTCACCGTCGCAGGCGAAGCGCACGTTGACCGGCAGTGCGCCGGCCGCGCTGAGCTCGCGGGCGGCGGCCAGCAGCAGGTAGAGCTGCCCCTTGTCGTCGGCGACGCCGCGTCCGTAGAGCCGCTCGCCCCTGATCTCCGGTTCGAACGGTGCGCGATTCCCACAGCTCGAGCGGGTCGGCGGGCTGCACGTCGAAGTGCCCGTAGCAGAGCACCGTCGGCGCGGGCCCGTCCGCCTCCGGACTCGCGCGGATCTCGCCGACCGCCAGCGGCTGGCCGTGCCAGTCCACGATCTCGCACTCGCCGCCGGCGCCGCGGATCAGGTCGCGGACCCATTCGCCGGCTCGGATCACGTCAGCAGCGTGCTCGGGATCGGCGCTGATCGACGGAATCCGCAGAAATTGCGCCAGCTCGTCGAACCAGTCGTTCACGCCTCGAGCGTACCGGTGGGCGGCGGTTCGCGTCGCACCCGCCGCCCGCCGGTCGCTCTACGCGTCCTCGGCGAGGGCTTCGAAGTTCTCGTACAGGCGGGGTTCGCCGGCGTCGCTGCGTGCCCTCATCGCGGCGGGACCGACGCGCTTCCAGATCCCCTCGATCCACATCCAGTCCTTGACAAGCTCGCCGCTCAGCAGGCCGTGCTTGACCAGCGTGCCGATCGTCTCGAAGGTCCCGAGCGCGAGTCGGACGGGCTCGTCGTTTGGCTCCGCGGTCTGCGGATCGAAGCCTTCAGCGAACAGCTTCGGCATCTGCTCGTTGACGCCTGACATCGCCATCCACTGGTTGATCTGGATCAGCAGGGTCGCATCTTCACGCGTTGGTGTGGCCATTGCCGTCCTTTCTGGGGGAGGTGTGCGCCGATCCCACGCAGTATGAGGCCGGCGCCGCAGCAGATTAGACGTCGGGCGCGCGCAGGGGGCGATTCTTGCCGCCTCCCCCGCGCGCCCCGCCTGCCCCGCGCGCCCCGCCTGCCCCGCGCGCCCCGCGCGTCGCGCGGTCGCGCTCCAGTCGGAGCGCAACCGACGGGCACGCCGCGACGGCACGCCGAGCGTGCTCGAGCAGATCAGCGGTGAGCTCGTCGCCGTCGATCACCGGGTAGCCCCAGTCGTCGAGCCAGATCCGCTCCGGGAACAGCTCGGCGCAGAGACCGTGCCCCGCGCAGGCGATCGGATCGACGCGCAGCGACTCGCTCATGTCGCCGCCTCGACATAGTGCGCCGGGCGTGTCGGCAGCTGCCTGGGCCCGAGGCAGACGTCGCACGCGCCGTAGTGGGCGTGGTCATCGAACTCCGGCCGGAAGGCGTGCAGGGCGCTGGTGACGAAGCTCGCCGCGCCGTCCGGGAGCCCACATGCGCCGCGGCGCATCACCAGGCCGCACCAGCGCTCGATGCGTCCATAGGCCCCGTGGCGGTCGCCCTCGGCGCACAGCTCCTCGAGCGCGTCGGCGATCGCGCCGAGCCCGTGGATGCAGGGGCCGCACTGCTTGGCGCTCTCGCACTGCAGCCAGCGGGCGATGCTCGCGACCTCAGCGACGACACAGGCCGACTCCGGGAGCGCGAACACGATGCCGGGCCCGAGCCCGGCGCCGTGGTCGCGGAGCGTCGGCGCGTCGATCCGCAGGTCGATCGCCTCCGATCCGACCCATGTCCCCGCGTAGCCTCCGAGCAGGAATCCCTGGAGCTGCTCGGTGACGCCGCCGGAAGCCTCGAGCAGGCGGCGCACGGTGGTGCCGCCGGCCACCTCGAGCACGCCCGGGTAGGCAACGGCGCCGCCGACGGTGACGAGCCTGGTGCCGGGCGCCGGGTCGGTCCCGAGCGCCCGCCACCATTGGGCGCCGTAGCGCGCGACGAGGCCGATCTGAGCGTAGGTCTCGGCGTTCGAGACCAGCGTCGGGCGGCCGGCCAGGCCTCGCTCGAACGGATACGGCGGCGTCACCGCCGGTTTGGCCGGACCGCCGCCGAGGACGCTCACGAGCGCGGTCTCCTGTCCGGTGAGGTAGCCGCGTGGCACCGCCGCCACATGCGCGGCGGGCGCGCCGCGACCCGCGAGCTCGGAGCGCTCGGCGAGCGCCTGTTCGACGCTCTGCTGGGCCGCGTGCGCCCCCTCGTCGAGCGCGAACACGACGCGCTCGCTGCCGAGCAGTGCCGCGGTGACCAGCGCGCCGTCGATCACGAGGTGCGGCAGGTGGCGCATCAGCAACACGTCCTTCTGGCTGAGCGGCTCGCCCTCGCTCGCGTTGACGACCACGGGGGCATGTCGCGCGCTGTGCAGCGACGGCGGCGAGCTTGGTGGCGGTCGGGAAGCCGCCGCCGCCGTACCCGCGCAGGCCGGCCCGTTCGAGCTCGAGGATCAGCGGATGGCCGCTACCCCCTGCACCGCGCCGGGGCGGACGCGGCAGCGGACCGTGCAGCGACTCATGCGCTCGCAGCCCGAGCGGCCCGTCCGCCGGCATCGCGTGCAGCAGGCGCGGGAACTGTTCGGCTGCGAGCGTCACCGGGTCACCGCTCGATGCGCAAGGAGATGTCGTAGGCGTGCCCGCACGCTTCGCCCAGCCGGCGGCCAGCGGGCCGCCCGGCAGCCACACGGCGAGCCCGATCACGAACGCGACCGGCAGTCCCACGGCAGCGGCGAGTCCGGCGGTTGTCGGCCTAGCGGTCGCTGCCACACGCAGGCCGACCGCGCCGACGACCACCGCGACGCAGATCGCGTCGATCGCGAGCATCCAGGCCTGGGCGGCGTCGGTGCCGGTGCCGAGGCCGTGCACAAGCGCCAGCGGCCAGCACGCGTACGCGAGCCAATGCACGGCGCGCCAGGTGCCCGCGCCGATCCGCGCGCGCAGCACGCTGGTGATGATCACGGCCAGCAGCAGGTCGAAGGCCGCCGCACCGAGGCCCAGCCACAGCGGCCGGTAGGAGCCGTGGAACGGGATCACGGCGTCGATCAGGCTGATCGACGCGTAGGTGTCGAGCACCGAGGTGAGGATGTGGATCGCCAGGAAGACGAGCGCCAACAGCGACATGCGCCGGTGCACGCCGTCGGTCACGAATCGCGGCCAGCGGGCTGAGGAGAGACGCGCGACGTCGGCCACGCCGAGCGCCACCACGAGCGTCAGCAGCACCAGCGCGACGACGCCGGTGGCGCGCGTCAGGTACCAGTACGCGGTCGAGGAGGAGCCGAACGCCGGCAGCAGCATGCGGTCAGCTGCCCCCGGAGACGACCGTCGGCGTGGCGGCGGGAGTGACCACCGGCGTGACCGTGGGGGGCGGCGGGTGACCACCGGGGACGAGCTCGACTGCGTCGAGTCGTTCGACGAGCTCGAGTTGTTCGACGACTGGAGTCGTCGCGGCTCGAGTCGTTCGACGAGCTCGTCACGTGCGAGCTCGCGGCCCTGTGGTGGGCCGGCTTCGACGTCGACTGGTGCGCTCGTGGTCGTCGTCGTGGTCTTCGCCGTTGTGGTGTTCGCCACCACGGACGTGGACGCGACGTTCCGCGTGCTCGTGTGCCCGAGCGGCGCGTTGGCGACGATATCGACCAGCAGGCCGGTGCCGAGGACGGCCGCGATCGTGAGCGATCGGTTGACTCGCCTCAGCCGCGTCAGGGCCGCGTCGCGAGTCGCCTGTGCGCGAGTACGCATTGGCCCTCCCTAGTGGTCGCCGAAGTGGTGGAAGTGATGCAAGCCGACGGCGGTCCAGCTGTGCACGTCGGGCAGGAACAACAGCGCGAGCACGCCCCCGGCGATCAGCGAGCAGACGACGGCGAGTGCGCGGCCACTCGATCCGGGCAGACGTGCAGTCCGGCCCTCGTCGCGGCTCACTGCCTTCAGCGAGCCGGGCAGCTCGGACGAGGTGGCCGAGCACGTGCAGGCCGACGGCGGCCAGCCACATGAAGAAGGTGACCTTGTGGAGCAGCCGCAGCGTCCCGGACGCGTTCGGGCCGTCGACCAGCAGCAGCAGGCCGGTGAAGAACACCGCGACCGTCGTCAGCACGACGAACGGTCCGAGCACACGCATCAGCGGGTGCGGCGGCCCCTTGCGCCGGTATGCGGCGTTCGCGGTGTAGTAGCGCGTGAAGCGGTAGCTGGTGCTGCCGAGCTTGAGCGCGACAGGCCCGACCAGCAGGACCCCGAGGAACAGGTGCCACCACAGCAGCTGGCCGATGCGGATGATCGTGATGCCGAGCGCCGCGAACAGCACCAGCAGGAGCACGCCGGCGACGGCGGTGAGCTGCTCGTTGCCGCTGGTGCCGCCCCCGAGCAACCGGTAGCGACGCGACGCCCGGACGCGGCCGGCAGGCGGTGTGCGGCCGGCGCGTGACGCGGGTGATTCCGAGAGAACCATGGGTTGAGTCTCATAACCGCTGCTTAAGACCTCCTTGGCCTGACGTGAGAAAAGTCTCGGAAACCGCTCAGAGGAAGCCACGGAGCCGTTGTCGAGCCTATGATCGGCGCATGATCCTCGTCGTGGAGGATGAGCCGGGGATCGTCGACTTCGTCGAGCGAGGGCTACGGCGCCAGGGCTTCGAGGTCGCGTCGGCGGCCGACGGCGAAGCCGGTCTCGAGCGGGCGCTGCGGCCCGACGTCGACCTGGTCGTCCTGGACCTGATGCTGCCCAAGCTGAGCGGCCTGGAGGTGCTCCGCCAGCTGCACGCGCAGCGCCCGACGCTGCCGGTGATCGTGCTGACCGCCCGTGGCGAGGTCGAGGATCGCATCGCCGGTCTGGACGACGGCGCCGCCGACTATCTCGTCAAGCCGTTCGCGGTCGGCGAGCTGGCAGCTCGGGTCCGTGCCCAGCTTCGCTCGACCGGGCACGGGTCGACCACGATCCGTACCGAGACGCTGCAGATCGATCTGGTCTCGCGCCAGGTGCTGGTCGACGCGGAGCCGGTGCGGCTCTCCACGACGGAGTTCGAGTTGCTCGTGTATCTCGCGCAGAATCGGCCGCACGTGCTGTCACGTGACGAGATCCTGCGCGCTGTCTGGGGTTACAACCACGACCCGGGAACCAACGTGGTCGAGGTTTACATCGGTTACCTGCGACGCAAGCTGCGCAGCGATGGACGGCCGGCGCCGATAGTCACGGTCAGGTCGGTTGGGTATCGGTTCGACGAGGGCGCGAGCTGAGCCGTCAATTGATGCCGAGAAGCCTGCGGGCGAGGCTGTCAGCCCTGGTGGCGGTGGTTGTGCTGCTCGCGGTCGCGCTGACGTTCGCCGTCGTCTACCACTACACGGGCTCGCAACTGAAGGCGCAGATCGACCGCTCGGTGCGCTCCGGCGCGGCGCAGACTCGCGCACGCCATGACCGAGCGGCCGAGCTCCTCGGCGCGCGGGCTGCTCACCACGGCACGACGCTACGTGGCCACGCAGCCGTACACGGGCTCGGCGCTGCTGCTGTTCGTGTTGATCCCCGGCGTCGGCAGGGCGAGCAACCACCCCGAGCTGTTCGGTACCGACCGCCCGGAGGACGGCGAGTCCGCCGCCGAGCAGGCGCGCGAGAACCGCCAGGGGCAGCGGCTCGCACGGCCGCGGGTCGGCTACAGCAGCCAGCTCGCGCCCGACACCGGCATGCTGCGCATGTTCCAGGTCCGCTTCAGCGTGGACGGCCACGCCGCCTACGCCGGTGCCGCCGAGCCGCTCGAGAGCGCCGACCATGCCCAGGAGGTGGTCGCGCATTCGTTTGAGCTGGCCGGGGCGCTGGCGCTGGTGTTGGCGATGCTCGCGGCTTATGCGGTGGGGTCGCGGATCACCGGACCGATCCGCAGGTCCGCGGCGGTCGCCGCACGAATCGACGGCGGCGACCTGACGCCGCGGATCTCCTTGCCGCGCCGGGACCAGCGGTGAGCTGGACACCCTGGCGGAAGCGTTGAACCACATGCTCGACCGGCTCGAGTCGGCGTTCGCCGCGCAGCGCGAATTCGTCGCCGACGCCTCGCACGAGTTGCGCACGCCACTGACCGTCCTGCGCGGGCAGCTGGACCTGCTCGTGGGCGTCGAGGGCGAGGCCGACGGCTCGCTCGACCGCGCCGAGGTCGAGCGCGTCGAGCGGCTGATGCAATCCGAGATCGCACGGCTGACACGGCTCGTGGACGACCTGCTGCTGCTCGCACAGTCCGATCGCGACGACTTCCTGCATGTCTCCGTGGTCGCACTCGACGAGCTGGTGACGGAGCTATGGGACGGGCTCAGTCTGATCGCCGAGCGGGACTTCGAGATCGGCGCGCTACCGGCGCTGACGGTGAGAGCCGACCCCGACCGGCTCGCACAGGCGCTGCGCAACCTCGCGAGGAACGCGATCGCGCACACGCGCGCGCCGAACGGGCTGGTGCGCGTCGATGTGAGCGCTCGCGGCAATGGGATCGTGCGGATCACGGTCAGCGACGATGGCCCAGGCGTCCCGCGCGAAGCACGCCAGCGCGTGTTCGAGCGCTTCTACCGCACCGACGCGGCGCGCACGCGGTCCGAGGGTGGCGCCGGGCTGGGTCTGGCGATCGTCCGGGCGATCGCCGACGCGCACCACGGTTCGGTGCGGGTGACGGAGGCGCCGTCGGGTGGGGCCGCCTTCGAGCTGGACCTTCCGACCGGGCGCTGACGGCCGGCGTCGCGGGGCCGTGCGGGAGCTCAGCCGATTGCTCAGGCCGCGGCGGCGGACTCGCCGCCGTCGTCCTGCGCGGTGGCCGCGGCCGCGGTCGCGCCGTCGGTCGCCGCCTCGTCGGCCTCGGGCGGCTTCGCGCCCTCCTTGGCCCACGGCTCGTCGAACTCGACGCGCCAGCGGCCCTCCTCGGTCTGCATCAGCGCAAGCCGCGAGCGGAAGCTCTTACCCGCCCGGCTCTTGAAGCCGGTCACCGGGCGCTCGGTGCGGCCGGTCTTGATCAGCTCGCGCGCGACCGCCGTCGTCAGGTTCTTGCCGGCCTTCGCCTTCCAGATCACGAATCCGCAACCGGGGTCGGTGCGCGACCAGCACGAATAGCCCTTGCGGTTCTCGATGATGTCCTGCCTGCAGACCGGGCAAGGTCCGAGGTTCGCGCGCGGGATCCGCACGTCCTTCAGGGTCGTGTCGAGCTGGTGGACCGTGTCCTCCGCAAACTTGGCGATGTCGGCCATGAACGCCTTGCGCGTGTCGGCGCCGGTCTCGATGTTTGCGAGCCGGTGCTCCCACTCGCCTGTCAGCGACGGTGAGGTCAGTGCGTGCTCACCGAGCAGGCGGATCACGTTCATGCCCTTCTCGGTGACGACCAGGGCACGGCCGTCGCGCTCGATGTAGCCGACCTGCAGCAGGCGCTCGATGATCGCCGCGCGCGTGGCCGGCGTGCCGATCCCGGATTCCTTCATGGCCTCGCGCGCCTCCTCGTCGTCGACGAGCTTGCCTGCCGTCTCCATCGCGTCGAGCAGCGAGCCGTCGGAGTAGCGCCGTGGCGGCTTGGTCTCCTTGGCGGTGGATGCAATCCGGTGGACCTTCGCCTGATCCCCCTGCTCGAGCTTGGGCAGTTGCTGATCGGTGCCCTCGTCGTCGTCATCGGCGTTGCCGGCGGCGGCGTCGGCGGTTACGCCCTCGCCGTAGACCCCGCGCCAGCCCGGCACGAGCAATACCTTGCCGCGGGTGCGGAATACGTGCGCAGCGACCGTCGTCTCGACGCGCGTGTTCTCGAACACCGCCTCAGGGTGGAAAACGGCGAGGAAGCGGCGCACGACGAGGTCGTACACACGGCGGTCGTCCTCGTCCATCTTGTCGACCGGATGACGCTCGGCGAGCGTCGGGATGATCGCGTGGTGGTCGGTGACCTTCTCGTTGTTGACGACGCGCCCGAGCGGCAACATGTCGAGCCCGGTCACGTAGGCGGCGGCGGCTGCGTACTCCCGCTGCCCGCCGACCAGCTTCGCGATGGGCTTGATGTCCGGGATCATGTCGCTGGTGATGAAGCGGCTGTTCGTGCGCGGGTAGGTCAGCGCTTTGTGCTCCTCGTAGAGCCGCTGGGCGGCGCGCAGCGTGCGACTCGCGGTGAACCCGAAACGCGACGACGCGTCACGCTGGAGTGCGGTCAGGTCGTAGAGCCACGGGGCGCGATCTCTGCTCTCGCGCTTCTCGAGCTTGGTGATCGTGCCGATCTGGCCGTCGCATGCGGCGACGATTGCGGCGGCCTCATCGGCGCTCGCGATCCGCGGACAGAGCTCCGCTGGGTGCCCGCGCCGAGGTGGTAGCGCGCGTCGTAGGCGCGGCGCGGCTCCTCGGGCAACGCCAGGAAACGCGCGTCGACCACCCAGTAAGGCTCGGGTTTGAAGTCGCGGATCTCCTGCTCGCGGCGCGCCAGGATCGCCAAGGTCGGCGTCTGCACGCGCCCGAGCGAGACCGCCCCGTCGAAGGATGACCGCAGTCTGATCGTGGCGGCGCGGGTTGCGTTCATGCCGACGATCCAGTCGGCCTCCGAGCGCGAGCGGGCCGCCTCCTCGAGCGTGTGGTACTCCTCTGAGGGCTGCAGCGACGCGAACGCCTCCTTGATCGCGGAGTTCGTCATCGAGTTCAGCCAAAGGCGTTTGACGGGCAGCTTGCTGCCTGCCTTCTCATACAGGTAGGCGAAAATCAGCTCGCCCTCACGGCCGGCGTCGCATGCGTTGACCACCAGTTCCACGTCGTCGCGGTCGAGCTCCCGCTTGACGGCCGTCATCTGCTGCTTGGAGCGCTCGTCGCGCACGACCAGCTTGAACTTCTTCGGCACGATCGGCAGGTCCGGCATCCGCCACTTTGCGTACTTCTCGTCGTATTCGTCCGGGTCGGCGAGCTGGACCAGATGCCCGACGGCCCAGGTGACGATGTGCTCCGGACCTTCGAGCACGCGCTTGTCGCCCGTCGTGGTGAACGGGCCCGGCAGCACCTTGCTGAGGTCGCGGCCGACCGAGGGCTTCTCGGCGATGACTAGCGTCTTGCTCATCGGGGCAGGAGCGTAGCGTCCTGTCAAGCAACCGAGGGCGGTGCGTCAGGCGGCGCAGCCGCGGGTACTCACCGTGTGGTGCCGTGTCCGTGCCAGCGCCAGCTCGCCAGCAACGACACTGTTTGGGACCGCGAACCCGCCCGGCTGCCCCGGTGGCCCGTTGGTGATCTCGGCGAACACCGTGCCGATCACCTGGCCGGCCGCGTCCACCATTGGGCCGCCCGAGTTGCCCGGCTTCACAAGGCCCCGCAGCGAGCTGACCTCGCGCACCGTGGGGTTGCCGTAGGCGTCGCCGATCGGCGCCCGCTCCGTCTGGCCGAGTCGCCCGGCCCGGCGCTCGAAGGGGCCGTCCAGCGGATATCCGAGGATCGCGGCCGATTCTCCTGACACTGGCCCGCTGGCCAGTGTCAGGGCTGCAGCGCTCAGTCCCGGGACGCGGAGCACCGCGATGTCGTTGTGCGGGTCGAAGACGAGCGCTCGCGCCGGGAACGAGCCCGCGCCGCGCGCCCTCACGGTCGTGTCCGTCTCCCCGGCGACGACGTGCGCGTTGGTCACCACCAGACCCGGTCCCGCGACCCAGCCGCTGCCCTCGATGTCGAGGCCGCAGGCCTGTCCGACGATCTGCACGACGGCCGGCGTAGCGGCGATCACGCCGTGGGCCCGGAGGATCGCGGCGTCCGGAGCGGCCACTGCGGCGGCGCGGCCACTGACGCTCGGCAACGGATCGATGTGCCCGAGCGCGTTGAGGATCACCCCTGAGGGCGGCAACGCCCTGTTCAGGTTCTTGAGGATCACGGAGTGTGTGATGCTTGAGAGCACGCTCGATGGCAGCCGGAACTGGTGGGCGGTCTGCAGCAGTACCGCGCCCACGATCCACACCAGGCCGAGCCCGATGCAACCCGCCATCAGCGCGCCGAGCAAGCCGTCGACGAGCCGCAGGCCGGGCAGCCACAGTAGGCGTCGGCCACGGCGCGCGACACCCTCGAAGATCGCGCCGAGCAGGCTGCCGGCGATCAGTGCGCCGCCCAGACCGAACAGCGGAGCGTCGGGCGAGTTGGCGCCACCGGACAGGATCAGCGGCCCGATCCGCGCGCCTACGAAGGCGCCGCCCAGGAAGCCGACCAGCGACATCACTCCGACCAGGAAGCCGCGGACATAGCCCTGGAACGCCGTGAGCGCTACGAGGATCAGGATCACGACGTCGGCGACCGTCATCTCGTACGGAGGTTAGGTGCTGGCTCGGAACGCGTGCGGCCGGGTGTTCCGTGGCGCCCGTGCGGCCGGGTGTCCCGTGGCGCCCGTGCGGCCGGGCGTCCCGTGGCGCCCGTGCAGGCGGGTGTTCCGGGGCGCCAATGATGTGTCCGCGCGTTGCGAGGGGCCAACGGTGCGGCCGGCGGCACTTTTGGCCCCTCCCAGCGCTGTAACTCCACTGCTACCGCATTTCTTTTACCTTTACGTGAATCACCAGCCAGGAGCATCCACGGAGGAGGAGCTCCCGGGGGAGACGCGTATTCACGCGCGCTGTGCCGCTCGCGCTCGTTGCGATCGCGGCACTGGCGTTCGGGCTCTACGAGGCGGGTGCTCCGGGACGCGATCAGCGAGCGATCGTGCGGCGTTACGCAGCGGACTGGGCGCACGACGACTACCGGGCGATGTGGGCCATGCTGAACGCCTCATCGCGCAGGCGGGTCAGCGAGCCGGAGTTTGTCGCGGAACTGAGCGGCGCCGCGCAGACTGCTACCGCCAGCTCGCTCAGCGCCGGCCGGCTACTTTCGATCCAGGGTCAGGAGGCGCGCGTCAGCTTCGTCGTCCGCACGCATATTTTCGGCCGTCTGCACGAGGTACTGCAGATCCCGTTGAGCGGCAGCGGCGGCGGCACCCAAGTGGTGTTCAACACCTCTCTGCTCTTCCCGGGTCTGCGTTCGGGTGAGCTGCTCTCGCGCCGGACGCTGATCGGCCGGCGCGGGACTCTGCTGGCGGACAACGGCCAGCCACTCGCCGAGGGCACGTCGCTCGCGACACCGATCCCGACCATCGCGAGCGCGATCGCAGGCACGCTCGGCCCAATTCCGGCGGCACAGGCGACGATGTACGCGCAGGAGGGCTACCCGCTCGGTGCGAAGGTCGGGCTGGACGGACTCGAGGAGATCTTCCAGCGCCGGCTGGCGGGCAGGTTGGGGGGAGATCTGCTTGCCGGCACGCGCCTGCTGGCCAAGGCCAAGCCGGGTCGTGGGGCCACGATCCATACGACGATCGACCCGACACTCGAGCAGGATGCGATCGACGCGCTCGGCGGCCATTACGGCGGCATCACCGTGATCAATCCCCGCACGGGTGCGATCGAGGCGGCGGCGGGGATCGCGTTCACCTCGGTGCAACCGCCGGGTTCGACTTTCAAGATCATCACCGCCACAGGCGCGCTGGCGGCCGGGATCACGACCCCGTCGACGAACTATCCCTACGAGTCGAGCACGTATCTCGACGGCTTCAAGATGCAGAACGCCGGCGGCGAGGTCTGCGGCGGGACGCTGACCAACGCGTTCGCGACCTCATGTGACACGACGTTCGCGCCACTCGGCGCGCAACTCGGTGGGGCGAAGTTGGTCAGCACCGCTCAGAAGTTCGGCTTCGACCAGCCCACCGGGATCGCCAGCGCGCTCGAGAGCTCGATCCCGGCGGCCGCCGAGATCGGCAGCCCGCTCGTCCGTCGGCGACTCCGCTATCGGCCAGGGGCTGGTGCAGGCGAGCACACTGGAGATGGCGGACGTCGGGGCGACGATCGCCGACGGTGGCCGCCGCCCATTGCCGACGATGGTCTTCGGCGTCAAGCCCCGTTTCGTGCGCGTGACCACACCGAAGATCGCCGGAGAGGTCCAGACGATGATGGAGGCCGTCGTCTCCTACGGCACCGGCACCTCGGCGCAGATCCCCGGTGTGACGGTGGCCGGCAAGACCGGCACCGCCGAGCTGCGCGACACCGCCGGCAAGACCAACGACGCCAAGGACACCGACGCCTGGTTCGTGGGCTACGCGCCCGTCGGTCACCCTAAGGTCGTCGTCTGCGCGTTGTTCCCCGGCCAGGGGTACGGCGCGGATAGCGCCGCGCCGGCGGTCAGGAGCGTGCTGGAGCAGGCGCTGGGTCTCGGGTAGCCGGGCTTCGGAATCAGACCGTCTCGCCAGGGCACCCGGAGGTCGAGTCTGCCGCGGCAAGCCGCGGCGCGGGTGCGAAGCCGCCGGCGCGAAGCCGCCCGCCGTGAAGCCGCCGGTGCGAAGCCGCCCGCCGTGAAGCCGCCGGTGCGAAGCCGCCGAACGCGAAGCCCAACCGCCGCATAGCGGCTCCCAACCCCGCCTAACCCCAATGCTCCGCGCCACTCGGTGCGATGGGGAAACAGAGTTGTGTAGAGGGGGTGTTTTCCCCAATGGTTCCCGTCGCTCAGAGCGTTGGGGGTCGGGCGGGGCCAGCGGGGCCGGCTTGGGGGTCGGGCGGGGTCGGGCGGGGCCGGCGGGGCCGGCGGCGCGGCGGGCGCGGCGGGCGCGGCGGGCGCGGCGGCGGGCCGAGCGCGCATTTTGGGCCGGAAACGGCCCGGAAGGGCGCGGACCTATAGGTCGAGTGAGACCAGCGACGGCTTGGAGCGCCCCGGTGCGAACACCTCGAGCGTCAGCGGGCGGTTCGAGTAGACGTTCTGCGTCAGCTTGAAGAGGATCAGGCCACCACCTGCCGAGGCGTTGCTGGCGGCACTGTCAGCCACCGGCTCGATCCCATCAGGGCTCAGCGTCTGCGAGGTCCATGCATACTGATTCACGCTCGCGTTGAGCTTTACCGGGGTGAACACGTCGCCGTTTGAGTCGACGAGCTTGAAGGTGTCCGTCGTCGTGACGTAGCGGCTCGTCTGGTTCTTGGCCCACAGGAACACGCCGAACCAGAACTGCTGCGCGTTCAGATCCTGAGCGCCGGCGACGCCGGCCAGGTACTGAACGTCGTCGGCGTCATAAGGGTTCAACTGACGCGAGAGCTGCACCTGGTAGGTGACCGGCCCGGCCCAGAAGTATGGCTCGCCGCCGGCCGCAAGCTGGTCCTCGGAAACGCCGGTCTGGTTGGTGCGATTCAAGATCCCGCAGCCGCTCACTCCCAGCGCGAGCGCCGCGACCGCCAAGAGCAGTGGAAGGCGATACGCGCGCTTTTTGAAAAGGAGGCTCACTGGGCTCGGAGTTTATAGAGCGAGCTGGTCAGCCCGCGGCAACAGACGGCCGCTTACCGCGCATGCGGTCTTCCTCGAGGATTGCGCGCAGACGCTTCATCGCCTTGTTGGCTTTGCGCTTGGCCCAGCCGCGTCCGCCGAGGATCTCGGGGATCACGTCGGACGGCAGGTGGGCGTCGGTCTCGTAGGTGTACTCGACGCGAGACATGCCATCCTGGCCCTCCAAGATCTCGTAGGTGCCGATCATCTTGATGCGGTTGAACTTGCCGCCACGGCCGCGCTCGACGATCTTGAACGGCGGTTGCAGTTCGGCGATCGTCGCGTCCGCCCAGGCGAAGCGGTTGAGCGGCGCCTTGACCCGGAAGCGCGCACCCGCGCCCTCGCCGTAGCTCTCGATCCGCGTCAGCCGCCAATCCACCAGATAGTGGTCCGTGAACTCGGCGTGGTTGGCGATGTCGGCCAGGTACTCGAAAACCTGCTCGCGCGGCAGCGAGATGTTGGTCGAAACGGTGAACGGATCCACGGCGACCAGGAGTCTATTTGTCGCGCCGCCCGAACGTCTCCACCTTCACCAGGTCCCGGGACGTCCAGCCGAGCGGCCGGAACGGCGGTGACTAGGCGGCGCGCCTGATCGGGCGACGATCCAGCATGCGGATCGAGTTGCCGGAGGCGGCGGTGTGCACGGTGTGGGAGGCGACCGGGTCGCGCGCTTCGCGGTCACGGCAGAGCGCGCAGCGGACATCTCCGCTCTCGTACTCGTAGACGCGCTCGCCGATCAGCATCGCGCGCGTACAGCCGTGGCAGTGCTCGACCGTGCCGGCGATGTCGCCCAAGCTGCGGCGCAGCAGCGCAAGTTCGAGATCAGGCATGTCGCCGATGGAAATTTGCATGAAACATGGTTCGTTGGGGAAGCATGACTTCCTGCAATACCCCTCAGGGCTCGGCGGTTCGGCCGATTACGGCGAAGAACTATCGAAGAACAGTACTTCCTACCTAGGACCAGATTGACCGGCGGACTATCATCGTGGGACGTGCCGAAGTAGGCACACCGGTGTCTCTTCCCCCCCAAGGAGATGACCATGGAGGCTTGGACGACTGACCAGACGGCGAAGGTTGTGCCATCAGCGCAGAACCTGCGACCCGAAGGAGCCGATCAGGATTGGATCGCGGAGTTGCGTGATGGGATCGACGTCCCGGGCCAGTACCTCGCGTACCGTGGCAACGACGGGAACGTGACCGCATTCACGCTCGAGCGCGAGTGGACCCGGATCGGCCGCAGCCTGGCGGCTGACATCCGCTTCGATGATCCGACGGTGTCGCGCCGGCACGCGCTGATCGTGCGCCAGCCCGACGGCCTGCGCGTGGTCGACGACCGCAGCCTCAACGGCGTGTTCGTCAACGGCGAGCGCGTCGAGTGGAGCGCGCTGGCCGACGGGGACGAGATCGTGATCGGCCGCCATCACCTGCACTTCTGCGACATCACGGTCGCAGCGGCGCATGGCTCTGGCTCCAGCAGCCGAGCCCAACCCCGCCTGACCGAAACCACCGCGGATCGCCGCTGCATTGGGCTGGCAGCCCAGCTGCAGCGAGCGCGTACACGTGCTCGTGCAGCTGGTCGACGAAGAGCTCGTGCTCTGGCTTCATCAGCACGCTCCGCAGGATTCGGCCGAGTCCGCGTCGATCGTGACGTCGGGATGCAACTGCGCAAAGGCCGACCCGATCGACGCCCAGCACGCTGAGGAAGGTCGGGTCCTGGCGTCTGCTCATGCCAGCCTGCAGGATCGCCGCCGCTGCGCGCATCGATCTCGGACAGCTTCGCCACCGCAGGGAAGAACGTGACAATGTCCAACTCGGGCTCGAGGTGCAGCCTCAGCAGCTCTGAGGAGGCCAGCTGCCGTGGCCCAGGCGCGCGCGGCACGGCGGCCGGCGGCGAGCATCGCTCCGAGCCCTTCCTCGGGGCGGAGCGGGAACACCTGCAGGGTCAGCCACAGTGCGGCGGCCGCGGCGCCCGCGCGCGAGCATTCGAGGCTGATCTCGCCGAGGTGGAGCTCGTCAGAGGTGAAGTACGTGTACGGCGACTCGTGCTTGTAGATCCGGCCGACATCGGGATCCGCGAACAGCACGGCACCGCAGCCGTAGGGCTGGAGACCGTGCTTGTGGGGGTCGACGACGATCGAGTCGCACGACGCCACAGCCGCGAACGGTGCGGATCGACGAGCGGCTCGGCGGCACCGGCCAGCAGCGTGAAGAAGCCACCGTAGGCGCCGTCGACGTGCAGCCGCACGCCGTAGCGCTCGCGCAACGCGAGCGCCTGCTCGACCCGGTCGATGGCCCCGACACCGGTGCTGCCTAGCGTCAGCACGACCGTGCCGACGTCGCCGCGGCGGCACTCGACCTCGACGGCATCGAGGTCGATGCGCCCCTCGGCCGTGGCAGGAACGCTCACGCCCTCCACGCCGAGCACGCCGCACATACGCCCGTGCGTGTAGTGGGCGCCGGCGCCGTAGACGATGCGCTTACCCGGGTGCAGCTCGCGTGCGACCCACAGCGCCTCGAGGTTGGCGATCGTTCCACTCGAGGTCAGGTGCCCGAGGAAGGGAGCAGCGAAGCCGAACATCTCAGCCAGCGACGCGACGACCTCCACCTCGAGCGCGCTCGTGCCTGGCCCACCGTCGAGCGCGTGGTTGTTGGGATTGATCAGCATCGCCGCGAGGTAGCCGGCGGCGGCAACCGCGTTGGGCGGCTTGAGCATCTGCCCGGCGTAGCGCGGGTGGAAGAAGGGATAGTGGTCATCCATCCGCTGCGCGAAGCCTCCCACGCCTGCGTCAGACGCTCGGGGTCCGGCACGGTCGCCGGGTGCGGTTCGTAGGCACCGAAGCGCCGCTCCCAGGCGCGATCATCGCCTCCGCCGTGGCCAGCAAGGTCGCCCTATCGCTGCTCATGACGCTTTATCGCCACCACTTGCCTTCACGCGCCTGCTCGGTCTCGCCCGTGGTGTCGAGTGCGTCGAGCGCTGCGATGTCGGCCTCCGACAGGGCGAAATCGAACAGCGCGCCGTTCTCCTCGATGCGCTCGCGGTGCGTGCTCTTCGGGATCACAAAGGTCCCCTTCTCGACACACCAGCGCAGGAGGACCTGCGCGGGCGTGCGCCCGACGCGCTCGGCGACCTCCGCCGACGGTCGGGTCGTCGAGATGACGTCCCGTGCCCAGCGAGCTGTAGGCCGTGACATCGAGTCCACGCTCGCGGCAGCCGGCCAACAGCGCCGCGCGGTACTCGAACGCGCTGAACTGCACCTGGTTCATCACCGGGCGCGCGTCGGCCACGCTCGAGCAGCTCGTCGATCTCCGCGATGCTGAAGTTGGAGACGCCGATGGCACGGGTGTGGCCGCGCTCGAGCGCCGTCTGCATGCCGGGCCAAGCCCAGGTGGCACCGCCCTGAGGCCAGTGGACGAGGTACAGGTCGACCTGGTCCAGGTCGAGCCGGCGCAGGCTGTTCTCGAGCTCGGCGGCCGGGTCGTCATTGCCGGGGTAGAACTTGGTGGTGATGAAGACCTCCTCGCGCGGGACACCGCTCGTCGCGCAGGGCGCGACCGACGCTCGCCTCGTTGCCGTAGGCCTGCGCGGTGTCGACGTGCCGGTAGCCGGCCTCGAGCGCCCAGCGCACCGCGTTCTCACAGTCGGGACCGTCATCGATCTGCCAGACGCCCAGGCCCAGCAGCGGCATCTCAGTGCCGTCGGCCAGTCTCCGCGTCTGCTCGCGTCCCGCGTCCATGGTCATCGCGCCTCCTTCGTCGGGGTCACTCCTCGAGATTGTGAGTGAACATATAGTCGCGCCGCTCATGGCAACGACGATCACAGTCCTCTCGCAGAAGGGCGGCACCGGCAAGACGACCACGGTGCGCACGCTCACCGACGTCTTCGGACGCGTCGGCCTGAACGTGCTGGCCGTCGATCTCGACCCGCAGGGCAACCTCTCCGATTACCTCGACGTCGACCCGGACGCGACGCCGACGATCGGCGAGGTGCTGTCCGGCACCGCAAAGATGAAGGACGCCGACCACGGCGGCATCGTCCCCGCCAACCTCGGCCTGGCCGAGGCTGAGCTGATGCTCGGCGGCAAGATGGGCCGCGAGCTCACGCTGCGCAAGGCGCTGCGAGAGATCACCGACGATTACGACCTCGTGCTGATCGACTGCCCGCCGGCACTGGGTCTGCTGACGATCAATGCGCTGGTCGCATCCGAGTACGCGTTGCTCTCGGCCGAGGCGCAGTACTTCGCGCTGCAGGGCGTCGAGCAGGCGCTGGAGGTGATCGAGCTCGCGCGGGAGAGCCTCAACCCGCAGCTGCAGCTGCTGGCGATCGTGCTGAACATCGCCGACATGCGCACGCGCCACTCGCGCGAGGCCTTCGACTCGCTGCGCCAGCACTACGGCGACAAGCTGCTGGACACGGCGATCCGCCAGTCGATCGCCTACGCCGAGTCGGCCGAGCGCGCGCTCTCGATCCTCGACTACCGCCCCGACCTGGCGGCCGACTACCTGGACGTCGCCGACGAGCTGCTCAAGCGCCTCGGTCTGCAAGGACGCCCGCAAGAAGCTCAAAGCTCTCCGCGTCGTAGCGACGCTCAGGTCGAGCGCAGCACGGCGGCGCCGATCGGCTCGAAGGGCACCCGCAGCACCTCGGCCCAAGCACGGGTGTCATGCGCGAGCGCCGCCGCGACCCGCTCGGCGTCGGCGGCCCTGGCACCAGACCAGCACCGTCGGGCCCGGCGCCTGAGATCGTCGCACCGAGCGCGCCGAACGTCAGGCGCCCGCCGCACCAGCTCCGCCGACTGCGGATACAGATGCGCGCGGTAGGGCTGGTGCAGCCGGTCACCCAGCCCGGCCCCAACCAACTCCAGGTCAGCTGTCACGAGCCCGAGCACGAGCTTCGAGACCGACGCCACGTTGGCGACGGCATCCTCCAGTGGCACATCGGCGGGCAGCGCCTCGCGCGCCTGGGGGGTGCGCACGTGGCGGGCTGGCACGACCATCACCGCTTCCAGGCCTGCGGGCGGCTCGATTCGCTGCACCGAGGCGCCGTCGCAGATCACGATGCCGCCATTGAGAGAGGCGGCGACATTGTCGGGGTGGCCCTCGATCTCGGTTGCGACGCGGCAGCACCTCGACACTCACGCCGGACAGTTCGCGGGCCGCGAGCAGCCCGGCGACGATCCCGGCAGCGCTCGAGCCGAAGCCGCCACTGAGCGGGATCGTGGAAGCGACCCGGAACTCGAAGTCGTCGGCGGGATGCACGCGCTCGAACGCACGCACCATCAGGTTCGTGCGGTCGCGCCGGAGCGGCAGGTCGGTGACAACCGCAAAGCGTCCGGTCTCGACCACCTCGACCTCCAGATGGCGGCCGAGCGCCGCCGCCAGCACGTCGAAGCCGGGACCGAGGTTGGCGCTGGATCCGGGAACCCGGACGCGAACGCGGGCGGGACTCACCGCAGCCTCACCACAGGATCGCTCGCAGGCTCACCCCAGGATCACGCGCTCGATGGCGCCGAGCTCGGGCTCGCACGGGATCACGCCGCCGACCTGGGAGAGGGCGGTGTCGTCATCCTTGAGCCCGTGGCCGGTCAGCACGCATGCGACGCGCTCGGCGCCGCCGGCTCCGTGGGCGATCAGGCCGGCGACAGAAGCGGCGGAGGCGGGCTCGCAGAAGACCCCCTCCTCGCGCGCCAGAAAGTCATAGGCGGCGAGGATCTGCTGCGTCGGTGACGGCGTTGACGGAACCCCCGGATGAGGTCATCGCCTCCATCGCCTGCTCCCATCGCGCCGGGTTGCCGATCCGGATCGCGCTGGCAACGGTTTCCGGGTGTTCGACGGGCCGGCCGAGCACGAGCGGCGCGGCACCGGCGGCCTGGAACCCGAACATCCTCGGCTGCAGCTCGAGCTCGCGAAACCCCCGCCAGTACGCGGTGATGTTGCCGGCGTTGCCGACTGGGATGCAGAGCGCGTCGAGCTCGCCCGCCAGCGCCTCGGCGATCTCGAAGGCCGCTGTCTTCTGACCCTCGACCCGCAGCTCGTTGACTGAATTGACGAGCGCGATCGGATGCTGTTCGGCGAGCGCGCGTACGAGTTGCAGCGCGCGGTCGAAGTTACCCCTGATCGCGATCACCTGAGCGCCGTGCATCAGCGCCTGAGCGAGCTTGCCCATCGCGATTTTGCCCTCGGGCACGATCACCACACCACGGATCCCCGCCCGTGCCGCGTAGGCGGCCAGCGACGCTGCGGTGTTGCCGGTCGATGCACAGATCACCGCCTCGGCGCCGTCGCGCACGGCGGCTGAGACCGCACAGGTCATGCCCCGGTCCTTGAAGCTCCCGGTCGGATTCGAGCCCTCGACCTTCAGCCACACGTCGGCGCCGACGCGCTCGGACAGTCGCGGCGCGCGTATAAGCGGCGTCGAGCCCTCGTCGAGCGTGACGATCGGGTCGCCATCGGCGAACGGCAGGCGGTCGCGATAACGCTCGATCAAGCCCGGCATCGATCACCCGTCTCCGGTGTCCGTCCATTCGACAAACGGGCCCCCTAGAACTCCTCATCGATCACACGGATCGCCCTCGGCGGCCTGCGCACCGGCTCCAGTGTGGCGATCTCCGCGGTCGCGGCGAAGAAGCGCGACTCCAGCACCGCGTGGGTGACCATCACCAGCCGCGCCTGCTCGCTGAAGCCCTTCTGCATGAAGGATCTGACCGAGACTCCGTGCGCCGCCAGGACCTGGGCGACCAGCGCCAGCACCCCTGGCTCATCAGCGACTTCGAGGTGCAGATAGAAGCTCGAGACGACATCGCTGATGATCGGCATCTCGACCATTGCCTCAGGCGGGCTGGCGGGCGGGATCATCGCGCTGACGACATCGCCCAGCACCGCCGTCGCAGTCTGGGGCCCGCCCGCGCCGGGACCGGACATGGTGATCTCTGTGATCGCCTCGGATTCGACGGTGACCGCATTGAACGGACCGCCGACTGACGCGAGCGGGTGGCCGGGATACAGGAACGCCGGATGCACGCGCACCGAAAGCGCCTCGCCGATGCGCTCGGCGGTGCCGATCAGCTTGAGCCCGAGGCCCAGCTCGCGGGCGTACTCCATGTCGTCAGGCGTGATCTGGCGGATGCCCTCGTAGCGAACCTGGTCAAGCCTGACCGGCGCCCCGAAAGCGAGCCGCGCGAGAATCGCCATCTTGGCAGCAGCGTCGCCGCCGTCCACATCCTCCGTGGGGTCGGCCTCCGCGTAGCCGAGCCGCTGCGCCTCGACGAGCGCCTGCTCGAACGTGATTCCGAGCCGCGCCATCTCGCTGAGGATGAAGTTGGTGGTGCCGTTGACGATTCCGTGGACGCGGTCGATGCGGGCCCCCGCCAGCGACTCCTGCAGGACACGCACCACCGGCACGACGCCCGCGACGGCGCCCTCGAAGCGCAGCTGGACACCTGACTCTCCCGCGACGGCGAACAACTCGTCGCCGAACTGGGAGAGCAGCTGCTTGTTGGCGGTGACGACGTGCCTACCGGCGCGCATCGCATCGAGCACGTGGCTGCGAGCCGGTTCGGTGCCACCGATCAGCTCGACGATCAGATCGGAGCCGGCGAGGATGTCCTCGAAGTTGCCGCTGGAGCGCGACAGCACACCCGAGATCTCGGGGTGCAGGCCCGTGATGCGCTCGACGCGGTCAGCGTGCTCGAGCACCAGGTCGACGAACGCGCGCCCGACGGTGCCGTGACCGAGCACGCCGATGCGGAAGATCCCCGGCCGTGGGCGGGCGGGCGGACCGGGGTCGGCGGGCGGACCGGGGTCGGCGGGCGGGCCGGGGTCGGCGGGCGGACCGGGGTCGGCGGGCGGGCGCGATTCAGACATCGCGGCTCATCAGGTCCTCGTAGGTTTCACGACGCACGACCACACGGGCGTCGCCGCCCGAGCAGAAGATCACCGGCGGGCGCGGCACCCCGTTGTAGTTGTTGGCCATCGCGTAGCCGTAGGCCCCGGTCGCGGGCGTTACGACGACGTCCCCCGGCACCGGGTTGGCCAGGTGGACGTCTCGCACGATCACGTCCCCGGACTCGCAGTGCTTGCCGGCGAGATGGCAGATCTCGCCGCCCGAGGCGAGCATGCGGCCCGCGATCGCGGCCTCGTAGCGGGAGCCGTAGAGCATCGGCCGCAGGTTGTCGGACATGCCCCCGTCGACCGCCACCCAGGTCGAGACGTTGCGCTTCACGGTCTGGACCGTATACAGAGTCACCGTCGAGTTGGCCACCAGCGACCGTCCCGGCTCGATCAACAGGCGCTTGCCGGGACCGAGCGCGGCGGCCGCCGTGTTTGTCAACGTGACGATGTAGTCGGCGATCGACGGTGGCTCCTGCACCTCCAGGTAGGCGGCGCCGAGCCCGCCACCGAAGTTGTAGACGTCGAAGTCGCCGAGCGTTGCGAGCGCCGCGACCGCGCGCGTGAACGGCTCGAGCTCGAGCAGTTGGGAGCCGATGTGGCAGTGAAGCCCGACCAGGCGCAGATGCGGAGATTCCGCGATCCGTTCGATCGCCGCCGGCGCCTCCTCCAGGCCGAAGCCGAATTTCGAGTCCGCCTGCCCGGTTGAGATCGACGCATGAGTCTTGCCGAAGACGTCAGGCGTGACCCGGATCAGGACATCCTGGGTGGCGGCCCGCTTGGCCGCCACATGCTCGAGCCGGTCGGCATCATCCAGCGAATCGAGCACGATGTGGCCGACTCCGACGTCGAGCGCGTACTCGAGTTCGGCTGCGGATTTGGCGTTGCCGTGCAGGTAGATGCGCTCGGCGTCGAAGCCGCCACGGAGCGCCAGCGCGAGCTCGCCTCCCGATGCGACATCGCACGCGAGGCCCTCCTCCGCCAGTACCCGGTAGACCGCTGTGCAGGGAAACGCCTTGGACGCGAACAGCACGTCACAGTCGGCGTGTTGCCGCGCGAGACCGCGCGCGAAGGCGCGCGCGCGGGCTCGCAGGTCGTCCTCGGCCACCACAAAGGCCGGCGTGCCGAACTCGTGTGCGAGCTCGATCGCGTCGCAGCCACCCACCTCGAGGTGGCCGCGGTCATTGACCCGGCTACCGAGCGGATAGACGTGCGAGAGCAGGTATGGATCTGAAGCGCCCAAGGGCGCCCGATCATGCCATGTCTGACGCTCGTCCGGCGCGCCGACCTAAGCCTGCCCGCGGCCGAACTGCCTCGCGAGCGGCAGTCCCAACAGCAAGCACGCCGCGGCGGCGACCGCGAGCGCCGCATGCACGGTCGAGGCCTTCGGGCCGCCTGACAGTGCGGCACCCGCGAGCCCGGCTCCGAGCGCCGCGCCGATCAGCCGGGCCGCCGAAAGCACTGCCGAGGTGCGGCCGTGTGAGGCGTCGGGGGTCGCGTTCAAGGCTGCACGTGACACGGGCACGAACAGCATCCCGAGCCCGAGCCCGATCGGGATCAGAGCAAGGGCCGTGCCGATCCCGTGCAGCGAGACGCCGGGGATCGCGAGGATCGCCATACCCACGCCGGCGCTGAGGAAGCCGAGCACGGTCGGGAGTCGCTCACCGCGCGAGTCGACCAGGCCGCCGGCCAGCGGGGCGGCGGCCCCCACAAAGAGCGCGACCACGACCAGCACCGCGCTCGCGCCGAGCGCCGAGTAGCCGACCGCCTTCTGCAGATACTGCTCGGCCAGGTAGAAGGTCCCGATCATCACGGCGAACGTGATACCGGCCACCAGCGCCGCGGCCACGACGGTCCTGTTGAGCACGCTCGCGCGCCCGTCCTCGCCCACCTCGTGCACGACCGTCGGGACGTGCGTGACGACCGCCCATGCCGCCCCCAGCGCCAGCGGCACGAGCGCCCACCAGTCGGCACGCCAGCCGAACGCGACGGTCAACGCGCCGCCGAGCAACGGACCGATGAGGTTGGCCATACCGGCGCTCGCGCCCCAGATCCCGAGCGCGGTGCCGCGCCGCTCGGGCGGGAAGCCGCTGACCGCTCCGGCCAGGGCGGCAGGACTCACGAGACCAGCGCCGACCCCCTGCAGCACACGCGTCGCGCACAGCAGCCCGAGGCTCGAGACGACCGCGCCGAGCGCCGCACCGACGGCGAAGATGCCGAGTCCCAGCAGCGCGACCCAGCGTGCGCCGAGCCGGTCGACCAGCCGGCCACCCGGGAACAGCATCAACGCGTAGGCGGCGAAGTACGCGCTCAGCACAAGCGCCGTCGAGGAGCCCGAGACATGCAGGTCGCGCGCGACCGTCGGCAGCGCGACGGTGATCACGGTGCCGTCGAGCTGCAGCAATGCGGCCGCCGCCGTGCACGCCGCGAGCCGGGTCCACGCCTCGCGCGGGATCGGCGCGCGAGCGTCGTCCGCACCTGAGCGCGAGCGACGCCCGCGGCGCACGGAGCGCTCTGGGACGGTGCTGGCCATCGGGTCCAGTATTGCGCGCCCACTGGTAGGTTGATGCAGTGGTCGCGCGAACTCCTCGCCTCGCGCTCGCGGCGCTCCTCGGCGAGCACGGCGAGCTCGGCGAGCACGATGTGCACGTCTGGGTCGTCCCGCTGGACGACCCAGACAAGAAGCGTCGCCGCGAACTGGCCCACAGCGCGCAGGGACGCGTGCTGGCCGCCTATCTGGGAGTCACGCCGGCGACGCTCGCCTACGCGCGAAGCCCGAGCGGCAAGCCGCGCCTGCGCGGCGACGAGCTGCAGTTCAACCTCTCGCACTCCGAGCGGCTGGCGCTACTGGCGGTGAGCCGCGCGCTGCCGGTCGGGATCGACGTCCAGGCCCCCCACCCGGCTGTCTCGAAGCCGTGGTTCGCGAAGCGGATCTGCGCGCCCCGCGAGTACGAGCGCTGGCTGAGCGACCCGCGCCCCGAGCTTCTGCTGCGGCTGTGGGCGCGCAAGGAGGCCACGCTCAAGGCACGCGGCGAGGGCTCATACGTGGCCGTCAGCGACCTCGACGTGCTGGACGACGAGGTCGAGGGCGGTTGGCGATGCCTGGACCTGGCGCTGCCTCAGGCACCCGGCTACCACGCCGCCGTGACCGTACGCGATGCGCCGGGCGTGGCGGTGGCTGTATTTGAGTTCAGCTGGAGCTGAGCTCGCTGGACGGCGGCTCGGTGTGCTCGACGGGCACCGCCGCCTGGGCTGGCTCCGCCTCATCAACTGGCTCCGCGTCCTCAACGTGCTCCGCGTCCGCGGTCGGCTCCGCGTCGTCAACATGCTCCGCGTCGACGACCGGCTCCGCCGACCCGGCCGAACCTGCGCCGAGCTCCGCGGTGGGGGTGGCACCCGAGCCGAGCTCCGCCTTGAGCTTGGCCATCTCGTCGTCGACCTCGCTGCTGCTCGAGAGCTCCTTCAGCTGCTTGTCGATGTCGTCCTCGCCCGAGCCGAGCGCGGTGAGGTCGTCGAACGTGCCTGACGCCTCGAGCTCCTGGACCGCGTTGGCGCGGGCCTTCATCTGCTCGGTCTTGTCGGTCGCGCGTTGCATCGCGAGGCCGACGTCGGCCATCGAGTCGCCGACTCCGGTCGCGGCCTCGGAGATCCGGACCTGCGCCTCAGCGGCCGAGTACTGGGCCTTGATGACTTCCTTCTTGGTGCGGAACTGCTCGATCTTGCTGCGGAGGTTCTGCTCGGAGGTTGTCAGCGACTCCTGCTGCTGCTCGAGCTCCTTGACCTGGGTGTCCAGCGACTGCAACTCGGTCTGGATCACGTTCTTACGCTCTAGCGCGGTACGCGCCAGATCCTCGCGGTTGGCGGCCAGCGCCTGACGCGCCTGGGTATCGAGCTTGACGATCTGTTGCTGGAGGTTCGACTCCTGCGCCTGGATGCGCTTCTTAGCGGTGACGACGTCGGCGATGCCCTTCTTTACGTTCTGGAGCTGCTCGAGCTGCTTCTGATAGCTGTAATCGAGCGTCTCAGCCGGATCCTCGGCCCTGTCGAGCATTTTCGAGATCTTCGCTTTGACTACTGTCGACATGCGCCCGGAAAGGCCCGGCATCGCATCCTCCTTGGCAGGGATCGAAACTTGACCTCAAGCGTATCGCCGTCGGCGGGAAATCATCGTGGCGAGTCACGTCACCACCAACTAACGTTGGTCTCGTGGAGCCAAAGGCGCCATCCGAGTCGACGACCGTACTCGCGCACTGGATGGGCGTAGCGGACGCCAACTCCCACCGCGACATCCACGGCGGCACGATCGTGAAGCTCGTCGACGAGGCCGCGGGCATCGCCTCGGTGCGGCACTCGCGACAGCGCACCGTGACCGCCAGCATCGACCGCATGTCGTTCCTGGTGCCGATCAAGATCGGTCAGCTGGTGACGTTCACCGCGACGGTCAACGCCGCCTGGAACACGTCGATGGAGGTGGGCGTGCGGGTGGAGGCCGAGGACCCACGAACCGGTGTCGTCCAGCACGCGAGCACCGCCTATCTGACATTTGTGGCGCTCGATGACGACGGGCGGCCGACGCCCGTGCCGGCGCTTGAGCCGCAGACCGCGGACGAGGGGCGGCGCATGCGCGAGGCCGAGATCCGCCGCTCGCACCGGCTGGCCGAGCGCGAGGCGATCGAGCACGGGCGCAAGCTGCCCGATGACGCCTCCGTTGCCGTGACCGATTAGCCTTATCCCCGCGATGAGCGACGCCGAGAACCCGAAGCTGCTGCGCCCCGACCACGCGGTCACGCTCGAGGACGTGCGCGCGCTGATGGGCGCCTCGACGCCGCACTTCGCGCTGCAGCTGCGGGCCCGCATCCGGGCGCTGATCAAGGGCCTGCCGGCCGACCATCCGGCGCGGGTCGAGGGCGAGCGCGAGATCTCGCGGCTCGATGAGATCGCCTTCGACGGCGAGGTCCGGGGGCACGCTCCGGAGGACGGACTCACACCACTCCCGAGCCTCACCGCCGTCCCCGGCACGCTCATCCCCGAAGCAGCTGACTGACGCGGCCCCGACCGGCGGGCGAAGCAGCGGCGAGCCCGCCGCAGTGACGGCCCGGTGACCCTCCAGATGACCCGCCCGGCGTGAAGGACTGGCGCGCCTGCCATTTACGTGGTAGAAAGCTCGCCTCTCGTAAGAAAGGATCGGGCATGGAGAGCGCATCGCTCACGCCGCCGATGACACCCGTCGTACTTGACGGGTCAGAGCCGTTTGACAAGGGCCTCAAGACTGGGGCGATCGGTTACGTCTCGAACGTGGTGATCGCGGTCGCGTCGACCGCGCCCGCCTACAGCATGGCGGCGACGCTGGGCTTCGTGATGCTCGTCAGCGGGATGGGCTTCCAGGCGCCGGCGATCATCCTGATCGCCTTCATACCGATGTTGTTCATCTCGATGGGCTACAAGTACCTGAACCAGTCCGACCCCGACTGCGGCACGACCTTCACCTGGGCGGGGAAGGCCTTCGGCCCCCAAGCGGGCTGGATGGGCGGCTGGGGGATCATCACCTCCGACGTGCTGGTGATGGCGAGCCTTGCGCAGATCGCGGCGCTCTACACCTTCCACCTCTGGTACGCCACCCCGAGTGCCAGCTCGATCGGTGTGCTGGCGATCGGCGTCGCCTGGATCGTGGTGATGACGTGGATCTGCTGGGTCGGGATCGAGCTCTCCGCACGGTTGCAGCAGATCCTGCTGACGATCGAGGTGATCACGCTGACCGTGTTCGCGATCGTCGCGCTGGTTGACGTCTACAGCGGCTCGGCGGGCGTGCACGCGATCGAGCCGACGGCGTCGTGGTTCAACCCGCTCGACATCTCGAGCGTCAGCACGCTCGGCACCGGCGTGCTGGTCGGCATCTTCATCTATTGGGGTTGGGACAGTGGCGTCTCGGTCAACGAGGAGTCGGAGAACGCCGCAACCGGCCCGGGCAAGGCAGCCGTGCTCAGCACCGTGCTGCTGGTGCTGATCTATCTGGTCGTCACCACCGCGTCGCAGGCCTATGCCGGCCCGCACGCACTGGGCGTCAACGCGGGTGACATCTTCGCCTTCATCGGGCCGAAGGTCTTTCCCAAGCCGATCAGCCTGCTGCTGATCATCACGGTGTTGACCTCGGCCTCGGCGTCGACGCAGACGACGATCCTGCCAACCGCGCGGACATCGCTCTCGATGGCACGCTGGGGTGGGATCCCGAGGATCTTCGGCCGCGTGCACCCCAAGCATCAGACGCCCGACGTCTCGACGATTGTGTTCGGCGTGGTCTCGACGATCTGGTTCGTGGTGATCGACATCCTCTCCCCCAACAACGTGCTGGGCGACTCGGTCGACGCCGTCGGCTTCATGGTCTGCCTGTATTACGGGCTGACCGGCTTCGCCTGCACCTGGTATTTCCGGCGTGAGCTGTTCAAGAGCGGCAGGAACTTCTTCTTTGTCGGACTCGCACCGCTGCTGGGCGGGCTGTCGCTGCTGGCCGTGTTCATCATCGGAATGAGCTACTACGGACATCAGAAGAACAACTACTCCAAGGACATCCTCGGACTCGGGCTGCCGGACGTGATCGCGATCGGTCTGATCATCATCGGACTGGTGCTCGGCCTGATCTTCCGCTTCACGCTGCCGGGGTACTACAGCCGCAAACCCGAGGTCGCCAAGCCCGGCGTGCTCGAGGAGCCGCCGGCGGTGGCCAGCGACCCGATCATGTGATATCGCCGGCCGGCTCGCGAGTGGGGGACACTCGCGAGCCGGCTTTTGATAAATGGGGGAAGGCTTTAGAGATCCTGTTGGGGGCCAGCGCGTCGGGGGTGCCCTTGGGGTTGACACCCCCGACGGAGGAACCGTCATTGCTGGCCACCCCTTATGCCCGGGGGGTGGATACTCGTCAAGCCGGGATTTCCGACATTTCTGTTTTCGGGGCCTCGACGTTCGGTCCTAAAGGATGACCAGCACGAATGGACGAACGTATGAGTACGACCGCAGACGACCCCGGAAACGCTGAACGCCCGACGGAGACGCTCGGCATCGCCGGCGCGGGCGCGATCGGCACGGGCCTGGCTACGCTGGCGACGACCGCGACCGACGTGATCGTCTGGGCGCGCTCGGTGGAGTCGGCCCAGCGCGCACGCGACACGCTCGCGAAGAGCTGCGAGAAACTCGCCGAGCAGGGCGCGAACGCGTCGCGGGCAACGGTCGTCACGGATCTCACCGAACTGGCTCGCGCCACCTATCTGGTCGAGGCGATCGCGGAGAATCGCGCCAGCAAGGGGCAGCTCCTGGCCGCGCTCGGCGACCTCGTGAGCGAGTCCGGATCCGACGCGATCCTCGCGACCACGACCTCGTCGCTGTCGGTCGCGGAGCTGGCGCAGGCCAGCGGCATCCCCGAGCGCTTCGCCGGGCTCCACGTGTTCAACCCGGTGCCGCGCATGGCCCTGGTCGAGGTCGTGTTCCCGCCCCAGGCCAGCCGGCACGACCCGCGCGCGCACACTCGCGCTCTGCGGCGCGCTCGGCAAGACCGTGATCGAGGTGCCGGACACGCCCGGCTTCGTCGTCAACCGCCTGCTCTTCCCCTACCTGTTCGACGCCGTCGAGTTCATGACGGCCAACGCGATGGAGCCCGAGCAGGTCGATACCTGCATGACGCTCGGGGCCGGCCTGCCGATGGGGCCGCTGGCGCTGCTCGACTTCGTGGGTCTCGACGTCGCCAAGGCGATCGGCGAGTCGATCGGACTCGAGATCCCCGCCGGAATCGAGGAGCGGATCAGCGCGGGCGCGCTCGGGCGCAAGCTTGGACGCGGTTTCTACATATATCCCTAACGTGAATTTAATGTAGATTCAGGTCTGGCGACCATCTTTTATGGCGCGACGTACCTCATAGCAGCACCTCCTCCCCAGAAGCGCGAAGCCGGCCCGCACATTGATGCGGGCCGGCTTCCTTAACGTCCGGACAGGCTGCGCGCCCGTCACGGACGCGGCTCCCCCATAGGTGCCAGAAGCTTTGAAGCCGGCCACGAATGGCCGGCTTCATCTCTCTCCTCTCAACCACCGGGAAACTGCGGCGCGACCGTTCGGCTGAACGGCGACCCACCGGTTGTTGCGATTTCGTGATTGTAACTAATGCCTCGAACCCGGTTGCGGGCGTTGGCAACGCTAACGATCAGCTAACGCTTCACGATTCGGCTGGGCAGGCGTTTCACGATTCGCCGGGGGTGACGCTTCCCGGCTCGCGGCGTTCGCGGATGCGCACGGCCTCGATCCGGTTCTGCCGAACCGACTCGACCCTGATCGAGTAGCCGTTGGCCCGAATCGTGTCGCCGCGCTTGGGCAGCCGTCCCAGCTCCGCGAACACGAAGCCGCCGATCGAGTTGTAGGCATCGGTGTCGACGGGCAACACGAGCCCGTAGTCCTCCAGGTCGGTGACGGCCACATGGCCGCGTACGAACCAGTCGCCGTTCGCCAGCCGCCGCACGGCCCCGCCGGCCGGATCGGTCTCGTCGGCGATCTCGCCGACGACCTCCTCGATGATGTCCTCGATCGTGACGATCCCGACGGTGCGGCCGTACTCGTCGACGACGATCCCCAACTCGGTGCGCTCGCGCTGCAGGTCGGCGAGCAGATCGTCGAGCGGCTTGGTCTCCGGGACGATCGGCGCCTCCCGCACGAGCGAGGCGAAGCTCGCCTCCTCGCCGCCCTCCATCAGCAGCCTGGCGAGCTGGATGACGTGCACGATCCCACGCACCTGGTCCTCGTCGTCGTCCTCGGTGACCAGCAGCCGCGAATGCCCGGTCGCCACCGCGCGGCGCAGCGCGTCGCCGACGGTCGCCACGATGTCCACGGTCACGACGGCCGGGATCGGCGTCATCACCTGGCGCGCCTCCTGCTCGTGCAGGTGGAACACGCCGGTCAGCATCTCGGCCTCACCGGCGTCGAGATGGCCGCCCGTCTGAGACTCGGCGATGATGCGCTTGAGCTCGTCCGGGGTGCCGTGCTGCGGCTCGGCGTCGGGGTCGACGCCGAGGCGACGCAGCATCCACTCCGAGGATGCGTTGAGCGTGTAGATGAACGGCTTGAAGGTGATGATGAAGATCCGCATCGGGGGCGCGATCCGGCGCGCCAGGCCCTCCGCGTGCTGGATCGTGTACAGCTTCGGGACGATTTCGCCGACGGTGCTCTGGAAGAACGTGATCAGCACGTAGGCGATCACCACACACACGGCGACTGCGATGTCGTGGCCGCTGCCGTTGCCGAAGATCGGCTCCAGCGCGTGGGCGATCGCGGGCTCGCCGAGGGCGCCGATACCGATCGACGCCATCGTGATGCCGACCTGGCAGGCGGAGATGTAGTCGCCGATCGAATCGAGATGCCCGAGCGCAAGACGCGCCCCGCGTGAGCCCTCCTCCGCGAGCAGCTCGAGCCGCCCCCTACGCGAGCGCACCATCGCGTACTCCGCGATCACGAAGAACGCGTTCACGAGCACGAGCAGGCCCGTGAGGACGATCAACAGCGCCTTCACGCCGATCGATCCTCACGCAGCCGCACTCGCGACGCGAGCGCGCTATGTGGCTTGGGACTTCGTCCGGGGTCCGAGTTCATGCAGTCGCTAGTCGCGGGCGGCCCACGACGTCAGGCCTCTGATTGCCCGAGGAGCGCGTCGAAGCGTGCGGCCATCTCGAAATCGATCTCGGTCAGCCCACCGGCCGCATGGTTGCTCAGGCTGAGCTTCACCTTGTTCCACCCGTGCACGAGGATATCGGGGTGGTGGTTGTATGTCTCGGCCAACTCGGCGACGCGATCCACGAACGCGATCGCGGCCGCGAAGTCCTCGAACTTCAGATCCCGCACGATCTCCTCGTCCTCGCGCGTCCAGTCGAGCCCGACCAGCCGGGCGGCGATCTCATCGTCTGTGAGCAGCGGCGCCGGCGTCATGTTCCACCTCTCAGAAGATTTGCTGCGCCTACAGTTAGGCCATGCGCATCGTCAGCCTTGTCCCATCCGCGACCGAGATGCTGTTCGCGCTCGGCCTCGGTGACGACCTTATCGCCGTCACGCACGAATGTGACTACCCCGCCGCCGCGCTCGAGCTGCCGCACATCACGCGCGACAAGCTCCCGGCCGGGCTGACGTCTGCCGAAATCGACGCCGTCGTGAAGGAGACGACCCTCAACGGCGAGTCGATCTACGAGCTCGACACCGACCTGCTGGACGAACTGCAGCCCGACCTGATCGTCACGCAGGCGCTCTGCCAGGTGTGCGCGGTCTCCTACGACGACGTCCGGGAGATCGCCGAGGAGATCGATAGCCAGCCGATGGTGATTGCGCTCGACCCGCGCACGGTCGGAGAGATTCTCGGCGATGCGCGAACAATCGCACAGGTGACAGACACCAAGGACGCCGCCGTCGACCTGATCCGCGAATCATCGGAGCGGATCGACCGCATCCGCCTGGCGGTGCGCGGCGCCGAGCGTCCGCGCGTGCTCGCGCTCGAATGGCTGGACCCGCCGTACGCCGCCGGTCATTGGACGCCGCAGCTGATCGAGTACGCCGGCGGCGAGGACGTGCTCGGCTTCGCCGGCGAGCACTCGCAGGAGCACAGCTGGGAGATGGTCACGGCCTCTGCGCCGGAGATCGTGATCGTGATGCCGTGCGGGTTCGACGCCGAGATCGCCCACCGCGAGGCCGAGATGCACCACGACCAGCTGGCTGCGCTCGGCGCCGAGCAGGGTCGTCGCCGTCGACGCCGCGGCCTACTTCTCCCGCCCCGGACCGAGGATCGTCGATGGGCTCGAGCTGCTCGGCCACATCATCCATCCGGAGCTCGTCCCGGAGCATCCGGACCACGCCGGCATGGCGCTGACCGTCGAGCTGTAGGTGGCCCGGGATCGCGGCCAGCGGGCCGCGACCCGGAGTGATCCGCTAGATCACGGAGCCGTTCGGCAGCAGACCGTGGCCGCCGGCGACGGCGATGCGCACCGATGACACTCGCGACGGCGATCACCAGGCAGCCGGCGAGCACGACCGCGCGCTTGTTCGCGCTTCTCTCCGTATTCGGTCACCAGCCAGCCGGTGGCGAAGCCCGACAGGCACCCGAAGAGGTGGCCGCCGATCGAGACGTTCGGCGATCGTGAGCGTGTAGATGAGGTTGAAGAGCAGAATCGGCAACAGTCCCGATGACCACAGCGGGATGCGCCGGGCGCGGGCAACCATGATCAGCGCTCCGAAGACCCCGAAGATCGCGCCAGACGCGCCGAGCGTCGGCTCGCCGGCGTGAACAACAGCGCCCCGAACGAGCCGGCCAGCAGCGCGGTGAAGTAGATCGCGGCGAAGTAGGCGCGCCCGATCGCGGGCTCGAGCGAGCGTCCGACGAACCACAGCGAGAGCATGTTGAAGCCGATGTGGATGATGCTCGCGTGCAGGAAGCCGGAGGTGAGCAGCCGCCAGTACTGGTGGTAGCCGTGGCTCATCAGCGGCCCGAACAAGCACGCCGTGGATATAGGCGTAGCCGAGGGTGCCGACCACCGCCGAGCCGCAGACGCCGCCCGCGACCTCCCACAGGAACGCGATCACGTTGATCACGATCAGCGTCTGGGTGACCGACCAGGTGCGGGGGTCGTACGGCGAGGCGGGACGCGCGAAGGTCGCGGCCGCACCCCGGCCCTGCAGCCGTCGCACCTTCGTGCGTCTCGCCCGCGCACTCCGGGCAGCGCATGCCCACCGACGTCGGCGTCATGCAGTCCGGGCATATCGGACGCCCGCAGTTGGAGCACGAGACGCCCGTCTCGCGCGTGGGATGGCGGTAGCAGACCGGCACTTTGAAATTGCCTAGCGGTCCGGCAGGACCCGGCGAGCTTCCTCGGCGATGTCGTGGAGCGTCTGCTCCGCGAACTCCATCAGCGTAGAGCTCTCGCCGCGGCGAGCCTTCTGCCGCGCGCGCACGCGCAGCAGCACCAGCCCCGTGCCGGCGGTGGCCGTGACGGTCACCGCGACCGCGGGCCGCACCCAGTTGCGCGGGTCGCGCATGGCCGCGAGCTCCCAGCCGTCGAGCTCCTCCTGCGCCGCCTCGGCGAGGAGCGTGAGCGTCGACTCGAGCTGCTCGGTCAGTCGCACCGGCGGCTCGACCGGAGTCAGTGCTTCGCGCAGCAGTGCCTCAACGTTGGCGGTCATCGGACAGCCCCATTGTCGTCTGGATCTCCGACGATCCCCTCCAGTTGCCGGATCGCTCGGTGCAGCAGGACCTTGGTGGCGCCGTCGGAGCGGCCGAGCGCCCGCGCGATCTCGCGGTTGTCCATCCCGAGCGCGAAGCGCATGATCAGCGCCTCACGCCGATCGTCGGGCAGCTTCTGGACGCCGTCGAGGATGGCCTTCAGCTCCTCGCGCCCCTCGACGAGCGACTCGGTCGTGTGCGGTGTCGAGATCATGTCAGCGTCCTCGATCGCCGACTCCGGCTTGCGCGAGCGGTCGCGATAGAAGTTCGCGGCGAGGTTGTGCGCGATGCGGATGAGCCACGGGCGCAGCGGACGGCCGTTGGACTCGGCGCAGGCACGCTCGAAGTGGCGGTAGGCCTGCAGGAAGGTCTGCTCGGTGAGGTCCTCGGCGTCGTGGTGGTTGCCGACCCGGTAGAAGCTGTAGGAGTAGACGTCGCGAAGGTGCGCGCGGTAAAGCTCGCTGAAGCGTCTGTCGAGCTCCTCCTTGCTCGTCGGATTTTCGGTGTCCACGCGCACGGAGCCTACCTCGACAGTGCACCATTTCAGGCGGCGCGCACGGTTTCGCGCGCGGGCTCGCTTTCGGTTTCGACAGGTCCCCCGAACCACGCCCACTGCAGCTTCACGCACGACCAGATGCGATCGGTGACCGCGCCGGCGGCGGCCGGAGTGGAGACGTCGACGCGCGGGAACAGCAGCGGCCGTCCGGCGCGGACCCGAACCTTGTGCGGCCGCAGCCGCCAGCCCCGGCGGATCGCATCGGTGCCGAAGATCGCCACCGGTATCACGGGCGCGCCGGTCTCGAGCGCGAGGCGGCCGACGCCGCGCCTGGGTCGAGCCGAGCGGTCCGGGGCGGGTGCGGGTGCCCTCGGGGAAGATCAGCACGAGCTCGCCGCGGGCGAGCAGCTCCTTGGCGGTCGCGATCGTGTCCTGGTCGCCGTTGCCGCGGTCGACCGGGAAGGCGCCGAGCGCGCTGAGCAGCCAGCCCAGGCAGCGGGTGCAGCTCGAACAGCTCGCGCTTGGCCACGTAGTACATCGGCCGCCGCGTCATCGTGGCGATGATCAACGGGTCGAAGAAGCTGCGGTGGTTCGAGGCGATGATCGCCGGCCCCTGCGCGGGGATGTGCTCGCGACCGATCCGCGACATCCGCAGGTAGACGTGGAAGAACAGCTGCAGCGGAGCCCGGACCAGCCAGTAGACGACGGCGTTGACGCCCGTCGTGCGGGCGCGGCGATGGTGGGTCGCGTTGTCCATCTGGATTCCGTACCCGCGCGAGCGCGGCGCGTTACAGACCCACCCGCCGGCTGGGGGCTGCCGGCGGGGCGGGGTGGCCAGCGGGCCACCCGCCCCGGAGCGACGCTAGATCGGCCCGAAATCCGACTCGGCCTGCGGCACGACCTCACCCTCCTCGGTCAGCGACGGCCCGTAGCGCATCGAGCGATCGAGGAAGAACTGCGGCTTCGTGAAGCGGCAGTAGACCATCGCGGCCAACCCCAAGAGGCCGGTGCCCACGCCGATCAGCTCTGAGGTGCCGACGTTGCCGAAGAGCGGCAGATCGACCTGCACGTAGCTCTGGTCAGCGTGGCCGTAGAGGATCAGGTTGTAGATCAGCAGGCCGAACAGCATCACCGCCGCGAGCGCAGCGACCACCACGTTGGAGAAGAACGTCCGGAAGCCGGCGTGAATCGTGTCCGCGGAAGTGCCATGCGCAGGCGGCGGCCGAGATACCCAGGTAGACCGCGACGAAGAACGTCGCCGCGGTGACCGAGTCTGAGATCACGTTGCCGTGCGAGAGGAAGTTGATGCCGACGTAGAACACGATCGACAGTGCCGAGAAGGCGAGCGTCGAGAAGGTCGGCGTCTTGTACCGGGGATGAATGCGACCGAAGATCGCCGGCAGGGCGTTGTGGAAGGCCATCGAGAGGGTCGTGCGGGCGTTCGGCAGGATCGTCGTCTGCGTCGTCGCGGCACTCGAGCTCAGGATCATGAAGAACAGGAGCTTGGTCAGGATGTTGCCGAGCGTGCCGGTGCCGAACACCGAATGCCCCATCACCGAGAGCACGTCGTTCACGTGGTTGGAATTGCCGAGCCCGATGCCGTGGGTGCCGAGGCCGGCATAGGACTGGACCGACAGGACCACCAGCAGGTATGTGCCGAGCAGGATGAACGTCGAGACGACGCCGGCGATGCCGGGGATGCGACCCGGATCCTTCGTCTCCTCGTTGACGGACGTGGTGGTGTCCCAACCCCAGTAGATGAAGACCATCAGCAGCATGCCCTGCATGAACGTGCTGAACGACTTGATGTGAACCGGGCTGAACCAGCTCCAGGAGGGATCGATGTGGCCCACGGGCGCACTTCCGTTTGCGACCTTTACGAGTGCGACGACCGCGAGCAGGACGAGCACGATCACCTCGATCGTGACGAGCACCACCTGCGTGCGCGCCGAGACCTGGATGCCGCGGTAACACATCCAGGTGAGCACGACGATCCAGAGGACTCCCATGAGCAGGACCCAGACGCTGGCCGCGTTCGAGCCGATCGACTGTGCGCCGATCAGCAGGAAGAAGTACTGGCCGGCGATCTGCGACTGGCTCGCCATCGCCAGGAAGTCGGACGCGAACGTGCCCCAGCCGCCGGCCCACCAGCCCGTCCTCGGCCCGATCGCGCGCCAGGCCCAGGTGAAGCTCGTGCCACAGTCGGGATCGACTGCGTTGATGTTCTTGATCGCCCAGGCGACCAGGAACATCGGGATGAACGCCAGCACCACGAACAGCGGCGCCTGCACGCCCACGAGCACGACCACGAAGCCGAGCGTGGCGGCGAGGCTGTAGGCCGGCGCGGTCGATGCCACGCCGATCGCCGTGCTCGATATGAAGCCGAGCGCCCCGGACTTCAGCCCCTTGTCCTCCACGTCGTAGGCGTTGAGCGTTTCAGTCATCGAAGCTCCGCCGGTCAGCTGTCGAAACCGAGGCCGGCGCGGTCGAGCGTACGCAGCCAGAGGCCTCGGCGTCCAGTGCGGTCGGCCGCCGCGATGCGGTTGCGGGTGAACTGGATGACGGCGCTGCGCAGCGGCTCCGGCGGGAATGGAACCGGGCGGCGGCGAACGAGCTCGAGCCTGGTCGCCTCCGTCTGGCGGTCGTCGAGCAGGTCGAGTGCGGTGCGCCCCCCGAAGCGGCTTGCGCCGACCCCGAGCCCGGTGTACCCGAGCGCGTAGACGACGCGGCCACCGAGCGCGCGCCCGAAGAACACCGAGAAGCGACTGCAGGTGTCGATCGCACCGCCCCACCGATGCGTGAAGCGCACGCCCTCGAGCTGCGGGAAGTTCGTGAAGAAGTTGCTCGACAGGCGAGCGAAGGTCGCCTCGTCGTCGTCGAGATCCGGGCCCACCGGGCCGCCGTAGCGGTAGACCGCGTCATAGCCGCCCCAGAGGATGCGGTCGTCGGCGCTGCGGCGGTAGTAATGGAACTGGTTGCCGCTGTCCCCCAGCCCCTGACGCCGCTTCCAGCCGATCGAGTCGAGCTGGCTCTCGTTGAGCGGCTCGGTCATCAGCGCGTAGTCGTAGACCGGCGCGACGTAATGCCGCACCGCCGGGACGAGCGGCTCGTATGCGCTCGTGGCCATCAGCAACCCGCCCGCGTGTACGACGCCGGCGTCGGTGACGGCGGCGACACCGTCGCCGTGCGCCGCGCAGCTTGTGCACGCGCGAGTGCTCGAAGATCTGCACGCCGGCTGCGAGCGCCGCCCGCCTCAGACCGTCGGCGAGCTTCGCCGGGTTGACCATCGCGGCGCCGCTCCGCTGCCACAGGCCGCCGAGGTACAGCGGCGAATGCACCTCCGCTTGGATCTGATCTCGGTCCATGAGTTCGGCCCGCTGGCCGAACTCTTCAAGCAGCGTCGCGGTTTCGCGCAGCTGCCCGACTTGGACGGGCGAGACGGCCACGGCGAGCTCACCGGTCGACTCGAACTCGGCGTCGATCCCGTAGCGATCGAGGTCGACGCTCAGCTCCTCATAGTTGTGAGTGCCGAGCCGCTCGATCGTGCGGATCTCGTCCGGGAAGCGGACACGGCCGTTTTCGATCCCGTGCGTCAGCGAGTAGTTCAGGAAGCCACCGTTGCGCGTGCTCGCGCCGGCGCCGCAGCGGACCCCCTCCAGGATCACGACGCTCCTCCACGGCGCCAGTTCCTTGGCGTAGAGCGCAGCCCAGAGCCCGGTGTAGCCGCCGCCGACGATGCAGAGGTCGCACTCGATCACCTGCTCGAGCGCCGCGTGCGGCTCACGGGACGGCAGCGTCTGAGGCCAGTACGGCCGTGGCTCCGCGTCGGCAAACGCAGCGCGATGTGTGCTCGTGGGAGCTTGCGTGGGCCAGGGTGACGTCAAGTGGCGCTGGATTGTCCCGCACTGAGCAGTCGCTCGGCGGGTTCAGCGGCGTTGTGGCTCAGCGCTTCCAGGCCGAGGCGTGGCGGAAGTCCGTCTGGAAAGTGGTGCCGACGTCATGGATCACGGTCGCACCGCCATGCGCATTAGTGATCATCAGGCCGAGCTCGCGGTTCTCGGTGAGCGACTCCCAGCTCGCGTTCTGGGATCCGATCAACAGTGACTCGTCGCTCTTGCCGGGGTCGTCGAGCAGGAGTTTCTCGTGGATGTAGAGCGCCTTCGCGGTATCTGGGAAGACGTGCACGTGGCAGCCGGCCCTTGTGACAGCCGTAAACGCGGTCTTCCACTCCTTGGAGTTGGTCATCACGATCCGGCAGCTGACACCGCGACGCGCATCGGCCGCCAGCGCCTTGTAAACCGGCGGGTCGCTCAGCTCTTCGGACTCGAAGTCGATCGCGCGCCGGGCAGCGTGAATCTCGGCGACCATCGCAGTCTCAGCCGTTCCGGTGGTGGTGTTCGGCGACCAGATGAGTCCCGGCGCCTGCGCCGTCTGAGCGGCCGGAACGCCACCCGGCGCTGCGTCCCAATCCATCATGAACGTGAGCTCGATCGCCTGAACCTGAGTGGGGTTGGTGTCGATCACCTCGGCGTCGCGTGTGCTCGCGTAGTAGGCGGCGGTCAGGTTCGCGGTCGAGACGTCTGAGGTCCGCCCGTCGAATGTCGTCGTCTTGATGTGGAAGATGTAGTTCGCGGGAGCCCATCGGACCTGCACTCCATGCGCCTTCAGGTACGCGTACGCCGCGGCGTTGACCTCGCCGCCCGAGTAGGCGCGATCGAGCAACACCCGCACCGTGACCCCGCGCCCGGCCGCCTGTCCCAGGTCACGCTCGGCCGTCGGATCGCTCAACTCGTACATCTCCATGTCGATCGAATGCTTCGCGGACGCGATCTGGGAGTAAAGGCCGCCGAAGCCGGCCTTCGGGTACTGCACGAGTCGGTAGTAGATGGGCGACGCGGCGCTGTGAGCAGACCGCGGTCGCCGCCGACGCAGCGCCCTGGGTGGTCAGCGCGGCTGTGGCCAGCGCGACGCAGGCCACGGCGGCGATGGTGGCGCAGGACGCTGATAATTTTGTGATCGGACTCATAACGCTCGGGTGAGGTGAGCAGGCTCGCGCAACACGGGCACGGAGACCCGCCGCGATTGGGGACGCGCGGCCGTGCGGATCATCGTCCGCGACGCGAATCGGACTGCGGATAGCACCTCCTACGCCGCCGCTGCCCACGACCTGGTACGCGCACCTGTACCTCCAATACGAGTCTACGCACCCATTTGGCGTACTTAAGCAAGCGGCTTGTTCACTTCCCGTTAGCCCGCGGCAACGCTCGAGAGCTCGATTCCGCCTGTGGGAGACCGCGAATGCGCCGTGGGACTCCGCTGCGCGGGCGCAGCCCGGACTGACCGGCAGCTAGGCGCGGGCGATGGTTATGTACCAGTAGCCGCACACGAAGTTCAGCGCCCCAAGAACCAAGAAGAAGGCCGCCCATCCATAGGCGGCGTACGAGATGCACACCACACCCGCTGCCGCCGCGACAAGGCCACCGGCAATTCGCATGACCCCGAAGCCTCGGAGGTGGCGGTATTCCCATGGATTGATCAGCCGCTGCATGCCGGGTCGCGGAGGGAATGCCCACCATTCACGAAGCCCTCTCCGAGCGGCGTTGCCGTTGGCTGCGTTTATCGGGGACGTCCCGCTCACGCTCGCTTCCCGAACCTCAAATAGAACGCCGAGAACACAAGAACTATCCCGACGTTTACCAAAAGGCGCTCCACGAATCGATGCCTGAAGAACGCGACGTCAACGCCGACGACCACGGTTACCAACGCAACCACGTAAAGCGCGATGCCTGCCTTCTTCTCCATCGCTTCACCCTACCGCTGCATGACCGCCGAAGCGATGTCCGACGGCAAGAGTTGTGTCTTCACACAGGGGCGACACCTGGGCATCGCCCGACCCCATGAAAAGAAAGCGTCGGCTCGACGCGGCGCGGTGTAGGGTGGTCGCTGGCCGTCGCAGCGGTCTCCACAGGACCGGGTTGGGGACTCGGGCTCACGCCGCTTTGTCTGCAGCTCTCCTCGCGGATGCGGCGATATCCGTCGGCCACCGCTCGCCGTGCGAGCCGACCTTCAATCAGGGGGAAATGCGATGCGCATGATGATGACGGTGCAGATTCCGACCAAGCCGGGCAACGCCGCAATCAAGGACGGCAGCCTGCCGCAGATCGTGGGGAAGGCGCTCGAGACACTGAATGCGGAAGCCGCCTACTTCACATCAGAGGAAGGCATGCGGACCGCTCTGATCTTCTTCGACATGGCCGATTCAAGTGACATACCCACGGCGGCGGAGCCGTTCTTCATGGGCCTTGACGCGAAAATCACGTTCGCGCCTGTTATGAACGTCGACGAGATGCGCGCCGGCGTTGGCAAGGCCATGCAGGCCGCGTAGCCCTCGCGGTACTTGGCGGGATGACGATGACTGGGAAACGATGGTTCTTCGGAGTGCCGTTGAGCGGTGTCCTGTCAAGCGTTGCGCGCCTGGATTCTGCAGCGCCACCAGGTCACGGCTACCGCTGGTCGAGGTTTCGCCTGTGCCTGTTGCTTGCGGCAAGTCTGGTGGGGATGACGCTTATCAGCGGGTCGGGTGCTGCGCGTGCATCTGAGCCGAGGGTGGACGGAAGATCCATCCAGCACGACGTCCACGCCGCTGCGGCCAAGAAGGTTGCCGCGATCGCGTTCTACACCAACCTCGCCGCTTCGGTCGGGACTGGAAACCCGGTCGGCGCGCGACCAAAAGAGCTGTTTATGTTCGAGGACGGCTCTTGGGTTCTCGAGGACCTGCACTGGAGTACCTGGGGTTCGAAGACTGCCCGAGGGTCCGGGATCAGCAGCGCAAGCGATTGTGAGCCGAACTGTGCCGCCGGCAAGCGCACAAAATTGCGTGCCACGCTGACGCTGTCGAGCCCAGGAACAGTCCTCGGACACCGGGTCTACCGGTGTATGCAGCTCATGGTGCCAGCCTCGGGGTCGGACGAGCGTTGGTGCATCAAACGGACTGGAAGCCTCTACGCGTATTTGGCGGTGACGACGGGCGGGGGCTCCTCGATCGCGCACGCGCCCGAGTTCTACGGTCCTGGAGACGTGGCGTGCGGTATGGGCACTACTCAGGTGCTGTGCGAGCAGAACTTTGAGAGCACCGCAAAGCTGTCGCCCAAGGGAGCGGTATCGATCTGCCATGGGTCGAGCAGCACGACGCCGACATGCCCTGTCGGTAATCCAGGTGAGAACACGCCGAGGCTCAAGGCGGGGCAAAGCGACACGTTCGGGCCGTTTCGCTGCAGCGCCAAGGCCGCCGCTGTCATATGTGTCGTGATCAAAACTGGCAAGGGTTTCCGGATCGGGACAGCCGGCGAATCGACCGTCACGTAGGCGACAAAGGGACCCGTGGGTCGGTCGACCCGTGCGGTCGACCCGTGCGGTCGACCCGTGCGGTCGGCGGCCCATAGTCGCGGTGTGCAATCCGCTCGCTCACGCGCTCGACGGTAAGCGGGCAACGGGCGACGATTAGATTGGGTGCGAGGCTCGCTTGGCCCGCCATGACGAAGACTCTGTTAGACACTCCACAATGCGGCGACGTCTCCTACCCTTCTCGGCGGTTTGCTGCGCAATCGCGCTGGGCGCTTGCGGCTCGTCGTCGAGCCCCGGCCCGTCGGGCACCGGCCCGTCGGGCACCGGTACGAGCAGCGCAGTGTCCCCCATCAATCGCAAGGTGGCCGTCGCCGTCACCACCTGCATGCACAAGCACGGCATCACCGGCTTCCCAGAGCCGCACGTGGCACCTCCACACCCGACGGCGAGCGTCGTGTTGATCGCCCGCGACCACATGTACTTCGCAATCCCGCGCGACCTTCAAGACGCCGCAGGGTACGAGGCTTACGCGGAAGCCTGTGGCCTGCGCACCGCTCAGAAGGGCGCTAACGCTACGCCCTTCATCACATCCGACTAGTGATTGTCTCAAGCGCCTCGCGCGCGTTGATCCTGACGCCTTGAGCCGGATTCGCCGGGAGCGCGCCGTCCTCGACCGCTGCCGCGAGCATCGCTTTGAGCGGCGCGACGTACTTCCTGACGCTGCCGACCGACAGCCCGGACTCCAGGAGCGAGCCCTCCACCAATGCGAGCGTCGTCGTGGCCGCGCGTCCCGCGATCGCGCGCGGTGGCATAGCGATCATCGTGATCTCGATTGTCGCGGGAGCGATTACCTCGCCTGGCTGGTCGCGGTTCCGAGCCGCTCGGCTGGGCCGCCGAGCCGCGGTCACCAGGCGGGCGAAGCGGGCAATCCGTTGGGGGTTGGGATGCGGACCTTGTGGCCGCGGGACCATCTCCACAGGGACTTAGGGATCGTGTAGATGACCGCGGTCCCTTGCGGGTCGATGCTGGCCGATTGGACCTGGTCGTAGTGCCAGTGCTGCGCCGTGAGGATCCGCTCGCGATTCCCGGTCTCCTCCACAAGCGAGTACGTCCACCTGAGACAGGCATGAATCAAGCAGTACGTGGCAGAACACGGGCTGGTGGCAGTGATGTAGGAGAGCCGACCGCTGAGCGAGAAACTCGGCGAGCTGTCATCGCACATCCCATGCACCGGGCAGGTGACGACGGTTCCGCTGGCGGTCGTCAAAGCGCTGAACGGATCCCAGACAAGGCGGATCTGACCGACGTCCGTTTTCCATGCTCCCGTAACTACGGCCAGCGTGTCGTTGTCGCTTACGGCCAAGCCCCTGACCTGACCTTCGATGCGATGGATCCTGCCGGTCCGTAGATCGTCGATCATGACGGCGGTGTCTCCCGCCCGGCAGTTCCCGGGGCCAACACCCCACGCGAGCGTCGTACCGTTTGGGCTGACGGTGAACGGAGAGCCGTAGGGCTCGGACGCGACGAGTTGGCTCAGAGCCTCCCCGTCCGTTCGGACTCGCCAAATGGCCATCTTGCAGGTCTCGCTGAAAGTGGGCGCGGGACGCGTGAAGTAGACCCAGCCCGTGCTGGTCACCACTGGATAGGAATCGCGATCACCGTGCGTGAGCCACCGCAGCCGTTTGCCCGTGATTGACGAGTACACGGCTATCCCACCGGCATTGACGGCTACGAACGATGTCGGTTCGTTGCCAGGCCTCAACTCTGAACTCGCAGACGCCCCGGTGCCTGCCGCGAACACGAGCATGAGCGCCACTACCCAGCCAGCCTGCTTCCGTCGCACGCCTCTCATACCTCAACGCAATTGCCAGCGGACCGGGTTCTGTGACCATCTCGGCGCGAAAACCTATGGCGATCGCTATGCCGTTTCCGCAATCCGCGCAAGGCGGGTGCGGCGCCGTCACGCTGAGGATGCGCGTCGCGACGTCGGAGCAGGTCCCGCTGACGACTGGTCGCGTGGTATTGCGCTCGCGGCACCTTTTCACAGGCGAGACGGGCTGGTGTTTCGTAGATCTCGACCGGGCAGCGATCGGGCATTCCCCCGACTCATGCCAACCGAGAGTGACCCGTCCGCGATCGTGATCCTTGCGTTGGGGTGCGATCGTTAGCTTTGGGCATCGGCTCAGGTCCTTGCTGCCAAGCGGTCAAGTTGAAGGCGGGGTCAGTGGCGAGTTCGCGTGTTGCGTGTAACGCTCGTGTTCGTGCCGGCCATGAGCAGGGTGATGACCAATCGCGATGTCGAGGACCGCGTTGGTCGTGAGCGACTGGAGGATCTCTTCCGCCGACACGAGCCGGCGGTCTTCGCCTATGTGCGGCGACGCGCGCCCGCGGATGTCGTTGACGACATCGTCGCCGAGACGTTTCTCGTCGCGTGGCGGCGGCTTGACGACGTACCAGAGCCGGCGTTGCCGTGGCTGCTTGGGGTTGCGCGGCGGGTGCTCTCGACGCACCGTCGGGGCGACAGGCGTCGCCGGGAACTCGGCAGCCGACTGGCAGCGACGCAGTCGATGTCGCTGGCAGCTTGGTCTGAGGACGGCGAGGAGCGCACGCTCGCCGCGTTGGCGGCACTGTCGGAGAAGGATCGTGAGGCATTGATGCTCATCGCGTGGGAGGGATTGACCCCCAAGCAGGCGGCCGTTGTCCTGAACGAGCCGGCTGGGCGCTTTCGCGTGCGGCTGCACCGCGCTAAGCGACGGATCAAGGCTTTGCTCGAGCAACCGTCGAGCGCTCGAACCGAGACCCACCACCTCTTCCGTACATCAAGGAGCAGCTCACCATGACTAAAACGATGTCTGACGACCATCTCTATGACATCCTGCGCGAGGCCGATCCGCTGTCAGGCGAGCCGGAGCGCCCAGCCGCCGCGACCGAAGCGTCTCTGCACCGTCTGCTCGCCCGCGGGCCTGGAAGTGTCAGCCCGCGCAGCACCGAAACCGGGCCGGCCGGCACGTGCCACCCGTTGGTGGGCTGTGCGTGTCGCGCCGCTCGCGGCAGCGGCCGCTGCCGCGGTAGCCGTCATCAGCGTGCTCCCCTCCGGCGGGCCCGTGGGGGTTTCGGCAGCTTCCGCGAAAGTGATCTTGGCTAAGGCCGCGGCGGTGATCGCCGGCTCCGACGGCGCGATCCTGCACGCCGATATCTCAGCCACCCAGACCTGGCGGAACGGGCACAGCGACAATTGGACCGAGCAGGACTGGCAGCAGGTCGGCTCGCCATATGACGACCGCTCTATCGACATTGGCGTCTGGCCGACAACCGTCGAGATGGCCTATGTCAAAGGCCAACAGTGGCTGTATGACCCGAGCACGAACACGATCTACACGAACGATCCGCCGCCGGCGTTCACGCTGACCGCGGGCTCGCAGCCGGGCACCTACACGCTGCGCACCGGTAGTGGAAGCTCGGGACCATCGCTGACCGTGACCGCAAGCCAGGCGGCCGCGCTTCGCAGCGGCGCCGACGTTTGGGCGTCCACGGGCCAGGGCGGGCTTGAGGTCGTCCCGCGTCCGACGACTGGGCCGCAGATCCTGTCCGGCTTCCGGTCACGGGCGCTCTCACTCCTGCACTCGCCCGCAGCGACGGTCACACGCAACGTGACCGTTGACGGGCAGAGCGCTCTGCAGGTCACCTCGGCTGACGGCACGAGCACCTACGACCTGAACCCGACCAGCTACACGCCGATCCAGATGACCGACACCATCGGGCCGGGCACCAACCTCGGCGATCCCGGCAACGACAGCACAGTCACGCTCAAGTTCACCGACTGGCAGTACCTCACTGGCTCCGCCGCCGACCCCGGACTGCTCAGCCTCACCGCTCAGCACCCCGACGCGACCGTCGACAACAGCGCCGCCGACTACAACGCCGCCGCCAACCGCCTGTTCCCGTAAGCAGAGTGGTGACGCATCTCGATATCGAGGACCGCTTTGGTCGTGAGCGACGGATGCCGATCTCCTCTTCCGTACATCGAGGAGCAATTCACAAGATCGCCGTGATCTCGGCCGTACTCGCCGCCGCGACCCTCGTGGCGGCATGTGGCGGATCACACGCCACACACGCCCGAAAATCCGCGCAAGCCAACAGCACGATCAAGTTCGCCACATGCATGCGGGCAAACGGCGTCCCGAGCTTCCCCGACTCCGGCGCCGCCATCCAGTCGGTACAAGGCTCGAACGGTCAGACCGCGTCGATCAACGGCGTCGCAGTCAACTCGCCCGCGTTCCACTCAGCGCTGCAGAAGTGCGAGCACTACATCTCCAGCGGCGCGTCGATCAGCGCGGCGCAGCGCGCGAAGTTCACGCAAGAGACCCTGAAGGTTGCCCGCTGCATGCGCGCGCACGGCATCAAGAGCTTCCCCGATTCGGGCACGTTCAACACGAGCAGCGCACTGAACCCGCAGGCTCCGGCATTCAAGACAGCGTCCAAGAAGTGTGGCGTCGGCTTCGCGACCGGAGCGTCCCTGCCGTGAGCAGACGAGCGCGGCGCCGGTTGCAATCATCCTGGCCGCCGCGGCGGCCGCCGCCGTGATCCTGTCCGAACGTGACAGCCACAGCAGCGGCAGCTCGCGGTTTGCAGCACCTCCACCGCGGCGGCCCGTGTGCAACGCCGCAACCGGTCGCGACCGACACCGAATCTGAACGCTCAGCAACCGTCTACACGCAGCTACCCGGCACGATCACATGGTTGCCGGCCTCCGCCAAACTGATCAGACCCGGCGAGCGCATTGCCAAGCCCTCGTCTCCGCGCAGAAGACGGCGCCCGGCTCGAGATCCGAGATGCACGCCCCGGCACCGACGCAGGTGCCGGCGCGGTCATGCAGATCTTGGGGCGCCCGGCTTTAGATGCAACAGTGGCGTAGCGTTGCGCTCGATGTATGCCGAGATGTCGACGGGGTCATGAACGAGCCAGACGCATTCCTTCCAGACAACCGCGGCTGTGCTGATGTCGGTCTCAGAAAGGGCGAGGTAGATCTTCGCGCGTACGACCCGGCGTGGTTGCGTCTGGGCGAACAGGAGCGTCGACGGGTCGCTCACGCGCTCGACGGCATTGCTTATGCCATTGAACATGTTGGGAGCACCTCCGTTCCCGCGCTGTGGGCAAAGCCCATCATTGACATCGCCGTTGCCTTGCCGCATGACGGGCTCTCTCAGGCATCATCGGTTCGCGGGCGAATGATCAACGGGGGCTACATCGACCGAGGGGTAGCAGCCGAAGGCGGAGGCTGGCTGTTCGTGCGCGAGCTAAAGCCCGACGTACGCGCAGCACACATTCACCTGGTTGCGGCAGATGATCCGGAGTGGAACAGCTACCTCATCTTTCGGGACGCACTTCGCGCAGATCAACGCCTGCGCGACCGATACACGGAGCTAAAACGTCGGCTGGCGAAGCGATATCCGCACGATCGCGTCGCCTACACCAACGCAAAGACCGGCTTTGTATGCGAGACGGTGCGTGAGCACCAGCACCGATCAGAGCTTGGTGGTGATGCACCGAGCGGCTGACAAATCCAGTTAGCACGTCCGCTCTGTGCTTGTCGCGGTCGCGGATGCCGCGCAAGGCACAACCGCGGGGTCCGTGCGGTAGCAGGCGCGTCCCGACATCAAAGCGGGTGGTGACAGGTGATCAAAACGGTTCCGGTGTTACCGTTCGTCATCGTCATCGTCATTTGTCCAGCAGGCCGAGCTCGCGCATGCTCTCGGCGGTCTCGACGATCGTGGTCTGTGCCGGGCGTGGTTGCCAGCCGAGTTCCTGTTTGGCGCGGTCGTTGTGGATCGTCAGCGGCGATGGGTCCTCGCCGGGCGCCTCGTTGGTTGTGACGTGTTCGCCTGCGGGCCCGAGGTGCTCGCGGAGGATCTGTGCGAGCCCCAGCCAGGTGATCGTCGGGCCGTCCGCCAACAGCAGGTAGCGCTTCCCGGCGGCGGCCGGAGTGGCCATCGCCGAGATGTGCGCGTCGGCGACGTCGCGCACGTCGACGACGCCGAAGCGCTGGCGTGGCAGCGCCGGCATTGTGCCCTCGATGATCGCCTTGAAGCCGGTCAGCGTCGAGCGCAGTGCCGGCACCAGCGACGGGCCAGCGATGAATGTCGGGTTCACCACCACCAGTTCGGTGTCGCCACCCTCGGATTCGATGAAGTCCCACGCGGCGCGCTCGGCGATCGCCTTGGAGCGCGGGTAGGGCGGCAGCCCTGGCGTGTCCGGGTCGGTCCAGTCCGCCTCTGTGTAGTCGCGGACTTCCTTTGGCGTGTAGCCGATCGCGGCGAAGGAGGAGGTCAGCACCACCCTGTGCGCACCGGCGTCCCGAGCCGCCTTCAGCACACGCAGTGTGCCCTGGCGGGCGGGGACGATCAGCTCGTCCGGGTCCTTGGGCTGCGCGGACGGGATCGGCGAGGCGACGTGGTGGACTTCCTCCACACCCTCAAGCGCGGCCGACCAGCCGTCGTCGGAGGTCAGATCTGCTGCCACCAGCTCAAGGCCGGTGTCGTCCACGCCACCGCGGCGGACGGCCGCACGCACATCTGCCTCACCCTCCAGGGAGCGCACCGTCGCGCGCACCTCACGCCCATCACGCAGCAGCGCCGCGATCAACCGCGTGCCTAGATATCCGGACCCGCCTGTCACCAACACTTTGGAGCTCATACGAGCACCTCCTCCAGTCGTGGGAGCACTTTCTGTACCTGCAAGTTCGCCTCGGCCTCTGCGTCGCCGTCACCGTGATCGCGGGCATCCCAGAGCGCCGCCTTGGCCCGTAGGTACTCGAGGTGGATGCCCAGCGTCTCGATCTCAGCCTCGACCCGCTCGGCGTGCCGCAGCAGCAGATCGCGCTGTTCACCCGCCTTGGTGTGCCCAATCTCGCGGTTGGCCTGGTAGGTGCGCATATCCGCGATCCCGACACCCATCGCACGCAGACAAGCGAGCGCCTGCAACGTGTCGACGTCGTCCTCGCGGTACCGGCGGTGTCCGCTGCTCGGATCACGGGCGATCGGGCCTATCAGCCCGACCTGTTCGTAGTAGCGCAGCGTCGGCTCGCTCAGCCCGCTGCGCCTGGATACGTCTTGGATAGTGAGAGCTGTCATACGAGCAGCAAAACACACCTCAAGCGCTTGAAGTCAAGCCCGTAGACAAAAAGTTTCCGACCTCACCTCACGGCGCGAAGCAGCCGCCCCACGGTCCGTCGAATCAGGTCGCTGCTATTTCGGCCACCAGATTCGTGGTCAGACCGCCGGCCTTGAGTGCGCACCTGGGTGCCGCGCGTGCGTGCGAGCAGAAGTCGGGGCTGGGTGCCTTCGCTCATGTTGCGTCGGGGGGTTGCAAGCGCGTTGTGCTGCGCCGGCCCCGGGCGATCTCGCCCGTCTCGGCCTCGCGCCACGCTCGCAGGAGGAGCGCCACCCAGGCCCGGTAGGGGCGCCACGATTCGGTGATCTGGTGGATCGCAGAGTCGTCGGATGTGCTGTAGGCGGAGCGGATGGCGTCATCGAGCCGTGTGTCGTGGTCAGGCAATGCGTCGGGGTTGCCGGCACCGCGGATGAGGATGAGTTCGGCGGAGAACGGTCCTATGCCCGGCAGCTGTTGAAGGTGCTCAAGCCCGTCCTCGTGGGTCATGGCCCGAAGTCGCTCACGCGTGAGCGCGCCGTCCTCGGCAGCGGTCGCAAGCGCGCGGAGCTGACCGATCTTGCGGTCGGTCAGCCCCGGCTGGGGTGCGGAGAGCTGAGCGAGCAGTGCCGGCGCGGGAAACGCCCCGGATTCGCCGAGCTCATCACTCAGACGCTCCTTGATTGTGGCGGCCTGCGTCATCCGGATCCGTTGCCCGATGATCGCCCAGGCTGCGGCCTCATATGGGGTGTAGAACAAAACCGGTCGCAGTCCAGGAAACCGTCGCTGCAGCGCTCTGACAACGTCGTCGCGTTCGCCGAGGGCAGCGAAGTCGGTCCCATCAACGTCGAGTGAGAGCATCCGCTCAAGGTCGCGTGCTGCCTGACGGGCGAGCTCCGCCGGTGGCTGATCGCCGAGCTCGGCATGGATCGCCTCATCGTCCTGGCGCACCGTGACCTGCACGGTGCGCCAGTCGCCGTCGACCGCCCAGGCGTAGCGCAGCGCCTTCGGTGGTCCCTCAGCCCGGGTGCCGGGAAAGTCTTCGGCAAACGCGGCCGCCGCGGTCAGCGAGAACTGGCCGAGCGGATGAAAGGTGATCGCCATTTAGGCGGCATCGTGGATCGTCACCGCGTACCCGTCGGGATCCCGGAGAGCGAAGGTGCGACCGAACGGGCCGTCAAACGGGTCGGTCAAGATCGTGACCCCGCGCCCGGCGAGCTGGTCATGCAACGCCTGGGCGTCATCGACCTTGAGCCAGAGCGCGATGCCGAGGCCGGGCTGACCGGAGTCAAGATCGGTGTCGGGCAGCGGCTCGCGGACGGCGAACGGGATCGGTTCGCTGGCGAACACCACAGCGCCAGGCGGTGAGGCAGGCGCACGGCGCAGGCCGACACGGTCCTCGTAAAACGCGGCGGCGGTGTCGAGATCGCGGACCTGCAGAGAGATGAAGTCGGGACCAACGGGCATCGGAAACACTCCTATTCGCTTGTCAAGGTCTTGACGACCAGGATATGTCAAGATGTTGACGTGAGTCAAGTCGATCTCGATACGGCCGTTGGCTACGTGCTCAAACGCACCACGGCCGCCCTGCGGACCGCGATGGACGCAGCCCTGCGAGACCACGATCTGACCGTCCCTCAATACTCGTGTCTGGAACAGCTCGCCCACACACCCGGGCTCACCAACGCCGCACTCGCACGTGGCACGTTCGTCTCCCGTCAGGCAATGCACCAGCTCCTAGGCACGCTGCGAAGCGCCGACCTTGTCCAAAGCGATGGCGCCGGCCGCCACGAGCACTTCACCCTCACCGACACCGGCGCCAAGCGCCTCGTCGGCGCCTCCGCGGCCGTCGCCGCCGTGCAGGAGCGGATGCTCGCCACCTTTGACTCCGAACAGCGACGACGGCTCTACGCCGATTTGGCCGCCTGCGCCGACGCTCTCAGCTAAGACCGCATATCGATGACGTGCCCCCTGCTGACACACGGGACTCGAGGGCATCCGTCGTCAATGACGCGCTGGACCGCGCTTCTGGTTTGTCGCCCAGGCGGCACTCTCGGGGAGGCTGCCGCCCTCCGCACGACCAAGCAGCGACAACCCCGGCCAAGGATGCCCGTCCCGTTCGGAAAGGAGGGCTGAGCAACCAGAGCGGCGACCGACCTGCTCCTC
>CAVZDL010000019.1:0-27234 GCA_963774025.1 uncultured Conexibacteraceae bacterium
CGAGTCCCGTCGCTCCCGTTGAAGAAATGCCTGGAAAGGCGACGTTTTTCTGGTTGACGAGATCTCACTCATGGAGTGGAATCCGGTCGTGCGCACCACTCGTGGGTACCAAAGTCGGACTGGGAACTGGCCGCAGAGTGCAAGGCCCGAGTATCGAGTCGCTGCTCTCGGGCCAATTCTGCTCGGTCGTCATCAGCCTTGCCGGACGGCCCTAAGTCGCCGGTGCGCTCGCGTGGAGTCGAGGGGCGCCGGCGTGGAGCCGATCGTCGTCGACGGCTATGCGAGGATCGGTGGGTGCTGATCCGCGAGTTCACCGACGATGACTGGCCAGCGGTGTGGAGGTTCATGCGTGTGATCGTTGCCGCCGCGGAGACCTTCCCGTACGACCCTGAGATGTCCGAACGCGAGGCGCGCGCGATGTGGTTCGTCGGGCCGCCTGGTCGTACGGTGGTCGCTGTAACCGATGACGATGCGCTGGCGGGTACGGCGAACATGTACGCCAACCGTCAGGGAGGCGGCTCGCACATTGCCAGCGGCAGCCTCATGGTAGATCCGGCCTGCTGGGGTCACGGCGTCGGTCGTGCGTTAACCGAAGACATGATCAAGTGGGCTAGGAGGGCGGGATTCCACGGACTGCAGTTCAATGCGGTCGTCGAGAGCAACCTTCGCGCGGTTCGGTTGTATCGCTCGCTCGGGTTCGAGATCTTAGGAACCGTGCCCCAGGGCTTCTGGCATCCGACGGACGACTACGTCGGGCTACACGTGATGTATCGCAGACTTGCCTGAGAGTCCCGTCGTTTCTGTCAAGCCGGTCGTCGCCGATGCGGTCGTGCGGTTCGCGGCGTTTCGGGTGATGGATGCGATCGTCCGGGGGACTCGCGATTCGGTGTGACTCTTAAAGCGCCATGGGCGGCGGCAGCGGCACTCGCGTGGTGGCGAGTGCCGCTGCCGGGGTTACGGAGCTCTGAGCGGCCGGACTCGCAGGTTTTGGCAACCCACGTGCTGGCTCGGTGTTGTTGTGGCTTTCCTACGCGCCGGCGCCGGTCGGCAACAGCACCTGCTTGATTCCGCCCGACCCGTCCACCACCGTCTGATATGCCTCGACAGCACTGGCGAGCGGCCAGGTCTTCACGGCTGGGGGGACAAGGATGCCGCGGTCGAATAGCACACGGAGTTGGTCGAAGATGCGTGCGACATCGGCGCCGTCGTTGAACACGCTGGCGAGTCCCGTGACGTGTATCTGCCGGCTATAGAGGTCAGTCAGGTCGACCTCGACCGGCTCCGTGCCGCCGTGAAACCCGACCACCCGACCATCGAACCGTAGGCTGCGGACAACGGTTTGGAACAGCTCGCCGCCGATTGTGTCCAGCGCCAAGTCGGCGCCGCGCCCATCGGTGAGCTCGAGCACCGCCTCGTGTATGTCGCCTGAGCTGGTGTCGATGTATTGCTCACCGCCGTCGGGCCTGCGCCGGTCGGCAATGATTGGCTCCGCGCCACGCCAGCGTGCGATCGCGGCGGCGGCCTGGCCGACCAGGCCTGATCCGCCGGTTATCAGGATCGTCTCGCCGGGCAAGATCTCCATGATGTTGATGAGCGCCTCCCAGGGTGCCCAATGTGATCGCCCGACAGCGGCGGCCTCGGGCATGGTCAAGCGCTCGGGCTTGCGTGACAGCCACGTCTCGGGGATGACGACAAACCGCGCGTGCGCGCCCGGTCGCCTCTCGCCCAGTGCCAAGCCCAGCGCCGGACCGCTGCCCCACACCTCCTGGCCTGCGTGGTCGCCGTCGGAGACGACGATGCCGGCCAAGCCACCCCCGGGATCATCGGCAGCGGCGTGCCAAGCAGACCCAGGACGTTGACGACGTCGAGCGGGTCGACCGCTGCTGCGTGTACTTCGACGAGCACCTCTCCGGGACCGGGATCCGGTACGGGTTCGGGACGGTAGGCAAGCGATTGGGCCGGTGGCCCGCTGGCCTGGATGACAACCGCTTCCATCTCCTGTTGCTGCACGTCACTGAGGGACATGGTGCTGCTCCTTGGTCTTTGTTACCCGGCGTTTGGCCGGCTGCGGAGAGCCAGCGATGCCTCTGTGGGAGGGTCAAGCCCCAAATCCGTGCTTGACTCTCCCACTATGGGAGGGTTCAAGCTAACGGCATGACAACAGCCGCTCTCTCCATCGGCGACTTCTCCTGCGCGACACACATGAGCGTGAAGATGCTGCGCCACTACCACCAGATCGGGCTTCTCGAGCCCGCCGATATCAACCCGCACACCGGCTACCGCAGCTACACCCCGGAGCAAATCCCCACGGCACAAGTAATCCGCCGCTTCCGAGACCTGCAGATGCCGCTCGAGCAAATCCGTGACGTCCTGGACGCGCCTGATGCAACAACCCGCAACGCTCTGATCGCCACACACCTGCAAGCGCTGCAGACCAGCCTCGCCGAAAACGCAGGGGCGGTCTCCTCGCTGCGCAACCTGCTGGAAGGCGCGCCAGAGGATCAGACGCTCGCGGTCACGATCACGACCGTCGCGGCTACCCCAGCCGCTGCGATCAGCGAGCCAGTTGAGGTCGCAGGCCTAGGGCTATGGCTGCGCGGCGCCCTTGGCGAGCTGCGCGCAAGCCTCACTGCTCAGGACGTCCTGATCGCCGGTCCCGCCGGCGGGGATCGACGACGACGACCTTCGCGAATGAACACGGTCACGCGACCGTTTTCATTCCGTGCGTCGGCGAGATCGAGGCTGTCGGCCGCGTGCAACTCACCGTCATCCCCGCGGCCGAGCTCGCACTCGTCACCCACCACGGGCCTATTGAAGGGCTCGACCTGGCCTACGGCGCACTCGCCGCTCACGTCGCACGTCACGAAATCGGCGTCGCCGGACCGATCCGCGAGTACTACACGGTCGCCGACACCGATACATCGGACAGCTCGGCGTGGCGCACCGAGATCGCCCTGCCCATCTTCAACACAGGACAAGCGGCCTGACCACGCGCTCAACTCCGACTTAGTCGACGGCCAGGACCATCCACAGTGGGCGAATATGACGGTGTTCGCGTTTGTAAAGCATTCGCGAGCGAGCTCTGTGCACCAAGTTGGGCTGCGCCTGAGGCGGGGACATATTGGGTGTATAAGCGCGCCGCTCGGGATAGCGATCGGGTGACGGTCCAATCAGTAGCCGTGGAGGTCCGGCATGAGCAGAGCTGTCATATATCCGCGCAAGCCGACGCGATGCGCCCTCTCCAGCGGTCCTGCTACTGGCGGATCAGGGAGTGGCCTTTCACGTACGGGCCGTTACCGACCTGGACGGTCACACTCGCACGCCCCGCTGGGATTGTCCCTGACACTTCGATTGGCTTCGTGCCTCTGACCACGTCGTTCGTGCTCCACTCGCTGCGATCGTCACGGTTCGGATGCCTGGTCTCCACGGAGGTTGCGACCCGACAGGACACGGCGCAGTCGATAGTTGCGATGGGGACGTGCCCGTCGTGTCCTTGGGTGCGGGACAGGATGGTGACCTTCGGGGCTGGGGGTCCGGTGACGGGCCCGTATGGTTGAGAGCGGGCGATTGTTTTGATCGACGGCCACGGCTTGATCGCCGCGGCAGACGCATACCCGACGGCGAGCGATATGCGGTCGCCGAGACGCGCATCGAGTGCGAACAGGTACCAGCCGGTGTACCAGTTCCCAACACGAGCGTGATCGGGCGCCTTGCCGGTCCCCTCGACACTCCCTATCTGTTGGCAACCGGAGGCAAAGCAACCTAGCTCCACGCCTGCGAGCATCACACAGCCCGCGGCACGAGCGGTGCGGCAAGCCTCTATCCCGAGGTCATCGTATTCAGTGCTGCCCCAGCCACCGGCCCACCGCGCGGCGGTCACGCGGACATTCGCGCCAACGTGCGTCATCCCGGTGAGCGTTGGCGGCGACGCGACGCGGAGTACTCCCCGCCACCTGAGCGTCGTCGAATACGTTTGACTCCCCAGCGTCGTCCTGACTTTGAAGACCGTGCCGGCTGGTTGCGGACCAGGATCAGCAATGCCGTGGTTCACCGCGAGCTGCTTGCACTTACTGGCGCCAGGCACACACATCGACCAGTCGATCGGGCCGCCACCACCCGTGTACGCATACACACCGGGCACGGGATGCCCCGCTGCGTCCAACAAACCGGCCGTCTGGAATTGCTGCGCCAACGGAGGCTCCGCCCCTTTATGTGCGTGAGCCCGAGTCGTGCCGCAGGCAGCAACGGCTAGCACGCATACCAAGCCTGCGACCACAGGCGGCCATCGCTGAGCCGATCCCGTCACAACGGAGAACGTACAGCCGTCCGGACGCCTATTCCAGTTCGTCGCGGATCTCGCCGCGGGTTGCGGTGGGCGCGCGTCGTGGCCCGATCTCTGAACGATGCTCGAGGCCCGCTGAAAGTGCACCGCCTCCTACGACCACCGCCACCTGCTGGGCAGTCCGGCGTCGGCGCTCCGCGCTGTGCAAGACTTCCGTTGCACGCTGAGGTCCCGGGGTTGGCGGCGCCGCTAGACCATCGCCGGCTTTGCTTCCGCGTGCCGTGCAGATGACCCAGCTGCCGCCTCACCACGTTCCTCGTCCGAGGTTGAGCGACCGGTGTGCCGGTGCGTCGGTAGTCGTGGTTGAGGCGGCTGCGGGCTATGGCAAGACGGTCTTCGGCGCTGAGCTGGTCGAAGCGTGGGGTGCCGTGCCGATTGAGGTGCTGCTCGAGCCGGGCGACGTGTCGGGTGAGATGCTCGCCGCCCGCCTGCGGGCTGCGGTGGCGCGCGCCGGGTTCACAGATGCGGCAGCGGCGATGAATGCCGCCGGCGCCGATCAGGTGGGCGCTGTGGACGCGATGCTTGACGCGCTACGGCAGGAGTCCTGCGCGATCATCGTCGATGACGCCCATCACGCGGCTCGCGGTGCCGGGCAGCTGATCGACCGGATCGCGGCACGCGTCGTCTCCCCGCAGCGCCTCATCGTCCTGGCTCGCCAGCTTCCGGAGGGAAGCGAGCGCTTGCGCCGTGCGGAGGCAGTGGCATTGGTCGAGGGTGATATGGCGCTGCGCGCGGACGAGACGCTCGCGCTCTGCCGCTCCGGGTTCGACCTGGACGTGTCTGACGACGATGCACGTCTGCTCGACGCGGCGACCGGCGGCTGGACGGCGGCGGCCGTCCTCGCGGTGTCGCGGGCCAAGCGGACGGACACGCCGCTGCGCGATCTCGCAGGAGTCGGTGGCGAGTCGGGCGAGCTGTCGACCTCGATCGGCGCGATCCTCGACGAGCTGCTCGTTGCACTTGGCCCGGACCGTGGCCTGGTCGCACAGATCGCGCCACTGCCCCTGCTCGACCAGGAACTCTGCCGTGCAGTGACCGGTCAGCCAGCCTTCTTCGACCGGGCGCGAGCGTTGGGCCTGCCACTTACCCCGGCCCGAGACGGCTGGTGGGAGCTGCCCAGCCCGGTGCGCGACCATCTCGCAAAGCTCGCGAAGCCCGACCCGCGCGTGCTCGTGCAGGCCGCCACCCTCTACGAGCAGCGCGGTCAGCTCGGTATGGCTCTCCAGATCCTGCTGGGCGCGGGTGAGGCCGAGTCCGCCGTGCGCATGCTCGCGGAAGCGGACCTCCCGGCGATCGAACGGCTCGACGCGCTCGAACTGCTCGCGGTGCTCGACCGGCTCCCGATCGAGCGTCCTGGACCACCATCCGTGGGCGCGCTTCAAGGTCGCCAGGGCGTGCGGCGTCGCCGCGCTGCTCGGACCCCGCGTGCAGCTCATTGAATGGCTCGATGAGCACGTCGACAAGGATGCCGATCCTGCACTGCGGCGGGCGATCGACGCTGAGTTGGCGCTGGACGCGCTCAACAGCGACAGCCCGGCTGAGGCTGAGGCGCTGGGGCGCCGCGTGCTCGACGCGGTCAGTGCGAACGAGCAGTTCACGCGGGCGCGAGCGCTCACCGTGATCGGCTCGGCGCTGTGCTGGCGGCGAGACGCCGACGGTGCGGTGCTCGAGGATTGCCTCAGAGAGGGAGGGCGGTACTTCGCCGAGGCATCGGAGTTGTACGTTTCCCTGGGTTACCGCGAGGGTGCAACCGGAGCGGCTGCGCCACGCGCGATCTGGAGCGAATTGGGTGCCGGACGCCCGCTCGCGGCGCTCGAGATCCTGGACGGAACGCTGGCGGATTGCACGGGCCGCCCGGTGCGGGTGGGCCGGATGCTGTATCACCGCGCGGAGGTTCTCGTCGAGCTTGGCCGGTTCGATGAAGCCGAGGCTGATTGCGAGGAGGCCGAGCGGATCGGCCATCGGCTCGGCGATGAGCTGATCCTCACGCAGTCGCACTGGGGCAGGATGACCGTCGCCTCGCTGCGTGGCGATAGTGAGCGTACGCTGCACCACGCCGACCAGGCCGAGGCCATGCGCGGTGACTGGTGGGACGTGCTCGCCGCGGAGTTGCTCGCGAAGGCGGCCGACTGCCTGGACCGCGTCGGCCTGACCGCCGAGGCGTGGAAGCGGCTCTCGCGCGCGCAGGCGAACGGCAGCCGCGCAGAGCGGTGGATCGCGATGAGCGAGTGCGCATTGCTCGCTCGCCACGGCGACCCGGTGCTGGCCGAGGAACGGCTGTCGCGTGGTCCACCGGCACGGTGTCTTCCCGCGGGAGTACTGGCGTGTCGCGCTGCTGCGCGCCTATGCCGCGCTGCGGCGCGGCGACGCCGGCGCCGGCGCTCTGGCAGTACGGGCCTTCGAGGAGGCGGCGAGGATCGCGCAGCCCAATGCCCCGCTGATCAAGGAACGCGAGCTGACGCAGTCGCTCCTGGCGCTGGCGCTCGAGACCGGCTCGGCGGCGGCAGCAGCGCTCCAGACCTCGTCGCTGCCGGTGGCGCTCGCGGTGCTCGGCCGCTTCCAGCTCACACATGGTGGGCGCCCGGTCGACATCCGGGGCGCCCAGGCGCCGCAACTACTCAAGCTCGTGGTCGTCAGCGGCGGTGCAGTGCACGCCGAACGGCGATCGAGGCGCTGTGGCCGGAGACCGACCCGGACGCCGGACGCAATCGCCTGCGAACCGTGCTCGGGCGCCTGCGCGAGGACGCACCGAGACGTGGTTCACCGCGACGGCGAGCTGCTGCGCTCGGGCCCGAGGTCCACGTCGATCTCGAGCGCTTCAGACAGGAGGCCCGCCAGGCACTGGCCGCCTCCTCCGGCGACCCCGACGCCGCGCTGGCACTGGCCCGCTCGGCGATCGCCCGTTACCGCGGTGATCTGCTGCCCCACGACCTCTACGAGGACTGGGCCGATGCGCCCGCGGGAAGAGGCGCGGCGAACGATGCTGGAGCTGCTCGACCTATGCGCCGCGACAGCAGCCCGGCGGGGCGATCTGGACGAGGCGCGGCGGATGGTCGAGCGCACGATCGAGCTTGCACCGCACGAGGACGACCGCTATCTCCGAGTCGCGACGATCCTGCGCGAGCAGGGGCGCAACGGCGCCGCGCTCAGCGTGCTGCGCCGAGCCCGCTCCACGCTCGACGCAATTGGGGTGCCGCTGCCCCCTCATCTGCAGGAGTTCGAGGACTCGCTGGTCGTGTGAATTTGGTGTGACGCCTGCCAGAGCCGAGGACTTGTGACGCCGCTGTGACGTCGGGCCGGCAGGATGCCGCGCCAAAGAACACGCGTCATTGGGGGGCGGGCATGAGATTCCGGTTGGTTTTCGTGTTGGTGTCGGTGGCGGCGCTTGTGTTGCCGGCTGCGGCGTCGGCGATTTCGGCACCGACGACGCTCAGTTACACCGGGGGCGAGCAGGCGTATGTGGTCCCGAGTGGGGTGGTGGTTGTTGGGGTCGCGGTTCAGGGCGCGTGGGGTGGTCAGGACACCAACGGGCCCGGACAGGCAGGCGAGGGCATAACCGGGTATCTGTCGGTCACTCCGGGGCAGACGCTGTTTGGCGAGGTTGGTCAGCAGGGCGCGTACAACGGCGGCGAGACGTTCGGCGGCGGTGGCGCCGCCGGGCAGCCGCCCCCCACGCTCTCGGGTGGGATCGGGGAGTTCGCCAGCTCGGGCGGGGGCGCGAGCGACGTGCGCACCTGCTCGATGCACGCGACGAGCTGCGCGGGCGGCGGCACCTCGACGGACTCGCGGCTGATCGTCGCAGCCGGCGGGGGCGGGACTGACGGCGGCGGCAACGGCTATGCGCCGACGTGTTCGGGACCGCTCATGGCGGGTGGCGCCAACAACCCTCAGACGAGCCTCCCGGGCACGGTGCCGGGCGGGCCTGCCCCGGTGATTACGGCCGCTGGGATCGTGGTCCCGGGCTTCGCCTCCAACGACTCCTCGACCGTGACCACGACATATGCGGGTACGTCTAATGCCGGGTTCGGCAGTGCTACGGCCGGCTCGGGCGGGGTGTTGTCCGGCTGCTCGAGCGGCGGTGGGAACCCGACGCTCACGTTTTCAGACAGCGTTGCCGGCAGCCCCGGGTCGGGACCGAGCGGCGGCGCGGGCGGCGACGCGAGCGGTCTGCCGGCGTTCACCGGCATGGGCTGCACGGGGACCGAGTGCGCCGACGCCGGACCCGGCGGCGGTGGTGGTGGCGGCTACTTCGGCGGCGGCGGCGGCGCGACCGGGTACGACTCGTGTTTCGAGACCCAGACCAGCCCTCCGAGCAGCGGACCGTGCAACGACGCTGGCCCAGGGCAGGGCGGAGCTGGCGGCTCGAGCTTCGCCGCCAACGCCGTGCAGTTCCCGAGAGCACCAGGCGCGCTGGGGAACACCGGCGACCAGTTCATCAGGTTCGTCCCGGCGATCGAGATCGATGCGCCCACCAACGGCGCCGTCTACGCGCCAGGACAGTCGGTCAACGCCAGCTGGAGCTGCGGCTACGACGGCGCTACGGCTCTCGGCCCCGGCAATAACTGCGCGGGCACGGTCGCGTCCGGCAGTCCGATCAGCACCACCCTGGGCACGCACACCTTCACCGTCGCCGGCAAGGTCAATAACAACGCAAGCCAGGTGCTCACCGCGACCGTCACCTACACCGTGACCTCCGCTCGCAGCACCACCACATCGCGCCCTCACAGCGCAAAGATCCTCAAAGCGAAGATCGACAAGAAAAAGCACGAGGCGACCTTCACATTCCGCGCTTCCGGCACCGTGACCGGCTTCGATTGCGCGCTGGTCCCGCCGACCAAGAAGGGCAAGCACCACAAGAAGACCAAGGTCAACTTCAGCGCGTGTCGCTCGCCCAAGACCTACAAGCACCTCAAGCAAGGTAAGTACATGTTCGAGGTCAAAGCATTCAACGCTGCGGGAACCTCGAACACGGTGATCAAGGACCTGAGCATCTGACGCGACGAGCGGCTCAGCGGGCGGCGAATGAATGACCGAGACTATCTGGACGTGTAGGACCGGCGAGCTAGGGGGAGTGGTGAGATGCCTGATGATGATTTAGCGACAGAGGCGGACCGTCAAATCGATTTCCATCCCGCTATGGGCGAGCGGTGGGAGATCACGCGGAGCACCGAGGACACCTCCGGGGCGGTGTTCGAATCGACCGTTTGGTTCGATCCTCGGATGCCGGGGCCTCCGCCCCATATGCATCCGACCAGCGAGGAGAGTCTCGAGGTGATCGAGGGGTCCTTAGACGTCTTCAAAGATGGCCAGTGGACAACGTTGCGTCCCGGCGCGACGGCCACCGTCCCCCCCGGCGTGCCGCATACGTTTCGCAACCGGGCCGATGAGACAGCAAGGATTGTCATCCGGATCCGGCCCGCAGGGAGGTCGGAGGCGTTCTTTCGTCACATACAAAAGTTGATCGGCGACGGCAAGATCAAGCGGCTGCCGCCGAAGGAGCCGCGGTCTGCGATCTACTCGGTGATGCTGTTCGACGAGTACCCCGATTGGACTCGCCCGACCGGGCCCATGAACGGCGTTTTCAAGGCGCTCACGCTCGTCGGCAAGGCGCTTCGGTTCAAGCTCTAGCTTGACCGCTTCCTCGCGACAGATGGAGTAGGCGTGCTCATCAGGGCAGTTATCGCGCACGTCGGTTTGTCGGCCGTCACCGGCCAGAGCCCGAGCACCCTTTGCCGCCTTCCGATGCCGTTCCGGGCGATCGACGCGTGTGGGCCTCATGGGTTAGGCTCCGACGGCAATGGCGTCGCGACGTCCGATCAAAATGCTGAGCGCCGCGGTGCTCGCGTTGCTGTGCGTGGGGCTGTCCGCTGCGGTGACCGCGGCCGCGCCGCGCGACTCAATCAAGCTCCTGGTGACGCCGAAGCCATTCCACGTTGGGGGAGTGACGATCGTCCTCACTGGCTATGCATCGGGGAAGAAACCCGAGGTATCGCTCTACTCGTCGCCCCAACCGTGCAGGAGCTCGTTTACCAATGAGGCCAAGTTCCGCGACCTGACGATCTGGATCGACGGTGGCCACGTCCACGGCAACTACCGTTACACGGACAAGGTCGCAGGGTTCTCCAAGCCGACCCACGGCACCCAGCACTTCTGCGCCTACCTGACGTCGTTCACCGCGAAGTTCAGCTACATCACCCAGGCGCACGAATCCGTGCCCTTCAGCGTCTCCAGCTAGCGCACGCCAAGGCATTCGCCGTTGGTCCGGGCGAACGCGAACGTTATGGCTCCTCGCCACTGCGGACTGGGCGCCGCCGGCCGGGCCACGCGCGTCAGCTACAGCGACGCGCCTGCGTGCCGTTCCAGCAGGCCGAACGGGAATGCGGTCAACTCGACTTCGTCCGCTTGCTTGGGCTTGCTGATCAGGTAACCCTGGGCGAGATCGCATCTGAGCCCGACGAGCATGTCGAACGAGGCCTTGTCCTCGACGCCCTCCGCCACGACGCGCAGGCCGAGTGCGTGCGCAAGGTCGATCGTCGAGCGAACCAGCGCCAGATTCCGGCTGTCCGCCGAGGTGGCGAGCCCGAGGATGAAACTGCGGTCCAGCTTCAGCTCGCCCACCGCCAGGCTGCTCAGGTAGGCGAGTGACGTGAAGCCGGCGCCGAAGTCGTCGACCGATACCACCATGCCGAGGTCGCGCAGCTGCAGGATCGCGTCCTTGGCGCGCTCGAAGTCGGTGATGGCCGTCGTCTCGGTTATCTCGAGCACGAGTGCCTGCGGCGCCAGCTCGTGCCGTGCGAGTGCGGCCATGATCATCTCGGGCAGGTCCGGGTTGAGTAGGTTCGTGGTCGAGAGGTTCACGCAGACCGCGACATCGTGTCCCTCGGCGTGCCACCCGGCGCACTGTGCCAGGGCCATATCGACCACGATCTCGGTCAGTGGATTTATCAGCTCGGCGTCTTCAGCCAGGGGCAGGAACTCGAGTGGCGGGATGTAGCCCAGGCGCGGATGGCGCCAGCGCAGGAGCGCCTCGAGTGCGACGACCTCGCCGCTGCCGAGATCGATCTGCGGCTGATAGCAGAGCTCAAGGTCGCGACTCGCGATCGCAGCGCGCAGGTCCTCGACGAGTCCCACGCGGTTACCGCGACCATCCATCTCCTCGTTGTAGATCGCGAATGCCGTTCCCTCGAGCTTGGCGCGGTACATCGCCAGATCGGCGCAGCGCAGCAGGTCGGGGGTGTCGGTCGCGTTGTCGGGGGAGACCGCGATGCCGATGCTTGCGCCGATCCGGGCGGACACCGGGCCGAGCTGGAACGGCTCCTGCAAACGAGCGCTGATCCGCTGGGCGATCATCGCGCCATAGTCACCGTCGGCATCGAGCAGCATGACCACGAACTCGTCTCCGCCGAGACGGGCGAGCAGATCCGAGCTGCGCAGCGTTCCCCTGAGCCGTTCACCGAGTTGACGCAAGAGCTCGTCGCCGACCGCATGGCCGAAGGAGTCGTTTACCTCCTTGAAGCGGTTGAGATCCACAAACAGGAACGCCATCTGTCGGTGCTCGCCGGTGACGCTCGTGCGCTCCTCTTCGAGGGCATCGAGCAGCTCGAAGAGTGCACGACGGTTGGGGAGCGCCGTCAGCTGGTCGGTCACCGCCTGCCGGTGCCGAGCGACCGTGAGCCGCTGCAGGCTCACGACGGAGAGCGCGGAGCGCACGAGTGCGGCCACCAGCGTCGCCACGGCGAGTGCGAGGGCAGCGGCGCTGATGTGCTGGATCGAGCCCACGAACAGCATCGCCAGAGCCGCGGCGGTCGCCAGAGCCGGAAGCACGAAGCTCGGCTGGGGCTCAGTTGTGACCTGCATGGCCGGGCGCGGGCTGACCCACACGGACGCGGAAACGAGCAGGATCGATGTGGGCCAGGCGATCGCGTCGGCTGCGGCGCCGAGGTGCGTCGCACCGAGCCCGGAGGCAAACAGGTTGGCCGTGTCCCCGAGCGTGTTGAGCCCGAGGCCGACCGCCACCATCATCCACGGCAGCCGGCGCCGTCCGGGGATCACGGCGGTTCCGCCGATCACCAATGCGAGCAGCAGCAGGTCGCCGATCGGAAACGCCAGGTTGGTCGCAACCGCAGCCCGCCCGCCGCCGGCTGCGTGCAGAACGCTGTGGAACAAGAACACGGCGGACAGCCCGGCCGCACCGAGGCCCGCGATGATGCCGTCAAGCCACGACTCGGGGGTGAAGCGCCTGAGCTGAAGCCGCAGGAGCATCATCACCCCCACATAGGCGAGCGGGTAGAAACACAGATAAAAGATGTTGCCGAGCAGGGGAGCCCCGACGCTTCCGCTTCCGGTGATCGCGACCACGAAATCGCCCAGCGACCACGCGAAGAGCCCTGCGCCCAGAACCAGTGGAACGAAGCGCGCAGCCGGTCGGCGGTCGCTTCGCACCAATGACCTGCTCATGCAGAGCACGCTCCCGACCAGCTCGAAGGCCGCTACCCCCCAGGAATCGATCGCGGGCCAGGTGTCGCCGTTGGGTCGGACGATCACCGAGACCACGTAGCCGATCAGCACGATCGCCATCAGCGCATAGAGGGTCTTTATCCGCGGGCCGGCCTGAGTCAGCGCCGGCGCCGGTCGTCGCCGTTCATGGTCGGTCGGCGGCAGCTCGGAACCCAGGCGACTCGCGAGTGCCGCGGCGTCCGTGCCCGCCGGATCCAGTCGAATGCTTGCAGTCTCCATAAATGACCCCTGTGGGCCTGTATCGGCAGCCTGCCGGGGTTTTCTGGAGTCCTGGCTATCAGTCAGCGCACGCGGGCGTATACCGAAGCGATCTCGGCCGCGAGCCGGCAGTTGCCGCGCACGATCGCGAGGTTGACATCGACGCTCGTTCCCTCGGTGTGCGAGTGGATGTATTCGAGCAGGAACGGCGTGACGTCCTTGCCGCTGACGCCGGCCACCGCTGCGGCTGAGAGTGCCTCGGCGAGCATGCGGTCGTGGTTCTCCCGGTCGAGTTCCGCCGACGCCGGCAGCGGGTTGGCGACGAGGATCCCGCCGGGGCGTCCGAGTGAGTCGGCGGCGCGCATGATGGCCGCCACCTCGGCGGCAGTCGATACCGAGAAATCGACCGAGATGCCGCTGTCGGCGAGGTAGAACGCCGGGAACTGATGGGTGCCGAAGACAAGCACCGTGACGCTCAGCGTCTCCAGCCGCTCCAGCGTGGCGCGGATGTCGAGGATCGACTTCACGCCGGCCGATACGACGGTGATCGGACAGCTGCCGAGGACGTGCAGGTCGGCCGATTCGTCGAAGGTCTCGCTGGCGTTGCGGTGGACGCCGCCGATGCCGCCGGTGGCAAACACGCGGATCCCGGCCTGCGAGGCGAGCAGCGCGGTGGCGGCAACGGTCGTGCCGCCGCTCGCGCCCCGCGCGATCGCGACCGGCAGGTCGCGCGCGCTCAACTTCAACGCGGACTCGGCAGCGGCGAGCTGCTCGAGCTGTCCGGATTCGATGCCGATGTGCGCGACGCCGTCGATCACGGCGATCGTCGCCGGGACGGCGCCGCTCTCGGTCACCGTCCGCTCGAAACTGACCGCCGCCTCGATGTTCTCTGGGTGGGGCAGACCGTGGGTGATGATCGTCGACTCGAGTGCGACCACCGGGGCGCCGTCATTGAGCGCGGCGGCCACGCGCTCTGACAACACGACGTGCTCGGAGGACGAGGTCACCGACACGGCAGCAACCGTACTCCAACGGGCATGGGGACTCGGACGGCCATGAGCCGCGATGATGTCGGCCGTGAACCGCGAACCGAGGGCCGAAGACGCGGGCGAACCCAGGGCCACGGGCGAGCCCAGGGCCGAAGACGAACACGCCGGGCCGCTGATCTGCACGATCGGCGACCTGATCCTCGATGTGGTGGTGCTGCCCAAGGCGCCGCTCGCGCCCGACGGCGACACCCCGGCCACGATCCGTCTCACTGCGGGCGGTCAGGCGGCCAATGTCGCCGCCTGGGCCAGCGCGCTCGGCGGCCGGAGTCGTCTGATCTGCGTCAGGGGCACCGACGAGGCGAGTGAGATCGCAGCCGCCCATCTCGAGCATCACGGCGTAGAGCTGTGCGGGCCGGTGATGGAGGGCACCGGCGGCGTGGTCGTCTCGACCCGAGGGGTCGACGGCGCGCGAACGATGGTCTCCGATCCCGGTGTCACGGCCCGGTTGATGGCGGCCGACCTCGACGAGGTCTGGGTGAGGAGCGCGGACGTCCTGCACGTCTCCGGCTACTGCCTGCTGCGTGACTCGGTGGCCGAAGCGGCGATTGCAGCCTCCAAGGTGGCGCGTCGCGTGACGCTCGATCTGGCCTCGGCAAACGACATTGAACTGTTCGGCCCGGAGCGATTCCTGGAAAGGGTGCGGCAACTCGATCCGGATCTCATCTTCGCCAACGAGGCCGAGCGCGCGGCCCTGCCCGGCCTCGAACTCGACACCGACGTCAACACCGAGCTGGTGATCAAGCTCGGAGCCCGCGGCGCGATCTTTCCGGAGGGCCGGTTCGCCCCCGCCCCCGTCACCGTCGTCGATACGACCGGAGCCGGTGATGCGCTCGCCGCCGGCTACCTGGTCGGCGGCCCGCAGCTGGCGATCGCCGCAGCGGGCCGATGCGTGGAGCGGATCGGGGCGATGCCGCCACCCGCACAAGCTATGACCTGAGCTCGGCAGAGATGTGGCCCTGAGCATGGCCTGGACGCAGCGGCGTCCAGGCGCCCTCGGAATTATCCACCTGGCCATGGGCAGGGATTAGGTTGCTTGCCACCCTTGGACCCCTTCAAAGGAGCGACATGGCGACTGTCCGAGCGGCGATTTCACAAACTACCTGGACCGGCGACAAGGCCTCGATGCTGGACAAGCACGAGGGGTTCGCGCGTGACGCGGCGGCTCAGGGCGCTCAGGTGATCTGTTTCCAGGAGCTGTTCTACGGGCCCTACTTCGGGATCACCCAGGACAAGAAGTACTACCGCTATGCCGAGCCGGCTGACGGACCGATCGTGCAGCGTTTCGCCGCGCTCGCGCAGGAGCTGTCGATGGTGATGGTGCTGCCGATCTACGAGGAGGCGGACACCGGCATCTACTACAACACCGCGGTCCTCGTCGACGCCGACGGGACGGTGCTCGGCAAGTACCGCAAGAACCATCTCCCGCACGTCGAGAAGTTCTGGGAGAAGTTCTACTTCCGCCCCGGCAACCTCGGCTACCCCGTGTTCGACACGGCAGTCGGCAAGGTCGGCATGTACATCTGTTACGACCGCCACTTCCCCGAGGGTTGGCGTGAGCTGGGCCTCAATGGGGCGCACATGGTGTTCAACCCCAATGCGACCAAGCCGGGCCTCTCCAACCGTCTCTGGGAGATCGAGCAGCCGGCGGCCGCGGTCGCCAACGGCTACTTCGTCCTGGCGCCCAACCGCGTCGGGCTCGAGGACAACGAGTACGGCGCGGACGCCGTCAACTTCTACGGCAGCTCGCAGATCGTGGACCCGCGCGGCAACTACGTGGGCGCACTCGGCTCTCCTGAGCACGAGGAGCTGCTCGTCCGCGACCTCGACATGAACCTCGTCCAGGAGATGCGTGACGACTGGCAGTTCTACCGCGACCGTCGTCCTGACTCCTACGCAGCCATCCCGGCGCCATGAGCACGGTTCTGATCAGCGGCGGGACCGTCGTCAGCGCCACCGGGCGGGTTGCCGCGGACGTCCTCATCGACGGTGAACGGATCGTCGCGCTGATCGCACCCGGAACCGAGCCGCTCGGACCGATCAGCGCCGACACCACGATCGATGCCACCGGCAAGTACGTGTTCCCCGGCGGCATCGACGCTCACACGCACATGGAAATGCCGTTCGGCGGGACTCAGGCCTCCGACACCTTCGAGACCGGTACGCGCGCGGCCGCCTGGGGCGGCACCACAACGATCGTTGACTTCGTCGTGCAGTACACGGGCGAGAACGTGATGGAGCAGTACGCGCGGTGGCACGAGAAGGCCGCCGGCAACTGCGCGATCGACTACGGCTTTCACCAGATCCTCTCCGACGTGCAGGACGAGTCACTGCATGCGATGGATGCGCTGGTAGCCGAGGGTGTCACCAGCTTCAAGCTGTTCATGGCCTACAAGGGCGTGCTGCTGTCCGACGACGGACAGATCCTCCGCGCCTTCCAGAAGGGGGCCGAGAACGGCTCGCTGATGATGATGCACGCGGAGAACGGCGGCGTCATCGACGTGCTCGTCGAGCAGGCGCTGGCGGCCGGCAACACCTCGCCGTATTACCACGGGCTCTCGCGGCCCTGGCAGGCCGAGGAGGAGGCCACGCACCGGGCGATCATGATCGCCGACATCGCCGGAGCTCCGCTCTACGTCGTGCACGTGTCCGCCAAGCAGGCGGTGGAGCAGATCGCCGCCGCGCGCGACCGCGGGGCCAATGTGTTCGGCGAGACCTGCCCGCAATACCTCTACCTGTCGCTCGAGGAGCAGCTCGCGGCCAGGTCTGAGGAGTGGGGCGAGCTCGAGGGCGCCAAGTGGGTCTGCTCGACACCGCTGCGCTCCCACCACGAGGGTCACCAGCACCACCTCTGGCAGAGCCTGCGGACCAACGACCTGCAGATGGTCTCGACCGACCACTGTCCCTTCTGCATGAAGGAGCAGAAGGAGATGGGCCGCGGCAACTTCTCGAAGATCCCCAACGGCATCGGCTCGATCGAGCACCGGCTGGACCTGATGTACCAGGGTGTCGTCGCCGGGCGGATCACGCTGGAGCGGTTCGTCGAGCTGACCTCGACAACGCCCGCCCGGATGTTCGGGCTGTACGGACGCAAGGGCGTGATCGCGCCCGGCGCCGACGCGGACATCGTTGTCTATGACCCCGCCGGCCACACCTCGATCGGAATCGGCAAGACCCACCACATGAACATGGACTACTCCGCTTATGAGGGGTACGAGATCGACGGGCATGTCGACGTCGTGCTGTCCCGCGGCACGGTGATCGTGGACGCGAGCGGCTACATCGGCAAGGCCGGACACGGGCAGTACCTCAGGCGCGGCCTCTCGCAGTACCTGAGCTGAGGCGGACACACGATGGACTTCGGACTGGTTCTGCAGGCTGACCCACCGCCGTGGCGGCTGGTATCGCTGGCCAAGCGCGCGGAGGAGTACGGCTTCAGCCACGTCTGGACCTTCGACTCGCACCTGTTGTGGATGGAGCCCTACGTGATCCACAGCCAGATCCTGGCTGAGACCAGGCGCATCACCGTGGGACCGTTCGTGACCAATCCGGCAACGCGTGACTGGACCGTCACCGCCAGCGTGTTCGCGACGCTCAACGAGATGTACGGCAACCGCACGGTCTGTGGGATCGGACGCGGGGATTCAGCGGTGCGGGTACTGAACGGGAAACCGTCGACCGTCAAGCAGATGCGCGAGGCGACCCACGTGATCCGCGAGCTCGCCAACTGCCGGCCCGTGACCCTGAACGGGTCGACGCTGCGGTTCCCGTGGGCGACGAGCTCCGAGCTGGAGGTGTGGATCGCCGCCTACGGACCGCTCGCTCTGACGGCGGCCGGGGAGGTCGGTGATGGCTTCATCCTGCAGCTCGGCGACGTCGACATCGCGCGCTGGATGATCGGGTTCGTGCGTGAGGCCGCCGCGGCCGCGGGCCGCGATCCGGCAGCGATCAAGTTCTGTGTTGCGGCGCCGGCGTATGTCACGGATGGCTCGGCGCAGCAGCTCGCGCACGCGCGCGAGCAGTGCCGCTGGTTCGGCGGCATGGTCGGAAACCACGTCGCCGACATCGTCAAGCGCTACGGCGCCGACGGCGCAGTTCCGCAGGCGCTGACGGACTACATCGCAGACCGCACCGGATACGACTACAACGAGCATGGTCGCGCCGGAAACGTCCACACGACCTTCGTGCCCGACGAGGTCATCGACCGGTTCTGCATCCTCGGCGACGTCGACGCTCAGGTCGCCAAGCTCGAAGCTCTGCGCGAGCTCGGCGTCGATCAGTTCGCGCTGTATCTGCAGCACGACAACAAGGACGAGACGCTGGCGGCGTATGGGGATCGGGTGATCCCGCTGGTCAACGCGCCACCGTCGGCGAAGACATGAGCAGCGAGTTCGGTTAGGTTTGCGTGTTGTGTGCGCCTGATACTCGGTCTGGCTCTGTACGAGGGCCTCAGAGCCGAGTACGTTGCGACACTTCTAGTAGTCAAAGGAGGGGTCTGTGAAGGTACTTGTCAGATTGTCAGCGGTCGCGGTGGTCGCTGCAGCATTGGTAGTGGCGGTCTTCGGAGCCGCCAGCAGCTCGGCGCGAATCTCGCGCACCAAGGCTTCGTCGTTCACGTTGGGTGTCGTCGCCGATACGGGCGGGCTCAACGACCATGGTTTCAACCACCTCGCCTATGAGGGCATGCTCGAGGCCGAGCACACGCTGGGCGTCAAGGGCCAGGTGCTGCAGGCCACATCGAGCGCGGACTACGTTCCGTATCTCCAGAAGGAGGCAGAGCACGGCGACAACCTCGTCGTCGCGGTCGGCTTCGATTTCATCGCGGCGCTCGGCCAGGTCGCAAAGCAGTATCCGCACACTCACTTCGCGATCATCGACACGCCGGCCTCGGCAATCGCCGGTAAGCCGAAGAACGTCGAGGGACTGACGTTCGAGTCCCAGCAGTCCGGTTACCTGGTCGGCTATCTGTCCGGCCTGATCTCGAAGGCCAAGGGCTACACCACCGTGTCAAGCGTTGGTGGTCAGGACATCCCGTCGGTCACCAGCTACATCGCCGGCTTCCAGGCGGGTGGCAAGGCTGCGGATCCGAGCCTGAAGTTCCTGAACGGATTCTCGAACAACTTCACCGACCAGTCAGACTGCGAGACGATCGCCGATAACCAGATCGCCTCGGGCAGCAAGATCGTCTTCCAGGTCGCAGGTGGATGTGGCCTCGGGGCACTGCAGGCTGCGAAAACGCACGGCGATTACGGGATCGGCGTGGATGCAGATCAGGGCTACCTTGGCCACTACATCCTGACCTCGGCGCTCAAGAAGGTCGATGTCGCGGTGGAGCAGGCAGCCGCTTCGCTGCTGCATGGCCATTTCGACGCCGGTGGAGATCGCGTCTACTCCGTGGCCAATAACGGCACCGGTTACGGAACACTGGACGCCGCCGCCAAGCCGTATGCGAGCAAGCTCGCCCACGTCCTCGCCGAGATCAAGAGCGGCAAGATCAAGAACATCCCGGTCACCATCAAGAAGTAAGTCGACGGTCTGGCGTCAGGAGCAGTGACGGATAATCCCCACCCTCGCGAAGCGCCAGTGATGGACGCGCTCCCGGTTCTCGAGCTGAGGGCAATCACCAAGAAGTTCGGCCCGGTCGTCGCCAACGACCGGGTCGACTTCGATCTGCGTGCCGGTGAGGTTCACGCCCTGCTGGGCGAGAACGGCGCCGGCAAGTCGACATTGATGTCGGTCCTGTATGGGCTCTATAGCCCGACGTCAGGGGAGATCCTGGTCGACGGCAAGCCGGTCAGGATCCAGTCCCCGAACGACGCGATCGACCTCGGGATCGGCATGGTGCACCAGCACTTCATGTTCATCCCGGTGATGACCGTTGCCGAGAACATCGTGCTCGGCAACGAGCCGGTCAAGTCCGGCGCCGCGCGACCGGTCGGCATCCTCGACCGCCGCACGGCACGCAAACGCGTGCAGGAGCTCTCCGACCGCTACGGGCTCGCGGTCGACCCGGACGCCCGTATCGAGGACGTCACCGTTGGCATGCAGCAGCGCGTCGAGATCCTCCGCGCGCTCTATCGCAACGCGCGCATCCTCGTGCTCGACGAGCCGACCGCCGTCCTCACGGCACAGGAGATCACCGAGCTGATGACGGTCCTGCGGCGCCTGAGGGAGGATGGCACAGCGATCGTCTTCATCTCACACAAGCTTGGAGAGGTGCTCGAGATCGCGGATCGCATCACCGTGCTGCGCCGCGGCAAGTCGATGGGCACGGTTCCGCGCGCCGGCGCCACCGAGCAGTCGCTTGCACGCATGGTGGTCGGGCGCGACGTGATCTTCCGGGTGGAGAAGGATCCCCATGCACCAGAGGGCCCGATCCTGACCGTCGAGGATCTGCGCGTGCTGGACGACCGTGGTCTTGAGGCGGTCCGCGGCGCGACGCTCACTGTGCGTGCCGGTGAGATCGTCGCCCTCGCCGGCGTCGACGGCAACGGCCAGGCCGAGCTGGTGGAGGCGATCACCGGAATCCGGGTGCCGACCGGAGGGCTGATCGAGGTGGACGGAACCGACATCACCGGCCGCGGTGTGCGCGTCGCCGGCGCCGCGGGCGTCTCTCACATAGCCGAGGACCGCCAGCGGGTAGGCCTCGTGCTGCCGTTCACGCTCGCCGAGAATCTTGCCCTGCGGCGCTATCGGAGCCCCCCGCTGAGCCGCCGCGGATGGCTCAACCTAACTGCGTTCTTCGCGCTCGCCAAACGCCTGCTCGCCGCCTTCGACGTGCGCGGCGGCACTCCCGAGACGCCCGCATCAGCGCTCTCCGGCGGCAACCAGCAGAAGCTGTGCGTCGCCCGCGAGATCGACTCGGACCCCAAATTGCTCGTGGCGCACCAGCCGACGCGCGGGCTCGACGTCGGCGCGATCGAGTTCGTGCACAGCAAGCTGATCGCGCAACGCGACGCGGGCAAGGCGGTGTTGCTGGTCTCGCTGGAGTCCGAGGAGGTTCGGTCGCTGGCCGACAGGATTCTCGTGATCTACGAGGGTCGCATCGCCGCCGAGTTCCCGCCGGACGCGACCGAGGAGGAGCTGGGCTTCGCGATGACCGGCGGTAAGGTGGCTGCTGCATGAAGCCGCACCGGAGGCTCGCGCATGCCGGCCGCAGCGCGGTGATTCCGCTCACCACGGTCGTGATCGCGTTCGTGGTGGCCGGCCTCGTGATGTTGATGACGGGCAACGACCCGCTTGGGACCTACAGCGCGATCTTCAACGGGACCGGACTCAATTGGCTGTTCCCGTGGGTCACCGGCCAAAACCGCGTGTTTGCGGCCCAGGATCTCCAAGAGACACTGGTGGCGGCAGCGCCGCTGGTCCTCACCGGGCTGTCGGTCGCGTTCGCGTTCCGGGTCGGGCTCTTCAACATCGGCGCCCAGGGCCAGTACACGGTCGGCTCGGTCATCGCCGTATGGGTCGCCACTTCCTTCACGGGCATGAATCCCGTGCTCCACATCGTCCTGTCGATCCTCGCCGCCGCGCTGATCGGCGGAGCGTGGGCGGCGATAGCCGGTTGGCTGAAGGCGGCAGTCGGCACCCACGAGGTGATCTCGACGATCATGCTCAACTGGATCGCGATCTGGATCGCGAGCTACCTGTTCCAGGAAGGCGGGCCGCTCCAGGGCAAGGATGCGCTCGGGAACCCGGTCTCCAACACGATTGCCGGCAACATGCACCTGCCTGTGATCTGGGGCAACCCCAACCTGCAGGGCCTCGACGTCGGCGTGTTCATCGGGATCGGTGCGGCGGTGGTGTTCTGGGCGATCATGAACCGCTCGACGCTGGGCTACGAGGTGCGCGCCGTCGGCCACAACCCGGACGCCGCCCGCAGTTCCGGCATCAGCGTCCCCCGCAACTACATCATGACGATGGCGATCTGCGGCGTGTTCGCTGGGCTGGCGGCATCGATTGACGTGCTCGGCTGGGAGTTCCAGGTCTCGAGTGCCGACCTCTTCAGCTCGCAGGTCGGCTTCCTCGGCATCGCGGTGGCGTTGTTGGGCCGCAACACGGCGGTCGGCGTGGTGGCTGCGGCGCTGCTGTTCGGGGCGCTGGAGACGGGGACCTCAGCGGGCAACCTCACGTCGACCTCCCTCAACCCGGAACTCGCACCGCAGCTCACGCTGATCATCGAGGGGCTCGTCGTCCTGCTGGTCTCGACCGACCTGATCGCTGTGCGGCTGCTGCGGCTGCCGGCCAAACTCGGGTGGGGTACACCGCAACCGGGCGCCGACCTTGCGCAGGTCCTCGAGCCCGACGACCCCTCCCTGGACGCTGCCGAGGCACTCCGGCCGGAGCCGGGACGATGACCGCCCCCGCTGTGCCGACGCCTCAGGCGGCCAACACCCAAAGCGGAGACTCGGCGGTGACCACCAAGCGCATCGGGATCGCGGCGGTGGTGCTGGCCGCCATCGCCTGGATCCTGACGCTTCCCCCGATCCTGGCCCGCACCCCGGTGCCGTCGATCGTGCTCGGTGTGATCGCCGCGCTCACCGGCGTCTGGGTCCTGCTCGATCGCAAGCACCGCCGACTCGGCGGGGTGACCGTCTTCGTCGGCCTGGTCGCGATCCCGGTGGCGCTCGCGATGACCAATCAGACCACGGCGAACGTGGCCGAGGTCTTCACATGGTCGGCGCTGATCGCCTCAGGGCTGACCTTTGCGACGCCGCTGCTCTTCGCCGCATTGGGCGGGATCATCTCCGAGCGCTCCGGCGTCGTGAACATCGCGCTCGACGGCATGATGCTGATGGGCTGTTACTTCGGCATCTACGGCGCCAACATCACCAACAGCTGGGTGCTGGGCGCGCTGATCGGCATGGCCTCCGGTGGCCTGCTGGCCCTCGTGCACGCCTACTTCTCGATCCATCTGCGTGCGAACCAGGTCATCTCCGGCTACGCGATCAACTTCCTGGCTTACGGCATGACTGGTTACTTCTTCGTTGCTCACTACGGAGACAACGGCACCCCGGGCACGCTACCGACGGTGCCGAATCTGAGTCTGCCGGGGGTCAAGCACTTCGCCTTCTTCGGCACTGCGATCGGTGACGCCAACGTGCTCACATGGGTGGGTCTGATACTCGTGCCGATTGTCTGGTGGTTCCTTTTCCGTACACGGGCGGGGCTGCGCCTGCGCGCCATCGGCGAGCAGCCCCTCGCCGCCTCGACGGTCGGCCTCAAGGTCATCGCCACACGCTACGCGGCGGTCGTCACCTCAGGCATCCTGGCGGCCCTGGGCGGCGTGTACCTCGCCGACGGATTCGACGGCTCGTTCAACTTCCAGATGACGGACGGACGCGGCTTCATCGCGCTGGCGGCGGTGATCTTCGGCAAGTGGAATCCCATCGGCGCGCTGGCGGCCGTGCTCCTGTTCGGCCTCTCGAGCGCGCTGGCGTATCGTCTGGAGACGTTCTCCGCGACGCTCAGCACCCTCTTCCAGGCGCTGCCCTACCTGCTCACGCTGATCGCCGTGGCCGGCGTCATCGGTCGCTCCCGTCCTCCCGCCGCATCCGGCATCCCCTACGTGAAGGAGTAGACCCATGGCGGTCGCACGACTGTCCATCACAAGCCTCTCCGACACCGGCGTGCGCGTCAGCGACGAGGTCGAGCTCTACCAGCGCACCTATGTGACACTGCTGCGCTCGAGCGGCGAGACCCGCCTGCGCGTGCTCGAGCCCTCCCACCGAGCCATGGGCTCGAGCCTGCACTCGCTCGCCGACAGTGAGGAACTTGACCTGGGCGCCTTCCTGTACTGCGTGAGCCGCCTGCCCGCGGCGATCGCCGGTGCACGGCTGGTCGTGATGGGCCAGTCCGACGAGGCGCTGATCGCCGGCGGCCTCGACATCGAGGGCTGGCCCGAGGCGGAGGCACCCGCGCGCCGGCGGCGCTGGTACGTCGGCGACTCGGGAACGCTGGCGGTGCTGCTGGCCAGCGCGTCCGACGTCGATGACCTCGTGCCCACGCTGGTCGCCTACCAGATCGAGTGGAACAAGATCCGCGTGCGCCTGCGCGGCGCGGCGACGGAGCTCGGGGAGGACCCGGACGCCGACACCTGCGCTCGGCTGTGCGGTGGCAGTGTCGAAGACTGGCAGCGGCTGCGGGAGTCCTGGGGCATGGCGTTCGCCCACCGGCTCAAGCTCGTCCGCGATGTACACCTGAGCCTGCGGGTGCGCATGCTCGGCGGCTCCAGCACCGGCTACGCGCGGATGACGCGCCGCTGGTGGGCACCGGTCCAGACCGAGCTCGAGCGGAGCGAGCGTGACAGCGACGCTACTGGCCCGCTGGCCAGTAGCGGCGGCGAGGGGCCTCTCTACTTCGTCTCCTCCAACACCCATAGCCTTGTGAACATCGCCACCGGCCTGGCGCGCGAGCGTGAGCAGGAGCTCGTCGACTTTGTCGAGACGCTGCCCGCCGAGGACATCCTGCGTGAGGAGCTGACCGCGTTTCGCGAGGGCAGCACCGAGGGCTCGTGGGAGAACTTCCTGTACTTCGTGGCGCGTCAGTACTTCAGCGAACGGGGAGCGGAGGGCGCGGCCGAGCGCCGGGCGGCGGAGGAGGCGCACGGCATCAAGCACATTCGCAGCACCACCGCGTTGCGCGTGCCGGCCCAGACGATCCCGCTCGGCGGGCTGAGCGTCGCGTCGCTCGATCCGCGCCTCGGTGAGGTCGACGCGGAGGCGCTGGCGGCGAGCCGGGCACGGATCGTCAACATCGACTATCCGCTCGGGGTGGCCGCCTACAACATCCTGCGCGAGATCGCCGTCGACACCGCCTCGCTGCGCGGCGTCTACGTGCTCGGCAAGGCGGCGACGTTGAACGCGGATGTCGGCGACGTGCTGATCTCGAGCGTCGTCCACGACGAGCACTCGCGCTCCACCTACTGGCTCGACAACGTCTTCAGCGTCGACGACCTGGCCGGTGACCTGCGCTTCGGCACCGGGCTCGACAACCAGCGTGCGGTGACCGTCAAATCGACGTTCCTGCAGAACCGAGCCTACCTCGACTTCTATTACCGGGAGGCGTTCACGGTCGTCGAGATGGAGGCCGGGCCGTTCTGCAACGCCGTCTATGAGATCGCCGACGCCGATCGCTTCCCGGTCGGCGAGGCTGTCAACTTCGCGAAGCTGCCGATCGACCTCGGCATCATCCACTACGCCTCTGACACTCCGTATACGCAGGCGCGCACGCTCGGTGCCCGCGGCCTCTCCTACTACGGGATGGACTCGACCTACGCCTCGTCGCTGGCGATCCTGCGGCGGATCCTCAGGCTCGAGGGCATCCTCGCCTGAGGCGCCGCTCGCGCCCATCCGCATGCCCCGTGCATTCGTGATCGTGCTGGACGCCTGTGGCGTGGGCGCGCTGCCGGACGCGGCCACTTACGGAGACTCACCGGACTCGAACACGCTCAGGCACGTCGCCGAGCTCGCCGGCGGGCTCGAGCTGCCGACGCTCGGCGCACTCGGACTCGGGTCGATTCTGGAGCTCGAGGGTTTGGCGCCGGCCGCGGAGCCGGTTCTGCACGGGCGCCTGGCGCCGCTCGGTCCCGGCAAGGAGTCGGTCACCGGCCACTGGGAGCTGATGGGGGTGGTGCCGAAAGCGCCGCTCCCCACCTACCCGTACGGCTTCCCGGATGAGCTCGTCTACGAGCTCGAGCAGGCCACCGAGCAACGGTTCTGCTGCAACCGGCCGTACAGCGGCACGCAGGTGCTCGAGGACTTTGGCGAGCACCACCTGCGCACCCGCGAGTTGATCCTCTACACGTCCGCGGACTCGGTCCTGCAGATCGCCGCACATCACGACGTACTCGACGAACCGGCACTTCATCGCGTGTGCGCGATCGCGCGTGAGGTGATGACCGGTGAGCATGCGGTGGGCCGCGTGATCGCGCGGCCGTTCGTCGGCTCCCCGGGGGCCTTCGTGCGCACGACCGGACGTCACGACTACGCGCTGGTGCCGCCGGCGCGTTCGTACCTGCAGGAGCTGGGTGACGCCGGTGTTGCCGTGCACGGCGTCGGGAAGATCAGAGACCTGTTCGCCGGCGTCGGGATCGACGCAGCGTATCCGGGCGCGACGAACGAGCAGGCGATTGCCTCGACCAGCGAGCTGGTGCGCTCACTCGACTCCGGCTTCGTGTTCGTCAACCTCGTCGACACCGACCAGCTGTTCGGGCATCGCCACAACGTGCCCGGGTTCGTGGGCGCGCTGCGTGCGGTCGACACTGCCGTGGCCGGCTGGATCGAGCTGCTGCGCGCCGACGACATGCTGGTCCTGACCGCCGACCACGGTGTCGACCCGACCGCCGGCCACACCGATCACACGCGCGAGTACGTGCCGCTGCTGGCGCGGTTCGACGGTGACGGCGGCCGGCGTCACGACGGGTTGCTCGCGGACGTCGGCGCGAGCGTCCTGCGCTGGCTCACCGGGCGGGACGCCCCGGCGCTGCCGGGCGAGTCGTTCGCCTGAGCAGTCTGCTCAGTTGTCCTCGACAGCGGACATGCTCAACGTGCCAAATCGTCAGCCGCAGGCGAACTTTGTCACCAACACGTGAGTTTTCGTGCACGTCGTGCCAAACCTCAGGCCGACGGCGCGATTTGTCACGTTAAGCAGGTTGTCGGCTACGCGCCGACCGGGTGCCAGGCGGTCTTCAGCTCGGTCACCGCGGCGATCCGCTCTAGCGCGTCGTCGACCGCCTGGTCATACGACGTTGCTGCGCTGCCGTGGCGTGCGCGCTTGATCGTCTCGGCCGCGAGCCGGTCGAGTTCGGCACCGAGTGACGCGTCGCCGGACGCGTCGAGGATCGCGTTCAGGTCACGGTGTCCCCCGAGGGCCATCGCAAGCTCGCCGCGCCGTCCTGACAGCAGGTTGACCACTCCCGCCGGTATGTCGGCGACGCCGAGCACCTCGGCGAGGTCGAGCCCCGCGTGTGGCGCGGACTCCGACAGGATCGCAACGACCGTGTTGCCCGCCGCGAGCGCCGGCGCGACCTCCGCCACGAGCCCGAGCAGCGACGGCTCGTCTGGCGCGACGACTCCGACGACGCCCGTCGGCTCGGGAAGCGAGAACGACAGGAACGGCGCCGCCACCGGGTTG
>CAVZDL010000020.1:0-27590 GCA_963774025.1 uncultured Conexibacteraceae bacterium
TCGTCGATCGGTACTTCGGCCTCGGACTCGGCGACGAGCGCCACAGCACTCACCTGATCGTCGTCACGGATGTTCATCACCTTCACGCCCTGTGAGGCGCGGCCGTAGCGGCTGATGCCACGCACGGACGTGCGCTGGACCATGCCGTTCTGGGAGATGAAGACGAGCTCCTGGTGCTCGCGCACGACCAAGGCGCCGGCCAGGCGCACCCTTGCGATCGGTCAAGGCGATCGTTCTGACGCCCATGGTGTCGCGGTGCTTCACCGGATACTCTGACACGCGCGTTCGTTTGCCGAAGCCGTTCTCGGTTACGACGAGCAGGTCGCCGATCGTCGCGTGGTCACTCGATCGTCAGCAGGGGGATCGCCCCTCGTCATCACCGTCATCCCCGCACGCCGTCCGTATCGCGGCCCATCCGCGCACGTCGGCCTCGGGGAAGCGAATCGCCTGGCCGGAGTGAGACGATCAGGATGTCGTCGTGCCGCGGGGCGGCGCACGGCGATCAGCTCGTCGTCGTCGCGCATGTTGATGGCGATGATGCCGTCGGCCTTGATCGGCGTGTTGTAGGCGAGGAACCAGTCTTCTTGATGATGCCGTTGTGCGTCGCGAAGAGGAGGTATTGGCCTCGGTGAAGTCACGCGTGTTGAGCACCGATGGACCTGCTCGCCCTCACGCAGCGGCAGCAGGTTCACGAGCGCGCGCCGCGCGCGGGCGCGACCGCGCGGGCAGGTCGTACACCTTCAGCCGGTAGACCTTGCCGCGGTGGTGAAGAACAGCAGGAAGTCGTGCGTCGAGGTCACGAACAGGTGCTCGATGTAGTCGTCGTCCTTCGTGTCCATCCCAGTCACGCCGACCCCGCCCCGGCGCTGCTGCCGTAGGTGGAGAGCGGGAGCGACTTGATGTAGCCGGAGTGCGTGATCGAGATCACCATCTGCTGGTCCGCGATCAGGTCCTCGATGTCGATCTCGCCCTCGGCGAAGGTGATCTCGGTGCGGCGCTCGTCGCCGTAGGCCTCGGCGATCTCGGTCAGCTCCTCCTTGATCAGGCCGTAGACCTTGCTCTCGTCGCCGAGGATCTCGCGCAGCTCCTGGATGCGCTCGATCAGGTCGGCGTGCTCGTGCTTGATCTTGTCGGCCTCGAGCGCGGTCAGACGGCTCAGGGTCAGCTGCAGGATCGCCTGCGCCTGGACGACCGTCAGGTCGAAGCGCTCGACGAGGCCGATGCGAGCGGCCTCGGGGTCGCGAGACGCGCGGATCAGGGCGATGACCTCATCGAGGTTGTCCATCGCGATCAGGTAGCCCTCGAGGATGTGCGCGCGCTCCTCCGAGCGTCGCAGCTCGTACTTGGTGCGGCGAACGATGACCTCGCGCTGGTGATCGACGTAGTGGCCGATGACCTCGCGCAGCGACAGCGTGCGCGGGACGTTGTCGACCAGCGCGACCATGTTCACGCCGAACGTGGTCTGCAGCGGCGTGTGCTTGTAGAGCTTGTTGAGCACGACCTTTGGAATCGCGTCGCGCTTGAGCTCGATCACGATCCGCATGCCGCGACGGTCGGATTCGTCGCGCAGATCGCTGATCTCGGAGATCTTCTTCTCGGCGACGAGGTCCTTGATCTTCACCATCAGGCCGCCGTCGCCGCCCTTGCGCACCTGGTAGGGCAGCTCGGTGACGATGATCGCCTCCTTGCCCTGGCCGATCGGCTCGATGTGCGCCTTGCCCTGCACGCGGACGCGCCCGCGTCCGGTGGCGTACGCGTCGCGGATGCCGTCGTGGCCGAGGATCGTGCCGGCGGTTGGGAAGTCCGGGCCCTTGATGTACTTCAGCAGGCCGTCGACGTCGATCGTCGGATCGTCGATGTAGGCGATCGTCGCGGCGACGACCTCTCGCAGGTTGTGCGGCGGGATGTTGGTCGCCATGCCGACGGCGATGCCGGAGCTGCCGTTGACGAGCAGGTTGGGGAAGCGAGCCGGCAGCACGACCGGCTCCTGCGCGTTTCCGTCGTAGGTCGGGACGAAGTCGACCGTGTCCTGGTCGATGTCGCGCAGCATCTCGGCGGCGAGAGCATCGAGGCGAGCCTCGGTGTAGCGCATCGCCGCCGCCGGCCAGCCGTCGATGTTGCCGAAGTTCCCGTGCCCGTCGACAAGCGTGTAACGCATCGAGAACTGCTGGGCGAGCCGGACCAGCGTGTCGTAGATCGACTGGTCGCCGTGCGGATGAAACTCACCCATCACGCGCCGACGATCTGCGCACACTTCACGTGCTTCGCGGTCGGCCGCAGGCCCATCTCGTTCATCACGTGCAGGACGCGGCGGTGAACCGGCTTCAGGCCGTCACGAACATCCGGCAGCGCGCGCCCGACGATGACCGACATCGCGTAGTCGAGATACGCGGAGCGCATCTCCTCCTCGAGGCCGCGCGGCTCGATGTTGCCGCCGCCCAACGTGTCAATCGTCGCCATTAGAAGTCCTTCCTGTTCAGCACTGCGCTACACGTCAAGGTTGGTCACGAGCCGCGCGTTCTCCTCGATGAACTGCCGCCGCGGCTCGACCTGGTCGCCCATCAGCATCGAGAACACACGGTCGGCGGCGCTCGCGTCCTCCATCGTGACCTGCACCAGCGTGCGCGACGCCGGGTCCATCGTCGTCTCGCGCAGCTCCTCGGCGTCCATCTCGCCGAGGCCCTTGAAGCGGTAGTAGGTCACGCCACGCTGGGCCACGTCGAGCACGCCCGCGCGCAACTCGTCGAATGAGCCCGCGTCTAGCGTCCGCTCGCCGAGCTTTACGGTGAACGGCGGGTTTCCGACGAGCGCGGCGAGTTCGTCGTGCACGGCGGCGAGGCGGCGATACTCGTTCGCGTCCAGCGCGGCCCGGCGCACCCGATGGGTGGTGGCGAGTCCGGTCTTGGCCTCGACCGTGAGCACGACTATCTCGAAGGGATCCTGGGAGACCAGCTTCGTCGAGTAGGCATGCCCATTCTGGTGGTCATCGGCAAGGTGCTTTAGCAGGCCATCGACATCGCTGACGCCGGCCTCCAGAAGGCGAGCCTGCTGGAGGAAGATCACGACCCCCTGCCCATGCGCGGTGCGCAGCGCGGATGCCCAGCCCTGGTACTGCTTGAGCAGCCGGCTGAAGCGGGTCCAGCGAGTGTCGGTCAGCTTCAAGGGGTTGCCGTCTCGATCGGTGATCTCGATCTTCTCGAACTTGTCCCCGAGCAGGATGTTCTCGAGCTCCGTTTCACGCTCGATGTAGCGATGCTTCTGGCCCCGAGTGAGCCTGTAGAGCGGCGGCTTGGCGATGTAGACGTACCCGGCCTCGATCAGCGGCTGCATCTCACGGAATAGCAGCGTCAGCGCCAGCGTGCGGATGTGCGCGCCGTCCACGTCGGCATCCGTGAGCAGCACGATCTTGTGGTAGCGCGCCTTCTCGAGGTCGAACTCGTCCCGCACGCCGGTCCCGATCGCTGTAATCAGCGCCTGGATCTCGACGTTGCCGAGCACCTTGTCGATGCGGCTCTTCTCGACGTTGAGGATCTTTCCCCGCAGCGGCAGGATCGCCTGCGTGTTGCGGTCGCGCGCGTCGACCGCGGAGCCGCCCGCGGAGTCGCCCTCGACCACGAACAACTCCGCCAGCGACGGGTCCTTGACCGAACAGTCGGAGAGCTTGCCCGGCAGCGTCGAGTTCTCGAGCGCGGATTTGCGGCGCGTCAGGTCGCGAGCCTTCCGTGCCGCCGCGCGCGCTTGCGCGGCGGACACGGCCTTACGGAGCACGCGCCGCGCGTCCTGCGGGTTCTCCTCGAGCCACTCCGCCAGCCTTGCGTTGACGATCGTCTGGACGAGACCGGCCATGCCGGGGTTGCCGAGCTTGGTCTTGGTCTGACCCTCGAACTGCGGCTCGGCCAGCTTCGCGGAGATCACCGCCGTGAGGCCCTCGCGAACGTCCTCACCGCTGAGGTTGTCGTCCTTCTCCTTGAGCTCGCCGTGGTCGCGCGCGTACTTGTTGAGCACGCCGGTCAGCGCCGTGCGGAAGCCTGTCAGGTGCGAGCCGCCCTCGTGCGTGTTGATGTTGTTGGCGAACGAGAAGACCGACTCCTGGTAGGAGGCGTTCCACTGCATCGCGACCTCGACCGAGCCCTCCTCGAAGTCGCCCGAGAAGTCGATCACCTTGCTGTGGATCGGATCCTTGTTCTCGTTGAGGTAGGCGACGAAGTCGACGATGCCGCCCTCGTAGTGGAAGTCCGCACGGTGACCGTCGGCGCGCTCGTCGACGATCGAGATGCGCAGGTCACGGGTCAGGAACGCGGTCTCCCGCAGGCGCTCCTCGAGCGTCTTGAAGTCGAAGTCGAGCGTCTCGAAGATGTCTGCGTCGGGTAGGAAGGTGATCGTCGTGCCGTGCTCGTCGGTGGCCGCGCCGCGGGTCATCGGGCCGGTCGGCACGCCGCGCGCGAACTCTGGGTCCACACGTAGCCGTCGCGCCTGACCTCGGCGTCGAGTCGCTCCGACAGCGCGTTGACGACGGACACGCCGACACCGTGCAGGCCGCCCGACACCTTGTAGCCGCCGCCCTCGCCGAACTTGCCGCCGGCGTGCAGGACCGTCAGCACGACCTCCAGCGCCGACTTGCCCTCCTTCTCCATCGTCGCGACCGGGATGCCGGCGCCGCGGTCGACGACCGTGACGGAGTTGTCGGGATGGATCGTCACCGCGACGCTGTCGTTGCGGCCGGCGAGCGCCTCGTCAACAGAGTTGTCAACAACCTCGTAGACGAGGTGATGCAGACCGCGCGGCCCGGTTGAGCCGATGTACATCCCAGGGCGCTTGCGGACCGCCTCGAGGCCCTCGAGCACCTGGATGTTTTCGGCGTCGTAGCTCTGTTCAGTATCTGGGCGCTTCGCGCCGTCTTCGTCCGTCAACGATCCTCCTATGGACGCCCCGACGCCCCGGTAACGCGCAGGCTTCTTGCGCGCCGGGGCGTCGAAACTTGGTGTACAGAACAATAGCACATAACCACCCCGAACCAGGCTTGCCAGGCTCTACTTTTTGCCTGCAAAAGCCGCAAAAACCGCAGGTTCATTTCGAGCTTCCCGTGACGCATCGCAGACGCGTGATCGGATCGCCTCCGAGGCGCTCGTTCAGTCGCTCGAGAACGCGCCCGGATTCGAGCCCCAGGGTGTCGCTGACGACGGCCTCGGAACACTTCACCGTCAGCACTCCCGCCTTGAGGCTGACCAGGCGTGTGCGCTCCACGATGTAGGGCCCGTGCTCGCCGATCACGTCCTCCCAGACGCGCCCGATCTCGTCCCAGGCGGTCTGCGCGCGGCCGAGCGGCGAGGGCGGCTGCCAGGTCCTGCGCGCACCTTCGAGGGCGCCGGCGATGGGGCGCGGCGAACGGCGGTGCCGGCTCATCGCGCGACCGCATCCGCGGTCAGCTCGACGGCGATCCTGCCGTCGTCGACAGCGATCCGCGCGACACCCGGCGCGAACACTCCGGGGACGTGGTCGAGGTCGGTCGTCGTGATCAGCGCCTGGCCCCCGTCCTCCGCCAGGAGCTCGACCAGCGCTGCGCGACGGTCGCGGTCGAGCTCGCTCATCACATCGTCGAGCAGCATCAGCGGCACGCTCGGCCGCTGCCGGCCGATCGCTCGGCGCTCGGCCAACAGCAGGGCGAGCAGGCCGAGTCTCTGCTGCCCCTGCGAGCCATAGGTGCGCAGGGCGCGGCCCTCCCGCGTGATCGCGAGGTCGTCGCGGTGCGGGCCGTGCTCGGTGAATCCGCGCTCGAGGTCGCCCTCGACGCGGTCGCGCAGCTCGGCGGCGAACTCGGCCGGCGTCGAGGCCCGGGAGCGGGGCCGGTATGCGAGCGCCGGTTCGCCGTCGAGCCCGAGGCGCTCACAGACCGCGGAGAACGTCTCGCTGGTGAGCTGCACCGCCTCGCGGCGGTCAGCCATCAGCTCAAGGCCCGCCTCTGCCAAGCGTGCGTCCCAGGCGTCGAGGGATGCGCGCTGAGCCGCGGCCGGCCCGTAGCCGGCCGATCAACGCGTTGCGCTGCGCCAACGCCTGCGCATATGCGCGGCGGGTGGCTGCCCTGGCCGGCCAGAGCGCGGTCACGAACTGGTCGAGGTGAGCGCGTCGCAGCGCCGGCACGCCCTTGATCAGCTCCAGCCGATCCGGCAGGAACACGCTGACAAGCGGTCGCTGAGGTACGTCCAGCAGCCGCTCGACCTGCGCGCCGTCGGCGGTCATGCGCTTCGGCTCGCCGGGTGAGAAGCCGACGGTCAGCTCGTGGACGCCGAGCTCATCCTCCGCCGTGACCACGACGCGTGCCGTGCCGGTCCCGAAACGCACCAGCTCACGGTCGTTCCCGGTGCGGCAGGATCGCCCCGTGCAGCCGAAGTAGACCGCCTCGAGCAGGTTCGACTTGCCGGCGCCGTTGGGGCCACTGACGACGGTCAAGCCGCCGCCCAGCGGGGCGGCGGCCGCCTCGTAGTTGCGGAAGTCGCGGACGCTCACCGAGGCGACGCGCATCTCCGCAGGCCCGCCGCTCAGACGTTGAGCCTGATCGGCATGATCAGGTAGACGAAGCCGCTGCCGTCGCCGGCCTCGAGCAGGCCGGGGCGCAGGGCGCTGATCAGCTTCACGAGGACGTCGCCTTCCTCGATCGCCTCGAGGCCGTCGCGCAGGAACTCCGGGTTGAAGCCGATCTCGAGCGGCTCACCCTGGAAGCTCACGGGCAGCGACTCGCGCGACTCGCCGATGTCCGGGGTCTGGGCGGAGACGGTCAGCTCGCCCGGTGCGAACGACAGACGCAGCGGCGCGTTCTTCTGCGCCAGCAGGCTCACGCGCCGCTACGACGTCACGCAACTCGGGCCCGGAGATCCGCAACTCGTGCTCGAACGTATCGGGCAGAAGCTGACGGTAATTGGGGAACTGGCCGTCGATCAGGCGCGATGAGAGCACGACACCGCCGAGTACGAACACCACCTGGTTCTGGCGGACGCTGATCGTCAGGCTCTCGTCCTCGGCGTGGGCCGCCAGGCGCGCCAATTCCTGCAGCGCGCGCGCCGGCACATTCACCTCGAAGCCGGCGCTCAGCGGCGTCTCGAGCGTTGTTTCCTTGACGCTCAGCCGGTATGAGTCGGTCGCGACCATGCGGACCTCACTGCCCGAGGCCGACACGAGGATGCCAGTCAGCACCGGGCGCGTCTCATCCCGCGACGCCGATCCAGAGACCTTCATCGCAGTGTCGACGAACGCCTTGAGCGGCAGCGAGATGGCGGAGGCGGGGTCGGGCTCGGGGAACGGCGGGAAGTCTTCGGCGCGGAGGGTGCGGATATGAAAGCTCGCGTTGCCTGAGAGGAGCTCGACATCCTGCTCGGCGGGTCGGAGTTCGATTGAAACCGCTGGCTGAGGGAGCGAGCGCACGACGTCCAGCAGCAATCGCGCTGGGAGCACGATCGTTCCATCGCGAGTCACCTCAGCTTCGAGCGGAACGCGGAGGCTGACGTCCGTGTCGGTGGCGCGCAACTCGCAGGTGCTGCCGGCGGCCGCCAGCTGAACGCCTGAGAGGGCTTGGATGGCGGTGCGGGTGGACGCCACGCGTGTGACGGCCTGCAGTTGCGTGTGGAGGGCATCGCGGTTGAGCGAGATCTTCACGATGAACTCCTTTGAAGGGATGTAGAAGTCATAGGTGGAAGAGAAGCTGTGGAGAAGTCCGGATTTCTACGGACGTAGCGGCGGAATGGTGCTGACTGGCAACGGCTCAGTGTGTCAACAAGAGCGGTCATGACTGTTGACGGCCGATGATCTGCTTGAGGTGTTGTAGATCTGCTGCGTCGCCATTGTTGACGGAGATGCGGTCAGAGACACGCCTGCAGGCGTGTAGGACGGTTGCGTGGTTGCGCCCTCCGAAGGCCTCGCCAATACGCTGGAGCGAGGCGTCGGTGAACTCACGTGACAGATGGACGGCCAACTGCCTGGCCCACACGATATTGGCGATGCGGCTGGTACCGGTAGATCGCTCGGCGCAAGCTTGAAGTGGTCGGCGACAGACTCCTGGATGCGGGCGATCGTCAACAGGCCGCTGCCGTGGTCGGCTGCGCTGACATCTGGGATGAATCGGGCCGAGTACCGCATCCGCCAGCTCGGCGTCGATTGGGCGTCCGGTCAGCGAATGCTGCGCGACGATCCGGATCAGCGCTCCCTCGAGCAAACGAACGTTGTCGGTGACACGCTCGGCGATCAGTCTGAGCACGCGCCTCGTCCTCGATGGCGATGTTGTCGAGCATCGCACGCTTGCGAAGGATCGTGAGGCGGGTGCTCAGGTCAGGCGGCGTCAGGTGCGCCACCAGCCCGGATTCAAAGCGCTCGCGCAGCCTCTGTTCAATGCCGGTGAGCCGGCTCGGGAGGCGGTCGCAGGTGAGCACGAGTTGACGCCCCGAGTCGTACAGCGCGTTGAAGGTGTGGAAGAACTCCTCCTCGGTCTTAGCCTTGCTGGCGAGGAACTGGACGTCGTCGATCAGGAGCACGTCGACGTCTCGGTGGAGATGCTTGAAGCGCTCGAGCGCCTTGCCGTTGAGCGCCGCGATGAAGCCGTTCGTAAACGCCTCTACGGTCGTATAGCGAACGGTGGTAGCGGGCTCGAAGGTGGTGATGTAGTTCGCGATCGCGTTCAGGAGGTGGGTCTTCCCGAGTCCGGGCGGAGCATGCAGGAACAGCGGGTTGTAGGCCTGACCGGGCGCCTCTGCGACAGCGAGCGCGGCGCCGTGCGCCAGGCGGTTTCCGTCGCCGATCACGAACTGGTCGAATGTGTGGCGGGGGTTGAAGTCCTCAGCGAGGCCGCCGCTGCCGCGCCCGTGCTGGCGTAGGGCGCTGTGGGCGGCCGCGGCGGGATCGCCGGAGAAGGCGACGCTCACGCCGGCGCCCAAGACGGCCTGGGCGCACTTTTCGAGGACACGGCCGTAGCGATCGCTGATCCAGGTCTCGGTCCCTGGCTTGCCCTGCAGCACGAGCACGGAGCCGTCCCAGCCCTTGACCGTGAGCGACCCGAGCCAGATGTCGTAGGCGGAGTCGCCGACGGCGCTGCGCAATCTGATTGTGATGTCCTGCCAGGCAGGGGTTAGCTCGAGGTGCGCAGGCAACTCCAGGCGGCTCCAAACGGCTGAGTCGAAACGTATTAGTGAAGGTCCGGCCGGGTGGGGCCGCTGGCGAATATACAGGCGCTGTTCGGGCCTGCGTCGTACCCGGACGGGGCGGTTGACGCAAAGCGCGGGAAAAAGCTCACGCGGCGCGAATACCGTATCGGCCGGACGTCGCGGGCCCCGCCTCCGGGCGTTTCGTGAACGCCTGCGTATACTCCGGTCCCTACTCCGGCACAGCCGGGAGGATTTGTCATGAAGCGGACCTACCAACCAAAGAAGCGCAAGCGCGCCCGTACGCACGGATTCCGTGCCCGCATGCAGACGCGCGCCGGCCGAGACGTGCTCAAACGCCGCCGCGACAAGGGCCGCAAGCGCCTGACGGTGTAGGTGTCCGTGGCGGGCGCACGTTCGCCTCGCCGTGGGCGGCTTTCCAGAAGCGCTGATTTCGATCGCGTCATGCGAAACGGCCGGTCGCACGCCGGTCGCGATCTTGTTCTGTATGTGTTCCCGCGCGGCGGCGACGAGCCACCCCGTCTCGGCCTGTCGGTGTCCCGCAAGGTCGGAGGCGCCGTCGAGCGCAACCGCGTCAAGCGGCTTCTGCGTGAGGCCTTCGCACGAGAGGCGGAGCGGCTGCCGGCCGGCGCCGACGCGGTCGTGATCGCGCGGCCCGGAGCGCGCGAGCTGGCGGAGCGCGATGGCCTGGGTGGGATCCACTCCGCGCTCCGTGCGTTGATCGAGAAGGTCGAGGGCGTGACGCCCGGTGGCGAGGCGCCGGCGCTCGAGTCGAGCCAGCCGCTGCAGGACTCTGCAGCCTACGAGTCGGCGTCCGGAGACGAGGCGGCATGACGCCGGCAACGCTCGGAAGGGCAGTATTCGTGTTGCCCATCAAGCTTTACCAGAAACTAGTGTCACCAATGTTCGGGCCGCGGTGTAAGTACTACCCGTCCTGCTCCGAGTACGCCGCGCAGGCGATCGGAAAGTTCGGCATACTCCGCGGGCTTGTGCTGGCCGGCTGGCGGTTGCTGCGATGCAACCCCTGGAGTCACGGCGGGTTTGATCCCGTCGAAGATCAGCGACTGTTCAGGTCGCAGACGCCGGCGGCAGGCTCCTGACGATGCTCGTAACCGCCAACATCTTCCAGCCGCTGATCGATGTCTTCCAGTCGGTCATCGAGTTCTTCCACAACGGCGGGATCTCGTGGGGCTGGTCGATCGTGCTTTTGACGGTCTGCGTCCGGATCGTGCTGCTGCCGCTGACGGTCAAGCAGTTCTCGTCGATGCGAAAAATGCAGCATCTGCAGCCGCAGATGAAGGCGATCCAGCAGAAGTACAAGCAGGACAAGCAGCGACAGCAGCAGGAAATGATGAAGTTCTACAAGGACAACGACTTCAACCCGTTGAGCTCCTGCCTGCCGCTCGCGGCGCAGTTGCCGGTAATGATCTCGCTGTTCTACATGCTGCGCAAGAACCTGCGTATCGATATCTGCAAGAACATTCAGACGGCGTACCAGGCCAGTTACGCCAAGCATTACCTGGCCCATACCCATGGTGCAACGCAGGCGCTTGCGAAGGCCGCCGCGGCCGGTCAGACCAGGGCATGCGGACCCCACGCTAGCGGCGCCGGCTTCCTCTTCATCCACGACATAACCAACACGGCGACAGGACTGACGCTCGTTGTCCTGCTGGTGCTCTATGTCGGCACTCAGCTCGCCTCGACGATGCTGATGTCGTCACCGACGATGGACGCTTCGCAGCGGCGCCTGATGATGTTCATGCCGCTGATCTTCGTGATCTTCATCATCCGCTTCCCCGCGGGCCTGATCGTCTACTGGATTACGACCAACACCTGGACGATGGCTCAGCAGTACACGGTGAAACGCATCATGGGGCCACCACCGCCACCAATGGCGGTTGATACCAGCGGACCTGGCTCGGGCGGCTCGTCCGGAAATGGCAGCGGATTGGGTGGGGATGGCCCCTCGGCCGGCGGCCTCGGCGGCCTGCTGCGCGGCTTGAGTTCGCGCGCCTCCGGCAACGGCGAAGGCTCTGCTCGCTCGGGTGGTTCCAGCACCGGGAAGAGTAACGCCTCGGGTACGCCCGCGACCCCGCCACGCCCGCCGCGCAAGAAGAAGAAGCGCTCCGGACGCCGGAGGTAGCCAGCAATGGCCACGAACGAAGACGTCGAAACGATCGAATACATCGAGGAGATCCTCGAAACGATCGCGGAGGCGGCGGGAATCGACGCCGAGGTGCGGGTCGAGGACGCGGGAGCGAGCCTGATCGCCGAGTTCGTGGGCGATGACCTCGCGCTCCTGATCGGTCACCACGGCCAGACGATCGACGCGATCCAGCACCTCGCGTACCGCATCGCCTACCACGGCGTCGACGAGCGCAAGCCCCTAACCGTAGACGCGGCCGGCTATCGCGAGCGGCGAGCGGCCGCGCTCCACGCCGTCGCTGACCAGGCTGCGGAGGCCGCGATTCGGGACAAACGGCCGGTCTCGCTCGATCCGATGGGCGCGCAAGAGCGCAAAGTCGTGCACGAGTACCTGAAGTCGCGCTTCGACGTCGAGACGTACAGCGAGGGCCAAGAACCCTCGCGGCGGCTGGTCGTTGCTCCTTTGGTCGACTGAGGTCCCGTCGGCGGACGCGTGTGGGGATCTTTCCTGCCGCCGCGAACCGTAGAAGCTACGTTGAGTCAGGGTCGGGAGCCTCACCGAGCGGCTTTAGGAAAGGTCCCCACCCGGCCGCCCGCAGAGCGACATCGTTGGACGTCCCGGCTGCGTGTAAGCCCGGCGCCGGCTCTCGCCCACAGAATCTCTACCCCGGGCGCTCTTCAGGGCTCGGCAGCTCTAAAAGCTGGGGTGGTGGGGAGTTCATGACGTTCCGGTCAGCTCCGCCCCTAACTGTTTCACGTTTTTCTTGACGGTGAAACAGATTTCGCGCTAAAACTCCCGGTATGACCAAGCAGACGGACGAGGAACTCAGCGAATTCGATCGCGGATTCATCGTTGGGCTGCTGGTCGGCGAAGGCTCATTCGGCGGCGACGGCAAGCAGCCGCAGGTGACGCTGCGGATGCACACCCGCCACGAGGCGCTGTTCCTGTGGCTCATGGAGCGCTTTCCGCGTTCGCGGCTCTACGGGCCCTACAACCACGGAGGACGCTCGTACTACCAGTGGATGGCGCGTGGGCGCACGCTGGTTCAGGACGTCCTGCCGATACTCGAGGCTCATTTGGACGCCGGCCTCGATGGCCACGCCGCCGCACGTCTCAGCGAGATGCGCGAGCGCTACGCAGGTTTCATCGCTCGCGAGCGGGCTCGCTCGCTGGAGCAAGAGGATGGCTGAACGGGAGCCGCCGGCTTTCGAGCTGCCGCTCGAGCGGCTGAGGGATCGGTTCGGTCTGTCTCCCGACCAGACCGAGCAACTGCGCCGCTTTGCGGCGATTCTCGTCCATGACGACCGCGCACCCACGACCGTTCGCGAGCCAAAGCGCGTCCGCGACGATCATCTCGCTGACGCGCTGGTGGCGCTCGAGTTGCCGCCGCTCAGGGAGGCCCGGACGATCGCGGACCTGGGCGCGGGCGCGGGCGTGCCCGGTATCCCGCTGGCGGTGGCGCTGCCACACGCGCTGGTCTGCCTGCTCGAGGGTAATGGGCGTAAATGCGGGTTCATGGCCCACGCCGTGGCACTTCTGGAGCTTCCCAACGCCGAGGTAGTCCATGGACGCGCGGAAACCTGGAATCAGGGGCTGGGGAGGTTCGATGTGGTGACGGCGCGTGCGCTCGCGCCGCTGGACGTCGTGGCCGAGTACGCAGCGCCGCTGCTCAGGGTTGGCGGGGCGGTGGTGGCCTGGCGCGGCCGGCGCGAGCCTCAAGTCGAGGCTGATGGCCTGCGGGCAGCGGAGATACTTGGCCTCTCCGTGGCGGAACCGGTGAAAGTGGAGCCGTACAGGGGAGCCGAGCACCGCTACCTGCACGTCATGTCGAAGGTCAGGGAGACGCCGGATCGTTTTCCGCGTCGTGACGGGGTGGCCCGTAAGCGTCCGCTGGGAAAGATCTAGACGGATTCCTCGCATTTAGCGCTCACCAGGCGGTCGTCAAGCGGCATCACGCCCCGCGGCTCGCTAGCTTCAGGCAGCAGATGGGGACCGTCTACGCGATCGCGAATCAGAAGGGCGGCGTCGGCAAGACGACGACGGCTGTCAACCTCGCGGCATGCATCGCCGAGGCAGGCTACGACTCACTTCTGATCGACGTCGACCCACAGTGCAACGCGACCGTTGGGTTGGGGCTCGAAAAGACGATCCAACCCAGCGTCTACGAGCTTCTGAGCGGTGAGGCGACAATCGAGCAGGTCGCAATCCCGAGTGCGATCGAGCACCTCTGGGTTGCTCCGGCCAGCCCCGACCTGGCCGGGGCAAACGTCGAGTTGCCGCGGATCGCCGGTTCGGAGATGCGCCTCAAGGAGGCGCTCGCCGGAGTGCGCGAGCGCTACGCGTTCACGTTGCTCGACTGTCCGCCCTCACTCGGCCCGCTGACGGTGAATGCGCTGGTGGCCGCCGACCGGGTTCTGGTGCCGGTTCAGGCCGAGTACTTCGCGCTAGAGGGCCTCGCGGGGCTTTTGGACACGCTTTCCCTGATAAAGCGGGAGCTGAACCCCAGACTGACGATCTCCGGAATGGTCCTGACGATGGTCGATTCGCGGACCCGTCTGGCCCAGGACGTACAAAGAGAGATACGAGGCCATTTTCCCGACCTAGTGTTCGACACAGTTATCCCACGCAACGTCCGCATCGGTGAGGCGCCGAGCTTCGGCAAGCCTGTGATTCATCACGATCCTTATTCGGCCGGCGCCACCGCGTACTTCGAGCTCGCCAAGGAGGTTGCATCCCGTGGCTGAGAAGGGAATGGGGCGTGGACTCGCAGCGATTCTGGCTGCGGCACCACGAGACGACCAGGAGGAACTGCGCCAGATCCCGCTCGAGTTGATCACGGCCAACCCACAGCAGCCCCGCCGGCAGTTCGACGAGGAGTCACTGCTCACGCTCGCGGAGTCAATTCGTGCGCGCGGGGTGATCCAGCCCGTGCTGGTCAAGCCGGCGGCAGACGGCCGCTATGAGCTCCTTGCCGGAGAACGGCGCTGGCGCGCCGCGGAGATGGCCGACCTCGAGACGATCCCGGCGCTCGTGCGCCAGCGCGACAATGCAGCGTCGCTCGAGCTGGCTGTGATCGAGAACATGGCGCGCGAGGACCTCAACCCCGTGGAGGAGGCGCGTGCCTGCGCCGGCCTCGTCGAGGAGCTCGGTCTCACGCGCGAAGAGGTCGGTTTGCGCGTGGGCCGCAGCCGTGTGGCCGTCTCCAACCTGATGCGCCTGCTCGAGCTTCCAGACGAGGCGCTGCAACTGCTGGAGCAACGCGAGCTGACCGAAGGTCACGGCCGGGCGTTGCTGCTCAGCACCGACCATGCAACACGCCGGAATCTGGCGCGTCAAGCTGCGGCGGGCGGTTGGTCCGTGCGCGAGCTTGAAGCGCGGGCTCGCGCCGCCGGTGACGGTGCAGCCACGCCCGCGACACAGGCGGCCGTACCCGCCGCGGACCACCCCGACCGTCAGGCCGCGGTCGAACAGATCGCCGACGCCCTCGGCGCGACCCTTGGCGCCGACGTGAATGTCCGCGCGACAGCCCGCGGTTACACCGCCCAGCTGACGTTCTCATCGGTCGACGAGGCGCTGCAGTTCGCCGAGCGCCTGGCACCTGACGCTCGCTAACATGATCGCTCCTCCGGGCGATTAGCTCAGTCGGTTAGAGCGCTTCTCTGATAAGGAAGAGGTCCCAGGTTCGAATCCTGGATCGCCCACTCACGAAAGTGCCTGCAAAACCGCCACTTTCTCAAAACGGGTGATTGTGGTGCCACCCAGCAGCGTCAATTTCAATGGCTCGCGCGCTCCTGTGAACCCATGTCCTTGATCCGGAAAGGTAGTCCGCCGCCGTGGGCGCACCGCACGGAGATCGGTCGACCTGATTTCGGGCGTGAGCGTCGACGAACTTGCCGCAGTGCCAATTTTGGGAAGTGGGCCGGGCTCTTTGCGATTGTGATCGCATGTTTGCTGGCTGGCTGCGGGTCGTCACCGCTGGCTTTGAAGGTGTCGGCGTCCGAACGTGCGGCAGGCCTGAAGACCGTCAATTTGATGTCCGCCGGTCGGCGTCGGATCTATCTGCTGTATGTCCCTCCTGGCGATTCGGCGAGGCACCGGTTGCCGTTGGTGCTGGTGTATCACGGGGCGTATGACACGGCTGCGGATATTGCGAATGAGAGTGGGTTGTTGGCGCTTGCTGAGCGGCGTCAGAACATGATTGTCGCGTTCTTGCAGGGTTATGAGGACAGTTGGAATGATGATGCTGGTGATCCGCCGGCGGAGGCGCATGATGTCGACGACGTTGCGTTTACGAAGGCTGTGTTGGCTGAGGTCGAGTCCAGTCATTTTGTTGATATGCGGCGTGTGGTCGCGACCGGGATCTCTAATGGCGCGATTTTTGTGGAGTTGCTTGGTTGTAGGGCGGCGGCTAATTTGACGTTGACTGTTCCTGTGGAGGGGCAGATGGCGCCTACGTTCTCGCATAGTTGCCGTCTGAGTAAGCCGATGTCGGTGTATGAGATTCACGCGACGGCTGATCCGGCGATCCCGTATGGAGGGGGGACGTTCGGTGGTTATGGCGGTCCGGTGACTGTTCTGTCTGCACATGCGTCGGTTGCGCGCTGGGCTGCGCTTGACAGGTGCAGCGCGAGGGCGTCGACGACGAGGACGCCGGGCAACGTGTTCACTAAGTACACGGGCTGTAGGTCTGGGGTCTCGGTGACGCTGCGAACGATCGAGGGTGGGGCACATGTGTGGCCGCCGGGCTTCGCGACGTCACTGTCGAGGCTGGTCGCGTCATTGCCGCCAACAACACCAAAGGCGGTGAAACCATGAGCGCTCCGAGTTGCTCCGTGCCGGCGTGGCTAGGTGACGGAAGGCGCTAAGGGCTACCCGGCTCGGAGCGGCGCCAGCGCTTCCTCGAGCTTGAGGAGCTCGTCGAGCATGGCGGGGACGGCCTGCACCATCACGTCGTTGGGGGTGATCGTCCCGTCCTCGCCGAGGAACTGATTTACGAATGGGATGTTGACCGAGGCCTGCGTCGGCATCATCGCCAGCGCAGTGACGACCTGCTTGAGCTGCTGTACCGCGCGCGTGCCTGCAGCCACACCGCCGTAGGAGACGAACCCGACCGGCTTGTAGCGCCATTCGTGGTGCAGGAAGTCGATCGCGTTCTTGAGCGCGGGCGGATAGCCGTAGTTGTACTCCGACGTGATCATCACGACCGCGTCGGCGGCATCGACAGTCGCGCTCCAGGCGTGAGTGTGGTCTTTTGTGTACTCCCGCAGGCGGGGGTGCTTTGGCTCGTCCAGCAACGGCAGCCCAAGCTCGGCGAGGTCGACGGTCTCGATCGCGAATGTGTCGTAGGCGGTTGCCTCCCGCACGAACCAGTTCGCGACCGGAAGGCCTATCCGGCCGGGACGGGTGCTGGCGATGATCACGAGCAGCCTGGGCACGATGGCAAGGATGCCAGAGGCCGATGGAGACCGCGCCGAGCCTGAGAGCGTTCGCGGGAAGCTCACCCCTTCCGGCGGTGCCCAAGCGTAAGCACGAGCACGGTGACCCCGACGCCCAGCAGGACTTTGCCGAGCACCGAGCCGATCGCGGCCCAGGCGTTGCCGGCGGCCATCCCGATCAGGATGAAGCCCGCTGCCCAGATCGCGCAGCCGGCGACCGTCAGCCCCATGAACTCGCCGATCGGCACGCGTCGCACCCCCGCCGGCAGCGAGACGAAGCTGCGGGCGAGCGGCAGCAGGCGGGCAATGAAGACAGCGCGGCTACCGTGGCGGGCGAGCAGGCCGTCCCAGCGGGAGACCACACCGCTTGCGCCGGGGACGTGGTCAATCACTCCTGACGCACCGACTCCGTAGGCGATCATCGAGCCGACCAGGTTCCCGGCCGTGCCGGCGAACACGGCGGCTGGGAATGAGAGCCAGCCCTGGCCGACGGCGAAGCCGGCGAACAACAGCGTCACCTCGCTCGGAATCGGAATGCACGCGCTCTCGGGCACCATCAGCAGGAATACGCCCAGAGCGCCCAGTTGTCTGACAAGCTCGGTCACAGGATGCACATAGTTAAGCTGACTTAACTAATAGCAGATGCCTCCATCACCCTCACGACACGGTCCTGACCATCCCGCAGCCGCTGCGGCCGCGCTGCTCGAGACTGCCCCCTTGGTGTCGCGCTGGACCGAGCGCCTGCTCGCACAGGCGCAACCGCCGCTGACCGTCTCCCAGTACCTGGCGCTGCACGCAATCGCGGACGAGCCGCGCATCGACGATTCGCTAACCGCGGCCGACCTCGCCCGCCGCGCGGGCGTCTCCGGCCCCGCGGTATCGCAACTGCTCGCGACCCTCGTCGAAGCGGGCTGGATCGAGCGGCACGAGGCGCTCGCTGACCGCCGCCGCCAGGACGTGTCGGTGACCGAAGCGGGAAAGGGTGCCCTGCAGAGCGCAAATGCCGTCCTGACCGCACAGCTGGCGGAGCTCTTGGCGGACGTACCCGCGCCCGAGCTCGATGCGCTCGTCCGCGTGCTCCCAGAAGTGCGCGCGGCGTTGGCGGGTACGCCTCCTCCGCGCAGACCGCGCCCGCCTGGACCGCGCCCGCCTGGACCGCCCCGGCTGCCGGCACGCCCACCGTCACCACCGGCCCCACGCGATCGTCAACCCGCCGGACCGCCGCCAGGCCCACTTCGCTAGCAGACGCTTCGCACCCCTCGGCGACCCGAACTCACGAACTCACGAGTCGCGCAGGCGACAATCACAGACATGGTGAGCACGGACCGTACGCAGGTGGCGATCATCGGCGCCGGCCCAGCCGGCCTGACGCTCGGGCGCTTGCTCGAGCGCGCCGGGATCGAGGCGGTGATCCTCGAGGCGCGCGACCGTGAGTACTGCGAAGCGCGGGTTCGGGCGGGGGTGCTCGAGCAGAGCACACGCGACGCGCTGATTGACGCCGGTGTCGGCGAGCGCCTGCAACGCGAGGGCATCCTCCATGGAGGCATTTACCTGCAGCTCGACGCCGAGCGCACCCACATCCCGATGCAGGAGCTGACGGGCCGCGCGGTCACGATCTACGGCCAGACGGAGGTCGTCAAGGATCTGATCGCCGCACGCGTTCAGAGCGGAGGCCCGACGGTCTTCGAGGCACAGGCCGTTGGGATCAGCGGTCTGGATGCCGACCGGCCCGTGGTCCGTTACCGCCACGGTGATTTCGAGCGCGAACTGCGCGCCGACTTCGTTGCCGGCTGCGACGGCTTTCACGGCATTAGTCGTCAGGCGTTCCCAGCCGGCGCACTGCAGCTGTGGCAGCGCGAGTACCCGTTCGCATGGCTCGGGATCCTCGCCCAGGTGCCCCCATCGACGGACGAGCTGATCTACGCGCGCAACGCGCATGGGTTCGCGCTGCACAGCATGCGCTCGCACGAGCTCAGCCGCCTCTACATCCAGGTCGCCCCAGACGCCGACGTCGCCGACTGGCCCGACGCGCGCATCTGGGACGAGCTGCAACAGCGCCTTGCGGCGCCCGGATGGGAGCTCGAGGAGGGCCCCGTCACCGAGAAGTCGATCACGCCGATGCGCAGCTTCGTCGTGGCGCCGATGCGCTACCGGAGCCTGTTCCTGGCCGGCGACGCCGCCCACATCGTGCCGCCGACAGGGGCCAAGGGCCTGAACCTCGCGATCGCCGACGTCGTCCGCCTTGCCACGGCGCTGGCCGACCATTACGCCGTGAGCGCGGGCGACACGGCGCTCGACGCCTACTCCGACGGGTGCCTGCAGCGTATTTGGCGCGCGCAGCAGTTCTCATCGTGGATGACCCGGATGTTGCACGTCGAACCGCGCGGGGATGCATACGATGACCAGCTCGCGCGTTCACAGTTACGCTATGTATGCAACTCAACGGCAGCAGCGACCTCGCTCGCGGAGAACTACGTCGGGCTGCCATTCGACGGAGGGTGAGTCGGTGGCTCAACTGGTTTCGCTCGCCGAGGCGATCGAGAGGACGGTTAACGACGGCGACAGCATCGCGCTCGAGGGGTTCACCCACCTGATCCCGTTCGCGGCCGGGCACGAGGTGGTGCGCCAGGGCCGCCGCGAGCTCGAGTTGATCCGCATGACCCCTGACATCCTGTACGACCAGATGATCGGCGTCGGCGCCGCCCGCAAGCTCGTCTTCTCCTACGGCGGCAACCCCGGCGTCGGCTCGCTGCACCGCTTCCGCGACGCGATCGAGCACAACTGGCCTCACGCGATCGCGGTCGAAGAGCACAGCCACGCGGGCATGGCCAATCGCTACGTCGCCGGCGCCTCGAGGCTGCCGTTCGCGGTGTTGCGCGGCTACATAGGCACCGACCTGGTCGCGCACACGCGCGTGAAGCCGATCACCTGCCCGTTTACGGGTGAGCGGCTCACGGCCGTGCCGGCACTCAACCCGGACGTCGCGATTGTCCACGCTCAGGAGGCCGACCGCGACGGCAACGTGCAGCTGTGGGGCATCCCCGGCGTGCAGAAGGAGGCGGTGCTCGCGTCCGAACGCGCCGTCGTGACTGTCGAGCGAGTCGTGGACACACTCGAACCGCGGCCCGGCGGCGTCGTGATCCCCAGCTGGGTGATCGACTACGTCGCGCAAGCGCCCGGCGGCTCGCAGCCGTCCTATGCGCTCGGCATCACCGAGCGCGACAACGACTTCTACCGGGAATGGGACATGATCAGCCGTGATCGCGAGCAGTTCCTCGCGTGGATGAACACCCACGTCCTCAGTGCGGTGAGCGCGTGACCGGCCAAGATGCGCCTTTTGCTCCCACCAGTGGCCCGCTGGCCAAGGAGGGTGGCCTCACCGCTGCTGGCCCGCTGGCCAGCAGCAGTGGTGAAGCGTTCACGAGCGGCGAGCTGCAGACGATCGTCGCCGCCCGCAGCCTCAGCGGCAAACGCTCCTGCTTCATCGGCGTCGGGCGGCCGAGCACGGCCGCCCTGCTCGCGCGCATGGTCCACAACCCACGGCTGGTACTGGTCTACGAGTCGGGCACGATCGGAGCCAAGCCCTACCACGTGCCGCTCTCGATCGGTGACGGCGAGCTCGCCGAGACCGCCGATCTGGTGGTGTCCGTGCCGGAGATGTTCAACTACTGGATCGGCCCGGGGCGGGTGCAGGTCGCATTCCTCGGCGCTGCCCAGGTGGACCGGCACGCGAACCTCAACTCGACCGTGATCGGCGACTACGAGCACCCCAGAACGCGCCTGCCCGGCGCCGGCGGCGCTCCGGAGATCGCGACCGGTTGCCAAGAGGTCGTGGTGATCGTCCCGCACAACCGACGCACGTTCGTGGAGAAGCTCGATTTCAGGACGACCAGCGGCGACCGGACGACGCTCGTCATCACCGACCTGGGCGTGCTGGAACCGATCGACGGTGAACTGACGCTGACGACTGTGCACCCGGGCGTGACCGTCGAGCAGGTTCGCCAGGACACGGCCTGGGAACTTGGAGTTCTTGACAAGCTGAGCGTGTCAGCGGCGCCGAGCGTCGAGGAGCTGGAAGCACTCAGGGAGCTGGTTGCGCGATGAGCATCTATGAGCCCGTGTTGGACACGCCGCAGCGGTACAGCCGCGAGCCCGCCGGGGCGCACCCGCCGCTGGACTACCCGCCGTACAAATCGACGCAGCTGCGTCATCCGAAGCAGCCGCTTGTCTACCTCCCGCACACCGTCACCGAGATCACTGGCCCGCAGCTTCAAGCGGCCACACGCATGGCCGACACCGACCGTGACCTGACGGTGCAGCATCACGGGGAGCCGATCGGCGAGCGCATCATTGTCTCCGGGCACGTCTACGACACCGAGGGCAAGCCGCTGCGCGACACGCTTGTCGAGGTCTGGCAGGCCAACGCAGCCGGGCGTTACGCACACAAATGGGACCGCTGGGCGGCGCCGTTGGACCCCAACTTCACGGGCGCCGGCCGCTGTCTGACCGATGCCGACGGCCGCTACGAGTTCACGACCGTTCGGCCCGGTCCGTATCCGTGGGGCAACCATTACAACGCCTGGCGTCCGGCGCACATCCATTTCTCACTGCTCGGGCGCGCGTTCGCGCAGCGGCTGGTGACGCAGATGTACTTCCCCGACGACCCCTTCTTCCCGTATGACCCGATCTTCAACTCGGTGGCTGACGAGCGGGCGCGACAGCGCATGATCTCGACCTTCAACATCCACGAGACGCGACCGAACTGGGCGCAGGCGTTCAACTGGGACATCTATCTGCGCGGCCCGGCCGCCCTACCGTTCGAGGAGAGCTTCGAATGATCTTCGAGGTGACACCTTCCCAGACCGTGGGCCCGTATTTCGCCATCGGCGTGCCGTATGAGGGCAGCAACCTGATCGTGCCTGCGGACACGCCCGGGGCGATCACGATCACGGGCACGATCCACGACGGTCGCGGCGACGTCATCGCCGACCACCTGATCGAGTTCTGGCAGCCGGACGGCGAGGGCCACTTCTCCGACGTCCACGGTTACGGTGGCCAGTCGACGCTCGAGGGCTTCCGCGGCTTCGGCCGCTGGGCTGTGGAGGACGGCGACGGCACCTTCGAGATGGTCACGGTCAAGCCCGGCCGGGTCCCCGGCCCGAGCGGCCGGCTCCAGGCTCCGCACATCGACGTGACGTTGTTTGCGCGCGGGCTGCTGCACCGCGTGGTGACGCGTGTCTACTTTGCCGACGAGCCCGACGCCAACGACTCCGACCCGGTGCTCGCGACCGTGCCTGCCGCCCGGCGCCAGACTCTGCTGGCGCAAACGACCGACGCTGGCTACCGCTTTGACATTTACCTCCAGGGCCCTGCCGAGACGGTCTTCTTCGAGATCTGAGCCTCGTGCCGGGATCTGACCTCTTTGCCGGGACCTACGCGCGTGGCGCCGCCGCCGTCGACGCGGTCGGCGTGGGTGCAGGCCATGGTCGAAGTCGAGGTGGCGCTGGCTGCCGCCTGCGAGGACGAGAGCTTGATCCCGCCGCAGGCCGGCGACGCGATCCTCCGCGCCGTGCAGCAGGGGCCGTTCGACGTGAATGCGATCGCCGCCGAGGCGGGCCAGAGCGCGACCCCAGTGATCGCGCTGGTCGACGAGCTGCGCAGGCGCTTGGCGGCGGAGTCCCCGGAGTTCGTGGACGCCGTTCACTTCGGCGCCACCAGCCAGGACGTCGTCGACACGGCGGCGATGCTGGTCGCGCAGCGCGCGCTCGAACCGACCCTGGCCGACGCGCGCGCCGCTGTGACCGCGGCCGCGAGACTGGCTTCAACGCACCGCGGCACGCCGGTGCTCGGACGCACGCTGCTTCAGCCGGCGGCACCGACCTCCTTCGGACTCGTCGCCGCCGGATGGCTGGTGGCGCTGGAGCGCGCCGCGGTCGAGCTGGAGCGGGTCCGCGATGAGTGCCTGGCGGTGCAGATGGGCGGACCGGTCGGAAGCCGGGCGCCGCAGGTGGCGGCCCGTATGGCCGCGAGGATGGGACTCGCCGAGCCTGTGATTCCCTGGCACACCGACCGCACACGGGTCGCGCAGCTGGCTGCCGCGCTCGGGGGGCTGACCGGCGCAGCGTCCAAGGTCGCGCGCGACATCACCCTGCTGGCGCAGGCGGAGGTTGGCGAGGTCCGCGAGGGCGGCGAGCGTCGCGGCGGCTCATCGTCGATGGCCCACAAACACAACCCCGTCGCGGCGGTGTCCGTGCTCGCCTGTGCAAAACGCGTGCCCGGCCTGGTGGCCACGATTTTTGCGGCGATGGAGCAGGAGCACCAGCGCGCGGCGGGCGCGTGGCAGGCAGAGTGGGGCACGCTCAGCGACCTGCTGATCCTGACCGGCTCCGCGTTGGCGTGGCTGGCGGACCTGCTGACCAACCTCGAAGTCGACACCGGAAGGATGCGGAAGAACCTGGGCATCCTGCCGGATTGGGGCGTGGTCGAGTCTGGCGTCAACGAGGCGACCGAGGACCGGCTCGAAGCCCAGCTGGCCGGCGCCGGGGAGCTGGTCGATCGCGCTCTGGCAGAACTCGATCGCGCTCTGGCAGAGGTCGAACCGTGAAGGCGTTCGCTCCGTGAGGCCGGTCGCCGTGAGCTGGGTCATGCCGTGAGAGCAGTCGCGCTCCACCACGAATCGATCGGCCCGCTGGACGGACCGCCGCTGCTGCTCGGCGGATCACTTGGCACGACGCTTGCGATGTGGGAGCCGCAGGCCAAGATCCTCTCCGGCCGCCTGCGGATGATCCCTTTCGACCATCGAGGCCACGGCGCCTCGCCGATGCCGGTGGCGCCGTACACGATCGCGGAGCTCGGCCACGACGTGATCGCGCTGATGGATCGCCTCAAGCTCGAGCGCGCCTCGTTCTGCGGGCTCTCGCTCGGCGGCATGGTCGGCCAGTGGCTCGCCGGAAACCACCCCGAGCGCATCGACAGGCTGATCCTGATCGCAACCACCGCCTATCTGGGTGAGTCAGGGCCGTGGCTGGAGCGCGCGGCCACGGTGCGCGCGGCCGGCACGGTCGAGGTGATCGCCGACCTGGTCGTCGGGCGCTGGTTCACGCCCTCGTGGGGCGCCGCGCACGGCCACACCCTGAGGGCCTATAGGGAGATGTTGGCGGCTGCCGCGGTGGAGGGCTACGCCGGCTGCTGTGAGGCGATCGCCGAACTCGACCTGCGCGACGAGCTCGAGCGGATCACCGCTCCCACGCTCGTGATCAGCGGCGCGGACGACCCGTCGATCCCGCCTCCGCATCAGCAGGCGATCGCCGACGCGGTGGCGGACTCGCGTCTGGAGACGATCGCCGACGCCGCGCACCTGGTGAGCGTGCAGCACCCCGCGCTCGTCAATGAGCTGATCTTCGACCACCTCGGACTCTGAGGACGCGATGACTGACGACGAGCATTACGAACAGGGGATGCGGGTCCGCCGCGAGGTGCTGGGCGACGCCCATGTCGACCGCGCACTGGCCAACACGACCGACTTCACGGCGCCGTGGCAGGAGTTCATCACTCGTCACGCCTGGGGTGGTGTGTGGGCGCGCGACGGCTTGGACCGCAGGACGCGCAGCGCGATCACGCTGTCGGTGCTGGCGGCACTCGGGCGCGAGAACGAGATCGCGATGCACGTCCGCGCTGCGTTGAAACATGGTCTCTCCCAGGAGGAGATCGCCGAGGTCCTGATCCACACCTCCGTGTATGCGGGGGTGCCCGCCGCGAACGCCGCCTTTGCGATCGCACAACGGGTGTTCGATGAGCACGCGCCATCCTGACCGCACCATCCTGAGGTAGCACTCGGCTCAGCCTCAGGTCGCATCTTTAGGCGGGAAAAATCAGCCCAACGGCGCTGTGCAGGTTGCCTGCACATTCCTACCCTCGCTCAGGGATGATCGACCAGACGACCCTGGCGCGCGCCGTCTGGCAGGGACGCATTCAGTCGGCAAGCCTCGCGCACCACCCTCAGCCGTTGTTCGGCCAGTCCTAACGAAACTCACAACAAGCACTCCTAGGCTCAGACCAGATGGACGCAACCGCTAGACACTTCCTGCGCACGAAGGTCCCCGAGATCACGGTCGTCTTCTGGATTCTCAAGCTCCTGACGACCGGGATGGGCGAGGCGATGTCCGACGCGATGGGCCAGAAGAGCGTTCCGATCGCTGCGGTCGTGGGCATCTTCGGCATGTGGTTTGCGATCTGGCTTCAGCTGCGCCAGCGCGAGTACAGGGCGCTGTACTACTGGTTCGCCGTGATGATGGTGGCGGTCTTCGGCACGATGGCCGCCGACGGCATCCACGACGGCGCCAACATCCCCTATACGGTTACGACCCCGGCGTTCGCGCTGATCACCGGTCTGATCCTGTGGCGCTGGCACCGGACGGAGGGCACGCTCTCGATCCACAGTGTCGACACCAGGCGGCGCGAGAAGTTCTACTGGGCGGCCGTGCTTGCCACATTCGCGCTCGGCACAGCCGCAGGCGACCTGACGGCATATCAGCTCAACCTGGGTTTCTGGCCCTCGGCGATCCTATTCGCGGTCGTGTTCGCGGTTCCGGCCGTCGGCTGGTGGCGCTTCAACTGGAACCCGATCCTCTCGTTCTGGTTCGCCTACATCGTCACGAGACCGCTCGGAGCTTCGTTCGCCGACGGCTTCAGCAAGCCGACCAACGGCGGCCTGAACCTCGGCGACCCCACCGTCAGCCTGATCGCATTCGTGCTCTTCGCCGCGCTCGTCGCCTGGGTGGCGGTCACAAAGCTCGACGTGCAGCGTGGCGAGCAGCGCGCGGAGGAGGCCCACCCGCACCTTTACCCGCATCCGCACCCGCACGCCCACCCGCAGCATCCGCATCCGGTGCTCGCGCCCGAAGCCGAGTAGCGTTCGCCGAGGCGGGGCGCGAAGATTCCGCGTATGCCGGACCGTTCCGACGAGCTGTTCTTCACCTCGCTGAATCAACGGGTCGAGCGCCTCGCGCGCTTCAGCGCGCGCCACGCTGCCCTGACTGACGCTGGGCTTGCGGTCGTAGTCGCCGCCACGAGTGTGATCGGCCTCGGGGTCCAGGGCCGGATTACACCGGCGATGCTCGCCCTATGCGCGGCGCTGTGCGCGCCGCTACTGCTGCGCCACCGCAGCGTACGCGCGTGCTTTGCCGGCGTCGGCCTCGCCGCGTTGCTCCAGTGGTTCGTTTCGGGGCCTCAGCTCGCCGACGCTGCGGTGTTGATCGCGCTCTACTGGGTCTGCCTGCAGAGCGATGTCAGGTCGGTCGCACTGGGCGTCACCGTAGCCGAGGCCGGCGCGATCATGCTGGCGCTGCACTGGGAGACGCAGGTCTTCAAGTACTGGGTCGGCGTCAGCGGACTGGCGGTCGCGGCCGCGGCGCTCGGGTTGATGGTCCGCCAGCGCCGCGAGCTGCTCGCATCCCTGCATGAGAAGGCCGCGCGGCTCGAGCGTGAGCGCGACCAGCAGGCCGAGCTTGGCGCCGCCGCTGAGCGTGCTCGGATCGCGCGCGAGATGCACGACATCGTCTCCCACAACCTGACTGTGATGATCGCCCTGGCCGATGGCGCCCGTTATGCGCTCGATTCCTCCCCCGAGCAGGCCTCGGACGCGATCGAGCGGTTGTCTGCGACCGGGCGCCTGGCGCTGCTCGAGATGCGCGGCCTGTTCGGCGTGCTGCGCGACGATTCGGCGCCCCAGCCGCTTGAGCCCCAGCCCACGCTCGAGCGGCTCGACGACTTGATCGCGCGCGTGCACGCCGCGGGCATTCCGGTGACGATCGATCTCGAGGGTGACCCCCAGCAGCTGCCACCAGGTGTTCAGCTCGCCGTCTTCCGAGTCGCACAGGAGGCGTTGACGAACACGCTCAAACATGCCGCACGGCCGGCCTCAGCACACCTGCAACTGCGCTGCGCCAGAGGGCAGGTCGACCTGGATGTGACCAACACCGGCGGCACTGGGTCCACTGAAGCCGGCCGATGGAGCGGTCACGCGGCAGCCGGCGGCCGTCTGGAGAGTCGGGGCCTGGACGGCTGCGGCCTGGATGGCCGCAGCCTCGACGGCCGCGGCCTGCGCGGCATGCGCGAGCGCGCCAACGCCTATGACGGCGCGCTCGATTTCGGCCCTACCGAAGACGGCGGCTGGCGTGTACACCTGCGCCTGCACACCGAGACGCAGCCCGTCGCCCGTCGGCTCGAGGCGATCCTGTGAGCGCGTCGGTCCTACTGGTCGACGACCAGGAGCTGATGCGGATGGCATTCAGGATGGTGATCGAGAGTCAGCCCGACCTGCACGTCGCGGGCGAGGCGGCCAACGGCCTCGAGGCGGTCGCCCAAGCGCAGGCGCTGCGGCCGAACGTGGCGCTGATGGACGTACGCATGCCCGAGCTCGACGGCGTAGAGGCCACGCGCCGGATCGTCGCCTCCGGCAGCGACACGCGGATCATCATCCTCACGACGTTCGACCTCGACGAGTACGTGTACTCGGCGCTGCGCGCCGGCGCCAGCGGCTTTCTGCTCAAGGACGCGCAGCCGGCCGACCTGCTGTCCGCGATCCGGGCGGTCGCGAGCGGCGACGCGATGATCGCCCCGAGCGTCACGCGCCGGCTGCTTGACGCCTACGCGCACCGGCTGACGGCGCCTGGCAACGAGTGCGGTGACGACCGCCTCGATCGGGCTCAGCACGAACGGCTCGAGCAGCTGACCGTGCGCGAGCGCGAGGTGCTGCTGCTGGTGGCGCGCAGCCTGTCCAACGCCGAGATCGCGCAACGGCTGGTGCTGTCGGAGGCGACGGTCAAGTCGCATGTTGGCCGGATCCTCTCGAAGCTCGACCTCCGC